>CBDIDQ010000098.1:0-6586 GCA_965277695.1 Alteromonadaceae bacterium
ATGAAAATCATGTTTATTGTACCTTGTTTGTGGCGGTTTTGACCTGCCGAATGTGAGATGGAACTGCCCAGTGAGGCTTTAATTCTTGAAAAGGGTTAGTTGAAGGTGGGTTCGTCGAATGACCCGTCGATAAACCGTGTAATACGACGAATCACTTCTTCACATAAACATGGGTATCGACCACCTTACCAACAATCGGCTTACCACTAAAAAACACCGCTTCATTGGCTTCAAAACGACCCTGTTTACTGAGCCGAAAACCCTTACCATCAACCCAAAAGAAAAAGTCTATTTTGTCGTTTTCAGCGGCAAAGGCTTTGGCTTGCGCCAGCGTGATGTTGTGCTTGCGGGCGATTAAACCTTGCCAGCTGGTGCTGCCGAGTTGGGCGCTGTGGGGGATGGCTTGCCATTGGACTGTGTGTGCTTTTTTTATTGCTGGTTTTATTATTTGGGGTAACTGCACGGCAAACCCTTTTCCGCCTTTGCCTTGATGTAAGAAGCTAAAATCAAATCCTTGTTGTTGCGCGGTGGCGTGACAGCCCATGCAGCTGCCTGCGGGGATCGGTTGTTTTGGCGTTGCCGGGTCGAGCACAGGTTGTTGCGTTGCATCGCTTGGTGCGTGATGGAGTGGCGCTGTTGCTGCTCGGACATCGCCGGGCACCGCTTGTACGCCTTGCAATTGGTAGTATTGCCAGACGAATTTATCGTCGAAGCCAGGAATATCTTTCATCGCCTGTATGGCTTGCTGATTGACGGCGGTCACTGGTGGAACGGATTGGCTGGCTAAATCGCGATGACTGAAAGTGGCAAAAATATAACTGGGGTAGTTGGTGGTTTTGTGTTTGATGTCCAGCGATATCAGCGCAAACTGGCCATTTTTCGCTTCGATGGTGTTACTACTACCTTGGTAATAAATTGCTTCGGTGGTGTGGTAACGGTAATGCTGGTCAGTGGGAATAGTGCTTAGTGGTTGCCATGCCGCGTTGATTTCGATGCTGTTGCTGGGATATTGCAGTCGATATTTGCTTTTATGTCCGCTCAGGTTTTGATAGTTATCATTGATATATTGCCATTTGACTGCATTGACTTTTGATTCCAGTCGCACGTTTGGATCAGACGCGCTAGTTTGGTCGAGGTTGTTGAACAGTCGAAAGTTAACCGCTCGATGATCTACCGAGTGGTTAAAGCTGTAAGTCGGTAAACTATTCCAGGGTTGTGGTGCGATGGCTTTGTGTGATTTGGGGTAGAGTTCGCTGCGATGACTGAACGTTTCCCATACCACCGTTTTGCCCGGATGCCTAGCAGCGCCAGCAAAACTGCCTTTGGCACGACCTCGTTCGCCAAGACCCGCAGGAGCATTGAGAGCGATAAATTCAAGCCAAGCAAAGGTAGCTAAGTCAGCAGGCTCAACCCGGTTGTATCGGCGGTAGATATCTTTAGGTATTTGCGGCCTGAGTGTGGTCATATCGCTTGATTGCAAGGTTTGACCGGGCTGGACTTGTGGACCAAAGTCGTCGGTCAACTCTGCTGCAATGGTGAGCTGGGTGATTGGCAGTAAAAATATTACTAATAGATAATTTAATCGGTTTTTTACAGTTGTGGTCATGTCGGTTGGCGAGGTTATCTTTTTGTTCGAAACCGCATAATAAGGGGCTTGAGCCGAATAATCAATGACTTAAACCGACACTAATCGTTATAGGCTACATTTGGTCAGCAAAAAACGCCAATGAATTCGCGTCTACGGCGTATCAGCGCTTAAACCTCATATCAATTTATATCATTTCACATTCTGTTCTACTCTCAACATCCGGGTGAATCGCTCGAATACCATCCGCATTGAGTTGATAAGGGGTGATTTGGTAAACGTAATAATTCAGCCAGTTAGTGAACAATAAACTGCCATGACTGCGCCAAGCACTCAGTGGTGGACGGTCAGGTTGGTTGTCTGGAAAATAGTTAACTGGGATTTTTGCTTCGCCACCAGCGGCGATATCTCGTTGATATTCCTCATGTAAAGTGCTGGCATCATATTCCGGGTGACCAGTGAGATAGACTTGTCGTTTATTTTTGCTGGCAGCTAAATATACCCCGGCTTGCTCAGATTCGGCCAAGATGTGAACATCCGGTAAGGCGGCATAATCGGCTTTGTCAATATAACCATAACGAGAATGAGGCACTTGAAAGGTGTCGTCAAAACCTCGGGTGAGTGATTCTTTAGGATCTAATGTTTGATGATGGTAAACCCCGGATAATTTTTCTTTGCGCAGATGTCGATTGATCCCATAGTGGTGATAAAGGGCGGCATGAGCGGCCCAACATGAGAACATGGTTGAGGTGACGTTTTTTTCTGCCCAGTCAAATACTTGGCAAATTTTATCCCAAAAAGAGACTTCGCTGTAATCTAGTAACGCTAAAGGTGCACCTGTGATGATCAGGCCGTCGTATTGTTTGTCTTTAACATCGTCAAACAGTCGGTAAAACGTATCCAAATGGGCTTTGGGGGTGTGTTTGGACTCGTTGGTGTGAATACGGATAAATTCAATGTTAATTTGCAACGGGGTATTGCTCAGCATCCGTAATATTTGTATTTCGGTAGCAATTTTATTCGGCATCAGGTTGAGAATAGCGACTTGCATTGGACGGATCTCTTGATGAGTTGCCCGCTGTTCGGACATGACAAAGATGTTTTCTGTATCTAAAACGGAAAATGCGGGGAGCTGGTCTGGAATTTTAATCGGCATAACAAATTTACCTGTAAAACAAGCGATGACAATACGATGAAGCAATATGTTACCCAGATATCTAGATATGTCAACTTCTAAACGTTTAGACGTCTATAGTTAGCGGTGAGTGATTGCAAAAAACACTAAAGATTATGTTCTGGACGGAGATAAGTTGAGATATAATCTCAACTTATCTTAGATTGTCAGTAGCGTTGGCGGTATTATCAGGCGATATGCCAGCGTACAAGGGAAAAAACATTATGAACCGATGCTTTAATAAGCAGATCTTGATTAGCCAAAAGAATGGCTTTTTTACTGGAAGCAAAATCTAAAATGAGGTGTTTTTTTAATGTAGTTCATTTGATACCCGCTTTGTCGTTGATGCTCTGGTTGCTGACTTTCAGTTTGTCATCAATGGCTGAGATCAATATTCGTTTTAAACAACTCACCTCGGAACATGGCCTTTCTCAAAGTAGTGTCGTCGCCTTACGTCAAGACAAGCAAGGTTTTATGTGGCTCGGTACCCAAGATGGCTTGAATCGTTATGACGGCTATCAGTTTAAAGTTTTCCGTCATGATCAAAGTGACCCCAATTCTATTTCTGCCAACTGGATCACTGCCTTGCATGAAGACCATCGTGGGATGTTATGGGTGGGTACCCTTAATGGTCTTAATCACTTCGATAAAAACAATGAACAGTTTGTTCATTACCTGCATGATCCCAATAACGTTAATACCCTGAGCCACAATATTATCACCAGTATTGTGGAAGATAAGCAGGGCATATTGTGGATTGGGACTCGCTCAGGATTAAATCGCTTTGATCGGCAAACCGGCGCGTTTACCCGCTATCATCATGTATCAACAGATAATGACAGTTTAAGCCACGATTGGGTCACTGCCATTCATGAAGATAAACGGGGTAGTATTTGGGTCGGTACCCGTGCCGGCGGACTGAATTTGTTCGACTCGGAGACTGGGGTTTTCCGTCATTTCCGTCATTTTCGTCATTCGCCGTTGAGCAGTAATAGTTTAAGTGGTGATCGGGTTACTGCTCTGGTTGATGATCCCCAAGGTCAGTTGTGGATTGGTACTTATAATCAGGGTCTTGACCGACTCGATATTGATACTGGTAGGTTTGTTCATTATAAACATGATGTCAATGACGGTAGCAGTTTAACTAATAATCGGGTGACAGCCTTGTGGCACGATAGTGGTGGGGCTTTATGGGTCGGCACTGATAAGGGGCTTAATCGTTATAACGCTCAGCAAAACCAGTTTTTGCGTTTGCAACATGATCCGGCCAAACCTGATAGCTTAATTGGCAATCGGGTTGCGTCGCTGTATGAAGATAATACCGGGTTGATTTGGATTGGTATGGTCGCCGGACTAAGTTTGTTTGATCCACGCACTGAACACTTTGGTCATTATCGCAAAGCATCGAAAAACGCGAATAGTTTAAGCAATAATATTGTCTGGTCGTTGATGAAAGACCGTAACGGTATTATCTGGGTGGGGACTGATGAGGGACTTAATCGGTTCGAGCGTAAAAGTAATAATTACACCCATTATCATGCTGTGCCAGAAGATCCGACGAGCTTGAGTGATCGACGGGTGATGACGCTGTTCCATGCTCAGTCAGGTGAACACTGGATAGGGACTTTTAATGGTGGGGTTAACATTTTGGATGAAAAAACTGGACAGTTTGATCATCATCGACATGACCCGAATGATCCGCTGAGCCTGAGTCATGATCGGGTTTTTGCCTTGGCAGAAGATAAGCATAATGTGATGTGGGTCGGCACTAAAGTCGGTCTTAATCGTTATGATAGCGAAACAGGTACTTATCGGCGTTATTTGCATGACCCGTCAGACCCTAGCAGCTTAAGTGATAACCATGTACTTGCTTTGTATAAAGATCACCAAGGCACGTTATGGGTCGGGACGCGTTATGGTGGCCTGAATCGTTTTAATTCTAAGACTAATTCCTTTACTCGTTATTTTTTGGATTCGGCCAATCCCTACAGTCTGAGTCATAATCGGGTATATAGTTTGGCCGAAGATTTGGATGATAACTTGTGGGTGGCCACTAAAGCCGGATTAAATCGTTTTGTGCCTCAAGAACAGTTGTTTATTCGTTATCAGAAAAAACAAGGATTGGTGAATAATACGGTTTATGGTGTGGTAGCAGATAAACGCGGTGATTTGTGGCTGAGCAGTAACAAGGGCCTATCACGCTTTGATGTGGCGATGCCGAGCTTACGCCACTTTGATTTTAATGATGGCTTGCAGGGCAATGAATTTAACAGTAGGGCGGCGTTTAGCAGTGACGATGGCGAGTTGTTGTTTGGCGGCTCCAATGGATTTAATGTGTTTTATCCGCAATCTATCGCTACCGATGTTGAACCACCGAATACCGTAGTGACCGATTTATTGTTGTTCAATCAAAGTGTGCCATTACAACGATTTAAAATGGATTCGCCACTATCTCAATCGATCAGTCAAACTAAAGCGATCACCCTAAGTCATAAAGATGCGGTATTTGCTTTCGAATTTGCGGCGATTGATTTTGCTCACCCGGGCAGTCACCGATATGGCTATCAGTTGTTAGGGCATGACGACGAATGGCTATATACCGATGCCAATAATCGCCGGGCGACGTATACCAGCTTGGATCCTGGGACCTATCAATTTATAGTCAAAGGGGCCAATAAAAATGGTCAGTGGGGAGAACAAACTACGCCGATTATGGTCACCGTTTTGCCGTCGATATGGCAAACTTGGTGGGCCTATAGCTTTTATTGTTTGGCTGCATTGTCGGTGATTGTGCTGATTGGCTATCAACGTCAGCAAAAACTGGCAGAGCGGCACCGCAGTTACTTGATCACTAAAAAACGTAAAGAGCAACTGCAATTGGCATTGTGGGGCAGTGGTGATCAATTATGGGATGTTGATATTCGCAATCGTAAAATTAAACGCAAGAATATTTTGCTGGATATCGATTACAGTCCAATTACTGAGTGGCACTTACCTGATTTGAACGATGAATATATTCACCCGGAAGATCGGGCACAAATGAAACAGAAGATCATGAAGCACTTCGAAGAACATAGCCAGTTTTGCGAAATTACCTATCGGGCCAGAACCAAAGATGGCACTTGGATGTGGTTAATGGACCGAGGGCAAGTGGTTGAATGGGATAACGATGGTAAACCGCTGAGGTTCAGTGGTACCACCAAAAATATTCATAAACTCAAATCAACCGAAGCTGAGTTGCTGGCATTAACGCAAGATTTGGAGCAACGAGTTGAATCACGTACATTAGAATTGAGACTGCGTACGCAAGAGCTGATCCAAAGTAATGAATACCTTAAAAATACTCAGTCGCAATTAGTTGAGCTAGAGAAAATGGCATCCTTAGGTGGTCTGGTTGCTGGGGTGTCTCATGAAATTAATACCCCGGTTGGTACGGCTATTACGGCGTTATCTGATATGAAAGAGCGCAGTAAAGTGTTATTTGATAACGCGGCACAAGGCAAAATGACCCGGGCTGAGTTTGCTGCTTTCAAGGTGCATTCGGGGGAGCGTCTCGAATTGGCCCTGACGAGTTTGAACCGGGCGTCAGATTTGGTGGAAGACTTTAAGCAAATTGCGGTGAATCGCTCCGGTGAAACCTTGTGTGAAATGCAGCTTGATGAGTTGTTGGATGACGTTATCACCGCCTCAATGCTCAATGCAACGGTTGATAAAAACAGCGTATCGGTGGTTTGTCAAAGCAGGGTGACTTTGACGACTTATCCGGATGCCTTTGCCAAGGTATTTTTTCATCTGGTACGCAATACCCTAGTTCATGGTTATTCGTC
>CBDIDQ010000099.1:0-31817 GCA_965277695.1 Alteromonadaceae bacterium
TTAACTGCGCAAACAAAGGCTCTGGACTGTCGATATCAATTGTAATAATCATAAATGGTTTGATGACCCCCTTGACCCCCGTGTTGTGATGGTACAACAGGTTGGTGGAGATAGCAAGGTTGCATGACGGTGAAAAATTAAGGAGGGTTAAAAGATATTCGAGACAGGGGTTAAGCCTAAATGATCAACAAAGGGGTCAAAGTCCTTGTCGCAAAACAGTAGTGGCAGGTAATTTTCGATGCAAAAAGTGGCGATGATGACATCAGCGGTTTTTCTTACTGTGATGCCTTTTTTTCTCAGGGCACGATAGTTTTCTGCGCAGGGCGTGACCATGTGGTGGTTGAACATCTGATATCGTTCTAGATTACTTAATAAGCCTTTGACTTGTTCATAGTCCTTGTCACTTCTGAATCCTTGTAAAATCTCCAGCATAATTAAGTCACCGATGGCAACGGTTTCAGTGATCAACGCGCGATCTAAACCATCGGTTTGTTCACTGTTATGACCATTAAAATAATCAATCCAGACACTGGTATCGACCAATATCATTGATTGGTTCTCATTTCATCTAAATCGCCTTCCCATTGCAATTTACCCCTTAACTTGCGAATTTGTTGTTGTTGTTTTTGCTTGACCAATAGCTTAAGCCCTTGTTCTACCGCTTCTTTTTTGGTTTTTAAACCGCTGTGCTTAAGTGCATCACTCATCAATTCGTCGTCTATTACAATGTTGGTTCTCATTATGTGTGTCCAATATGATGTGTATAGATAAATATTATATACACATAAAATTAGCATAGCTGAAAATAGATGGCAAGTTCCTTCTTTTATAAATCCGTTGATATCATTATTTGATAGCTAAAACATTTTCGTTTAGGCTAGGTGTTTTTTAAAACAGGAGATAAAAAATGACCAATGAATGGGATGCATACGCGTCAGATTGGGATGTTGATCCCAGTGTTACTGATTATGCCAATAAGGCTTTTGAGTCGCTGTCAAAAATCATCAAACTTGATGGTTTGTCGGTGATGGATTTTGGTTGTGGCACGGGCTCACTAAGTCAGCTGCTCAGTCCTCGGGTGAATAATATTGTCGCACTTGATGGCTCGTCACAAATGATCAGCGTGTTCGAAAGCAAAAAGTTAGAGAATGTCTCGACCCTGTGTGGTTTTTTGTCTGAGGAACTGATTCAAAATGAGCGCCTATTACAGAATCAGTTTGATTTAATCGTGGCGTCATCAGTGTGCAGCTTTTTGCCAGACTACCCGGGGACTCTGGCTTTATTAAAATCGTTGTTAAAAGAGGGCGGGATGTTTGTGCAGTGGGACTGGTTGACACCGGATGATGATGCGGATATGGGATTGTCAGAAAACACGGTTCGACAAGTGCTCAGTGAACAAGGCTTTAGCCAGATTATTATTCAACAACCTTTTGTGATGAATAGCTCAAAAGGTTCAATGTCGGTATTAATGGCCAGTGCGATGAATAGTTGATGATTTGCGTTTAAACCCCACCAAACCACCGAAACGGACACAATTTAACCAACTAAGCTATTGATCTGCCAGTCAAAACCGGGAACTGTTTTTTTCAGTGCAACAAACTGTCGTATAAGCTTGAAGTTTTCACGCACAGCCCCATATACTCATCAATTAATTAAAATAGCAGTCTGATTTATAGCAGCCTAATAATAATTCCCAAGAGGGGTAGTATGACTTTAGAACGTACGGAACATATTGAGCTTCCCGTATTGGCACTTAGAGATGTGGTTGTTTACCCGCACATGGTGATCCCCTTATTTGTCGGTCGTGAAAAATCGATTAAATGTCTCGATGCCGCCATGGATAGTGGTAAAAAAGTGTTTTTGGTGGCGCAAAAAGAAGCGGCAGTGGATGATCCCACCGCAGAGCAACTTTATTCAGTGGGCACTGTTGCCACCATTTTACAACTATTGAAATTACCTGATGGTACGGTCAAAGTATTGGTAGAAGGTAATCAACGGGCCAAAATCAACTCTTTTACTGATACCGGCAATCACTTGCTGGCTGATATCGACTTTTTACATTCCACCGAAGTTGAAGAGCAAGAGCAAGAAATTTTCATCCGCTCGGCAATCAATCAATTTGACGGTTATGTCAAACTCAACAAGAAAATTCCACCTGAGGTATTAACCTCGCTTTCTGGTATTGAAGATGCTGCCCGTTTGGCGGATACCATGGCTTCGCACATGCCGCTGAAAATCAAAGATAAGCAGCATGTATTGGAGATCGTCGGGGTCACTGAACGTCTAGAGTTTTTGATGGCGTTAATGGAAGGCGAAATCGACCTGTTACAGGTTGAGAAAAACATTCGCACCCGAGTGAAAAAGCAGATGGAGAAAAGCCAGCGCGAGTATTACCTCAATGAACAGATGAAAGCGATTCAAAAAGAGCTGGGTGATTTGGAAGATACCCCAGACGAGTTTGAAGGACTGAAAATCAAAATTGGTGAAGCGGGAATGCCCGAAGAAGCCAAAACCAAAGCTTCTGCGGAACTGACTAAGTTGAAAATGATGTCACCGATGTCAGCAGAAGCCACCGTAGTGCGCAGTTATATCGATTGGATGATCAACGTGCCTTGGCGCAAACGCAGCAAGGTCAAAAAAGACCTAAGCAAAGCCGAAATCGTGTTAAATGACGATCACTTTGGTCTAGAGAAGGTTAAAGAGCGGATCCTTGAGTATCTTGCCGTACAACAACGGGTTAACAAGCTCAAAGGGCCTATCTTGTGTTTAGTGGGACCACCGGGTGTGGGTAAAACCTCATTGGGTCAGTCGATTGCACGAGCCACTGGACGTAAATATATCCGTATGGCATTAGGTGGGGTACGTGATGAAGCAGAAGTACGCGGTCACAGAAGAACCTACATCGGTTCGATGCCGGGTAAAATCATTCAAAAAATGTCAAAAGTTGGGGTGAAAAATCCACTGTTTTTGCTTGATGAAATCGACAAAATGTCTTCTGACATGCGTGGCGATCCAGCGTCGGCCTTGCTTGAAGTGCTAGACCCAGAGCAAAACAGCGAATTTAACGACCATTATCTTGAAGTCGATTTCGATTTGTCTGACGTAATGTTTGTAGCCACTTCAAACAGCTACAATATTCCAGCCCCTTTATTAGACCGGATGGAAGTCATTCGTCTGGCTGGTTACACCGAAGATGAAAAGCTCAATATTGCCAAACAACATTTGATTGCCAAGCAAGTGGGCCGTAACGGGCTTAAAAATAATGAAATTGAGATCGAAGACAGTGCCATTATCTCGATTATTCGTTATTACACCCGCGAAGCCGGGGTGCGTTCATTGGAGCGGGATATTTCGAAGTTATGCCGTAAAGCGGTGAAAGAAATCCTGCTCAATAAAGACATCAAAAAAATCATCGTGACTGCTGATAACTTGGAGTCCTATCTGGGTGTGCAGCGATTTGATTATGGTAAAGCTGATGAGAGCAACCGTATTGGTCAGGTCACCGGGTTGGCATGGACTGAGGTCGGCGGCGATTTGCTGACCATAGAATGTGCCGCAGTGCCAGGTAAAGGCAAGTTAAGCTTCACCGGGTCATTGGGTGACGTGATGCAGGAATCTATTCAGGCGGCGATGACAGTGGTTCGTAGTCGCACTGAAAAATTGCGCATCAATAATGATTTTCATGAAAAAAGAGATATTCATGTTCACGTACCAGAAGGTGCCACACCAAAAGATGGTCCGAGTGCCGGTATTGGCATGGTGACCGGGTTGGTGTCAAGTTTGACGGGTAATCCAGTTCGAGCAGATGTGGCGATGACTGGCGAAATCACCTTACGAGGTGAAGTTCTACCTATCGGTGGGTTAAAAGAGAAGCTGTTGGCGGCTCACAGAGGGGGCACTAAAACGGTCCTGATACCTAAAGGAAATGAAAGAGACCTCAAAGACATTCCTGAAAACGTAAAAAATGACCTTGAAATCTGTCCAGTGAAATGGATTGATGAAGTTTTGGAGATTGCATTACAGGAGCCAATTGACGGATTTTCAGCCGTTCAGCCAGAGAATCGTTAAAAAAAGCAAAAAAATGCCAGAAAAATCAGTGCGGGGGCTTCCTAATTAAATTTCATGTGGTAGATTAACCACAGTCTTTAGGAGGACCCCGTAAATAAAGGGCTTCCGAGGATTCGGATAAACAAGTAACGAACAATTAACGGTTTTTTCAGGACACAAAAAAGTTGGACTTAAAAATTACATTAAGTATCCAGTGTGATCTGAGAGCCAATAATAACAATCGAAGGGGATGACATTGTGAACAAGTCTCAACTAATTGATAAAATTGCAGAAGATGCGGATATTTCTAAAGCTGCTGCCGGACGAGCGTTAGATTCTTTTATCAATGCTGTAACGGGTGCTTTGGCAGAAGACGACTCTGTAGCATTGGTTGGTTTTGGAACGTTTTCTGTTCGTGAGCGTACAGCTCGAACAGGACGTAATCCACAAACTGGTGAAACCATTCAAATTGCTGCTGCAACCATTCCATCTTTCAAAGCGGGTAAAGCTTTAAAAGATGCGGTAAACGAATAACCGTTAGCTATTAGCAGTTAATCGTCGGGTCAGCGTTAAGCAGACACCAGCTAAAAAGCGCATCAATAGATGCGCTTTTTTATTGCCTGTAATTTTTAAATTGTGACCTTGTTTCAACCTCGTTAATGTGCCAACCCACCTAGTTAAAATGTTACAAAATCAATAGCAAACAACGAAATATATAGTGAAATCATCTGGTGGCTACTGTAGATTGCAGCACAACGGAATGAGATTGATTGCTATTTACAATATAATGGTAATATTTAAATTACATTTTATTAACCATAGTTGAAATGATAGCTGTCAATGAATTAATCGTGGAAAATCGTATTTAACAATAACAACTTAGAGACAACTATGAAAATTCATGTTTTAAGTAAAATCGGTGCCGCCGTAGTGTGTGCACTTAGCTTGTCAGCTCATGGCGCTAATCTGATATCGGCAGACAGCATGGTCGGTTTTAGTGGTGACAATATCAATCAAATGCTGGGACTCAAGTCAGCTGATACGTTGCGCAGCAGTCATACGGTCAGTTTAGGCAATGGTCTGACAAAGGTTCGGTTTCAGCAATACCATCAGGGAATTAAGGTGTTTGGCCGCAGTGTGGCGGCGACCCGCTCGGATATGGGGTTTTTGAGCGATGTTAGCGGTCAATTTCTTGAGTTGGGGTTATTGAGCACTAAGGGGAAAATCAGTGCTGAACAAGCATTAACAACCTTTATTGGCAGCAAAGATGCCGTTAAGGCAGCAACAACGTACAACCATCAGCATGAGCAGGTGATTTATCAGCACGACGGTCAGCCTGTATTGGCTAATCTGGTATCTTATGTGTTGCCTGGGAGTGATGGGAGCAATGAGCCTATTCGTCCGACGGCTTTTATTGACGCCAATACGGGTGTGGTGTTGTTTGAGTATGACAACTTACAACACGTTTCGGGTACTGGTCCGGGGGGCAATGAAAAAACTGGCCAATACCATTTTGGCACTGATTTCGCTGCTTTGGATGTGACGCAGACCGGCACTGAGTGTGCGTTAAGTAATGATAACGTGGCGGTGATTGACATGGCTCATGGCACTTCTGGCGGCGCTATTCACACCTTTACTTGCCCAGAAAATAGTTATAAAGCGATTAATGGCGGTTATTCGCCGTTGAACGATGCTTTGTATTTTGGCAATGTGCTTTACAACATGTACAACACTTATGTTGGCACTGCTCCATTGTCTTTCAAGCTGACGATGCGGGTTCATTACGCTAATAATTACGAAAACGCTTTTTGGGATGGCTCAAGCATGACCTTTGGTGATGGGGGAAGCAACTTTTATCCATTGGTCAGTGCTGATTTTATCGGCCATGAGGTCAGTCATGGTTTTACTGAACAAAATGCCGCTTTTGTTTTTTCTGGAATGCCCGGTTCGCTTAGCGAATCGTTTTCAGATATGGCCGGTGAAACGGCTGAATATTATATGAAAGGTAGCAACGATTGGCTGGTTGGTGGGGATATCTTTAAAGCCGCCAATGGGGCTTTACGCTATATGAATAATCCGCCGCTAGATGGCCGCTCGGTCGATCATGCGAGTCAGTATGATCCAGCCAATGATACTAGAGTCAACTCAGGCATTTTTAACAAGGCGTTTTACTTGCTGGCCACTACCTCTGGCTGGAACACCCGTATGGCGTTTGAGATCATGGCACTGGCCAATCAGGTCTATTGGACGGCTGTCAGTACTTATGATGAGGCGGCTTGTGGTGCTTATAAAGCGGCAGGCGATAAAGGTTTTAATCAGGCTGACGTCACGGCCGCTTTTGCCGAAGTCGGTGTGGTGACATGTGACACCGGACCTGAGCCAGATGTGGCGTTAAGTCAAGGCGTGGCGATTGAAATTAACGGTAGTGCAGGCTCGACGCGTTATTTCACTTATGAGTCACCAGCAGATGTCGACACCCTGAGCTTTACCATGAGTGGCGGCACCGGTGATACTGATATGTACGTGAAGTATGGTTCAAAACCAACTGTGAGCACTTATGATTGTGCATTTCCTCGTGAAGGTAATGACGCACAATGTAATATTGGCTCTCATAATGCCAAGGTTGGAACTTATTATGTGATGTCCCGGGCTTATAGCGATTATGCCAATGTGACTTTGGTCGCCGACCATACCGTTACACCCCCACCGATTGGTGACAGTGGTAGCGAGACCAATATCAATATTGCTCGACGCGATTGGTCACGTTACACAGTGGAGGTGGCAGAGGGTGCCAGCGAGTTGACAGTTAACATTAGCGGCGGTACTGGTGACGCTGATTTGTACTTGCGTCACGACGCAGCACCGACAACACGAAGCTACGATTGTCGACCGTATTTGTCAGGTAATCAAGAGTTTTGCACTATCGAAGCACCAGCCAGTGGCGAATGGCACATTGGTATTCGCGGGTATAGTGCGGTTGCTGATTTGACCATGGACTGGGTTTACCAGTAATTCTAATCGCCTAAGATAACGCCACACTGGTGATCGAGTGTGGCGTGGGGTTTAAAGGTTGAGGCTATAAGTTAAGGTTTAAGTTAAGGTCTAAATTGTCTATACTGTATCAAGCTAGTGTAAAAAAGACAGGTAGGACAATAATGAAATCGGCTAAAGTTTATGTATCCGGTGAAGATGTGACGAACATGTCTAAAGTGGCATTATTAACGGTTTTAATGCACGAAAAAATCCAACAAAAAGTTAAACAAAGGGGGATTTCGACGCTGCTGGTTAAAAGTAAAGAGTCGTTGCCTGATGGCACTTTACAAAAAGTCGAGCATTACCTGAACAAAGCATTAGCCTCCATTAGCGATGATGAAATTGCACCAGATTACAATCTGGCATTATCGGCAATGCAAAATAACCCACTGCTTTGTCATACCCATTGGTCAACACAATTACAATTGACGGCCAGTAATAATCAAAGTGTGATGGATTATTATGACTTTGTTGACGCCGCTACCGTGGCCAAAAACCTCTACCCTCACTGGACAGTAAAACAACCCGAAGCCGCTATTGCCAAACAAGCCCAGCGTAAAACATTGCTGTCGATAAGCACTGACAGTGGCAAGCTTTATCCGCTACAGCAGTTTGATTTGACTGCCCGTAGCCCATCGATGTTGGCGAGTTTGAAAGGTTTGCTCAGGGCAACCACTAAGCAAAAACTGACCAATATGGAATTATTGCATTGGCTTTGTAGTCCGGTGATGTTTACGCTATCAACCAGCCATTCGCAACAAGAAGCGCTGGATGAAGTGTTAGCCCAAGGGGATCATGAATCGGCTTTACAACGTATTGCTCAGATGGGTCCTTCAAAAACCACCAGTTTAATACCGATTGAGATAGCACAGCAGGAAAACAGAGTATTATTTGAACAAATGTTATCGAATTGGTTGTCACAAAAACCAGTCAAACAAGCATTAACATCAACACAACGAGAAGAGGCGATTGAGCACCTTAAAGCGCAAATGGCAGCGCTTGATATCAGTGATATCTCGTTGACCGACGCTGCATGAGAGGTGCAGCATGAGTGTCGCTAAGCTGTTGTCTGATGAGAATATTCAGCAGTTGAGTCCAGGGCGACGCTTTTATCGTGTATTTTGGCGTAGTGTTTCGCCTAAAGCCTATACCGTTGGCGGCAATTCATGGCGCTTTAGCCCTTTTACCTTGAGTGGCCAAACACCACCAATCCAAGGTTTGTATTTTGCCGATACGCCATCAGCTTGTTTGCGTGAGACGGTATTCAGAAAAGGCCAAACTGGGGTATTACCGTTAAGTGCCGTATTGCATCGCCAATGTATTGAAGTCGCGTTAAAAACGGATTTAACGGTGTATCTGATGACCAGCGAGTTGCTTGAAGCCACGCTGGGGTTTGATCCGCTGATGAGCAATGACTATCCGGTTTGTTTAGCCTTGGCCAAAGTGTTGGCGGACAAGTTTCCGAGCGTTCAAGGGATTTTATTTCAAAGCTATCAAACCAATGCTAACACCTTGAATCTGGTGGTGTTCAGTCACAATACTTCTGCTGCTAATTTTCGCTTTATGCGCTCTACCCGAGATGATATTTTATCTGCGCGTTACCGAGCGGATTTGCTGGTGGCTGCCAGCGGTGCGGGCAGGGAGCTGTCGAGTCAGGTTAGGGATATTTGTTTGGGTCGAGTGGCTTTGGCCAATTTACGGTCGTAAACTACCCAATAACTTTTGGGTGTATTTATGCTGTGGGTTATTAAATACTTCAAGTGTATCGCCTTGTTCAACGACTTCGCCGTTGCGCAGTACCAGCACCGAATTACTAATGTGTTTGACTATGCCCAGGTGATGGGTGATCAGTACATAAGAGAGGTGTTGCGAGGCTTGCAGCTCTAACAGTAGGTTGATTATTTGTGCCCGGACTGACGGGTCTAGAGAAGCGACCGCCTCGTCAAGTACAAGAATTTTAGGGTCGAGAATAATCGCTCTGGCTAACGCTATTCGTTGCAGCTGAGCAGTAGAGAGCATGTGCGGATAGTATTCGATATGTTCTGGCAACAACCCGACCTTCAACAGCGTTTCTCGGATTTTGTCGAGCCTGGCTTTGACTGATTTATGAGTATTGAACTTTAATGGCGCGGATAAAATTTTACCCACTTTGACATTGGGATTGAGAGATTTTTTCGGGTCTTGAAAAATCAGTCGGATTTGACCACAACGTAGTTTTTCGCTGTACTCATTAAGTTCAATCCCTTCAAGATAGATTTTGCCGCTGGTGGCGGGTTCAGCACCTACTAACAGTTTGGCTAGGGTACTTTTGCCTGACGATGCTTCACCAATTAATGCCAGCGTTTCTCCTTGCTTAAGGGTGAAAGATATCGGATGAAGTGCCTGAGTGACTTCTTTTTTAAATAGCCCAGTGTGTTTGTAATACTGCTTTTGCAGCCCCTGAACATCAAGTAATGCAGTCATTTGGCGTTTTCCAGCAAGTGATTAATAGGGTGGTGGCAGCTGAAACTGTGTTGGTGATCTCGGGTGATGCCGGGCTTTTTGACACATTCGCGTTGCGCATTGGGACAACGTGGGCCTAAACGACAACCAATCGGTAAATGCTGCAAGGTCGGAATACTGCCATCGAGGGCAAATAGCTTGCTTTTATGGGCCAAATCGAGATTGAAGTCAGGTACGGCATTGATTAATGCCTGAGTATAAGGATGATAAGAATGTTTGAACACCTGCTCAGTCGGACCGGATTCAACCATTTGGCCACAGTACATTACGCTGACCGAATGGGTCCAATCGTTAAGCGTACTCAAATCGTGGCTGATCAACAAGATAGACATGTTTTTCAATTGATTGAGTTTTTTTAATACCCGAAAGATTTGTGCCCGGGTAGTGGTTTCTAGCGATGTGGTTGGTTCATCGGCGATCAGTAATTTAGGCTTTTTAGCGATAGCCATGGCGATCATGATTTTTTGACAATCGCCTTCAGATAATTGATGAGGGTAACTGGCCAAACACTGGGTATGATGCTTGATCCCAACCTTGTGTAGTAGCGCAATCGATATGGCTTTACGTTGCTGACGACGTTGCCAGAAGTTACCGGTCAGCTGCTCCGGGGGGATCGACTCTTCGAGCTGTTCCATCATGGTGGCAGTCGGGTCGAGGCAACGACTGGGCTCTTGGTAAATCATTGCAATATCGCGGCTGAGAATTTGTCGGCGTTTTTTATCTGATAACTGCAATAAATCCTCGCCGCACCATTGTAAACGGTCAGCGGTGATCTTCCAGCGGTCATGTAATATCGATACGATGGCTTTGCCAATCAAGCTTTTGCCTGAGCCGGATTCTCCAACCAAACCATGCACTTCGCCCTCGCGAATACTTAGATTAACCCGGTCAACCGCACGAACATCACCCGTGCCACCGGTTAATTCAATGGTCAGGTTTTTGATATCAAGGAGTAACATTAACTTTCCAACCTGCGTTTTAACGCACTGCTCAGGCCATCACCGACTAGGTTAATGGATAATACGCTGATAAAAATAAGCACACCAGGCAATGCCACTGTCCAGGGTGCAATATAAAGTAAATCGAGACTTTCGGCCAGCATTGCACCCCATTCTGAACTGGGGGCTTGGGCACCAAGGCGTAAGAAACCTAATGCGGCAATGTCTAAAATGGCGCTGGACGTTGCCATGGTGGCGACAATGACAATGCTTTCAAAAATATTGGGTAAAATAGCGTGCACCAACACTTGATACATAGACGCACCATCAAGCCGATAAGCGATAGCATAATCTTTTTCCATTTCATCCCGCACCGCATTGCTGATGGCATGAACAAACAATGGCAGGGTCGCCAAAATAATCGCCCATACCGTATTGGCCAGTCCCGGACCAATAATTGCAACGATAATAATGGCGATCAGCAAGGAAGGAATAGATAAAGCCAAATCAAGTAGATGGTTCAAAAAGCTTGATTTAACCCCAGTGCTTAGTCCTGCCAGAGCACCAATGATCAAACCAAAGATAGTCGCGACTATCACTGAAATAATACTCAAACCAAAGGTTAATCGAGCGCCATTCATTAACCGCGAGAGAATATCTCGGCCCAAATCGTCGGTGCCGAGCATGTAATCAACACTACCGTTAACGGACCAAGCTGGAGGCAGTAACAAGGCTGACTGATTGTGAAAATTAGGTGGATAGGGGGAGATCAGCGGGGCGAGCACCGCCAGCAGACCTAAAAATAAAAATAGCCATAAACCAATACGTGCCGGATGACGTTCTTTAAACAACAACCATAACCGTTGATTCGGTGAGTAATTGCGATCTTCAAAATAGAGGTTAAACTTTGCCATCGAAATGTGCCCTGCTGATTGGATTAAACCATTTATACACAATATCAGAAGCGATAGTGAGCACCAGCACAAAACTGGCTACTGCCAATAATCCGCCTTGAATGGCGGGATAATCCCGCTGATAAATACTGTCAATCAACCAGCGACCAATGCCCGGCCAAGAGAAGATCACTTCGGTGATCATCGCCAAAGTGATTAACGAACTAAACTGCAAACCAATCATGCGGATCACCGGTAATAACGCATTACGCAAGCCGTGATGCAATAATACCTGAAACTGCGATAACCCTTTGGCTCTGGCGGTTTTAATATAATTCGTTTCTAAAACATGCAGCATTGAAGCGCGAGTATAGCGGATCAACACTGTGGTTGGATAGGTCGATAATACCACCGCAGGCAACGCCAGATGTTTGACCGCATCAATAAACGCCTCTAGCTTGTAAGCCACATCAGAGCGTAAAATGTCGAGCAGCAAAAAGCCGCTTTGATGGGGGATTTCATAAACTAAACTGATGCGTCCAGAGGAGGGAAACCAACCCAGTTGCAATGAAAATAACAAGATGCTTAACAACGCCCACCAAAATATCGGAATAGAATAACCAATCAGTGTAGCAGTGATGATCAGGGTATCAGGCAAACGGCGGTGATAATAAGCGCTGATCACTCCAAGCGGAATTCCAATTACCATGGAAATAGACAATGAATAAATCGCCAACTCCACGGTGGCTGGAAAAATTCGGTTAACCTGTTCGAAAACTGGCGCTTGGGAGTTAAATGAGATGCCCATATCACCTTGAAAAATACGCCCTAAAAACGCAAAATATTGGGTTACATAGTCGCTGTTGATGAGATATTTTTGTTCTAGCACCGCCAGCTGGTTGACGGTAATATCCTGATAACCACTCAAATTAATCAGCGGATCACCGGGAAACAAAAAGCTTAGGCTAAATGTCAGCAAAGTGATGCCAAACAATACAAACAGCAGCAAGAACAGCCGACGCATTATGTAAGTGCCCATGGCTATTTTTTCCTCGCGTTTTCGAAAGACACAGCACCGTAAGGATAAACCTCAAGGCCCTTAACATTGCTCAGGTGAGCCTGAAACTTCTGCGAATGCGCCAATGGAAACAGCGGGATCTGTTGATTGATGATCGCTTGGGCTTTGCGGTAAATGGCTTTGCGTTTACTGGTTTTGCCAGTTTGTAGCGCACTGGTGAGTAAATTATCAAATTTTCTGTTGCACCACTGGGCGCGATTGGCTCCGCTGGCTTTAGCGTTACAGCTGAGAGTTGAGCTGAAAAAATTATCTGGATCAGCATGATCTGCCGACCAGCCTATGACCACCGAATCATGCTCACCGTTGCCGAGGCGTTTTCTGAATGTTGCCCAATCATAGGTGACGATATTGACGGTAATGCCTATTTTTGCCAAATCTGATTGCATCAACTCCGCCACCTTATAAGCGTTAGGATTATAATCCCGCAAGATGGGCGTGGCCCAGATATCCATTTCAAAGCCTTGGGGGTAACCTGCCTGTTTGAGCAACTGTCGAGCTTTTTTCGGGTCATAGTGAACCGGTTGTTCATTACGATGATAACCCCAAGAAGTAGGCGGTAATATCGAATCGGCTTTGGTGGCAAAGCCGTAAAATACCGCTTCAATTATCGCATCAAGGTTAATGGCGTGAGCCAGTGCTTTGCGAACCAGCACCTGATTAAACGGTTTTCTGGAGGTGTTAAAAGCCCAAAAACCGACATTTAGCGCGGTGGCTTTAGATACTTTAATATCGGGTCTTGCGTCGAGTAATGATAACTGATGCGGTGGCGGATAAGCTGAAATATCACATTCATGGGTGAGTAATTTGGCCATTCTGGCGGGGCTGTTTTTGGTGATATCAAATACTAACTGCTGAAAGTTGTTATTGTTTTTCCAGTAACGATCATGACGATAATAACGAATTAACTCATCCCGTTTGTACTCCCTGAATTTAAACGGTCCGGTGCCGATGGGCAGTTTGTCTATTTGGGTTTGTCGTTGCTTTTTTTGCAAGAACTCCGCGTATTCGTTAGATAGTACCACCGAATAATCCGCTGCCAAGTTATATAAAAAGGTATTATCTGGAGACTCCAGCACAAACTCCACTTTGTAAGGGGATAAGGCGGTGATTTTCACCGCCGTGTCAGTGATCTGCTTGCGATAATTACCGCCGCTGACAAAATGATAAGGGTGGCGTGAATCTAGCGTACGACTAAACGAAAAAACCACATCGTCGGCATTAAACAAGCGGGTCGGGGTAAAATAATCGGTTTGATGAAAGGCAACGTTTTTACGTAAATCAAACACATAAGTCAGGCCATCATCAGAGGCGTACCAAGAGGTGGCCAGCTCTGGCACAAACTCACCCGTTTTGTGATTGGTGCTTAACAACACGTTATATAAGGTATTTGACAGCGCATCTGAGGTGGTGCCCGAGCCAGTCAATTGTGGATTGAAACTGACTGGCGATCCCTCAGAGCAATAAATCAAACTGCTGTGATGCAGTGATTCATTGGCAGGTGCGATATCACAACCAGTGATAGCGACGGTTAATGCTGCCGCTAAAGAAATGGTTGCTAAATGTGATGAAAATCGGTTGAAAAACGTCATTGAGTCTGTTGCGCGTCCAGTAAATTATATTTTTTCAAATAACCCCTCAACTGATGATAGGTGAGGCCAAGGATATCAGCGGTTTTTTTCTGATTAAATTGACTGGTTGCTAGTGCATTGTTGATTAAGTCAATTTCAAATTGTTGAGAAATATTCTTAAGGTTCAGTGGAAAGCTGACTTTACTGTCTTGGGGTTTACTGATGCCAGTAGCGGATGCGGTGGCATCGGCTGGGGTTTGCTCGCTAGCATTATCGCCTATCATGGTATTTAACGGTATCGCTTCGCTGATTGGCACTCTATCGTTGGTGCGGATCCTCGCTTTGGGGCGATAGGGCGATTCAAAGGGGTCAATCACCAAATCATGAACGGGTACGTGCGGATTGTTCGAACGATACAGACTGCGCTCCACCACATTTTTCAATTCACGTACATTGCCAGGCCAATCATATTCTTTCATCGCCGCTTTGGCTTTGGCAGAAAAGCCACTGAACAGCTCCCATTCTAGCTCGCGGGCCATGTTAATGGCGAAATGCTCTGATAGTACTTCGATATCGTCGGGTCGCTCACGTAGCGGGGGTAGGGTGATCACATCAAACGCCAACCTGTCGAGCAAGTCAGATCTAAATTCACCGTGTGCTGACAGACTAGGTAAATCTTCATTGGTAGCGCAAACCAGCCGGGCATTGGTTTTTACTGTGCGGCTACCGCCAACGCGTTCAAACTCTCCATATTCAATTACCCTTAACAGCTTCTCTTGCACCATGCCGGAGGTATTAGCTAGCTCATCGAGAAACAAAGTGCCATTACTGGCACGTTCAAAACGGCCTTCATGACGTTTGCTGGCTCCGGTAAACGCGCCTGACTCGTGACCAAACAACTCACTTTCGAGCAGGTTTTCATTTAACGACGCACAATTGAGGGTGACATAAGCCTGATCCCAGCGCTTGGATAAATAATGCAAGCGGGCGGCGATCAGCTCTTTACCGGTGCCCCTTTCGCCGATAATTAATACGGGTTTGTTTAGTGGGGCTATTTGGGAGACTTTTTCCAACACCTCTAAAAAGGAATTGGATTGACCTATTAAATTATCTCGTTTCTGAAAGCGGCTCATTGGGATACACAAAACTTGGTTCAAATGACTAATTAATAGTGTATTTTAAAATTGGAGGGTGATAAAGTGTTTTTTTAATTTAAAAGTTTATTTTAAAAAACAAGGACTTATCAACTATTTTAAAGTTGGCAAGATATCTGAATAAGGGCTTAACAACTAAACAGTCATTTTAAACATCAAGAGGTAGTGACAATGGGTATATTTTCACGTTTTTCAGATATCATTAATTCTAACATCAATTCGTTACTCGACAAGGCTGAAGATCCGCAAAAGATGGTTCGACTGATCATTCAGGAAATGGAAGACACCCTAGTTGAAGTGCGTTCAACCTCCGCCAAGACCATCGCCGAGAAAAAAGAACTGAGTCGCCGAGTTGAACAAATGGAAGGTGAAGCAGCACAATGGCAAAGCAAAGCGGAATTGGCCTTAAGCAAAGACCGCGAAGACTTGGCCCGAGCGGCATTAAACGAAAGCGCCAAAGCACAAGAGAGTGTTGAAGCGGTTAAGAAAGAGTTAGGTTTTGTTGAAGACCATATTAGTAAACTGCAACAAGAAACCGGCCAACTGCAAGAAAAATTAGCTGATGCCAAATCTAGACAAAAAGCCTTGTTAATGCGTCAATCCACAGCCGCCACCCGCCTGAATGTCAAACGTAATCTCGACAGTTCAAAAGTCGATAATGCGCTGGACCGCTTCGAACGTTATGAACAGAAAATCGATGGCCTTGAAGCTGAACTGGAATCTTTCGATATTGGTAAAAAATCTTTGTCAGATGAAATTGATGATTTAGAAAATGATACTAAAATTGATGATCAACTGGCGGCACTAAAAGCCAAAATGAGTGCGCAGAAGAAAGCAGATTAAATAAGTCATTAAGATACTTTAAAGCTGCTATTGCATTGAGCGCAGTAGCATTGCAGCAGCATTGCATCATTAAAAGTTAACGTTTTGCAGGAGAATTATTGTGGAAGATGTCGTCGGCATGTTAGTGGCACCAATTATCATATTTATGATCATTGTCGCGCCTATTTGGTTGGTTTTACACTATCGCAGCAAGCGTCAGCTTAGTCAGGGATTAAGCGAAGGCGATTACCAGCAGCTCCATGAATTAGCTGCTACAGCGGATAAAATGGCAAACCGGATTGAAACCCTTGAAGCTATTTTGGATGCCGAGTCGCCGCAATGGCGTAATAAGGTGTAGGGCGGTGGCGCAAGGTGTGATCACGATGTAATTAAGGTGTTAGCAAACAGGAGAAGTAAAGCATGAGCAGATTGCGAAAAGAACTGTATCGACTGCCAAATCAGGGTAAAATTGCTGGCGTTTGCGCCGGTATCGCCGAGCACTTTAGTCTTGAGACCTGGTTGGTGCGCATTGTATTTATCACTGGTTTGGTGTTATCCGGCAGCCTGTTTTTTGTGCTCTACATTGCTGGCTGGTTTATTTTGGATATTAAACCGGGCAGTGAAAAAAACTGCCGAAAAGCGAAAAATAAATGGGAGCGCAAGTTTAATCAAACTGTCGGTGGGCAAAACTGCGACGATCATGACTCTGGTCCTATCGAAGTGAAACAAAAGGTCTGGCAAGCCGGTGAACTGCCCAAACAAGCGGTCCATGATATCCTCGGTCAATACCGTGGCCTAGAAAAACGCTTGCAAAACCTCGAAACCTACGTAACCTCAACGGAATTTACCGTTGCCCGTGAGATTAATAAGTTGTAATGATGATGGCGCGATTTTAATCGCGCCTTGCCTCACACAAAACCCATATAAGATAAAAAATAATCTATGATAAAATTCCCAGATGCGGCGCAGCTGGAGCAGCTGAAAAATCAGGTTAAATCCAAGGCCGATAAACTGCTCAAGAAAACCCTTAATCGTCACATTAAACTGGCAGTGACTGGCCTCAGTCGTAGTGGCAAGTCGGCGTTTATCACCTCTTTGGTTTATCAACTGTGTGAACAGGCGGATGCGAGTAATCTGCCATTTGTTGAATCCATCAGTGAAAGCCGTTTTATTGGCGCGAAAAAAATCCCCCAAACCAGCTTACATATTCCCTCATTTGGTCTGCAAGAAGCACTCGATAGTTTGTTTGGTGACACCCCCAAATGGCCTGATTCGACCCGTAGTATCAGCGAGTTGCGCCTAGCTATTCGTTACCGACCGGAAGAGGGCATACTCAGCCAATTGAGTGAACTTAACACCTTATATGTTGATATCGTCGATTATCCCGGCGAATGGCTGATGGATTTGCCGATGTTGTCGATGGATTTTGCCCAGTGGAGTCGGCTGATGGCTGACCTGTTTAAAGGTGAAACCCGTCAATCATTGGGTCAGGGGTTTATCTCAAAAGCCAATCAACTGGATTTGCATGGACCAGTCAACGAAGCATTGCTCGAAGAGTTAGCTCGGGAATATAGTCAGCTGTTAATCAAATTCAAAAATGAAATGGGCATGAGTCTACTGCAACCTGGACGGTTTATTCTGCCGGGCGAGCTTGAAGGTGCACCGATTTTACAATTTATTCCGGTGTTTGAGGGTTTATCGTCGGTCGACTGGGAAAACCTCACCCCGGGCACTAATCTGGCGGCCTTGGTTCATCGTTTTGATGAATATAAAAACCGGGTAGTAAAAGGTTTTTATAACGACTACTTTAAACATTTTGACCGCCAAATAGTGTTGGTCGATTGCCTCACGGCACTCAATGCCGGGGCTGAAAGCTTTGACGAATTACAACGCTCGCTAGAGCTGATTTTGCAAAGCTACAATTATGGTAAAAACGACCTGTTACACCGTTTGTTTTCACCGCGTATCGATAAACTGTTATTTGCTGCTACTAAAACGGATCACATCACTACCGAACAACATAAAAATCTCACGCTATTGCTTAACAATCTGATCGAGAAATCGCGAAAAGACGTTCAATTTGAAGGCATTAACGTCGAAACCATGTCGATGTCGTCGATTAAGGCGACGCAAAACGGTTTTATTGAACATGACGGCGAAACTTACCCTTGTATTAAAGGCACCTCACTGGTGCATGGTGAGCCGCAACCGATGACTTTGTTTCCCGGTGAAATTCCCAAAAATATTCCTAAAAAAGCTTATTGGCAAGCGGAGCAATTCAACTTTGTGTCGTTTGAGCCACCACTCACCACGGATAAAACCGTGGCGCATATTCGCATGGACCATGTGATTGACTATTTGTTAGGAGACAAATTGCGATGAGCGATAACGATCAACAACCTACGCCAATAAAACCCCAAATAGTGTTTACTGAACAGCCAGACGCTAAAATAGACGCTAAAATGGACATTGAGCAAGCACCGAATGAAGTCATTCAAGATATCCAACATTTGCAAGATCAGCTGGTTTTTGATCAAGCTGCGGCGGTTAAATATGAAGTGGAGATCACCGACAAAATTGACCAAGCGGTTGAGGCTGAAAAGGTCGAGAAAATTCTCACCAGCGAGAGCCGTAAATGGTCGTTGCCAGCTAAATTGCTAGCCGGGTTTGCCAGTCTGATCCTCGGCATTGAAACCGTCGGCTTTTTTAGTGAGCTGTGGCTTAACCAACCGATTATGGCATCGCTCTATACTGGCGCATTTGCGCTGATTGTCGGCATGGGGGCTAAATTTACCTTTGCTGAATACCGCCATTTAAAACGCTTAAAACGACTGCAACGCTGGCATAACGCCTCGCAACGAATGGACAGTGGCGAGCAGGTTGGTGAAGCTTTGCGTCTATGCAATCACATCAACAAAGAGTTGCCCGATAATGAAACTGTTAGTCAGGCGGTGGCGCAATGGCAAGCCGCGTTAAAAGAGACCTTCACCGATAAAGACGTATTGGATTTATATTCACATACTGTGCTGGATAAAATTGATGATCAGGCGTTAAAAGTGATCAGTCGTTATGCCTCAGAAACTTCTTTGATGGTTGCCATCAGCCCACTAGCGGTGATGGATATGGCGCTGGTGATGTGGCGCAGTGTAAAAATGATTGAACAGATTTGTGTATTATATGGTGTCAAACTGGGTTACTGGAGCCGGATAAAGCTGATCAAAACAGTGTTAAGAAACGTCGTTTATGCGGGTGTCACTGAACTTATTGCTGATGTTGGTGCGGCAGCATTGAGTCTGGAGTTGGCGGGTAAACTGTCTGCGCGTGCTGCTCAAGGTTTAGGTGCTGGTTTGTTGACTGGGCGTTTGGGCTTTAAGGTGATGCAATTGTGCCGTCCGGTACCTGCATTGCCCAATAAGCAAAAACGCTTGGGTGACTTATCTAAACATTTATTAGCCAACATTAAACGGGCGTTGACCGACAGAAAGGTTTGAATGATTAAAAGTAAAAAGTAAAAAGTAAAAAGTGAATGGGTACCTGTGATAATTATTATTTGACAACGTTGTCACTTATTGTTACTTTCTACCGCTCGTTGACACTTAAAAAGAAAAAACCTAATGAAAACAACACTTGCTTTATTGTTTGCCGTAGAAGCGCTGCTATCGCCCCGATTATCTGTAGCAGCAGAACCGATCCAGCCAATATCAGCAGCCCGTAACATTGACTTGGCTCAAGCCGAGTTAGGTAAGAAATTATTCTTCGATCCGCGTTTATCCAAATCTGGCTTTATCTCCTGTAATTCTTGCCACAACTTGAGTATGGGCGGCACCGATAACCTTAAAACCTCTATCGGACATAACTGGCAACAAGGGCCGATTAACTCGCCTACCGTGCTAAATTCAAGCATGAACATCGCCCAATTTTGGGATGGACGGGCAGAGGACTTACAGGCTCAAGCCGGTGGGCCTATTTCGAACCCAGGTGAAATGGCCTCTAACCATGCGCTGACGGTTGATGTGCTTCAATCGATCCCCGAATATGTGCGTGAATTCAAACAAATGAGTGGCAAAAGTGGCATTAGCATTGAGCAAGTGACTGGCGCGATTGCCGAGTTTGAAAAAACCTTAGTGACCCCTAATTCACGGTTTGACCAATGGTTATTGGGCGATAAAATGGCACTGACAGCCAGAGAGCTGACGGGTTATCAGTTGTTTAAAGATTCGGGTTGTGTCGCTTGTCATAATGGACCAGCGGTTGGGGCTTCATCTTTTCAAAAAATGGGCATCGTTAAAACTTATGAAACCAAAAATCCGGCTCAGGGGTTAAGTGGTGTGACGGGTAAAGACAGTGATTGGTTTAAATTTAAAGTGCCGACGCTACGTAATATTGAATTGACCTATCCGTACTTCCATGACGGCGAAGCCGAAACACTGACCGAAGCGGTTGATGTGATGGGACGATTACAATTGGGTAGAACATTCACCCTAGATGAAAACGCCAATATCGTCGCTTTTCTCAAAACCCTGACCGGTGAGCAACCAGCGATTATCTTACCGATTTTACCACCTTCTAGAGACAAAACACCTCAACCTGTACCATTTGGTTAAGCGTTTTTTAAACATTTACGCCAAAACATTGATTTACCCGAGTAAATCAAAAAGCTAATTAAATCATTACTATGTATACTTGGTGTCACTTTTAAATTTTGGTGTACCTTGTATGACTGGATTGTTTTGGCGCTTCTTTGCTGTTTTGGCTGTTGTTATTGTTGTGGCTGTTGTTGTTGCCGATGCCATTATTGGCTGGTTGTCTCCTGCTTCGGCCGTGGTTGAAAACCTCATTATGATCATCACTTTATTGGCTGCTGTTGCGGCGGGTTTGTGGTGGTTGGTTCAAGTGGTGGTGGTCCAACGGCTAGTCATGTTAGAGCAAGCAATCGTCGGATTAAGTAATGATCAGATTGATTTGACCCAACCGATTGCTGAAACTGGCAATGATGAATTATCGACTGTCATACGTTGTTATAATTCAGCGCTTAGCAGTTTTGATAAGGCGATGATCAATATCAAATCCTCGGTGGTGCGGTTAAGGCCGATGTCACTTGAGCTGGCAGACACCACCATGGGGTTATCGCAAAAGAATCAATTACAATTCAATCAAAGCACTTTGGTTGGTGAAGAACTCGATTCGCTTAATCAAGCGGCCAATCATATGAACACCCAAGCCGATGAAATCGTCACTGCTACGGAGTCGAGCAGTGAGGCCATCAGCAATGGTCAAAGCGTGGTTAATGGGGCATATCAAGGCATTAATCAACTGGCTGATACCATTGAACAATCGATGAACGATGCTGATGAACTGCAAACGGCCAGTGTTAAAATTGCCGAGACTATTGGCGTTATCCACTCGATTGCCGAAGCGACCAACTTATTGGCATTAAACGCCGCGATTGAAGCGGCTCGGGCGGGTGAAGCAGGGCGAGGGTTTTCAGTGGTGGCTGACGAAGTGCGTAATTTGTCGGACAAAACTCAACAGTCGACCCGGCAAATTGAAGTGATGGTTGCCGAGATACAAAAGGCTACCACTTCGGTGGTTGAGGCGATGAGACAAGGCCAAGCGGCGGCCAAAAGCAGTGTGGCACAAATGGCCGATGCCAAAGATAACTTTGTGTTGGTGTTTAATAATACCGAGAATATTTCCCAGTCAGCAGCTTCGATTGCCGAAGCTATTCATCATCAGGTCGACTCGTTACTTAAAGTCACCGGCATCAACCACGAAATGAACGAACTCAACAGCGACATTCTGGCTTTCTCGAAACAAAACGGTTTGTCTGAGGTTGATTTGATCAAACTCAGCGAATGTATTTTGACCCATATTTCTCATTATCAATTAAGCCAAACTCAATTTGACGAAGATGTACGGCCAAAAGGTGGGGCTCACGCACCAGCGGCTAGTAATGATAATGAGATTGAGCTGTTTTGATCGGCGTGTTTTGAATAAGTCAGTAAAAAATCAACAGCTTGTTTATAAAACATAGCTATAATCAATTTACTTAATGAATATAAGTGTTCGATAACAGCACTTTAAGCCATTTTATAAAGGTAAATTAATGTCCAATAGTAGCCGATCTAATAGCGCTTCTAAATTGGCCGCACTAGGTCTGATTTTTCATCAACAATTGCCAAGCAAGATAGCTGAGATGGAGAGCTTATCAATACTTTTACAGTCGTCTACCACAGTTGAGGGCAGCGAGTTAGCTGATTTACATCGTTTGGCGCATAGTTTAGCCGGGACCAGTGGGACTTTTGGCGCGATGGCAGTGAGCGGTATCGCCAGAGAAATTGAACAAGTGATTAAACCTCAACTGGAGCAAACAAATTCGTCACTAGCCGATTTGGTGCAACAGCAAATCAGCCGCTTGTTAGTTCAGCTCAAGCAAGCCGGCGATTTATGGCAACCTTCATTAATGCCAAATATGGATCCGCCATTTTCCCCGTCGACCAAAGTTTCCGATCAGCCTAATCTTATCTATCTTGCCGAGGATGACGCGTTTTTGGCCAAAGACCTAATTATCAGACTTGAACAAGCACAGTATGAAGTTGAGCATTTTACTGAACTTGATGGTTTTGCTCGTGCTTGTGAGAAACAAATGCCCACGGCTATTATTATGGATTTGGTGTTTAGAGAAGGCGGGGTAGCAGGTGCCGAAATAATATCTCGATTAAAACAAAAGTGGTTGGGTTGTCCGCCAGTTATTTTTATTTCTTTACGTGATGATATCACGGCTCGTTTGGCGGCGGCTAAAGCAGGGGCCAGACGGTATTTTTGTAAGCCGTTGAATACCAAAAAATTGTTGCAAACGCTCGAAGGTTTGACTCAGCGGATCGCATTCAGTCCTTATCGGGTTTTATTGATTGATGATGATGATATTTCGTTGACGTGTTACTCAACCATTCTTGAGGATGCGGGGGTCACAGTCAAAACCTTGTCTGATCCGCTTGAAAGTTTGATTGTTATGCGTGAGTTTAAACCGGATATTGTGTTGCTGGATGTTTATATGCCACAGTGTTCCGGATTTGAGTTGGCGCAAGTGATCCGCCAAGATGATGCTTGGGCCTTGATGCCTATTGTGTTTTTATCGGCTGAATCGGCTATTAGTAATCAATTGGTGGGGATTGACTTGGGTGGTGATGACTTTTTGGTCAAACCGGTTGATGCCAGTCATTTGGTAACGACAGTATTAGCCAGAGCCAAAAGGGCGCGTTGGAGTCATCGGCTCAATAGAGAGCTGATGGAAGCTCGTGAAACGGCAGAGGCGGCTAATAGCGCCAAGTCGACCTTTCTTACTCATATGAGTCATGAATTACGCACACCTTTAAACGCTATTTTGGGTTTTGGTCAGTTGTTGAAACTCGATAGAAATCACAATTTGCTGCCAGCCCAGCAGAACAGTGTTGATGAGATCCTCAAAGGTGGCGAGCATTTGCTGGAGCTGATTAATGAAGTGCTTGAATTGGCTAAAATTGAAACGGGCAATGTTAAATTTTCACTACAGCCTGTCAGCTTGGACAAGGTGTTGAATGAATCGTTGACACTGATCATGCCATTGGCCCAACAACGGGGTATTCAAATTAGTTTGTTGCACAATGGTGAAGGGATTGAGCTTGACTCTGAGCGTCAGCAATTGGGGGTTGTACGGGCTGATTTCACTCGGTTGAAGCAGGCATTGCTTAACTTGCTCAGTAATGCGGTTAAATATAATAGTGAAAACGGTCAAATTATTATTGTTTGTGAGCAGCGTAATGAGAGCCTGATCCGAATTAGTATCAGCGATACTGGCGCGGGGTTAACTGAGTCTCAGCAAGCGCAATTGTTTACCGTGTTTAACCGACTTGGGGCTGAACAAACGGATATTGAAGGTAGTGGTATTGGTTTGGTGATTTGCAAGCATATTGTTGAATTGATGGGCGGTCATATTGGGGTTGACAGTCAGCCGGGTCAGGGCTGTACTTTTTGGCTTGAGTTTTTGCCTGATAGTAGTATGCAGAATGTACCAGAGGAGGTGAGTGACGATGATTTGAGCGCTGAGGTTGTAACAGATAATCCGGAACATATATACACAGTGTTGTATATTGAAGATAATTTGGCCAACGTACAATTGATTGCTGAATTATTTAACGCTCAGCCTCATCTGCAATTATTAAGTGCTGCCGAACCTTTGTCGGGCATTTTAAAGGCGGTGCAATATAAACCGGATTTGATTTTACTCGATATTAACTTACCTCGGATGAGCGGTTATGAAGTGCTCAAACGCCTCTATCTACAAAAAGAAACCCGCCATATCCCGGTGATTGCCGTCAGTGCCAATGCCATGCCCAGTGATGTTGCCAGAGGTTTAGCGGCGGGGTTTGCTCATTACATCACCAAACCAGTTAATTTGCTGGCATTGCTCAATGCTATTGATACGACTTTGCCGCAGAATACAAATTAATAAATAAGTGGAATAACTCTCGGTCGTGATAGTGGCTCACCCCAGTTTTCAGCTCGCTTTTATCACTGACAGACGATGATGGTTTTTATACGTCACAATGGTGCCAATTTGGTTGAGAATGGTCAGCAGTGTACTTTGCAATATGTCCTGTTCGATACCCTGCGCGATACAGAGGTTTTCATAATCGTCATTTTCGATAAAATCTTTGGCGTCATCTGACATCCGTTCAAGCGCCGTTTTGACCTTGAGCCAACTGGACGGTAATGGAAACTGAATGTCGTCAAGTGCAGCGAGATGTTCTTCAATGCTATCGGTTAAATCATTGATGTTATGGCTGATTTTTTTGCGTACGGCGTCATCAATGGTTTGGTCATCTGCGGCAGACAAATAAAGCACATCGACGATATTAAAGTGTTTACGATAGCGATTAATATCAAACTCATACCCGTGATTTAAATCCCTTTTATTTACCACGATAATAATCGGCGATGAGCCTTGACGAAGACCAAACTGGTTCTTGTGACCATTCCTGTAAGTTGGAACCATCTGAAGACAATGCTGAACTAGGCGACCAAATCACGCTTCTATCTGCGCAAATTAATGCGGCCACTTATCAATTTTTAAAATTTATTGCCGAATTTGACCGTCGTGGTGGGTGAGCTGGTACGAGAAGCGAGGAACGCAGCTTTTTGTACCTGCGAAGTGGAGTGTCAGGATGACCGACAGGGTTCAACCGCATGGATGCTTTTAATCACCAAATTTGAAAGAAGTTGTTTTGATCGTTAGCAAATTCCGGCCCCGATCATATAGAGCAAATTAGGGTTACAGTTATCCTCAACATTCACGAGGTTGAAACCTCGTCTACGGCAGAGTTGGTAGGCCGTAGACGCGAATTCATTCGCGTTTTTTGATTATCAATTGTTACCCTGTTTGATTGGTGCCCAAATTCCTTTAACGATGGCATGTGGATAATCCACGCCAAACTACCACAAGTAGAGGGTGGGTTAATGGTCAAAGCTATTGAAGAAATAGTGAGACAACAAAATAAACCCCTGCCTGATGTTGTTGGTTATTCTGAGCCAAAAGAAACAGTCGAACAAAGCGCTTGTGCAGAAACACCTCCAACTGAACCAAGTGCTCCTGAATCAAAAGAAACAGTAGAACAAGGCGCTTGTGCAGAAACACCTTCAATAGAATCGGATGCTCCTGAATCAAAAACAGTCGAATCAAAAGAAAAAGAAACAGCAGAACAAAGCGCTTCCGCAGAAACATTTTCAACTGAATTAGGTATTGGTGAGTCCGAAATAGTCGAAACTGCCACTTTCGCCGAAAAACGTGCTGATGCTTTATCTGCCGTCTTCGAGCACTACATTGCCAGTGACGCTAATGAAAGCGACAAAGGTCTCAAATCGCTGGCTGGTCATGAACGCTGCCAAGTGGTATTGCATCTTGATGTCGAAACGCTAAAACAAGATCATCACTGCTGTGAACATGGGCATGATGAGATCGACAATGCTACATGTCAGCATCAAACACCTCCCCATCTGGATAAACAATGGATTTCACTCGAAAACGCGAAACGCTTTAGTTGTGATGCTAGTTTGCTCACTGTGCTGGAAGATAAAGACGGTAATGTGCTTAACTTAGGTCGAAACACTCGAACAGTCTCTCCGACACTTAAACGAGCATTGGATCTACGCGATGAAACCTGCCGCTATCCCGGTTGCTGCGAGTCTCGCTATGTTGATTTTCATCATATAACACACTGGGCTAACGGCGGTGAAACCAGCAAAGACAACCTCGTTAAACTCTGTCGTTTCCACCATCGTGAGCTTCATTCAGGTCATTATTTTATCGAGACAAAAATGTCAGGTGAGAAACGAACATTGGTCATTAAAACATCTACAGGGGAAGTGATGGAACCAAACCCTCTACTTCCGCATTGTACGGTAGAGAGCACGGTAAAAGGGTATTTTGAACAACAATGGCCAGATATAGACAGCCATACGGGTGACTCTCGTTGGTCCGGCGAAATCATGGATTATGGTATGGCGATTGATGCTTTACTGGCTTGTCAGGAGAAATCTGTTGCTGAGGCTTGTGCATGAAACTACCAGCTTATGAGTCGCCATTTATTAGAATTTGTTAAGTAAATTTGTACGTGGCGATTGTATGGTCAATTGTCGCTTTGCTCGCAATGGGTGATAATCGGGTTTATGGTATAAAATAGCGATAACCATTGATTATCGGATGATATTTAATTGTCGATATTTTTTTGATTGACATCCCTATTTTTTCAAAGACATATAATTGCTATATTAATTTTACTGTTTATACCATTTACCAATGCAACAAGTGACACCGAATCAATACCAGGTTACCTCACTGCCGAATCAACAGTTAATCAAAGTACACTACAACGCTATATGACAGTAATGAATCCAACTGAATCACAAGTATTTCTGTTTATTGTAGAAGAAGAGTTGGAACGATATAAATCTGAACTTTCCGCAAAAGATTATGTTTTGCTAATAGCAGCACGTAAGAAACTACACAATCTCAAAAAGCAAAACTTGCAAGAAGCTGCCAGACGGGCTTTCAGGGTGATGCGAACGCATTTTAAAAGCCCTAGCGTCAACAAAATTGACAGTAATGATTATGTGACCCATATGATCCCGTTACTGGAAGGTTCTGATATGATCAATGCAAAATCTAGTCAAGAGCATTACCAGCAGATACTTTCAGGGCTTTCGGATGCTGGCAGGGGCTTTTTTATAAATGATGCAATACCCAAGCTGGCGGCGCAATCTAATGATATAAAAATACAGTGGCGGGCGTTAGCCAATGATAATCCTGTTGTTTTTAAGGAAATTCACAAGGGGCTGCTGGAGCGATTACAGTCGTTTAAAGAAGCAGAAGACATTGAGGTAGAATATTACGAACAACCTGTATATTTAAGCGGTGGTGAAAATAATAGTGACCAAATCGCGACTAAACAATTTGGTTATAAGTTAATTAACAATAAAGGAACTAAGTAATGAAGAATCTAATCGTTTCAATCACTTTCGTTTTTATGACAGTCTTTTCTGCATCATCTTCTGCGGTGTTTGTCACTTGCGCTGTAGGTCCTTTTATGGGCATGACCAAAACAGCTTACGCAAAAGTAAGAACAGGCGCATTTGAATATCCTTTAGCTGGTACTTTTTACGGTATGGCAATTTCCCGGGATTTACAAAACAATGTAGCAGGTCAGACTGCAAGGGTATTTTACAAGCCCTATTTTTCAGATGCTTTTTGGGATGTTTGGATCGTTAGCGTTTCGCCCTCGAATGACTGGCGCAACTTAACTGCCTCGGGTGGCGTTTCTCCATGGTCAGGTGAAATCTGTGCGCCATCAACAGTAAAGCACACCCAAATATTGCCATAGCGAACAGCAATATGTTGCTATAATTTAAGAAAGGGGCTTCCGGCCCCTTAATTTATAATAAATAAAGTAAACAAAATGACAAACGTTTTATTTAAGTGGCCATGCGCACTCACCGTTTCATTTTTAATAGCCTTTAATGGAGTTACCATGTCTGAGCCATCTCCTCCCGTATTTGAAACATTGCTTGCACCATATCAAGAACATGTTGCAATGGGTGAACCGACCCGATTTTCTCTAGTCATGAAGGATATTTCAATCTATGAGGATCAAGGTGATTTTAGTGCGGATGATTTTCAAGTGCTGTTAAAGATGAATCAAAGTTATGAAATAGAACAAAGAAATGTGAACATGTTAATAATGAGACAAACGGCAAAACTTGTTCATGGAGCCCATGTAGATACTTTTGCGCAACAAACGGCCAGTATGTTGGTTAAGTTGGGCGTTGCGGTAAATCAGCTTAATGAAGATATGTTGCAGCAGGCACTTCAACAACTTAGCGTGCACGGAAAACAATTGTTGTTGCAAAGTATGAAATTGTTGAATATAGAGCAACAACCGATAATTCATTGGCAACAGATAGCAGATGAAGAGCCGCAGCTACTTTATAAAATGTATAAACCGATTTTTGACCATCTAGGCAGTCAAGAGTAAATCAACGATAACTCTTACTTATGTTGACGCTTTCCCAGTGGTAGCCATCAAATCATAGGGTCAAATATCCCCATTCAGAATTTAAATTAACGAAATAAGCCATAGATGGTGTAACAGACTGAACAATGGCAAAATAGCAAAATCCGTTTGTTCCGCCGCTGCACCGATCAAGATTAATATAAATGCTGCCAGTATCGCTCATAATTCAATGGTTTAAAAAGCACCCAGTCAGTTCTTCCTTGATGAACCAATCAACCAATAACACGCCATTCAGACCTTCAAGTACCAGATTGAAAGTCATCGCAGTAAAAGGCACGGAATTGATTTTGTCTGCTTTTTTTGTCGCAGTTGCACCGCTATGTCCTATCGGTGATAATTCACCTGTATTCTAATTTTATTTGGCAGGTTCGAAATGGCACGACTTACGGCATTAATAAAACAGGAACGTGCCAGTTATGAAAGCAGCCTAAAAGAATATCGAGACCTTTATAGTGTAATGAAAACGGCCAAAGAAGAAGGACGGGACGAAGGTATTGAGTCTGTTGCCATTACCATGATTGGTGCAGGCATGGGGGATGAAAAAATAGTCACATTAACCAAACTAAGCAATGGTGTCGTAGCTGCTTTAAGAGAAAAACATTGTCAATGTTGTTTGACCTTCGGGTGACAAACGATGGTATTTCAGTTGCTCTTGTCGAATTCATTCAGTAGGGCTGAGTTAATTGCACAAGTGTTTTAATTGTCCGGTAAAGAGCGTACTATTTCCAATATCACGCTTAATATTACGTTATCAATGAAGATCAGGGGGCTAAGCTATGTCATTTTCCATTCCTTTAAAAACGATGACAGTTGAAGAAAAAATCCAGGCAATGGAGATGCTTTGGGATGATTTGTGTCATGAAGTAGATGAACCGCTATCACCAACATGGCACAAAGATGTGTTGCGGGACAGGGCGCGTAGTGTGGCGGCTGGTACAGATGAGTTTATCGACTGGGAAACCGCCAAGCAACAGATAAACAAAGCGATTAAATGAAAATCCAACTATTGGCTTCTGCTAGCCAAGACTTGATTGCAGGCGAAGCCCCGCATGGACTAAAAAGAAATTGTTTAGCTAGTACCTGCAATAAAAATGACCAACTCAATTTGTGGCACACTGTGCCCTAATTTTCAAAAGCGATATAAAATGTAATGTTACGTAAAGTCCCTTGCCAGCCCCTAGGTTTTATCATTAGGATAAGCCGATAAATTTACACTTCATATATTACTTTTTACATTACTTCATACTTTACAAAGGGTCGATTTTTATGGGCAATAGCCTGAAACGCTGGGGAGTGGGGTTGTGCAGTGCGCTGTTAGGGGCTTGCAGCGCAATGAATAGTGATATTCCGCGAGACCGGGCGCAATTGCAAGCTAATATCGAGTTGCCGATTGATTGGATGCAAGATAGCCAGAAGCAAGGGCAACAAGGCGAGCAGATACTGACGGTGCAGGATAATTGGTTGGCCGGGTTTAATGACCAGACCATGCAGGCGCTGGTAGATAAATCAATCAACAACAATCATCAACTTAAACTGCAAGCGTATAGTGTGCAGATTAAGCAACAACAACTGATCAGCGCGGGTAGTGCGTTGTGGCCTTCGTTGAATACCTCCCTTAACACCAGTCGGCGTAAAAGCAGTGGCGATTCAGCCAGTTATAGTAATTCTAGCGGTGTCAGTCTCGACTTGGGTTATGAAGTCGATATTTGGGGCAAGCTGTCAGACAATCAACGTCAGGCTAACCTCAGTTATTTGGCGCAGCAAGCTCGGTTTGAACAGGCCAAACAACAGTTAGTGGCTGATGTGGTCACCAGCTGGTATGCGGTGATTGAAGCGCAACAACTGCTCGCCTTGTTTCAACGTCGGTCCGATAATTCTCAACAAAACCTCGATATTATTGACGCTGGTTATCGCCGGGGTCTTAACAGTGCTTTGGATGTTTATTTGACTCGCAACGAACTCAATAATGAAAAGGCTCGGGTTGCTCAGCAGCAAGACAGCAAATCTCAGCTTATTCGTCGTTTGGAGCGTTTGGTGGGGGATTATCCGGCAGCCGAGTTGATGATTAATGCCGAGTTGCCGTGGCTGGATTCGACCATTCCACTGGGATTACCTGCACACTTAATCAGTCGTAAACCGGATTTGCAAGCTAATTGGTATCAATTATTGGCTGATGACGCCGGACTGGCTTATGCCCATAAACAGCGTTTTCCGAGTATTAATTTAACTGCTGCGGTGAGTGACAGTGGCACTGATTTGGATGATTTGTTATCTGGCTCGGCTTTGGGTTGGTCGTTGTTGGGCGGTCTTACTGCGCCTATTTTCACCGCTGGTAAACTCAAAGCCAATGAAGCGCAGGCGCGGTTGGCGGTGGAGCAAGAAGAGCAAACTTATTTAGACACGCTTTATGATGCCTTTGCTAGCGTTGAAAATGCAGTGTCGGCTGAGCGGTCTTTGCAGACGCGATATCAAGCGATGATTAAGGCGCAAGACAATGCGGTGGCAGCTCAGTCGTTGTCGTTTGAACAATATCAAAAAGGGCTGGTGGACTACACCACGGTACTCGATGCGCAAAGTCGCTCGTATGATGCCCAAAGCACGGTGATCCAATTGAAAAATCAGCTGATTACCAATCGCGTGAAATTACATCTGGCGTTGGGTGGCGATTTTAAGTGATTTTGCTTTTCTCCGTACCTCCGTGTCTCCGTGGTAGAAATGCTTTTGATTTTAAAGAACGAAGGGCTCTAAAAACTAGAAAAGGCCAGCGACGCTTTAGTTAGTAGCAACTAATAATTAGCCATAAACAATCAACAATTTGTAGTCAGTAATGAGAGCAGAATAAAGCAATGACTAATACCATAAATAGTAAAAAATTAAACTTAAAAAAAATCCTCATCCCTATCGCTATCATCACCATTACTGTGGTGGCTGCCAAGTTGATCATGCAAAACCCACCAGAAAATCAGCGTGGGCGGGGCGGTAAAAGTGCGCAAATGACGGTTGAGATCAAAACCTTGGCACCTCAAAGTTATCAGGTGTTGCTGGACAGTTTTGGCACGGTCAAACCTCGTACCCAAAGCGCCTTGGTGGCTCAGGTGTCGGGGCAAATCAAGGCGGTGAGCAGTCAGTTTCGTGATGGCGGTTTTTTCGAACAAGGTGACGTGTTGGTGAGCCTGG
>CBDIDQ010000100.1:0-41450 GCA_965277695.1 Alteromonadaceae bacterium
CCTGCTGATGTCGATCAGTGGCTAGCAACAAATATACACATGGCAAAACAAACAGGGTAAATACGGTGCCTAGCAACATGCCTGCGACTAGGATAATACCAATACTGTTACGGGCTTCGGCACCAGCTCCGACCACTAATACTAGTGGGAAGTGACCTAAAACCGTTGCGCCTGTGGTCATTAGTACGCGGTCGCAAACGGGTGGTGGCGGCTTCTTTGACCGCTGCCAGTTTGCTGAGACCTTCACTTTGGCGTTGATTGGCGAATTCGACAATCAAGATGGCGTTTTTGGCTATCAGGGCCAATTAGGGTGATTAGGCCGATTTGCGAATAGATGTTGATGGTGGTCCAGCCTAAAAAAGTGAATAGTAATGCGCCGGATAACGCCAGTGGCACTGAGCCGAGTAATACCACTAGCGGGTCGCGGAAGCTGTTGAATTGCACCGCTAATACCAAAAAGACAAAAATCAGTGCGGTGCCAAGTACACCTAATAATGTGCTGCCTTGTTGACGTAATTGGCGCGATTCTCCGGCATAGTTAAGGGTGTAGTGGGGCGGTAAAATCTCTGCTGCCGCCGCTTCGAGCGCTGCTAAGCCTTGTTCTTTAGTGGTGCCGGGAATTAAGCCGCCATACACTCTGAACGAGTTCTTTTGTTGAAATTTACCCAACAGTCGCGGGGCTGCTTGCATCTGCAAACTGGCAATGGTTGAGACTAAAATCAGGTCGCCCGTGGGGGTGCGCAGTTTTAATTCCATCAGGGCTTGTGGCGTCAGGCGTGAATGACCTTCGACCATGGGAATAACCCGGTAAGCTTTGCCGTCAAAATTGAAGCGGTTAACGTTGTTACCCGATAACAAGGTGCCGAGCTGGCGACTGACTTCAGACAGGTTCATACCCAAATCGGCAATTCGCTCGCGGTTCAGTTGTAATCGCGCTTGGGGCAAGTCAATTTTTAAATCGGTATCGGCAAACATAAAACGACCACTTTGAAAGGCGGCTCCGACTAATTGTTGGGCGTATTGCTGCATCTGTTGCGGCGAGTCAGATGATAATACCACCAGTTCGACGTCAAAATTACCCGCCGTAGGCAGAGCGGCGGGCAGTATCGGCAAGGCTCTGACACCGCTGACTTGTGACAGTTTGCCGTAGGCTTCGGGCAACAATTGATGCACCGTTTTTTCACGTTGATCAAAGTCGACAAAATTAACCCCACTAAAACCCGCCGCTGGCTGCAAAATTTGCCACATTTGATCAGCACCGGGCAGGGCTTTCATCGCACCCACCACATTGTGCATGGCGGCTGTGGTGTTTTCTAAAGCGGCGTCAGGGGCTGATTCGATGATGATATTGATGCTGCCTTGATCTTCAACTGGGGCTAGCTCTTGTAATGACAATAGATAAAAAGGCACGGTGAGCAGAGAAATAAACAAGCCAATCACTAAAACCTGTGATTGCCAAGCCAAACTACGGTTTAGGCCGTTGCTGTAATATTGTTGCAGTCGGGCAAATGAGGCGTTTACTTTGCGGGTAAATAGACCTTCGCGACCGCCTTCTGGGCTGGCGTAAGCACTCATTATTGGCGATAGGGTGACAGCGACAACGCCGGAAATCAATACCGCGACCGCCAATGTGAAGGCAAATTCTTTGAACAACATGCCAGTCAATCCCGATAAGAAACCAATCGGTGCATAGACGGCGGCCAGCGTGATGGTCATGCCAATAATTGGTGTTAGCAATTGGCGCGAGCTGGTCAGTGCCGCTTGTGTGCGGGTCATGCCTTCGCGCATGTAACGGGTGACGTTTTCGACCACTACGATGGCGTCATCAACCACCAAACCAACAGATAGTACAATGGCTAAGATGGTCAGCAGGTTGAGTGAAAACCCCATCATTGCCATGGCGGCGACGGAGCCAAGTAGGGACACTGGGATGGTGATCAGCGGCACTAATGCGGTTCTAAGTGAGCCCATAAATACCAGCACAACGAGACCAACCAGTACGATAGTTTCGATTAATGTGGTGAAAATTTCACTTAAGGCATTGCGCATATAACGGGTGACGTCATAAGCGATGTCGATTTGAACGCCCTCAGGCAAGGTTGGGTTTAGTCGATCTAATGTGGCGTATAGCTCATCGGCAATGGCGATTTCGTTAGCCCCGGGTAAGGGCCAAACCGAAATGTAAACAGCATTGGATTGATCCATGCGGGCATTAATTTCGCCTTCTTCTTCACCCAATTCGACTCGGGCAATATCGCTAATGCGAATTTGCGAGCCGTCAATTTCACGCACCACTAAACGCTCAAAATCGGCAATATTTTTCAGTGAGGTGTCAGTCAATAAATCAATCCGCAATTGGCTATTTTCACTGCGACCAATGGTGGCAATGATGTTGTTGGCTTGTAATGCCGCTTCTACTTCTTGAGCGCTGAGGTTATATAAGGATAAACGTTGCGGGTCTAACCAAATACGCATGGCAGGCAAGCGACCGCCTTCAATGCCAATGCGTTGAACGCCAGCAATCGAGGCCAGTTCTGGGTTTACCCGGCGAGTCAGATAATCGGTGACCGCCGCCCGGCTGATGTTGTCGAGCAAAACGGTGAGATAAAATCCGGCATTAGGTCGGTCTGCTCGGCGTACCATTACCGCTGGATCTTCGGCGTCGGCAGGTAATTCAAAGCTAATCCGACTCAGACGAGAAGATAATTCAGCCAGTGCGTCACTGCTGTCCTGATTGAGCTTCAACCACACGGTAACGGTGCTCATGCCTGCGACGGTGGTGGAGTCAATATAATCGACACCAGGGACAGAAGCGGCGGCTCGCTCGATAGGATCGGTGATAAACCCTTGTACCACTTCGGCTGATGCGCCGATATAAGCGGTGGTGATCTCTAAAGAAGCGCTTTGCATTTGTGGAAATTGCAGTATTGGTAAAGCCACGGCAGCACGCCATCCGGCTAACACTAGGGCGACGGCAATAACAATGGACAGTACCGGGCGATGAACAAAAATGTCCATTATTGAGGGTTGGCTGGTTGATGATTGATTCATAATTGCTTACTCCCTATAACTGCGCCCGTCTCTGATGCCACTGGCAAGCTTTCTGCCAGCGATAAACCATTAGTGGTTGGTGTGGTGACATGGGCTAACATACCGTGCTGTAACTTATACGATCCATTGGTGGCGATGATGTCTGTTAGCACGAGTCCACTGGTGATAATGACGTTTTCACCCAGCGCCGCACCAACGGTGATCTGGCGTTTATTGGCTCTAAAAGGGGCGTCAGATCCAGATTCAGATTGGTTGAGCACATAAACACTTGCGCCAAAGCTGTCACGTCTGATGGCGGTGGCAGGCAGCATCATCACTTGATGAGTTTGGGCTGAGGGCACGTTAATGTTGACGATAGCACCAGGTCTGAGCACATCGGTGCTTAATGGTAGTTGTGCTCGAAAGCGAATATGACGAGATTGGCTGACTACCGATGAGTCTTTAGCGCTGATCACACCCTGTACTGGCGTCGGCAATAAGCCCGGGGCTGTGGCGGTAATGATAGTGCCAACGGTCAACGAGGATTGGGCTTGGGGCAACATAAAGTCAACCCAGCTGTGGTTTTCGATGCCAACCAGTTGGCTGATCAGGCTGTTGGCAGCCAAAAATTGCCCCGCTTCAAGTTGATGTAAATCGGTGGTGGCGGCAAAAGGGGCAGTTAAGGTTTTTTTGTCGATCTGAGTTTGCAGTTCTTCGGCATTCGCTAGGGCTATGGTCAGTTGTGCCTCGGCTTTATCAAATTCATCGGCGGTGGACAGGTTTTGTTTGACCAGCTTGGATATGCGTTCAAGGTCCAGTCGGGCAATTCTTGATTGGGCATTGGCGGCTTTAAGTCGGGCTTGGGTTTCTCGGGTATCTAGGCGCACTAGTAGTTGACCTTTGGCGACGGTGGCACCAGCGGTAAAACCAACTTCAACAATTTTACCTGCCAGTTCATTGCGCAAATTGATGGTGCGCGGCACCACCACTTCAGCCAGTACCTTCAGGCTTGGCGTCCATTGCGTTTGTTGCAGTTGGGCGGTTTCAACGGTTTGAGAATGTTCAGGAAAAGACTCACCAAAAGCAATCGCTTGCTTGATTTGTAGCGCTTTATAGCCACCCAGTGATAGCGTAATAGTCAGGCATGTCACAGCAACAATACCCCATCGACGAATTTGCATAATCTTCTCCTTTAACCCAGTAATTTAGGTGATAACTTTATTCGATTTTAGTTCGAGCTCTATTCGAACTATGTTCGAATGGCGTTATTCTACGTTTTATGGTGAAGTTTTGTCAAGACGCGTGGTTGCACAACTGCTGTGCGTGGGTGCGGTGGTGTCGTCGTATGAAGGTTGGTGGTTGCGGGGGGATCTACGGTCGCTCTGGCTCTCTACGCGAATGAATTCGCGTCTACCTTATGGGGTTTCGTTCAACGTTGGTGGTTATATCGCCGCCGTAGACGAGAATTTATTCTCGTTTTTGGCAGGCTTTGCTATCGGTTGGTGTTATTGACATTGCCTTGGGCTATGAATAATATGATTCGAATAGTGTTCGAATTAACTTTTACCTGAGAAAAGCGTTTATGTGTCCAGCAGCAAAACATTCACCGGCAGAGCAAGAGCAGTTGATTTTAACGGCCGCAGCTGAGGTGATTGAACAGAGTTCCTTGATGGATTTTACCATGTCGGCGATTGCTAAAACCGCCGGGATGTCGATGGGGTCAATTTATAAACATGTGCAAACCAAGGAGGATGTGCTGATTGCACTGAATGTGATGTTGCTCAAACGGGAGCTTAAGGTGTATCAGCAGCTCAGTGATTTGCCGTTGACCACACCCGAAAAACTGATCGCCAGTTGTTTGTTTGATTATGGTAAAACGACCTTGTATCCGTTTGATGTTCAGTTGGATTTGCTGGTGGGCAATGAGGCGATTATTAATCGCGGCTCTCCGACCTGGGTTGAGCGAATGCATCAGGAAGGTATGGCAATTGGTGGCTTTTTTAATGATATGTTGTTGCAAGCACAACAGTCCGGCGAAATGACCCCTCAGGGCGATCCGCTGCAAGAAATCGAAGATTTAAGCCTTGGTCTGTGGGCGCTGGATGTGGGTAATATGCGGGTGTCTCTAGCTGGGTGTACCGGATTTGTCCCGCCGTTTGAAATTCAATGTCCACAAATAGGCAATACTAAACGTTTTATTAATAGCTTTGATTGGCGTAAATCATTGGATGATAAGGGGATCGAGCGGGCAAGTGAGTTGCTCAAAGCGGCAGGACTGCGGTGATCAAAAAGCGGCATTTGGTTTAGTAGATTGCTATAGGTATAATAGTCAGCTATTTCTGTTGTCTTTGTTTTTAATTCTCTGAGGGATCTTATGGCTCGCCATTTTCTAAAGCCTTTTATGACGCTGTGTTTGCCGCTGTTTTTGGCGATTTTAGTCTCTTCCTGCGCATCACCTGAGCATATTAATACGCTTATCAATAAGCGTAATGCCTCATTAGATAGTTTGATCACCGCCAAGCAACAGCATAATTTCCCTGATAATCCAGTATTGCGTGAGTGGGGCACTTTGGTTGAACGCTTTTATTATGCTGATAGCCAAACGGTGATCTTGCCTTATATTAATCTCATTCGCCAATTCGATTCGGTAAATCCGGAGCAAATTTGTGATCTCACCAGCAAAGCCCGCTTTACCGCTGCGCTTAAGCTTAATCCCTCCAGTTTGCTGGCTAACTTTCAATTATTTAAGTGTGCGCTGATTGATAAGGATCGGCCGTTGGCAGCCGCTTATAATGAAAAAATTGACCATATTGTGGCAGTTTTAAAGGCCACGGGTAACAGCAAAACCTTGCAAACCGCCATTGAAATCAGAGAAATTGACGAATCTTATGCATTGCTGGAGCTTGACGGTTTTGCGGTGCTGGATGTTGAGATCGTGCGTGATGGTGATGGCTTAGTGTATCAATTTCATGTGATTGATTTGGCGCAGCGTAAATATCATTTGCGTTATTTCAAGAATAATCGCTTGTTGACGGCGATTTTAAGTGGTCTCGGCGGTGGGCCATTAACAGAAAAACGAGCGGCCCAGATCTCATTGTCATCCTATCAGCGAGAAAAATATTCTGCTGCGCTGGTGCCACTAGCACGACATCAACTCGCTAATCAACAATATGCTGATGCGATCAAGATTTTAACCCCGGTGTATCAGGACAGCGCTTTGGCGACGACCTTATTGGCAGAAGCTTATCTTAAATCTGGGCAGCGCTCACAAATATTGCCGTTGCTGGAGCTAATTGATTTAGCAGCGCAAAATGGCCTGATCGAAGCCAAATTATTGCTTGGTCAATATTTGCATTTGTATGCCACCACGGATAAAAAATTGACTGAGAGTGACAGCTTGTTGCTCGAAATTGATCAATTAACCCGTCCGGGCAATGGGGTGCATTTATTGGCGAAAAAATTAGCCGCTTATCCAAATAAACCGCAATTATTAACCACATGGCTGGATCGTAGCAACAATTTGCAGATCCTCGATGCTTTACCTGAGGTTGCCACACATTGGCATGACAGTCAGCGTCATGAGGACGAATATAATTTACTCCAGTTAGGTGCCGGATATGAGCATGGGCAGTCACTGTATCAGTTGGCCCATGGTGTCCGTCAAGGTGATTTTGTTGAGAGCGGTAATGGGGTGGTTGTTAGGTATTTACAGCGGGCGGCTGAAGCCGGGCATTCCGATGCGCAGTTAGATTTGGGTTATTATCATGCCACTGGCGAGCTAGGGCTGGTAGAAGACTCGACGTTGGCTTTTCAGTGGTATGGCCGCGCGGCAGAGCAAGGTAATGCTTGGGCGTTGTTCAATATTGCTAACTATTACCGCGATGGTACGGTGGTTGAGCACAATTTGGCTGAGGCCAAAGGTTATTATAAACGTTCGATTGCGGCGGGTTATCTCGGGGCATATTGTGAATTGGGCAAGCTTTACCGAGATGTCGATAATAATCTTGATTTGGCGTTGGAGAACTTCAAACTCGGTGCGGCGCAGCGAGAAGTGGGTTGTGAATTGGCGTTGGGTTATAGCTATGAAAAGAACCTCAATGATTTAACCCAAGCCCACAGTTGGTATCAAAAAGCCGCTGAGCAGGGCAGTTCAACTGCGCTGTTTAATCTTGGCCTGATCTACCATTATGGCCGGGGTGTGGTGAAAGATATTCCTAAAGCCATTGAGTTTTATGTCAAATCGGCGGAGCTGGGCGATGACACTGCGTGGTTGAACTTGGCAATCATTTATGATTTTGGTCAGGGGGTCGGCGCTGATCATGCGCTGGCATTAAAATACTATCAACGGGCAGCTGATTTGGGTAATGGTCAGGCGCAAAGTAATTTGGGCTTTATGTATGAAGTCGGTAAAGGTGTGGCGGTAGATGCGGTTAAAGCCCATATCTGGTATGAAAAGTCGGCATCACAAAATAATCCTCAAGGGTTGAATAATCTGGCAACCTTTTATCGCGAGGGCGTGGTGGTGGCGCAAAATCAGGCTAAAGCGGTGGATTTGTATCGACGAGCGGCGGCTTTGGGTAACGACTATGCGCTGAATAATTTGGGCAAATGTTATCTGCAAGGCTGGGGCATTGAGAAAAATGATGTCGCGGCATTTAGCCACTTTAAACAAGCCGCTGATCGGGGTTTTGAAGATGCCATTGAGTGGACCGGGCTGATGTATTTTGACGGTGTGGGAGTGGATAAAGATGAAGAAAAGGCCATCGTTTATCTGCAAAAAACCTCGGCTGCGGGTTATCCGTCGTCGTCTTATGCACTGGGCGAGCTGTATTTTGAACGGGATATTCAGCGTTCATTGACACTTTATCAGCTGGCTTATGAACAAGGTCATAACGAAGCGCCGATGGTGCTGGGATTGATTTATGATAAGGCAATGAAGGTGGCAAGGGATGTTGAATCTGCGGCGAGCTGGTATCAAAAATCCTTGGATATGGGCTTTGTGCCAGCGGCAAATCTGCTGGCGGTGTTGTACTGGAAGGGCGATGGGGTGTCGCTAGATAAAGACAAAGCGGTGTCTTTGTTTAGTCAATACGCGCAGTTTAAAGGCTATAACGGTAACAGTCATATTGGCGATGAGTTATATTTTGGTGATGATAATATGCCTAAGGATCGTGAACTGGCGAGGCATTATTATCAGTTAGCGGTGGCCGAGAATGATAAAGGCGCAACCAACAATCTGGCTGAAATGCATCGTTTGGGCGAAGGCGGGCTTGAGGTGGATATCGACCGGGCAGTGGCTTTGTATCATCAGGCGGTGGCGTTGGGTTCCAGCGTGGCGTTGTTTAATCTCGGTGAGTTGTATCGGGATGGTGAAGGGGTCAAACAAGATGCAAAACAGGCATTATCATGGTTTAAACGCTCAGCCGATAAAGGGTTTGCTAGGGCGATGTATGAGTTGGCCAAAATGTATCAACAAGGACAGGGAACAGTGGTTGATTTAGACACTGCCAATAGTTGGTATGCCAAAGCAGCAGCGGATGATTTGCCTGCGGCACAATTTGCGTTGGGTAAGAATACCTTCTATGGTCAGGGGATCCCCAGAAATGAAGTGAAAGGCAGTGAGCTTATTCGCCTTAGTGCTGAATCTGGTTTTGCTCCGGCGATTGCTTTTGTTAAGAATAAAGAAAATGACGATTAATGTTATTTAAATAAGGCCATATAACGATGAAAATAAGCGCATTATCAAATATTCCGTTACTGCTGTTGATTGCTTTAATGATGAGTTCTTTTGCCCCGTTTGCTGCTGAAACAGACACCGGCGGTGAGTATACGGTGAAAAATGGCGAATGGTTGAGAAAATTAGCCAGAGTGCATCTTGGCAATTCAGAGGCTTTTCAGCAAATTATTGATGCGACCAATGCTAAAGCCGCTGAGGACCCACGCTTTACTCGGATTGAAGATGATAGTGCAATCAGCCCCGGTCAGCTTATTTGGTTGCCACAATTAGCTAAGCCTAGCGAGGCGAGTAAGCCCAGTGAAGTGGCGGTATCGACGCCCATTGTTATCGAAAGCGGCATAGAAAGTGGCCTAGAAAGCCGCATCGAACCTGTGGTAAAAAATGTGGCTAAAACAGCGGTTGCCAAAAAAGTTAAAGCCAGTGCAAAGCCTAAAGTCACCTTAGTTACCCTGCCGAAAAATAATTGTCAGATCAAGATTTGGTATAACTATCAGGTGGTGGGGATCCCAGCGATAAACAAGCGCTGGATTGAAGAGGGTGTACGTCTTGAAGAGCGAGCATTACGGGCGTTTGAGTTACGTCATGATGCTCGAATGACGGCGCGGTTTATGATGGTTGATAAAGAGGAGGTTTATCAGTTGCGCAAAAAGGACAAGCAAGATTATGGTCATCCCGACGGTCCGACATTTTCTTATGTGGTGACCCGGGGTCAGTCAGCAGGGCTTAAGGGCAATCATATTTATGAAGCGATTATTGAAGGAGCCAGCCGGGTCACCCCGGTTTATGAAAGCGAGTGTGAATAGACTGGCTGGCACCTTGCGGGGTTTAATTATCTTTATATAGCACGTAACCGGCTAAATTTACTTCAGCGATGTCAAACTCCTGATTGGCGGGTACCGCACCATGGTATTCATAGTGACTATCTTTTATCCCGGTTGTACCGCCATCCTTAAGCAAAAACACATGCTGATATTCACCATTTAATGTCGGGTGAACCGATAAGCCACACTGCTTAAAGTAGATGAACACAGCGGTGTTTTTGCTCGGCACTGTACTGGCATTATACAAATCGGTGTATTCTGATTTGCTGACCCAATGATAACCGCTAGGGACTTCAAGGTCGTTCACCGCTGTTGTCGCGCCGGTTCTGACATAGTACAGATTCGGATCGAAGTTCGATTGTCTTATACCGCCACAAGTGTCCTGCTCTGGGTGCGAAGCAGATAAGGTCCAGGTTAAATCTTCAAAGCCAGTCACCGGGATTTCAGTACTGCCACCACTGCCTTCACCGCTGCCACCTTCACCGCCACAACCGTTGGCATCAATGGCGTCTAATGCCGCTTTTGCCTGAATCAAACCGTGACCATAGACATCATCTCGACCCGCTGCACCTTTGTCTTGTGCGGTTTGCTGCAACACATCGCGAATTTGCTGATTGGAGCATTCTGGATGATGACTCCAAACTAACGCGGCGACCCCAGAGACAAATGGGGCGGCGGCTGAGGTGCCATCCATAAAACCATAGCGGTTATTCGGTAAGGTTGATTCGACGCCAACGCCAGGGGCGACCAGCTCTATTTTGTCATTGGTTTGAGTGTACATCCAGGCGTCGCCAGTTTGGTCGACTGCGCCTACTGAAATGACTGAATCATAAGCGGCTGGGTAGTAATAATCGTTGTTACCTCGGTTACCTGAGGCACCAACTAATATTGCGCCGCTGTTGTAGGCGGCATCAATGGCGGCTTCTTCGGCGACACTCGGTGTTGCGCCGGCCATACTCATGTTGATCACGGTAGCACCGGCTGCCTGACATTTCTGTACCGCATCAATCACATCTGAACCCCAGTATTGCCAATAGTTGGCTTTGTGGATCACTTTGACAATGTGCAAGTTGATTAACCCATTCGGTGCGACGCCTTCGGCACCGACGGAGTTGTTTAGTGAGGCGATGGTGCCAGCGACGTGAGTACCATGACCATAGGTATCGGTTGACCAGTCAGCCAAATCAACGGGGGCGGTCAGGGTGTTACTGACTTCACCAGTGACATTGGCACCGTTCATCAGGTCTTCATGATTGATGTCATAACCGGTGTCGATAACACAGACTTTTTGATTACCGCTGGCACTGTCGCTGACCAAATCAGCCTGAACCATACTGATGCCATATGGGGCACTAGCAGCTTGGGCATAACGCGGTGGATCTGCTTCGATACGCGCAACTTGAGGGTTGTTTTTTAACTGTTTGATTTGTGCCGGAGTGAGTTCAGCGGCAATGGCTTTAATCGAATGCAGGTTATGTTTAACTTTGCCACCGTGTTGTTGAATTAACTGGCTAGCGCTCGGCGCTGAAAATCGGCTTTTGCTGTTTTTGCCGCTGTGGTCATTTTTGAAGGTGACGATATAGCGGCTTTGGCTTTGGTTCTGGCTTAAGAGGTTTTGGGTTAAAGCGGTTTGAGTGGCAGCAAAAGCGGGTGCGATTGCGAATAAAGTAGTGGCGATCAAGACTGATTTAGTCATGCGTTATCCTTTTATAAAACTTCAATTTACAGCGCTATTCAATGCGCTATTTATAAAACTATTTACAGCGCTATTTACAGCGCTATTTACAGGGCAAGGAACATTTCCTTACATCTGAGCAACGAAATGTACGTAATTCGACCAATGAAGTCAAGATAACATTAATAAAACCCACTATTTGCGCCAAATGTTATGATCCACCACTGGCCCCGGCATTGGCAATCAGCGCGTTGGCTTGACGTTTAAACGCTGGGTCGGCGAATAGAGTATTGAGTTTGCCAAGCGCTGCTTGTTGGATGTGTGAGGGCAGATAACAAAAGTCTAGGCCGGCCATTGAATCTGCATTGAGAGCGTTTATTTGGCTGATATCCTTGATCCCCTGAAAGGCGATCATATCGCCCAAGCGACAAGACAGATAACACAATAAGACGTCTTGAAATGCCTCTGAGGGCAGTGGTTTGTCAGCCATATCATCGACCAAGGGCAGTAAGCTGTTTTCGATACCTAGCATAATTGATTCTGGCAACTGCCATTGCTGGGCCAGAATTTTACCGATGACGGCAGCATTAGTGCCTAAAACATTTTGTACTTTGTTGACTCGTTTAAATAGCGAAGGCTGGTTGAGATAGCTGTCGGCAATTGCCGGTTTATAAGCCAGCATAGCCATATCGCCGAGGTAACATAGCAGACATTGGGTTGATAATTCGGTGGCATTTCGCTTACTTAAATTCTTTGCCAGCAGCAAACACAACGCACTGGCCATATGGCTGGCGAGCCACAGTTTGTCGTAAGCTCCATCGTTACCTTTTGGCTGATTTTTATTCGAGACACTGTTTTGCATCAGAAATTGCATCGCGATATTTTTAACTTGCGTGACCCCCATAAAGATAATTGCATGATGAATACTGGCAATCGGTTGTTTTAGGGCGAACATTGGCGAGTTGACCGCTTTGAGGATTTTGGCGGTCATTTCAGGGTCTGTTTTGATTAAATCAAATAATTCATTGGGTTCAAAGCTGCCCTGGGTCAGGGGTAACAGTAAGGGGTGAGGTTTGCGAAAATCCTTGGTCATGGTGGCAATGTCGGTTTTTTGTTGATCATTCAAATCATCTTCAAACAGTAGGGTGAAATTCAAAAAGTCGTCGGGGATCTCTTGTTGTATTGGGGCTTCTTCAGCTTCGTTTGCAGTCGTCTCGGCGCTTGTAGGACTTGTTGTTGGGCTTGTTGTGGACGTTGCTGTTGGTTTTTGACGAGACTTGCTTTTGGTCGGTTTTGCCTTGCCTTTACCACTGTTTAAGCGCCATAAAATCAGCCCAAAAACACCTAGTACCGCCAGCAATATGATGTAATCAACAGACATTTGTGCCCCTTTTTTTCTCTCTCGGGTGGCGCTTTTCGCGCCGGGTGTCTGCAAAGCTTAGCGTTAATTTTCAAGAAGATAAAGGCGATATTGCGGGCTATTTCTTGGTAGGAACGAGCTCCAGCTCGCGATTTGTACTTATTTGTCGGGTGAAGTATCCGGCTTTTTAGTTTTACGACCAAACGCCGCCACCACCAAAGTCCCCCAAGCAACCCAGGAGATGATCGCTGGCAAATTGGCGAGGAAAATCTTCTTGCGGTTTTCGCGATTAAAAAAGTGAGCGATGATAGTGGGCAAAAAAGCCCCGACAACAAACAACAGACATAACACGATGGCAAGGGTAGGGTTGATACTGTCGAGTAACTGCTTAACTGCGTCTATTTGTGCTGTGGGGAAGCTCATGGTTTAGTTATTAAGGAGAGTTTGTGGTTGTCAGTATAACGTATAATCGCCAACCTCAAAACGACAATAAATTCTCGTCTACGTGGTTTTGATATAACCATCACACCACAAACCCCCGAACGAAACCCCATATTGATATAACCATCAACCCGAACGAAACCCCATATGGTAGACGCGAATTCACCGAAGTGTCGGACCATCACGTAGGGAGCCGGAGCGACCGTATGACCACCCGCAACCACCACGCCCAAAAAAACGAGAATGAATTCTCGTCTACGAAATAGCAAAAAACCCGGCCAAGGCCGGGTTTTTATTTCATCTTACTTTTAGCTTTGCTGGATAAAGTTACTCAGCTTTGGCATTCAACGTCAGACCAGTAACAGCAGAGTAACCTCTGATGTCGATGTTCCATGTGCCTTGACCTGGGTTGGCGAAAGTACATTGCTCTTCGTTACCCGTTTTGTATGGACGACAGTCATAGTTACGTGTAGTTGCTTCAGCGCCTTCACGAACATACAAGTCAGCGTCACCAGTACCACCTGAGATAGTGATAGTCAGGTTTGAGTAAGCCGCATCTACGTCTAATGTGTAATGTGCCCACTTACGACGGTTGATGTTGATGTCTGTAACAGTCGCATCAATACCTGAACCTGTAGGTGGCTCAGTCGGCGGTGTAGTTGTTCCTTCACAACCGTTGGCTGTTAGGTAATCACTAGCCGCTTTGGCTTTAACAATACCGTAACCGAAGTAAACATCTTTACCAGCTGTTCCTGAATCTTCAGCAGTGGCATTTAAAGCATTACGGATATCAGTACCAGTACACTCGGCATGGTTAGACCATACTAAAGCAGCAACACCGGCAACACCTGGAGTTGCCATTGAGGTACCACTCATCAAACCGTACATTGAGCTTTCGATGTTAATGCTGATGTTTGAAGCGGCTAACCAAGTGGCGCGGTCTTCAAGTGCAGCACCCATTGCTGGAATGCTAGTGGCGTTAGTGTCACCTAAAGTACCAGATAAAACACCCGCTACGTTGTTAACGATAACTGCACCGATACCACCACTGTTTTCACAGTTTTGAACTTTGTCATGGAAAGAGATAGCACCACGGTCGATAACACAGATTTTGCCGTTAGCGCCATTATCAGTCGCCTCAGCTGTGCCCATGAAGTAAGTCGAACCAGCAGCTGTGCCTAAGTTTTCCATACCAGTCACTGTCATGTCAGTACCGTCAGCAGAACCTGTCGTCCAACCAGTACCTTCGTTACCTGCACCAGCTTGCTCTAAAGCAGCTTGTGAAGGGTAAGTAGATAGTGTGTTTACACCACCAGCTGTGGCTTCAACACAGTAACCGTCATCAGTTTGTCCGCCGTTAGTACAGCTAGGGAACTGAGAGAAGTCAGCGATGTTGTTGTCAGCATCGTTAGCACCAATCATCATGACTGATTTGTAACCCGCTGGGAATGAACGAACGTTGTTGCCATCGTTACCCGCAGCGGCTAACACTAAACCACCATTGCTAGTGAAAGCGTTGAAAGCATTTTCTTCCGTTGAGTTAGCAGCACCGCCACCCAAGCTCATAGTAATGATGTTCGCGCCAGCTTCTGTACATTTGTCAGCAGCGTGAGCCAAATCTGAGGAATAACCCCAACCAGAGGCGTTGAATACTTTAACAATGTGCATTGGTACGCCAGGAGCCATACCGACAACACCAACACCGTTATCAACCGCACCAACAGTACCAGCAACGTGTGTACCATGTGGTCCACCGTTCAAGTCCCAGTCGCCTGTGCCTGAATCGTTGCTACCAGTGATCACACTGCGGTCAAAATCAGGGTTAGAAGCGTCTAAACCAGAATCGATAACACAAACTTTCATACCACTTTGTAAAGACAGTTGGTTAGCTTGTGATTGATAGATAGCATAAGGCGTTACTTGAGTGTCGTTCGGGTTACCTGCATCATTTTCATAAAGGCTTGATGCGTAACGTTTGGCGTCAACAACAACACTTTCTACGTTTGGATCATTTTGCAAAGCAGCTAAGGCTTTACCATTTAATTCGGCGGCAATCGCGCGATGTTTCGAAAGTTCGACTTTTACTTTAGCACCATTATTTTGCATGGCACTGCGAGCAGATGTCGCATTGAATACAGACTGGCCTGTTTTGCTTAAGGCATTGTGTGAGCCAGGTTTGAAAGTAACGATGTAACGACCGTTGGCAGCTTCTGTGGTTAAAGAACCTAAGTCATTCAAGCTTTTTGCCGGTGCGGCAATCGCGGTTGAAATACTAGCTGCTGATAAAGTTAAGGCTACTGCTGCGCAAACTTTTGAAATATTTTGAATTTTCATGAATCTCTCTTGTGTGTTAGATATATAAGAGAACTTACCGACTCTATTGCTTGAGTTTGTAATAAGTACTGTTTTCCGGATTTAAGTGAAGAACTTGTTACAAGTTCTTGTCCATTATCAAAGAATGTCAACTCATCTGCATTCCCGATGCCGCAAATGTATAACATTAGTTTAACAATTGCTAGCGTTAATTTATAAAAAAATAAATGCTTATAACTATTTGTAGAGGTATTTATTACTAGCCTAGTGAGGGAGTTATCGTTTTGTTTTATATTTTTTTGTTTAAAAACAATAGATTATATTTATTCTGTGGATAGCGGTTAAGGTAGGAAAAATGTTGCATCAACTATTTTGTTCCTATGAATTAATTTAATGGATTTTACGGATGTTTACTTAATGTTACAGGTTTGCGTGTTTTTTATACATGGGGACAAGGGCTTGTGGTGGCGGTGTGATTGAGATTTTGAGGTAGGAGCGAGCTCCAGCTCGCGATGGTGGTGGAATTGATCTCATCAGTTAGCTACTCATCTGAATACTGCGCAGCAATCAGCGCAAAATCATCGACGATGGCGACGAAGGCGTCAATCATGTCTGGGTCAAAATGTTGGCCGCGACCTGCGGTGATGATGGCGGCGGCTTTTTCATGGCTGAATGGTGGTTTGTAAACTCGGCGGCTGATCAGGGCGTCGTAAACGTCGGCTATCGCCATTAAACGGGCTGAGATCGGGATGGCTTCGCCAGACAGTCCCTCGGGGTAACCTGAGCCATCCCATTTTTCTTGGTGGTAAAGGGCGATCTCTTTGGCAAAATATAAAAAGTCCCCGCCTTGGACCATGGTTTTTTCTGCCGCTGCAATGGCTTCATAACCATAAGTGGTGTGCTTTTTCATCTCTTCGAATTCTTCATCAGTGAGTTTGCCGGGTTTAAGCAAAATGTGATCTGGCACACCCACTTTGCCAATATCATGTAATGGCGCTGACTTATATAAGGAGGTGATAATTTGTGGAGTGAGAAAATCACTGAATTTAGGGTTTGATTTGAGCTGTTCAGCAAGGCGTTTGACGTAATGCTGGGTGCGACGAATATGGTTGCCGGTTTCTGGATCTCGCGCTTCGGCCAAAGACCCCATGGCCACCATGACGACATCTTGTAGCTCTTCCATCTGCGCAGTCCGTTCGATGACTTTGTGTTCAAGAATTTCATTTTGTTGTTTGAGATAATCCTGCGCTTCTTTTAACGTCAGGTGTATTTTTACCCGCTCTTGCACAATCGGCGGACTGATGGGTTTGGTTATATAATCCACAGCACCGATTTCAAAGCCCTTTTTTTCATCTTCAACGGTGGATTTAGCGGTAATAAAAATCACCGGTATATGCCGAGTGATAGGATTCTCTTTGAGTCGTCGACAAACTTCATAACCATCCATTCCGGGCATCATAATATCCAGCAAGATCAAGTCGGGCAGTTGCTTTTCGGCGATCTTTAACGCCATCGGCCCATTGATTGCCCCTTTCACACTGTAAAGCGGCATCAATACACCTTTTAATACATCAAGGTTTTCCGGGGTGTCGTCTACCGCTAATACGGTGCTTTTTGCGTTATTTTCAGCCATTGGTTTGCTCTCAATTTTTGGATCCAATCAAATCAGGGTTACATTTAATCGTTTGAAAAACGTGATGGTCCGACACTTCGGTGAATTCGCGTCTACGGCGTATCAGCGCTGTTGTGCCCAATTTAGTTCACAACAGCGCCCGCAAATGCTCTGCGGCCAGTTCAAAATCATATTCGCCCACTTTTTGCTGTATCTGCAACAGTTGTTTACGTATTGCCGCATCGGCAACTTTAGCCAATACTTCGGCCAATAACCCCTCGGCTTCCATATCATAGTCATCAAGCAAGGTCAGTAAATCGCTCAGTTGAGGCGTTAGTGCTTCGAGACTCATGCCCTCAACCGGGGCAACAGCAGCAGGCTCAGCAGGTAAAGCATGACGTATGCCCGCCATGACATGGTTTAATTCGTTTTCAACGGTGGTGATCAAGGTCGTTAAATTGGCGATTTCAGGCGTTTGCTGTTCACTTTGCTTACCCTCTTGAAGGGCTGTTTCAAGTAAACCTGCTTCATCACGCAGTTTGTCTGCCCCCAAATTGCCCGCCAAACCTTTAATGGTGTGGGCCAGTCGCTCGGCTTCATGTCTGTCGTCTTTAGCTAAGGCGGCATTTAATTGGCCAATACTGTCGTTTTGATTAACGACAAATTTAGCCAACACTTTTTTATACGCGCTGAGGTTACCACCAATTCTGGCTAAACCTTCTGCGGTATTCATGCCGGGAATGTTAGGCACTTCACCAATGTATTGGCTATTATCGGTGGTTTGCAAATGTTCGGGGACTTCACGGACCTCCGGCATAATCCATTTTGCTAATGTGGTATACAGGGCTTTAGGGTCAATCGGTTTGGCAACATGATCATTCATGCCAGCCGCCAAACACTTCTCCCGATCTCCTTCCATGGCGTTGGCAGTCATTGCTATAATCGGTATGTTTAAGCAAGCGTCATTGCGACGAATAGCACGAGCAGCGGTATAACCGTCCATCACCGGCATTTGTAAGTCCATCAATACCGCATCAAAGTGGTTTGGCTGGTTATTGATCATATCAACCGCAATTTGGCCATTGTCTGCCACTTCTACTATCAGTTGCACTTGCTCAAGCAATTCGGTGGCCACTTGTTGATTAACCTCGTTGTCTTCGACTAGCAATAACCGGGCACCAGCAATGTCTTTTACTGCGTCTTTACCTGTTTCTTTGCTTGAGCTTATGGCAGAGGATGTGATTGATTGATGGGTGTGATGACCAAAAGCGGTCATCGCGGCATCAAGCAAACAAGAGGCAGAAACCGGTTTGGTTAAAAAACCATCCACTTGAGTGTCGCCTGAGTGCTGTAACATTTCATCTTTATCATAGGATGTCACCATCACAACCGCAGGCGCTGCGGTTAAATCAGTGCTTTGTTTGATTTGGCGTGTTGCCTCCAAACCACTAATACCGTCCATCTTCCAGTCCATGTACACTAGTTGGTACGGGGTGTCTGTTTGATCAGCGCGGTGGACCGCTTCTACTGCTTCTTCACCACTGGCCGCCAAACACACCTCAAATGACAACTGTTGCGCAATTTGTTGCAGTATTTCCCGAGAGGTAGGGCTGTCATCAACCACTAATACTCGACTGCCGCGCAAATCAGTGTTGGGCTGTAAGGTTTTTTGTCCTTGCTCACCCAGACCAAATAAACCAGTAAAGATAAACGAGCTACCTTTACCCGGCTCACTCTCAACCCAAATTTCCCCTTGCATCATCTCTACCAGCTTTTTGCAGATGGTTAAGCCTAATCCGGTACCACCATATTTGCGCGTGGTCGAAGCATCGGCCTGACTGAATGACTTGAACAGTTTGCTGATCTGCGCCTCTGACATGCCAATGCCGGTATCTTTGAGGGTAAATTTAAGCATCACCTTGTCATCAAATTGTTCAACGACTTCGGCTTGTAATAAAATCTCTCCCTGCTCGGTAAACTTAACGGCATTATTGCCTAAGTTGGTGAAGATTTGCCCCAATCGCAGCGGATCACCAATTAAGCCGTTAGGCACATCAAGGTGAATATTATGCAAAAACTCCAGCCCTTTTTCGCGCATTTTGGTCGACAGTAGGTTGGTCAGGTTGTCCATCGATTGATCAAGGCAAAAGGGGATGGCTTCCATATCCATTTTGCCCGCTTCAATCTTAGAAAAGTCAAGAATGTCGTTGATGATCCCCAGCAGTGAATTCGCCGCATTATGGGTTTTAGTGATGTAATCGTGTTGTTTGGTGGTTAAATCGGTTTGCAAAGCAAGGTAACTCATGCCGATAATAGCGTTCATTGGGGTGCGAATTTCATGGCTCATATTGGCGAGAAAATCAGATTTTGATTGATTGGCGATGTCGGCAGCTGCGGTCGCTTCAACCAATAAGGCGTTTTTTTCGCTGAGCTCTTCAGTGCGACCAGCGACAATTTCTTCGAGATGATCTAAATGTCGCTGTAACTCGGCGTTTTTTTGCTCGACTTGGGCAATCAGTTCTTTTCTTGATGCTTGGCCGACAATTTCTTTGATGCGTTTTAAAATTTGGCAGTTGGAATCAACTTGAATATTCATTGCGATCCCGGACACATTGGACAGGGTAATACCATGAGATCGACCATCGTATAAAGGGCGAATAATATCAGCACCACCAGCACAACCTTTAAGACTGATACTGCCGCCAGAATGCCAAAAACGCAGGGCTAGGTGAATGTCCTCCTGACGTTGTTCGAGTACGAAAACGGCCCCAGCGCTTTGATTAAAATCCAGCTTACGGCAACATTCAGAGGCTAAAGTGGCCAGCCGAACCCCTTTGGCTCGGCCCATGGCCAAGCTTTGCGAGACTGCCAGCACTTTATCTCGGACTTCAAGTACGCTTTGTTCATCGCGTAATTTAAATTTACCCAGTTCAATCACTTTGTCACCTTAACCTACGAGCTTTAAAGATAATGCAGCCAGCATCATCATGTTGTTTTGAAAAATGACGTAATATATGTGCCACTGCCGTTGTCGCACTATCGCTGATGATCTGCGGATAGTCTCGGTGCGAAAAACGACTTTGAATACCATCGGTATGTAATAGATAAATATCATCATCCTCAAGCGCAATACGCTGCTCATTGGGTTTACGCATATTGCCGCCCACCACGCCGTCTTTTGAGATCAGACTGGTGGGCTGACGAAAAATACGTCGCACCGCAATATTACCAACCCCAGCACAGCTCAGTTGACCTTGTAATAGATCTATATGAGCGACGGCCACGGCTGCACCACGCCCACCGGCGAGTAGTTGATCTAGTTGTAGCAGAATTTTTTCAGGTTCAAACTGGGCCGGTTCAAACTGGGCGACCATTTTTTCTAAGCCGCTAAGACTCAATTGTGCCACTTGGTATGCTTTTGGCCCATGACCAAGGACATCCATACAGACAATATAAACGTCAGTTTCGTTGACCTTGGTAAACATCATATCACCGCCAACCGCTTCATCGGGTCGAGGACGGGCTGCGGCTGCAATATCAATTTGCCAGTTCACCGCTGTTTGTGTCGCTGTGTTCACAGGAATTTCCGTACAGTCACAGTTGTGCCTTTGCCCGGTTCGCTTTGAATGCAAAAATAATCCATCATTCGTTCGACGCCCGGTAAACCTAGTCCTAAAGTCCCACTTGAACTGTAATTGTCTGTCATCGCAACTTGTAAATCGGCAATGCCCGGTCCATTGTCACAAGCTAACATTTCTATCCCGATTTTATCATCTGCGGCATAAGTGCGCAGACAGAGTTGGCCCGAGTCGGCGTATTTCAAAATATTACGAGACAGTTCCGAGGCCGCTGTGGTGACTTGACTGGTTGCGACACCACTGAATCCTAATTGTTGGCAAAAAGTACGGGTTTTTACCAAGGCGATTTTTAACTGGCCTTCGGTGGCGATTTTTTGGCCGATAAAATCAGTGTGAACAGTCAATTTATCATCGCCAGTGCATCATCAACCGTATGCGCATGGGTGACCTGACTGAAATCAAGGTCCATTTCAACTAATGCCGAGGCGATACCAGCGTGAATACCGACCATCATTTGCTCAGCACCCATGAGTGATCCCATGGTGAGGATTTTACATAAGGCATTAAATTCGACGCCATCAATAATTGGCACTCCAGCTAAATCAATGATCACCGCTTTCACTGAGCCATGATGTAATTTATCTAGAGTCGCTTGACGGACAACATCTATGTGCTGGATAGACAAGGACCCTTGAAGGGTGATCACCAAACAGTTTGATGATAGCCGGACAGTAAAATGTTGTTCATCGTTGGACATTAAAAGGCGTCCTTACGGGCGGTGATAGTGACACCGGTTTGGTTGAATGCCAGTTTCAGTGCGTCTTTGAGGTTTGAGGTGGTTTTGATTTTACCCACGCTGATCCCCAGTTCGACCATGGTTTGGGCGATAGACGGTGAAATACCTGAAATAATACACTGGCATCCCATCAATTCGGTGGCTTTAGTCATCTTGATAATGTGATTAGCGACGGCAGTATCGACCACCGCGACGCCACTGATATCGAGAATGAAAACTTTGGTTTGTTGCTCAGCCACTCGGTGAAGCATAGAATCCATAATATCTTGAGCACGGCTCGAATCGATAATGCCAACGATGGGTAAGAGTAAAATGTCTTCCCAAATTGAGGTGACTGGGGTGCTCATCTCCATTAGGGCTTTGCTTTGGTCGGCGATGGTTTGGTTATTGGCCAGATTAAACGCTTCAACGGTAATGCCGGTGTCCATCATTACCAGTCGGTTCATCGCCATCATTTGTTGGTTGTTGACATTATCGAGTTGTTGAAAAAAGTAATCTTGGAAAATCGCCATTGAGGCAAAGTAATCCGGCAGTGAAAGGCCAATTTGTGCGTGTATTGCGCCTATTTTGCGGCGAGATTGAATATAGGTGATGGTGATGTCAGCGTTAAAAAACTCTTGCCAGTAAAGGCTTTGTATTTTTTTCAGCTTATTGGCTTTACCTACATCGTTAAAAAATACTTCCCATACCGGTTGTTGTTCTAACCATTGATAAAACTGTTCGATCACCGCATCAATTTTACCCTCAAGCATATCGCCAATTTCTCTGATCCGCTGCAAATCATCTGTACAGAGTCCATAGGTTTTTTGTAATCGGGTAATATCTTCAATGGTGACTTCATACGAGCCAGTAATATATTCATTCATTTTGGTCTCTTTTTTACCTGAATCGGTTTGAGTTATTTTGCTCAAGAAAACAGAGTATTACGCAGTTTTAATGGAATGCCAAGAGGGCTGGGATTAATAGTCCCGTTGATTATTTTTGCGGGAATTTTTAGAGTACTTGCACTATTTTTAAGGGGCCTTATACTGGACGAATTGAAACACTATTAAATGAGTAGGAGCTGATCCGGTTTGAGCAAGCACACCATACAATTTTCCCACGCTAATGGTTTTCCAGCATCGAGCTATGCCTATTTGTTTGATCGGCTGGATAACAGTCAAATATCCTTTGTAGATAAAATGGGCCATGGCGATTATCCGGTGGATATCGGTTATAGCCTGTTGGCGGATGAGCTGATTGCCTCTGTCGAGCAATCACACACAGCCCCAGTCATTGGCATGGGGCATTCGGCGGGTGGGGCGGTGACTTTAATGGCAGCGTCTAAACGGCCGGATTTATTCAGTCAGGTCATTGTGATGGAGCCGGTGCTGTTTAGCAAACGCAAACGTCTTTTAGCGCAGGTTTCTCGTGCTGTGGGACTTGGCGATTGGATAGGTCCTACGAAACGCACCTTGATCCGCAAAAGCCAATTTGATCACCATGAACAGGCGTTTGATTACTTTAGTGGTAAAACCTTGTTTAAAAACTTCCATCCTGAATGTTTTAAAGATTATATTAAGTACGGCCTGACTCCGGCAGAGCAGGGGTTCGAACTGGCTTTTTCTACCGCAGTCGAAGCCGATATCTTTCGCTCATTTGGCACTAAGGTACCTGACAATATTGATAAGCTCAAAGGGGTTTTACTTTACGGCAGTCAAAGCAAAGTTTTTTGGCCCTCAGATGTGCGTTGGTGGCAAAAGCATTATCCCAATTTTATCCTGTTGCCTGTTGATGGTGAACATTTGTTTCCGCTGGAGCAACCCGAGATGGTGGCTGGAGTGTTGAATCAGTATTTGAATGAGAGCGGTGTTGTTTGAAGTTAGGCGAATTGCTATATATACTGGGTATATAGCAACTTAATCGCTATTTTATATAGCAACCTTGTGAGGTCAATGATGTCTACCGGATCTGTTTTTGTTAATAACCGTACCCAAGCGGTCAGAATGCCTGCTGAAACTCGCTTCCCCGAGGAAGTGAAGAAAGTGATAGTGCGAGTGGTCGGACAGGATAGAGTACTGTCGCCAATTAATCACTCATGGGATAGTTTCTTTTTGTCTGACGAAAGCGTTACTGATGATTTTATGACAGAGCGATCATCACAGGAGCAACCGCCAAGGGAAGCTTTTTAATTTATGCTTAAATATATGCTTGATACTAATATTGTTATTTATGTGATAAAACGTCGCCCGGTTGAGGTGCTTAATATTTTCAATAAGCATGTTGGCATGATGTGTATCAGTTCAATTACATTAGCTGAGTTGTTACATGGTGCTGAAAAAAGCGTGAAAACCGAACATAATTTGCGGCAGATTGAAAACTTCGTTTCCCGACTTGAAGTTTTGGATTATGACCGTAAGGCGGCTGCTCATTATGGTGATATCAGGGCTAACTTGGAACGTAAAGGTACGCCAATTGGGCTGAATGATTTACATATTGCAGGCCATGCCAGAAGTGAAGGATTAGTTTTGGTCACCAATAACTTGCGTGAATTTGAGCGAGTGGCGGCATTGAGGCTGGTTAATTGGGTTTAATGCCAGCCCTGAACAATTTGACTTTACCCTCCCGTCGTTTACTATCCCACAGATTATTTCATTGATTTATCTTCGAATAAAAAGAGGCCATCCAAATGCTAACAGATTGGCAGAAAACGATTGAACATTATCTTAATTTTATCAGTGGCAATGTGATTGTTCAGGCGGTCATTGTGCTGGTTTTTTCTTGGCTGTTAGCGGTGGTGGTCGACCGTTTGTTTATGGCTTGGATCCGCCGTATTACCGCTACCAGCGAGGTGCAGATAGACACTAAATATAGTCCGTTATATTTTTCGATTATTTTGCTGGGTTTTGCCCTGACGGCTATGGTTTTAATCCTGCCAGTTAACGTTCATGATGCTTTTGTTGCGGTGATCATGACTTTGGCTATTTTTGTTTGGGCGCGGTTTTTATTGAAAATCACCCGCTTTGTACTCAGAAGTTTGGCCAGTAATACCAATAGAGTGGCGGTATTAAACAGCAAATCATTGCCGCTATTTGAGAACATGGCCTACCTGTTTATTATTGCCATCGCGATTTATTATATTTTGATTAATTGGGATATCGATATGACTGCTTGGCTGGCATCAGCCGGTATTGTCGGTATTGCGGTGGGTTTTGCCGCTAAAGATACCCTAGCTAATCTGTTTTCAGGGGTATTTATTATGGCCGATGCACCCTACAAAATCGGTGATTTTGTGGTGCTTGAAGGCGGTGAACGGGGTGAAATAACCAAAATTGGTATTCGTAGCACCCGTATGATCACCCGGGATGATATTGAGGTGACGGTGCCGAATTCGATTATGGGCAATACCAAAATCCTCAATGAGTCGGGCGGACAGCATGAAAAATTTCGTATTCGCGTTCAGGTCAGTGTCGCTTACGGTTGTGATATTGATGAGGTTCGCGATGTGTTGATGGAGATTGGCAAGAGCAATCCGGCGACTTGTGATGACCCTGAACCTAGAGTTCGATTCAGAACTTTCGGAGCCTCTGGCTTGGACTTTGAGTTGTTATGCTGGATTGAACAACCGATATTACGCGGTCGCATTCTTGATGCGCTCAATAGCACGGTTTATAAGACGTTTATGACCAAAGGCATTGAGATCCCTTATGCTAAGCAGGATATTTATATTAAGGAAATGCCAGAGCGGTTTGCGCCTAAGGGCTGATTCTTGCTGAGTAAATGCCTCAGTCAGAATAACTCACTATGTGAACCTAACCGGGTGAGTATTAATTGTCGACTTTTGATTTTATAAATCAGCAGCAAGTCAGGTTTGATGTGGTATTCGCGAAAGCTTGAGCAATCTCTGGTCAGTTCGTGGTCTTTATATTTGATTTGTAATGGCTGTTCGTTTTCCAGCATGGATATGATATCAAATAGCGATTTTAAATCAGGTAATGACAGCTTTCGGGCTTTTTTAAAGTTTTTTTAAACTGTGTCGTATACTCGACTTCAAGCATCATTAATATCTACGCCAAGCGTTTCAAAAAGGTCTTTGGTTGAGTTGGCTTTGTGTACTTTTCTTTCGTCAGCTTCCTTCATTGCCTGTTGTGTTATTAGGTTCGGTTGTTTACGTTTCAATTCAAATGGAATGCCGCCGTAATTAATCACTGCTTTGGCGAATAGTTTGATGGCTTGGGAGGGTGTTAATCCAATATCGTCACATATGCCAGTGAATTCTACTTTGGTTTCATGGCTGATCCGAACGCTCAACATATCTGTTTTCATAAATCACCTGTTGTATTACAAACAATGGTCAATGTAATACACCATTTTGTTAATGTAAATTTGTGACGATTTTTTTCTGTGGTTATTTATATACACCAAGACGCCCATAAACCCAATTTGTCAGCACTGTAGCAAAGTCACCGACACCGCCAATATATAAAGGGTAGGTTGGTTGAAACCTGAGTTCAGCTGTACTACCAGAGTCCAAGTAATGTTGATACAAGATAGCTTGGGTCATCCATTTACTTGCCCATATCAAAGCTGAATTTAAAAATCAATGAATTAAATGGCTGTACCCCTTTTTTTGGAGCGGTTTACGCCTAAGAATTGAATCTGTATTTGGCGGTATTTAGTATTAGGTAGTAGGTGGGTTTCTGTATCTTTGGTGTATTGCAGGCTTTCGTGTCACAACGGTACGACGCGTCGATGACATTTTAGCAGAGCGTAGCGATGCCCACCTTTTTGTTGATAAAAAAGCCAAAACTCAAACTTATCCATAAAACAATTCATTATGATCAATAGTTGCAACTTTCTTTACATTGAGCAAAATTTCGTTAAAATATCGCCGTGCTGTCAGCAGGTCGAGCATATTTTGACCTGTCACACGGTAGTACAATCACAAAACCCCAATAAAGGAATAATGTAATGAGTATTAAACTGAGTTTACCCGGAAGGTGTCATGTGTTCACCCGCTTTTTTTGTCTGTTGCTGCTGATTTTCAGCCACCAGTCTATAGCCAACTCTACACCTGTCGCGGTCGATGATACCGCCAGTGGCATCAAAAATAACGTCATATGGATCGAGAACCCCATTGGTAATGATAGCGATCCTGATGGCGACATCATTGCTTTGAATAGCATTCGCAAACAACCTTATCATGGTACGGCGGAAAAGCATGGCAGCCGTTTAAAATATATACCTAATACGGGATTTGTTGGCACTGATACCTTTGAGTATTATGTCACCGATTACATTATTTCAGGCTGGGCGACCGTGACCGTTGATGTCAAAAATGGTATCCCGATAGCTGCCGATGATGTGGCTTACACCACTAAAAACCAACAAGTGTTGATTGAAAACGCCATTGATAATGATGACGATCTTGATGGCGATATCATCGCCCTGAACAGCATTCGCAAACAGCCCTACAACGGCACCGTGGGCAAATATGGCAACAGTTTATTATACACCCCAAATACCAATTTTGTTGGCACTGATACCTTTGAGTATTATGTCACTGATTACACCATTTCAGGCTGGGCGACCGTGACCGTGCATGTCAGTAACACTAAACCTATTGCGAACAATGATGCCGCCACCACTATTATGGACAGCCAGATTTGGATCTATAATCCCATCGGCAATGACTATGATGCCGATGGCGATACCCTGACACTACACAGTGTTAATAGCCCGGCTGCCAACGGTACGGCGAGCATCAACGGTAGTCACATCATCTACCAACCAAATTCAGGCTTTATCGGCACAGATTACATCAGCTATGGGGTAACCGATGGTACTGATATTAGTATTGGTACTATTATCGTTGAGGTTAAATTGGCCATACCCCAGCGTATCAGCAGTGCGGCTATGGTGGATGAAAGCGGTGACTTTATTCTCTCCTGGCACGCAGGGGATGACAGACTGAGCTACCAGATCACCGAACAGGCCACCAATACATCAGGCTTGGTGACAACCGAGCTGGATAACCGTTTTGCCAGCTCTAATGCGATGGATATTAATGGTGGGCGAGGATTCAAATACCATGTGATCAACAAAACATCCGGTATATACAGCTATGACATTAAAGCGTGTTTGGGTACCACCTGTAGCGCACCATTGAATATCAAAGTAACGGTACCTGGGTTTGTTAACGCCCAATGGGCGGCGACGACCGCCAGTCAAGGCAACAATGTTAATTTGCGTTGGTTTAGTAACAGTACCCAGTGCAAAATTCTTAATGATGATAATACCGAAGCATCAACTGGTTTAGCTGGTAAGGGCAGGGTGTCTTTTATTAAATCTAACAGCGGCAATAGCAGCAAAAAAGTGTCCTGCCGGGGTTATGTCGCCAATGCTAGCGGTCAATGGCAACAGCAGGATGTTGTCAAAATAGCGACATTGGCTGAGCTGACTCAATTGGATTTAAATGCTAGCACTCAGGCTGCTGGTTATGACTGGGGAGTGACATTTAACCAGATTTTCGAAGACATCAGAAACAATGTCAAAGGCAACGGCCTGACCATTAATCTTACAGCCAATGCGACCTATTGTGTCAATACACCAATACATTCAGGCAATTTTAGCGGTAAAAGTATTACCATCAACGGCAATAACGCCACGCTTAAACAGTGTCAGTTATTCACTTTGGACCCGAATGCCGCCTTGTTTGAAGATCGCTACCTGATAGAGCCACTGCTGAAGATTAAAAAAGCCGATCGGGTGGTGATCAACAACCTCAACGGCGCTTTTGAGCCAAGCAACGAATGGCTAGCCCAGTGGATGGCCAGCGATAACAATCGGTATACCATGGAAAACGGCGTAAAAAAGGCGGGTACTTGCAAATTTGAAGATGACTACGGTAGCTATAATAACGGTATAGAAGTGACGATGCCCAACCAGGTCAAAATGCGCTTTACCGACTGTCGTGATGATGGTTTCATTCGCTTAGATGAAGTGATACAAACCGAACTGCATCGGCTGTCGATCAGCAATTTTGCCAAGGGCATCATTATGAATAAACCAGGGCAGTACGACATTGATGACATCACCTTTAACGGCATCATGGATGAACTGACCAATGCCTTCAAATTGGGCACTTCGTATCAGCTAAACGGCAAAGCCTTTACCAATGTGCCGATCTCCTATTTGGCTTTTGCCAAAACGACCTTAGCTAATGGCAGTAAACTGGCGGACAGTGATTATGATATTGGCGAAAATACCATCCTAGAAAAACGCACACCTTTTGCTAACCCGGTCGATATTACCGCTAAATTGCCGGACAACAAAAGCATACTGACACACCGTTATTGGGATGTCATTCGCAATACCGATCAGCCACTGGCTGACAAAGAATGTTCACCAGCCAGCAGTGCGTACAAAGATGAGCTGATTGACAATACCCGTTGCCTTGTTAGTGGACACAAAAATGGTGCCATTGAGATCGTCAGAAATGCTTGGCAGTCTTGTGGCAGAGCGGATACGGTGGCACCGGCCTGTTTGCAGCGAAGGATCAGCAATGTCAATGCATCAGACAGCGGCGCTGCCATCATCGCAGGTTACAGCCATGCGGGTCTGTGGGCAGACAATATCAACTGTAACCTCAACGGCGGAATGAATTGGGACAGTTGTGTTTATTTGTCCCAAGCCATTAACAGCAAAATCACCGATGTCGATGCGATGAACGTGGCGCAGGCTGTGGTTAAAGTGCGCGGCACAGGTAATATTGTCAGTGATGTTGTGGCCAACAATATCAGGAATGCGGTGAAACTGGAATCAACTCCAAACAGCACATGTACCGTCAGTGATGCCAATATTGACGATATGTTTATTGCGGGTGTGCACACCACCAACAACCGGGCGTTTGGGATGTCTGTCACCAGAGCAGATTACTCTCCGGTACGTCACATTTCATTACGCAACATGAGTTTTTGCGCCGACAGTCCGGATGCATTGGTCACCACCGCATATGATGAGCTGTATACACCCAGTAACAAACAAGGTGAATATGGTGCTAAAAAGTGTCCAGAGGTCAAATTCAATATTACTGAACAGGCCGACACCGCCGGTAATGGCGTAAAAGGTTGTAATGGCCTGAACTTGCTCAGAGACTGGGTAAACGAATAGCCACAAATAGTCACAAATAGTTAAACCCTGATGCCTTTTTTTTCAAAAAGGCATCATAACAAGCGCATGTGACAGTGAAAATAGTCAACTATATTTTGTCCGTTTGAAGGTATTGTTCGCTGTCTTTTCGAATAAACTTCACAGTCTTCGGGCACTCGCTCGACACGATTATCTATATTATCAGCTACCGCGACCAGTTCAGTACGAACGGGAAGTTGCTTAGGTAGCTTGATATTTTGTAACTATTCAGCGCAATTGGTGACTCTGTGGATAAACGGCACGATACAAGGAGGGCCGTCTCGGCGCGATTTGTGCCGAAGGCGCAACGGTTTTGAAATGGCTACGCCATTTATCGCGGCGGTGGTCTGACACATCGGACGCCCCTCCTACCACGAATTACCCACAAGCTGAATAGTTACAACAGCAGAACAATTGAACTACAAATATACTTCATAATTTACCTTTAAAATAAAAAATTGGGCTCCAATCAAATAGGGGGGCATTTCACTATCTGAAAAACACGATGGTCCGACACTGCGGTGAATTCGCGTCTACGAAGCATCAGCTCTACCGTAGACGAGGTTTCAACCTCGTTAATGTTGAAGGACTATTGTAACCTTAATTTGTCCTATATGGTTAAAGCCCAGAAAATAGCTGTGATTAGGCGTTGTTGCTTCATCCCTTTTTTCCGACACCCGCCCTTCAAACAACAGTGAAGGTTATTGGCTAATTAAATCTTTAGACAGCTCAAAAACCACCTGAGGTTGATTGATTTGCCACATGTCCGCTTTATTGCCATCTACACATTTTTGTAAACCCACTTGATCACCATGTTGTTGAAGAAAGGCCAAACTGTTGGCAAATTTGTCAAATTCAAAGGCTTTATCGTTAATTTTGTTAAGTTCTCCCATCATGCTCATCATTGCTAATTCTTCGAGGGTATGGGCGAAGGCATGAGCGTCTTGTTGATGTATCTTTATATTTGCCTGATGGTTGGGTTTTACTGTTAAGTGGTCCTGTATATGACCATCTTTTAATAAATGGTTTCTGGCGCTAAAAGTCTGTTGTAAACGGCTGGCAATGTCAGGTTCGTTAGTTTGGTAAAAATGGCTGGTGGCTTTGCCAATAAATGAACGTGTTTGATCGGCGTAGACCAAAAACAAGCTGCCACCGGGTCGTAATCGATCAAACAGAAACTGGATAAAGTTAATTAAGTCTTGCTCGGGCTGAATATTGGCCTCAGTGCAATCGGTCAGGTGGTAAATCATATGAATGGCCAATATGCCATCGTAGGCATTTTGCGGAATAGCTTGTGGAATAGCTTGCGGAATAGTATCGAAATAATGTTCAATTACTTGGTTAAAAACTGTACCTGATTGTAAGCTGGGCGAACGGCCGATTTTCTCCTGATAGAGATTCAAAAGGATCGGGTTTGGTTCGTTTATATGAATGGTAGCATCAGTTAAGCGATTTAATGCCAGTTCAATCATGTCACCACTACCAGCACCGACATCAAGAATGTCACTGCTAGGTTGCATTGCCGCCAAGCGCTCATGCAATACCGGTAAAAACAGCGCTCTTTGATTGTTGCCAATCACGGTTGCCTGATTGTCGGGGCAGCGACGCATAAAAAGCTCACTAAAAGCAAAATGATAGGCTTGATGGTTGGTCCACTGTTTGGCAATATTGCTGTCGTTATTAAAATGAACACTCTGATGTTGCATTGATATACCCCAGGTTAAAAATGGGGCTATTCTAAGTGGCTAATTAGGTGACGTCAATAGAATGAAAGGGGCATTAAAAGGGTATTTCATATTGATTTATATATTCAAGCAGATCTTCTCTTATCATTAGCCCTAATCCAGTGCGCCAAGCCTGTAAACCGCCACTGTTCGTAGTTAGGATTTATCCCCGGCTTTAATGCCGCTTCAAACAAGATAAGTACTTAAAAATGATAAAAAGGACTAGCTGCTTGTAAAATTTGTTATGAATATACCGCCAGTGAAACGCGCTAATCACCAAGGTGAATCTTAATATCATTCGGATACGGCCTTCCTTTGTCTGTCTCGATTAAATCTCTAAGACTTAGTAAATAGCAGCTCCATTTGGTGCTGAAGTAGAGAAAATCATCTTCGCTAGCAGCGCTGTTTTGATGGGTTAATGTCAGAAACACTTGATCTTCAGCTTGTTCCATCGCGAAAAAAATCTCTGAATCCTGCCAAGGGCCTGGTCCTTTGATACATTGAATATCCACTTTTTTATTCTCTTGGATATCAGTGTACTTGAAGCTCAAAACTGTCAAACCTTCGAATGTCAGATCTATTTCTCCACCAATCTTTGCATTAACCACTGCCGAGGATGCCCACCAACCAGCGAATCCTTCGTTGGTTGTGAGTGTTTCGAATATTTTTTCTAGCGAGCCATTAATACCAACTCTATGTTTAACTCTTGCCATTATATATCTCTTCTTGATTCGCGAGGCTGAATTAACGCCTCGTTAAACTGTAAAAGTGGTTGACTAAAATAAGCAACGAAGAAACAAAAGCCAACTGTTTTTTGTGCTTTTAAACGACTTGTTAGCTCGACGCCGAGGGTCAAATTGAAATGATCAACCTGCCGCCAACATCAATATATAAAGGGTAGGTTGGTTGACACCTGAGTTCAGCTACACTATCCGAAACTAAATTATATCGGTACAAGTGGTGTCAGTACAAGCTATGTTGGATCACCCCTTCACTTCGATTCAAAATCCCCAGAGTTGATATTAAGTCGCTTTAAAATGCGACATCTCTTGCTCTAGCTCGCTGGCAACGGCAGAAAGCTGGGTGGCTGACTGGCTGGTTTCCTGCGCCCCCTTGTGGGTCTGTTCGGCAATCGCATCAATGTGCTCGACCTGGCCGGAGACTTGGACGGTCAGCTGTACCTGTGCGGTGGCGGCGGTTGAGATGGTGCGGTTCATGTCGTTAATGGTGTTGATGACCTCGCCGATGGTGTTCAGTGACTCACTGACACTGTTAGATTCTTTGATACTGTTGGCCATTTTGTCGACACTATGCACCATGCTTTGCTGGGTGAGTTTGGTGGCTTCTTGCAACTTGGCGATGATGGCGTGGATTTGTGCGGTCTGGTTTTGGGTGCGTTGTGCCAGCGTTCTGACTTCATCGGCCACTACCGCAAATCCTCTACCTTGCTCACCGGCTCGGGCCGCTTCTATTGCCGCATTTAACGCCAATAAGTTGGTCTGTTCGGCGATTTCTTGGATGGCTGAGGAGACCATGCCGATGTCTTTGCTGCCTTCAACCAGCTGATCCAGTGAATCACGGGATTCGAATAGGTCTTTTTCCATTTGCTTCATCATTTTCTGCAATGAATTGATCAGCTTCTGACCGTCAGCCGCTTTGGTTTTGGCCTCGGCCGCCGCTTGTTCAGCCGTCATTGCACTGGCTTCAATATTCGTCGCAGAGTCGGTCATTTCTCCCATTGAATGGGTGATGTTGAGCGTTTCGTCCTTCTGGCTCTGCACATCTGCAATGGTATGATGGGTGACTTCTACCATTTGTCCGGCAGAGCCATTAAGCACTGTTACCGCCTGGTTAATACGTTCGATCAACCCGCGCAGTAAACCGATCATGTGATTGAGGCTTTCGGCAATGTCTTTCATTTCATCTTTGCCGTGCATGGTGATTTCTTCACTCAAGTCCCCTTCGTCCACTTTGGCCACCGCCACTTTTAAGCGCGAGACGTTGGATACCGTCGATAAATACATGCCCAGCAACACATAGACGGCCAGTGCGACAAACAAGAAGGCCACCGAAAACGCGATAAAGTTTTTAAACCGTGCCTGCTTAATGCGCTCTTCAAGCTGGGCTTTAAGCACCGGAATACTGGTTTGTGCCAGTTGGTTAAAGTGGGCGATGGTCTCACGTCCTTGGGTCAGCACCTGTTGAGACGATATCGTGATGCTGTCCGGGTCAAGTATCTGACCTTTGATAAACACACTATATTCATTCGCCGCCTTTACTGCGATTTTCCAAGGGGCGCTGAGTTGCTGCTCAATTTGCGAGTTTAATGACAGACTCAGTTCAATGGTTTTTTCAGCATTCATCAGTCGCTCGGGAATAAGCCCCAGCGAACTGTTCAAATCAGTATAACTTTTTGGCGTAAACGAACCTTTAGCCACCACCCCAGCGGCTTCTTGGTTAACACTGGACAGCTGGGCAATCAACAACGGCCCTTCAGCCACTAAAAAGGTGATTAATTGACTGGTATCAATGCTTAAGTCCAGTGACAGGTTGGTATTATCGGCGACAGATTTCTGATAGCTAATCAACTGCTTCATCAATTCAGCCAGTTTTTCTTTGTCTTTGCTGTTGATGCTGTTGCGGTTGGCGGTCACTTGCTGATGCAGATCGCGAAGATGCTTTGAGGGTTGAATACTCTCGGGTAACGTTAATAGTGCATCCATAGCTTTGTTGGTTTTCTGTTGCAGTGAACTGGCATCAGCGGCCCCATCGGCGCTGACCTGTGAGTATAATTCGGTTAAGGAGGAGACCCCGCGCCAGACTTTGGCAACTACCGTCAGACCGGTTAATTCCTTTTTGGTAAAACGAATATCATCGGTTAACTCGATGTATAACATCACCTGAGTGATAGTCAGGGGGATCACAAAAATAATACTGACAATAATAAATTTGAGAGAATAACGTTGACGACCCATAATGCGGGTTGCCGGGGTGCAAAGCGTTGATAACAAAGACATCGACCAGCCTCCACGATCAGTTGCCTGAGCGCTTAATAAATTAAATAATGACCTGTAATCCCGATGAATATCACTATACCCACTAGGTTATTGTTCAGGAAAGCTTTAAAGCAGGTGGCGGTATTTCGCTCCGTTATCAGTCACTGCTGATAAGCAAATAATCCACTAGCAACCATCAGCCCAAGTAAAATATAGCCGATAAATTGAGGTAAGCCCCACAACGACTAAAAATATCAGTAACTTACAGTAACAGCACCATTGCCCTGGATATTGACCGAAGAAGATGGCCGTTGATTTCAAACCTATTTTTATATCCTCCTCGCGGTCCACTATGCTTAACATGGTATCGAAAGCTAGGGTCTAGAAAGCTATCAGCTCTTGAATCGTGGTGCGCCAATAAATAAAGCGGTATTTTTATAACAACCCGATTCAAAATTGGGCTCCAATCAATATCAGGGTGACATTTAATCGCCTAGAGAACGCGATGGTCCGACACTTTGGTGAATTCGCGTCTACGGCGTACCCGCTCTGTCGTAGACGCGGTTTCAACCTCGTGAATGTTGAGGGATAATTGTGACCTTAATTTGCTCCATATAGTCAGAGCCTTTTAATAGAATGAAAGGAGCAGATCATTTGAGTCAATTATCAACGTCAATCTCAATTAATCATAAAATGCCATATGATTAATTAATTGCCTCGTAAATAAATCTCACCCCGCTATTATTTAATCACCTGATTAAATAATTCTGTGTACCCGCTATGTTAAGTCAAACGCCAAGCAAAAAAGGCCGTCCATCTGCTCAATCAGCCAATGATAGTGCCCGTGCGCTGTTGATTGCGGCTGCACGTCAGAAGTTTGTCAGCAAACCCTATGATAAGGTCAGTATTCGTGAGTTGGCGACGCTGGCTGGGGTTAATTCGGCGATGATTAAGTATTACTTTCAAAGCAAGGAAGGGCTGTATAAGGCGATGATCTTAGAAGTCACCGGGCAGGTGATGAGTAATATCCAACAGCAGTTGCAAAGTGGTCAGATGGATAATCTGGAAGATTTCTTTCGCATTTTTGTTGAGGTAGTCAAACAATCGCCAGAGTTTCCGTTGTTGATGCTCAAAGAGGTGGTGCTCAATCAAGGGGTCTGTCAGGACTATTTTATCGAGCAAATGGGCAGTCACCATATGAAGGTGTTTGACCAGATTTATTGGCACTTTGAGCAGGCGGGTAAATTAAAAGCGAATGTTGATCCGCTGTTATTTCGGATGTCCTTAATGGGGCTGATGTTACATCCGTGGCATATGCGCGAAGTGGTGTGCAAGGTCGAGGGGATAAGCTATGACGATGATTTTCTTGAAGCAATGATTAAACATAATAGTCAGTTAATGCAGTTTGGTTTGTTTGCCAGCGATAGTGAAAAAAGTAAAGGAGAAAATGATGAGTGTTAATTTTTTAAAGAAAGGACAGAAACGTTGGTTGGCACTATTCCCGCTATTGGGATTGGTGATCTTGGTGGTGCTGGTAAAGTCTAAACCTGCCCCGGAATTAAAAAGTGAATTGCAAGTCGCCCCTTTGGTGAAGGTCGAAAAAGCGCAAATTCGCCAGTTGCCTGTGGTGATCAGTGGTTATGGTCGGGCACAGGCAAAAGAAAGTTGGCAGGCGGTCTCCGAGGTGTCAGGTCGGGTGGTTTATCGTCATCCAAAATTAGAAAAAGGCGCGATGTTGCCAGCTGGTACGGTGGCGCTGAAAATCGACCCGGTAGATTATCAGTTAAAATTGGCACAGGCCAAATCTGATCTCAATTCAGCCAAAGCGGATGCTGACAGAATTGTGCTGAATAAAAACAAGCTGAAATTATCACTGGCGTTGGAGCAAGATCGGCTGAAAATTCTGCAAAAAGAACTCAAACGTAAACAGGGTTTGGTAAAGAATGGTTCGATTTCTCGTTCACAAGTCGATTTGGAGCAAAGTAATGTCTTTGCCCAACAACAAAAAGTGTTAGATCTCGATACCAGCCTTAAATTAATCCCCAATGATATCGATGTCGCCGAGGCAAAAATTCAGGTCAACACATCTCGGGTGAAGGAAGCCCAACGGGCGCTAGAGAAAACCGAGATTGTGATCCCCTTTGATGCCCGGATTACTCAAGTCGATGCCGAACCCGAGCAGGTGATCAATCATCAGGCAGTGCTGATAAATGCGAATCATATTGGTGCGATGGAGATCCCCGCCCAGTTTTCATTTGTCGATATGAAGCAGTTGGTGCGCCAATCAATGGTCGGGTTTAAGTTAGATAATGAGTTTCCTGATATTGCCAAATTGAAATTGCAGGCGCAGATCAAACTCTATGCTGGTGATGTGGTGCAGCAATGGCAAGGTGTAGTGACTCGGGTCAGCGATAGCATCGACCCGCAAGGCAATACCATTACGCTAATGGTTGAGATGACCAATGATTGGCAGCGCTTTGAGCCGCTGACCAATCCGCCAGTGTTAAATGATATGTTTGTTGAGGTGAATGTAACGACTAAAGCAAATAAGGTACTAAGTGTGCCAACTGCGGCAATACACGGCCAATCTGTTTATGTGGTTGAGGATAATGTGCTGCGGGTTAAATCTGTGACAATTTTGTTTGAATCAGGTGCCTTCACTGCGGTAGAGGGGGCAAAAGAAAGCGGGGACTTAACTGCCAATGATTTGGTGATCACCACGGATTTGTTGCCTGCTATTGATGGTATGACCGTTAGAACCAATGAAATAGCCAGAACCGATGAAACAGCCACAACCAATGCTGCCAAAATAAGCGCGGAGAAAGCACAATGATCGCTTTTTTCGCTAAACACCCAACGGCATCCAATTTGCTGATGCTGATTATCTTTGTCGCTGGGTTATCGAGCTTGCCTAACCTTAAACGCGAGACCTTTCCTGAGTTCAGCACCGACCGTATTCAGGTCTCTACCGCCTATCCGGGAGCCAGTACAGAAGAAACCGAGCAGGCATTGTGTCTGGTGATGGAAGAAGCCGTTGAGGCACTAAGCGATATCAAGAAAATTAGCTGTGAAGCCAGAGAAGGGATCGCCAATTTGACCGTTGAAGTGGCCCAGGGCGGCAGTGTCGCTAGTGTGATGTCAGAGGTTAAAACAGAAATAGATGCCATTGATAATTTTCCAGACTTGGCCGAAAACCCGGTCATTCGTGAGCTTGGACGTGATCAACATTTGATTTCACTGGCGCTTACAGCGGATATCGCCGATTTTGAACTCAAAGAATATGCTCAGCAAATCAAGCAAAAACTGAAGCAACAGCCGGGGATCTCGATTGTTGAAATTAAGGGGTTTTCTGATCATCAGCTAAAGGTGGAGTTGTCGCAGTACAAGTTACGTCAATACGGTTTGTCGCCCAGTGATGTGGCTAATTTGATCAAACGACAGAACATCAAATTACCCGGCGGCGATATTACCGGTCAGGGAAAAACCTTATTGGTGCGGTTTAATCAACAACAGGTAACGGCTAAGTCTCTGGGTGAGCTGGTAATTAAAAGCACCTCAGGTGGTGCTCAGTTAACATTGCGAGAAATTGCCACTATCAGCGAAGGGTTTGAACTGGCAGAAGAAAAAATTCATTTTGATGGCAAACGGACTGCTTTGCTTGATATTAAAAAGGACAAAAGCCAGGATGCCATCGATTTGGTTGAGCTGGTTAAAGCCTTTACGTTAAAAGAGCAGGCAAGGGCACCAGAGGGGGTGTCACTGGTGTTGACTCAGGATACTGCGCAAACGGTTAAAGATCGGCTTAATATGCTGCTCAATAACGGCTGGCAAGGGTTTGTGTTGGTGTTGGTGGTGATGTGGCTGTTTTTCTCAATGCGTTATTCTTTTTGGGTGTCGATGGGGCTACCAGTGTCTTTTCTTGGCGCGTTTGCGCTGATGACGTTGATGGGCGTCAGTATCAATATGATTTCTATGGTGGCGTTATTAATGTCTATCGGTATTTTGATGGACGATGCCATTGTGATCGCCGAAAGTATTGCTACGCATGTGGAAAAGGGCGGTGATATCAATGAAGGTGCGGTCAAAGGGGTGAATTTGGTGGCTGGCGGGGTTTTCTCCTCTTTTTTGACTACTTTTGTGGTGTTTGCTGGGCTGGCGTTTATCAGCGGTGATATTGGCAAGGTGTTAAAGGATATTCCACTGGTATTGATTGCGACAATTTTTGTTAGCGTCATTGAGGCGTTTTTTATTTTACCCAGCCATTTAATTCATTCGCTGCACCAGTCGGCGAGTGAAAAAGAAGCTGATACTAACTCTCGGATCCAAGCGTTTAAACTTGGCTTTAATCAAAAGTTTGAGCACTTTCGTCAGCATGTGTTGGTGAGTTGGAGTGAGTATTGTGTGGTGAATCGTTATCGTTTTATTGGTTTAGTATTTTTGTTGTTTTTTGTCTCGGTGGCGTTAATGGCAGGGGGGATCCTCAAGTTTAAGGCGTTTCCTGATTTGGAAGGAGATTTGGTTGAGGTCAAACTGTTGCTGCCGCCAAGTACACCATTGGCTGAAACCGAGCGAGTGGTGGCGCTTTATGTTGCCCAGTTGAACAACATTAATCAGCAGTTGACGCCAGCACAGCCGGGTGAGCAGGCGTTGGTGCAACATACTACGGTGGAGTTTAATCGTAATAAAGATGCCTATGAGCAAGGGGCGCATTTGGCCACTATCCGAGTCGATTTGCTCACCGCTGAGGTGCGCAATACTACTTTGGCTGATTTTGTCGCGCAGTGGCGACAAGGGGTAGGGGAAGTGCCGGGATTGCTGTCGGTGTCGTTTAAAGAGCCTAACCTTGGACCTGCGGGACGGGCGATTGATATTCAATTACATTCGCCGAATATTGCGTCGCTAATGGCGGCCTCAGCTGAGGTCAAAAGGGCGGTTGATCGCTTTGCCGGGGTCTCTAATACCATGGATGATTTGCGAGCGGGCAAAGAAGAGTGGGTGGTTAAACTGCATCCGGGGGCGTTGTCGTTGGGGGTTGATGGCAGCACTATCGCTAATCAATTGCGGGCGGCGTTTTTTGGTGAGCAAGCGGATGAGTTTCAGCGAGGTCGAGAGAGTATCGAGATTTACGTGCAGTTGCGTGATAGTGATAAGTCGAGTTTACATCATTTAAAGAACTATCCGATCACTTTGAGTGACGGCAGTCAGCGGCCTTTGTCTTCGTTGGCTGAGTTTACTTTGCAACGCGGCTTAACTCGGATAAACCGGGTTAATGGTGAGCGTACGGTGACGATCACAGCCGATGTCGACTCGTTAGTGGCCAATACCACTGAGGTGGTCAATCAGGTGAAGGCGACCACGATTGAGCCGCTACTGGAGCAGTATCCGGATATTTCAGTCAGTTATGAAGGCGAAATCAAAAACGGTGCTGAAACGGGCAAGTCGATGGTGCAGAAATTTTTGTTTGGTCTGATTGGGGTGTTTATTATTCTCAGCTTTCAATTTCGCAGCTATTTTGAACCGATGATGGTAATGCTGGCTATTCCGTTGGCATTAATAGGGGTATTGTGGGGGCATTTGTTGCTGGGATACGACATGACAATGCCTAGCATGATTGGCTTTGTGTCTTTGGCAGGCATTGTGGTGAATGATTCGATATTGCTGGTGGCTTATATCAAAAAACATCAGGTCGAGGGCATGGACACTCATGCCAGCGCTGTGATGGCTTCTAAAGAGCGTTTCAGGGCGATATTTATTACTTCGGCTCACGACCATCGCAGGTACCTTGCCATTATTGTTTGAGACCAGCCTGCAAGCTCAAGTGGTGCAGCCGCTGGTGGTGAGCATTATTTTTGGTATGTCGGTATCTACTTTTATGATTCTGCTGGTCTTACCTGCGCTGTATGTGCTGTTGGAGGACTTTGGTTTGACCTCTCAGCATCATCTGGAATAACTCTTAACGCAACTATCACCCAGAGTAACTATCACCAAGAGTAGCTATCACCCGGAGTAGCTATCACATTGACCTTGGTGATTACTCTATGGTTTAAACTATTTTTTGCTGCTAATTGATTCGATTGTTTTGTAGACAAGTGGTTGCTTGGTTACGCTCAGTGACGTTGATTCAGTCTGTAAGTCGCGTAGACTATGCCTGCGCTAGCTGACAACATTGTTGTTAGGGCTTTGCTGAGGTCCTGTTGAGCCCCGTTTGAAGTGGTGTTGAAGTGGTGTTGAAATAGTGTTGAAGTGGTGTTGAAATAGTACAGGGATAGCGTTGAGTGGCTAAATTTTAGTTTGCTCGGTTTAAAAAAAACCGGGCAATTTAGCCCAAATCCGTTACGCAAAACAAATGGAATTCGACAACAAGCCGGATTATTAAGTTAAAATGTAGTGAGTGATTAATTTACAGCCTATCAATATCTATTAAATAATCGTTATTATGTCTATTGCTTTCATTCAGAAACTGGTGTTTAATGTTTATCTGTTGTTAACAGTTGGTACACAAATCCGCTGTTCTTCGCAGTGACATTCATTTTGGTGAGCATTGACTGCATCACTATCATTTTTAAAGGGACACTATGTTTTTGGATAATATAATGATGAATAACTTTTTTAAAGCCTTATCAGCGACGCTGATGTGTATATCCGTTATTTTTACTGGCGCAGCAAGCGCGGCCACGAAAGTGAATCAGGATCATGAGGTATTGCTGGTAACACCACAGGTGTTACAGGCCAAATCCACAGGCAACAACCCAAACGAGCCACCTAAGTTTTAATAGTGAAGATGCACACAGATGACTGAATTAATCGATACATTAATTAAATACTTGTGGGTTTGTGATTTTGCAGCCCTTTGTGTGTTTTTTGCGCTGGTTCTTAAAAATAAGCAAGCCAACTCTAGCCTGATCACTTTGACTATTGTGATGTTGATCAGCGCGATCATCATTCATTATGAAGCTTTAGTGAATGCCATTGAAGGCCCTGAATCGGGTCCTTGGATGATGACTGCTTGGTGTATTGGCTTTGCTGTTTTTGATATCATCGCTGCTTTCGTTTTTTATCGTAGTTATCAAGCACTTAAAATAACTGATAAGGTTGTGGCCAAAGTCAGTTTTGTGATTTTTTCGATAGTGTTTATGGTTTCGGCAGTGGTTAGTCAATTTGGTCCGTTGTTATTTGATACCGCAGGACCGTCATATAA
>CBDIDQ010000101.1:0-51314 GCA_965277695.1 Alteromonadaceae bacterium
AGGCAATCATCGTAAACACCAACGGACTCAGCGATTGATAAGTATTGTTGCCAGGCGGCATGCAGCGCCACTCTAAAGACCATGGATAAGCCATTTTCGCCATCTTCTATCGTGGCTTCGACAACCCCTTTCAGACCGCCATTTCTATTGGAAACCGGAATGTTAAACTCTTGCAACAAGGCGACCAATTGATTATACGCGGCGGTTTTTTGCTTAATGCAAAGTTCCCTCAGCCGCATGATGGATTGCAATTGTTGCTGTTCAATGGATTTACCGGGAATAAAATTGATTTCTGGTAACTGCGCGGCCTGGATAATCGCCAGTGCATCATTCTTATCCGTTTTTTGATTTTGCCTCACCGCTGAAACCAGTTTGGCGGAGACTAACCGGGCATCGTGGCCCAGTTGGGTTGCTTTTTGTTTCCAATAATTAGATGTGCCACACGCTTCATATACTATTATCACCGGTTTTGCATTAGCGAGCCAATCAATGAATTGGTCCGGTGTCATTTCCATATTGGAAAGCACTTTTTTGTTTAAATAAACACAGACCTGAATGGCCTTTGTTGCTAAATCAACACCAACGATAGTTTTATTCACCAAGAACTCCAGTTATTTATCCGAAAAGCATCTCAATAGTAGCTCAATACGCCGAAAGGAGGGGAGTCCAATTATCTACCTTGAAAAACACCGTTACCAGTGGGCTGCCCAAATAATTCATCAAAAAATGCTTCAATATCATCGACGACAGCACCTCTTAACATAACTGAGGTATCATGCCAATTTTTTGCTTCATCTGTACTATCTGTTACCCAGCGAGCAAGATGTTTATCTGTATCTTGATAATCTTTACCTAAATTAAACCCTCCAATAAGAGCTGCTTTAACGCCACCTACTTGAAAAATAGCAATCTTTATATGATTCCCCCATAGGGGTGATAACCTTTTATCTGTTTTTATAGTAACAAAACCATTGTCACTGAATTGCTCCTCCAAACATCTTACAGATTTTAAAATCCGTTTCGACATAGGGTTAAATCTAGCCTGCAACAAATTGGGTTCCCAAAGCAAAATATTAACCTTGATGTGTTTGCCACTCACTTTATTAATCGCATCAACCAAAGATATTTTTTGGCCCTTTTGTAAATCAAAATCACTTTCGGCTACATTTTGATACGGATTATTAGTATATACCCGAATCATATATTCCAAAAAACGGCCATAAAATTCGCCGCCATCTAATAAAAAATCAACATAGGAACTTAAACAATCTAATCTTAACGGTACCGGTTTATTTTGATACAGAATCGCTATATCACTTTCTCTAATACAGGTCGAAAAAATAGCCAGCTCATCGTAACACATGTCCACTTGATTACTTTGAAATAATAAACCAGCAATTGAGTCTTGATGTTTTGATAAGTTTAAACCGATATCTAGATTAAATATGTTGGGATGACTCGTCGGCAACAATTTACCATTGAGATAAAAAGAAAAGTCCCTTGTTATACCGTCACTATTATCAGCTGTTATTACGATATGTTGCCAGCTAGTACAAATATCACTAATTTGTATATGTTTTGTAGTGATATTTAAATTATCACCGATGATGCAAAAATGATTATGTTCAGGAACGAAGTATAAATTTGGGTATATTTGTTGTGGTTGAATTGGTATTGCACCTAATTTAAACCAAAATGATAGAGTAAAAGACGACAACTGGGAATTTACACCTTTAAATTCGAATTCGAATGGCTTTCTAAACAATAATCCACTAGTCCCATCATTAATTCCAGTAATGTTTTGACATTCACCCACGGTTAATTCGACGACGCTATCAGAAAAAGCTGACAATGATTTATTATAAATAAAAAATGAAGGGTACATACCCGAAGTATTAATTAATTGTTTAAATGGTGCAAATCAGGGTAGGATCATACTTTTTTCCATTTTTAATGCATAAATCATCTTTTGGCTGATTGGGTTCCTTTAGTGGCCAATATGGACTTTTTGTGGCTGTTTTATATTTTTCTGTGGCCAATCTAGTCATTAAATAGAGTTTTTTATGAAAATACTCATAATTAATTGAACTTTTCGCCAAACCATTGATCTGATCAGGGATTTTGACAGATAACAAGGTTTAGCATGAGTTTTTTAGATGATTTCAAGACAATTAAAGATGACCGCAGTAATATTAATAAAGAGTACGAATTAATAGAAATTATATTTCTGAGCATGGCCGCCGTTTTATCAGGTGCCAAAGGTTGGAAAGACATACATTTATTCGGCATAACCAAACTGACCTGGTTACAACAGTTTTGCCCATTTGCTAACGGCATACCTACCCATCATTCGATAGGCCGCATTATACGGGGCATCCAAGCCGAAAGTCTGCTTGCTTTGAAGAATGGGTTAATGGCGTCAGGCGGCAGGATGGTAAGGAACATATTAGTTTTGACGGTAAAGTCATCAGAGGCTCACGTCATGGTAAGGAGATTAAGGCACTACAAATGATGAGCGCCATGGTGACTGAAACGGGCCTGATTCTGACGATGGAAGAAACGCCGGATAAGCAAAATGAAATCCCAATCATGCAATCTATGCTCGCGAGTTTGTCAGTGGAAGGCGCAATCATCACTGCTGATGCAATGCACTGCCAGACGAAGACCGCAACAATAATTCGTCAGGAAGGTGCAGATTATGTGCTTCAAATAAAAGGAAATCAAAAGAAACTATTAGAAGAAACAGAGGCTTACTTTCATAAAATACGAAGAGATAATTCAGAATTATTCAATAAAAAAACGTTTGACGAAGTTGATGGTGAGCATGGTCGCATTTATGAGCGTTCTTATCGATTGTTACCGATATCAGATTGGTGTTCAGAAGCAGCAAGATTCAAAGATAGCCACTCACTGATTGAAGTGACGCGTAATCGAACAATAAAAGGTGAAACCAAACAAGAAATTTCCTATTACATAACATCTTCAGGAGATGGCATAAAAGAAATTGCGGGTACAATCCGGAATCACTGGGCGATAGAAAACAGCCAGCATTGGGTGTTGGATGTGACATTTAGAGAAGATGAAAGTAAAATCTATGCAGAAGATGGCGCGAAAAATATGTGTTTATTCAGACGGTTACTGATGAACATGATTAAAGCGCATCCACTAAAAGACAGTGTGAACGGGAGAATAATGAGAGCCGCCTGGGATGATGAGTTTAGAACCGAAATTCTTTTTGGCATTGATTATGGGAAAGTATAATCCCACCCTGTGCAAATAACACTAATTCTTTAAATAATGTTGTCACTATGAATTTACTCAATTGTTTTTATTTTTTTCAAAGGTTATAGCCACTATAACCTTGATTTAATATCTACGATGGTAAGTCGGAAGTTGTCATAAGTATTAATTTTTTATAATTGACTCTTACGAGACTTCATCGTAGAAAAATCATATTCACCTTTCATTATTGGTCGCCTCAATAATAATGATATCGTCATCATACCGTTCTCAATTTTCAACCTCACCGGTTTCAACTAACTTTATAAACTGCTCCTCAGTCAGAAATTGAATTCCTTGGGACTCAGCTTTCGCTATTTTTTTTGGCCCCGAATTTTCTCCTCCAACGAGATAATCCAGCTTTTTAGTTACACTGCCCATCACTTTAAAGCGATTATCATGAGCAAGATTCTTTAACTCTTCTTTTTTGCTCATACCAAAACCAGTAAAACAAACCTGCAATCGGTTATCTTTAGCTTTTACTGTACGAATTGAATAAATGAGTCTCCAAGCATCAGCATCAGATAAAGCGGCAATCTCCTCATTATCCATGTCTGATTTTGATTGAAGAATCATTGTTGGTTTTTCACTCGCCATAATTTGCCTCTTGTAAAATAATCCCCGGATAGCCGATAGCCAGCTGTCTTTAACCATCCCGCAGCCTTAACACCAACTGGAGGTAGAACGATTTCTCCCAAACATTTCGCGTGAGTTATTTGGATTTTGCTTGCGACGATTGAAAGCATCATGAATCCACTGCTGAACGTCATACGGATCCTCTGACCAATTGTAAATTTCTGCGAAGTTGCAATCCAAATTATCTTGCAACCTTGGCGGGATAGTTCCTTTACTGTATTTAGTCACATCTGTTCTTGGATATGTAGGAAGTATGATCCCAATCAGCCCCGTTCTTGAATTCAATTGAGTATCGCGAATACTGGAAGAAATTTCCCAATCTACATGTTTTCTTTTCCATGTTTCAGATCCGATTAAGACTATAGTGACAGTGGCAGATCGTATGAATCCATCCCGAATTTTCTGTCTAATAGTTTCCGTTTTTAAATGTAGATCTATATCACCGTCACTTACGGCTTTTGTTTCCAATATATCATAAACACCAGAAAACAACCTTTCAAACTCTATTTTATATCTCTCATCATTTCCATGATGATAGCTAATGAATACGTTATGTCTATTACCCATGATTCCTCCTCAGAAATCTAACACCAAACCGGACTAATTGCAGTGTCAGGCTTAGGCATTTTATTGTGTTTATTGGACCGTTAGATTATTTATAATTTACCAAATATCTTAGCAGCAAACTCTCTCGCCGCATGTTCAACATTTTGAGGGGTTCCAAGCATAGCAGGGAAACCCTTCACACGATGAAATATTACTTCGGCTAACTCATCCTCGCTTGGTGCATAATCCAATTTTTTAAGATTAGAAATGGCTTTTCGTAATTCTTTGACATCACTCGGATGAGAACTGAACCAAGTCGAGCGAGAAGCCCAACACTCTATCGACTTTTGTATTTCTTCTATCAATTTATAATCTCCTTAACCCACCACCCACCATTTATTACCTATAATAAATTATTAATCCACAACCAATAAAAGCTGAAAAATAACGATACAGATATTTACACATCTCAAGCCCGGCGTCACCCTTTAATTGGCACCACATCAGTCGACCGCACACAAAAATAACCTCAGCTTAAGCTTAACTTGCTCCCGTAAAAACTTTTCCCCCCACCCAACCCCTACTTACGATTAAGCACACTAAACAAAAACGCAATACCCAAACCAATATGAACCGCACCAACTGTTGCATTGACCCAATTAACCCACATTAACCATGAGTCGCTTTGATGTTCTATGCCTGCTGGTAACGCTAGGGTAAAAAATAATGACACAGAGCCCAGAGCCGCATGAAACAGGCTGTTAATACAATTCAATGTTATTGTCGGGTCAAACAAACAAGTCACTATGTCAGTGTAAAGATAAATATTAAAAAAGAACAAAATCCAACCCATGGCATACTTAATCAGTTGATTACCATCAGTGGCGGCATTTAAAAAATAGCCAAAGAGCTTTAACCTTGCTGCATCGCGTTTGGTTGATGGATATTTTAACTGCAAAAAGCAGGTTGAGACTTTTTTGGATACCAGTTTGATTTCTTCGAACTTGCCATAATGAACAAATATTCGATTCATCATTTCGTATATCTTGATCTTCGACAGTCCAATCTGTCGTTGCTGTGCCAACTGCTCTGTCGTCGACTGGCTATTATCATTATTAGGCCACAGACGGATAACTTCCTCGTCAAGCGCACCTAACCGGGTATCCAATACATCTTTGGTGGATATGCCGACAAAATTGGATTCGGCAATCAGCTCGGCCTGTTGCTTAAGTTCAATGGTCGCAAGGTTTAACATTCGCGTATTATTACCTAATAATATCCGTGCTTCATTAGCCAAAACAGCGGCATGAATAGCGTATCTGGTGCCATAAGCACCCGGACCTTCGGAGTTAATCATCTGACGGCAGCTTTCTACCAAAGCAGTTGCCACCTTTTGCTCTAGCCCTGGTATTCCATGACGACTGACATCATGTGTCCGACGTAACTCACTGGCTTCCCTTCGTTTAATCAATCCATCAAGTTGTTCATCATACATGCCTGCGTATGGCTTGATGATAATCTTAAACCGCTCATGTTCGCCCGCCGTAACAGAAATAATAATGCCTGTTTCGGCCTTGCTGATAATACGCTGGTTATTCTCCTTTAACAGTTCATCAAAATGTTGCAGCCTGAACCTTTTATCCTGACCTTTTTCTAAATCTGCAAAATTAAGCTCCATATCTTCAATGCAGTAGTCAAGCTTAAACTCACTATCACCTGTCAAGCGTTGATAAAACGCCACATTTTCTTCGACCGTCTGGATCAGGTAAACATTAAGCCCTCGCATGTACATAAAATAAGCATTGAAGTAACCATAATCGACCTCATCCTCGACCACCGCAGCTCTTTTAATCACAGGTGATTCATCCTTGCGGATCCACAAACGTAATCCAGTCGGGTCAAACAGAGTTCTGAACCCACTACTATGACGCGCTATGGCTTGGTCCAAACAAGTCTTCACTTCGCTGTCCAGTTGATAGTTCTCTGCTGACCGATACTGACACCAGTGGTAACGTCGAACTTCTGCTGGTATATCGGCCACGTTTTCAACATCAAACATAAATACCCAATACACTTCAGGAAAAGCCAAAACCAGATAACGGGCTTGCTCCAACGACTTAAGGCCAATTAAGTCGCCGCTTTCAATCGTGATCACCACCATTAAATCCAATAAGTCATGACGTTTAAAATGCTCTAATCTATGCACAATCGCGTCGAACTGGCTGTAATCTACCGGTTGTTGCCAAAGCACACCATGACTTCTGGCACACTTAAACAGGGTTTCTTCTATTATATTATCTAGCGCATTTTGATTTTCAGACTGATTTTTTATCGCCAACAATAATTGAGATTGCATCATTCAATCCCTTAAGCTGGCAAGCTATCAAGCTTGTGTTTTAAATCTTCTATGGCTTTGTTCCGTGAATCATTATTGCCAATCAATTTACTGAAATCCTTCAACGCCACCCATAATTCGTCACTGGTATCCTCAGGCACAAAGGTATATTTCTGATCGGCTTTCACCGCTTCTTGGTTTGCCGTTTCATCTGATTCACTGGCTAATCCTTCGTCTGACAACCCCAAACAAAAACGGTTTCTCTGGGTGCAATGGTCATTGGCTGCTATCAGTGTTTTCGCAATAACAGCTAATGTTGGCGGGGTGTATTCAATTTCGCCTTTATTAATTGCTTCATGCATAACGCTATTGGCTGCCACATAAACCGGGTTAATGTGAGTCATGATGTTAACGCCAAATTCCTCACTCAGTTTTTGCCCTGTTTTAATGCATTCAACCACATCATCAATAGCCTCCTCATCGGTCAAGGGATGGGGTTTGAGCAACACATAATGTCGAATGGAAAATTCCGGATCATAAACTTTACTATAAATCGGAATTTTACGAAACAACATAATCAATTCAACAATCTGAACATACCCATAAGGATACTTCTCATTTTTATTAATCCACTCCAGCGCCACTTTATTTTGCGATTCCATGCCAATGGCAAATTCAATTTCTCTGAAATTACCGCGTTTAATCGTGTCTTTACGCTCAAAAACCACCTCTTCACCGCCATGGATGTTATCTGTATTGCCATCCTCTAACCGCCAATGGATTTTGTCTTTATTCCACTGTGAAAATTGTTGTTTGAGCATCACTAAATATGACTCGGTAATATATCTGGACTCGGTGATCAGCGAGAGTCGTTTGAGGTTAGGCACAATCGGCCATAATCGAGAAATGCAATGAAACAAAGCCGAAGGTGGAAAAGTGTCTGGATTTAAAATACTGCCATTGTTACCGATGGTAATGGAAGAGATTTGATCATGAGGTAAATATTCATAATCCAATGCTGGCTTTTTAGCTGGTAACTGCTCTTTCACCCGGGTCAGTCGCTCACCACAAAAGGTGTTGATTTGCTCAATAATATGATGATATCTGACGGTTTTATTGCCCTCTTTCCATAAAGAACACATTCTACAACCTTGCCATACACATTGTTTAGTACGAAACAACACATGGACACCCGGTTCTGGGTCGTGAGAAACCCAATAATTAATAAGATCATGTTTAGCCATTATGTTACTCCATAAATATTAAAATTGTGGACGGTAAAGGGATTCAGTCGGGCTGTAATCATCCAACAACGCTGGTGAACAAATCACCGCATCGGTAAGGGCTGCTTGATAAAGCGGGTGTTGCCTAGCTGCTGACCAGCCCAACAGTACGTCTTGTTTACACCAACCATGGCAGAGCAGCTGTTGAGTCAGGCAGTCGGCATACTGTTGCATCCAACCGTTTTCTTTCACTATTTGTTCTATCGCGGCAAAATGTTCATGGTGATTTTTATCTTCGAACCAAACAAATTGCATCATGGGTAACATCGACTTGGCTGCTTCAATAAAAGCACTGCGTAATAAAGCCTGTCGTAACTCATCTGTGGTCGCTGATGCGATCTCCACCAGTTGCAAGGTATCAAAGTCCACAATAGTGAAAGAATGCCCTTCATGCTGATACAGATCATTACCCGCATTAGCATTGAGATAACCCCGAAATACGCCTTGAGCATGAGTTTTTGCCAGCAACTCGGCTTTTAATGCTAGGTATTCGGATAACCCAACGTGTAGCAACTTTGGCGCAGCACTGGCATTCATTGCCTCCTGTCCCGCCAAATTCATCGCTATCAAATCAGCAATAGTAATGTGTTGATCGACAAGTAATTGCTCAACGCGGCAATATCCTTCAACAGGTTTAAAAACCAATGCGAAGCTATCGGCGTCAGCGGTCTGATAAGCTAAAACCGCCACAGGATGCCTAGCTAAAGGCCAACCTTGTTGACAAAAAATCAAATAACCAAGTAATTCACGGCTAATATTCTCGCGGCTCAACACCCCAAAAGCGATTTGTTGTTGCTGACAAACACCGCTATAAACATCCATTTCAACACCGGGAAACCACAAGGCATCATGATCAATCGGTCGGCAGCCTTTGATATACAATCCAGAAAAGATAGCCGAACGACTACCAACACTGCTGGCAAATATCCCCTGGCCATCCGGTTCAGTGGCAATCGCCAAAGGAGACGCAAAGGGATAAGCCTTTGTGTCATCTGGTAACAGATGCAGTAATGAGCTGGCAATCGGTTGCTCATAAGCAGATAACAAATCAAGGTGTTGTGCCATAAAACGACGTGTTGATATCACCTGACCACGATGAGTGGTTAATTCGATGGTTTGCGGCATATCCAGTACGGATAGCAATTCAGCTCTAGGCAGTTTATCCATGCTCACCACCGGCTGATTTGATATTGCAAAGCGGAATAAGACAACGCCGTCTTGCCCTGTTGCAGCAAGCCGACCCGACGCTGATATTCACCAATAAAGTATTGTATCGCGGGTGACCACCCAGATAATGCCGCTGTTTGTTTCTTAAATTGTTCTATCACTGTTGTGCGAAACACGCTATCGACACAAAAACATTCCATGAACTGTTGGTCGGTTCTGTTTACCTCAGGTTTTTGGATCATCGACTGACCAATCACCAACACATCAATCGCGGTATTTTTGAAGGTCTCCAGCGCCTGAGCCGGGGTTTCAACAATAGGTGACTGTGAATTAAAAGAGGTGTTAAGCAACATCGGCACCCCGGTCAAACGATAAAAACGATCAATTAATTGGTAATATTGTGGATTGGCGTCAGCACTAACCAGATGAATACGGCTACTGCCATCACGATGTACCACGGCATCAATCCGCTGGGCTTGCTGTGGTAATACTTGAGCAGCCACCAGCATATATTGAGACGCCAATGATGCGCCGGGCGCAATATCAAACCAGTCCTTAGCCTGCTGCTGCAAAATACTCGGGGCATAGGGCCTGAATTTATCGCGAAATTTAATTTGGTTATCAATCCGCTCTTTAACCTGAGGATTGCGGGGATCGGCCAAAATACTGCGATTGCCTAACGACCTTGGTCCAAATTCCATTCGCCCTTGAAACCAGCCAACAATTTTTCCTTCGCTGAGCAATTTAGCCACCTGCCCGGATAAGTCATCAGGCTCACAATAGTCAAAACCGGACTGTTGCAACAGCTGCCGAATATCAGATGAAGCGTATTCAGTGCCCAAGTAAACAACTGGTTTGGCTGTGACATCAATATGCGCCCGAGTCAGCAAATAAGCGGCTCCAATGGCAGTGCCCGCATCATTGGCTGCTGGTTGAATAAAATATTGCTCAAAATGACCACTGCGACAAATCTGTTGATTAGCCAAACAATTCAGCGCCACACCACCGCTATAACAGAGGTTTTTGCTGTCGGTTGTACCAGCGAGATGACCCACCAAACTCACCAACACTTGCTCAGTTTGCTGTTGCAATGCCGCAACAAGATCTAAGTGTGCTTGACTACGTGGCTCACCCGCCTTCAACGGTTGAACCCCAAAATGTGCCGACAGACCGTCAAATCCGTCACTGCGCAGTCCAGCAATAGAGTCATCCACAATGAACAACTCACCATCTTTTTGCTCTCGATTTTGTAATAACAATGCCATTGCTTCGCGATAGATATCGGCATTGCCAAAAGCCGCCAATGACATCACTTTGGTCGCATCATATTCAGTAAAACCGAGAAACAGTGCCATTTTTTCCCACAACAAACCGAGCGAATGAGGATAAGCCACACTATCAATTTCATCCAGTTGCCCAGCTTTGGCGTAGCCCATAGACACAGAATTAAATTCACCAATACCATCAACACAAAGCAATGCAGCTTCGCTAAAACCGGATTGCGCATAAGCACCAGCCACATGGCAAAGGTGATGCGAAAACCAATGCCAGCGCTCAGTCAAATCAACATTAAAATAATCTGACAACTCAGCGGGTACACCCATCAGCCGATCCCGAAACTCCCGCTCACCCGTTTCAGTCGCCCAACCTTGCGCCGAAGCCTCAGGCAAACTTAATCCCCTGTTTAGCTGATAACGGGCATCCGGCATAAAGCTACAACCAATGCCCCCAATATCCTCAATACCAATCCCGGCAATCAACAAACAACGTTCAAGCGCAGCCAACGGAAAGACATTGGCTTTAGCAATCTGGGCCGATTTTCCATGACGCTGACGATTAAATCGTTCCTCTTCTAACGCTACAATCACTTTACCATCAACCATGATACACACAGAGGACTCGTGATAGGCACAGTTTACCCCTAAATAATACTGTCTGCTCTGCTGACTCATGGTGAATTCCCTATTTTGGTTTTTGTCCGGCTTTGCTGTGTCTGCAAATAGGCTTGTTTAAGTTCGGTGAATAGTTCGAATCGTTGCCCTTCGGGTAATTCAGGACTCAATAACCCGGGATTCATTTTCACCAGATCCCATGCCAAACGACCAAAATATGACTCTTTCATGCCCGGAAACAATTGCCGCATCGTCGCTGCGCGATTACATTGATTCTGCCCAAACACCGCTTGAATAATATCAATCAATAACACCGATAAATGACTACCCGTTAGCTCAGACAGATCACCCGCTGAGTTACCCGCGACTGGACTAATACTAAGGTCAATTGATGTCGAAGGTGCGATAATTTCTGGTCTCAAATCAGTCACGTTAACCGCTTTACCATTGGCATGAAACAAGGCGTGTTCCACTGCCTGACGCAATTCTCTGATATTGCCAGGCCATTGATATTGCGCCATACAGGCAATCGCTTCGGTAGTAAAAGTACTACACAAGGAAACAAATGCTTCTTCTCGCGTGGTGATCAAGGTTGAAAAATGGCTGACAAACAAAGGAATATCACTCACACATTGTCTTAATGGCGGTGTCTGGATTTCGATTGCCCGAATGCGGTCATATAAATCGCCACGAAATTGGCCCGCTGTCACCATCTCAGCCAAATTGGCATTGGTGGCACAAATAAGCTGAAAATCACTGGCGACTTCTTTGCTTGCCCCGACCCGGCGAAACGCTTTTTGTTCCAGCGCCCGCAATAACTTAGCTTGTTGATCCAGCGGCATTTCGCCCACTTCATCCAGAAACAATACGCCGTTATTGGCCAGTTCAATAAAACCAAAACGGTCTTTATCACTACCCGTATAAGCGCCCTTTTGTGCCCCAAACATTTCCGCTTCAAATAGCTGGGGTGCAATGGCGGCACAGTTAACCTCAACAAAAGCCTGCTTGGCCCGGGCACCCTGTCGCGCGATATTACGCGCCACTAACTCTTTGCCGCTGCCACGCTCTCCCAAAATCAAAATGCTGGTATTACCATACTGTGCCGCTCGGATAATTTGCTCGCGCAACTGCACCATCGGCTCGGAGTCACCCAGCATTTCCCACTGATCACTGTCAGCCCGGGCAAACCGTTGCACCACCGCCATCAACGCCTCAGGATTAGGGTCTTTAATGACATAATCCCTAGCACCATGTTGTAAGGCCGTCACAACAGTGGCTGGCTCTGCCTCTAACGAGGTCAGCATCACTATCGGCAACTTGGGGGCTTCTTCACGCAGCCGTTGCAATATTTCCAGGCCCAACCGATCCGTATCTGAACCAAATTTTATGTCCAATAACACCATGGATAAATGGGGATATTTGCGGATCGCCTCAATCGCTTTAAATGGCCAATATCGGTCATTACCGGTATGGCAACTTTCAAATAACAGTTCAATCGGCAATTGATCATACTTGAGCAAAAACATGTCTTGCAACATGCCCGGCACCCCAATCTGGTCATCAATTACCATCACCTGATACGTTTTATCACTCATCATCTTAAGTTCCTGCTGTTAGGGTTGATGCCACAAAATATGCCGCATCAGCCATACCGTCTGATGCCACATCAAGGGCCTGCAACCATTGGTTAAGCACATCAATAGCCTGCCAAAAAGTCATGATTTCACCTTCGCTAAGCACCGCCTGTTGATAAAACTCACCAGAAAATTTCGCCATCAAAACATCCACCTGTTCAATGCTTTGCTGCGCATCAGCCTGTAATTGATGATATTGCTCGGTAGGACAAGCAAATAACGCTTCACTGCCAACATCAATGATCAAACTTTGGAGTTTTTGAGCCAGCTCAGGCCAGCGGCAAGTCACCCGCTTCATTTTCAACCAAGTTTCACGCTCTTTAGCCGCCCGACGAAACAATTCAAATCGCCGCTCACTGTTACGGTTCGACGCATCAAATCCCAGCGCATTACTGAAACCGTTTTTAAAGTGATCATGACTCAAGTCTCGACGACGAATGTCAAATCGCGATAACTGATAGGCGGACGACAGCACTAATACCGCAGCTTGCTTGCCCTGGAGTAAAAACAAAATGGCACTGGCCAATTTACTAACGCTGCCTTGACCCACGTAATCAACATAAAGCGGCGTTTTTAAATCATGCTCGCTGCTAGCTTCATCCCAACGAGTCCCGCTATAAATTGAACGATACCGTCGCAAGTTACTTTTGAAACTACCACCGGTATACACGACGCCCACATTTCTCCCTGCTTTAATCAGTTGCTCAATATCAGTCCACATATTGTTATTGCCCTGATGCATGACATAAAGCCCATCGGTTGATGCTGCCGTGATGTCTTCAACCTGATGAAAATCAACCCATTCAATGCCCGCACTTTTTGTCTTGAGCTGGGCGATTATTTGCTCTCTTCTTTGTTCGTTATGATCAACCACAATAACCTGTTGCATATGTATCCCCAGCGTCTTAGCTACCATCAAATGAATTAAACACTAGGGCAAAACCCGATTTAGCCGCTGGATTGATCAAAACATCCTCAGCACTCAAACCGTTTACTGCTTTTACCGCTTGTATTTCATGTCCGTCACCTTTCACAGCAACCTGTTTTAGCTGATTTGCACCGTTTTTGCCGTCTTTTGTCGCCACATAAAGGTCATAGACATGTCTCAGGTGAGACGGTTTCACTAGATAGTTGAGGGTACCGGGCATCTGGTCGCCATTGGCACTAAAACTGCGAGTAGAACTGATTTTTAACACGATTTGATAAGGTGCGTTTTTAACACGGTTATCTTGCACCTCACCATTAATCCGCTGAGCTGACAGCCAAACAGTATGCGGGGTATTGTCATCATGCAATTTACGCAGAAATCGTTTCGGACTGGACAAATAATCAAACAACTCGGCCATCCAGATTTTAGGCAGGAAGATCTCTAGTTTGAGATTTTTTAATGGTTTTTCGAATACCACTGTAATGTCGCTGCGCTCTACCGCTTGGGCCAACAGCCCAGACAAAGCGTCCAACCATGAGTTGCCGTCGCTCGGCCAAAAACGCATTTTGAAGAAAAACTCACGCCAGTCTTCAAAGGTTTCAACACCGTCTTCAAGCTGGTCTGAATTTGCCGTTTTGCTACTGAGATAATTTTTGACCCTAGCAGGGCTGCCATTGAGCGGATCAATCCAGTCGCAACTGGTTTTTAGTACCTCAGACCAAAAGCGTCTACACAAAGTCTCCCGGTCGATTTTACCACTTTCATTTGCATCGATTTCTGCTCTGATCTTAAGCAAGTTTTTCATGAACTGTCCCTCAACTAGTTCACATTGCTTATGTGCAGTAAAAAGACCTAATTCTGAAAATAGATTACCGCATAGTGTGGTGTATTTTCTGACAAACTTGATCACTTGTGGCAGTTCTTTTGCTGGAATAAATTGTTTGGTCATTCCATGACCAATATTTTCACCATATGTCGTATTAAATAAGCGGGCACATTCCAATGTCAGGTTTTCTGTCAGTCGTAACTGTGCAGCAATCTCCACAAAAAGGATGCTGGCATTTTTAGCATCTTTTCCTTCATCCTTTTTTTCTGCTGATTTGACTATTTTCTTGTAACTAGGGTCGTTCTCCCGGATCCCCTTGATCGCATCCTCTTGACCAGTCCAAATAATGTACTTTGAATTGTCCCATGGAAACTTCAAACCTTCCTTTTTCATTTTTTCCGCTAAAAACAAGCCACTTGACCACGCCTGATAATGCTCTCCCGACCCCAGTAAATCAGCGTCAACAACCAATAAATTAAACTCAAACGCCTGTACTAACGGTTTAACCAACATTCTCCAGCTGTCATTTAAATTAATCGCCCCGTCAATCCAGTTTTCATACTCGCACAATGATTTTGGTACACTATCCAGAGGAAGTTTAAAAGGCACACATACAACACACAAATCACCTTCCATTGCGTTTAATGCACTCTTTGCCTCACTCAATGACGTCCAAATATCATCATAATTTTCCTGCTGATCCGCTTTACGCGTACGATGAAAATCAAGTCTGACGACGTTAAAATCTCGCCCGTTAGCCGACGTTTTTACAGTGCTGCAAAGCCCCGATAAAGCTTGATAGGAATCATCTAAAACCATCACTTTAAACATGTCACACTCCTTAAAAAGAAATTTGTCCAACTTAAGCTATTCGTATTGGTGGATTAACTTGCCCGTCCAGTCATTAATATCTTTCATTTTCAAAGGCAACCTAGACACAAATCGCCCATCATCCTGCCCTTTGAAATGAGCATCAATATCAAATACATTACCGGATATAAACTGGATGATGTTCTTTATTGCCCGCATACCTACGCTATAACCCAATCCACCGGTGGTTTGGGTTTTTATCGACTGAGCTGAAAACTCAATCGTTAATAAATCACCTTCCACACTCATGTTTACTTCGACGTTTTTGTCGTAACTACGCGAGTCTTCCTTGCAATACTTACCATAGTTATTAGCAATTTCGTGCAATATAGAATCGACAAAAGGCTTGGGATAGAGATACTTCTCAGATAGAAATAGAAGTGACTGCGGCTCACTAAAGCTAAAGGTTAATTTGCGATCAAGTGCAGCTAGTAAGTTGTATTCATCAAGATACACCTGAATTATACCGATAATATCCTTCATTGTTCTCGGAATGATTTCTTCTGCGACCCGTTGAGTGATCATATTGGTTCGATGGCAAAGAAAAACAGAGTTTTCGTTGTTTAAAAACGCCATCCGTTTTTTCATCAAATCAAAGGCATTATCGTCCTCAATATAACCTTCCTCATACTGCTGCTTCATTTCATCCAGCTTGCTGCCCATAACAAACAAGGTGGTATTCATTTGATGAGCAGAAAACTTGGCTTGGGTTTCAGCATCGAATTCAGCCTGTGCCCGCTCCTTCTTCGTCTCAAACTGAAAAAAAGTATAACTGATGGTGGCATCTGATACCGGTGCCACCAGTCGGGAAGTAATAGGAATAATGCCCCGTAATTTTTTCTCCATTGCATAGTAGCCTTCGCTACCATAATCAACAGACTGCTCGCCATGCTCCATCCACAGACTTTCATCAATACCGGCTAATAGAAACCGCGAGTCTTTATCGGAATATGCACTGACACCAGAAAAACGCTCACCACTGCCAAGGGGAACCACAAAATGCCCTAACAGGTAATTGCTTTGACTCATTCGCCACCAGGCAACATAAGGTAAAATGGGAAAACGGCAATCTCCCTGCAAACTGTTCAGTGTCTGCTCGAAAGGCGCACCAATAATTGACAGCTCACGAATAAATTTGTCCGCCAAATTCCTTATATGAATCCCATCGCCGGCTTTTACCGCCACTTGCTCTGCCCGATAAGCCAAGATCAGGCAATTCATCGGTGACGCCGGACTGTCAAAAACCAGTGATTTACAACAAAAACGAAAATCATTCTCCTGACTGACATTATTGTAATCGGCATCCTCCCGCCGTTTTTTTTCACTGCAAACGGCGTCCAGCCAAGCCAACAAAGCGTTCGCTCTCAGAGTATGCCGATTGTCCTCATCCAATAAACCAATATGTTGTAATTCCGTCGACATATGCCGGGATTCATTGAACCTGAGCAACTGCCTTAACGCCGACTTGATTTTCTCCTTACCATCGCTGTCATTAATCGCCAATTCATTGCTGATCAACTGATCCCACTCACCCTCAAGCTTGGTGGCCATATTGTCATTATTGGCTTTCTCATTAAGCAGCGACCACATGAAAAGCCAAGTCGCTACTTCACCTGCCGGGCAATAAAGCACTTTGTTATACTCTTCCCAATCTGAAAGGTACTCAGCTCGCAGATCACTGAATATTGATAACACCTCTGGCAAGGCTTCTTCACTTTCTCCCCCTTCTAGCTTTCTTTCTCTTAAGCTACGAAAGAGTAATTGCAACAACACACCATCGGGATAACCGGCCTCATTACGCCACTGTTGTGAATTTTTAGTGCCGTCATCGTTATCTGTCCTGCCCATGGAAAAATAAGGAAATTCGTAATAATCACGCAGTTCATTTTTACTACTGGCCAGCTGCAAATAAAAAACTTGGGTGTTGGGCGTATCATCCGGATTCGCCACCACAATAATGCCGACTCCGGAGAACCCTAATCGGTTATACCAACCCTGTGGAATATCCAGCGATGTCCGTCGCTTGGACAATCTTTTATTCTTGCCATATTGATGACTGCTTGAGGGCCTTGATATTTCACACTGCAAAGTCCTGAAAGGATTTTTACGTTGTTCTGCGATCCCTCCTTCTGTCTGCCATACCCGACTATGGTGAGGACACAATTCATCCAGTTTTTTCTCCGCATGGATCACCACCTGATATCTTCGCTGTGCATCAACCTTCGGGTCAATAACAACAATAGACTGTTGCTGAGACTCCTTTTGTTCGTATTGTTTATAGGAATCATCCAGCCATTTTTGCGCCCGCTCAGGTCTGACACAGCCCAGATATTTACAGCGGCGCAATATCGGCATGGTATCAGCGGCGTTGCTCAATTGCTGATCCACCAACGGGCCGACTAACGGACAGTTTTTTTTCTGGTCACATTCCAAATGCTTGGCACAGCCCGCACTAATGCCTTTGGGGAAGCAACCAGCAAATGCCGTACTGATATCTTTATTATTTTTTTTATCCTCTTCAGAAAAGCTCTGTCGATCAAAAGGAATATCGCATTGATATCGCCTGGATTTCTGTTGTTTTATGCCCAATGCTCTGACTAGGTTCTGTTGCTCAGGTCCCACCAGGTAAGGGTTTCGATCTTGAATTACTGGAAGGTCATTATCGGGATTATTGATATAACCGTTATCCAGCACCCTGACGATATTTGAGTTAAAGTTATTCACTTCTTCTGGTGAAAAAAACTGCGATTGATCTGACATAATATGCTCCTGTTACTGACCCGCTATTGATCATCCTGGTTTGAAAAATGTTTACCTGATTCGTATTCAAGATGTTTGGCGATATGTGCCCGATACTCGTTAAATTCAACTGAAGCGATATTACGTGGTCTATCTAAGCCAACTGCCAATATCTCGACGATTTTGCCCGGATTGGCCGACATCAATACAATACGATCTGCCAGCACCACAGCCTCTTCAATATGGTGAGTAACAAAAGCAATACCGGATTTGAATTCAGTCCAAATATCCAGCATGAATTTTTGCATCATAAACCGGGTTTGATGATCCAGCGCCGAAAAAGGTTCATCCATCAATAAAAACCCCGGGTTATAAACCAGTGATCGAGCAATAGCCACCCGCTGTTTCATCCCGCCAGACAACTGATGAGGAAACTTTTTAGCATGGTTCGCCAACCCCACCCGTTCCAGCACTGATGCCACAGTATCCTGCCGTTCTTTTTTCGACAGCTGGGTGTTTTTCAAGGCAAACGTGACATTACCGGCCACGGTTAACCACGGAAACAACGCGTGCTCCTGAAACACCAAACCAACATCTTTGGTGACACCCCGCTGCACATCACCATTAAGCGCAACATGCCCCTGAGTAGGCATCACCAAACCCGCCAGAATATTGAGTACCGTGGTTTTGCCACAACCGGAAGGACCAATAATCACCAATAATTCTCCGCTACGTAATGACAGCGAAATGTCTTCAATGATAGCCACATCACTGTCATCAGGATGTAAACTCACGTTTTCACACGTCAATAAATCGGTATGTTCATTATCATTAGCACTCACATTAGTACTCACATTAGTACTCACATTAGTACTCACATTAGTACTCACATTAGTACTCACATTAGTACTCACATTAGTACTGCCATTTTCAGGTTTTTGCATAACGACCCCACCAAAAAAAATGCTTCTGTATTTGCAATAACAAGGTATCTACCACAAAACCAAAAAAGCCAATCAGGAACATACCAATCAAGATCAAGTCAGCATTAAACAAATTTCTGCCCACCATAATCACCGCACCCAACCCATCCCCCAATCCGGTCATCTCAGCAGCCAGCACCGCCATCCAAGCAGCAATAAAGTTCAGCCGTAACATGGTAAATACCGAAGGCAAAATGTGCGGTAACACCACACTCAGCCAGATTTGAAATTTATTCAGACCAAACAATTTAGCCACATGCTGGTACTGTGTCGGTACGGTTTCTATTTGTGCCATCGTGGCAATCGTCAAGGTGAAAAAGACCCCCATAAACACTAAAAAGATCGCCGTTTGATTGCCAATGCCAAATAACGTCAACGCTAGAGGTATCCAAGCGATAGGCGCTATCGGTGCCAAAACTTGTATTACTGGTGATACAATTCGTCGGCTAATTTGCGATGTCGACACCAAAATGCCACACAGTAATGACGCCACAAACCCCAACGTCAAACCGCTAAAAACCCGGTAAAGCGTCGACAATATTGACTGCCACAACGTCGCCGCCTGCGAGCCAATGCCTATTTGCAATTCACTTTTAAACAACGTTGCCATAAATTGTGACGGCGGTGGAAACACCCTAGTCAAATTGCTGTCAGTATTATAAATAGCAGCCAGTTCCCACAGCCCTATCAGTACAGCCCAAGTCACCACACCGTAAACAAATGCAACCAAACGTCGATAAATAGCCGGGTTCATGAGACCTCCAAATCCCTAGTCAAAATGCCAAACAAAACACCACTCAACGTACGATACTTGCTGCTTTACCCGCACCCGTTTTGTTATTCATCGTGCCACTAATCCGCGAGATTGATTCGAGACGCAGAATGTCCACTTTAGGCTGTTCAATATACTGACTCGCCACCATATCGTTAATAACCGTCATCATGCCGCTGATATTGGGGATCAACTGCACTCCTTTTTGAGTCGCAAACGCCGTTTTAAGCACCTTACGGCTTACCCGGTAATAATTACCTTTTTCAACCAAGGCGATAGCCCGATCAGGATCATTCACAATCAAGTCAAAACCACGATAAACCGCCTTGAGATAGGCATTAACGGTATTCGGATATTTTTGCAGAAAATCGTCCATAACATTTAGGCTACAGTTAGGCGTCCCATGACCCCAAACACGATTACTGTCAGTCAGCAACTTTGCGCCTTTCTCAACTTGCATTCGGGTAGTGTAAGGCTGAATATGGCTTAAAATATCAACCTGACCCGACTCAAACGCCTGCACCATGGCAAACAAGTCGTTAAACCAACTAACCTCAAAATCGTTATAAGACAACCCTTCCTTTTGAAAAGCACGATATAAAATCATGTCCAGCGTATCGCCTTTAAGCGTGGCTACCTTAAGTTTTTTACCCGGATTGGCTTTCACCCATTTCGCCAGCTGTGCCATATCGTTAACATCATACTGTCCCTGTATAACCACTTGAATAACCCCCAAACCACCCGCACTGGCAATTATTCGCATCGGCACACCACTGTGTTGCGCAAAATACGGCAGGGTAAAGGGGTTAACACTAAACTGAATAGAATTACCAGAAAGCGCAGTATTGTTATCACCAGGGTTAGAGAAGAATACAGTCTCTACATCAAGTCCTTCCTCAGCAAAAAAACCGGCTTCTTTGGCGACAAATAAAGGTGCCATATCTAAAGCAACCAGATGACCCACTTTAATTTTGCCCGGATACCAACCCACTTTTGAATCGGCGGCATTAGCCGAGTTCTGCCCTTTACTACTTTGCCAGTCAGTACAACCTGCCAAACCGGCCCCGCACAAAACCAGTAAACTGGCTAGCATGGTATTACGCCATTTTGTCTTACTGCTTAATAAAAAACGAAACATATCTGCTCACTCCTGATGTGTATTAAATTATGATATTGCTTTGCACTTAGGCTTATGGCAAGTTCAATGCCAGATAAAAATACCTTTTAAATCAATAGGTTGTTATTTATCGCTATAGCTTGATGATCACATATGTCAGCCTTATTTGCGGTGCTGTTATATATGATGCTTATGGATACTGTGCAGAGAGTTACAAATATGTCTCACTTGAAAAGTGATTTATTTTGAAATAAATGAAGGGAGTAAAAGCAGGGGCAATTAAGAGCAAGGGCCGATAGAGGTATCAGCCCTATATTAGAATATTATAGGAGAAACAGCTGGGCAGCTATCAACTACACCTCACCGATTAAACCGATTCGGATTGGTTTCCTCCCGAAACTCATCACTTAATTGGTCTAAAAACGCCTCATCAACTAACCCGTCATGCCGCATACCGAGTAATTGCAACCAAGCACCTGAACGACTGTGACCATCGAAAAGAGCCGCCATTCTCTTGTCCTTTTTCTTGACTGCCCCATAATTCAGGCCATACCTTTCATGTACAGATTTTGTTTCATCAGCCATAATTTCACGAAACTCACAGAAACACTGTGTGCAATATTTCTCAATGGCCTGTTCTTTGATTTTTTTGAACACTTTCCAATCGGATTCTTTCATTTTTTGTTCCTAATTCATTATAACTCTCAATCCAATACCACCTGCTCATAACGTCGATTAACCGAAGTCAACACAAACCCCGCCCAATAAAATGGGTCGTAAAAGTTGTCATCCTTGGCAAGCTCACGTTTGGCCTGCATCAGCGCGGCTGAGGTATCACCGTGGTTATGCTTTAACGCCGCATAAAAGTGACTCATAAATAAAGCGGTAGACCTGTCTGGGATTTTCCACAGCGTACCAACCACAGAACCGGCCCCTTGGGATAAAAATCCTCGGGTGAAACTCTGCATTCCCGAGCCTTTGTAATATTTACCCAACATGGTTTCGCAACCGCTTATCACTACTAAATCAGAGGCAAATGGTTTACTGAGCAGCTCGCTCAGGCTTAAGAATCCGGCGGCATCCTGTGTTGATGTTTTGTCAGCATAAGTGGCAATACCCACCACATCCGGTGTCGAGGGGTCAAAGTAACCATGGGTGGCAATATGCAGTATTTTTGATTGGCGCACCGTTTCATTCATCAAACGGCTGTTGGTCATTTGCTGACCCTCGTAGATTTTAACCTGCTGCTTACCAAAAATAGCTTCGATGTTGTGCGCCTCTTTCGCCGTGGCGGGCAAACGCTGTAAATTTGTCGACCAATCCCTTAATAGATCTGACGTTGATGGTGTTTTTGCTTCACCAAAAGCCGGATCTGCAAAGATAGTAATTTGATTGCTGGCCTGTGCCGGAAAGTTTAGCTGTGACTGTTCAAACAAGTAATCATAAACTGAATGGGTACGGATAATTTCAAGCTGATCACCCAAGGCTCGATAAGGACGTTTAACCGCAGTGGTATCAATAGCCGAAAAAGGCACTCGATGTAATACATCATCGGCAATGATGATCAGCTTTTTGATTTTGTTCTGTTGGATAAACGACAAAGGTAAAAGCGCCGTTAAATGAGTGTTTTTCATCAGGCTTAATAATTCATAACTTTGCAGCCCCTGATCAATTGCCCCTACAGTTTGGCGAATATCACTGAGCGATGGTAAAGGATGAATAAACACTCTGCCTTGAGTGATCACAAACGCCAAACTGCGCCGCTCACTGATAAAATATCGCACCATCACTTCATCTTTTTGCAGTGCCGCCTGCACTTGTGCCAAATTGTATTTATGCTCATCAGCACTAAAATCAAGCTGCGACGGCTGGGCAAACTGAAAAGCCAATACAGCCTCATTAGCCTCTGCCAACGCGATTTGCAAAGGCGATTTATTAGTCTTCGGGGCATTCACCAACGCTTGTTCAGCACTGAGCTGGCGAAGTTTTAATTGTGCCAATGTGTCGGGTTGAGTCGCTGACTCAACATCAAATGCATACTTTGTGCGTTCGTCAAAATAATTCAGCGCATAATAGCGGTCAAGCACATCAATCACCGCCGCAAAAACTGGCTTGTCTGAGACATTCTGATTGTCATAACGGGCATTAACATAATCCTCTACAAAGGCATATTGCGCCGACATCCAACTATCAGACTGCAACATCGACTGGCGATATGTCTCAATCATCTTAAAACCAATCGTCGCATTGGCAGCAAACGCTTTGTCATCACCAACAGCCCCAGCAAACACCATTTTTAACCGGGTAAAAGCAATGAATTCTACCGGATGGTTAATTTCATTCCCCTGAATTTTAATCAATTGATCAATTTGCTGTTCAAGCTTTTTGTTCAACTGGGTCGGGTTACGCTGAAGATCAAGTGCAAACAAAATAAGCAAAGATTGTAGTTTATGACTATCAAAAACCCCCTCATTATGAACCAAAGACTGCGCCAATTTCTGTGCGGCTTTAACGCTGCCTAATTGCACTAAATCTTTGGCTTTTTCTAACCGGGCAACGTGATAGTAATAATCCGGTTGATTGGTCAGTAACTTCACCGCACAGCTGTGTTTATCCAAGGCCGCCGAATAATCACCTTCAAGCCGATCGATTTTGCCCAACTGCACCAACGCTTTGGTGGCAAATAGTTTGAAATCTTGACATTGCTGCAAATCCCAAATATAAGCATTTTGCTTGTAATCGTTTTCCAGCATGATAATTTGTTCAAAATAGCGTCTGGCACTGGCAGTGTCCCCCACTTTCAAATAAGCAAAAGCAATCCCAAAATAACCACCCACATTGTGTTTATCAACCATGCTTTGTGCTTCAACAGCCAACGCCTGACGCATATAATACAAAGCCTCTTTGAATCGCCCCAACTGCAACAGCGAGGTACCGAGATAACCGTATTCTTGTGCCAAATCAATGTTGCCATAGCCCGCTTGATACTTGGCAATAGCTTGCCTGATGGCCTTTTCAGCGCTGATATGATCGTCTTTATAGTTGTAATAAAGCCACTCAACTTCATGAATATAGGAATAATAAGGGGAGTTAGGCACTTTATTCATCGCCAATAAAGCATGACTGATTAGTGCCTTGGCATGAGCGTCAATTAATGGAATAACGGCTGCAACCGATAATTCGGGGTTAAGCGGTTTGAGCCCCTTAACTGGCAAAAGAAAAGATTGGCAAGTGGTAAAATAGTGGTCAATAAAATGTTTTTTTTTGGCGTCATCACCAAAATTGGCTCGATTACCCAGCCGCTGAGTGAGGATCCTCGCCAATACTGCCGACTGCACCGCCTCAAGCTCATGGCTCACAGGCCCTTGATAAGCCAAATTACCGCACACCTGAGTCAAAGCTTGCTCAAAGTTAAAACCCGACAGAGAAATCAGTGTTGATAGTGTTTCCGATAAGGTTTTTGGGCGATTGTCGAAGGTACTACTACCCAAAATAATCACCAACGAACATAACGCGGCGCTAAAAATCATCTTTTGTTTGGACATCTATACGGCATCAATTTGTTATTGTGCAGCTATAGTAGTCGTTCTTAAGACCCTAATCAATTAGGGCCATGTTGATCGATAACCCGTAATTTTTAATAAGGGACCCAATAAGTTGAAGTATAGGTTTCAGTATTTTCATCCGGTGCCACTAAGCCCTCTGGTACTCTGACCCAACGAATTTCATCACGGAAAAATTCCACTTCTTTGATACCATTTTTATTTTTGTTGACCACCAAATCCACTCGCCAACCCCGAACCAACCAATTGCCGGTAAAAACCAGTTCAACGCCGTCGTCAGACACGACTCTGATATCATCATCAATCAAATGCGGATTGTCTTCGTCATCAAGATTAAGGGTCAAACAAAGTTGTTCCATTGCTGTATCTAATTTACTCCCCTTCCAAATGCCTTTGGCATCCTGGCGTACCGTGCCTTTATCCTCTTCTTTAAAAATATTTTTAACTGAAAAATCACTACTGGTATCCGGCAAGTAAGCTTGAATACCACTCAAATCAAGCCCCTTGGGGTTGACGATGCGGGTGCCGAGTACTTTTCTAAAATCGTGCTTCTGCGGGGCGATCCATTTGTCCAAATCGAGAAAATCTTCGACAACTGGCACCTCTATCCCATGATCATTTATTGCTGGCATTGTTTTGTCCTATTTGTTATCTATTGCTATGATGAGTTTTGTTTTTAATGGTTAATTTTGCGAAGGGTTATTCGTTATCGGTCAAGTAATTAACCAAATCTCTCATTTGTAGTTTGCTGCCGCCTTTTTTATGCTGACTAGCAAACGATTTAAGTACCCCACCCCAGTCACCCAACTTGTCAGCCACCTTGTCAAAATCATAATGACCTTGTTGGTATATCGAAAAACTCGCCTGTTCTATGGCTTGTTTGATGACATGTATATTAACGCAACTGGCGACTACCCCCAGTTTATGAGGTTCTTCGGTCAATTGGGCTTCAAGCAGGATATACAACCAAATCGTCAAATCCTCAATCTCAAGACCCAAATGGTTAAAGGCAGCATCGCCAATGCTATCGGTGGTTAACAAGGCAAAATCAGGTTTGATTGACGCTGGCAACTGCTGTTCGATGATATTGGCAATTTCAATGCCGCTAGGCAAGTCAGCCGCCAATTCTGATTCAATATTACGTTTGGCAATATGAATACCGATACCGCCGCCCCCCTTGGCATGAGCAACGGGTATATCCGTCATAAAACCACTAATACAGGTATCAACGGGCATCACACCTTCAAACTGATCTTTACCTTGCAGACAAAAAAACGCCCGCCAATCAATATAATCATCAAGCTCAATTTCACGGGGCTCTCGACCCGACATAAACAGCTGATTAAGGTCCCTTGATGGCCTTGGATCATCCTGTACCAAGCGTAATGAATAGCTATTTCTGATAGTGCTATGACCAAATCGGAAGGTGGCAAAACGAAACACATCCCGCCAAGGCGCGGCATCATCAGCAACAAAATCATTCGCTTTACCAATCATTTGTTGATAAACCGCCGTGTCATTCACTTGTGCCAAATAGTCTTCTACCACCATCAGCTGAAAGGTCAACACCACCAATTTTTTTGCTGCCAAGGCATCTGCTGCAAAATGCTTTTTAATCAACAGGTTATGCAAGCGTTGCCAAAACATATGCAGTTGCGCAATGATCACATGATCATCATTACGCTGCTCGGGAATAACCGCAACTCCCCGAGCATTTCGCTGAAAATCCAATTTGCCGCTGGCTGAAAACTTAAAACAACCCTGCGCGTCAAACAGTAGATCATCAGCGCCAATATGCTGCAACTGATAATTCTCCCGGTTGCCATAAAGGCTCTCTAAATCCATGGTGCCAGTAACCTTACGGCTGGCCCGATAGACGTCGGTGATTGGGGTGATCTCATGAGAGATAAACTGGCCCAAATAGGTGTACCCTGAATCCAATTTATTGCTAAAACGCAAGAACTCGGGATCTTTTCGACGGCCAATTGACTTGGCCGTTTTTTCTCTTAGTTTATGTTCATCTTTAAGACGTTTGCTCATTAGACTGTCTCACAAAAAATGTCCGTAGGTTAAGTGCTTAAATGAATCATTTCTCCCTAATCAACAGCCTATACTCCCTGATCACGTTACCGTTGGCCTCGGTTGAAACACGAACAGTAATTAATTCATCACGGTTAAATTGCCGTGCCAATAAAAATGTCAACATACCGCGTTCATCCGGCTGATAGCCATCACGAATACGATGTTCACCATTAACATCTGTACTGACGGTATAACGCCAGCTTAAATCGTCCTCAACAGGCACTTGAAGCACCAGATTATCAACGCCCTTGTCAATAACCACAATCGTTTCATTTATCCGACCAGCAGCACTGCGCGTTTGTGGCAAATTAACCCGATGGGCTTTGCCCAGTGTTGGTTGGACTTGTTCAGGTGTCAAAACCACCACCATTAACGCGCCCAGACCAAACGCCAAGGCTGTTGGCATTAAGTTAAATAACCAACTAAACGCGGGTTTTTTCTGTTGCTTGTTCTGCTCAAGTGTTTGCGCAATTTCCTCGCGCCATTGTTGTTGATGGGTTTCATCAAACTGCTCACCAGCGAGATCGACTTTTGCCTGCCAGTCTGGTTTTGACAAGATAAAAGCTTCAAATTCAAGCACCTCATCTTCGCTCATCAAACCAGCGACATATTTTTCAATCAAGCGGTGTTGTTCTTGCTGTTCTTGTAAAGAGGAGTTATCCATGCAACCCTCCAATCCGTTTATATGAGTATTGACGTCCCTTGTATGCTCTAAGTGCAACTATGGCCATTTCTATCTCACTTTTTATTTGATTTTTTATGCCGAACCAGATTTTACTCATCATTTGCCCCCTCGCTCGCCTCGCTTTGCCACAGCTGTTTGAAGCGCTGACGAGCCCGGTGCAATACCCGATTTAAATGTAATTCGTCTAAGTCGTAGGCTTCGCGTATCGAATGCTTGGATTCTTCATCAAAGTAATAACGGGTTAATATCTCCCGGTCTCGGGGCTTCTTAAGTCTATCAATAAGACCTCTAACCAACTTTTTGGTTTTAAACTGCTCCAGCTGTTTTTGCGGCCCAGCAGTCGGGTCAGCTGATAATTCTAGCTCATCATCAGCCACAAAGGTTTTATTTTGATTTTTTCGATAGTGCATCAGCAGTTGATTTTTACCGATGGTGACAATAAATGCAGATAATTTTTGATGGTCGTTAAGTTGATTAGCGCGAACTTTTTCAAGTACCAATCGCCAGGTTTCCTGAATAATATCATCAATAACGTGTAAATCTCCCCGATTGACATTACGCTTTAAAACACTTGTTAAACCTCCCTGATAACGTTCTACCATGTGTGTTTCAGCTTGTTTGTCCCCTTGTAATATTCGTTCAACTAGCGCCGCCGAGGCTTCGCTTTCTGCGGTAGAACCCAATGCACAATCCTCTATTGTTTATAAAAAAAAGTAACCAATGTTCAATAGGTTACAACCACCAAAAAAGAATAACGATACAATTCTGTTATTGGTAATAAATGATAACCGTTAATTTAATTATATCAAGCGTGAATATAGCTGAACTTTCATTCAGCAATTTACCTATCATTATTCCAAAACAAAAACAACCGTCGGCCAATACCCACCCACTACCTGCCAAGGACCAGTACTCATCAATTGTGCCTGCTCAACTGCCGTTGCCTTAAAATCATAGTCATTACCGCTACCATTCCAGTTGATATTCCAAAAGCCAAACCCCTGATCCAAAAACAATTTAATCACAGTGCCATCATCAAAAGTTAATGCCAACGTGCGAGCATGAGGTAGCTGCCTTTTTGATATCACAGCAAACCTAAGGTCAAAAGTAGCTTGCTTGCTCAATGCCTCAATCACCATTTGACGAGCCTGATCATCAAGCCAGTTTTGTGCTACCTTGTCAGGGGTTTTGGTTTTGCGATCTAACTTTGCGGTATTGACAATCACACCACATCCATTGCCCGGATAAGACTGCAACAGCCACTCTAACACCGACAAACATAAACTCATCGGCAAAGGGGCAGCCAAATAGCGATCATGATATTGCACTTCAACCAAGTTCTGGCTAGCCAGCTTATCGTTCAACCAGTCACATTCATTAAGTACTTTATGCCAAAATTTCGTACCAAATTGATTTACCGGACCATCCAACTCAGCTTTAACAAATACACTCGATTGGGTCTGCACCGCGCTTAACAATTCCATCACTAATGGAGTAACAGCCTCACGCTGACAAATGCCGGTAATGGTTTTATCCTGGCATTGCGCCCAAGCCTGATTATGGGCCGCAACACAAACCTCAGCCACAAACTCGCCAACATCGGCACTCATATCCCGAGTCACCAATTCAATATTTGGATGGTTGTTAAACCAAGCCAAACTCACCTGCTGTTCAGTCGTCAAAGCAACAGTATCGAGTGGATCCATGACCAATTCTATTTGATGGTTTTTTGCCCAATCATAAATATCATTGATAAACGGCCATTGTGACAGGTCATCAATAAACCGCTGATGCAAATATAATCTAATCGCACCTTGTGAGGTTTTTTGCACCGCATGTTTCACCGCGACCACAACTGCTTTAAGCTCCAAACGTGAGCTTTGGCCAAATACCTGATAAGCATCAGGCAAACGCAAGCGGTCAAAAAAGTGTTCATCTAAAAACGCAATCACTGCATTACGGTCCAACTCTTCCATCACATGCTGAGTCGAAAAATCAACCAGACATTTATGACACGCTTTATCGCAATCACAGTCTTGCACGATTTCTTTGGCCCTGATCAATAAACTCTGCATATGATCACACGCCTGACCGACAAATCCAGCACCACCAGCGGCAGTATCAAATAATACGATGGCTCGCGCAGCATTGTCCGGTGATCCCGCCCGTGGCTCACCGTGCTGATAATTCACCGGTTTGGTGGAACAACCGATTTCATCAGTGTTAATGCCAAGCTTGTCAGCCAGCGCATTTCTTAATGCCACGGCAATAGAGCGAGCGGTGACTTTATCATTCAATGGCGCACCATCATGATGAAACAATACCGATTCAAAAACATCCGTTTCGGTGCTGTGACCTAACCCCAAAGGCCCCTGAATAGCAAATTCACGCTCATTGCCACCACAAATTTGCTCGCTCTCCCGCTTCAAATCACCGTTACCACCACGCAATCGTTTGTGATATTTCAATGCCTCTTTAATTGTTTCACCCTTTGCACCAGTCATCGCCGCCATGCGCCCACATTCCAGACATAAGGCATAACCCTTGTGATTGGCACCCGCACTATAGTAATAAACATGACCGGTATGACTTGAGCGTACAGCCGCACCAGGATTGACGCTGATGGAGAACCAATCTTCATCTTTCACCGTCACCCAAGGGTCTTGGTAAGGAATATAATTCAACCGTGAAATATCATTATCAGGTTCATCCCTGATATCAATGGCAAAACTACCCGGTTGTAAATAGCGGTGAGAGATGATTTTTTCAGCCGCTGCACCACAGTTTGTACACTGCTCAGGTAGCTTGCTGGCAGTATCACTCGAACCACAATGACGACAACGCCAGGCATACCTTAATGACTGAATTTCATTCACCTGATCAGCCGTCGCTGGACTATGCCAAGTCAACAATACGCCACCAGACAGATAAACCCGGCCATCAAGCACCACCTCATTACCCGGCGCATAATCCCGCAATGCCACCGACAAATCCCTCGACGGATAATCTCTAGCACTAAACAAATTATCAATGCGATGCTCAGGTTTGGTTTGAGGATCTTTGTTCGCTTTTTTGGCCGCTTTTGCCACCTCTACTTGCTTTTTACGCCTTTGTATTGATTCAATATTGTCATTATTAAGCGACACCACATCAGTGGGAAAACCATAACCCGGCAAAAAGCCCTTACGCGCCAACTCAGATAATAAATACTCCCCTTCCAACCGCTGTATCTGTATTTCTACCGCCGTGCTAGCCACCAGCAATCTGTCGGGATCAGCCAGCATTTGTTTGCCTTGGGCGATTAACAACTCATGCTCATCCGACCAATCTTTAGCAATTTGCGCAATTTTATCCGCACTGTCTTTAACAATTTGCGCCAGCGGTAAGTCAGCCAAAACCGTACGGGTTAACACCGTTTCAAGACCATCACGCACACAGCTGAGGCTCTGATTGAGGCACCATTGATGAAAATCATCAAACACCGCCGGACAGGCGTCATGCAAAGGTAAAAAGAAATTACCACAACTGAAACGCAATGAATCATCACTGAGCGCCTGATATTTTAAAAACTGTGACAGCAATAATGCATTGACATGCCGTTGTACAATAAAGACACTATTCAACGACACCTCAGGCACATGAATAGGGGTATCAAACGGCCAGCGAGTATTGGCAAACAGGTGTTCACCATGAGGGGTATTTTTACACAAAGTCAGCGCCAGCGATTGGCTTTCACTGCGTCGCCCAGCACGCCCTGCCCGCTGCAAATAATTAGCCGGGTTTGGCGGCGCATTGTTCATCGCCACCACCGTGATACCGCCAATATCAACCCCCATTTCCATGGTGGTTGAACAACTAAGGACGTTGATTTTACCCGCTTTAAAATCCGCTTCATATTTGCGCAACAATGACGCAGACACTTGGGCAGAATGCTCTGACACCCTGAAATAAGGACTATTCTCAACAATCCTATCAGCAATATCAGACCAAGCATTGTCCATTCTTGCCGCTTGCAATAACGGCTGCTCCTGCCACTGCCTCGCCAGTGCCAAGTCAATATCGTTACCCTTTTCAACAGTACGACCATAAGGGTACGGGTAATCAGGGAGCTCAATACGACGGCATTTTTGCTCGTCTAATGTGCCATGATCGGTTAAATAAGGGGTGATTTGATTCAAATGACAATCAACAATTTTTTGACTGTGAGGACACTGCCATTTTTCACTTAACAAACCAAAGCTCACTTCCTCAGCCAAATTCAGCTCAAAACCGCCCGATCTTTGCTTGAGAATGCTTCTTTGGATCACATTCCACGCTTGTTGCAAAATACTATCTACCGTGACCCGATCACGATTGTCATCAAGGTCAAGGTTGAACGCTCGAACCAACAACCGCACCAACCCCGGCTGAACGGTGGTTTTGTTGACTTTCGGCCAACGCTGACGTTTGCTATCGGTTGGTTTGTTACTATCAGGCGATACCAGCAACACTGGCGGAAACTTGGCCCCTATCCAGCGAGACTCTTCTGTCGAAATGGCAATAGCTTTCACCCGGCGAACCTGAAAATTGACACACAAGGTCAAAAACTTCACCCACTCATTGCTCCCTTCTTCCCGGTTGGCAAACTGTGAATGCCACTCTTGCGGTGCGGTACTGCCTTTGTCTTGCAAACGCGGATAAGTCAGTTGGATCAACCCCAGCGTTTCGAGGGTATTCTGCCTTTTTGGCCGACTGTTGAACTCTCGCAATAACAACAAACGCACCAATAATTCGAGGTTTCTCACCAGCGTCATTTGATCATCAAAATGGCTGTAAGCATTTTTTATCCACCGATACAAAATCGGCTCTCTTTTAATATGCTGCTCAGCGTCATGCCAACTCACTGACACCTCCGCTTTATGACTGAGTTTGGCTATTTTTTCTTCAATCATTTCGGCCATATCATCATCACCATCGGCACGAAACTCAATTAAACGCTGCTGGAGGTCGGCTATTTTATGCTGATCAACTAGTGATAATCCGCCTTGCTTGATGGTTGCGGCTGTCACCATATGAAACAGCGATGAACGAATAAACTGGCGCTCGGCATCCTGTTGCGATTTAGCCGCAAACCGGGCGGTACCTTGCCTGCTATCAGTAAAGGTGATCATTCTTCGGCCATTATGGGGCAGGTTTTGTTCACCTTCTTCTTCACCTTTTTTACAATACTCCAGCAGTGTCGGCACCACTGTACTTAACATAAAAGGCGCACCATTTTTGAACTGGCGATAAAACTCAAAACCATTTCGTTTATAGTGATCACAACAAGGGCATTTTATCCCATTGTCGCCACTATTACGGATATAGAAAGGCACAGTGTTAACCGCAAATGCATCAACAAAAGGCGCGGCTTGCAATAAACCGCTATTATCCAGCCAGCTCTTTAGGGTTTTTTCAGCAAAATAAGGCGACAAAAAACACCTATTGGTATAGTCAGTGTCGTCATCGCCATAGTCATCAGAAGTATCTTCTTGTTCGATATCAAGGGTAAAATCATCAATGTTGCTAAGCGGTTTGGTCAACTCAAGATAAGTGTCACCGGTCGATTCATCAGCACGGGTTGCCGCCTGTAACAAGCTGGTACCGCAACCTGTACAACTGACCATTTCAAACACTGGTGCATCACATTCGCAATGCGCCTTGCGACTCATATAAACCATGCCAAATGGCCAATCAATGCTATCCAGCAGGGTTCCTTCTTTTTCACTACAATTGGCGTTTGAACAAGCCCACAAACCACCAGATACTCGATGAAACAAATGCAATCTGAACGGAATAAACGCTTCACCCTGCGCATTTTTACTCGAAGCACAAATATCCACCCATTGTTGGGTCAGTTCAATCGGCAAAGGCGTGTCACTGCCAGACAGTATCTGACCAATTTTGGTCAGGCTCAGCTGATAACCTTTTTCACTAAAGTGCTGCCTTAACTGCCGTAACGGCGCAATGTTGCACAATGCCCGATAACGCTCAATCTCGCTTTCAATCGCTGCGACGCCTTGTATAGTCAACACATCATTCAGCGCCTCAAAATGCTCTACCACAGGTAGCGCTTTAACTTGTCTATGCCCTCTGACCAAATGCACCTGAGAAATATCAACCCCGGCCACATCGGCAAGAAAGCTTTTTAATGCTTCGTCAGCACTATCAACATCGTGCCCGCCAATGGTGGCAGAGGTTGCAACAAAGCGCACTTGTTGCGGCAACACACCAAATCCATACATCACCCGGCGCAGCAACAAAGCCAGTTCAGCGGCTTGTGAGCCAATATAACTATGGGCTTCATCCAGCACTATCCAGCGCAGCTTGCCTTGAGATTGATGCAAAATGGGCTGGTCTTTTTGTCTTACCAACAGGTATTCCAACATGGTGGCATTTGTCACCAATATCTGACCGGGCGATTGGCGCAAAGTCCGGCGGGACATGATTTGATTGGGATAAGCTTGTTGCGTTGCGGCACTGACCGCTTCTTTGGTTTCGCCGTTATATAGGCAAAACTTAACGTCAGCCCCCAACCCAGCAGTCCATGCGGTTAAACGCTCTTGCTGGCTGTTGATCAAAGCATTAAGCGGATACAAAAAAATCGCTTCAACCCCATCGCTTTGACTGCCCCGACGCACAATATCATTAAGTACCGGCACCAAAAAACACTCGGTTTTGCCCGAGCCAGTACCGCTGCTAACAATCACCGAACATGGCTCGGTTTGTGACAGATGTGTCCATGCATCGTATTGATGCTGATGGGCATACCAATCACGTTTAAACGAATATTCCTTAGCAAATTCTTTAGGCGGATTAGCCATGGCAGCAACTAATTGACTGTCAAGCAAGTTACCTGACAATTGCGCCATCGTTTTGGGTCCTGGCTGCCAACCAAAGGTGGCTTCAAATATCGGTTCACCCAAAAATGACCCAGACTCTCCCGGTGCAGCCGCAAATTTTTGCCATAAATACGAACGTAACGGTTTTGACCGCACACCAAACTGACCTAAAGTCGCCCGGGCAGCTCTTTTACCTAGCTGGTCGATAAGTGACGAAAAATATTCCATGTAACGGACCTTATTAAAAAGAAGACATTGTAATGATGAGCTTTTGCGTCAGGGCAAAACTCAGGTCAAAATATTGCGGGTCAAAACGACGGTATTCGCGCATCGCATGAACCATCTCGGCGTTGAGCCTGACACCCGGGTCAAACTCATCAGCCGTAGACAAAGCCAGCAATATCGGGGCATTAAGCAAATTACTTTTATAACCCAGAGTCGCTATAGATGCCTGACGCAATTGGGGATCGACATTATTGATCAGACCCGGAAAAATATGGTTGGCAAAATTGTCAGGCCAGTCCTGTTCACTGGTTCTGTGGCTCAGCTCATTTCTTAAATCATATAGCTGTGAAGCAAATGCCTGCGGATTGACCATTGGCTTTTGCTCACGCAGCCCTATTTTATGCAACAACAAGTCATTGAGTGTGGCAAAACCCGGATAATAAGATTGCAACAAAACCAGTCGTTGCTCAATACGATGCTGTACCAGCGATTGATCATCTAGCTTAACCATCAATTGCTGATAATAAGCTTCAACCACGCTAACCGCACGGGCGATATTGAGTCCATAGCGCAACAGCGGAAACTCACTGTCAAAATCCCACATTCTGTCGAGATCTGACTTTTTTGCTTTTAACAACATCGCCAAAATAAATTCGCCACAACCCGTAACACCCCGCCACAGGTCAAAGGTGGTCAACGGCACTTGTTTGAAGCTAAGCAAAGCATTAACGTACTGCCACTCGGGCATATTAACCGCCACCGCCATTTGTTTGGCCAGTCGCTTAAATTCTGCTATTCGCTCATTGCGGTTAGTTAACCCGGCCACTTGCTGAAACTGATGTTCATGAGTGACCAATTTTTGTAACTCATGGCTCCACATCAGCGGCCTCAAACCAGCGAGAGGTTCGTTGCAATAAATCAACCATGCGCCCGGCTCAATCTGTTGCGCTGGAAAATCCCAGCTATTATGCGTTGCCAATGGCGGTAACAGCAGCGGTGTTTGGGCTGGTCTGTCAATGGGTACCATGCACAATTGCCCAGCCAAAGGAGCCGGATGAGCCAGCAGTAATTGTTTTTGCGGTTTTAGCGGTGACAGTGCATGGATATAACGGGCAAGGGTCAGGTTGAATTTGCTAATACCATTGTTGATGACACTAAATTTGACTTTGGCATCGAGCTTATCTGACAGCGCAAATAATGCCTGGATGTTGTGGTGAAACATGCCTAGTAACAGCCCTGAGCCAGTTAATAGCCCTGAGCCAGTTAACAGCCCTGAGCCAGTTAATAGCCCTGAGCCGAGATCATCACGATGATCAATGGCAAAATCAAAAAACGCACTGCGGGCAAACGAACCTTTAATATCATCAGCCTGCAACACAAACTGCAATTTAATACTGCCGCTCAAACCATGGACAAACAATTCATCGCCATACAATTGCTCAATTGAACGTTCACTATAATCGGCCACCCGTTTATCATCATTATCCAGCAACACCACCCCCGCACAAGGAAAAGGCACTGTCACAGTGACCGACCGGGTAGCATCACCCCAAAACAGCGATAAGGTCACTTTGCCCGGCGGCTGGTCGGCGGTCGATACCACTGTCACATCGAGACAGCCCAATTGTGGGTTGTCTTCAACGATCACTGTCATTTGTGCCTCATTGACCACACTCAACTGTGGCAATGCACCGCCAAATAGCCGGATAATACCGCGATGGGCATCTTTGCCCGCTACCAGCCCAATCGCAAAATCAGCGGGTAAACAAGCCAGTCGAAAACGCTTAACCGTTTTATTATCGACCCGGTAAACAATTTCGTTTTTGCCATCAGGCATTTGGGCGAAATCACACCAGCGGTCTGATTGCAAATCGTGCCATTTAAGCTGATGTGGGGCAATCAGGCTTTTTTGCCCCTGACTGTCGAGGGCGAGCAAACGGGGTCGACCGACAAAACATTTGCCCGGCACAGTAGCAAAAGGCAAATCATTCCCCTGCCAGACATATTCAACAACATCACTGCCTTGTTCACCCAAAGTAATAAGGTGACTGCCATAACGATAATCACCCGCCTCAGTCAACACAGTAAAATCCCGTTGCACTGCTGGTAATAATGGTGGTGATGATAGCTGTGTATCTGTCGGTGGATATTCTACGGCACAGGCAACCAGTGCCTGAGTTTGCTCAATCACCACAGTACCGGCATCATAAAACGACCATTCATTATCTGTCTGATGCTCGACAAACACCCAAGGCTCATCAACAGCCAGTGCACTGCCGCCCAATAAAGGCGCAGACCACTGTTGACCGCTATCGGTTTTAGCCAATAATTGCACTTCGTCTTCAAACCAGTCTGAGGGCAAGGTTTTATTCATTACATCAAACAAATAGTGCTCTGGCGCATTGACGGGTTTAAACCCTTTGGCCAGCAACAGCGGTTTTTTGCCCATGGCAAACAGGCTCAATCTGTCGGGCAGTTGAGCGCCTGAGGCCAGTTGAGCACCAGTAAACAGCTGTTGTAAATACGCCGCACTAACCCGGGTTTTTAACCTCACGGTGCGAGAAAACCGCCACTGTGCCAACCCTTGCTTGTCAGCAGGCAATTGCCGCACCGAGCGGTTCAGTTTGATGGCATCAGGCAGTTTACGTTGTATTTCAATGGCTTTGCCAAGGGCACGATTGAGCAATTCGGTGGTAATAGTTGAATCCAGGCTCAAGGGTAAATCGGCTTGCCAGTGCACATCTAGCGCATTCAAATAAGCCAAAGGTTCAGCCTGTTCATCCAGTGCATAATCATCGGTTAAACGATAAATTGCCGCGACAATTTTGCCGACCACCGCATACACCGCATCGACCCGATAAGAGCGGGCAATCAAACCGCTGTGCTTTTGTGCGATGCTAAACACATCCAGCGGATTAAAACGATGCTGAGCATAGTCTTTAATCACCTGTTCAAAATAATGTGCCAACTGAGAATCAGATTGGGTAATAAGGTTCAGCGGTAAACCGCCTTCGACCGCAATAGTGCCCAAAAACAAACGTCTGCCACCGCGCTGAATAATCGGTCGATGCCAATAACGCAAACCCACCGCAACAATTTTGCTGCGCAAGCCACTACTTAGCGGCTCATCGCTGGCATTTAGTGAGGCAAAAACCCCAGCCCAACTCCAAGCGCCCCCGGCAAACGATCGACGCCACCACTCTGCGGCATACAATACAAACGCCGCCGCCCAATCAGAATGGCTGTCGTTTGGCACATACTGAGTAATATCACTGCCAACAACCGATTGCTGTAGCAGTTGTTGTAATTGGGCATATTCGTCAACACTGAGCTTATAGCTGTATAACGGGTCTGCCGATACCTTGTTCAGCGAGCGCTCGGCCAGCATTTGTGCCAGCCAGCGTCGGGGCGACGTTAAGGTAAGAGCTGAGGTAAGCGTTGAGGTGAAGGCTGAGGTAACAGTCATGGGAATTTCCTTTTCGCATTATTTCGATTTTTTCTTTGCTTTTGTTTTCACTTTTTTTGCTGCTTTTTCAAGGACTTCGGCTTCAATACGCGCCGCTTTAATCCGCTCAAGCAGTTTATCAGCCGGTTCATCGTTGGGGTCTTGCGGCACTAATTCGCCTTTAAACGCTTTGGCTAAAATAGCTTGGGTGAGATTATCGACTTTGGCTTTGGCGTTTTTCAAATGGGTTTCTAGGGTGTCGGCTAAGGCGAAGTGCTTGTCGACTAGGCGGACTATTTCGGTTTGTTCTTTTAGGGGGGGTAATGCAATCGGATACATACCAAGACTTTTTGCTGATAAATTAGGCTGTGCAGAACCATTATCAAAACGTGTAATGAGATCTTTTGCCTGTGGACTTATCAAAAAATAATATATGAATTTTGATATGATATGTTCTTTCGGTCTAACAATAACAAGTGATGATGCAATAGCGCCTTCACTAAACGAATCAACCAAAGCTGTTTTGCCCATGGTTGCTCCGCGCAAACAATACACCAAATCTCCTGACTCTATTTTCCCACTACCAAGCGATTCAAACTTATCACGAGTAATAAAATTCATTCTTTTTATCGACAGAGTACCATTTGGTTCTATATGCCCAGTATTAATGAACGCAACACCATCTTCAACATACTCAGCCTTATTCGGGTAATTCTTTCCCCTATCACCATTGATTAATTTGACATGGTTGCCGAATCGCGTCCAATTCCAAGTATTTGGTGCTTCAATGTAATGCTCTTTTTTCTTAACTACGGTCAGTTTTTTGTCAATGAAATCATCAGAATCAATACAAGGTTCAATATTTTCCCCCCGCCACTTCTCAGTCAATTTACCAGAAACAGCAGCAGCAAGCACAGATTGACGAAAACGTTTGATAACATCAGGCAGTTTGTCTAAACGGTTTTGTATGCTGTCGACCTGTACTAACAGTTGGTCAAGCTTGCTGACTATGCGCTTTTGTTCAGCAACAGGGGGAATTGGCAAGCTCAAATTTCGCACAACCGACAAATTTATTCTGGCTCTAGTACTACCTTTGGTATGTAAACTAATTTGCTCAATGACCGTCACAGAATTCAATAAATATGTCAAAAACTTTCTACACACTTCTTCATATGGCCTAGCCCTAACAATATCAGCAACTATAATCCCAAACTCAAACTTATCAGGTACAACACAAGCCAAACCCAAAGGTTCACCAAGTTTTGTAATCAAAATATCACCAGCCAAAAAGCTATGTCTTTTTAACTGTGCAGCTTTTTCATTTGTAACGAAGTTAATATTTTTATCAACAAACTTAATCCTTTTAACGTTTTGAATTCGAACTATCGGAGTACCTGAATCAACATACTCTGACGCCTTCAAATTCGACCCAAATGGACCATCAACAATATCATTTTTAGGGTTTAGTACAAGATCTGATGTGGAGCCCTCAACCCACCCCACCGGCAACTCACTCACTAGATTTTCCATAATAGTCAAACCCCCTCACCCGCAAGCACCTTCTTCTGCTTCTTTTCCAACCCAAACTCCTCAGCCAATAAATCCACCTGCCCCTGAGCCTCGTCTACGGCTCCTAAGTCAATCATCAGCTGGTTCATTTCACCCAGGGCTTGGGTCAGTTCAGTCATCGCTTCGGTAGCTAATACTTCGGGTGCAGGTAAATTGGCGGCATCGGTGATTGAGTTATCTTTTAACCAAGTGATATCCAGACTGTCGCTCTTGTCTTTAATATATTCGCGACTGAATTTACGCCAGCGGGCTTGTTCAGTTGTGCTTTCGCTTGCCGACGCTTTGCCTTCACTGGCTGCGGCGCTAGTGCTAGTACAGCCCAAAATATCATAAACCCCCTCTTCACGGGGACTTCTGCCATTGGCATCGTCGCCATAAGCCGTAATGAAACCCTCAAGGTGTTTGTCGGTAAATGGGCTGCGTTTGCCGAAGGTTTGCATGTTGGTGCGCAAATCATAAACCCAGGTTTCTTTAGTACAGCGTTTGTCTTGATGAGGGTTTTGTTCTGTGCCTTTTTGAAAAAACAACACATTGGTTTTGACCCCAGCGGCATAAAATATCCCGGTAGGCAGGCGCAATATGGTGTGCAAATTACACTTATCCATCAGGTCAGTTCTAATATCAGCGCCAATGCCAGCCTCAAATAACACGTTATCAGGAATAACCACCGCAGCCCGGCCACCCGGTGCTAGCCCGTTATAAATATGCTGCATAAAACACAGTTGTTTGTTTGACGTTGAATGCACAAAAGTACGGGTGATATTGGTACTGGCAGCGTTGCCAAAAGGTGGGTTGGTGAGAATCACATCGGCCTCGGGCAAGTTTTCGCCGTCGTTACCCAGCGTATTGCCCAAACGAATGGCACCGCCGATCTCGCCTTCTGTGCCACTTTGTAGTTCACCTTCTATATCATGTAACAGGCAATTCATCAGCGCCAGACGACGGGTTTCGGGTACCAGCTCCAAACCCATAAAGGCTTTTTCCATTTGAAACACTTGTGTGTCTTCATCGAGGTTTTCGTGGTTATTACTATGGTGTTTAATGTATCTGTCGGCTTCAATTAAAAACCCGGCAGTGCCTGCGGCGGGGTCCTGAATGATTTCTCGGGGTTGCGGTTTTAACAACTTCACCATCGCCCGAATTAACGGCCTTGGGGTAAAATACTGGCCCGCGCCTGACTTGGTTTCGTTGGCGTTTTTTTGTAATAAACCTTCATACATATCACCAAAATCGTCGCGGCTTTTATGTCGCTCTGTGCCTTCATTAATATTATACCAATCCAACTTATCCATGGTCAGCACCAGCTCGGTTAACTGGCCCGCTTCGGTAATAGTAGTATTAACATTTTGAAAAATAGCCCGCACGATAACATGTTCATCTTCGCCTAAGTTCACCAACATTTTACGATAAAATTGCAGCTGCTCCAGACCGATTTTATCTCTTAAGTCTAACCAACGCATCCCTTGTGGCAACAAGTCTGTTTCCTGGGCCGTTTCCTGACACATTTTCAAAAATAGCAATGACGCCAATTCATTCACATAGTTTTGATAAGACACCCCACCATCACGCAGGGTGTCACACATTTTCCATAACTTGGCGACCAAATCATTGTTATTCATTTAAATTCCTATTATCAGGCTTGCACGGGATTAATGGCTTAAACGCCGCGCTAGTGTAGGGTTTTGTCGCCCAGTAGTAAAGTGCCATACAAGCATTACTAATGCAGCCAAAAGAGACACAAAAATAAAGACAAAAAAACCGCTGGTTTTTTAACCAAACATAATTATACTGTACATATACACAACTGTTAATTAATCCAGCTAATCGAGAGGCCATCTATGCAATATTTTATTGATCCAACCATCGACTTTGTGTTTAAGCTCATCTTAGGCACTCCAGGTAACGAAAACATGTTGATTGATTTTATCAATCAAATCATTAATCCTGTTTCACCTATCATTTCGGTCACATATATCAATCCTTTTAATGATAAACAGTACAAAAAAGATAAATACTCTGTCGTTGACATTGGGCGACATCCAAAAAATAATTCATCAACCTTACTGGTCTATGCTTCCGTCTTCTGCGTTATGCCAAGGGTTACATACAATAAGTATGCGCCCCTTGGTACGCCTTGAAGCCGAAACCCTATCCGGCGCAATCTTAATAAATTATTGTTTTCCAGTCGCCTAGCGATAGATCAAAACGGCATAAAATATCAAATTGAAATCCAGCTAACCGAACCTTCCTTTTTACCCGCCAGAATGCTCTATACGTGGAGTTCTATCTACCACACCCAAGCGGTTAAAGGGCTACAGTTCGATGCGCTTAAACCCGTTATGTCGATTTGGTTATTAACCGGTTCAATATTTAAAGATGACGATAAATGTCACCATAAATTTGGCATCTGGGACAAAGACAATAATGTTCAGCTAACCGACCATTGTGACATTCATGTGATTGAACTGGCGAAATGGAAAATGCTCGGCAAGTTACAGCTGACAGAATATTGGTTATACTTCTTTAAGGAAGCGAAAAACTGGAAGACCCTTCTAGATCCCCTCAAATCATTAGCAATAATGAGGCAAGCCATGAAAACCTTAGAAGAAATTTCCACCAATGAAAATGAGTACCTTGCCTATTTGTCCCGGCAAGAGCAAATCATGCTTGAAAGAACCCTACAGTCGCAATTAAAAGAAGCGCAGGAAATAATAAAAATAGCGGCTGAGCAACAAAAAGCAGCAGCTGAACTACAAAAAGAAACAACTGAACAACGGGAACAATTATACGAGATGCAACAAAGTCTGGCCAAAGCAGATGCTGACAAAGCAGTAATAGAGGCTGACAAAGCAGCAATAGAGGCTGACAAAGCACAATTGCTTAAACTGTTAAAACAAGCGGGTATTGAACCTAACATTACCTAAAACGATTATGGGGTTGGTGCGACATTTCGACACTCTGCGCACCAACCATTTCCCCAGTAATGCCCCTCTAACTATGCCGGTTGCTCCCATACTAGCTGATTAATTTGCGCCAATAGCGGTGTTAGCTCCCCCTTAAATACCGCTTCGGCTTTTTTCTTGCCACCAAAACGTTTGTAATTGCCCTGTTTAAACACTTCATCACCAATGATCACATGTTTTTTAATACTCGCACCAAGGCGATCTAACCAACTGAGTTGTTCCGTTGTCCATTCATTTTGCTGCTTTATCCTGGTCAGCGCATTATCTACCCTTTGATCAAACGGTATCAAAGCATCACCCAAAGCCGCCCGTCGAATATGACCAATCAGGCTGGCAGCAATATCTTGGTTTTTACTCTGCTGCCACGCCGCCCGCAAAGCCGATTCTTCAAACGATTTATCCTCAAAAAAGGCTTGCAGTTCTTTTAACCCTTGACGAGTCAAGTCCCGAGGTTTTGTTATCACCGTTTGCAATGCCGCCTGCTGATTGGCATTAGCGCTTACCAAGGCATCAAATGCCTCAAGAAAATCTTCCGGTGTTTCATACTCGCTATAAGCAGATCTCAATTCAATCAGTTCATCATCAATGTCAGTGAATATCGGATCTTTACGCAGCTGGTTAATGGTTTTTTTCAGCTGCTCCAACCGCTCAACCAATTTCGACGGACTGCTAAACACTTCACCCGTTTGCCTCGCCCCTTTGCTTTTGAGCGTCCGACCAAAATCAACAAAATCACACCCAGCTCGATGCTGACACAATTCGTCCAACCGCTTCATCGCTTGCTCAACGTCAGGCGATTTATCCCGACTGTAACTGGCATGATTGATAATGCGTTGTACTTTAGTCACTAACTGATCGTGACTGTGCTCGGCAAAGCTGCGACCATCAGCCTCTATTTTTTTGTAAGTTTCAGAATCGGTGATCTCATTCACTAAAGTGTGCAATTCAACAGTAGGCCGCACCACCACAGGCTTCATAGTATCAACTGGTGCCAGTGTTCTGTACAAGTCCACCGCATCATAAATCTTAAACGCAGTTTTACCCACTTTTTCACATAACCGAGTGGCTCGACCTTTCATTTGCTCATACAAAATACGACTACGAACTTTACGCATAAATACCAGATTACAAATAGACGGCACATCAATACCAGTCGTCAGCAAATCAACAGTTACCACCACATTAGGTAAACGTTCTCGATTAAAACGAGTGATCAAACTTTGAACTTTTTTCGGGTCTTTATCGCTGTCACCAGTAATTTTAATCACTGCTTCGTCTTCAAAATCAGCATATTGAGCAGCAAACGCAATCCGCAGTTCCTTAACCACCATATCAGCGTGAATGTTATTGACACAAAAAATCAGGGTTTTCTGCTGCCCTGTAGGGTCCAGTTCTGTAGCTAACGCTTGCGCGACCACCCGGTTAAAACTAGACACAATCAAGTCACGATTAAAGTTGGCTACCTCAAAGTGTTGCTCATCTTCCATAATATCGGCTGTAAACTGGCCTTGATTGCTTAAGCGCACCACCTCACTGCCTGCTTTAATATGCACCCCTCCCTCAGTTAGCTTGGTAATAATTCGAATGGGCGGCAACTGGTCATTTAAGTAACCGTCAATCACTGCCTGACGATAACTGTAACGATAAACTGGCAAACCAAAAATCTCTGTGGTGTGTAACGCCGGAGTAGCTGTTAAGCCAACTTTAACCGCATCAAAATGATCAAGGATACGCCGATAGGCTGAAACATAATCCAGCTGGCTGCGAAACGCCATCTCCCCCTCGGTTTGATCTTTGTCGAGTACATAACCACGATGAGCTTCATCAACAATAATACAATCGTAACGACCCGTCGGCATAAACTCATCACTTTGCAACGTGCGTTTAACCAACGATTGCACCGTGGCCACATGCACTTTAGTCGCATCCGACACAAATCTGTCAGTCAGTCCTTTAATATTGAACATGGTATTAAAGCGCACATCACTGATACGTGTATCTTCAAATGCGCTCAATGCCTGCTCACCCAATGAACGACGGTCAACCAAAAACAAAATACGATTAAACCGACCGGATTGTATCAGCCGATACATCAGCGCAATTGCCGTTCGGGTTTTACCTGTTCCCGTAGCCATTGCCAGTAAAATATGTTGCTGACCATGGCCTATAGCCTGCTCAACCGCCGTCACCGCCTCTTCCTGAAAATATCGTAATCCCAAACCCTTGAGTCGATGCTCATCCAACCATTGATGACCAAGTACTACCCGACCACCGAGTTTAGCCCTGAGTTCATCGGGCGTATGCCATACAGGCAAGGCTTTGGGCTGATTGCTGCTATCACGAATGTCACGATGCCAAATACCACTTTGTTTAAGTAGTTGACGTTGATAATCCCGTCCATTGACAGAATAAACAAAGGGGACCTTGTAACTGTGACCCTCAGAAGCTGGCCAGGTGATGTTATGTGAAGTGGCTTCTTCGACCCTGAATAAGGCATCAGGATCACCATCGGCCAGACTGACCAATTCGTCCTTTAAGTGAATGGGATCAAACCATATACTGTGATTTTGCGCCTCGGCAAGCTTGTCATACACCTCCTTGTTGGCTTTTTTGGCTTCAACTACGGCTATTGGTTTGAGTCCAATAAATAATACGTAGTCAGCAAAATCCGCGTGCTGCTCTTTACTTTCTGCCAAAGGCCCCTCTTTATATTCTGCCAAAGGCCACTGGGCAATCGCCAGATTTTTACCAGATAGTGGTCGCGTACCACTGGCATAGGTCAGCTTAAGTGAATCTGCCGCCCAGCCGGCCTCCCGCAATTGCTGGTCAATAAGGTATCGGGTTTCTCTTTCAGATAACTCAAGGGTACGGGCCGCTGCCCGTTTAAGCACTTGTTGTTTGTAGGCTTTACGCTCAGCCTCAGTATGCCTAGAGAGTTCTTCATTTTTCTGTTTCAGCTGGGCTTCAAGCGCAGCAATACGGGCATCAGTCTGCGCTTTGGTTTCGTCTTTCTTACTTTCTAATATCGAAATATAACCGCTGAGCGCAGTTAGCTGGTTATGCTTAGATCTCAGTTCAGCATCGGTTTGGGTTTTTTCACTTTGCGTGAGTTTTAAGTCTTGTTTAAGCTCGCCAACCTGCTGCTGATAAACGTCATCAGCCTTACCATCCGGCAGCACAAATATCGGCAAGGCAAAATCAAGCTTTTCAGTAAGTAGGCGGTAATACCAAGCGCTTAATTTAAAGGTAAGACGTAACGCCATTTCAGCATCGCCAGCGTCATCATGATATTCATGAACCGCCCGATTACCCAATGTACGCAAAGAATGGAAAGTACTGATCACATACTCATCCACCTGCTTTACTTTGGCGAATTCACGTACCAACTCAAGCTGGCTTTCCGGTAACTTGATATGCAGCAAAGCAGCCAAATGTTTGGCTGACGCCTCACCAAACATACGCAATTTAATCAAGGTGATATTGGGGTCACCAACAAAATTATTTTCAGCCGCCAGCGCCAAACGATACAGAATATCGTTGACGCCTTTTAAAAAAGCAAAATTGGATTGCTGCATCATAGGTTTCCATTGTTTTTTATACGAGTTTTTATAATAGTTTTCATGGTGTTAATTATTGCTCGACGCGATAACCAGACCATTTAAGCCACAAAGGCTACCATTAATAAAACCGACAATGAAGATGCGAAGTAAAGTTTACTGCGAACCCGCAGTCCGCGACGCCTTCTGACTCGACAACTCCTTACTAGACAAAACAGCAGAACGTTGCTTCAACAACACCGCTTCACCGTCAATCTCCACGGCAAAACTCACATCAACCGCGTAAGGCTGACCCATTGCGCCGGGTTTGAGCTGCAACTGATTGGTAAACTGGCGAATTTCATAAGGTTTAATATCTACCGCCAGTTCTATCACCGATTGCTCAAATAAGTGACTCGGATACGCTTCTACCCGTAATTTGCCTTTAGTGGTGCCTGCGTGTGGCCCTCTGAATTCTGAGACTATGCTCACCGTTTCACCATCACTGATTGCTTGCTGAACAATAGCCATAGATGACCAAGGATAAGGACGGGCATCGCTGACAGCCGTTAAGTGAATAGTTGCGCCTAACCAGTCAACCTCAGTAGTGGCATTGATTTTTTCACTGGATGCACGAGTTTGCGCTGAAGTGGTTAAACTCACTTGCTGCTTTTGACCAGACAACACACGCGTCTGCAATTGCTTGGCGTTTTGTTGCTGAGCATTTTGTTGCTGAGTAATGTTCATCACGGCGGTGGCTGGCTGTTCACTGGTATTGTTTAACACGGCAGCCACTTCGCGGCGACCATCTGCACTTTCTTGCCGCCATTCCATGCGTAACGATAAACCGGATAATTCAATCAACGCCTGATTAATCCTCTCGCGGTCTTGACCCGACGACAATATGGCTTGCACCATCATGTCGAGTTGTTGATTGAAGCGATTTAATGACGCCCGTTGCGCTTGCACACCTTGAGTTGTGGCCGCGATCATTTCATCATTCAAGCGTTTTAACGCAGCTGGCGATTTATCAGCCAAACGCCAAATCGCCCGAGTCAGACGACTGATCGCCCCATCCGCTGGGTTACGCCAAGGATTGACATCTGCATTGTGTGATAAATCAGCCAACTGTGGATTTAAATCACGGCCATCATCAAAATAAGGGGTAATACGATGTTGGGCGTTTTCTGACATCACACCAATATGACGAGTCAGCAACTTTTCACGCGTCTGCTGGCTAATCGGATAATGACTGACAAACTGTTGATTGGCTGATTTGATAGTGAACTTTAACGCCTTTTGTTCAATCGTCACTTGTACACCCAATTTAGGGTTTGATTGGCTTTCTAAGTCTGCAATCAACTCAAACGGCAAGGCATAACTGATATTCGCCGCACCAATCGACTCACCATTAACAATCAAGGTTTCGCCTTGATTCAGTTTTATGCCCAAAAAGTGATCATCATTAGGGTTATAAGCGCGTTGACCAAACTGCTTGGCTTTATTGTCTGCAATAATCAGCTTTTGTGACGCCTCGGGAATGTGAATACCTAAGGCTATTCCGGCGTAACCTCGGTGTAAATGATCGGCTTGATAATCAATTTCAATCGCCAAACTCGGAGTATCACCACCTCGGTTTACCTCACCAATCAAAGCCGATTTTTCGGCCATCGGCTGGTCAAATTTAAACGGCTGGTATTGCGGTTTGTCACCGGGTTTAAGATATAAATCCATCCGAGGTGAGCCATGTTCGTAACTATTGTTCAAAGTTCTCACCCAATATTGATTACCGTCTTGCTCCCAAGGTCCGGCAGCGATATTGAATGTTTTGTTGACGTTTTGCACGTAATCGGCAAAGTCTCTTTCTACTTGCGGCCAATCACCAAAAATATCGGCCATCAACTGATGCGACAGCTCTTTGCCATCAGTGTAATCAGAGCGACGTTTGTTGGCCATTTCATCGCGGTAAGCCTTAAACAAATGTGAGCGTTTAGGGTCATCGAGCATAAAATGGACAATTAAAAAATTGATACCGCGATACAGCTGTGGATTGGTGGTCATATCTTGAATGCTGGGTTGTTTAAGCTGGTGATATTCTTTGAGACCCAAACGAATGTAATCCATCGGTGAACCCCGGTCAAACACCATCACTTTGAGCTGTTTTTTCTTCGGATCATAATAATGATGGGCCAATGCATCGGCAGTGCCTTCGGTAAACCAAGTCGGTAACCAGCCGGGATAATCCATCAACGCCATTTGAAATGCATGTCCCTGTTCATGAATAACGATATAACGCTGATGTTGCTCCCGTGCACTAGGAAAACTGTAACCGGCAAGGTTATAAAACATCGCCTCACCACCAGCACTGATACCACGCTGTAACCCATCATCGGTGACAAATATCTTAGTATCTTTTTTACTGGAGCCATAAACCGCCGCAATACGCTGGTTTTCAATATTGGCCGGTTCAGCACCAAATAATTCTTTGTAATGGGGATAAGACATTTCAAGCAGTTCAAGATAAAGCTTTACCTGATCTTCTGGCCTATCACTTTTGAGCGCGAAATGTTTGCTCACCCACCAGTTGAATCCCGGCGAATTGGTGATTTTACCATCGCTATAAGTATAAGGAATTTGTTTGCCCACTTTGACAATATCAATATGTTTAAGGGTCGAGACCCGACCGCTAGCAACAATATCCACCGACATTTGAGCTGGTGAGGGGATCGCTTGAGTTACCTCAGCAAACTGATGATCAACAACATCATTCAGTACCATTTGTTGTTGAGTTTGTTGACAAGCCGTTAAGGCACAGCATAAAGAAACGGCTAAAGCCAAAGAGGTTTTATTCATTGTATATCACCACAAAAAAATTATTTTATCATTGTATACAATATATAAATATGTGATGCTTGTACAGCAATTTATTAACATAATGACAACATAAAGGGGAAAAAAGTGCCAAACGAACAGTTATTATCCACTGACGTCAACCAGTCGATTGAGCGCAAACGCGGCGGTATTTTTAGTTTTAATCGCAATTTTTACATCGCCAATTGTATGGAAATTTTTGAAAGATTGGCCTGGTATGGCAGCTTTGGCATTTTGTCGCTCTATCTCACCGCGCCCACTGATTTAGGTGGCTTGGGCGCTAGCGAACAACAACGCGGCACCCTCACCGCACTGGTTATGACCCTTATCTATCTGTTGCCAGTGATCACCGGCGCATTAGGCGACCGCTACGGCTATCGACGAATGCTGATGATCGCTTTTGCTCTGATGACTCCTTCTTATTACATGCTCGGTCAGGTCGACAGCTATACCAGCTTTTTCCTCGTTTATATGCTGCTGGCCGTAGGTGGCGCAATATTCAAGCCGTTAATTGTCGGCACCGTCAGCCGTACCACTACTGACGAAAATCGTACATTGGGATTTGGTCTGTTTTATACTATGGTCAATATCGGCGGTTTTCTTGGCCCGTTGAGTGTCGCTTATTTACGCGAAATCAGCTGGGAATTGGCTTTTACCTTGGCCGCCGTCACCATTGCGATTAACTTCATTCCGCTGATTTTTTTCTTTAAGGACCCGGCCAAAGAGACCGTTGCCGCCAGCACTGATAAATCATTTAAACAAACCTTACTCGAAGTGCAAACCGTGCTGGGCAATGGTCGTTTGGCATTGGCAATTGTACCAATATTGGTTTTAGTGCTGATCCCCGGCACCGGGCTATTAAGCTGGTCTCAAGTCGGCACTTTTTGCCTGACTTGGCTGGTACTGAATTTTCTCTGGGATAGACTGTTACCCGCCACTGGTAGCCAGACAAAATGGTATCGCAACAGGATCAAACCAGGCAATGTGCCTTTTATTCTTTACTTGCTGATCCTCGCTGGATTTTGGGTGGTTTACCTGCAAATCTTCTCTTCGTTGAACATTTTTATTCGTGACTATATCGACACCGGTGATTTAATCACCTTAGCCAACAATTTCAGTCCTGCTTTTGCCGATTTCTTATCAGGTGCTAATGTCGATAAGCTGGTACCGTTTATTACAGAGCTCGCCAATCAGCCAGCTGTTACCAGCCAAACGGTGCAACAAACCTATTTTAACCTAACCAATTACAGTGTCATGGTGCCGCACAATGAACTGTCGCAAATCATGAAGTTGCCTGTCATCGACAATGCCAAAGCGACATTAATCGCCCAGCAATGGGTGACGAATTATCAACAAATCAAACCAGAATTAATCACTTCAATCAATTTTGGCTCTATCGTCATTTTGCAGTTATTTGTCAGTCAGTTTGCCGCCCGCTTCAAGACCTTCCATGTGTTGATTGCTGGCACCTTAATGTTATCGGTGAGTTATATATTACTCGGTGCGGCACCATCAATGATGATTGCCGGCAGCACAGTCGCCGCCAGCGTTTTAGTCTTCTCCATCGGAGAGATGCTAGCCTCGCCCAAATCGATGGAATACATCGCCATGGTAATGCCCAAAGACCAGTCAGCGATGTATCAAGGCTACCTCTACTTGTCTTCGGCGTTTGGCTTTTTAATTGGCGGTTTATTGTCAGGCGTCGGTTATGACTACTTTGCCAAAACCCTCAATCGCCCAGAATGGTTCTGGTATATGTTTGCCGCGATTGGTTTGGCTTCGGCGATTGGTTTATTGTTTTATGATAAGTTTGTCGCGCATAAGTTGGAGGCGCAACAGGAAGGTTAATCCTCAATATCAGCATGATAGCGATTTAAATACACTTTTTGACAATTTAATCCCATAAATCGAAGTTATTCATTTACATAGCTGATTAAATAGCTATTATTGGCTATATATGTCAAATATCACGAATTAAACAGGGAGTTATCATGCTGATTGAATTCACCGCCAAAAATTACCGCTCTATCAAAGACGAGCTGGTATTTAGTCTTGCCAAGGCAAAAGGAGATGAGCTACAAGCATCTAACAGCTTTATTCCCACCGCCCCGGCAAGTGTGTCACTACTGCGCTCTGCGGCCATTTACGGTGCCAATGCCGCTGGTAAGTCAAACATTATTAACGCTATTCAGGATATGAAATCTATCGTTAAAACCTCAGCCTCAGCTAGTCAGGTGGGAGATGAAATCCCCATCACGCCATTTTTGTTTGATGATGATAGTGTTGATGCGCCCAGCGAATTTGAAATGGTCTTTATCAGCGAAGGGGTGCGATATCAATATGGCTTTGCGGCAACTAAGTACCACATCGTTGAAGAGTGGCTGTTTGCCTTTCCCAAAGGACGACCACAAAACTGGTTTTCACGTATTTATGATCCCCAAACAGACCAATCATCCTACAAGTTTGGCGATGGGTTAGCAGGACAAAAAACAGTATGGAAAAATGCCA
>CBDIDQ010000102.1:0-45552 GCA_965277695.1 Alteromonadaceae bacterium
CCGACAGACTTGGTTTTGGCAATCACGGCAAGGTATCAGTTGAACGAATGATGAAACGGCTGTTTATGGTATTGCAGCGCGTTATTGAACTCAATGAAATGCTATTAAACCATTATGAAGTGACTATTTTAGGCAGTAACGATAATCCTGTTATTGAAATCGTTGACGACAATTATCAGCTCAATGAACAGCTGATCCAAACCCGTCACGACGATGTATTTTTTCAGCGCCATAATGTATTACAACTGTTTCTTTATCTTTCTCAAAGACAAGATATTAAAGGTATTCACTCAACCACCATTCGCCAATTACGCCGATTCAGAAATCGGGTGTTGGGGGATTTACAAGATTTTGAAGCCTGCCAGCGGCTATTCATTAAAATATTCAAACAGCCCACCGGAATGCTCAACGCAGTAAAGTTGATGCACAAACACGGCATTTTGGCGGCTTATTTACCTTGGTGGCGACAAATTGTCGGCCAGATGCAATTTGATTTGTTTCATGCCTATACGGTCGATGAACATAGCATTAAAGTGCTGCAAAACAGCGCTCACTTTTTTGAAAAAAGCACCAGTACCGCCTTCCCTTTGTGTCACGAAGTGGCTATTCGTCTGGCGAAACCCGAGTTATTATTTTTGGCGGCATTGTTCCATGATATTGCCAAAGGGCGTGGCGGGATGCACTCAGAATTAGGCGCAATTGATGCCGAGGAGTTTTCACGAGTTCATCAGCTTAGTCAATTTGATACAAAATTACTGGCTTGGTTGGTGAAAAACCATCTGTTGCTATCAACCATCGCACAACGCAAAGATATTTACGATCCACAAATCATCAAAGATTTTGCCGAACTGGTTCGTGAAGAAGTTCGACTCGATTACCTTTATTGTTTAACAGTCGCGGATGTTTGCGCCACCAACGATACTTTGTGGAACAGCTGGAAAGCCTCGCTATTTGCCGATCTGTATTTATTCACTCAAAAAGCCTTGCGTCGAGGCGTCGAAAAACCCCTAGACATTCGGGCTGCTATCAGAGACAGGCGAGCCGATGCCATGAGGTTATTATTAAAACAAGAGTTTGACGAGCAAGAGGTCAGCGAATTGTGGTCTCATCTGCCAGCCAATTACTTTGCCCATTACAGTGCCGAACAGATTTGCTGGCACACGGCCAGTATTATTGAGCAACACGACATTTCTAAACCGCTCATTTTGGTTAATCAAACCGCGATGCGCGGCGGCACCCCGATATTTATCTATTATCCATTACAACCGGATATGTTTATCAGCGTAGTCTCGGCACTGGACGATAAAAAACTCAGTATTCTTGATGCTCAGTTGATGCGCAGCAAAGACGATTACGCCATGAATACTTTTATTGTATTAGAAAAAGATGGTCAGCCAATCAAAACCGCCACCCGTGCCGCTAATATTGAGCGAGCCTTGCTGATGAGTCTTCAGGGTGACCGCAGAAAGCGTTTTCGACCACAACGAGCCTCACGTAAAATCAAGCAATTTACCATCAAACCCAAAATCGACTTTTTGCCATCGAACAGCAAAGTCACCACCGCTGTAGAAATTACCGCGCTGGATACCCCGGGTTTATTGGTTCATATTGGCCAAATATTCAAGCAGTGTCAGGTCAGTATCCATTCTGCCAAAATCACCACCATTGGCGAGAAAGCGGAGGATATGTTTGTGCTATCGAACATCGAACAAAGAGCATTGACGCCAGAGCAGCAACAAGCGCTGCGTGATATTTTAACTGAGAAGTTGACACACATGACGGCTTAACGCTTAGCCAAATTAGCAATTAACAGCAAAGTCAAAAACTTGCCTGCTAGCGAGCAAGGATAATTGATTAATGATTATGTTTAAATACCCAAAAACACAACAAAAGTAATTGACACCAAGTAATTAACAGAAAACCCTTAACAGAGAGCCTTAATGCAAAGTTTAAAAACAATTATCGAAGTCGCTTTTGACAACCGTCAGAACATTAGCCCTTCGACTGTCAGTGAAGAAGTAAAGCAATCAGTGGATGAGGCTCTAAATTTACTTGATACAGGCGCAGCCCGAGTCGCAGAAAAAGTCGCTGGTGAATGGGTCGTTCACCAATGGTTGAAAAAAGCCGTATTGTTGTCTTTTGCGATCAGAGACAACGCGGTGATCCAATCCGGAGAAACCCGCTATTGGGATAAAGTACCAATGAAATTCGCCGATTATGAGGCTGAACGTTTTCAAGCCGAGGGAATGCGCGTAGTGCCACTGGCGATGGCAAGAAAAGGCAGTTTTATCGGCAAAAATGTGATTTTAATGCCTTCTTACGTCAATATCGGTGCTTATGTCGGTAATGGCACTATGGTCGACACTTGGGCCACAGTCGGCTCCTGTGCGCAAATTGGCAAGAATGTTCATCTATCTGGCGGTGCCGGCATTGGCGGCGTACTAGAGCCGCTACAGGCCAATCCAACCATTATCGAAGACAACTGTTTCATCGGTGCCCGCTCAGAGATTGTTGAAGGGGTTATTGTTGAAGAGGGTTCGGTCATTTCCATGGGGGTTTATATCAGCCAAAGCACTCGCATTTACGACCGCGAAACTGGCGAAACCTATTACGGTCGAGTCCCTGCGGGTTCAGTGGTGGTTGCTGGCACTTTACCGTCAAAAGACGGTAAATACAGTTTGAATGCGGCAATTATCGTTAAGAAAGTGGATGCAAAGACCCGTGAGAAAGTGGGGATTAATGCGTTGTTGCGAGGGATTGAGTAATTCGACGTTTGAAAAACGAAAATGAATTCTCGTCTACGCCATATACGAGGTTTCAACCTCGTATATGTTGAGAGATAACAATGACATCAACACCGCCATTGGCTAAAATAAAATGACGTAAAGGCCATCAACCTAAAAGACCGCTAATATGCCTATTGCCAGAAAAGCCCAAACCATTGACGAAACAGAATATTTAACTACTGAACTCAATAGTGAAATAAAACACGAATATGTCAATGGCTATGTTTATGCGATGTCCGGTGCCAGCAAGAACCACCGAATATTATCTGGTAATATTTTTAGCCTGTTACACACTTATTTAAAAGACAAACCTTGTGAGCCCAGTTGGGATGCACGAGTCAGCATTGCGAGTAACTATTTTTACCCTGATGTTGTCGTCGATTGTGACGATGAAAGCCCATCCGACTCCCTCTATGCGAAAAAACCTAAAATCATCGTTGAAGTGATCTCACGATCAACACGCCACATGGACAAGGGAACAAAACTGCTGAGTTATATCAATATCCCTTCACTGGAGGAGTATGTTTTGGTTGAGCAGGAATTTGCCTCTATTGAGGTCCTCAGAAGAACAGATGGTTGGGTATCTCGCCACTATACGCTCGGCGATACCATTCATTTTGAATCAATTGATTTGAATTTGTCGGTAGAAGAGATTTATCAGCGTGTTGATAATGAAGATATGACGGAGTTTTTAGCGACGTAATTGTGAGCACGATAAAACGTGCCCACAGCATCAAACCCTACACTTTTTACTTTCCTAACGACGCGGCATTCCCCCTGGCGGCATCATACCACCAGCACCACCGGGCATCATGCCTTTCATCCCACCGACCGAGCGCATCATTTTCTTCATCCCGCCGCCGCCCATTTTCTTCATCATTTTTTGCATTTGAGTGAACTGCTTCAACAGACGGTTAACGTCTTGAATTTGTGTGCCAGAGCCCGCCGCGATACGACGTTTACGTGAACCTTTGATAATGTCTGGACGCTCACGCTCTTTGGGTGTCATTGAGTTGATGATCACTTCCATTTGGATAAACTGATTATCGTTCATCTGGCCTTTGACCTGAGCTGACATTTGTCCCATGCCCGGCATTTTATCCATCATCGACATCATGCCGCCCATGCTGCGCATTTGCACCAGCTGGTCACGAAAGTCTTCTAGGGTAAAACCTTTACCCTTCATCACTTTCTTGGCCAGTTTCTCGGCTTTTTGCTTGTCGACCTTACGTTCAACTTCTTCAATCAGTGACAGTACGTCACCCATACCAAGGATTCGAGAAGCAATACGATCGGGATAGAAGGGCTCCAGTTCATCGATTTTTTCGCCCATACCGATAAATTTAATCGGCTTACCAGTAATGTGACGAATAGACAACGCCGCACCACCACGGGCATCACCATCGGCTTTGGTTAATACCACACCAGTCAACGGTAACGCATCGTTAAACGCTTTAGCTGTATTAGCAGCATCTTGACCTGTCATGGCATCAACCACGAACAGGGTTTCAACTGGCTTAACATTGGCGTGTAAATCTTTGATTTCGTTCATCATGTTGTCATCAACATGCAAACGACCAGCGGTATCAATAATTACCACATCGAAGAATTTTTTGCGCGCATGATCAATCGCGTTGTTGGCGATATCAATCGGTTTTTGTTCAATGGAACTGGGGAAGAATTCGGCGTCAACTTCTGTCGCTAGGGTTTCAAGCTGTTTGATCGCCGCTGGACGATAAACATCGGCAGAAACCACCAAGACCGATTTCTTTTCACGCTCTTTAAGATATTTGGCTAGCTTGGCTACTGTGGTCGTTTTACCCGCCCCTTGCAAACCTGCCATCAACACTACCGCTGGCGGTTGAGCCGCAAGGTTCAATTCAGCATTGGCATCGCCCATGGCACTTTCGAGTTCACCCTGCACGATTTTGATAAATACCTGACCGGGGGTCAGGCTTTTGGTGACTTCGATACCAACCGCACGCTCTTTAACCTTAGCCACAAAGTCTTTAACAACAGGTAAGGCGACATCGGCTTCGAGTAAAGCCAAACGGACTTCACGCAAGGTTTCTTTGATATTGTCTTCGGTCAGGCGGCCTTTGCCGCTAATATTACGTAACGTTTTGGATAAACGATCAGATAAGTTCTCAAACATTTACTCGGTTCCAACTGGTTGGCAGGAGAATATTGGCCGACATTATACCCGTGTCGGGTTAAATCAACCAGTCCTGCGTATTATTGATTTTACATCACTTTTTACATCGTTTTTTACATCGCTTTGAGGATCGGCTGTTGCGGGGTTAACCGGGTGACAGTGGCCTCAGAAAAATTGATGTCATGGCCACTTTTACTGGCTTTAGTTTGCAAATAACTACGGTTATGCACGGTGCAGAAAATCCCGGTGTTCATTTGCTCGGTGATCTCAATACCATGATGTTGCAGCTGTTGCTTTTTATCCGGATTATTCGACAATAGTTTAATTTTATTCACTGACAAGGCTTTTAACATGCCCGCAGCCACATCGTATTCACGCAAGTCATCAGCAAACCCGAGCATTTCATTAGACTGATAAGTATCAAGCCCTTCACTTTGCAAACGGTAGGCATCCAATTTGTTATATAAACCAATGCCCCGTCCTTCCTGACGTAAATACACCAAAAAGCCGCCATGGCGATAAATTCGCTCCATTGACTCTTGCAATTGTGCACCACAGTCACATTTTTGTGAGGCAAAAACATCACCGGTTAAACACTCCGAATGCAAACGTACCATAGGCACTGGCGTATTCTGCCAATCACCTAAACCCAGTACAACATGCTCTTCGCCATCACTGATCCCGTTAAAACTAAAAAAGGTCACTTTATCGGCAAACCCTTTGAGGGCAATTTTGGTGCTATTTCTAATTTGGATTTCATCTGGATTTAACATCTGACCCCGTATAATACCATTTACCCTGTTGTTCGTTGTGCGTTAAGTTGGGGCTAACTGGTAGGATTTCAAGGGTAAGCGAACAGAAGTTTATCCTTGCAACGCATTTCATTTGCCATACAATATGGCGAATAATAACTTCAAATCTTGTGGAAAACGGATGTTACAAAACTCACTTGTAATTGTTTCTATGGCCTTTTACCTGTTGGCGACCGCCACCTTGCTCAGACGGCTGTTTCATGTCGATGGTATTGACTTTAAAAGAGTGCTGCAACTGTCAGGCGCGGCGATGATCCCCCACGCGCTATTTATTGGTTTAGTGGTTATTACTCCAGACGGACAGGACTTTAGTCTGATCAATGTGATTTCTCTGGTTTGTCTGGCTATCTCCCTATCGGTCAGTGTCGCCACCATTAAACATCCTGCGCCGTTTTTACTGTCGATCATTTATGGCTTCTCGGCATTAATCCAATTGTTAACGCTATTTTTTCCAACCCATGTGATGATGCAACACGTTTTAACTAATTGGCCACTCACCAGCCATATCGCCTTATCGTTACTGGCTTATTGCGTGTTGATTATTGCAACACTATACGCGATCCAATTTCAATACATTAATACCAAACTCAAAAGTAAAGATTTGTCTGTGGTCAATTGTCATTTTCCGCCACTGATGCAAGTTGAAAAACAGCAGTTTCGTTTACTCACCATCGGTACCGCTTTATTATCACTGGCATTGTTGAGCGGCTTTGTTTATCTCGATAATATGTTTGCCCGTACCGTTGCCCATAAAACCATTTTGTCGATGCTGGCTTGGATGGTCTATGTGATCCTCATTATTGGCCACCGATTTCGTGGCTGGCGGGGAAAAAATGCAGTATGGGGAACCTTAACTGGTGCGGTTTTATTGACACTGGCTTATTTTGGCAGTCGTTTTGTCCGTGAAATCATTCTTGGTCGATTTTAAACCAAGACGATAGCCAAAATAGTATTTGCCTTACAAATAGCGGCAAAATCAGGCTTAAATTGCCGGATTTCATGTTTTTTCTTGACAGTGACCGCGTTACATAATACTTAATACAACTAACTTAGTTATTACCTTAAGTGCAGTAATAAAAAGCACTTTAATAGCCATCACAACGACAGGACAAACACTCATTGGACAGTATCTCGACGAGCACCCTATTTCTAATTTTAGGGGCTTTGATTTTTCTTTCCGCCTACTTTTCGAGCTCCGAAACAGGCATAATGTCAATCAACCGTTATCGCTTGAAACATCTGGAAAAACAAAACCATCGCGGGGCCATGCGGGTCAGTGAATTACTCGCCAAACCAGACCAGCTCATCGGCCTTATTCTGATTGGTAATAATCTGGTTAACATCGCCGCCTCAGCTATCGCAACTATCATCGGGCAACGCTTATATGGCGATGCTGGTATTCTTGCAGCTACCATTGCATTGACTTTTGTCGTGCTGATTTTTGCCGAAGTAACGCCAAAGACGTTAGCCGCGTTACATCCAGAAAAAATCTCCTACCCCAGTTCGTTTATCCTCAAATTCTTGTTGATCGTACTTAAACCGCTGGTAGTGATGCTCAATATCATCACCAATGGCTTTATTTCATTGTTTGGCATCAGTGCGGAGCAACGAGAACACCATAGCCTCAGTAGCGAAGAGTTAAGAACAGTGGTTAACGAATCCGGTGCCTTACTGCCCAAACGCAATCAAAGCATGTTGGTCAATCTGCTGGATTTAGAAAAAATCAATGTCGAAGACATCATGATCCCCCGTAACGAAGTGATGGGCATTGATATCAACGACAGCTGGAAAATCATTTCAAAGCAACTCACTCACGCCCAACACACTCGCTTATTGTTGTATCGGGATAATGTTGACGATGCCGTCGGTTTTATTCATAGCCGCGATGCACTACGCTTGCTGGCTAAAGAACAATTCACCAAAGCCACCTTGCTACGAGCGGTGAGAGAGATTTATTTCATCCCCGAGGGCACCTCACTCAATACCCAACTGTTTAAGTTTCAGCAGTCCAAAGAACGCATCGGACTGGTCGTTGATGAGTACGGTGACATTCAGGGTTTGGTCACGCTAGAAGACATCCTAGAGGAGGTTGTGGGCGACTTTACGACAACAATGACACCCACTGCCAGTGATGAGATCCATTCACAGCAGGATGGCTCATTTTTAGTCGATGGCGGTGCCAATATCCGTGATACCAACAAAGAGATGAATTGGCAGTTTCCTATCGATGGTCCTAAAACCTTTAACGGCCTGATCGTCGAATACCTCGAAGACATTCCCAAAACCAATGTCAGTCTGAGACTCGCTGGTTATCCCATCGAGATCATCGAAGTCAATGACAACGTGATCAAGATGGTGAGGATCATGCCTCAGGCAAGAAGTGAAGAGACAGAAGAAGAGCAGGCTACACGTAATTAACTGTTTCGCTGATAAAAAATGCAGCGACCCTGTTTAACTGGGTTAAATGACGATACATAATGATCTGGTGATTCTCCGGTGCCAACCACCAGAAAACCACCGGGTTTAAGTTGGTTTTTAATTTTTTGCAATACTTCGGTTTTGTGTTGATCGTCAAAATAAATCAGTACGTTGCGCAAGAAAATAATATCCATCTGCGGCAAATGCGGCAGCGATTTAATCAGGTTAATCGATTTGAAGCTGATTTGGCGCTTGATGTTGCTGTTAACCGTCCATTCATTTGACACCGATGGGGTGAAGTATTCCAGCCAATCGGTTGCATTTAACCCCCGCCCGCACTCAAAGTCATTGTAGCTCCCCTGCTTAGCTTTATTCAGCACTGACTCAGACACATCACTAGCAAACAGCTTGTGACCAGTTCCTCTGAGAAAATCACCACCCCGTTCACTCTTTGCTAGAGTAATGGCGATACTATAGACTTCTTGACCACTGGAACAGGCACCAGACCAAATGTTCAAGTTAGCTTGACCGCCGCCATTAGCTTCGACTCGTCTGGGGAGTAAAATATCTTTGAGTAAGTCAAACATGTAAGGTTCGCGGAAAAACCGGGTTTCGTTGGTCATTAAGGCGTTGAGCACTTGCGTCAGCAAGTCTCTAGCAGCACCAGCACGTAACTGCTCTAACAGCTCATCCACAGACGAATAAGCCGATTTAGACACCAGTCCACTAAGTCGAGAACTGATCAGCATTTCCTTGCCTTTGGGGATCAGTACACCGGTGTGATCATGGACTAGTTTTTTAATATAAACGGTATTGGCGGATTTTAGCATTGTTGTCCCAAGTTATCCCAATGTCGAACTGTGATTACTGAACGATAGCAAACCTCAGCCATATCACCAGAACCACCAACCAGATTCTAAATCTTTACGGCAACCTTTAAGTTGTTTTGAATACATTGCGGCGCGGTTTCTGACCTTCTTTGATACCGCCACCAGCCACTGTTTTTTCTTGTAGGTCTTGCGTTTATAGCCGCCCCACCCTTCGTGATAATTAAGGTATTGACCAAAAGCATCCCACTTTGACACGCCATTAATCTTTTGGGTTTTGTAAATAAACCAACCCATAAAATCAATCGCATCTTCAAAGTCATCCCGATCAGCACCAGAATTACCGGATTCTCTGATGTAATCTTTCCACGTCATGGTTTTAGCTTGAGAATAGCCATACGCCGTACTCGGACGCCCCAACGGAATAAAGCCAAGAAAGTATTCCATCGCAGGTTGAGCGTCTTCTTTAAAAGAACTTTCCTGATACATCATTGCCATAGGAACTTGAATAGGTACTCCCCATTTTTTCTCGGTATCGGCGGCGGCATCAAACCAATCGGATCGTTGCTCAAATATCTCACAAATGTTGTTAATATTCTTTGGCGGCGGGGTTGCGCATGAAATTGTTATGAAGGATAACCCAATGATTAATAAAGACTTTGTGATTTTTTTGAATTTATTTGCAGTTTTTATCATTTTATTATGAACTTTTGTCGAGTTTGATCGTCTGAATTACTGTAACAGTTTTGTAGTATGTTCATCCCTAGATATACTATTTTAGCGCGATATCCCAATCGCGCTTTTTTTTGTCTGTTTAACTGACGTTCTTTAAACAATACAGGTCCAGCATTTAACCGGCAAAGTAATTTGCCAAGAAGGTCTCAAAATCGACCGTATCAGCTTGTTCGATATCCCGCTGTTTTACTCGTGACAACTCTGTTTGCTCTGCCATCACCTCATCGTCAAACACCGTTGGTATCACTTTCAGTAACGCTTCTTTATTGGCTTTAGCCTGAGTGATACCCCAATGACCGTTATCCATGTTATCGCGTCTAAGCTCATTGAGGAATTGCGCAGATAAGGTCAAATCTGGATCATCAATGCTTTTTCGCTGTTCACTAACTACCGCTTGATAATGCTCAGTTTGATGGGCCTTATCAAGCCACGTAGCAACCGCTTCAAGCTCATCAAACAGCTCATTGCCCCACTCACTTAACAAATGCTCTGCACCGTTGTGTTGCAGCGTCAGTTGCGGCTCACGGCCTTGTAGAATGACTTTGTTGAAATTAGCCTCAGCAGCGCCACTTTCAGCGCCGACTAGTGCCGGGCTGTCTTTAAGCAAGCAAAAGCATAAAAACACATCAAGAAAATGCATTTGTTCTAGCGTGATACCGACAGCTGAAAACGGATTGATATCCATCGAGCGGATCTCAACGTACTCAATGCCCCGTTGGGCCAACGCATCAGTCGGTTTTTCATTTGACTCAGTGGTTCTTTTTGGTCTGACTGGTGAATAGTATTCGTTTTCAATTTGCAGAATATTGCTATTAAGCTGTTGATGTCCTTCACTATTATCGTCATCAAGCTGATATTCTGGCAATCGGGTTTTTATCGCCTTGCGTAACCCGGCAACATATTCATCAAGACTCGAATAGCTGATATTCAAGCTCGCCTGGGCGTTATTGGTATAACCTAAATCGCTCAAGCGCAATGACGTCGCATAAGGCAAATATAAACTGCCTTTGCCTACGCTTTCAAACGGATAAGCATTGGTTTGTTCGCCAATAAACGATCCACACAAGGCTGGTGATGCACCATACAAATAAGTCAGCAACCAAGCATAACGTTTAAAATTGCGGATTAATCCCAGATACTGATCAGACTGAAAATCTTGTGAAGTATCTTTTAACCCTTGCTCTATCGCCAGTGTTTTAAACAAGGCATCAGAAAACGACAAGTTGAAATGGATCCCCGAGATCACCTGCATGGTGCTGCCATAACGATACTTGAGGCCCTGACGATAGCGATGCTTCATTTTGCCAATATTAGAACTACCATATTGAGCCAATGGAATATCATCCTCACTTTCAACATAACAAGGCATACTCAATGGCCACAAATACTCATCACCGAGGTTTTTAACCACATAACGATGAATATCCGTCAGCTGATTAATCGTTTCACGGGCGTTTTTGCCCGCTGGCGTAATAAACTCCAGCAAGGCTTCTGAGTAATCGGTGGTAATGTATGGATGGGTCAATGCACTGCCAAGCACCGCCGGATGCGGCTCTTGAGACAGCCCACCATCCGGTCGAAATCTTAACGTTTCCCTTTCGATCCCCCTTCTGATCCCGCACACCGCATTCAGGTTTTCGGGTAAGGACAAATACTGCAATTTATTATTCAACACTTGATCTCAATATAGTTGTTAATCAGCCACGTTTAATCTACTACATGTGGGGATTAAAAAAGACTTTTCAATCAAAAGCTTGACCATATGGGCAAAAAAACCCGTTCTATTTGGCTGATTTTTTAATTTTTAATTTTCCATCCTGGCAATCCAACAACAAAATAGTGTTACTGGCGATTTTGTTCGCCAAAATCGCTTGCGCCAAAGGATTTTCAACATTTTGTTGGATCGCCCGTTTCAACGGCCTCGCCCCATATACCGGGTCAAAACCAGCTTCGGACAATTTTCTTAATGCCGCTTCGGTGATCCGCAATTGATAGCCCTTGCTCTCCAACCGCGCTTTGAGACCCTTTAACTGGATATTGGCAATCGACTTAATCTGTTCGATAGCCAACGGATGAAACACTACGGTTTCGTCTATTCGATTGATAAACTCTGGTCGAAAATGCTCAGACACCTCATTCATCACCGCATCTTTAACTTGCTCAAACTCTTTACCAAACGCCTTGTCATCAACACCGACCTCACCGGTGATCTCACTGCGTCGATCAAACGCCTCCTGAATCAACTCAGAGCCCAAATTCGAGGTCATAATGATCACACTATTCTTAAAATCCACCGTGCGGCCCTGACCGTCAGTCAAGCGTCCATCATCAAGCACCTGCAACAGCACATTAAAGACATCACTATGGGCTTTTTCGATTTCATCAAATAAAATCACCGAATAAGGTTTACGCCGCACCGCTTCGGTTAAATAACCACCCTCGTCGTAACCGACGTACCCTGGTGGTGCACCAATCAACCGAGCGACAGAATGTTTCTCCATAAACTCCGACATGTCGAGGCGGATCATCGCCTCTTCGGTATCAAATAAAAACGCCGCCAATGCCTTGGTTAATTCAGTTTTACCAACACCGGTAGGCCCCAAAAACATAAAGGAGCCTATCGGCTGATTGGGATCTGACAACCCTGCCCGACTCCGACGAATCGCATTAGATACTCCGCTAACCGCTTCATTTTGGCCAATGACCCGCTGATGGATCTCAGTTTCCATCCGCAGCAACTTCTCTCGGTCACCTTCGAGCATTTTAGCCACAGGAATGCCAGTCCATCGCGCCAATACATCAGCAATTTCATTCTCGCTGACTTTATGGCGCAGCAAGCGCATATCCTGCATTTCGACCTGAGCAGCCAAATCGAGTTTTTTCTCCAGCTCGGGAATACGACCATATTGCAATTCAGACATGCGCTGTAAGTCACGGGCTCGCTTGGCAACCTCAAAATCCAGCCGCAGCTGTTCGAGCTCAGTTTTAATATTTTGCGTACCTTGTAGAGCGGCTTTTTCTGCTCGCCAAATTTCATCCAGCTCATTGAAGCGCAGATCCAGTCCCAACATATCTTCGCGAATGAGTCCACAGCGTTTTACCGTATCTTCATCGGTTTCTTTGGCGATCGCATTTTCTTCCAATTTCAACTGAATGATCCGCCGCTCCAACCTGTCTAGCTCTTCTGGTTTGGAGTCAATTTGCATTCGGATACTTGACGCCGCTTCATCAATCAAATCGATGGCTTTATCCGGTAATTGGCGATCAGCGATATAACGGTGGGATAAATTAGCAGCGGCGACAATCGCGTTATCGGTGATTTCGACCGAGTGATGAATTTCATAACGTTCTTTGAGGCCACGCAAAATAGCGATGGTATCTTCGACACCCGGTTGTTCTACCATGACTTTTTGAAAACGACGTTCTAACGCCGCATCTTTTTCAATATATTTGCGATATTCATCGGTGGTGGTGGCTCCAACACAATGCAGCTCTCCCCGAGCTAGCGCAGGTTTAAGCATATTACCTGCATCCATTGCTCCTTCGCCTTTACCAGCGCCTACCATGGTGTGGATTTCGTCAATGAACAAAATCACCTTACCTTCTTCTTTGGACAATTCAGTCAGCACCGCTTTTAAGCGCTCTTCAAATTCTCCCCGAAACTTAGCTCCGGCCACCAATGCGCCCATATCCAATGACAGCACCCGTTTGTGTTTTAAGCCCTCAGGCACCTCACCATTAACAATACGTTGCGCCAACCCCTCGGCAATCGCCGTTTTACCCACACCCGGCTCGCCAATCAACACCGGGTTATTCTTGGTTCGGCGTTGTAACACCTGAATGGTTCGGCGAATTTCTTCATCTCGGCCAATGACCGGATCCAATTTGCCCTGCTCTGCACGAATATTTAAATCTAGGGTGTATTTTTCCAGCGCCTGACGCATATCTTCAATATTAGGGTCATCAACACTCTGACCGCCCCGGATTGCTTCTATACTGGTTTCGACGTTTTTCCGATTCAAACCAGTCAGACGAAGAATATCGCCCAATACGCCTTTATCTTCGGTCGCTGCCAGTACAAAAATTTCGCTAGAAATATATTTATCATTACGCTTTTGCGAATACTTGTCACACAGATTAATAATCGACACTAGGTTTTGTGATAACTGCACATCGCCGCCGACACCTTCGACTTTAGCCAGTCGATCCAATGCCTGAGACAGCTTCGAGTGCAAGTCATTAACATTAATTCCAATATGGGTTAACAATGAACGTACCGAGCTACCATCCTGATTTAGTAAGCTATACATCAAGTGGATCGGTTCAATAAATTGATGATCACGGCCAAGGGCCAAAGATTGGGCATCAGAAATGGCAATTTGTAATTTACTGGTTAACCGATCTAATCGCATGATTATTTTTCCTCAGACAGGGGGCTGATTTATAGATGGGTCTTTAACTGGGGTTTTCAACAAACTAACGAAAATTTTACGTTTCCTTTTAGGTTACGTAAATATTCCATTGTATACTCTGACAGGTAATTGAACACGGTGAAAATGATTGGACACCCACTAATGGAAGCAACATAGGGACCACCGTGGTGGTCCAATAACTCGTCTACAAGCTCTTCGCCTTATTTGCCACTTCTGCCTCGCGCCACTTGGTGCAATCTCCAACCAAAAAATCGCAGACATAGCCGCTGAATCGTTTAATTTCGACCAAAAAGGCGTCATGACCATATTGTGAGTGGTGATTAATATATTCGCTATCGACGCTTCCCTGTTGCAAACAGGCGTAGAGTTCTTCTTGCTGTTGCGGGGTAAACAAAATATCCGATTCAACTGAAATCACTGTCGTTTCGGCAGTAATACGACTAAACGCAGCCACTACAGAATCATAACCTTTGGTCACATCGTAATGGTCCATTGCAGTGGTTAAGGTCAGGTAAGTATTAGCATCAAACGACTGGCAAAACTTCTCAGCATTGTGATCCATATAGCGATTGATTTCGTCATCCTTCATATCTTCATTACCGAAGCTATTAAAACGACGATTCCATTCAGCTGCATTGCGATAAGTATACAAACCGAGTTTACGGGCAAGACGAAAACCACCTAGGTGGTCATCAGGGGCATAACGCCCGCCATTAAAGGCCGGGTCAATACGAATAGCTTCTTGCTGAATATGACGATTTGCGATGTTGGCAGGGTAAGCTTTATAAGAAGAACAGGTCAGCATCAAACGCTCAACCATTTGTGGATATTCGACCGCCCAACTCAGCGATACCATGGCCCCCATTGAGTTACCAATAACCGCATAGATACGTTCAATCCCAAGGTAGTCTAACAACAATTTTTGTGTGGCAGCCATATCTTTCATACTGACCTGAGGAAAATCACTGGCCCATTGCTCACCCGTCGCAGGATTAATGCTGACCGGACCAGAAGAGCCAAAACAACTACCCAAATTGTTAATACAAATGACATAAAAACGGTCGGTATCAACGGCTTTACCCGGTCCAACCATCTCTTGCCACCAACCTTTGCCCGGATTTAATTCGCTACTGGTAACATGGCTACCAACACTTAAAGCATGATGAATGATCACCACATTATCTTTTTTCGCTGATAACTGACCCCAAGTTTCAAAGCATAGTTGCCACTGCGGCAATACATCCCCGTTATCAAGGATAAAAGGCGTGGTACTATTAAATAAAACAGAGCCGTCAGTATTTGAGGTCAAAGACATAAGAAGTCCTAGCAAAAATCATGATTGTTAGAAAGGGCTACAGGATAGCGGCCCGGTTTCTTAAAGTCCATTTTATTCGATAGCTCGTTTTTGACTAAGAAATAAAAATTTAATAAACCCCAAAACTGTCGATGAAATACCGTAGGGTGGATTAGAATTTATTCGGCACGAATATAGCGTAACCCACCATTGCATAGCGACCCATTACACCAATTTTAATTAGATTATAACTACGCTTCGTAATTCCCTTGGCAACGTAATCGCCCTCATGGTCGGTTATAGTAACCTCGCTGCCAACAACAAAAAAGGGCACGCAATGCGCACCCTTTTCGTAACACAATATAACCTGACGAAGCGTTATCTCACCTCAACCTTAACGGTCACCGTCTGGGTTTGACCAGAAGCAAAGCTCAGCTGTAAATCAACTTTCTCGCCCGCAATTAAATGCTTGATTGGCTGCTTCAGCATCAGGTGTTTACCACCCGGTGCCAAGCTGATTTTACCATTGGCGGGGATCAACAGTTTGTCGACTTCGCGCATTTGCATCAAACCATCAACCGGAGCCATTTCATGAACTTCTACGGTTTTGAACGCTGCTGACGAGATTTTAATTAAGTTCAAATCAGCATTACCAACGTTGAACAAAGTGAAATAACCAGCATTAACGGTGTCGCTAGGATGTGCCTCACGAACCCAAGCATTCATCACGGCAACTGAATCGCCCTGCGCTTTTTCAGCTTTAAGCTTGTTGGCTTTGGCAGTGATCACCGTTTGTTGACCTTTACCTTTGCCAGCTTTCATCTTATCAACCGCTTCACTTTCTTCGGCGAGGTAACCAATTAGATCTCTGGCTTCCAACTGGTTTAAACGCATATTGGGCATCGCCAACTCGTTATATTTGGCAAACAGCTCCATCGCAATCGGATCTTTATTTTTCAACATCTGATCTGGGGCTCTTAACCAGTTAAGCAACCATCTTGGCTCACGACGCTCGACAACACCTTTTAAGTCAGGTCCCAAAGCACCCGGTAATTCATTACCAGTCACCGTATGACAGGTCATACAGCGAGTACGGAACAACTGCTCACCTTTAGATATAGCTCGCAACTCAGGGGCATTGGCATAATCATCAGCGTCAACCGGAGCCGCTTTCCAGCCATTCAACCAGTTGCCCATTTGTTCAGCTAACAAATGCGGGTTTTCAAACGGTGAACGTTTCATCCACTGACCCGTGGCTTGGTTACCAATGATCATGCTGACGTTATGATTGTTAGAACCATCCTGAATCTCTTCGATATATAAACCGAGTTTGCGACGAATGTTGATGATGTCATTTTTGTTACCAGTGAAAAAATTCCAGTTGGCACCAAATTTTTCTTTATACTTTTTCAACACTTCGGGAGTGTCAAAATCAGGATCAATGGTAATAGAATAGATATGAACATCTTTGCCTATTCTGTCACCCATAATATTCTGTACCCGCATTAGCTGGGCAGTTTCCAACGGACAGGAGTCCGGACAAGTGGTGTAAATAAAGTTAATCGCAACAATTTTGTCTTTGATCAGATCATCAAAGAATTTGAATTTTTTCCCTTCTTCATTAATCAGCGTATGGTTAGGAAAATAACTGGCTCCCCACCGCGATTTTGCAGCGAAACTATCAGCGCTGGTAATAAATATTAAAAATGCTGTCGCCAGCCAAAGCTTCATTCGCATAGTACTTCCTATTTCTAGTGGCATAATGATAAAAAGGTCCGCAGTGAATGAATAAGCTATTCACTGCGGACCCGTTAGAACATCTTTAAATAACGTGATGTTCTTTTTTTACTAACGTCTCAGACGTATCGTATTACTTGTTTTTCTTGGCAAATAAGCCAGCATTACGAACACCATGAATAGAACCATCCAACGTAATTGGTGTTGGACAGTTAACTACATGTGGTGACAACAAGTTAGTGAAGTTGTAGTTGTTTTTGCCTGCATTACCCGCAGCCGGCCACTCTACAATTTCAATTCTACCCTCAGCACGCAGCTCTTTCAGTCGATCAAGGCTCTTAACAACTTCTGTCGCAGGCTCTAACCAATGAGTGAAACCGATGTGCCACATTGGGCTGTAATCTGCCGCAGGCATGAAGTAAGACGGAATACCAATCTGACCACCTAACGGACCACCACCAGACAAGCCATTACCATCAGCTGGCGTTGGCGGATAGCTTGAGTTCAACGGTTGTGGCGGCATGAATTGAACCAGTGGTACAGCAGCACCAGCTAAGAACTCATGTTTGTTCACTGAAATAACACCCATGTTATTTGCAGGTCCCGCAGGCCATGAATCAACAACGATGTAATACGGCAGATAGTCACCTTTTTCACTCCACGATTTGTGCAGTTTAAACGTTGCATTAGGAACCTCAGCAGTGGTATCAATCGCTAAGGTATGACCCGAAGCGTTAAAGCCACCGAACTGTGCGCCATTGTACGGACAAGTAGTGTTACCCGGTAAATCAGGGAAGCCAGTACAAGATTGGTCAATTCGCAAATGTTCCCAGTGATTATCACCCCAGCTAACATAGAAAGCGTTAACAATTACATCTTTACCATTGATAGTAACACGACGTAGTGGTGAGTAATCATTAGTCAACGTTTGTGGCGGTTGATCTGCTGGTGTATCAAAGCGTGAGCTTACTGGATTAGGCAAGTCACCATGCATGATCCATCCACCTTCGTCAGTGAAAGTCGCAGCACTAGTCGCCGCTACAGGAGTACCTACTAAGCCACCGGCCCATGCAATACCCCATTCTTCAGCTAACGCTTCATCAGAAACATCGTGTAAAACGAAGAACACTTCTCTTTCATTACCTTCGGCGTCAATATTGATACCTTTGGTTAATGGAATGGTAATAGCACCACGCTCATTGTCAGACTCCTCAATAGCAGAACCAATTGGATTATCACGGATATTATCCAATTCAGTTACAACCGCAGCATCAAGCCATTTGAACAGAGGATCCATCACTGGACCAAACTCACCTGTGCCGTCACCGGTACGAGCAGTTGGTAAAGCAACAGTATCAACATAAGTCACACCATCCCATGAAGGAATAGGCGTAGGCATCAGTTTGGTTTGACCTGGGTTTTCAATATCCCAACGTAACAGCATCGCGTTATCTTCGTGCTGAGTGTTGTGACAATGTTCCATGTAAGTACCAGCGAACTCTCTGAATCGTAAAGCGATTTCTACGATGTTAGTACTATCTTCTTGAGGACCAATGCGATAAACGTCTTTACGAGCCCATTTTTCCCATTCTGGCGGCTCTACACCACCACGACGCAAGATGATACCTTCTTCAAAGTGAATGTGCACCGGATGACTCCAAGTACCACTGTTAACTAGACGCCATACTTCAAGACCATCAGAATCTTTGGTAGGTGCAGCAGACAGACGACGTGGATCCATGCCGAAGCCTTTACCACCATCAGTTTCAACTACCCAAGGTTTTTCATCAGTCGGTTGTCTTTCGAACTCAAAAGTACGATGTAACGCGCCGTCCAATTCTTCCTGTGTAGGTCTGCGGATTGGGATGAGTTTATTTTTACCAGCAACATACTGCGCCGGATCAATACTCTTATCTTCGCCTGAATACGCTTTAACGCGGAATTCAAGGAACTTGCCAACAACCGGATCACCACCAACCCAACGGTCAGCGACACCATCGCCATTGTCATCAGCAGTAGTCGCCGCATAAGCGCCACTTACGATGTCAGCAAGCGGGATAGGCTTGTCAGCCACTTGGCCGTTTTTATGTTGCAGCATGTTGACGAAGTACAATTTGTCGCCTTCTTCAAAAGTACTGAAATCAACGATAATGTCATAACGCTCAGCAATCCCCAGACTTGGCAATTCGGCATTTTCAAACAATACCGTGTGCTCCATGATGTTACCGTCATTCGCTACCATATGGAAAGGTACCGGTGCACCGTCCTGATTTACCAACGCTACTTTGAAGTAACGTGATACAGAAGCGTTAAGCAAACGGAAACGATATTTACGCGCACGAACTTCCATATATGGCTTGTACAACCAGTTGACGGTCATCACGTCACCGATAAAGCCTTTAATGTTGAACGGGTTAAACCATAACTGACCTTCATCATCCCAAGCTTTTTCTGCCAGCATAATGTTTACGTCATAGTCACGGTTACCCCAGTCGTTTGCTGAACCAGAAGGCAGACGCAAGTTAACGCCGTCATCCAGTGCTTCGTTACCACGGTCAAGGGCACTGTAGTAGTTCATCATCGCCGCACTACCTTTGTACACATTTTGTGCAGTAAAGTCGAGCATGTGATCATGGAACCAGTGAGTACTCATGGTTTCACGCCAGTCACCTTTGATATTGGTGATGCCACCATTACCGTCCGGCGCACCTGCGCGTGGATCTGAAGCGTCAGTATTGATTGAATCGTTACCAGCCAAAGGAATCGGCCAACGATAATCGTAGAACTGCCCAGGGAAGAAGAAAGCATTGGCATAACCATCACTCTCTGCTGGGGTGTGACCATTATGTTCATGAGTTGTCAGGGTGTGAATACCAAAACCTTTGTTAGCCGCAACATCGACTGGCAAAGCGTTATAGTGACGCATCATGACAGGTTGGCCATAAACCGCTTTTAACAGTTTAGGTGGGAAAGTACCATCAAATGTCCATACCGCATCACGACTTTGCTCAGGCATGTCAGGGTGGAATTTGATTGGGATACCGCCAGTGGTACCATCAAAACCAGTGCCACCAGTGGTGTTATGGTAAAGACCACCTGGACCAAACTCACCCATGTTATAACCATGGTCCTGTTTAGCGTCTCGGAAACCTCCATTAACACGACCACCGGTAGTGGCTGTCTGGAAGTACTGCTCCGGTGTGAACTCATCCCAGCGTTGATGTGCCCAGCCTTCTCCTGGCGGACGACCTTCTGCTGGTGGTGTTGCTACTTCACGCCCCAGATACCCTTCAATTTGGGTTTTCCACGGGTTCAGATCAACAACGTTAGCTTCTCTGGTCGGCATTGGCCAAAGTTCTTGAGTCAAGAACCCTTCTAACGCAGTACCATTTGGATTGCTTTGTGCGTCACTACCAGCTGGCATAGGCTGCCAACCTGCTGGCGCTTCAGTTTTGGTCATATCCAGAGCACCGGCACCAAATTCTTCAAAACGCAATAACTGTTGAGAGAAAGGATCTGCACCAAACATTGGGCTTGGAGCGCCATTGGTCGGCACGTTGAATTCGCCAGCGATAGAAATTCGCTGCTGCCCTTCAGGTACAGAGTTTTCAATACTGGTATCATGGTGCGTACCAGTCGGTCCACCTTCCATTGCGCCATGGTTGGCTTCTACAAGACCTTCAGGCAAGTCGCCAAAAGTAGGTCCTGTTGGTAATGAGGGGTCAACTACTACTGGCGGTGGTGGTGGCTCCACCACGACAGGCGCGGCCGGTTGGTCATTATCACTAAAACACCCCGTTATGCCAAAACAGCACACGGTGAGTAAAGATAAACGCCAAGACCGCTGGATAGTTTTTGAATGTGTTGTCATTAAGCTACTCCCAGTCCATTAAAAAAATCACCGTACCCCAAAGGACAAAGTGAATACTTATGCAATAAAAATGAATATTTAAATGATGGATATTACGCCGAAATCTCAGAATTCATGCCACTAAAAACTAGCCAGCGTCACTCTGATATTGTCTGCATTCCTTCACTTGGTGCTGATTAGATAACATAAGCCAAGAAAAATCAATTGTCAATTTGGCTTTAGTGTAATATTACCTTTAGGGGAATTCTATCTTGATGCATTTAATATGCTTGTTAAAAAACATAACCCAACTGGTGTATGGATCCAGTTATCTGATCTTATACGCTAATTCTCTGATTTACGGCGCATTTAGCTTCCATCTATAAATTTGACCAAAAGGTCAGACTATGGTCTAAGGTTACGCTGTTATTACATAATTCTTACAATCCTTGGTGGCAGTAAAAAAATAAAACGGTGATGTCAAAGCACTATAGTTTACGGTAATCTAAGACAATTATTTCTTTGTATACAAATTTAAATGGATAAAATAGATGCTTACTGAGCCGCCATAATCTGCCAGTTTATGGTTTCACATTATACCTAATACCGGTTTCTTATTCACTTTTACAAAACTCTATATTGGTTAACTAGATTATATTGATCAGAATTTTGTGAAATTATTTGGTAGAAATAACGTTCACTGTTTTTCTCCTAAGCTGTAACATTGAACAAGCATTGAACAAAATTTGTTCACTATTCATTATTTATTCAATTTTTATTCAAATTTCTCTCAACCCTCTCTGAACAAATGTTATCGGTAAGATTGTAAGCCAACATGGACAAACAGGCATTTTAATGTCACTGTTCTTTTTTCACCATATTTGTGCTTTTCTAATCATATTAAAGTGACAGGAGAAATAAGTGGGCTGGGTTAAAACCGTATCAATCGTCTTCATCGTGCTGCTCATCACTATTGTTGTTGCCAGCATTAGCGCTATCTTTTTTCGTAATGAGTTGGCACAGCAAATCGCCAATCATTACCTCAGCGAGCTAGCTGTTGAACAAGAGACCATTAGTTATATTAAAGGCGGCGATATCACCCTCGATTGCCTCGATTTTTCAGTCAACTCAGCTTGGGACTTGACCATTCATCAGGCGTGTATCAAGCATCAACTGGGCTCAGCTAAAATCCACAGACTCACATTAGTGTGGGCAATGTCGCCAAACTTTACCATTAAGGCAGTGCAAGCAGATGATATAGATATAATAGGCACAGCCGCGTTACCTGTGCTACCCATCAGTGACACCACTCAAGATGAACCGCCCTTTACCCCGGCGGCTTTACATCAGTTAATCGCCGATTTCATTAGCCAGCCGCTGTCCACTCATTTAAAAGTCAACAGTGTCAAAGTCAATCATTTCAGTTATCAGCCTTTTACCGTTAATAGCAGTGATCAACAACTCCAACAAAAATATCACGGGCAAATCGCCATAGCCCCGCGTCAGTTAGCCTTTTCAATCGGTCAGCGACAAGACTTCTTCAGTGCCGAATTAACTACGCAAGCTGATGCACTTAAGGGTCAGATAAACCTCGATTTTGCCCCAATGCGCAGTTTTTTAGCCAGACACAGCATTACGCTACCCAAAGCATTGGATGATAAGCTGACAATAAAGGGGAAGTTAACCAGTCAGTTTGATTGGGCAGCACAGCAATTAAAGCTGTTTAGTGAATTAAAAAGCCCTAGCTTGCAGCATTCAGCGATACAAGCGAATATACATAGCGACGTCTTCACTTGGCAAACTAGCCTGATACAAAATGTACTAACATTGAATTTTGACGATAAGGATTTACTCACAGTCGATATTAGTGACCAGACCATCATCGACTGGCTGACAGCGCAACAAGCCACCCCTCATCTAGTGACTTTGCTTAAGAATAACCCGGCACTCGGGTTCACTGTACGCCCCCGAGGTCATTGGCAATTCGACTTTGATAACCAGCAGCTAAACCTAACCAAACTCAATGTCATCAATCACAACATGTTGTCACCACTAAGCCTAGAGCTCGACAATATTGCCATCGACTTAAACCACGAGTCTATTGAGGTTAAAACCCAATATGCCTTACAGCTCACGGCCAAGGTCACACCGCTGCAAAGCCTTGATGACGACGCTAAACCCATTGACAACGAACCAGCAGAGATAGCAGTCACAGGAAAAATTACCCGCGCAGTCTTGACCAATGACGAACTTAAGATAAACGCTCAATTCAATGCCACTATTGAAACCGACTTGGCCCCCTTGCAAGCCTATACCACAGAGCCCGTTAGCATCAGCTTAAACGGCAAAATCACCAAAACCAACCAAGACCTGCAATTGCACTTAGAACCGTCATCACAAGTGGCTCTGGGAGCGCTGTCATTAAACCAACCCATTGAAGTCAGATCATCTGCTGGCCTAATCAACTTTGGCGGTGATGTGTCGCTCAGTCAGTCGGCAAATGATCCAACCATTGCTCCAACCATTGCTCCAACCATTGCTCCAACCATAACGCTTGATGTGGCAATCCAAAGTCAATTCGATCAACTCAATGCTTGGACCCTTGCTCAACCAAGTAAAAAAGGCACCGCCTTGAGCAAAATAGCCCTAGCTAAGGCCAATACCACGATTAAAGGATCAATCAATAACGTCCTGATTAATGGTGATATCACCGCCGACGATATGCTACTGGCAACATTCAGCCTCGATGGCAACTTTAGCGACGACTTAAATGCCAATGTCAATGGTGCAACTCATCGTCCTAGACTCAAGATCAAAGCGACAGATATCAGTCTACTTGATTTATGGGCCTCAGGTTTAAGCTTAAGTTTACGTGACAAAGTAACCGCAGAGTTGATTGATGGTGTTGTTGATTACGAATTATCGGGCGAACTCACTGAACTGAGTGATTTGGCTCAAAACGACCTGAAACTATCCCTAGCGTTGCGTGATGTAACTGGCGAGGTCAATGACTTCTGGTTGCAAGATCTCAATTGGCAGCAGCACTTTAACTACAGCGATGGTGATGTCACCACCGATGCTCGGCAAAACAATTTCTCTTTGGCATTGGCAGAAGTCGGCACCGACATTACCAAGCTATCGGCTAAAACCAACATTGATTTTATTCAGCAAACGTTCAGCGTCACCCTGAATAATGTCTCAGGTGAAGCGTTTGGTGGCGGCTTCAGTGCAGCGACAGTACAATGGCCATTTGTTTCCCAAGAGCCTGTGGTGATGCAGCTGGACAGTATTGACTTAGCCCAACTGATCGCCTTGGAGCAACAACAGGGGATCACAGTGACAGGCAAGATATCCGGCGAGTTACCGCTGTCTTTGGCTGAATCAACGGTCACCATTGCCAATGGCAAATTGCACAACGTCACAGAGGGCAAAATTCAGATCATGAATAACCCCGCCGTAGCGCGATTGAAAGAAAGCCGGACAGAATTGAAATTGGCATTTGATGCCTTACAAAACTTGCATTATCATCAACTGACTTCTTTGGTTACCATGACAAAGGATGGACAAATGTTGTTGGAGACGGCGATTAAAGGCATTAATCCAGATTTGGACAATGAGGTAAACTTTAATCTTGACCTCGATTACGACTTGATAGGATTGATAGAGTCGTTGCGTATTGCGGACAGCTTTGAAAACCAAATCAATGAGAAAACGCAAGACCAGAACCAGAATTAGAACCAGAGCTAAAGTCACAGACAACAGCAGCATCAGAAACCAAAAAAGGACAGCAAAATGAAGAAACTGAGCAGTATTGTTATCATGCTTTGCTTGCTATCGGGTTGTACACACCGGATTGAAGTAGCAGCCAAAGAGCCAATAACAATTAATTTGAATTTAAAGATCGATCATGAAATCCGGGTGAAAGTAGACAAAGAACTCGACGACGTTTTCAGCGAAGACAGCAGCATTTTCTAAGGAGCTATCACTATGCACAAACTAATCAAAAAAATCACTCTGGTACTAGTCATGTTAACGCTTAGTGCCTCAGCTTTCGCCTTAACTCTCAAAGAGGCTAAACAACAGGGCAAAGTCGGTGAAATGCCTAGCGGTTATATCGGTGTCATTGTCAACAGCCCAGACGCTCAAGCGCTAATCAAACAAGTCAACGGCAAACGCAAGCAACTGTATATAGGTTTAGCTCGAAAAAACAAAATCAGCCTCAAACAAGTCGCCGCATTAGCTGGTGAAAAAGCCTTAAAGAAAACCGCCAAAGGCCATTACATCAAAAACGCCCAAGGCAAGTGGGTGAAGAAGTAATTAACAATTAAGCGCAAAAACAAGGCGGTGTTTCTGTACCCGCCCTGTTTTTGCATTAATATCAACCCAACCCTTCCGAACCGGGACCCAACCAAGTACCGCCTTTAGATAGCCAAGTCGGCCATTCCAGCCCCAGTTTTTTCTGTAACATCACCTCGGCGGTATTCAACGCCCCTTGCACCCAACCCTGCACATTAGAATAGCCTTCACCGCAAATATAAATGCTCTCCGTGGGCAACGGCTGGATGATCTCGGGGATCAGGGTATTATTGAACTGGGCACCCGAAGACCACACATGCCAACCAGCTCCCCAAGTCACCTTGCCCCAATCCTGAAAATGGGCATAATAAGGTTGCGGCACATCTTTAATATTGGCTCCAACGGTCTGCACTATTTGTTGATGCGCCAATTCAGCCATCACCTCAGTACAATGTCGTGGCCCTTTTCCCTGTGGTGCGTCAAATCTGCCAGACTCCGGGACCGATCCATTGTAGTCATCGAAGTTGTTCCCTCCACTCTCAAGTCCGAGCCAATACGCCTCAGCGTCACCATTGGAATAACTGGCCAGTAAAAAAGAATCCTGATTGCTGTCACCGGGGTCTGCGGTATACCAATAATAAAACTGACGGACATTCAAATCTGTGGTGCTGCGACCACACTTAAGATCATAATCAGTCCACCAGGGTTTGGGATAAGCCATAAAGATGCGAATTGCCTCAACGCTGTCTACCGTATTCAACAAATTAAGTACTTGCTGATCACGAAAGAAAAAGTTGTTCTGATCCAACAAGTCTAGCGCCAACTTGGGCATCGCCAGCACCACATAAGTAGCTTTAACGGTACAACACTTTGCCGGTGTTATTTGACAATTACCTTCACCTTGTGCGGTCGTAGTCCCATCTCCGGCTCCCCGATTATAAAACCCCAGCTGGTAATTACCCTGACCATTTTTATCAAAACCCAGTAACTGGTAATTAAAAAATGCTGCGCCTCCGGCATCAACAAAGCCATAGTAAAGCTGGTTTGGTATATCCGAATAACCGGTTTTTATGTGCTTCCATGCGGTGTTTTCACAAGGGCAGCTAGGATCATAATTGGCCGGCTCACCAAAGAAGTAAAAATCATCCTGAATATTAGCCGGGATATTACCTGATGAAGCAAGGCTATTGTAGCCACCAGTATCTTCAAGAAAGTCAATCGCTTCCTGAGAGAGAAAACGCGTCATTGTCGACCAATATGACCAATACGATATCGAACGATTATCAACACTGGTTTGCTGTTTTGCCGCTTCAAACTCAACCCGATATCTGGCCGCTTCAACCCAGTTACCAGCGGTAAAAGCCGCCTGATATTGTCCACGAATAGTGTCGTAGCCATTAGGTAGTTCCGGCGTAGCACCCGGTCCGTTAGGCAACGAGTTAACAAACACCTGATTAAGCACATAAGTCGATAAATCGGGATTACCCTGAGAAGCATATTTACCCTGAGCGATATCCAACTCCAGCGGCGTCAGGTTATATGGCAAATTCTGCCCTTCGTCAACCTGTTTGCGAGTCAGTCGCTTGCTCCGCACATAGATAGGATTTTGCGGTGGTTCATCAACAGGAAAGTTTTCGTATGTCAAATCTAAATAATCGGCGAGGTTGCTGACGATATGCATTTGCGGCTGAAAACGAAAACCGCCAAATTCGGCAAATTGTCGGGGGGCGTCAGAGCCGCTGCCTATGGGCACTGCCGGAGTTCCTTCCTCAGGCAACTGTGCCGACAACAACCGCCCACCAGCCCGCCCCGAGTATTCGAAGAGAGCAACGTTAAGTTTACCGTTTTGTTGTTTGAGTATACCAAGGGGTGAATTAGGATCTAGATCGCCGTTGAGCAGACGGTAGGCAGTATAACAACCTGCCACACCCGCACCAACGATCACGACATCGTATTCGTTCGCAGGACTAGTCATGAGTATCTCCTTAGGGAGAATTAAGAGATGAATGATATTGTTATGTGTTGTACCTCTTCACACTGACTCAGCTTGGTATAAAATGTTCCCGTTGTCAAGGTTTTAACTGGATGTTTTTTGTCCAACTTTAATCGTAAAAATCACCGACTATGGCGTCGACTTTGCACAATACTAAACCGCCCGGCAACAAACGCACTATCGGTCAAGCTAGCATTAGCTGCCGGGTTGGCTCCCGTGGCATGAAAATCACTAAACGCTGCCGCCTGATTGACAAACAGCCCGCCAGTCAGATTACACGACAACGCCACGCCCGCATCCAAAGAGGCGTTTTCCGTTTGTGTCAGCACATCCTCGCTAGTGCTATAAACTGCCCAGGTGATCGCCCCTTGTACCTTGGCTGACTTGGTTGCTAGCTCAATGCTGTGTGCAGTGTTTTTAGTTGGGATTAAAAATACGATAGGACCAAACTGCTCCTGCAGGTAACTGGCTTCATCATTCACCTTAGCTTTGATTAACACAGGTGAGCGCAATGTCGCCTGAGGAAATTGTTCGTTATGATGCACTTGCGACGCCAGAATGACTTCGCCCAACTCAGTTGCACTATCAAGACGAGCCAAAGTTGCACCTGATACAATGGTGCCCAACACCTCGGCGGCTCGTTGTGGGTCTGACAAAAATTTGCTGATGCCATTAGCCAATGCCTCAGCCACCTGATTGAATGACAGATGACCATCAGCAGTATCAATGCCATTTTCAGGAATATAGATATTTTGTGGCGTAGTGCACATTTGGCCAGAATACAAACACAGTGAAAACGTCAGGTTATGCACAATCGGTTTGAGTTGTTCGCAAGAGTCAATCACAATCGAATTAACCCCGGCCTTTTCGGTATACACCCGAGCTTGACGGGCGTTGTCTTCTAGCCAGTGACCAAACGCTGAGCTACCAGTAAAATCAATCAGTTTGATTTCATCACGAGCCGCTAAATCTTTAGCGATGGGTGCGTTCACATCATCACACGCTAGAGATACCAAGTGAGGGGCAAAACCGTGTTCAACGAGCACTTGTTGGGCCACTTCAACAGTAATTGCCAAAGGTAAAATAGCGCCCGGATGCGGTTTAATCACCACCGGATTGCCTGTCACCAAGCTAGCAAATAACCCCGGGTATGAATTCCAAGTCGGAAAAGTCGCACAAGCCACCACCAACGCAATTCCTTTTGGCGCAATGCGATAAGTTTTCTCAATGGATAGCGGATCATGCTTGCCCTGCGGTTTAATCCATGTGGTTGTCGCTGAGGTTTCACACATCGCCCGATAAGCATAAGCCAGCGCTTCCAAACCCCGGTCTTGTGCATGAGGACCACCCGCCTGAAACGCCATCACATAACCCTGACCACTGGTGTGCATCACGCTATAACCGATTTCAAAACTACGTTGATTCAATCGCGCCAGTATTTCCAAACAAATTCCCGTGCGCACTTCAATGCCTGCATCTCGCCACGCTGGCAACTGCGCTTGCATTGCTGGGAGCAACTCAGCGAGATTGGCAACTGGGTAAGTAATGCCCAGATCTAAGCCGTAAGGCGATTTTTCGCTGTCAACGACATCATCACCTATCGGCTGAGTCAAAGGAAACGGTTTATTCAACAGCGCTTCAAACGCCGCCAACCCGTCTTTTTTAGCGCTTTCACCATAGATTTTACCGCTGGGGATTTCTGGATAGGCACTATAAAAACGTCTGTCGACGATGGCTGTTAGTGCTTCGTTTAAGGTTTGCTGATGACGCTCGAATAATTCAAAACCCATGGTGCTACTCCTAATACTGCTAAGAAAATAAGCACTATTTAAACCTTGTCAATCAACATTGGCAATCAAAAAAGTGGCGGAACACAGAGCAAGGGGGTTTTAACGGCTAAAAGATATTCATTGTATTATCAGAGAAAGGCTGTACAGTAGCGACCTTATGGTCATTTATCTTGTTTAACGTACAAGTCGGCTGCTGCCCACGTACAACACAAATAGGTGACCAATGTCTACCGCAAGAGTTCGATATCAAACCATTGAGTTTGGTGAAATCGATATACACCTTCGTACCCTACGAGACAGGCAACAATACTCAGACCCTCATGGCCTGGCAGAAGACCTCGGTATTTCCTCCGCTTTATGGCCTATTTTTGGTATGGTTTGGCCATCGAGTCTAGTGATGTCACACTTTATGCTTGATTTTGATTTCAAAACCAAATCCGTACTAGAAATCGGTTGTGGTATCGGTTTAACCAGTTTATTACTCAACCATTTAAAAGTGGATATCAGCGCAACAGATTACCACCCTGAAGTAGAAGCTTTTCTTGAAAACAACGTACAGATCAACGGTGGAAAAAAAATCCCCTATGAACGTTTAGATTGGCAAAACGACCTAAAAGCAAACAGACAGTTTGATGTCATTGTTGGCAGCGATTTGCTCTATGAGGATGATCATATATTTTTATTAGCCAACTTTATTGAGCGTCATGCCAAACCGCAATGCGAAGTGATTATTGTTGATCCAGGTCGAGGACGTCACGGTAAATTTAGCCGAAAAATGCAACAACTGGGGTTTTCTGCCAGCAAAAAAAGAAGCTTAAAAACCGACTTTATCGAACCCCCGTTTAAAGGTTGGATTTTAGAGTATGCTCGCTAAAAAACGGTAATACCTACCATTGGGCAAGCTCAGCCACCAACGGATCATCCCGTTCATTTTGCTCACAACACAATCTGAGAAAGTTATCATTACGGGTGAACCAAGATTTAACCTCTTGAATATTAAACAGTTGGTAAAAATCGCTCAAATCAACAGTGCCATCGCTGACACCATCGAAGCCAATTAGCGCATTGATAACATCCAGATAATCCGCCATGGCATCTTTTAAAAAATGAAAATCCTGACATTCAGGTCGTCCACCATTGACCTGCCCAGCTAAAAAAACCATTAAACCGACACTCTGCGCCATAGCAAACTCCACCCGATTTTGCGCCACCGCTTTTTCATCGCCATCCTGACTACCATAAAGCTGATTAACAACCTTAGAAGCCTGAACAATTTCAACCAATTTACTCTTGATGAACTTCACCAAATTATCATTCACAGTAAAATCATTTTCTCGCGACTGTGGATAAAACACCTGATGCACTACCCGGCTGTTCATGCCTAACCGCTTCATTAGCTCATCATTCATATAGTCAGTGAATTGCGCCACATGCAGATAATGATTGGCAAAGGCATTTTGTTGCTCTTGCTGCTGCATTTGCTCAGCAAGCTGTTTAAAGCGGTGATTAGCAGCGGTGAGTACCACCACTGGCACAATAAAAGCCAATATCATCAAGGCAATACCAATGTCATCAATGATTAAAGACAAACCATCACTGGTCAATTTGATGGTTGCATCGGTGTCGGTGATAATGAAATAACCAATCCACAAAATCAGTATGACAGCAATGCCCATCGCTAGACGAAATGACGGCAGTTGAAACAAACTACGTGGTGTACTCATGCGGTTTTTTCCTCTCTAGCTTGCTTGCCATAGGTTAGCTTGCGCCACCATGACTCAACAGGACCCATGTTATGCGACTTCAACCAATAGTGAGTGATGACTAACTGAATAATCCAAACCGCTATAACCACCACACTGGTCAGCGCCCGCTCAAGCGTAGCAAACAAAGCCAGCCCATAAAACAACGCGGTGCAAATCACACTTTGCAGCAAGTAATTCGATAACGCCGTGCGCCCAATGCCCTGACATTGCACACATAACCAGTGCAAATATCGTTTTTTCTGAAGCTCTTTTTTCTGAAGCTCTCTTTTCTGAAGCTCTCTTTTCTGAAACAAGGCAAATAAGGCGATATATCCCAATGCCATAAACAGCGATCCCCAGTAATTCCAGAGATTATTTTGCAACAATGACGCCGGAAAACCCCAGTGACCAGCGACATTAGCGTTATAACCTGTGGTAACCAAAGCCACCCCTAACACCAAAAAAACAGCCGCAAATTGCTGATAACGATGCAAAGTAAAGGTACCACTGAGATAACCCAAGCGATACAAACCCAGTCCAATTAACATCAGTCCACTGACTCGCCATACTCCCCAAGCTAAAAACGTATCCGTTTGAAAGTGATAAGCCAGTGCTGCCCGATAGCTAAACTGTTCTAGCCAAGTCCCCTGAAAAGCCGCGATTTCAGCAGCCAAATCTGTCGCACTAGGTGACCAGTAAATTTGCGCAAGATGTTGTTGAATATGGGCAGGATAAGCGCTGATAGCATCATAACTATACCAACTGTTAAGTGATCCCAATATCAATAGTAATAATCCAACGGCTACCGCCACTTGCCAGCGAGCATGACGAAACCAAAAAGGTAGCAAACTACACAACGCATAAGTAACCAAAATATCGCCGTGCCAAATCAGATAAGCGTGAATCAGTCCAATTAATAATAGCAACACGATACGACGACCAAAAATGACGCTGACATTTAATTGTTTCGCCGCCAACTGATCACAAATCAGTGCCGTACTTGCACCGAACAGCATCGAAAAAATCGCCATAAACTTCTGGTCGGCGACAAAATATTGCAGGTTCCACCACAGTTGATTTAACCCTTCGTAACTACCATAAGCCAGCGGATTAAAATAAGCGGCATAAGGTTCAGAGAAAATCCGGATGTTCATTAACAAAATGCCCAATAGCGCCACACCTCGGGTGAGATCGAGCAATTCAATACGTTCGGCTTTCTTTGGCTGTTCCTTGTCCATCAATGGTTTATCCCTTACCTGCCAACTCATTTTCAATTTGTTCAATGCTCGGCAATATAGACTGTAAACTCTCGGGCAACGATTGCGTCAATTGATATTCAGATACGCCCATCGGTCTTTGCATACCGCTCAAAGCATATTCAGCCACCAGCTTGTCTTTATGCTTACACAATAAAATGCCAATGGTCGGTTCATCGCCCGTTTTACATAGTTGCTCGTCTACCGCCTTGATATAAAAATTAAGCTTACCAGCATGTTCCGGCTCAAAATCGCCAATTTTCAACTCAACCACCACATAACAATGCAACCGGGCATGATAAAACAGTAAATCAATGAAGAACTCACGCTCACCCACTTGCAGCGGAAACTGTTTACCCATGTAAGCAAAACCAGCACCCAACTCTAATAAAAATTGAGTGATATGATCAGTCAAAGCCTGTTCCAGCTCTCGTTCATTGAACTGTTTGCTCAAAGATAAAAAATCAAAAACATAAGGGTCTTTCAATGTTTGTTCGGCAAGGTCTGATTGTGGTGCCGGTAAAGTCGCCGAGAAGTGATTGATCGCCTTACCTTCACGCTGCCACAAATCGCTCTCAATTTGATGAGTCAACACCGCACGGCTCCAGCCATGTTCAATGGTATTTTCGACGTAATAACGCGCTTCTGAGACGCTTTTGCACTTGCTGATTATTTTGAGATTATGACCCCAGGGGATCTTAACTAAAGAGAGGGACAATTGGGCAACAGCTTGTTGCCCAATTGTCCCGACTTCTGTCCAAAACAGTACCCACTGGCGAATATACTTGATATTTCGCTCAGAAAACCCTTTCACCTGAGGAAACTCCGCCATCAAATCTTGACTGAGCTGTTTCAAAAAACCCTCGCCCCAGCTAGACTGCTGCTGCCGCTCAACGATCTCCAGGCCCAATTGCCAATAAAAAGTCAACAAGGTTGAGTTCACTTGTACCGCTGCTTTAATTTGAGTTTGCAGCACTTGTTGTTTCAGGTCTTTCAACCAACTTTTATAATCGTCATTCAGGCTTAACTTAGTTTGAGAAAAGTTCATGTCAGTCATTAAGCGTTAACCTTTGTGGCAGCAAGGGAAGGATATCTATTGATTTAAGGCAGGATGTGGTGAGTCTAAGATGAAAACCATCAAAAACTCACCACACAGTAGGATTTAAAGCTTAGCTTTAATACTCTCAAGGTTGGCTTTAACGGTTTTCACACTCGGATGATCGGGTCCCATGTGCATTTCAAAACCGTGTAGGGCTTGCTGCATATAAGCCACGGCTTTGTCATATTGACGTAAAGCATGATAGGCAGCGCCAAGGTTGTTACGGTCAATAGCCACATCAGGATGGTCTTCGCCGTAGTTTTTCAGGTTTGATGTCAATGCCAGCTCATAATACTCAATCGCTTTGTCATACTGACCCAGCGCATTATAAGCCGAACCCAAGTTGTTACGGTAAGCGGCAACATCCGGGTGGTCTTCGCCATAGGCTTTAAGGTCGGCGTCGAGTGCTTGTTGATAGCATTCAATCGCCTTATCGTGCTGACCCAAAGCATCATAGGCTAAACCGAGGTTATTGCGGTCAATGGCGACATCTGGATGACCTTCACCATAGGTTTTGAGGTCCGAATCCAGTGCTTGTTGATCATACTCGATGGCTTTTTCATATTGACCAATACTGCTGTAAACCGCACCAAGATTATTGCGATAAGTCGCCACTTGAGGGCTGTCTTCACCATACGCTTTAATACCCGCTTCTAGCGCTTGTAGATAACAATCAATCGCTTGCGGATATTGACCTAATGAATCATGCGCCGAACCAAGATTGTTACGGTCTGTCGCCAAACCGGGATAACCTTCGCCATAGGTTTTGATATCAGAAGCCAACGCTTTTTGATAATAATCAATCGCGGTTTCATATTCGCCCAATGAATCATAGGCAGAGCCTAAATTACTCCAAATGGTCGCCACCTCTGGGTGTTCTTCACCATAGGTGATCAAATCTGATGCCAACGCCTGCTCATAATAACCAATCGCTTTAGCATACTTACCCAAACCGTTATACGCCAAACCCAGTTTGTTGCGTCTTATCGCCACCAGCGGATGTTCTTCGCCATAAGTGATCAAATCAGATCGAAGCGCCAACTGAAAGTATTCAATCGCTTTGTCATACTCACCAAAAACATTATAAGCCAAACCCAAATGATTACAGCGAATAGCGATTTGAGGATGATTTTCACCATAAGTTTTTAACCCGCTGTCTAATGCCAGCTGACAATATTCAATCGCTTTGTCATTTTGCCCCAGCGCTCGGTAAACACCACCAAGGTTATTACGCCTGATAGCAACATCCGGATGATCTTCACCATAAGCTTTAAGCCCTGCTTCCAAAGCCAGCAGATAATATTCAAGGGCTTTTTCATACTGGCCCAAAAATTCATAGGCAGAACCCATATTATTGTAATATTTGGCCACTTGCGGATCGTCCGCGCCATGAACCTTAAGCTCCACCGCCAGCGCTTGCTGATAGTATTCAATGGCTTTTTCATATTGACCCAAAGAATAAAAAGCACCAGCGAGATTATTGCGATCTATTGCCACATCAGGATGTTCTTCACCATAGGTTTTGACCCCTTCGTCTAGGGCATGTTGCAGATGATCAATAGCCTTTTCATAGTTGGCCATGGTCAGGTTGATAAGACCGGCTTCGGTCACATAGGTAGTGTTGTCAGGTTGTAATGATGCGGTTTTTTCGAAGGCTTTGAGCGCTTCACCATATTCGAGCTTGAGCTGTTTAATAATGCCAATCTGATATAAATCAGCCGCCCGGGCTTGTGTATCTTCCCGAACCAGCGCCTTGTAGTGACGATCAACCAAGGCAACCGCCCCATCAATATCCCCAGCACGAACCAACGCCTTGGCGTCATCTTCAATCAGTTCGTTTTCGAGCAGCTTGATCAAGCGATCTTTATATTCATCGACCTGTGCTTCAATGTCGACAATGTGCTCTTCTTTGGCATTGACTTGTCTGAGCAGGTTATTCAACAACCCCTGACGTATTTCTCTTTTATCAGACAAATCAAGCAACTTATCCAATAACAGCTCATACCGCGCTTCGCCGATGAGCTGATCAAATTCTTTTTGAGTTCTGTTTGGCATCTTAAAATTTTCAACCTCTTTGTGCAGGTTATGCAGGTGTCCTTAGTTAACTATCTTAGTAACGTATCCGGTTTAAGCAACCGTTTTTTCAGCTGAAAATAGGCTGAAAACACCCAAACACTCTGCTTGGATCACAACATGACTGTAATTGGTTGATTTTAAATTAATAAAACCACCATCATCACAACTAAAAAATTACTTAAACGCACTTTAAATCGCGTACTGATACAATGCAAGCACTGTGGCTGATGATTTGACATTTATCCGCATAATCCCCAACTCACAACTCGAACAACAAAATTAAAACAGAGCCACGGCTCACAATAGTAAAAACGCCCTATTAACATTTGCGTTACGACAATATTATCAATGACTTAACTTAGTCAGAAACGTTGTAGCCAGGGAATATTATGAAAAAACGTCACACAATCCCCCTTTTATTGGGTCTCTATGTTGTTATATTGGCTTGTTATTTTTCGCCACCGGTTCCCAGTAGTTGGATAGATACACTGGTGCACCCAGCTAAAATAATAACAATGATCTGAATAGAGACGAATGAACAATTTTTTGTTGGTTTTAAGCATTAATAATAGCAGCAAATATCTATAAAGTGCCCGCCTCAAGTGGATACCTGTGTATTCATTTTAACAAAAGATGAGTCTATTAATGAAACTTTATGATTTTACGCCATCAGGCAACTGCTGGAAAATCCGCATGTTTTTGAACATGATTGGCCAATCAGCTGAACGCAATACCTTGGATTTATTGAAAGGTGAACACAAAACCGAGGCTTTTTTAGCCATTAACCCAGCTGGTCAAGTCCCAACCTTTGTTGATGGCGACATCACCATCTCTGATTCCGCTACCATTTTGATTTATCTAGCGAAAAAATATGGTGCACCTGAATGGTTCCCTACTGATCCGGTAGAAACAGGCGAAGTCTACAAATGGTTTACTGCCGTCGGTGATGGTGTTGATCAAGGCACTTTCGCTGCCCGCATGGTAAAGGTATTCAACGCACCATACGATTACGAAGCTTCAGTGGCTCGTGGCGAAGCCTTGTTGCAAAAACTCAATGCTCACTTCGAAAACAACCAATGGCTGGTCGGTAAAAATGCCACTGTAGCTGATATCAATATGTATCCGTACATTCGTCTGGCCGAAGAAGGTGGCATCCCACTAGATAGCTATACGCATTTAAATCAGTGGTTTAAACGCCTTGAAAGTCTGCCGGGTTATCTGCCTATTGATGGCTAATACAGCTGTTAGCGTTATTTTTACCCACGGCACATTCACACCAAAAGTGTGAATGTGCCGCTTTTTTATTTGTCAGTCAGCAATAAATCACCAACCTCGAACCATTCTTGATCTACATCAATTTTACTCCAGCTCTATCAGCTAAACTTGTGACCTACAGCAAACAGAGGTCAATAATGAGCAAAAAAAATCCCCATGTCGTTGATCAGGAAGTCACTTTTTCGGCGCACCAAGAATTGGTTTCAACGACAGACAAACAAGGGGTGATCACCTACGCTAACCCGGTTTTTTGCCAAGTGGCTGGTTATTCTCTTGATGAGCTGATGGGTAAAAATCATAACATTGTCCGTCATCCGGATATGCCCAAAGCCGCATTTAATGATTTATGGGAAAAGCTCAAAACGGGCCAGTCGTGGCGAGGCGCGGTAAAAAACCGCTGTAAAGATGGCCGCTATTACTGGGTGGATGCCTTTGTTACCCCTATTTATGAAAATGAACAGCTAGTTGGCTATCAGTCTGTCAGAACTCAATTGGCTGACGAAACCAAATCAAACGCAGAAAAAGTTTATCAACAACTCAACAATCAGCAACCGCTGACCCAGCTATATCATAAACCGACGTTTAAACATGCCGTCTTTGCCTTATTCAGTGCTTTATTGATCATTGGCTGTTTTTCTGTCCCAGCACTAGCAGTGTTGTTACCCGTCCTGCCCTTTATTTTTTATTATCATGAATTAATCACCACCCCTCGCTACTTAAACGCGCTATCTAAAGACTATGATAGTGCCTCCCGCTATGTTTATAGTGGCAACAAACCCCATGGTATTGCTGATTTTCAGCTAAAATTACATCAAGGTAAAATCAATACTATTCTCGGGCGTATCGTTGACAGCACCCAACGACTGGACCATAACGTCCATAACCTCACCCAAGCCGCGCAACAAACCAAAAACGGTGTTGAAGAGCAAACCTCTGAATTGCATCAGGTCGCCACAGCAATCGACGAAATGGTCGCAACAACGGCTGAAATAGCCAACAGTACCGAAGTCACCTCAGACAAAGTGGGGCACGCCCATCAAAGCTGTGAAGCAGCCACCGGCACCATGCAATTCACCATGGATCAGGTGCAAAGCCTAGCAGTTGAAGTGGCTGATTCAGCCAATGCAGCCTCCGGTTTGGCCGAAGAAGCTGAAAAAATCGGCAATATCATGCAAGAAATTCAAGGCATTGCCGACCAAACCAACCTACTGGCCCTCAACGCCGCTATCGAAGCCGCCAGAGCCGGTGAACATGGCCGAGGGTTTTCAGTGGTCGCCGATGAAGTCAGGGCGTTATCTAGCAGAACCCACGCTGCCACCGAACAAATCCATCACTCAATCAAAGAAATTCAAGCAACCCTGCTGTCTTGGTCATCAACCATGGAAGCTGGCAAGCAAGCTGCCGATGACTGCGTAGCTCAAGCGAGGCAAGCCAAAGATGTGGTGGTTGGCGTATTTGATGCCATCACCGATATCTCTGATCTCACCACACAAATATCCACAGCAGCAGAAGAACAAAGCGTGGTGTCGCAAGAAATAGCCAAAAACATCAACAATATCAGTGATATTTCACAAGACAATCTCAGTCAGGCGCAAACAGTCGCCACCGAGTCGGTTGAAATGGACCAAAAAACCACTAAACTGGCAGCACTTGGATTAACCTTTTGTCAGTGATCCGATGAGTATCGGCATATCATTTTTGGCTGAGTTGATGTATATTCGACCACTTGGTTTTTAGCAATGAACGCTTACTGTTATTTAGTTATCGTTCAACCATCGTTTAATTGCCATCTAGTTATTGTTTAATTATTGAAGACGTACACAGGGAATATTATGAAAAGACAACTGACACTACCGTGTTTTTTGGCCAGCTGCATCATCGCCATGGCCGCTTACTTTGCGCCAGTTCAGGCCAGCACACTCACCAATCACAGCAACTTAGGCACGTTAACCGAATAAGCCTGAGCCAACCAATCCACTTTATGACATCAAGCTGAACAAAATTCAGCCAAACCCGGGGAAGTCTGTGATGACTTCCTCTACTTTTACGGTTCCCCAAATAACTTCTTGTCTTTAAAGCGTTTTTCCTTTATTAATAGCCTTTATCACTAGTCCTATAAAAGCTATCCAACGAAACCATGATGAATAAAAACATTTTTGCCTACTCACTACTATCTTCGGCACTGCTGCTATCCCCAACCCTGCTGTTTAGCCAAACGGCCATGGCACAAGACGACTCGGCATGGGATTTTTATGGCGATTTCAGAGCCAGATATGAATCCGATACTGACTCACGCAAAAGCGATGGCTCAGAGCGAGACGACAGAGACCGCTTAAGAATTCGCCTGCGCGGTGGCCTCAATTATAAATTCAATCCAAACTGGAGCGCCGGACTACGTATCCGCACTGGCTCCAACGACAGCCAGCAATCACCTCATATCACTATTGATGATTACGACCATAACGATACTGGCGATTCTCATGTCAATATGGATAAAGCCTTTATAAAGGGCAAATTTGACAACACTTGGCTGTGGATCGGCAAAAATGGCAATCCATTGTGGAAAAACAATGAAATGGTCTGGGATGACGATGTGACTGTACTCGGTGGTGCCTTGGGCGTCAAAACCAAAGCAGGCTCAACCAATCTGGAATTTAAGGGCGGTTACTTTGCCCTGCCCGTCGGAATGCGCGATTATGCCGGTAAGCTCACGCTTTTACAGGCAATCATGAGCACCAAAGTCGATGATGTGTCATTCAAAGGCGCACTCGCCTACCTCAATATTGATGCCGATAAAAATGATACCAGCATCACTTCATTGCTTGATAACAATGGTGCCCGTGATTATCAAAACTGGATTGTCAGCCTACAAGCCAAAACAAAGGTCAGTGATAAACCGCTAACCCTAGGGCTAGATTATATTGTCAACAGCAAAAACTACTCTGCCACCGACTCGGACCCTTTCACCGCATTTCATCACGACGAAGACGATGCGTGGGTGGTGTCATTACGTTGGGGTGATTTGAAAAAGGCCGGTCATTGGCAAATACGCTACGATTACGCCCATGTAGAAGCACTGGCAGTAAACAACTCCTACGCCCAAGATGACTGGGTACGTTGGGGTAACGCCACACAAACCCGGGCAAGTAACTTCAAAGGCTCAGAATTTCGCCTCGCCTATGCCTTTACACCAAAGTTAAACTTAGTTGCTCGTTACTACGTGGTTGATGCCATAGAGCCTCGCTCAGCTGGTGCTGTGAGTAAAGAAGATGGCAATCGTTTCCGCTTAGATCTAAACTGGAAGTTTTGATTAAGGAAGCTAGGTGCCAGTACCTTTAGCAGATAAACTTACTATTGATGAACTCTCCATTCATTTAGGTGAATGGCAGGTTTATCGGCTCAATGAAAGGGTCGAGATGACCAAACAAAGTCTTGATCTTTTGTTAGTACTTGCAGACGCTTGGCCGAATACCGTCTCTCAACAAGAATTAATGAGGGACGTTTGGCCAGATAAAGTCGTCAGCGAACAAAGCGTAAAACAGGCCATAAAAAGACTACGAGAGTCACTCGGAGACCTTGGTGAAAGTTACATTAAGGTCGTCAGGGGACGAGGCTATCGATTAGACGTCAACAAAGTCGAAGCCATTCAAAGAATACAAAAAGCACCAGAAATACAAAGAGCACCAGAAGCACAACCAACACCACATGCTAAAACGCCTTGGTTCATCGGCATAGCCGGTGTATTAGTATCCATTTTTTTTATTGTGACTTATTTACTAGCAAAATCAGAACCAGCACAAAAATCACAACCGCCAACAACTTCCCCACAAGCCTATCAATATTATACTAGCGGTCTTGAATACTATCAGCGCTACCGCATTGAAGACGCAAAAATTGCGATTAACCAATTTAATAAAGCGATAGAGTTAGACAACAAGTTTGTTAAAGCCTACGCCGCACTGAGCGACGCTCAATCGTTGATTGGCAATTTGGAAGAGGCAATCATCACCGCGCAGTATGCCATTTCATTAGACAGACAAGACCCGTCTGCATACAAAGCATTGGGTCACGCCTATTCATTAAGAGGCTGGTTTCATAAGGCAATAGAGACCTATCAACAGGCGTTAGCAATAGACCCGGATAATTTTGCTGCGATCAGTAATACGGCCTTCCATTTTAAGGAGTTAGGCCGCTTGGATGAGGCATTATTTTGGAGTCTTAAAGCCCTAAAATTAAACGCAAAAAATGCCATTGTTTATTTACATATCGCAGAGACGTTAAGCAACCTCGGGTTGCAAAGTGACGCCTTGAAATGGTTTGAAAAAGCCAAAAGTATTCGGCCCGACTACTACCACCTTTATTATTCACTGACTTATTTTTACCTAGCCTCAGGTAACTTGAGTGAAGCGATGAATACCGTCGCTCAAGGTCAAAAAATCTTCCCGGATAACACCGATATTATCATTGCCTCTGGTGATGTGGCTCTCGCCACTGACGAGCACGCTAAAGCCTTAAAATTATTTTTACAGGTCAGCGAGTCAGAAGAAGATAAAAAACTGACTCACTATGCCCTTTTAAGAGTGGGTCAACTCTATTGGCTGCAAGGTGACACAGCAAAAGCCAATGATATCCTCGATCAAGCCCTGAGCAGAGCTCAATTGATGCTTGCCGAGGGCGATGAATGGCCTGCTAATTATGTCGACATAGCGAGCATCTACGCCATAAAACAATCTCATGTTGAGTCAATCGCTTGGCTTAATCGCGCTTTTGATGTTGGCTGGGTGAATTACCCACGGTTAAGTTATGACCCTGCATTTAAAGATATGCAAGACCTTGCTGAGTTTAAAGCGTTAATCGGCAAAGTCGAAAGCAAAGTGTTAGCAATGAAAAATAAAGCACAGCAATTTACCTTGCAATTATAATTCCTCATACCCCACCGAAACGTCGTAGGCGGTGCATTTATGCCCGCTTATTTGATTGGTGTTTCACTGTCTACTCACACCAACTAAATCTAACTCATTGATAATATTGAGATTTATTAATGTAACCTAATTGTCACTCAATGTTCACTCATTGGTTAAGGTTTAAATTTCTGTTAATTGTTATAACTTTAATCCTGGCAGGTTAGCCAGAAGGCGTAACCTAACATCCCGTTTTCGCTTTAAGTAACAACAAATTAAGGTAACAGTTGCCCCTCATAACGAGGTTGAAACCTCGTCTACGGCAGGACAGGTACGCCGTAGACGCGAATTCATTCGCGTTTTTTCAGACATTTTAGTTAAACATTAAAACAGGAAACATCTCAAAATGAAAACAAGTCGAAAAACCAGTCTCATTGCTACGGCGATTGCCAGCGCAATGGCCGTCGGCGCAGTCTCTGCCCAAGCCGCTTTGGTTGAACACCAAGGCGTCATTAAAAAAACCACCAAGCAGCAAGATACGCGTTATATCATTAAATTCAAAAACAGTTCAATGAAGACAATGCGTACTGCCGGTGTTAGCGGCAAAACATTAATTGAAATGCAAAGAACCGCCAATGTCGGGCATATGGCCAGACATGGTGCCCAAGCATTATTGCAAATGGACCATTCTAATGCAGCTGCTGCGGTATTAAACCGTGCCCAACTTAGGGCATTACGAGCCGATCCAAACGTTGATTATATTGAACCTGATCCAAAGCGTTTTTTGATTGACACAGTAAGTCGTTCTTTTAATCCTCAAGCGGTTGAAACCCTGACTGAATCTTCCCCCTACGGTATCGGTTTAGTTCAAGCTGACCAGATAAGCGACGCTAACACTGCTAACATGAGTGTTTGTATCACCGATACTGGTTATGATGGCGACCATGAAGACTTAGTGCCTTACACCAGTTCATTAATTTCTGGTGATGATGATAATGGTACAGGTGGCGACACTGGCGACTGGTGGGAGCCGGGTCATTCACACGGTACTCATGTTGCGGGCACTATTGGCGCTTTAGGGAGCAATGGCACGGGTGTTGTTGGGGTTAACCCCAGCGGTTTGTTAAACGTTCATAACGTTAAAATTTTCGACAACGAAGGGACATGGGCTTACGGCTCTGACTTGATTGTCGCTATCGATCAGTGTCGTAGTGCTGGTGCCAATATTATCAGCATGAGTATTGGTGGTGGTGATGTCAGTGTGACTGAAGAAGCCGCTTTTGTTGCCTTCATTGACGCTGGCGGAATGAATATCGCCGCTGCTGGTAACGATGGCAACACCACTTTGTCTTACCCTGCTTCTTATGATTCAGTGATGTCAGTGGCCGCGCTTAACTCAAGCAAAAATTTGGCTTCTTTTTCACAGCGTAACGTACAAGTAGAGATTGCGGCACCTGGTGTTAGCGTCACTTCGACTATCATCGACGGCGCTTATGCGACTTGGGATGGTACTTCAATGGCCACGCCTCACGTTTCTGGCGTTGCGGCATTGGTCTGGAGCCATTTCCCACAGTGTAGTGGTAACCAAATCCGTACTGCGATGATCGCAAGTGCTGAAGATTTAGGTACAACAGGACATGATAACAGCTATGGTTACGGTCTGGTTCAAGCCAAAGCCATGTTTGATGCGCTAACGGCTGAGGGTTGTAATGTGACACCTCCTCCACCGCCACCACCACCAGCAGGCGGTCCTTTGGTAGATGATGTGCCGTATACTGGTATTTCTGGTGCTCAAGGCGACGCATTTTACTTCTCATTAGACGTACCAGCTGGTGCGACTAATATTACCTTCACCACGAGTGGTGGTACTGGTGACGTAGACATGTATACCAAGTTTGGTTATATCCCTAACACGGTTGATTTTGACTGTCGACCATACAAAAACGGTAATGAAGAAACCTGTACAGCGAATCAAGATGATGGTACTTATCACATCATGTTATCTGCTTTCAGTGACTTTGCTGGTGTTAGTCTTACGGGTAGCTACTCTGAAGCGGGTGATCCGACAGACCCAACTGATCCTACCGATCCTACCGATCCAACTGATCCTACCGATCCAACTGACCCAACCGATCCAACTGACCCACCTACAGGCGATGACAGCTACAGTAACGACAATGATGTTAGCATTATTGACAACAGTACTGTTCACAGCAGCATTGATGTAACCGGTGCTGGTGATTCAGATCAAATCACCGTAAGCGTTGATATCAAGCACACTTACGTTGCTGATTTACTGGTTGAGCTGGTATCGCCAAGCGGTCAAACGGTTACTTTGCAAGCTTACGATGGTATCGGTCAGCAAGACCTGTTTAAAACTTTCAATGTTAACGCAGCAGGTATCGAGCGTAACGGCGAGTGGAAATTACAAGTGACAGACAGCGTGATCTTCGATTCAGGTCACATCGACAGCTGGACGATTAATTTCTAACTAACCAATAAAAAGCAAAAAGCCAGAGCAATCAATTGCGCTGGCTTTTTTCGTTTCATCGATGATTAGATGTCGATATGCAGGAGCATTATATCGACCGTTTCATCGATGATTAGATGTCGATATGCAGGAGCATTATATCGACCGTTTTTTTATAGCGTTTAGGTTTAATTGGCAATACAGAAATCTTTGCTATCGTTGCTGCCAAAGTCAATACCTTTGTGAACCAAGGCTTTATTATCATCTCTTAATACAGATTTACCGGTACCAGCGCTTAAACCATCACCACCAGAATCAGAAATAGAGAATCTATAGTTACCATTTGATAAGCTCATAAATTGCTTGTGCAGCTCATTTGCAGCGTAGTTTCCACCTGAATATACGGTATTACCTGAGCTGTTAGTGATTTTCCAATCTGTTTCATTACTACTGTTATCGTTTTGTAAAACAAGCTTGAGGTCACTGACGAAGCAGTCACCATCGGGATCTGGACCAGGATCTGTTCCACCACCACCGCCACCAGTATCGCCGCCACTTGAGCAGAACGAGGTGGTTTCTGAGCTGCCAAAGTCACGACCCGATTTAATCACAGTACCTGTAGAATCAACCAACTCATAGCCGCCATTACCCTCGGTCATGCCATCACCATAAGTATCAAAAATAGTGAAAGTAAAATCGCCATCAGTCAAGCTGATATTTTTGCTGACATTCTGGCCGCTACTATAGCCACTGCCAGAGGAAATGACATTGCCACTGCTATTGCGAATTTCCCAGGACGTTTCGTCACCGTAGTTATCCATCTCTAGATTAAGGGTGATATTATTGCTATAACAGCTACCCGTACCACCACCGCCGCCACCGCCACCACCAGCGCCTAAATCAGGCACTTCGCTAGCTACCCAGCTAGACAGTGTCGATACGCGAGCATAAACGCCAGCAAAGTCTGGCTGAGCACAGCCAGTACCCCAGCTTACGACACCGACTTGAAAGAATTCCCCATTTTCTTTAACAACCATCGGACCACCAGAATCACCCTGACATGAATCTTTACCGCCTTGTGAGTATCCAGCACATATTTCAACAGCATCATTAATATTTTTGTTGTCTAAATCATAACCATCTTGACACTGTTGATATGAAATAATTGGCACATCCACGTCTTGCAATTTTCTCGCCAGTGAACCACCTTCTGATGTGGCACCCCAGCCGATCACCGTTGCCATTCTACCAACAGATTCGTGACTTTGGTTGCCCAGCTTAATGGGGGCGTAAAAAGCAGCATCAATTGGCTCTTCTAACTCATACACCGAGATATCGTAACCATTATTTCCATAATTTGGGTGATTAATCGTCCGTTTGACATTAATCTTTTGCGTGCCACTTAAGTTATTTTGATCGTGTGCACCAATAACCACATGGAAGGAACCACCCGAGCAATGCGCCGCTGACATCACATAGGTGGGGCTGATCACTGATGCGCCGCAAAAGTGGCCAATACTATCGGCCATCGAGACGATAAATGGATACTCACCAGGATTTGTTTCATTACCGCCAACGATATTCGTTGTGGGTGCAGCTTTCAC
>CBDIDQ010000103.1:0-58218 GCA_965277695.1 Alteromonadaceae bacterium
TGGCAGGGCGTCGTTTAGAAGCTCACTTATTACAACAACTGGCACCGATGGGCATCAACAAAATCGTCATCGCTGGTCTTGCCAACGCCTACACCGGTTATGTCACCACACCAGAAGAATATGCCGTGCAGCACTATGAAGGTGCACATACATTATTTGGTCCCAACACCCTGGCAGGTTACACCCAGGTTTATGACCAAATGGCCAAAGCGATGGTCAGCGGTAGCAGTGTATCGGCAGGCCCTACGCCACCAAATCTAAGCGACGATCAGGTGATCAGCACTTTAGGCGTGGTCTATGATGATAAACGTCTATGGGAAAGCTTTGGTGACGTCACTAAAAACGCCAATAACAACTACCAAATTGGCGATACCGTCATGGCCGAATTTCGCTCAGGTCACCCCAGAAACAACCTCAAAACCCAAGACACCTTCCTCAAGGTTCAACGCAAAGTCAGCGGCAACTGGCAAACTTACCTGACCGACAAAGATATCGAAACCGAATTCAAGTGGATCCGCGATACCGACGCCGACTGTCTGGCCTGTTCAAACGCCCGAGTTTATTGGACCCCAGCCCCAGGCACACCGTCTGGCACCTATCGGTTGAAACATTACGGTCATTGGAAATCAGGCTGGACGGGTAAGATTTCTAGCTATAGCGGGGCGTCTAAATCGTTTTCGGTGAATAACTGATTGGAATGTCGTAGGAATGTCGTCGGAATGAGCTCCAGCTCATGATGGAATTCATCGACAAACCCTATGTTTGAATCTAACGTTATCGCGAGCTGGAGCTCGCTCCTACCACCAGGCATTGCCACACCCTTGTGGCAAAAAAAAACCCGCTCAAATGAGCGGGCTTATAAATACAAGTTGAAGGTGGGAACAAATCCAGGAATAAAAAAATCAATAATCTAACAAATCGATCTTTCTACTTAAAACAATCTATCTTCACAAAACAGCCTTTCCCAAGAACCCTTTTGTTTCAAACTGTGCAGCAGCTCAAAAGATGGGTGTATATTAATGCTCAAATAGACTCGGTGCAAACCAATAAAACTAAGCATTAGGATTAGAAAAACTAATAGCGAATAGTGACCTTATCAATTGTTTACTGAACAATCGTTCAACAAATAAATTAAATCGTTATAAATCAATTAGATAGTTTAAAATAGTTTATATTAACGATTAATTAACAATCAATTATCATGCGTTTTTATTGAATATCAACCAGGTTTAAACCATAAAAAACTGCATAAATAAAATATTAATGATTATTTGCAAATGGCTTTCCATACTTTTTCTAAGTTGAATGGCATTCGTCGCAGAGAGGTTGGGTGCAGAGAGTTGGGTGCAGGGGGTTGGGTGCAGAGAGTTGGATGCAGAGAGTTGGATGCAGGGGGTTGGGTGCAGAGAGTTGGATGCAGAGAGTTGGGTGCAGAGAGTTGGGTGCAGAGAGTTGGGTGCAGGGGGTTGGGTGCAGGGGGTTGGGTTGCAAGGCGGGTTATAGCAAAGGTTGGTGTCGTCTGGTGGTCTACACTCGCCTAGGCTCGCTACGCGAATGAATTCGCGTCTACCATATGGGGTTTCGTTGAGGGGATTGAGGGGATTGAGGGGATTATGGTTCACATCGCCATAGACGAGGTTTCGTTGAGGGGATCCGGGTTCACATCGCCGTAGACGAGGTTTCGTTGAGGGGATTGAGGGGATTATGGTTCACATCGCCATAGACGAGGTTTTGTTGAGGGGATCCGGGTTCACATCGCCATAGACGAGGTTTTGTTGAGGGGATCCGGGTTCACATCGCCATAGACGAGGTTTTGTTGAGGGGATTATGGTTCACATCGCCGTAGACGAGGTTTCAACCTCGTTGGCATGATCGACGCTGTTCGGGATGTTTATGAACAACGCCGTTTACCGGTATTGCTATTTACCCTCAACCAGCCAATTGCCTTCGCTGCCACGATCATCGTGATTAATCCACACATGGGTCAAACCAGCAGCTTCCTTGGCTTGCTTAAGTTGTTGATTCGCCTGAGCGTTAGTTGGCACAGCAAAATGATAAGAGCCATCATCCAAAGCGGCACATTCGTTGTCACCATAAGACCAATAACCCTTGTCTGTGGCGATTTTCCATTGACCTGCGGCATTCTCACAAGCATAGGCATAAGCGGCATAACATGACTGATCGTCCCAGCGGCCATTGACCCACTGCAATGCACAATCTTGACTACCGCCTGAGTTATTCGGTTCGTTATTATCCCAACTCCAAATACCTGCCGCCAAACGCCCATCGTTAGGCACGATATCATCCAAGTTCACTAGGTTAGTGCCATCGGCAAAGTAATTGCGAATATCACTAGTCGAGAAACGTTTATCTTGACCCACTAACGTCGCTGCACTGGTTCGATCTTCAGCTTTACGACTAATAGCACCAAGCCCAGTGAAAACCGTTTCAGACCAATCATAGTTGTTCCGACAACCGCCATCACCCCAAACAATCACTTTTTTGCCCGCCGCCAAAATTTGCTGTTTGGTCAACGTTTCCGGAATGCTCTGACAACCGCCACTACGATAAATAAAGTTACCCAAATAGCTATTAAGTTGATTATAAGCGTCTTGCTGATGGCCTTCGGTATGGTCTTCAATATAAAGGATCAGCACTTGATTAGCGGAGTCAGAGGAGTTCAACCAGTTTTTGATTTCGCCGAGGTTTTCAGTGAAATATTTGTCATTAATGCTGCAAACCCCACTGCCGCCGTTATGACACAACAACAAGCGATGAGGATAGCTAAACAAACTTTCCATTTTGGTGGTCCAATGCACATCCAGCTCAATAAACCGCGAACCCATTTTCAACTGGTCATAAACACTGTATTTTTGCTGCGCATCAGGATAACGAAAACCCACTGAAACATTAAAAGTCGAATACACATCCGAATTAAACGAATTATGCGAGCCCTGAATACTGTTTTTTGACAGTGGTGAGTTAATATCCAACAAACGCTGTTTTTGCAAGGTTTTGCCAGTCCAACTGTTGTTCAGATCATCAATCGCCCCAGCCCAGCTAGTGCCGCTAAGCGCACAAACGGTGATACCAACTAATGCTGCCAACTTATTATATTTCATCTTTTTACCCTAGTTAAATTTAACGGTATTGTTATTTTCAAGTAAACAAATTGTTAAATACAACTGGTCTGACCGCAATAGTAAATTTGACCTAATCCGCTTGATGGATCAACTCAGCCAGTTCAGTCCTGCTAGAGATATCCAGCTTGCGGTAAATCCGATAAAGGTGATTAGAAACTGTCGAAGGGGCTACGCCAATCACCCTCGCCGCTTCTTTAAACGATAAGCCTTGCACCACCGCATCAACGACTTCTTGTTCTCTGGCACTGAGCAAATCGTAGGGCCGAGTTTCACGCAGCATAATGCAATACAAGTCGCCTAATGGTGTGCTTGATACCTGCAATTTGTTGTCACAGATTGTCGGTGGTAACTCATTGATATTAAAAGGCAAGCAATGATGACTGGTATGAGGAAAGTGGACTTCGAGCAAGGCGAGAAAATCCGCTTCGATTTGGTAAAACAGACCATGTTTATCACAAATCGCCAAACTGGCACTTTTTTGCCGGATACTCTGCACCCTTGTGTGCATAAAACAACGATGTGAAACACTTTGGATCATATGAAAAGACATCCGCTGCAACTGATCCCGCTCAGCCTGAGTAAACAGCTTATCCCGCTCAAAACGATATAAGCTGATGAGATTGCTGATCCCGGTCTTGTCATCGGTCAACACAATGCCAATGATCCGCTCAATGCCATGGCGGAAAAAAAGCTGGTGGTATAAATCCGACTGATAAAACAGCTCATCTGACACCACCTCATCCATACTCACCGGCACGCCCGGATTATTTTTGTACGCCAAAAAAATCGGATTATCGTCAATATAATGCACCAAATCTGCCGGATAACGCTCACTAATACCCAGCACATCAACGCTATGAAAATCCTCAGAATTGATGTTACCGGTTCCCCACAGCGCCCCATCAAAGGCAATCACCTGAGCCAACTCTGTCAACGCCTGGCGACGAAAACCAGCAATATCCCCCAACCCGGTAGCTCGATATAACTGGCTGATAATTTGTTCTGTGAGTGCTGCTGTTGCATGAGTCATAAAATCCGCCATTGATTTAACATTTACCTGCCTGAAAACGAGAATAAATTCTCGTCTACGTCGCGTAGACGAGGTTTCAACCTCGTTGATATTGGGCTGTTTTTACTATTTCGTTATTTTCACTGCTCGCTAGAATATCCTCAAACCAACCCTAGCACTCGGCTAACAGGAGCCTTTTTATGCAAGCCAATCATCACCTTTCGACGGACCTTTTAGCTAACGAGCAACAATTCAACCATCCGTTTTTTAACCGTTTTACCTTAACAAAAGCGGCTGCCCCGCTGCAACTGAACAGTGAATTGAATAAGCAGTACAGCTTTCCCACTTTTTATGCTAATTCGACCTGTACCATCGCTATTTTTCATTGTGACTATCAGGCGGCTAAAGCGATGATGCCCTGCGCTTCGATGGAGCCGATCAAAATGACCGGGGGGCGTTCTTTGGTGATCTTCTCATGTTATGAATATCGCGATGTCTACCATATTACGCCATACAATGAAATTGCCATGACCATTCCGGTGATGACCGACAAGGGTCGGCAAATGCCAGTATTGAGCATGTTACTCGGCGATAAACTCAACAAATTCGGCTACCACGTTTTTCATATGCCAGTCACCTCAAAAGAAAACCGCATCCGTGGCAATAAAATCTGGGGTTTACCAAAAACCCTTGAAAACATCGCTATTACTAAGAATGAAAAGCAGATATCAATCGCCGCCTCCATCGATGATAACCCCGCTTATTTTCAACTCAAAGTGCCACTTAAAGGCAATATGCAAACGTTTGATGTGCAATCTAATTTGTTCTCGGTCAAACAGCAGCAACGATTAAAAAGCCCCACCGCTTTTGTTGGCGACTTTCAGGTCAATAAAAACCTCGCTAACTTATTTAAGCCCGATCACCATTCCACCCCGGCAATCACCTTAGGCGAAGGCCGAGTAGCTGACCAGTTAAGACAACTTAAGATTGAATCGGTGCCATTTCAAACTCGTTATTGCAATGATTTTAACGCCTGTTTTGATTTACCAACGGCAACTCAGGAGGTCCGCTGATGATCACCAAAATGAACAACATTTTAATAGTTGGTGCTGGTGCCATCGGCGCATCAGTCGCCGCTTGGTTAAGTACCACAACGGCCAATGTTTATGTCTACGACAAAACCGAAACTGTCGATAAAATCAATCAACAGGGGATCACCACTTACTGGGGCGACAAACCACAACATAAACGCATTGCCCAAGTTGCCGCCTTTGATGATTTACAGCAACTGCCCAAACCAGACTTAATCATCATTTGTGTAAAAAACTACAGTTTGCCAGCCGTCAGTCAGCTGATCAGCCGTCATTTTGGCCACAATACCCTAGTGATGGGTTTGCAAAATGGCATCGAAAATCAAACTATTTTACCGCAGTACTTCAACCGGGTGATCTATGGCGTGGTCTGCTATAACGCTTGGTTGGACGAACCCGGCGTGGTGGGTTATCAAAAGAAAGGGCCTTTAGTACTGGGTCAATTAATATCAGGTCAATTAATATCAGGTCAATTAGAAGACCCTAACAAAGATGAATTAAACTACTGGCAACAGCTGTTAAACCAAGGGGTCAAAACGGTGGCGACCGACACCATTAATGATGCTGCCCATTCCAAGTTAATCATCAACCTAACCAATTCACTGACCACTTTAGTGGCATTGCACAAAACCGATTTAGGACAAAATCAGCGGTTTCAAAAAATCCTCTCCCGACTGACCTATGAAGGCGTAAAAACCATCAAAGCGGCGGGTTTCAAAGAGAGTAAACGAGTCGAAATGCCCAGCTGGTTATTGATAAAATCGGCCGCGCTACTGCCCACTTTTATCACCCGAAAACCCTATCGAAAAAACCTCGACAAAATGGTCATTTCCTCCATGGCTCAAGATATTTTCTCCAACGTCGGCAGCTCAGAGCTCGACACAATTAACGGTTATTTGCTCACCTTGGCAAAACAATATCAGGTCGACACGCCAGTCAATCAGGCTGTTTATGACTTGTGCCAACAGCATTTTGCTAGGGCGGATTTTGATGGCATAGAGGTTGATGAGATATGGCAGCGGCTGGCGGATTAAGGGAAATGTAATTAACAATCATAAACACACCGCATTTTCTAACACCAGCTGTTGAAAAGCCGTTGGCGGCTGTTGCAATATTTGACCGTCTATTTTTTGTTCGCCAAGGGTTTGATATAGCTGACGCTTAAACTTAGCCAGCTGAATGAGTTCATCATTAGCTTCTGTTGATATTAATAAATCAATATCACCCCCACGTTTGGCGTCATCCAAACGCGAACCAAACAGCCATACCTTAACGTCGTTACCAAATACCAGCTGCGCGGCAACAATAATTGCCTGCCTTTGATGAGGCTTTAATCTCATAATGACACCTGCATTCTATTACTGACATATTGCTCAACAGTCTGAACAATATTAAGCAGGTAATCAATTTTTTCGTAGCCAAGCTGCAACGCTTCAAGTCGACTCATTTCGGCTTCTGGATAGTCATGGGTAAAGCGATTTCGCAAATCCCTTACAGCAATCCATTCATCAACATCAGCAATAATAAGGCGCTTTTCCATTTGATTAAGAATATCGATCATGCTGCCCTTTTCTTCTGCTTCGAGCAACAATAAGGTACCAAATACCTTCCTGCCCAGCGTATCTTGAAGGTCAGTAAAGCGGGCTCTGAAAGCATCCAGCTTGTCGAGGTTATCCTCGTTATTGAGGTCCATTGTGGTAAAAGGGGAATGGCTCGCTAATCTTTGCTGCGATATTTTCAGGTTTTTAGCCGTACGTTTAGCTTCACTAAAGTTAAGCTTAAATATCGGTAGTATTTTTTTATCGACGCCTGTCATAAATTTTCACCGCAGAGTAAGTGGACAAGAACGTTATGATAACATTTGTCATCATCCGCACCAGCCAAGGCAGGTATTTTTCTAATTCAGCCCAATATTTGAAATCAGACCGCTTTACACTATTCTGGTTAATAACAAATATTAAAAAGGCGAACACCCAGTGAGATATTTATTATTGATTGTCACAATACCTAAAAAAAACATTTAACTGGAGAATAAAATGATAAAAAAAGTACTGTTGTTGTTCATATTTATCACCACAATCCCTTGTTTTGCCAATAACAAACAACAATATAATCAGGCAGTTGGCGTATATACTTTTGCTTTGGCGAGTTCACTATCCCTGTCCAAAACAAATTTACTGAGCGTTTGTTTTGATAATAGTTATTTTCTCATTGTTAAATCCCATTGTAAAAATCAGGTGACAATTCACTCAGAATGAACCCTTAACAGAAACGCCTTTGCCGGAACTCTTAACCAACACGCAGGAGGTGCTGACCGCTTCCAAAATAAATGGTTTAACTACATCACCAAATATCCTGAATTAGGAAAAATAATCATCACAATCAATGGCAAACAGCTGAGTCAGTCACAAAACAGCAGTGGCATTATTAATATCCAATACTAAACTCGATACCCCAAAATATAGTAGATCACGTACGCCAAATGTACTAACATAATAACAATAAACACATCTGATGGAGTGATATCATGACAGTAAACCAAGCTGTGCCAGCCAAAGCATCGCGCTCAGCCCGCTTTGGGGTTAGAGCGACCCGGGAACAAGAAGCCATTTTGCGCCGTGCTGCGGATGTAACCCATAAATCGTTAACGGATTTTATTTTGGATAGTGCTTGTCTGGCGGCACAGCAGACATTACTTGATCAACAATTATTTATGGTTTCTGGCGAGCAATATCAGGGGTTTCTTGAGTTGCTCGACAGCCCAGCGCAAGATAATGCCGGGTTACGAGAGCTCTTTTCCAAACCAGCCCCTTGGGATGTTAAGTGAATTTACTTGCCCCACAACCGTTAAACAAACATCACCAACTTGAGGCTTTCGACTGCGGCAAAGCCGCATTAAATGACTGGTTAACACGTCACGCCCGACAGGCCCAGAGTAGCGGCTCCGCAAAAACTTTCATCGTCACCAATGGCACTCAAGTTGCGGGATATTTCAGCCTCACCGTCGGTCAAGTAGACACCCTTGAAGCCCCTCAGCGCATTCGTCAGGGCATTCGTCAGGGCATCGGACAATACCCGGTTCCGGTTGTCATTCTCGCGCGTTTGGCTGTAGCCCTTGACTATCAAGGGCAAGGCATTGCTCGGGGCATGTTACAAGACGCAATTCGCCGAACCTTGCTGATCGCAGAACAAGCAGGCATCCGAGCCATGTTGACCCACCCGATTGATACATCGACAGCAGATTTTTACCAACGTTTTGGTTTTGTTGTATCCCCTTTGAAAGACCAGCAGCTGTTACTGCTACTCAAAGATGCACGGCGATTATTAAGAGGTTAAAACAAAATAAACCGCTTAACCGCAACCGAATAACATTGAATTGATCGTTTTGAACTACGCTGGCTTTCACCGCTGACCCATAACAACTTCACTCCCCCGTCGTTATTACAACTCCAGCTAAAACATCCACATAACAACACCAATATATTTCCTGACCAAATGAACGGTCTAGAAAAACCAGAGTGTAAACCTTTAATAAAAACGTAACCATTTCTTTACATCAAAATAAATATATAAATAATCTCTGAGGTAAAAACAAATAAAGCAGGTAATAACAACGGTAAAAGTCAATATTACGTTATAAAAACCCACTAAAAGACGCATTTATTTAACATTTAATTATTTTAAGTATTGACGAGGTGTAAATATTAACATACATTAGCCCCACCCAAAGCAACTGACCAAGTAGTCAGGTTAATATAAACCGTGCCATGGGTAAGTCAAAGTAAATACATACACAGTTGAAAAAACAGAACCATAAGAAGGTCCAAATGAACAATCTACACAAAAAATCTAGCTCAACACTTAGCCCCGAACTTAGCCTTAAGCACAGCCTTAAGCACAGCCTTAAGCACAGCCTTAAGCACAGCCTTAATCTTAGCGCAAAATTAGGCCCCAAATTTGGCTTAAGCGCCATCGCAGTAGGACTTTTAGCATCAACCAGTGCATTTGCCATTCAAGGCGAAATCACTGCCGTGAATGCAACCAATATCAGTGCAGCCCAAACGGTTAACTCGGCCCAAGCGGTTAACTTCGCCAACCAAAATAAAGCGTTCAGCGGTTTGAACCACAGGCTACCTAAAGCTAAAGGCAAATCACTTGAAGACAACGTAGCGGCATTTATTAACAGCCAACCAGCAACGTTTAAAATCAACGCCGATAAGCAACTAAAACATGCCAAGACCAAGCAGTCAGACAAAACATTAACGCACGTTAGTTATGACCAAATGCACGGCAACTATAAAGTGCTGGGCCGTCAAATGACGGTACACATGAAAAACGATACTGTCACCTCTGTGACCAGTAACACCGTTGGCGACATTCAGTTACCTCAAATCGTCAAGACACTGGGTCAAGACCGTGCCATGCAAACGGCAAAACAAGCTTTTGCTGTTGATGAAGGCAAACTGTCAGTTCAAACCATTGAAAAAGTCGTGTTTTTTGACCAGCAAACCAGCACCTCACATTGGGCTTACAGCGTCAAACTCGGTGCAATGGGTAAAGCCATGGATTATGTTATCGATGCCACCAACGGCAAGGTATTGCGTGCCAACACTCGAATTCATCGTGCCAGCGTTACTGGCTCTGGCATTAACTTGCAAGGTGATACGGTCAACTCGTTAAACATCTACCAAGGCACTGATTTCACCTTAGGAAAAAGTGACTTATGGAAATCCATCATGGGTAATGCCAGCAAAAGCAGCTATAACCTAGTGGATTTAACCAACAGCCAAACCGGTCACTTGTACACCATGTCTTTAGAAGGCAACTTTTTATCGACTGGCGCAAATATCCAATTTGTTCGCAGCGCCGACAACTCATTCAACAGCTCAGGTAATTCACACCCGGCAGGCACCAGCATTCACAAGACCCTCGCCAACATTGTTGATTACTACCAAGTTAAACATAACCTCAACGGTATCGATAATAACGGCATGGACGTTGTTGCAGTGGTTAACATGGGTGATGACCCATCGACCACCAACGGCAATGAAGCATTAAACGCCTACTGGGATGGTGCCAATGGTTTCATGGCATTTGGAGAAGGTGCTGGCAATTATGCCAACTTCGCTGGCAGTATTGATGTTGCAGGTCATGAATTGACTCACGCGGTCACCAATCGCAGTTCAGATCTCGTTTATGCCAACCAATCGGGGGCTTTAAACGAAGCGATATCTGATATGTTCGGCTATTTAATCGAACGGCATTCTAATGGCACTGCCAACTGGTTAGTGGGTGAAGACCTGACGCCGGGCGGTTTGCGAGATATGGCTAACCCGGGTACATTCAACGATCCGGATACGGTTGGCGGCGCAAATTACCAGCCACCAGTAGCCACACCAAACAGTTCGAATGATCAAGGTTACGTACACTCAAACAGTGGTATTCCCAACAAAATGTTCTACTTGTTGGTCAGCGGTGGCAGCCATAACGGCATCAACGTCGCCGCCATGGGTTCAACGATTAGCGCCGCAGCTGATAACGCGGGTGCCTTGATGTATCTGGCTAACACCGGCGGTTACTTCACCAGCACCACTGACTTTGCCGCCGCCAGAACCCAAATGCTAGCAGCCGTTGCGGATTTATTCCCAAGCGATCAAGCCAAAGAAGATTCAGTGAAAAATGCCTGGGCAGCGGTTGGCGTGGGATCACCTGCATCGAGCACTGGCGGTGATACTGTGCTTGAAAATGGCGTCGCCAAAACCTCGCTCACTGCCGCCACCAATGCAGAACTGAGCTTCACCATGGAAGTGCCAGCAGGCGCAACTGGTCTGAACTTCGCCATGAGCGGCGGCACCGGTGATGCGGATATGTATGTTAAATTTGGCTCTGCACCAACCTCACGAACCGACGCTGATTGTGCGCCTTATAAAACAGGCAATAGCGAAAGCTGCCCAATTGCCACCGCGCAAGCAGGCACCTATTACGTCAACATCAAAAGTTACCAAGCTTTCTCAGGGTTGAGTTTAACTGGTAGTTACACCACAGGTGGAGTCAGCAGTGAGCCAAGCACTTATACCCAAGGCAACAATGTCACTATCACGGATAACAGCACGGTATCTAGCGCGGTTGAAGTGACTCGCACGGGTGATTCAGGTGCGATCACCGTCGATGTTGATATCAAACACACCTACATCGGTGATTTGATTATCAAACTCGTCACCCCAGATGGACAAAGCAAAACTCTAGAAGATTTCAGCAACAGCAACTCTGCCGACAATGTATTGAAAACCTACAACGTTGACGTCAGCGGTGTTGAGTCAAAAGGCAGCTGGAAACTCCAAGTCAGCGACGGTGCCAGCGGTGATAGCGGCACGATTGATTCGTTTACGCTTAATTTTTAACCCTTAACTTTCAGCGTTTAACCGTTTTAACCGGCGAGGTTTATCATTTTCTCCTCGTCGGTTCTTTCTTAATTGAGATTTTCAGGGGCCTTATATGGCCCTTTTTTTTGGGTTGGAGAATAAATCGTATGGTTCATTTTATCCGCGCTGTAGATAGCAGGTTTATCCACGAGGGACTCATCACAAACCGCCAAAAAAGCGGGCATAAATGCCCTAGCCTACACACTTTATTACTGATATATTGTGCTGCCGTCACAATAGCGCTCTGACGCTATGGTGATGTTTGTCACTTTTATTTAATTGATAGTTTTGTATTAAAGGAATTTGTATGTTTAAGAAATATATTGCGGCCACTTTGCTGGCTGCCAGCGCTTTCACCTGTGCCCAAGCCGAAACCATAACCTTCGAAGATATCGCCTCTGACATGGGTCGAATTGAACAAGCCAGCTCTGGCGATATATGGCTGATGCCACCACTGAGCAACCTCGCTTTACGAACCAGACAAGGTTGCACCTATAACCAAGTCAAACTCGATCCACCCGCAGGCAAAGAAAGCGCTTGGCTATCCATGGTCATGATGGCGCTGTCAACCAACAAGAGTATTACCGTTTTGGGTTATTGTGATGAGGTCAGCAAAATCATCGTCGCCAATCGCTTGGTCATTAACTTCGCGCATTAAATCTGTTTATTTGACCACCCAACGCTTATCTTGCGCCGGTTGATAGCTGTCTTGTAGCAACTCAAATTTGAGTTTATTGACGTAAAAATCAATGGCTTCATCGTAGTCTTTAACCACTATCGCCACATGCACAATTGACTGTTTCATCACCGCCTCGATCAATGAATTTTTGTGCACACTACGATCAGCCGTAGTGTGCATTCCATGCACAAATTATCAACCACTAACAATCCCCTTACGACAAAAACAAGCTCCGAACACGCTCCAGCAACTCAGCGTCATCCTCGGCTAATTTGCCGACTCGTAACCAGTCCTTCAACAGTTCATCTTGCTGCGCCGCTTGTTGGCCGTCGTTCATTTTGTTCGACAACATTTCCATTTGCAGCTCCATACGGCGGTCAGTGTCTCTGACCGGTGATTCAACACCTAAGGCGATTTCTAACCCAATGGTTAAGTCGTAACGCAGTGATGAATCACCATCACCATTAATGCTACTGATGACGTTGTTCCAAGCTGGGGTTGAGGCGATTTCTGGGTTGAGTTCGCCTGCACTAGAGTAGTGTTCAAATTGATTAAACAAGGTGACGTAGAGCTGGCGAGCAGCATTTTCTTTTAAGTCTTTTTTGCGAGTATCAAGCTGATTTTGCAATGCTTGCGCTTTGCCAGATATTTTACCTTGCACATGTTTCGGTGCATCACCAAGGTTGGTATTTAACCCTTGCAATGCGGTTTCGCTAAGGCGTAATGCGGCGATATTTTCAGCTGCTTTAATCTGTTCTTCAATTTCATTCAGCTGGTGGTTAAGTGTGTTCAACAGTTGCTGATTTTCTTCATTGCGCTGGTTTTTCACTTCATCACGTTTAGCAAATACTTGGTCGTTCACTTGTCTGAACTTGCGCCATAACGCTGAATCCGCTTTGCCACCACAAAAACCAATCTCCTTCCAACTTTGCTGTAAATCTTTGAGTTGATTAGCCGCAGTAAAAAAGTCGTCGGCTTCAAGCAAAGCTGTGGCTTTCTCAATCAAGGCTTCTTTGAGTGTGGCGTTTTCGGCTTGATTAGCCCGCACCGCACTTTGGAGTGGGTTGAGCAAATCAAAATAACGCTTATTGAGATCAGCAACATGCTCTCGATCAATATCGCCACTGTTACGCCAGTCTTTTCTGATTTGTGCTAATGACGATTCAAGCTGCTGCCACGACACTGCTTCTTGCTTCGCCGCTTGCTCTGAACCTTGTGCTGATGCTTGCTTCAAAGTGGCTGCCGCCGCTTCAAGACGTTCACAAATGGCTTGTTTCGCCGTCAGGTTTTGTGCTCGAATGGCTTCTTTTTCAGCATAAAATACTCGGCATATCTCAAAGGCTTTTTCACAGGCTTGATCAAATTGCTGTTCCAGCCCTTCGCCATCCTCATCTGTCGCTTTGATTTTGCCTAGGCTATTCCACATTTGACGAGTAAAGCGCACTTTTTTGGCTTGCTCTTGCGGGCTTTCGAGCGGGTTTTCGGCCAGCTCAACCATCTCGGCTAAAATTTGTTGTTTACGCGGGGTAGCAATATATTCCTGCCAGTCAGCGAGTTCTTCAACTTTAGCTTTAACGGCGTCAAAGTCACGGGCGATGCGGCTTTGCTGCCCTTCATTAAGCTCGCCATTTAACAAGTTAACCTTTTTAAACAAACCAAAAGCTCGGCGATATTTGCCACCAGCCAATAGGTGTTTCAAATCAGCTAAACCCTTTTTCGCTTGAGAAAACAGCTGCTCTTGCTCTTTTGATAAAGGCGCAATAGCCGTTTGCCAGCTGCTGTTTAGCGCTTTATAGGCGCTGGTGATCGACTCAGGAAAAGCCAGCCCAATCCGGGTTTGGTTATCACGCCATTGCTTTTGCCATTGTTTGAAATCAGCCGCCACTTGATTAAACTCGCCCAAATCACTCGGCACTGGCATAGCCGTTAACAGCTCAAGCAAACGTTTGGCTTCACTGATGCATTCGCTGATCAATGGAATTTGGCTGATCTTCTGATGGAACTGTTCCATTTGCTGAATAAACACGGTTTTAACGTTTTGAGCCAAATTCAGTTGTTGCATCTCTTGCTGAATTTGTTTTAACGGCTCAGAGTAGCTGTCAGCTGATTCATCATGGTCGGCAATAGCCGCAGTCAACAAGGCTTCAACCGCCGCCAAACGCTCAGCAATTTGCTTTTTGTTGTGCTCTTTTTCAGCCAAGTCAGCAGCAACTGCTTGCTGCTCCTGCCACTTGGCTTTTAATGGTGCGGTGAGGTTATTAACACTGGTCTCAATTTTGCCAAATTTATGTTTAAATTCAGTCACTTCTTCATCAGCCAGCAGGGCAAATGATTGCTGTAGGGTTTCCCACTCCAACATTAATTGCGCTTGCCGCCGTTCAATTTCTTCAATGTCGTTGCGGTCTTTAAGCGCATTAAATTTAGCTAGCATCAAACCGACGTCTTTTTTCAGTTGCAATGGTTTTTGCAGTGCTGATTTAATGCCGTCAATTTTGCTGCTCAATAAGGCTTTGATCGCCGGATCGGTTTTCTTGTTGAGCTTTTCAAGTAGCCCCAAGTCGTTTACTTTGTCAATCAGTGCAGTCTTTAAGGTGATGCTGGTTGCCGGGTCTTGCAGTGACTGCATAAACAGTTGACTTTTATTGAGCTTTTCGAGCAGCATCAAGCGGTTATCATCACTTTTGTCTTTTAACGCCAACTCTTCAAGCAAAGAGCCTTTATTACATTGCTCAATAAATTGGTTTTTCAGTGTCTCATCAACGGTAAAATTGGCATTACCCAGCAGACCGGCGCGAATATTCTGTTCGGCGAATTTTTTCAGTTTGTCGTTCTTTTCGCTTTTGCTAGCTTGCCACCACAACGAGAAGTCATTGAGTCGTTCCAGTGCTTGACGGCGCACTTTGTCACTAGCATCGTTAAACGCCAGTTCGTGCAAAATGGCTTTGTGTTTGGGTTCGTCAGCACTTAAATCTGATAGCGCTTCAATACGGATTTGGGGGTTTTCGTCTTGCCACTTTTGCTGTCCACCCATTAGCTTAGCTAACGGTTTTTTACCAAAAGGTTTGAATAGTTTTTTAAATATCATTATGTGTAAACCTTGCAATACCAGGCTGATCGTTGGGGTCTTTAAACTGGTTTTTCAGTTCGTCTTTATTACGATTGACGATTTGACCATCTTCGCCAACGCTGAAATGTTCGGTAGACTTTAATACTTTCGATTGATAAGCCATCACCAGTTGCAATGAATTATCTTTTTGCGCTTGAGTCAATGGCGTACCGTCCGGCCATTTGCCAATCTCCACCGCTACGCGCAGGTTTTCATAAACCTGTGGAGTGATGTTTTTAATCATGTCATTAATATTCATATTATTTGGCTGCGTGTTTTAAAAGTAATAAACGGATGCGATTGACGATGTACCAAACAAAACCAATGGCAACCACCCCTTGGGAGATCATCATCTGCGGACTGTCAGGCTCAGGGGCTTGAAAATACATAAACCAAAAGCCGCCCAGAAAAAACATCATGGCAAATAATGATTGGGTAGAGAGTTTTTGCGTTTTTTTAGCCACTTGCTTTCTAGCCAGACGTTCACGCGCTTCAATGTCCATATCCATCACGGTATCGCAATGAGGACATTCGGTCGCTTTATCAGAGATTTTTTTTACTGCATACAGGGCAGGAAATAACAGCCATTAATTGAAATCCAAAAGTTAACGGGGGTGCAATTACAGATTTAATTACAGATCTAATGTCTAAAGCTTTATATGGCGCGAAAGTCGTAAAACTCAACCCCGCGCCACACATTACACACTTGATAAGTGTTTTATCTCAGATCGTCAATGACAGCCAACATAACTGGCAGCGTATCAGCACCGAATTTTTCACTACGAACATCCGACCAGCCATAAGCCACATCAGGTAACTCATCGTTATCTTTAAACGGCATTTCGATGGTGAAAGACAAGCACTTGAACTGCTCACCCACCCAATTTGAGGCAATGCTTAAATCGGCTTTACCGGCTTCATCTTTGCCATAACCATGCACATCCTGAAACTCCGGGGTAATAGTGGCATAAGCGGCTTTAAACTGATCTTCTAGTGACTTGATGCGAGCATCGTATGACGGCACACCTTCGCTACCAGCCACAAAGTTATAAGGGATCGCTTCGTCACCATGAACGTCAAGGAACAAATCAACACCGGTTTCAAGCATTTTCTGACGCACTAAAAGTACCTCAGGGCTACGCGCTGGTGTCGCTTCTAGCCACTCACGATTGAGGTTAGCACCAGCGGCATTAGTTCTTAAATGGCCACGCACACTACCATCGGGATTCATGTTTGGCACAATGTAAAATACCGCTTTATTCAGCAAGGCTTTGGCTGCGCCGTCTTCTTCATCAAGCAAGCGAGACATAAAACCTTCGACAAACCATTCAGCCATTGACTCGCCGGGGTGTTGGCGGGCGGTGATCCAAATTTTCTTTTTCTCAGCGCTCGGTTCGCCAACCACTAGCAATGACATATCACGGCCATCTAAGGTATCACCTAAATCAACCAATGTGCACTCAAGTGATTGCTGACATTGATGCAACAAATCCATATGGCGTTCGTAAGAATAAGGAGAGAAATAAGCGTAGTAGACAGAAGAGGAATCTGGCACATGGTTAATGGTGAGTTTTTCACCATCAAATTCGGTGTCGACTCGGAACCAAGTTTCGCGATCATAAGAAGCAACCGCTTCGTAGCCTGGCCAACCTTCTGGGTAAGCGGCCCCTTTGGCATTTAAAATCTGAATTTTATGGGCTGTCAGTGGCTGGGTTTGCAATCTGAAATGAAACCACTGATAGAAGTCTGAATGGTGATCTTTATTGATCTCTAGCTGTATATCATCAGCACTATCGAGCTTTACAACATTAATATTGCCACTGTCAAAATTGGCTGTAATTTTCATCACACATAACCCTGTCAAAATAAAAGCGTCAAGCCTAGCACACTTTTAAAATCGGGGTTATGTTTATTGAACGATGCGCTTTCAGCTGATGATTTTTTCACCAGCTGAGGCAAAATTACTTGATGATTTTACGACGTCGTAAACTTAATAACCCGGCGAACAACACCAAATAACCCATAGTGCCACCACCACCGCCGCCTGAACTTGGTGCAGGTGGTGGTGTGGTCACCACTGGATCTGGTGTTGGATCGGGCGTCGGGTCAGGCGTCGGGTCTGGTGTTGGATCAGGCGTCGGATCAGGCGTCGGGTCAGGCGTTGGATCAGGTGTCGGGTCTGGCGTTGGATCAGGCGTTGGATCAGGCGTCGTCGAACCGACGATAGTCACATTAATTTCTTTGTTAACTACCGCGCCAAAATCATCGGTGACAGTCAATGAAAACACTAAAACACCTAAGGTTGACGGCGCAACAAATGACGCACTGCTAGAGGTTCTACCTTGCAATGCCACTTGAGTACCAGATACCTGAGTCCATAGGTAATCCAGCAATTTGCCTTCTGGATCAGTGGCTGTCGCGGCCAATACTGTTGAAGCAAAACCAGTGGTTTCGACATTTTCATTAACGTTCACTATGGCCGCTTGATTAGATTCATCATCCCGGATAGCCACAGTCACCGTCTGAGGACCCGTCGGATCGCCGCTTTGTGTCAGCGTCAACACTAGGTTTTCTGTGCTCTCGCTGTCATTATCATTAATCAGCGTGATCGGAATTGCTTTGCTCTGGCCATCATTTTGACTCCAGCTGAAACTGCCCGAGTTTAAGCTGTAATCTTCGTTTAAGCTGGCGGTAGAAGTTTCATTGATATCGACATTAACCGTCAAGTCACCACTGAGTTCACCACTGCGATTAAGCATGATGGTGGCGGTACCATCGGTTTCTTTGACTTCGATAAAGGCCGACGAAAACTCAGCGTAACTTGGCAACGACACCCCTGCAATATTCACCACTGAAGTATTTGGCGACGCCAAACTTAAGCCATTAGTCGGGTTATATAGCCGAACAAAAAAGCTTTCAGCCGTTTCTTGGTCGAGCGTATCTGTGCTGATTGACAAGCTAATCACTTTGTCGGCACTGTCGCCAGCACTCCATGACAAAGTGCCATTGGTCATGGCAAAGTCGCTAGTACCTGCTGATCCCACATGAGTTTCATAATTGACACTCACTGCTTTTGAGGTGTTGCCACTGCGGCTCACGCGAATAGTGGCATTTTGACCTTCTTCGGTTTGATAGCTCAACGCATCAAATTTTATCGAGTCATCACTGGCCTTACCAACGGTTTTATCAGCCAATACATATAGTCCACTATTAATATCACTGACCAAAATATTGCCGCTGGGCAGATAAGGATAAACCCCCCATGCGCCGTTAAACTGGCTGTTATTGCTCAGCGGATAGGTATCGAAATAACCCGCCTCAACTGGCTGGGCAGGATTAGAGATGTCGAGGATAGTTAATCCCCGCTCATAGTTTGACATATAATAGCGACTGCCACGGACAAAGCCATTGTGATCTATCGCTTGAGTCGGACCGGTCCATATCGACAATAACTCGGGATTGCTCATGTTAGAGATATCAAATAAGCGCAAAGTGGTATTGAGGCCATGGCGTTGTTCATCTAGCTCATCATGCACCAACGCCACCATTTTATCTTCTGACCACCAGCCCGAGTGAACGTAACTAGCGTTGGGGTAAGTGGTTTCACTAAGCATTGTTGGCACTGCGTTACGGGTTTTATCCCATAAGATAAATTCGGCAACATTAAAGTCAAAGAAGATCTCACACTGACCGTTTTGTGCTGAACACTGGCTATTGATTCTGTTGTCGTCAATCACCATCGACGAAACATCGTGGCTATAGCGACTGTTGGTTGGGGAATAAACCACACTAGGGTCAACAACATTATTCAACCCATAGGTTTTTGATGCGCCACCGCCTCTATTAGCGCCGGCAATATGCAAATAAGCCGACTTTCCGGTCAAAGCAACCCCAGTAGTGTAATCAACGTTACTAATATAGACGTTATGGGCACTGGTATCGGTTCTATCAACATTCGCCAGAGAAATCGCATTGGGCAATTGGGTTAAGTCGATCACCATTAAACCAACCGATGCGCTATCCGCCGTAACATAAGCGTAAGCATTCCAGCGATTGGTGTCGGTATTATAAAATTGATAGGTTTTGATATCGCGCCAAGTGGTATTTTGACTGGCTACTGTACCCACCACATGAGGCGCAGATGGATTGGTGACATCAACCACAGAGACCCCATTATTGACCCCCATAATGGCATATTCGCGCTGGTCGTTTAAGTCGACCATCCCCCAAATATCATTACCTGCCGAGGTCGAAATCAAACCGAGTTGACTCAACGGCGTATGCGACAACAAGTCGATATTGTTACAGCTAAAGCCATCAGCACTGCCATTGACACAAGCGGCATCGGCTTGGCTATTCGACAGCGATTCAAACTGACTCAGCTTTTGTGCCAACTTGGCAGCATCTTGCTGTGATAAGCCTTTTTGGTCGGTATTAACTGTGAAGCCTTTTTCTCTCAAGCGTTGTGCGTAGTCTGGCGGTACGCCTGTCAGGTGGGTGGCATTAGCGCTGGCATTACGCACTTTAAAGCCATCTTTGCTGCTAAAGCCGGCTTTAACCGGGATCAGCTCACTGAGTAAAAAGAACAGCGAATCTGGGTCACTGATATCATAACGTCCGGCATCAACCAGAATCTGATCGCCTTTATTGGCATGTTCTGCGGCATAACGGAATGTCAGACAAGGTTGCTCAACCGTCTCACACGCCCCTTTATCTTGCCCCGTTGTTGAGACATATCTGGGTTTATCATGCTCAGCATGGGCAAACACATTGCCGCTGAACAGCCCCATCACACCCAATGATGTTGCACTTAAGAGTAAACCAACCGACTTCATCGCTGTCACCTATATTGTATTTTATTATCCTGATAGTTTGTTTTGTCATACCTCAACCACAAAGTAAAGTGCTGGCCTGTGAGCTATCCCTTACAGCAATAAAAATATGTTAATAAACAACAAGTTAAATGAAAATTTTGATGTGTCGTTTTGTATCCGCAGCTAAACTAAAAAAACGCCAATGGCTTGGCGTCCATGTCAGGGCAACAGTGTCTTTTTTAGCGCTAAAACCAAGGGACCGTACCGCTCAGCCCCAAGCCATAACAATTAAACGTCGAGTCTGGCAACGGTTGTGCCACTTTATCCTGACGAATAAACAAGCGAAATTGCTGGCCAGTGCTGCTGCTGTTCACCATCACAAAAGGGAAATGTAATTTTTGCTCTACAGTATCGGGCAATGCATTAATTGCCGCCTCGCGAGTCACGTCATGGCGACTCATATAACGAGCCCGAAGCCGTTCAACATTACTCTTACATTGCACCCGCTTAACCTGTCGATATTCATGTTCTGCGGGCACAGGCAACATAGCCGTTTTATCAATATGATCTGACATACCGCTTAACCAGTTGTTTGTCATCAAGTTATCGAGATTGGCGCGATCACCATGTAACCGCAACACATCGCCTAAACCCTTTGTTTTACCTTTATCTCGATAAAAAGGAAAACTCACCGCAATACGATTGCTTTGCAATTGCGCTAAAATCCGATGCAACTTGTTAAATAACGCCCCCATCAACATCGCGGGTTTAAACTCAGGGTCTGCGCGTAAGGTGATATCTATATAGTGATCCATAACTGTCTCCTAATCGCCTTTGCCGCCAAAAACACCGCCACGGATCAGATTAGCCATCACATAATGTTGCTGTTCAATCGCTGGCGCTTGATCTTTAAGTACCCAGTTATCTAGCAAGGTATAAAAGTCCTGATTCTGTTTCGGCTGGCGAAACGCTTTACCACGATTGGTCACCGAACCAAAGGGTTCAACCGAAATTGGACCAAACTCGTCAGCTTCAAGGTACCAGTCATCAACTGTGCGCAGCGCATTGCCAATTTTTTGTGAATGCATCGCCGCAACACCCGCCACTTGATAAAGCGTTTTACTCTTTTTGCTCTTACTGTCACTATTACTTCCACTATCTAAAATCAACTCTTGCGAGGGAAAAACCTCTTGCCCTTCGCCCAAACGCACAAACGCCTCAACCTTCAAAAAAGCAAACTTTTCGCTCAACAAACCCAAGCGGATCACATCGCTTAAAGCGGTCAAATCAGCACTATGATGATCAAAGCTGCGCAAGTCAAAATCGTAAGCGTCGAACACCCATTCATTCACCTGCTTTTGATCTTCAATGTGTTTTACCCGAACTTCAATCGCCTCAGCACCCACCCGGTTACGCCATAAAAACCGCCCGTTAGCCAGGTTAGTGGCGTATCGCAACGCTAGGGCTTTAAATTGATCCGCTGCAATATAGCTGTCGATAGTAGCGGTTAATTTTGCTTGATATGCCTGATCATTACAGGCCGAAGGCAAGCTCAAATCCCCCAATACCCGCAAACTGAAAGCGACTTTAAGGGTATCGTGTTCAAAGGGTAAGGCGGCAACATCTACCCGTTGCAAATTCGGTTTTTGCACTTCGGCATCGAGTTTCGCCGGGTCGCTTTGTATCGCGTTTTTCTGACGATTCGAAATTGTGCCTCTGATGTCTTTTTCTGTCACCGCAATCGCTGACCAATCACTTGATTGTGCATTGTCGGCCCAATTTCCGGCGTACATCAAGGCATCAGAGTTAGCCAGTTTACGTTCAAAGGCCAGTACTGATGCGGTTTTGATATTAGATGGTGTTGTTTTAGCCATGATGATTGTCCTTTTTATTGTCTGTTTTATTGGATTGCGGGCTGCTTTGCCGCAGCATAATGATTGACACACAAATAGCTTTGTTCAGCTTCATCGTGTTGATAAAACCAAACCAATTGTTCGATAGTTTTAATACGGTGAGGACTGAGCCACTCGCCCAATGAATAGCAGTTTTCGACAAACCGCACTGGCGTCTCGGCATCGCGCGAATGAGCCACTTCACCCGCCTGATATAAAGGTGATATACCTTTGTAGCCAATCGCAATAGGCCGCAACCAGCCCGAGTAGCCATGGGGTTGCAATGGCCAATCAACTTTTTTATCAACTGAATCATCTTGGCTTTGCGCCACCTCAGCCGATGACGGTTTTCGCATCAATGATGAAAACTCCAGCCAAGCTTGTAAGTCGCTATCGGGGCAATCGTAATGGGCCAGCTCTGAGGTCTCATGTTGTCTTAACAATTGATGTTCGGCAAGGGCCTGTTGACGACTGACCAAAGCAAAACCGGGTAGCAAACTACGTAAAATGCGTCCCATGGTTTTGACTTTTTTCTCGCCTTCCTCAAATGCCCATATTTCGGCCTTTTTGATATCAAGGATAGTGCCGCCCGCCAGTCGTTGCCGCAAAGCCAGTTGTTTAATGACTTGCGCCACAGCCATTGCACCCTCTTTGCCGCCACGCACACTACCGCCAAGGGAGATCACCAAACTCACTTCCATATGCATTCGACCTTCTTCAACAAATGAGGACGAATTACCATTTTTATCTAACGGGTTGCGGGTCAAAGCAAACACATGGTCGGCATATTGATGGGTCGCATAAGCTTGAACCTGATGGTGATGACAAATAATGCCACAGCCTAAAAACGGCAATTCGCGCCCAGTATTCACTCGCTCAAACTGACGTTGCAAGGCATGAGTAAACCCCAAAAAATTGGCAATTGCCGGAAATCCCCAAGTCAAACCAGCAATAGCATTGGCATTTTGCACCTTAACGTGTCGTAATATTAATACCCCTTTCATCAAATCAGCTCCTCGTCATCAATGTAAAAATCACGAAAATCGTCTTGTAATAGCCGCAACTTTGGCGCAATTAACGTTCGCCACTGAACAAACTCAACCTGACCCGGTGCCAACTGTTGGCTTTTAGTTTTTGCCCCGGCTATCTGTCGATTCAACCAACGCGAAAAGCTAGCGGCAATAACCTCTGGCCAATCTTTTCTATCCCATGCTTGAGCAAAATCTTGGTCAAACTCTCGGCGCTGCGGATCTAACAACAACTGCTCAGCAATAGGTAATTGACACTCAGCACTGGCCGACCAACCGGGGTCAAACTGATGCACTTCGCCGACATAGGCAAACAAAATATCAATAATCTGATCAACCCGTTCAGCGCGTTCATCACGAATTTCGACCACACTTGGCCGATTAAACACCTGCTCAAGATACCAACGTAACGACGCAGCAAGCTTGCCCGCCCGATGATTAAAAATGCCATCAAAAATAGTCTTTACTTGCAAAGGCGGTTTAGCGATGGTTTGCCAATGCGGCGGCGCAGCACTTAATAACAACCCTTTACCATAACGTTGCGAATTGAGCTGACTGATATTTTGCGGTTTGGTGCCGCCAAAATGCTGTTCAGCAATTTGTGGAAAATAAACCACAGCAATATCACTGGTTTTTTTGGCCTTTCGCGCGGCTTTGGCTTGCTTGGCGGTCTCAGAAAAACGACTACTTTGGATGGTTTGATAAATACTCTGTTGTAGCGAGGTGGCAAACAGTGGCGCTAATAAGTGATATTGCTGCGGTTTATCATCACTGATAGGCCAATAAACCTGTTTTGACTGCTTGTGAGATGACACTTGCTCGCTGCTGATAGCCCGCTTGAATCCGGTGGCCCATGCCATCGCCTGCGCTTCATTGGCTGCAATAGCCAGCAAAGGCGTTAAATCATCCGCGACAATATAATCAATCAATGCCTTACCATCTGCTGACAACTGTAGCAACTTGCCCACATCTAACGCCGCCGCATTACCAATAACATCAATCTGCGGCTGGCTGATACTATTGGTGTCAACCGTTCCTTTTAAAGTACTGTTTTGGACAGACGGCGCAAACATACCTGAGCCTTTGGCATCAGTATGAGTAAACTTAGGCGCATGAGTCACCAACTGTAACTGCCCTGCCCGTTTGGCCGCATCGGTTAACCAATTGGCGGGTTTAAACTTTTGTGCTTCATCGAGCCGTTTTTGTTGCTGTGTCTCCAGTCTTTGCTGGTCTGCCGGATTGGCCGACGCTTTGAGCTTGTCAATCTCTTTGTCCAGCTTCAGCAGCTTGTCTTCGCCTCTGACGGTTATATAATCGACTATAGCTGTCGATAAATCTTGTCGTTCGTTATCCAATTAATCACCTCCTGCATGTGATTTTTTATCTTATTTTTCAATTGTCTAAAGTGCTTGGTAAAACCCTAAAACCTCATCGTAATACCACAAATCCTGCTCTTCTAAACTGACGCAACCAAACATCACACTAGCTTGTGTCTCGCTCAGCTTAAACTCATCAGCCAATGCTGCAATTGAAGCCTGATAATCGCCCGCTCCCCATAAACCAACGCCCCATAACTGCACACCTTGGGCTAAATGGTGCTTCACCGATGGCACACGTTCAAAGCGATATTCGGCATTTTTCAATTCACCATTTGGTGCCCACTGATAAAAAACAAACCCTTCATCAACATCGGTCACCTTTAACACATAATCATCAGTGGGGGCCGATTGACGAAAGCGGGTTAGCCGTTGCCACTCATAAGTCCAGTTTGTCGGTTGGTGCCACCAAATATCCGCCGTGCTTTTACCTTCACCCTTATCTTCACCCTTACCTTCACTCTTACCTTCACCCAGCGCCAAAGTATGTGCCAATTGCTGATGCTCAAAGGCAACCAGATTGTCAGCCGGATCAGCTGCTTCATCGGTTTCGAACCTGATCCGACCAATAGCGTTAATTGTTTGATATTGCTCAGATAACAGTAACTCGTTGAGGTTTGTACTTTTGAGTTGATGCTCAGCCGATTCAAACCCTGGCTTGCTAAAGGCTGGTGATTGTCCAGTCAAGGCTTTGAAGTTTTGTTTGAGAATGTGAATGTTAGGCTGGCGAGGTGACAGGTTTCGGTGTCTTTGCACCCTGCCCGCCAACTGAATAATCGAGCGCATCGAAGACGGTTCAACAATAGCCCAGTCGTAATCATGGTCTCGACCGACTTCACAGACCGGGCTCGCCAGTACCACAAAAATATGATTTTTCGCCGGGCTTTTGGCCAAAGCTTGTTTAATTGACGGTTGTTGCCATACCGCTTGCGGGTCGTCTCGTCGCAATACACTGTCTAATTGTGCTTCAATTTTGGAGCGAACAATTAACGGCATTTTGCTGTGATAAACACAATAATGAATCTGATGATCAGCCATTGCCGCCCGCTGAAACAACGCCGTTGCTACCGCCACCAACGGTTTGATATTGGCCATTCTCACCACTCCAATACTCAACCGCTGATCTGTTTGCTCATTGATAGTGGCATGATGTTGATGTAAAACATTGATCGACTCAAATAGACGATTAGCCAGCCCATTCACCGCCCGTTGATTAAGCACCGCTTTGGCATTATCAGCAACATGCTCAACAGCATCAGCCAAATCAACATCGACCAATTTACCCTGACGAATTGACGGCGCTTTTAGCAACTTAACAATCCGCTGATCGACAAACTGACTATGTGTTTTTGTCAGCCCCGCTTCATCATCAATGAGATGGGCAACCGATTGGAATTCATCAAACCAGCCACAAACTATTGCAGACGATTGACCGGGTATGCCACACGCCTCGTTGAAACGTTTTCGTCCGGCCTGATAGGCGGCAAATAAAGTCGTCACCAAAGCGGGCGGCAAAGTGGCAGATGACAGCAACACCCTTGCGCCGAGCAAGCCAGCCCAATTCACCAGTCGGCAAATTGCAGGCAAATCTAGCAAATCAAAATCATCAATTTCGTCAAGCACCAAATCAGCGGTTAACAGCCGTAACATCGGAGCAATTTGCTTGCCGCCGCGCTCACTTTCGGTGGCGGGCATAATATGATCAATGGTGCTGACCAACACTGGCGCACTGACAAGGCTGTTCAATTTTGCTGACTTTTCCAACCACCTTTTCAGCGGTCCATCATGTAATGCACCTTCGTACTTAACGTATTGGTCGGCATCCAAAAAATCATTTGCTGATTCGGAGCCAGAATTGTTCGCAGCTTTGTGATATTTTTGCGCCAAATCATGCAACTGTTTAACCGACTGCGAACCAATCAAAACCGCCAAATCGTCACTATCGAGTTTTAGCCGCGACATTAAAGCATCACCAGTTTGCAAAGTTAATGTGCGCAGCCCCAATGCAATACTAAAACGACAACCCAATTTACTATCTGCCAACCCATACATAATTCGGGCATTAGCAAAGGTTTTGCCCTTACCTGTCGACGCCATATTGATACCAAAAAAACCTTGCTGTCGGCTTTTATCACTAATCGACCGTGCGACATCATAGGCTTTATCTTGCCAGCTAAATGCGCTGATTTTGCTTCGTTGTTTTAATCCCTTATGCCGAGTAATAGCCCCAAGCCCAGACCTTAAAGACGGCAGCAAACGCACCAATTGCAGACTGTTGCGATAAACCCCAATCAGGTGTTCATCGAGTTGTTGTTTCAGCGCCCCAGTATCACGGTCAGTATTTGCATACACTTTGTATTTTTTATCTTGAAATCGCTCATCTGCGGGTAATGAAGAATAATGATGATCCGCCAGCATTAACGCCATACGTGACAGATGCAAAGTAAAGGTATCGTCTAGCCAGGCTTTGTTTAAAAAAGCCGGGCGATTCAGCGCTCGTTTTGCCAACAGCTGGGCCTTAAGCCGCCATGTTTTGCTCAGCACTGGGGTTTTATGATTAAAATCCCATACCGAATTCAACTCTTTGTCAGTCCATTTCTTTGGCTTATCAGTTGCATCATCAAAAGCATTGCTATCAGCGATTTGCGGCGAATTCCAATCCGGCTTTAATTCATAATCCAAAAACTCAGCAACATAATCAAAATCTGGCGGATTACTGCCCCTTGCTTGATATTTAGGTAATTTATGATGCGTAAGAATAAGCCAAGCAATGGCACGGGCAGTTGGTGGCAATCGGGTGGGTTTATCTGGGTCAAAAGGGTTAGTTTGCGGGTTGTCTGGATGGTCTTTAACTAAATTGTTGATCATTATGTCATTATCATCAACACTGACCTCAGCCAACTTGGCCAGCCAATGTTCATCTGACAGACCATAAACAAACGCCTCAAACATCCTCAGCGACACCCATTCATGGCGATAAGGCTCTAACAGTTTACCTTTCTTTTTAGGCTTGAGTTTGTTTTGAAACAACAGATTGGCTTTGCCAAAGTCATGGAATAAAGCGGCGATACCAGCTAACAGCGCGATATCTTCGGCTGTATGCCAAGTGTTTTCGCTGTCGCTGCGCAGAATGTTGCGGCGGGTCGTATTAGTCGGCACGGCACCTTGTTCGTTAAACTTACTAACGTTACCGACAATCCATAGTATTTCAGTATGATTTTTACTGCGGATCCAATGACAAGCAACAGCGGTATTTCGTCGTGCAGTTTTTTTCAACAATTTACGTAATGTCGCCAAACCAATTTGAGTAATTGGCGTTTGCCATGTTCTGTCTCCGCGTCGCTCGGCAAACTGATCGATAATGCGGCGTGTTTCTACCAATGCTTTTTTATTGCACTGAGAGACTAGCATGATGTTCATTTAGCGGCCCCAAGCTGCGCCGCCATATCTTTCAAATTATCAATAATAAAATCCAGCGCTTCGCTTTGATTAAAACGACTTAAACACGACTCACGAAACTCTTGGTCTTCATCACCTTTCATTGCACTGACAAAAGCTTGGGGTAAAACCAGCGCATCTTTAATCATATCGGCGGCATCAAAAACCAATCCGCCGCGACGAGTTTTACCATGTAATACCGACAAACCATGGGGCAGACCCAACACCCAAGTTGCCGTCGCACCAAGGCCGTAAGCCAGATAATTGCCGTGATCGAGAAAACGATTAGCAGGGTCAGTTCCACCACCTTTTTTCACTCGGGTAAACTCTTGATAGCCAGATGCTTTGCAAGCAATGCGATAAAGCTGTTTGGTCAGACGGGCTTCCGCTAACATCAATTGTTGAGTATTGTCTGCGGCTTCAACGTCTTGATTAAACTTATTTAAGGTTGTGGTGAGTTCTGATTGGCTGACAGCAAAACTGTCATCGGGGTAGGTATTTTTATCAATCCAGTGTTGCCTAATAAAACCAATTCTAATGGTTTGGATCATTCTAGCAGCGGCTAACCGTTGTTGCTCATCTTGCCAAAAACTGAGCCATTGCTGTAAATATTCAACGGGACGATATTCACTTTGAGGCGTAAACCAGCTGACATCAATATCGACATCATTAGCACTAAACAGTGGTGTACCACCACCGCCACAAAAACCAACTAACACCCCAGCTTTAGCAAATTCACGCATCGCGGCTTGAGTCACAGATGTACCCGTACCAAGCAACACGCTGGTAGTATTAGCGATGGGAATATTCCAATAAAGTGACTGTTTACCTTCATCAGTTACATATTCAACTCGTCCACCTTTCACCAACACACGACAATGCTGCAAATAATACATATTTGCTCGTTTAGAGTGCAGAATGGTTTTTAAATCGCTGGGAGAGAAATCATTCAAAATAAATGTCTCTATTGTTTTTGTTCCGAGCACTTTAAACGGAAAATACGTCGAGGTCACCCATTTTCTTGTTTTATTTTTGGGTGTTGCTGATTTGGTTTATTTGATGGTGATTTTTTAATCTATTGAAGAGCGGGTGGTCATTTTCGTACCACATTTTATTCATATCGTAGGAGAGAGCTCCAGCTCACGATGTTGGGAATATAACCGTAGGCGGAGCATTTATGCCCGCTTGTTTAAAGACTTCGATACAAAAGCGGACCAATGCCAGATCCCTAAGCTGCCTATTCTTTTTTCCTAAGCTGCCTATTCGGCAGTGAACCCGTCCGGCAGTTCGACGTATTGTCGATGTACTTCCTAAGCTGCCTATTCGGCAGTGAACAACATCAAGCTATATCGGCGAGCCAATATCATTTCCTAAGCTGCCTATTCGGCAGTGAACTAGCTCAATTGGTTAGAGCAACCCCCTCATAATTCCTAAGCTGCCTATTCGGCAGTGAACATTTTATGATTGAGGGGATACGTTTTTCGGATCCGACCATATAGAGCAATTTAAGGTTACAGTTATCCTCAACATTCACGAGGTTGAAACCTCGTCTACGGCAGAGCTGGTACGCCGTAGACGCGAATTCATTCGCGTTTTTTGATTATCAACTGCTACCCTGTTTGATTGGTGCCCGTTTTTCTTATTTCCTAAGCTGCCTATTCGGCAGTGAACCCAGATCCACCATTGCCGTTATTGTTCCACCCATCCTAAGCTGCCTATTCGGCAGTGAACGCAAGGGTTACATCGATTGCATCGACGGAGCTTTCCTAAGCTGCCTATTCGGCAGTGAACAGGAGGATTCCAAGGATTTGATTTCTGGTACTTTCCTAAGCTGCCTATTCGGCAGTGAACTGGACTCTACTCCCGATAAGGGATTAATGGAAATTCCTAAGCTGCCTATTCGGCAGTGAACTAGAAGGCTAACACAAAATAACCTTATTTTTAAAGCACTTAGCCAAAATAAACCCCAAACACCCTTTTTTATCGCAGCTTTACTAAAGCCTTTAAAATCAATGATTTAAAAACACCTCAAAAAAGAGGGTTGTTTACCCCATCGCCAACTCGACCCTAATCACAATCACCAGCAATAATATAAACCAATCTTAGCCAATAACTTTCCGTTTACATCCCCATGGTAACCCGATAAACTACCGCGCCAATAACAACACCCATGAAATTAGAAACAATGTCACGCTTCACCCAGCTCAAAACCTTACTGCTCGCTTTCGTTTTAATCTCAAACTGGGCTATTTCAAGCTGGGCTATTTCAAGCTGGGCTATTTCAAACAAGGCCATCGCCGCAGAGCTAGATTTACCGCCCAGCGGCCCAGCAGAAAATGCCGCTGTCCTCACCGTGCCAAAAAGCTATATCTCAGATATCGACCATGAATACATCGCGGTTCAAGACCTGAAATTACGCCTCGACTATAACGATGTGGTTATCCCCGGCCATAACGGCATGGATATCGTGATTAAACGCGTGTTTAATATTCGTCGTACCGGACCGATTACTGGTTTTGGTAAGCTTTATTGGCATTTAGATGCGCCCTATTTAAACGCCGCCCGGCTTAAATCTCGCACCGACACCGAAGACTTTAGCTGTTTAGGACATCTCACCGGACTCCAGGGTAGCCTTGATAATGAACCTTTAAAATCAGTCGGTTATGCCACCGCTTCACAGTTGCCTGAAGATACCGTTGCTGCGTTTACTAACCGCTCAGTGCTCAAATGCGAAGGCTCACCCGCACTGCCTGTATTGTTTTTACCCAATGGTAGAAAGCTCACTTTTGGCGAAGTCGTCGACAACAGCACCAGCACGCTTGATAGCCATTTATATCTGTTATCACAAATAACTGACCGTTTCGGCAACACCATCAGCTACACCTATGCTGACCAAGACAGTATCTTCGGTGGTAAAAAGCTCAGCCAAATCAGCCGTAATGATGGCCAAGTGGTGACATTGAACTACATCAAAGGCGCATTTACGGAATATGTCGATAACATCAGCTATTCCGGCAGAAAAATAACTTATCAATATGACACCAATGACCTGCTAGACACCCACACCGATGCGGTCAGCCAAACCACCGAATATGGTTATGGCGCATCAGCTTCGGGCAAGATTTATGCCATCAAAACGCCCCAAGGACTGACGGTAAAGTATGATTATCACCCGTCGGACCCAGATTCACGCAACAACAGTAATCTGCGCAGCAAAACCATCACGGGTGCAGGCATCCCTTCACGACAGTTCTTTTATTACTTTTGGCAAGCCGATGGTGCCGCGCAAAAAACCATCGTGTTGGAATATGATTACGATAAAGCCAACGGGCAAACCCTCACCACAGAATTCGTTGTTGATAAAACAGGGCAACGCGATGATTGGTATGCTTCCGGTCAAGTGGCGCTTTCTGGCACCATCAAATCCGTCAACACCTATTTAGGCGATTATGTTGCAGGTCACCCATCGCAATACCTCACCCACACCAAACTTTACACCCGTGTCACCGATTGGGGCTATAACAAAGCGGGTACTAGCGGCTGTCGCAAACGCATCAATGGCAGTCAGGATAATCAATGGACCTGTGCGGCACCTTATTTAAAATCCACCAAAGTCACCGTTAATTCAGATACTTATACCACCAACAATACCTTATACAACGCCTATGGTGAGTTGGAAAACCTCAACGAAAGCAACAGTTTTTCAACAGCGACACGCTACACCAAACAAGGTTATCGACACGATGTCGCCAATTGGACGTTAAATTTACCGACCACCAAAGCCATCAGCGCCACCAACAGCCATTACACCACCGTTGAAGCAATCACCTACCACGATGCCAATACCGCCGATGGCGCTTACGACGGACTCAATCTACCTTTTGAAGACAAAGCCTTCGGCAGTTGGCGCAGACGGTTTGCCAGTTACGATAGTTTTGGTAACGTCGGCAAAATTGAATTTAACAGCTCGCCACTGCGCCACCAGACATTCAGCAACTACAAACGCGGCGTGGCCCAAACCATTACTGCGCCTGCCCGTTATATTAAAGCAGGCACCATCACCTCAAGCCGAGTTGTAGACGATAACGGACTCATCACCAAAACCACTGATTTTGATGGCAATATCATCAATTATAGTTTTGACAACATCGGTCGATTAAGCGCCATCAAACCGCAAGACAGCGATTTTTTAGATACTTGGATAAACTGGACCAACACCAGCGGTCGCCCGGTCAAAACCGAGACCTTTTGCACTGTTTCAGGTTCAGATTCAGAGCCCGGCATCGGTTTGACTTGTGACTCAAACACCACCCGACTGATTAACACCACCACTTTCGATAGCTTTGGTCGCCCAACCAAACATCAACAAAACGATGTCGCCAACAACATCAATATCTATCAAAAGTGGGCCTACACTGGCCACGGCAAACTGGCTTTCTCATCATTCGCCGCAAACACCAGTGCAGAAACAGGCGGCACCAGTTATGGTTACGACACTCTCAAACGCCACAACAGCACCAGTATCACTGGCGGTGGCAGCCAAGCCATCACTTACTTATCAGGTAACCAGCGCAGGGTCAGCGACTTTGCAGGCAATGAAACCACCACAACTTACTTAGCATATGGTCAACCTGATTATCAACAGGCAATTCATGTCGCCTCGCCCGAAAGCGTAACGACCACGTTAACCGTAAATGTTTTTGGCAACGTCACCGCCGTCAAACAGCAAGGCCCCAATAAATCAGGTGCAAGCACCCTATCGCAAACCCAATACCACGCTTATGACGCCAACAATCATCTGTGCAAAGTCAGTCGAAATGACGTCGGCACCACGGTTTACAGCCGAAACACGCTAGGTGATATCACTTGGCAAGCCCAAGGCGTCAGCGGCGGCACCGACACTGACTGTGCCAGCGATGCCACCGCCATCGAGAAGGTTAATTATGCTTATGACAATCTGGGCGACCCCCAAACAATAAGCTACGGTGACGGCACCGCAGCAGTCAATTACACCTACAGCAACGCGGGCGATTTAACCCAACTCATCGCTGGCAACGTTACCCAAACTTACAGCTATAACAGCAATCATCAAGTGACTGCTGAAAGCTTGAGCATCGACGGCAAAACCTTCGACCTCGGTTATGACTACGACAGCTTGGGTAGCTTAACCGCGCTGAAATACCCCAACGCAGAAACGCTGAAGTTCACCGCTAACGCCTTCGGTCAACCCAGCGAAGCCAGCATCGTTAACGGGCAAACCCACGCCTCTGCCGCCAAATATTACCCTAACGGCATCCTCAACAGCTTCACCTTCGGCAACGGTATCAAGCACAAAACCACCCTCAACGCCCGTAAAATGCCGTCCAACATCACCGATGCTTCCGATACCGTCACCGCACTAAACCTGAGCTATAGCTACGACGACCAAGCCAATATCAGCGCCATCACCGATGGCGTCAACAACAGCTATAGCCTCACCGACCTCAGCTACGACGGTTTAAACCGTCTCACCGCCACCACGGGCAATGTAGGCATTGGCAGCAGTCAAATCAATTATGATGGGCTGGGCAATATCACTGGTTATACCAGCAAAGGTCGTCAACTCGATTACAGCTACGACACCACAAAAAACCGATTAACCAAGGTCACCGATGCCATCGGCAACAAAAACTACGACTTCACCAACGGTTACGATAGCCGTGGCAACGTCACTAACAATGGCAACCGAAGTTTCAACTTCAACCGTGCCAACCAACTCGCAAGCTCAGATGGCAACAGTTATATTTACGACGGACATAACCGCCGGGTCAAAACCATCGACAGCCAAGGCACCAGTTACAGTGTTTATGGCTTCGACGGTAAAATGCGCCATCGCGTACGCAACGGCAACTGGGTCAATTATATTTATCTGGGCGATAAATTGATTGCAAAAGACGGCATAATACCTCTCGACAGTGGAAGCAGCGACAGCCGCCAGCATCACCGACCATTCGGCGAAAGCATCGAAGCGCCGAAAGATGATGTCGGCTATACCGGCCATAAGTTTGATACTGATTTGGGTTGGAGCTACATGCAACAGCGCTATATGGACCCGGCGCTGGGGCGGTTTATGTCGAATGATCCGATTGGTTTTCGCGATGTTCACAGTTTTAATCGCTATGTTTATGCCAATAACAATCCGTATAAATATACTGATCCGGATGGTCAAGCGCCCCGAGTTCGACCTTTCAGACCGACGCCACCGCCGCCCGCTACTGGCAGCCCAACGGGTAGCGGTCCAACGCAGTCTTATCCTGATCGCTCAGAGGGGGATCGCAATTCACCACGCACTGATAGACAGGGGAATCCAATTGTTCATAATGAGCCAGCAGCCCCAGATGCAGAATCAGGAAAGCAAACAGATCCAGCAGATAAAAGTGGAAAACTAACAAAATCAGGTAGAGCTTTACAAAAACACGGTTCCCGACCTGGCTCTGCATTTCCTCCTGCAACAGGAGATGCAGACGATAAAAATGAGCAAGGTCAAGAGGTATTGGAAGGGATTGTTGCCGACCCGAGGTCGACTACAACAAAAGGCAATCGATTTGGTGGCTCAGACGTTACAGGGCCGGATGGCAGAGGGGCCAGGTTTGACCAAGAAGGTAAATTTAGAGGATTTTTGGAGCCTAAAAAAATATGAACAACAAACAACAAATAGACATCGTAATTTGTAGTGATCTCGATTATGAGTGCCTGCTGGCTGAAATAACTATAGATGGCATTTTCATTGGTTTAGTGACTAATGAGCCGGGTAAAGGTTTTTGTTTTGAATTGCCTGATGGTAATGTACCATTTACCTCTATATCATTTGACATTTTTGAAAATGCGCTAAATCAAGCTAAACAAGCACTATTAAATAAAGATGACTGAACCAAACACTAACAAACGAAAATTAAAAATAGCTGGCGGGCGGAGCCTTTCTATCCCCACGTCGCCCTATTTTAATTTCAAAACCAAGCTAAAACCGATCGACCCGAAACGGCGTAATATCCACCTGATGAGGTAAACGAAACACCGCCTCGCTAATCAAATCGGCGGTCACTGCTGCTTGGGTTAATCCTAGGTGCTGGTGACCAAAAGCAAACAATACTCTGTCATGTTTTGATCAGCGACCAATCACTGGGCCAGCAACACTGACAGTCGACAACATCACCGACCATTCGGCGAAAGCATCGAAACGCCGAAAGATGGTGTCGGCTATACCGGCCATAAGTTTGATACTGATTTGGGCCTGAGCTACATGCAACAGCGCTATATGGACCCGGCGCTGGGGCGGTTTATGTCGAATGATCCCATTGACTTTCGCGATGTTCACAGTTTTAATCGCTATGTTTATGCCAATAACAATCCGTATAAATACGTGGATCCGGATGGGCGAATTGCTTCGATAGCATTTCCCGTGCTAGGAAAAACAATAAATCAATCCATTAAACTTGCAGAAGCTCAAAAAAATGGAACTATTGGTGCTGGCACAATCGCTGGTGCTATTACTACAAGTGTTGCTGCCACAGTTGTTGTGTCAAAAACAATGGCCAAAACAATTTCGAGCAAAGTCGTGAGAGAAACAAGAAAAGACGGCAAAGCTGTTGAAATTACATTCAAAAATGGCAATAAAAAAGATATTTCAGTGAAAAGGGTTAAGGAGTCGAAACCAGCAACACACGCTAAAGCACCACCGGGCTCAATGCAAAAAGTAAAATTCAAAAATGCTCTTCCTCATACTAAAGGGCTCAAACGAGCGCCTACCCCTAAAGAATTGAAACTATTGGAAAAACTAACAACATGAACAACATGAACAGTAAAATAAGTCAATTTTTAGCCCTGTTAAATAGTGCTTGGCCACAGCTACAGGTGTTAAATAGCGAAGTTACAGATACATCCTATATTTGTGACTGGCTACAGTTCAATTGGGAATTAGCCTTTGAAAATGCTCAAGTGAGATTGGTCATTTATGGTGATGGCGCAGACATAAATGGCGACAGCAGCCGAGTCAGTTTTCCACAGAGCAAAAGCTCTCACGCCATATACTGCAATTCAAAATCAGGACAAAAAGTACAAGACCTACTGAATAACAGAGATATCGTTTTACCAGCAAATGAATTCATCTTGGATCGCTTTGTCACCATGAAACCTAATGGTTGGTATGATGAAGGTATGCCTTTTGACAAAGTATTAATTGAATACGACGATGCCATGGCTATTGTAGATATTAATGAAATAGATTTTATTTTAATGCCAATCATCAAGTAAAATTAATGTGATGGATTAAGCACTGGATACCGAATAAGAGACAAAATAATGAATGATTGGACATTAATTGATATTTGTTACATTTGGGAAAAAAGTGAATGCATTCTCAAATTCAAAAATAGTGCATCAATTATCGAGGTTATTAAAGCGACCAACGTTACTGACTTACACATCCCCTTTGTTAGTGATTGGGGAGCAAGTGTTTCAGTTAATGACGTTATTGGAGCAAAGAAAATTAATGATGCATTCACCCTGCAAATTGAAATGCAGTCAGGTGATCTGATCAAATTAGTTGCCAATGTAATCAACATACCTAATTAAGTCAGTCTTTATGAAAACTAACGAAACATACCAACAATGGCTACCTTTAACAGACCTATCCGGTCAGGTAATTATTGAAGAAGTAACAGATACAGATGACGGTTTAGCGATTACAATAAGAGCCTATTTCGGTCCTGCTCCAAATGAAAGACGTGCAAAAATACTATTTGATGGGTATGGTGTTACCGAAATATGGATGAAGGCTATCGAGTAAGAACGTGGAGTATGACAGGAGGTTTTCAGCACAGCTTATATGTTGTTAAAAATTCAACTTGGTTAAAATGGCTACACGAAGAGAGCCTTACTTACTATCAAGATTGTGATATTGCCCATTATGTTATTTTTACTGAAACCGATTGCATGGATATCCTATCCGAGTTTCCGCCAGAGGTGACATGGGTGAAATAACTTCACATGGGAAATAAAGAGACTTTGGCAATTATATTTGTTTTTGGAGCCTAAAAAAATATGAACAACAAACGTAACTATTCAGCTTGTGGATAACTCATGGTAGGAGGGGCGTCCCGCCGCGATAAATGGTGCAGCCATTTCAAAAAACCGTTGCACCTTCGGCACAAATCGCGCCGAGACGGCCCTCCTACATTGTTTGATGTCATTTATCCACAGAATCATCGGTTTCGCTGAATAGTTACCAACAAACAACAAATAGACATCGTAATTTGTAGTGATCTCGATTATGAGTGCCTGTTAGCTGAAATAACTATAGATGGCATTTTCATTGGTTTAGTGACTAATGAGCCGGGTAAAGGTCTTTGTTTTGAATTGCCTGATGATAATGTACCATTTACCTCTATATCATTTGACATTTTTGAAAATGCGCTAAATCAAGCTAAACAAGCACTATTAAATAAAGATGACTGAACCAAACACTAACAAACGAAAATTAAAAATAGCTGGCAGGCGGAGCCTTTCTATCCCCACGTCGCCCTATTTTAATTTCAAAACCAAGCTAAAACCGATCGACCCGAAACGGCGTAATATCCACCTGATGAGGTAAACGAAACACCGCCTCGCTAATCAAATCGGCGGTCACTGCTGCTTGGGTTAATCCTAGGTGCCGGTGACCAAAAGCAAACAATACTCTGTCATGTTTTGATCAGCGACCAATCACTGGGCCAGCAACACTGACAGTCGACAACATCACCGACCATTCGGCGAAAGCATCGAAACGCCGAAAGATGATGTCGGCTATGCCGGCCATAAGTTTGATACCGACTTGGGCCTGAGCTACATGCAACAGCGCTATATGGACCCGGTGCTGGGGAGGTTTATGTCGAATGATCCCATTGACTTTCGCGATGTTCACAGTTTTAATCGCTATGTTTATGCCAATAACAATCCGTATAAATGAACCTGTGACCGTTTCCACTATTTGCCGCCCACAGTTCCTAAGCTGCCTATTCGGCAGTGAACATTTTATGATTGAGGGGATACGTTTTTCGGATCCGACCATATAGAGCAATTTAAGGTTACAGTTATCCTCAACATTCACGAGGTTGAAACCTCGTCTACGGCAGAGCTGGTACGCCGTAGACGCGAATTCATTCGCGTTTTTTGATTATCAACTGCTACCCTGTTTGATTGGTGCCCGTTTTTCTTATTTCCTAAGCTGCCTATTCGGCAGTGAACACTGGTATTGATTTTGATGAAATTATTCATACTTCCTAAGCTGCCTATTCGGCAGTGAACTCAACCCGCTGCTGTTCCGTTGTCACTGCGTTTTCCTAAGCTGCCTATTCGGCAGTGAACTAGCTCAATTGGTTAGAGCAACCCCCTCATAATTCCTAAGCTGCCTATTCGGCAGTGAACATTTTATGATTGAGGGGATACGTTTTTCGGATCCGACCATATAGAGCAATTTAAGGTTACAGTTATCCTCAACATTCACGAGGTTGAAACCTCGTCTACGGCAGAGCTGGTACGCCGTAGACGCGAATTCATTCGCGTTTTTTGATTATCAACTGCTACCCTGTTTGATTGGTGCCCGTTTTTCTTATTTCCTAAGCTGCCTATTCGGCAGTGAACATTTACAATCGCACTTAGGCCACGTTTGTAGTTTCCTAAGCTGCCTATTCGGCAGTGAACAAGCAATGATCGCTTGCTGTGTTCGTTTATCCTTCCTAAGCTGCCTATTCGGCAGTGAACTCAGCTTGATTATTTCTATACTGTATTCGATTTTCCTAAGCTGCCTATTCGGCAGTGAACCATGCCAGCCTTACATACTATCACCAGCATTTTTCCTAAGCTGCCTATTCGGCAGTGAACGTGAGGGATAATTTTGTTGGACCTTATTTGGAGTTCCTAAGCTGCCTATTCGGCAGTGAACTTTGGCTAATCATCACCGGCATTTTCTTACTTTTCCTAAGCTGCCTATTCGGCAGTGAACCTGTAAGTACAACGCTGCACGTATCCGCAGAGTTCCTAAGCTGCCTATTCGGCAGTGAACTTAAAAAGTCAAGCATAAAATCACCGACATATGTTCCTAAGCTGCCTATTCGGCAGTGAACTCAATATGTCTAATACTGTTTGTAAGCACACGTTCCTAAGCTGCCTATTCGGCAGTGAACAACACTTCTTGTTTTAAGCATCCTTTTTTATATTCCTAAGCTGCCTATTCGGCAGTGAACCGTGTTATCTAAGCGTAGCTTTAACAAGCATTATTCCTAAGCTGCCTATTCGGCAGTGAACGTTGCGTTGACTGATTTAACTAGTCTCTCTTTTTCCTAAGCTGCCTATTCGGCAGTGAACCGTAAGGATGACGCAATGAATTAATTTCTGCCTTCCTAAGCTGCCTATTCGGCAGTGAACACTTAAAAAAACTAAAGGTGAATTGAATAACTTTTCCTAAGCTGCCTATTCGGCAGTGAACGTAGAAAATATGAGCGTAATAGATTGCTCGATTTCCTAAGCTGCCTATTCGGCAGTGAACGGTGGCAAACCTCCTAATGCGTGAGCCACAAATTCCTAAGCTGCCTATTCGGCAGTGAACTTTTCGCAATATTGTCTATTAATGCGCACGCATTCCTAAGCTGCCTATTCGGCAGTGAACTGCATCGTGATCATGTCGACGTTGATGGCGTTTTCCTAAGCTGCCTATTCGGCAGTGAACACACCAAGGGCAAGTAGAGTGGAATTTAACTTTTCCTAAGCTGCCTATTCGGCAGTGAACTGCTAAGGCTGGATGTAAGTTGGAATCTGGTGATTCCTAAGCTGCCTATTCGGCAGTGAACCTTCCGGCCTACCCAACAGATGCTCAATAACATTCCTAAGCTGCCTATTCGGCAGTGAACTTGTTTTATGGTTGTATGCAAGTATGTGAAGTTTCCTAAGCTGCCTATTCGGCAGTGAACGAATAGCGGGTCGTGTTTTCCGTTTTCGTCTATTCCTAAGCTGCCTATTCGGCAGTGAACCCAGCCATTAGCATCCCGGCCAAAACCATTCGTTCCTAAGCTGCCTATTCGGCAGTGAACCCTTAGACCATGCTTGTGCCATGTCTGATTTATTCCTAAGCTGCCTATTCGGCAGTGAACTAGAAGGCTAACACAAAATAACCTTATTTTTAAAGCACTTAGCCAAAATAAACCCAAAACACCCTTTTTTATCGCAGCTTTACTAAAGCCTTTAAAATCAATGACTTAAAAACACGTCAAAAAAGAGGGTTATTTACCTCGTCATCAACTTGATGTAAGGGTGGATCTACGTCTCTCTAATATGGATTTAAAGCGCTGACAATATAAAGCAAATTAAACTGACAATTGTCCCCTAACATTCACGAGGTTGAAACCTCGTCTACGGCAAGGCTAGTTCGCCGTAGACGCGAATTCACCGAAGTGTCAAACCATCGCGTTTTTCAGACAATGAAATGTAACCGTGCTGGTTGCCGATAAACCTCGCAACGAACGAGTTCCCTTTAATTTTACAATCAAACATCATTTTTACACTCTGTGGCTACTTTAGAAGCATATATCTAGACCTCTCAGCTACCCTAATGAATTTATCATGTTCGCATTTCAATCTTTACTTGCCTAATAAGGCTTGTTATAGTGCCGAAACAGTTGAAATAACGATGTAAAAATAGAGAGCCTAAATTGAATAATCAAGCTATATACCTGAAACTATTAGAGCCACAGCACTTTGACCAATTACAGCAACAGATGAAAGCGCAGCATGTTTTTGAGTCACTTAACGTGACTGCTATTGCGGCGGGTGAGCAAGACGGGTTTCCTTATATTTTATTGACGATTAAAACAGAGCAGCTATTTGCCGCACAAATGGTGGGGTTGAATTTGTTAATTGATGGCATTGTTGCTGAGCATAGTGAGCCATACTATTTTCCGGTGATCACCATGGCCGAGGGCTACGACGTCAAATTCAGCAGCCGAATCAACCAGCAAAACTCAATCATACATGAACTCATTCATGTCAAAGACATTCTGGCACTAACAGACAGCGATCCAACCTACCTACCCCGAATTCGCCAGTACAGCCTGAATAAACTAGAAAACGCCAAAGACCTATCCAAAAGCATTGCAATTGAAGTATTTAAAATCTTTTATCTTGAACCTCAAGCCTTTGCCAGCGATTTTAAGCTTGGCGAAAAAACCATCCGCACCCAATTTTTGGGGCAACTGCTAGAATATAACTGCCACACAGAGCAAGAATATATCGAAATGCAGCTCAACGATTACCTCGGCAACCTTTCAGCCGCCTATCTAAACAAGTTTCCCAATGAGAAAAAGCGCATCGAAAAGAAAATCAACGCTAGCGTAATGAAGTATGGTCAAAAAACCCTAGGGGCAGACCCGTTAGCAAGCTTGGCAAAAATCAAACAGGATTATCCAACCAAAATATTGGGCGGTATGCTTAATGGGATGGGTGTGAGTGGACGGGACTCGAACCCGCGACCCCCGGCGTGACAGGCCGGTATTCTAACCAACTGAACTACCACTCCGCGTTTTAATCATGCTTTGTTTTATGAGTCATAAGCGATGACTTTAAATTGTGATTAATTGGCGGAGTGGACGGGACTCGAACCCGCGACCCCCGGCGTGACAGGCCGGTATTCTAACCAACTGAACTACCACTCCGCGTTTTAATCATGCTTTGTTTTATGAGTCATCAGCGACGACTTTGGATTTGATTACTTGGCGGAGTGGACGGGACTCGAACCCGCGACCCCCGGCGTGACAGGCCGGTATTCTAACCAACTGAACTACCACTCCGCATCATAATCGATGTATTAGAACTATTTAATATGAATAAAGTAACTTTGATTAATTGGCGGAGTGGACGGGACTCGAACCCGCGACCCCCGGCGTGACAGGCCGGTATTCTAACCAACTGAACTACCACTCCGCATCGTAATCAAATTCTGATTTATACAGTTTGACAGGCCACTAGGTTAAAACACTAACCAACTGAACTACCACTTCGCTATATAATCAAAAGTGTCATATTAAAGCCATAACACTGTGCTATAAAACCTTAAATATCACGCTGTTTTATAACACTTTGCATTCTTGGACATTGCCCTTGAACGCGGCGGAGATAATACGAATATGGCCTTGATGAGTCAACTGTTTTTTATGGTTTTTTCGCAATTTAACGGCTTAACTAACCATCCGGTAACGAAAGGTCTAAAATATCATCACCATCCGATGTTTTTTTGTCTTTACCACTGTTTTCATCATCCTCATCGCCCTCTGTCCCTTTGCCCTTGCGCTTGAACGAGAATTTCGGCAACTTGAACATTTTTGGCATTTTCGGCAATAATGATTTTTTCTGCACCAGTACCCGGTAAAGTATCAGTCCCAGCAGCAACAAAACCCCATTGGCGACACCAATGATAATGTAGGTGCTGGTATTATCTATTGGCTCTGGCTCTGCCTCCACCGCCTCAGCCGCCGCTTTTAGAGCATCAGCAATGGGGTTACCCGCCTCATCCATCTGCCCTTCGTCTAATGGCGCATCCTCTACAGGTGGTGGGTCAATGGCAAAAGAGAAGTCGGGGATCGACAACATAAATCCCCTGTCATTGATGGTTTCACCAAATGCTGACATGGTGATACGGTACAAACCAAAATCATAGTTAATGACGTTGAAAGTCCGTTGTCCTAACTCTTTCTCAGTCAGGGAGAAGCTTTGTACTTCTTGGTTGGGATAAAAGATTTTACCCTGAAAAATCATGGTTTCTTTTTTAACGGAATCGCCCAGAATATCAATGGTCAGTTTATGAAATTCATCCGCAACATCAGTGGTTTCGATACTTAACTTCACCGGATTCGGATGAACCAACACCGGGTCATGTTCCAGCACACGTTTCATCAAGGGCGTTTGAATATGATATTTGGGGATCCATTCACCCGGCGCAAAATTTAAATTAAATTCACCTGTGAATACACCATCTTTAGGGCGCTCATCAAACCCTTTGCCATTATCAACAAAGCTGGTCACTTGTTCGACACCGGCACCAAAGTTGCGATATTCATTGTTATTGGTACTGACAAAATCAACATCCAGTTGGATCACATCTTTGAAGTTTTTGGCTTTAATCGGCTCACCGTTATTAGTCACCCGTCCGGTCAATTTAATGGTCTCACCCTGTAACAAAACCTCAGGTAAGTCATCAACATTGAGTTCAAAATCGGTGATGATCAACACTTTACTGCCCGGAGATAATCGCCCTACCGCCTGCCACGGACCAGGCATCGGGTCGACAATTTTAATCAGATCATAGGTCATTTCGTCAAACCATTGAGCTTCGCCAGTCAATGCCATAGAGGCATACATTTTCGAACCATCAGGTTTCACCAAAATAACTGGTGCTGTGCCTCTATCACGAAAAAACAGTAAGGTGATCTCTTTGACGTTATGATCGATGCGAAAACGGTTGTCCAGCAACGGTAGCTGATTATTCTTAATCACCTCAACCCCATCACTTCGTCCACTAGTTTCGTCGCCAGGAGCAGCTACAGCGCCGCCAGTCAAAGCCAGCAACACCACAGCCAGAAGAAAAAACCGCAAATAATTTTGTGCTAATGCCGCCATAAAACCTCACCACCTTTTTTACCAATGATATCCAGTCTTTCTTCATGAGCCGCCAACTCATCAACACTAGCTCGAACTACATTCAGCCTTTGCCTGTCAGCCGCCAACGGTCTAATGCCAGTATCTACAGTGCCACCGCTACCTGCCAATTTAAAATCCAGTTGCCCACCAGACATCAGCAAGTAAACGTCAGCCAATATCTCGGCATCAAGTAATGCCCCATGCAGTTCACGGTGAGCGTTGTTAATACCGTATTTTTTACACAATGAATCCAAAGTCGCCCGTTGCCCGGGATGCTTTTTCCGCGCCATCGCCAAAGTATCAAGAATAGGACAATATTGCGCTGTGCCAGTAAAATGAGGGTCAAGTAAACGGAATTCATGATCCATAAAACCAATATCAAACGCGGCATTGTGGATCACTAATTCAGCGCCGTTAATATAGTCAAAAAATTCCTGACTAATTTGATGATAATAAGGTTTGTCCATCAAAAATTCATTAGTAATACCATGAACATCAACAGCTTCTTGATCAATGATACGCTGGGGGTTAACGTAAACGTGGTAGTTGTTGCCAGTAAAACGGCGGTTAATTAATTCGACACAACCAATTTCGATAATTCGGTGGCCTTGCTTGGGATCAATACCGGTGGTTTCAGTATCGAGTACTATCTGTCGCTTCAACATGGTTAGGTTACAGGGTCAACAGGGAATAAGATTAATTATACCTGCTAATCTGAAAAGGTGGGCAATCTTTTCTTTAAAGACCATGAACCTAATGAGACAGTTACACTTATTAACTACAATCTATACAGCGCTATTATGGTTCGGCAAAACCCATTAAGTTTTATTTCCTATTCTTTGCTTTGCACGGCTCAGTGGCCAACCGCCAAATGTGCTTCGAGTTGCGCTTTTGGCGGTAAAGTAGTGAGGTATTCTGCGACATGTATACCGCTTTTATCTAGCTCCAACAATTCAACTTGTTCCTGCTTCTTTCCAGTGCAAAGAATAATACCCAGCGGTGGATTTTCATCCGCCTCTTGTTCATATTTTGCTAACCAACGAAGATAAAGTTCCATCTGCCCTTTGTATTCAGGTTTAAATCGACCCACTTTTAAATCAATCGCAATCAGGCGTTTGAGTTTTCGGTTATAAAAAAGGAGATCAATATAGTAATCATCATCAACCAAAACTCGAAACTGACGGGCAATAAAACTAAAACCACTGCCCATTTCCAATAAAAACTGTTGCATTTCTCGCAAAATAGCATCTTCTAAATCTTTTTCAATGTAAACGTCATTCAATTCTAAAAAATCAAGGATGTAGGGATCTTTTAAGAGCAAGTCCTCATTGACTATAGCTTGTTCCCTCAGTTGAGTGAGATCGTGAATAATTGTTTCTTCCGGTTTTCTCGATAGGGCTGTACGCTCAAATAATTGTGAATCTATTCGCTCGTTAAGTGTTCGAGTTGACCAATGCTCTTACATCGCCATTGTGGTATAAAACTCACGCTTAAGCGGGTTATCGAGATAAATAATCGCTTTAAAGTGGGTCCAACTCAATTGTCTCCGCGCTGCGGAGACAATTTGTTTGTCGGTAAAAACGTCGGCAAATTTTATGCAATGTCGAAGTTGTTGTGGACTCCAGCCTTTACCAAATTGGCTGGTAAGTGATTTGGCAAGCTGCGCAACCACTTGTTTACCCTAGTCAGCCCTTTCACCTTTTAGCAGGGCTTGAGAAAGCCGAATACCAACTTGCCAATATAGCAAAGTTAACTGTGCATTTACCGCGACTGCCGCATTTTGTTTAGCACTTTGGATCAGCTGCTTGATATCTGATGCAAGCTTATTATCAATAGTAAATTGGTCCACGCCAATTTAGCCCAGTTAAATATATCAATGAATTTAAATAAGTGACCTTTCCCGGCATCAATAAACCCCTAGACCACCAGCGATTTCAATGCTTCAAAATACCCCGGAAAGGTTTTATAGGTGCATTTTGGATCATTGATGGTCACTTGGGTATCGCTCAATGCCACCAGCGAGAAACACATCGCCATACGATGGTCGTTGTAGGTGTCAATTTCAGCGGCTAGCAGCTGCTCAGGCGGCGTCACTTGGATATAGTCGTTACCTTCGATAACCGTCGCGCCAACTTTACGTAATTCAGTGGCCATTGCAGCTAGGCGGTCAGTTTCTTTTACTCGCCAGTTGTAGATGTTGCGAATGGTGGTGGTGCCCTCGGCAAACAATGCAGCGACCGCGATTGTCATGGCCGCATCCGGGATATGATTCAAATCAACATCAATCCCTTTTAGTGTGCCTTTAGTCACTTCAATGTAATTATCGGCGATATAAACGTCTGCGCCCATTTGTTTGAGTACGTTGGCAAATTCAACATCCCCTTGCACACTGGTTTTACCAATGCCGGTAACCTTAACCGTGCCTCCTTTTATCGCCGCTGCTGCGGTGAAATAAGAAGCCGAGGAAGCATCCCCTTCAACCATATAAGTATCAATGCCAGTGTAACTTTGACCACCACGAACTTTGAATACCTGATCGTTGATGTTTTCAATCTCAACACCAAACTTGCTGATGATATCTAGCGTCAAATGAATATACGGTTTTGATACCAATTCACCGGATACTTCGATTTCAAGGTCAGTTTTCAACAATGGTGCAATCATCAATAACGCGGTTAAATACTGGCTAGAGATAGAACCGTCAATCGTCACTTTACCGCCGTTTAATGGCTTGCCGACGATTTTCAGTGGTGGGCAATCGCTAGATTCAAGAAACTGAATATCTGCACCGAGTTGATCTAAAGAATCCACCAGATGTTTAATTGGCCGCTCTTTCATCCGTGGCTCACCAGTGACCACAAACTCGCCACTGCTGATGGCTAATGCGGCGCATAATGGGCGCATCGCCGTACCCGCATTACCAAGGAACAACTCAAGACTTTCAGCGGCATTAAATACCCCGTCATTGCCTTCAACAATACATTCGGTTTTGTCTTCACTAAGCTGATAATTAACACCCAGCTGCTTTAACGCCCCCAGCATAAATACAATGTCATCACTGTCGAGTAAGTTGATTAAACGCGTAGTGCCTTTGGCTAGCGCTGCCAATAACAACGCCCGGTTAGACAAGCTTTTTGAACCAGGCAAGTTTACAGTGCCTGCTACAGCATTAATGGGCGTTAGGGTTAATTGTTCAGTCATAGTATCAACGATATCCTGTTTGTTGTTTGCTATATGATAAAAAGAATAAAAACGCGAATAAATTCGCGTCTACGCGAGAAGCGTTATTGGTTTTGTCCAGCGAAGGTATGCATAAAATCAAGCAATACCAATACACCTTCAAGTGGCATGGCATTATAAATACTGGCTCGCATTCCACCGACATAACGGTGACCTTCCAGCGCAACCAAACCATGTTGTTCGGCTTCTGCAAGGAATTTTTTGTTCAGCGACTCGTCCGCCAGCTGAAAAGTGACATTCATCATTGAACGGTTTTCAATCGCCACACCATTGGTATAAAAATCACTACTATCAATGTAGTCATACAAACGTTGGGCTTTTTGCTGGTTAGCCTCAGCCATTGCGCTAACGCCGCCCTGCTTTTTCAGCCATTTGAACACCAAACCCGACAGATACCAGGCGTAAGTCGGTGGGGTGTTGTACATGCTGCCTGTTTCAGCGGCAAGGGTATAATCCAGTACTACCGGGGTATCATGACGAGCTTTACCTAACAGGTCTTCTCTGACGATGACAATACATAAACCCGATGGACCGACATTTTTTTGTGCACCAGCATAAATCAAACCAAAGTCTTTGATGTTGATTTCTTTAGACAAAAAGTTAGATGACATATCGGCAACCAACGGAATATCACCAACATCCGGGGTTTCATGAATTTCAATACCATCAACGGTTTCATTCGGACAATAATGAACATATGCCGCTTCCGGGTTGATATCCCAATGTTCAACACCCGGCACCGAATTTAAGCCACTGACTTTGGCGTTTTCACCAATGATGTCCACTTCACAATACTTTTGCGCTTCTTTAACCGCATGAGTCGACCAAATACCAGAATCCAGATAAGCCGCGCGTTTTTTATCACCCAGCAAATTCAACGGTACCGCAGAGAACTGACCCCGACCACCACCATGCATAAACAGCACTTTGTAGTTGTCTGGAATATCCATCAGATCACGCAAATCCTGCTCAGCTTCGGCAGCCACTTTAAGAAAAGGCTCACTGCGATGACTGATCTCCATCACCGAACAACCCATGCCATTCCAATTCAAAAACTCTTGTTGCGCTTTTTCCATGACGTCAACGGGGATCATCGCTGGACCGGCACAAAAATTATAAATTTTAGTCATCTTAAACCTTTCTTAAATCTCTTTATTCATAACAATTTATTGATAACAATTCATTAATAACAAAAGGGCAACCAATGGCTGCCCTGTTATTACGATTGTCTGATACCGAATTTATTCGTCGTCGGTAACATCTTCATCTGCGTCGTCAGCATCATCGGCTTCAACCGCATCTTCTGCTGAGCCTTCAACCACGCCTTCAGCTGAACCTTCAACCACGCCTTCTTCACCCTCTTCACCTAAAGGCAAATCCACTTCTTCGATTTCGTCGATGCGCTGTAAGCCCACCACGTTTTCGTCGTCAGCAGTACGGATAAGCGTGACACCCTGAGTATTACGACCCACAGTTGATACTTCTTCAACCTTAGTTCGTACTAGTGTGCCTCGGTCGCTGATGATCATGATCTCATCTTTTTCAGTCACCTGAACCGCCCCGACGACTTTGCCGTTACGCTCAGAAACCTTAATAGATACAACCCCTTGGGTTGCCCGGCTCTTCGTTGGATAATCGTCCAGCACAGTCCGTTTACCAAAGCCATTTTCTGTCACGGTTAATATCGCACCATCGTTTTTAGGAATGATCAGTGATACCACAGTATCATCATCCTTCAACTTCATGCCGCGAACACCAGTAGCAGTACGACCCATTGGACGCACACCACCTTTCTCTAGTGCTTTACCGTCTTCATCAAATAACGGATTGCCTTCTTCATCTAACGCCGGTTTGGCTTGCTCAGAGAAGCGCACCACTTTACCGTTGTCTGAGAACAACATGATTTCTTGGCTGCCGTCTGTAATATCAACACCAATCAGCTGATCGCCTTCTTTAAGGTTTACCGCAATGATGCCGTTAGCCCGTGGTTTTGAATAAGACGTTAATGAGGTTTTCTTCACCGTACCAGCAGCCGTTGCCATAAACACATATTTGTCTTCTTCAAACTCTCGCACTGGTAAAATCGCGTTGATCCGCTCATTCTCTTCCAGTGGCAACAAGTTAATAATTGGACGACCACGTGCAGCACGACTAGCCAATGGCAATTGATAAACTTTCAACCAATACATCCGACCACGATTAGAGAAGCACAAAATGGTATCGTGGGTATTAGCCACCAACAGACGTTCGATGAAATCTTCATCTTTCATCCGTGTCGCCGATTTGCCTTTACCGCCACGACGCTGTGCTTCGTAATCAGTCAATGGCTGATACTTCGCGTAACCTTCATGAGACAAGGTAACAACAACATCTTCTTCATTAATCAAATCTTCCATTGAAATATCATGGGCAGCTGCGGTGATTTCTGTCCGACGTTCATCACCATACTGATCTCTGATTAACTCAAGCTCTTCTTTGATCACTTCCATCAAACGTGATGGAGTCGCCAAAATGTATAACAACTCAGCAATCAGTTCCAATAACGCTTTGTATTCGTCAAGAATTTTTTCATGTTCCAGACCCGTCAACTTGTGTAAGCGCAGATCCAAAATGGCTTGCGCCTGAATTTCAGTTAAAAAGTATTGCCCATCACGAATACCATACTCAGGCTCCAGCCATTCTGGTCTGGCGGCATCGTCACCAGCTTTTTCAAGCATCCCGGCAACATCACCCAAATCCCAACCTTGTGCTACCAATTCTTCTTTGGCTTGCGCAGGTGTCGGAGACGCTTTAATCAAAGCGATAATCGGGTCAATGTTTGCCAAGGCAATCGCTAAAGCTTCAAGGATATGAGCGCGATCACGGGCTTTACGCAAATCAAATACGGTGCGGCGAGTCACGACTTCACGGCGATGCAAAACAAACGCCTCAAGCATGGCTTTAAGGCCAAACAGTCTCGGTTGACCGTTTTCAAGTGCGACGACATTAATACCAAACACCGTTTGCAACTGGGTTTGCGCATAAAGTTGATTAAGGATAACCTCGGCAGATTCGCCGCGTTTAACTTCAATTACCATGCGCATTCCGTCTTTATCAGACTCGTCACGCAAGGCCGTAATGCCTTCAACTTTTTTGTCTTTAACCAGCTCAGCCATTTTTTCAATCAAACGGGCTTTATTCACCTGATACGGCAGCTCGATGACAACAATGGTTTCTTTACCGGATTTTTCGTCGGTTTCGATTTCAGTCCGAGCGCGGAGGTAGATTTTACCCCGGCCGGTACGGTAAGCCTGATCGATGCCAGCACGACCACTGATGATCGCAGCCGTGGGGAAATCAGGTCCTGGGATGTGTTCCATCAAACCTTCGACACTGATATCTGGATCGGCAATCAATGCCAAACAACCGCCAATGACTTCAGTTAGGTTATGTGGCGGAATATTAGTCGCCATACCAACCGCAATACCCGATGAACCGTTAACCAACAGGTTAGGGACTTTGGTCGGTAAAACAACTGGAATGTGTTCGGTACCGTCATAGTTAGGGGCATAATCAACCGTTTCTTTATCCAAGTCAGCCAACAACTCCTGGGAGATTTTAGCCATGCGGATTTCGGTATAACGCATCGCCGCCGCAGAATCGCCATCAACTGAACCAAAGTTACCTTGGCCGTCGATCAGCATATAACGTAAAGAGAAAGGTTGTGCCATGCGAACGATAGTATCGTATACGGCAGTGTCACCATGTGGGTGATATTTACCAATCACATCGCCGACGATACGGGCGGATTTTTTATACGGTTTATTCCAATCGTTGCGTAATTCGTTCATTGCAAATAATACCCGGCGATGCACCGGCTTTAAACCGTCTCGCACATCAGGTAACGCTCGGCCAACGATAACACTCATCGCATAATCTAGATATGAGGTCTTTAATTCGTCTTCTATGTTAACCGGGACAATTTGCTTAGCCAAATCAGTCATAAGTGGTTTTGTTCCCTACATTCAATAATATATTCAAATAGTAAAAGCGGTAATTTAGCAATGTTAATGCCCCGCTCCAATCATTTTTTGACAGCCGATTTTATCACAATAAAACAGGCTTTGGTCAGATTAATCAGCGTAATTGCTTATTTGAGTAGTTTTATCCGTAAATCAGCGGCTATAATAGCCGCCATTAAGTACTTTACTACGTTGATTAAACCCTTCATGCCTGAAATACCGCAAAACCAAAATGTCGACCCTGACGAAATCAAAAAATTTGCCGATTTAGCCTCCCGCTGGTGGGACTTTGAAGGTGAATTTAAGCCATTACACGATTTAAACCCATTGCGCCTCGATTATATCAGTCATAACGCCGACGGACTGTTTGACAAGCAAGTTTTAGACGTCGGTTGCGGCGGTGGTATCTTGGCCGAAAGTATGGCCCGTAAAGGCGCTATAGTCAGTGGTATCGACTTAGCTGAAGAATCCCTTGAAGTGGCTAAACTACACAGCCTCGAAACTGGCGTCAGCGTAAACTACGCCAACATCAGTGCCGAAGACAAAGCCCATAGCGACGCCAAACAGTTTGATGTAGTGACTTGTATGGAAATGCTCGAACATGTGCCTGACCCCGCTGCTATCGTTGCTGCCTGTGCAGATTTGGTCAAAGACGACGGCCATGTGTTCTTCTCTACCCTGAACAAAAACCTCAAATCCTATCTGGTGGCCATCATTGGGGCCGAGAAGCTGTTAAAAGTGGTGCCGGATGGCACACACGACCATAACAAGTTTATTAAGCCCTCAACGCTCATCAGCTGGGCTGAGGCTAATGATCTCAAAGTCCGTGACATTATCGGCCTGCATTACAATCCGCTCACTGGTCAATACAAGCTCGGCGAGGGGGTCGATGTCAATTATATGATCCACTGTCAAAAATTAGCCTAATGAATGATAAACCGATGGTAAAAACAATGGATAAAATGAAATTCGACTCGGTACTGTTCGATTTGGATGGTACCCTACTCGACACAGCCGATGATTTGGGTGCGGCATTAAACCAAGTATTGGCAAAACATGGTAAAACAGCGGTTTCAGCCGATTTATACACCCCAGAGGCATCAAATGGCTCTAAAGGTTTGCTTAAACTGGGTTTTGGCGAGCAGTTTATTGGTTATGACTTTGAAGTTTTGAAAGCGCAGTTTCTTGCCCAGTACTTAAACAATATTGCAGTGCATAGCCAATTTTTTGATGATGTCGCCGACACCTTGAAATATCTCAATGCCCAGGGTATTCCTTGGGGCGTGGTTACCAATAAACCAGCTTTTTTAACCGACCCACTACTTAAACACTTTGACTTATTTACCCCTGCTCAAACAGACAGTCGCAGCTATTGCCGCACCATAGTCAGCGGCGATACAGTAGGCGTTGCTAAGCCCAATCCAGCACCGATGTTACATGCATTAAAAGCATTGGATATGCCAGCCGAAACCTGTCTATACGTCGGTGATGCCAAAAGGGATATAGAAGCAGGGCAAAACGTCAATATGAAAACCGCTGCGGCGTTGTATGGTTATATTGCTGACGGTGATGATGTGAACAGCTGGGGCGCTGATTATCATTTTGATTCTTTGCGAGAGTTGTTGGAGTTGGTGTGATTGCCGGTTTTTGATTTTGCTTTTTCTCCGTGCCTCCGTGTCTCCGTGGTGAAAAAAGAATAAGACGCTAAGCGTTGAAAGGGCTGCATTAACAATTAACACTGCCGTTACTAGGTTTGGTGGGCTTATCAGGTTTTTTGGAGCGCTTCGTTCTTTAAAAACAAAAGCATTTACCACGGAGACACGGAAGTACGTAGAAGATCAAAAGCAAAAAACTTAAGGTTTCTGCTTTTGACTTTGCTGTTAATTATTAATTATTAATTATTAATTGCGAAACGGTTATTCAACCAATTCAACTTGTTCGCTGTCGGCTTCGTGGTTTAATTCTTCACCGTCGAGTTGCTCGTCGCTATCAACAAAACGATGACGGAAACGCGGGTCAATGCCCATGCCAGTATCGATGCGACGTTGGCTGATGTTAGCGCTGAGGTTTTGGAAACCGTAAAGGGTTTGGGCTTGGATTTTTCGTTGCATTAACGCTTCGGCAATTTGGGTGTTCAGTGATGATGGGACGGCTGTTTCAGCGGCAATAACCTCTTGTGCTTGTGCAGAAATAGATACCAAAGTAAGGCCAGCAGCGACCAGTAATGCTTTGGCGGTAAATTTGTTGTTGCTTATCGTCATCATTACACCTTTTGTTTAAATAAATAGGTTGTCCCAAGAAACTAGGTCAGTAATATACAGGGATATTTGCTTATGTCAAATAATTTGCTGATTTTTTAATCACTTTTTATTTACAACTGCGCTGATCAGTTAATCTATTGTGAAATAGTGGCGATCATCCTCGGCAAGACTGGTATTATTGCCGGGCAATACTGACAACCGATAGCCTAAACTAGGATGAACTGAATTTTGAAAAATTTGCCACATTTGTTTAAGAATAACCGCGCTTGGGCTGCTGGTAAAAAACTGGCAGACCCAGATTATTTTACTAAATTATCTGAACAACAAGCCCCGGAGATCCTCTGGATCGGCTGCTCTGATAGTCGAGTCCCCGCTAACCAAATCATTGACCTGCCCCCGGGCGAAGTCTTTGTTCATCGTAATATCGCCAATGTTGTGGTACACACCGATATGAATTGCCTGTCGGTGATCCAATTTGCGGTGGAAGTGCTTAAAGTCAAACATATTGTGATTTGCGGTCATTATGGCTGCGGTGGGGTAAAAGCAGCAATGGAAGACACCGAACACGGATTGCTCGACAACTGGCTCAGACACATTAAAGACGTCAGTCGTTTTAATGCAGCCACCCTTGAAGGATTAAACAAAGAAGATAAAACCGATAAGCTGTGCGAACTCAATGTCAAAGAACAAGTCGCTAATGTCTGCAATACCCCATCGGTGCAACGCGCGTGGAAAAGAGGGGCTGATTTGACTGTACACGGTTGGATTTATGATATCAAAAACGGTATTTTGAAGGACTTACACGCCTCTGCCGACAGCTAAAACCGAATATCCAATTTTAGAGTAAAGCGGGATATTTCATCTCCCTCCTCGTCCTTGCCAGAAATATACTGGGCACCCACTTCAATGTTACGGGTAAAAGCATACAGCAAGCCGGTAGATAATTGAATATGGGTGCCAGCAAAGCGGTAACTAAGATCGTCTTCTAGGTCAGCTTTTAGCAAGTCAGAGTTATAGCTTTCAATAAAGAAGTTCCACCTTAATCCTGCAACACTATCACCTAAATCAAGGTTTCCTTGGAGATAAAAAAATCGGGTTTGCAAATCTTCTAGCTCATTTCTCAGGTAGGCGACTTCGCCTAAAAGAGTAAAGTCATCTGACCAACGGTAACGATAAAAACTGCCTAATGCGTAAATATCTGAGAGATGGCCAATATCCCGAAGATAACCATTGATACCATAATCCCAATCACCACTGCGGTTTGATAACTTAAATACCGCATCTTTGTCGTTATCACTGTCGCTGAAACTAAAAACTTCTTCACCATAGACAATACCCAGCTCATATTTCATCGTCGATTGAGCCAAATAACCATGAGAAATAAAGCCAACGTCAGCCCGGCGCAATTGCACACCTAAGGTGATCGGATCGGTTTTACCCGCACTCAAATTGCGCAGCGAAGAATAATCGTCCCAAAGACCAAAGGGGATCCTGACACTGCCTATTTTAATGCCATGCTTAGCATTAAACTGATAATCGAAGTAAGCCCTTTCAAATTTAATATCATCTTTTGAAGCTGTAATGCTATCGAGATGCTTTGCTGCCAATGCTGACACTTGCAATTGCCTTGGCGATAGCGGTTCATCGGGACTACTACCGATACCTTCCAGTGAATCAGCGATAGTGACAAACCCCCCAAGTAGATACAAGTCTGCCGTTTCGGCCTGAAACTCCACCATGAAATCCACTTTATCGTTAAGGGCTCCTTCGACATTCAAATAGATGTTATTAAAATAAAGCCGGTGAGATTCAGGATCGGTCTCTCTGATATCACCTTTGAGATTTCCATATTGAATAATTTCAAAACGCGACGACCACAACAATTCATCGCCTGGTTCAACCACATCCTCGGCCAAGGTATGTCCGCAGTAACCACTCATCAGCATCAATAATATTAGCAATACATTAATTTTCACTGTATTTTCCTTTTTGAAATTGTCGCAGCAGCAACTGTGCTATCTGAGATCGATTCAATCCTTTGTCAATGGCTGATCCCAGTGTTAACGCCATGGCATTAGGGTTAAGCAACAGCGTTGTTCCTTGAGAGATATAGACGTCCTCAAGATGAAGCTGCAACCTTAACGTAGTAAAATCCGCAGGCTCACCGTAAGATTTTTCTAATTGACTGAGTAAATGGGTCAACCGTTTCACTGAACTCACCTTGACCATTGGCTCTGCTGCCAGTGGCGACAGCCAAAGCAAGGCAATCAATGCAAACGTTAAACGCAGCATTAGCGCTGCATCCCATAGGTCATCACAGCGTCAGCAATGCCTTTTACCTGAAATTGACCAACCCATTTGATCTGATGAGCCTCGATAGTGGACGAGCTGAGTTGTTGATAAACAATACCCGTCATTAAAATACGAACTCCCGCCTGTTTGGTCAGGCTTTCCATTCTTGAGGCTAAATTGACGGTATCACCAATCACCGTGGTATCCATTCGCTGCTTTGCCCCAACGGTACCGATGATAACATCTCCACAGTTTATCCCCACGCCCAAATCAATTTCGGGAATGTGGGCCAACAATTTATCTTGATTAAACCGCGCTAACGCCGCAATCAGTTCGCTGGAGGCATTAACGGCATCATCAGGAGAGTGAGGAAAAATGGCCATAATGGCATCGCCGATATATTTGTCGACAAAACCTCGACGAAATTGGATACAAGGTATCAAATATTGATTAAGCAGATTAAGAAATTCTAACACCTGATCAGCCGTGAGGTTTGACGAGAGTCTGGTAAAATCACGAATATCAAGAAAAAGCACCGTAAGCTTAAGATGTTGTGCGTCTCCCAATGCGACCTCAGTAATGCGTTCTCGCCCCAGCATTTGCAAAAATTCATCAGGCACAAAACAGCTGGATGCATCCACCAATTGTTTGAGTCCATCACGGGAACTAGCCAAAGCCTCAATCATTCGATTAAATTTCAAACTCAAAAAGCCGACTTCATCTTGCGACAAAACAGGCACCCTGATATCCAGTCGGTCATCCTCTACCTGTTTCATCGCATCATACAAACAACGCATGGGTTCGGTCATTGAAGAGGCAATTTTAGTCAACGCCAGTGTCATCCCCAGAGCCATCAATAAACCACCTGAAATAAAATACCCACGCAAATTTGACAATGCCAATGCATATGCCGAAATATCATAGTGAGCTTCAATAAAACCGACTGCTCGGTTTTTATTCTCTGGACCTGCCGAAATCGGATAGAAAATTTGCAGATAAGGCAAGTCATCTTTAACCAGACTTTTAGTCGAGATCAAGTTACTCAACACCTCTTGATGATCGATAGCGTGATCACTTTGGCCAATTTCATCTATATTGGTACTTGAGACAATCATTTGTTGGCTATTAAAAACCCGAATCAGTGTCAGATTCTGACGGTATTGCTTGCTACCTAACAAAAAACTCAAAATCTCGCGTTTGTCGGTCTCCAAATCAAAAGACCGATACAGCGCCATCACCAAAATGGCACTGGTGCTGATTGATTCCTTTTTCGCCGCTAATAGCAAGTCAGCAGACATGGTGCTATAGGCCCAATGTAACATCAATGAATAGACCACAAAGAAAATGCCAAGAATGGCAGTCACCAATTTATTTCTGAAACTTTTAAGATACCAATCTGTCAGTTTGACAATCAATTTCTAGTCCTAAGGTAAAGTAACGGTATCAGGTCTTTTTCTCGATCAATAAATCCGAGCAGTGACCAACAGTCACACTGAAAAGTGGATAGACGTATCGTTCAGTTTAGGTAACGAGGTTTAAAAGACAACTTTCATTGTTAAGCAACCAATATCATCATCCGCTCGCGCTACACTTTACATTTACTCAACATTCACGGATAGTCCATTAACTGGTGTAATACCAAAGGTTTACTACACTGTGTATTGCACACTTTCAGTATTACACGCAGGCATTGCCAATGCGCCTTTTTCAGCTATACCATTTTATAAACAAAGAGATTAATAATGGGCAAACCGTTAACCTCCCATCATCGTTGGCTGTTTTTTATTATTGTTGTGACACTGCTCCCGCTGCTATTAAACCTGCTGGGCATGGATTTTTCTTCACAAACACACTCTGCTTCCCCACTTAAAAATGAATTACTCCATGCCTTATTCGAATGGAGTGCTGTCAGTATTACCCTCATCACTGCGCTAGTTTCTTGCTTGCATTATCTTAAGGTGAGGGACATCGTGGTACCAACCATTGGCCTGGCATTACTGTGTGTCGGTGTGGTCGATGCCTTTCATACGCTGGCTTCTACCCACATTATTACTGCCAATGCCCCAAATATCGATTTCATTCCTTTTACCTGGGCATTATCCCGCACCTTCAATGCCGTGATCATGATCACTGGTGCCTTTATTTGTTTATGGTTTTTTCATTGGTCTGTTAACCCTGCCGACAAATTTACCAACGACCCGATAATTCTTGAACGCTTGCAGCAACGGGGCTTTAAAACCCTAGTATTAACCGGGGCACTTTTTGCTGTTATGGCCTATCTGGCTATTCACCTGACCTTGCTCAGCGATACTTTACCGCAAACTATGTACCCTGATGCGTTTTTGACTCGGCCATTTGACGTGTTACCACTGACCCTATTTTTATTTGGCTGTACATTGTTTTGGGTGTGGTACAAGCAGGATAAATCAACCATTAAATTTGCCCTAGTATTAAGCAGTATTCCGCAAATAACCACTCAGTTATATATGACTTTTGGTTCACAAACCCTATATGACAATGATTTTAATATTGCCCATGGGCTCAAGATCATCGCTTATGGCTGCATTTTAATTGGCTTGTTAATCTCTTTGGTAAAAGAAAAGCAATCAGTGGCAATAACCAGAGCCATACTCAACCCCACAGTCGATAATCATTTATCCCATGAAGACAATGTAACCGCATTAAAAATCGGCAAAGCCAATCAACCGATTAGCATCCAATTGCCAA
>CBDIDQ010000104.1:0-8290 GCA_965277695.1 Alteromonadaceae bacterium
AAGCGAATTTTAGCTGCTAACATTTTCTTTGATTAATCTCTTTGATGTACTTGGCTGCGATGACGCTGCCATTGACTTGACTCTGGCTGGCCCAAAAAGTGTCTTTCTGTTGGCTGTGATTGAAAAAACTTCGCCGTTGGATCGTCGAGACACAAGAAATCAAACAGAGGCTAATATCACAAATCACTTCAATCTGACAGCTAAAAGTACCAATAAGCCTAAATTACTATTACAGATAATTCAGCAAACCTCTCATACCATATTTAATTACTAATGAAAAACAAAGAATTCTCAGCGCCATTAACCAAGTAATCGCTCAACTTTAATGTTGATGTATTTTTTGACTACCTCGAAAAATGAACGAGCACCTATCGTCCATTTTCCTTTTCGCCACAAATTTGCCACAAGCCGAAAAAGCCTGAGCCAGACAAGTGAGGGTTCATGCGGGCTACAACAGATCGGAATGTTTATGGCAAAAACGCCCCAAAAGAGGCGTTTTTTAACATAGCTTTCGGCTAAGTTTTTGACATCAAATGGCGCGAGTGACGAGATTTGAACTCGCGGCCTCCGCCGTGACAGGGCGGTGATATGACGAGAATGGTTAAACAATAAGTGATTTTGAAACTGGGCTTGTTAATTTATTATTAAGGAAAGTGTGGTGTAATAAATATACAACCTATGATTTATGACAATGATGAATGATCAAGACAGCTACATAAAAAAAGCAATGCGCAAGGTCATGCAGACCAGCGACGCAACCCTGACGACTGAAACTCGGGTTAATCGCGCCAGCACAGCCGTTGATCATGAAGCCTTATCAAACTGCCTGATTAACTTGGCCCATTTGATTAAACAAGGTGGTGATGCCTATCTACCGATTTTTGAGCGTGTCAGGCAAGAGATGAAGCAACACGACCATTTTAGAAATGTAAAAGCGCTGGCATTACAGCTATCCGAACAATCTGTTGATAAAGATAAACATCATTAGCGTCATCTGGTTTATTTAGTATTTACCATGAAAACTTTCAGTGATAAAAAAGGGATGAACGACTTGTAAATCGCCCTACATTTAGCACTACAATTTGCACTACATTCTAACTATTGATAATTTTATTATTGGTTAAAATCAATGTGTTATAGTCAATTTTAAATGGGGTTCGAATCCCTGCGCTTCCGCCATTTTCATATTTTACAATTCCGCTAAATGAAGTCACAACTACCTGAAAGCACAGCGCAAATTAATTTGTTGTTGACGATTTATCTCTAAAATGTAACAAATAAGGGAGGGTTTGCACTACATTTTGCCCTACAAAATGCACAACAACTGTGATTAGGGATGATGAAATATATTAAAAAACGCGGCCATCATTTTCATTTTATACGGCGTGTGCCGCAAGAAATCCGTACCATTGATGGCAGGGAATTTATTCAAATATCTCTCAAAACCGATTCCCCCAGTTTGGCCAAACAACGTGCCAGCATTTTAAACCAGCATATTAACGCGTATTGGGAAGGGTTGATTATTGACCCCAGCAATAAAGAGGCCCGCTACAAGCAAGCGGTTAATCTTGCTCGCCTGCATGGCTTTGGGTATAAAAACGCTCAGGATATCGCACAGGAACCCGTCGCACAAATTGTGGAACGGGTTATGGTGGCAACAGCCCATAATGCAACCAAAGCCTCAACGCAGGCGCTGCTCGGGGCGGTGGAGCGTCCCAGCATTACATTATCCATGGTCTTAGAGAAATTTTGGATATTCAGTAAAGACAAGCAACTCAATAAATCAGCGGGCCAAATTCAAAAGTGGAAAAACCCCCGTATCAAGGCCATGAACAACTTTATTAAAGTTGTCGGAGATAAAAAATTGTCCCAACTCACCCGTGATGATGCGTTGAATTTTAAAGATTGGTGGGTGGACAGATTGCAAGCCGACAACATGACCCCCAATAGCGCCAATAAAGACTTTATCCATGTGCGCGGCGTGTTGATGAACGTCAATGATCATTTGCGGCTTGATTTGCCTATTTTTAAGCTTTTTGAGCGTTTAACCATACGGGATAATGGGCGCACATCCCGCCTGTCTTTTGACCCTGATTTTGTACAAGAGCACTTGCTCAGTCGGGGTGGTTGTATGATTGGTATGAGCCAGACCTTATGGCTATTTGTGGCGGCTATGGCCGATACGGGGGCGCGGATTAATGAATTGGTGGGTTTGGATGCCAAGGCGGGGGATATCAATCTTGATGATGATTTGCCTTATATCCATATTCGGCCTAATCACAATCGACAACTCAAGACCCCCGCCAGTGAAAGGATTATTCCTCTTGTCGGCGCGTCGCTCTTTGCTTTTCAACACATGCCAACGGGGTTTATTGATTACGCACACCGCCCCGATAGCCTGTCATCGGCCATCAATAAATGGTTCAGAGAAAACGATATTTTACCCTCAAGCCATCATTCCCTGTATTCATTGCGGCATTGTTTTCAAGACCGCCTCATCAGCGTTGAAGCACCAGACAGAATACAGGCTGAATTGATGGGGCACAAATTTTATCGCCCCAAATATGGTGCGGGTGCGACATTGGCACACAAACACAAATGGTTACAGCGTATCGCTTTTAAAATGTAAATATTAACGCTTTTCAGCAAAACTTTTTATTCCCTTGTCTTTTCCCCCAAAGGCCATCTATGATGCGCCCAGCCATACTACGTATGGTACTGGGTCTGATTAACCCTCAACTAAAGACTTCTCAGCTGTATGGCTGGGAGGCTCCGGCGTATGTCCAAGACGTAAGTCTAAAGGCCGTTGCGGCTGCACTTTAGTCAGTTTAATCACTCCCAGCCACCATGCTATTTAAAAGGCATGGTGGTTTTGTTGTTGTAAACAAATGGAGCGATTATGGATAAGTCTATTATAGAAGAAAAACCGAAAACCAATCAAAAAACAAAAGGTAAGCCTGCGGAAGCGGATATTTATGCTGGTAAACGCCTGCGCCATCGGCGGTGTTTGATAGGACTATCACAACAACAAGTCGCAAAAGCGCTGGGGTTGACCTTTCAACAAATCCAAAAGTACGAGTGTGGTACCAATAGGATGGCAACCAGTAGATTGTTGCAATTGACACAAGTGCTGAATGTGCGTTTTGAATATTTCATTGAAGGATTTGAGGACTACCAAACGATTGCCCACCAAAGCGGTGATGACACGCTATTAAGTCAAACGGATTGGCGTATGGTGCAGCATTATTTGAAGCTTAAAAAGACTTACCCGAATATGCCGAGGATCACCCTTCAATTTTTTAAACTCTGGGCTCAAAAAGAGGAAAGCGACGAATAGTCATACATACCCCAAGTAAAAAGATACGTCACTTAATCATCTTCAAATATTTTTTGTACACCCAGCCTGTTCTAGGAATATCATCAAGATGATCGTAATAAGCAACATAAATCCACTTGCCATCTCTTTTTAATAATTCAACTACTTGGTTGGTATACAACACGCTAATCACTTTTGACTCAGGTTTCGTACTATTTTTAGACCTTAATTTCACCGCTCTTTTGACAACATATTTAGTCAGATTGTCTTGATTATCTCGTCTATCAAGTTTTTCTGTAACATCCGATAACTGTTGATTGACAAGCATAACTTGACTAAGGATTGTTGTCTCTACAGCCTCTATATTTTCATTCAGTTGCTTGTTAGATTCCTCACCAGATTCTAGTGAATACAAGAACATCAAAATGCTGAGCAATGTTGAAATGTAAAATAATAAAAATGATTCCGAAGTAAAATGTCTTTTTGAACCATTCTCTATTGATTGTTTGAACTCCACTAATTCTTCGTTATCACTATCACTCACATTTTCAGAGTAATACGAAGTTGCAAAATCCAAGGCGCTTAATGTTGCCAGTTTTAGTGACTCTTCCAGCCCATAAAACCCCGACAATGCCGTTGTATCAATCAAATGGCTTATTTGCTCACTATGGTGTTGAGCGATATTAAAAACGGAATCACTAAACAAATTATTTATAGCCAGATCTTTTACTTCAGCAAAATCTATTACACCGTTTGCAATTATATTTTTTAGCCTTTTACTTTCTAATGTAGCTTGTTCAATAAAAGGATCATTAAACAAGCTACTAATTGATGCCTGATGTTGATCTATAAAATCTACCGCTTCAGGTGGGCAGATTTGTGTAAGTTGTTCTTGTAGGCGATTAGCTTCTTGAATCGCTGTGTTGGATAGAAAAGCAGAAATTGAACAATCCTGTTTGTTCAAAAAGTCAGCTGCTAAAGGACTGGCAAACTCAGCAACTCTCTGGTTCAACAACTCGACCTCATTCATCATAGGGTTGTTTATTAAACTTGAAATTGTTGAATCGAATTGACCAGCTAACTTAAGGACAGTTGATGAAGAAAATACATCAGTATATTGACGAAGTTCTGCCGCGTAATCAGATGCAAAACTATCAAATGGGTTTTTGTATATATTGAACCTGTTAACCGCATCAATTACTGGATTGTTAAAAACACCACGCGCAAGACCTGCAAGTGATTCGCTTCGACTAATCAAATCAGCAACCGTTGATGGGGGAAAGTGGTTAATTACATCAGCGACTAATTCAGGCTCCCTCATCACATCTGAAACAGAAGTTGCGTAATAATCGTTGAAACTAGCAGCTGACTTATCTAATAGGTTTGAAATAGGTAATTCACATTCTTCAAGCAAATTGATACTGCTTATGTCGCTTAAGTATTCAGATATTAAGCCTTTTTTCTTTTTTGTCATGGATCACGATTAGATAAAATATAAAAATATTTTCAATAATATCACATAATACCTATAATTATAATAAGCAATAGGTTTAGCCAAATCATTTCCCCGCTATTTGCTATTCTAAATCTCGCTTTGCTCATCCTCATGCGCATTCAGTGCCCGCTTTAACGTGCGGGGACTCACATTAAGCTCGGATGAAACTTCATTTATATCAGGGTGGTGTGCTTGACTGAGAACGGCTTTAACGCCGCTGACAACCTGTTCCGTCAATTTTCGAGGGCGACCCAGTGTCCGCCCTCTTTGCTGGGCCGCGACCATCCCTTCGCGGGTTCGGTTAATTAACACTGCACGTTCATGTTCGGCCAAAGCGGCATATAACGTATATTGAAACATCCCCTCGGGCGTCTTGGTATCAAATGTCTGGCTGAGCGAACAAAACGTAATATTGCGTTGATGCAACTTTTCCAGCTCAGTCAGCGCCTCTAGGACTGAACGGTAAGCCCGATCAACGGCCAATACCACAAACTCATCCCCCGGAACCAGTGCTTTTATTAGCGCATCGTAGGCAGGCCGCGCTTTACCAACAGCAGAGATGGCCCCTTCAATAAACAACTGGTCACAGACTTTTTCCAGCTGATCAATCTGACGATCAGTCACCTGTTTGTCGGTAGACACACGGATATAACCTAGCTTTTTCATGGTGTTATATGCTTCATTTCCTATGTTCAAAGCCTAGACAAAAAGGACCCTTTTTGTCATACACAGCGTTAAGATTAAAATCAAGTGAAAGTGACCCGAAATAGCCCCGAACGTCGGCGATCTGCACGGAAAAACAATTTATGACAAAGCCTAGCAAAAAGGGTCCTTTATGTCCGCTTACCTATCCTTATTCAGTGCCGCTTTACTGGTGCTTTCACTCACGGCCAATACGGCAGAGCACATCCCACAACGCACTATGAAGTTAACCAATCGCCAATTTCTGGCATTTTCTACCGAACAACAACATTGGTGGTTTAAGGGCGCATTTGCGCAATTGAGTCACTATGTGGGGATGAGCGACGCTAAACAAGCGGCCTGCATTCTTGATTGGATCGAAGATGGAACGAATGACAAAAAATCCCTGTTACTGGCCTATTTCAAAAAGTACCCTGACCATGCGCCAACGTCTGTCATTATCTCTTTGCTAAAACGTGAATGTGGACTGGGTTAATCGCTTTATTAACGATGCCTTAAGCTTTACCCAGTACAATTAAGGGGTGAGTAAATTTAACAGCCATAACGACAACCGCAAATACAATGAGTCATTGCGCCGAGCGCAAGCTTTGTTACTACGCAAAAAAGAGGCCGATAAGGAAAAAGCGGCTAAAAAGGCAGATGCCTTGTTCTTGACTATGTTGTTGTATGCACAACGAATTGATGCGCTATTTCGCCGTTTCGATGACATTGAACGGCGTATTCAAAACGTTTTCAATCAGATTGATACTCGAATGGATGAATTGGATTCACTGCTGCTGAGTGCGCCAGAAGCGGCAAAAGCACAGATTTTGGCTGAACAAGCTTTACTGCTGGCAGAGCGACACACTTTCGAAAACCTCCAACAATCACTTGAACCGATACGAGCAGCAAGGCATGACGCCAAAGAGACGCTGGCACCAGAGGCGCTTGATGCATTTGAGGCGCTGTTAGAACAGGCTGAGCAACGTCTGTCTGATTTTTCACTCGATTCGATTCAAAACCACCTACCAGAAAGCCAATCGACCATCGCTACCCATATGGAGAAAACCCCGCTTAATGCACCTTCCATTTGTGTGCATTTTGGTGCAGTGAGACAAGATCACACGGCTTGTCAGCCGACAAAGGGCAACACGTTGCCGGATTTGGATATACTGGGACGCTGATTTTTTCTTGACAACGCGTTAAGAAATAACGGATAAGAAAACTATTGCGGTGCAAGCTTCACCAGTAAAGTAACGATTGCCGCGAGTTAATGCGACTTAACTATTTGAAAGAGCGCTTCCATAAACAGGAGCGCTTTTTCTATTAAATAGTACAACTTCAATAACAGAATAATCATATTCATGTCATTGCCCTTTCTTTTCAGGGGCGGGTGAAAGCCCGCGACTCTTCCAAAAAGGGATTTTCTTGGAAACCTCTGTTTAACGCGCAAAGGAGAAATTTTGGCTACGTCTAAGAGATCCCAAGAAAGTGCGGCAATCGCCACAACCATTACGTCATGATTCGGCCCAGAATAACAAGAAATATATGATAGCGATGGTTGATTTTCATCAGGCTATACTCGTGGTAATCAGGGCTATGGTTGGTGTGCTTTAGCCCTCATTTGGTGCGGCGATAATGCCTGTAGTTTTACCTGTTTCGTCTAGGTGTTGGGCGTAGCAAACCTCGGCGGCTTGTTTGGTGCAGCGGATGAAGTGTGCGGCCCCTGCGACGGTAGAATCGTTGATTTGCGTATCTTCATCGCTTTCAATCTGTGAAAGTGATGCGCTGATAAACTGTAAGGAATCAATGATCGCGTTGAGGGTTTCTAGCACGGTGGTTTTGACGATGGGGTTATGTTCGCTCATGGTTTTGCCTCTGTAATTATTTAAGGGTTGGCTGGTTTTGGTGGCCAGCTTGTTGTGTTGGTGGTGTGTTTATCTGGTTTTTTAAGCCTCCTGTGAATATGTGCCCATCAGGGCAAGTTCAATACGCGTTTTAATGTCTTAGGGCTGACCTCCAGCACCATGGCCAAAAATTCCAGCGTGGCCTCTGGCTCGGTGGCCAGCGTCGTTTTGGCCCATTCAATATCTTGAACGGACAGGTTTTTGGGGCGGCCAATTCTGCTGCCCCTGAGACGCGCGGCCTCCATGCCTTCGCGGGTGCGTTGGCTCAAGATCGCCCGTTCCCACTCGGCCAAAGCCGCACACACCGTGTATAACAGCTTGCCCTCGGGCTTGCTGGTGTCAAAGCTTTGGGTCAGCGAGCAAAACTCAATCCCGCGCTGTTGCAGCTTTTCTAGCTCGACCAACGCGTCAATGACCGAGCGATAGGCGCGATCCAGCGCCACCACAACAAACACATCCCCGCGCGTCAAAGCCTTCATTACTGCCTCATACGCGGGACGATGCTTGCCCACGGCGGACACGGCATCTTCGATAAAGACGGCATCGCAAACCGCTTGGAGCTGGTTGATTTGGCGGTCAGCCAGTTGTTTGTCCGTCGATGTGCGGATATAGCCTAGCTTTCTCATGGATCAATCGGTCAGCTTTTCTTTAATGAATCATAGACAAAAGGGAACCCTTTTTGATGTAGCGCCCACAGCCCTAAAACGCAAACAAAAAGAATGCTTTTCATGGGATACAGAGCGGCTTTGTGGCTGAAAAAATATTTCCATAAAGACTAGCAAAAGGGTTCCCTTATGAACGCAGACAACACGTTAATTCATCCCAAAATCACAGACACGTTATATGAGGTCAGTGATATCGCTGGCCGTTTAGACCGAACAATTGCAGGGC
>CBDIDQ010000105.1:0-102595 GCA_965277695.1 Alteromonadaceae bacterium
TGCCATCAACACCAACGATATAACTCAACAATGCCCAACCTTCCACCCGGGATAAATTGGCGGTAGTGTCCGGCGTTTTCGAATTATCATTCTCAATCACTTTAGCCGGCACATAACCCTGAACAGCAACGCCGTTGTTTTGCTCAATATTGACCATAACTTTGTTTTGCTCGTCAGGTCTGACCTGCGGTGCCACATCATTGGTTTGGCAACCCATCAATAACAATCCAATCGACCCAAGCATTAAAGCCAAACGGCTTTTTTTATTTACACTAATATCTCTTATCATCTGTTACAACTCCTTTTTTGGTTCCAATTAAATAGGGGTATATTTAATCATCTAAAAAACACTATGCTCAGACACTTCGATGAATTAGCATCTAGGGCGTATTAGCGCTACCGTAGACTAAGTTTCAACCTCGTTAATGTTGCGTCATTATGCAGCAACGCTGCTGTAGTGGTCAATATTGACCACTACAACGTTCAGTGGAATAAAGACAACATTAAGATTTATGCCTATTACCATCATTTCAACAGTGACTTCAGTGAAGCGAGTCTGGCTATCGGCTATAAAGTGGTGAAAAAGCTACCAAAACCGATAGAAGCGGTGATGAATACGCCATCACACCACCGGGTACACCATGGCTCAAACCCACAATATATTGATAAAAATTACGCCGGTATTTTTATCATCTGGGACAAACTATTTGGCACTTTTGCGGCAGAGGAGGAACCCGTAAACTACGGCGTGACTACACCAATTAATACGGTTAATCCGCTTAAAGTGTTCTTTCTCGGGTTGACTAAAATCTCGACACAGATGAGTAATACCAAAGGTTTTATCAATAAAATTAAATGTCTGGTGAAACCTCCAGGCTGGGTGCCTGACGCTTTATGACTGTATTGAATCCAACTTGTTTGGTTATTTGGATGGCGTTATACTCATAATTCAACAGTTATCATTCAATGTTAGAGAAATACCATGGCCACAGCGCACCTTGATATACAACTCGATGAAAAAATTAGAGCCAAAGCCGAAAAAGCATCGGCTTTGCTTGGTCTCAATAATATCACCGAATATATTGTTCGATTGATGGACGAAGATGCAACCAAGGTAGTTGCAGAGTATGAGCGCATGACGCTGACAAACGAAGAGTTTGATCGATTCATCGAAGCTTGTGATAAAGCTCAAGAACCTAACCAAGCATTAATTGACGCAGTTTCAATGGCTCAGGAGTGTAATGTCCCACGCTATTTTAACTGAATCGTCCCGCGCTAATCACAGTGGGATTATTCGTCAAAAAAAAGCCCTCGATTGGTGACACTACCAAACGAGGGCGAGATCAACTATTTCAATGTTTAAAAAGGGATCGGATCATCCGGATCGTCTTCTGACACCCTGTTCTGTTCAATTTGCGCGTCTATTTTTTCCATTTCCAGTGCTTCACGGCCTTTCACGTAGGTGTGAGTGCGGATTTCATCCGCATAATAATCCGCTATTTGGTGTGCCAGTTCATTCATCCATTGTGACAACGCGTAAGCCGCCCTAGGTGATAAATCTGGCATCACCAACCTGATGGGGGTTTTCATTTTCATCTCAATATCTCCACGGCTTCTTCAATCAGTTCGTCGGGTAAATGGTTTAACCCTTTGGACGCCGCCAGCCGCAAGGCCGCTTTCAGAATTTGACACGCCTGTCGCGGTCTGCCGCCGCAAGCCTGCCGCAGCATTTCAAACCCAGAGTCTGACAACAAGGTTTGCTGACAACCCACCGCCTTGAAGCCGTGTTCAATTAATGCGCGAAAACGGGCTGACTCAACCATTGGTTTCAGCTCAACCCGCACATGAAATCGGCTCGACAACGCCGCATGACTGGTACGATTTATCGTCTGCAACATCTGTGGTGACCCCAGCAACCACACGGTCATCAGTTCGCGTGAGTCAAAGGCAAAATTCAAAAACGCCGAGAAGTCCTGATAAAAATCCCCGGGTAGGTTTTGCGCTTCATCAATGATCCAAACGATCTGTACTTGCTTGGTATCGGCCAGTTCCAGCACCCGCGTTTTAATGTCACGCCATAATTGGGTGCATCGCCACGCGGGGGCCAGACTTAAGTTCAGCGCTAGCGTCGTGTACAAATCACGCCGACTGCAATGGGTGTCCTCCGTGTAAATAACCTGATAACGATGCGGATTCAGGGTGGCCGTCAATTGCCGTAATGCCGCTGTTTTGCCCACGCCGGGTTCCGCTGTCAGTAGACCAATCCCCGGCGATTCCAGCAGCCAGTTAAAGCGCTCTTTAAGTATCGCTAGCTGACCATCATCAAACAGCGTTGTGGTGCCTTTATCCAACGGACAACCCGTGAGTCCAAAGTGTTGCAGATACATGTCACTTCTCCTGTTTTTTCGACGGCATTGGCAAGGCCAATTTGGCGGTTTGTTGTTGCAGCGCCATCTCCACCACATTCACGGCTTTAGGCGATGACGCAGGGGTTTCGTCAGCGGGTTGAGGTCGTTGCCGCCTGCGGGTGTTATTCGCCTGACGGTCCAATGGGGTGACGGCCCCCAGCGTTTCACCTTCTGCGGACTCAACCGTTAACGGCTGCTTCGTGTGCGGGTCGATCACCAATTGAATGCGTTGCCCCATCAGTTCACACGGCACTTCATAGAATTGCCCCTCATAAGAGACGGTGCCATCCCGACGAACGGTGCGGGTAAGCCGATGATGAAATAGTTCATCAAACTGATTGGCATAACGGCCCAACGGCTGGATATGGTGCAGATCCTGTTGATAGCGCTGCAACGGCGTTAATCCATCCAGACTTTTGTGTGGTCTTTGGTGATAAACTTGCTCAAGCCAAGCCCAGAGCCGTTCATTTAACTGCGCCAGCGTATCAATGCTCGCGGGGTCAAGCTCAGTTAAAAACTGTTGGCGGAATACCCGGTGCCATCTTTCCAATTTTCCTTTGGATTCCGGGTCATATGGCCGACAATAAATCAACCGAATACCGAGGCGAATACAGATCCCTTGCAAGCTTTTAGATCGATAAGCAGCGCCATTGTCCACCACCAATTTAACCGGTAATCCGCGCTTCAATATGGCCTGCTTGAGTACGCCTTCGATATCCAGTGCCGTTTCGCCGAAACAAAAAGCACTGTGGGTTAAAAGGCGGGAAGCATCATCCATGATGGAAACCAAATAGACTTTGTGCATCGCCCCATCAAGCATCAACTTGGGACCATGCATGACATCGCCACACCACAGGTCACCCGCATACAGGGCATTGAAGCTTCTGCGTTCAACGACTTCTGTCGACTCACCGGGACGAGACAGGCCGTGTTGCTGCAACAGGCGATGAATGGTCGAGCGTTTCAGTTCGCCCTGAGTCACCAATCCGCTGTTTTCTTGTATCATGATAATGGTGTCAAGGGAGCGTTTAGGGTTGTCTTTTTTACAATCGATAATCGCTTGCTGTATGGCCCCGGACAACTTCGACAGCCCCCGGTCTTTGCGGGTCTTCGGTATCAGGGCATCAATGCCCGATTGCCGATATAAACGATACCAATGGGCAATGGTCTGCTCACTCAGGTAAACCCGTTTTGAGTCGGGAATATCATAACGTTTTGTGGCCAGTTGACGGATCGTTTGTGTCAGCTCACCGTGTTCTAGGCGTTCCCGGCTGGCCAACGGACCCAGCACAGAAAGCCGAAACAGGGCGACAGGATGAATAGTTTGCATAGTAACCTCCGAATAGATAACGAATCATCGCCTCCAGTATTCGGGTACTAGCGTCAAAAGTCATTAGTAGACTGTGTGGGGATAATAATACGTTTATTTAGGTCGGTTTCATCGTTCATTACCTGAGTGAGATTATGGGATAGGATAGCCAGCGTGGTTGATACGGCACATGGCTGTGGAAAACAGCATTCGCTTGAGGCAAGCTCGCCAAAATGCTTGAAAATCCTGATAACGGCCCAGTTCAGGGTATTGGCCGCAAAGGTGAAAGTAATGGTGGAGAAATGCGTACTGCAATCCTTGCCACCATCGGTAGAGTGTTGATATTTCAGGGGTTTGTGGGTATTGAGGCTGTGACAGGGCTATCCGATTGCAGACATCCATGAGACTCAATCCACAAACTAACAGGGTAAACGCAATCTGTTGCATAGCCCAGTGATACCAGCGCAGCGGTGAAATATATTCGGGTAATACGGAACAGGTGCGCCCACACCCTTCATTTGGGCAGTAAAAACGTGGCACAGGGGCAGAACACCCGACGCCCTGTTCGCACTTGGCATTGCGGTAATACACGCCGTGTCGCCACAGACCACTTTTACCACAATGGGGGCACCGCTCAGGTCGATAGCGCTCAGGATCGTTAAGAAAAGTCGAAAGATGTTGATCAAGATTATGGATGTCTGACAAAATGAGTTTCATGGCTGATCCTTGATGGCTTTTTTGTTTAGTGTCGTAACTTACAAAATAGCGGATGGATCAGCCTTCTTCACTTTTGGCGAGGATATTTCTCACTATTTTGGTGGATTGTGACAACAAAGACCCAATTTAACGTGGGATATTGGGTGGGGATCAGTTCGTTATATTAAGAGACGTTACAAGGAGCAAGGATTTAAGTGAACTGGTCTGTAACATTTGTTGAGTTAAATACATTTATTCAAACCCAAGCTGCCCGACATATGCAATCCGGAATAAGCCGGACAATGGTATTGCCTTCATTATCCACATCCGTAAAGCAAAAATATGACATTTGCGCATTTTATAGTATCGCCCAAGGCTCAATTGATCGGCAGGATTTGCCAGAAGCTTTTAGTAAAAAACTCCCCCATTACCCTATACCCGTTTTTTACAACCTACAAGGCACGCACTCGGATGTTTATGGCCATGAAAACAGTAAGCAAACTATTTGATACGAAGCCTAGTTAAACCCTTGCTCATTAAACAAATGACTTAACCTATTACCTCTATTACCTCTTTTGCTATTTTTACAATGGCAAAAGGATTTAATTCTTGCCTTTTTAGCGCGGCTATCATATATCTATCGCCGCTCGGTGAACGGTTGATAATACCCAAACCCCCCCGGCTCGCGCTTTTGCGCTAAGTCCAGCTGTTATCCTGTTTAATCGGTGCCAGAAAATATGAATCAATCTAGGAATATTTATCTATGTCATTTGACACTTTAGGCTTGTGTGATGCGCTGTTGAAAACCATTGCAGAACAAGGTTATACAACCCCATCACCAATACAGATTGAAGCTATTCCGGCAGTGCTTAGTCAACGTGATGTGATGGCGGTGGCAAACACTGGCACTGGCAAAACGGCTGGGTTTACGCTGCCTATGGTGCAGCTATTATCTGGTGGTCCTAATGTACAGGCTCACTCTTTACAGGCTCAAGCTGTTCGTGCATTAGTCATCACGCCGACCCGTGAGCTGGCGGCTCAGGTGGCACAAAGCGTTCAAAACTACAGCCGACATATGAATATTCGTTCTGCGGCGGTGTTTGGTGGGGTGAGGATTGAACCACAGATAGCCCAGCTGCAAGCGGGTTTGGATGTGCTTGTTGCGACGCCGGGTCGTTTGATTGATTTGTATAATCAACAGGCAATCAACTTTGACCAACTTGAAATATTGGTCTTAGATGAGGCTGATCGGATGTTGGATTTGGGGTTTATCGACGATATCCGTGACATCCAAATGCTACTGCCGAGCAAACGTCAAACCTTAATGTTTTCAGCAACGTTTTCTGCTGATATCAAGTCACTGACTAAAGGCATGTTAAATGATCCCCTGTTGATTGAAGTGGCTGGTGCAAACAGCACTGTCGGTACGGTTAAACAGAAAATACACCCTGTAGACCAAGCTCGTAAGAGTGAATTGTTGATTCAGCTGATTAAACAGCACAATTGGCCTCAAGTTTTGGTCTTTAGCCGTACTAAGCAAGGTGCAGATCGCTTAGTATCCCAGCTAGAAAACGCTGGTATTAGTGCCGCATCCATCCATGCCAACAGAACCCAACATGCACGTACACAAGTCTTAGCGGGTTTTAAAAGTGAGCGCATTGCTGTATTGGTCGCCACTGATATTGCCTCTCGGGGCATTGATGTCAATCAACTGCCTTGCGTGATTAACTTTGATCTGCCCGACTTACCAGAAGACTACGTGCATCGCATAGGTCGCACCGGTCGTGCTGGCAGCTCAGGTTTAGCGATTTCGTTGTTCAGTGAAGATGAATCCAAGAAATTACAGGCGATTGAACGGGTTATTGGCGTTAAGTTTGAGCATGAGATCATCCCAGGCTTTGCGCCCAGTGAGAAAACACCCGCAAACGCATCAGATGATGAAGAATATGGTCATTTTGAGCCAGCCCCTAAGTCCTTAGATCGAGGCAGGGGTCGAGGTAAAGGTCGAGGTAAATCTCAAGAACGCGGAAGCCGTGGCGGTAACACAGCTAAGCGAAATAAGAATAACTGGAAAGCAGATTTTGGGCTGTAGTTTCTCGATATTTGGGGTCAACGCCGGTCGATAATTTACGTGAAGTGGTTAAAATCATCGGAATGGTTTTTTCGTTATCTTGAAAAGTTCTCAGGTCGTTTTCGCCAGCAGCGCCATCATTGGCGGTCACCCGAACACAGTAGTTTTGATTGGTTGTCCAACCCTTTTTAATCGCATACTGATTAATTAAATCACGAACCAAACCGGCATGTTCTTGCTTGGCACAAAACACTAAGGTTTTTTCGTGAGGGTTAATTTTGTTCATCCAATAGTGTACCCGCTTTTGTTCACGGGCTTCGATGGTGATAATGCGGTTAAAGTCAGCTTCTAGATATAATCGACCAAGCTCTGGTTCGTCGCCTTTTACAATAACGCCATCACCGGGGGTATAGATGTATTCATCCAGTGTACCGACAACAGAATAGACCTTAAAGGGGGTTAAAAAGCCATCATTCACGCCCTGTTTTAAGGTGTATTTATACACTGGTGCGCCAAAATACTCATAGGTTTTGGCGTTAGTCTCGTCTTTAGGCGTTGCGGTTAAACCTAACTGCACTGCCGGGTCAAAATATTCAAGAATATTACGCCAACTGCTTTCATCTTTAGCACCACCACGGTGGCACTCATCAATAATAATCAGGTCAAAAAAGTTCGCTGGATATTGCTTATAATAAGCGTTTTCGTCTTCAATTAGCTCGGCGTCTTCGCTCTCTTCTAAGCCTTCGATGTCTTCATCAGTAGTACTGGGGCCACTCATAAAGGTTTGAAAAATAGTAAAAAACACATTGGCATTTTTAGGCACTTTGCCTTGTTTACGAATTTCGCTGGGGTTAATACGTACAATGGCGTCTTCGCCAAACGGACCAAAATCGTTAAAAGCTTGATTGGCCAAAATATTACGGTCGGCCAAAAATAAAATTCGCGGTTGACGTTTAGCCGCTTGTGGATTTTTCTGCGCGTTTAGGCTCCAGCGGCTTTTAAATAGCTTCCAAGCTACTTGAAAGCCAATACAGGTTTTACCTGTACCAGTTGCCAAGGTTAGCAATATTTTCTGTTCGCCTTGTGCAATGGCATCTAGGGTATTGTTTATGGCGTTTTCTTGATAATAACGCGGTTGCCAGTCGCCTTTGGTTTCAAAAGCAATGGCTGAAAATCGTTCGCGCCATACTTTTTTATAATCAGGCGCGGTTTTGTCTTGCTCACTAAAAGTTAATGCCCATAACTCATCAGGCGACAAATAACGTTCAACCAGTTTTTCTTCACCAGTCACCCTGTCAATTTGATATATCTCATGGCCATTGGTGGCATAAGCTAAGCGACATTGTAAGCGCTGTGCATAATCTTTGGCTTGGCGCACCCCTTCGGTATAACTGAGCGATTCTTTTTTAGCTTCAACAGCGGCTAATTTACGACCTTTATATACCAGCACAAAATCACTGTTAACTGGCTGACTGCGCTTACCACCAGTTAAAATACGCCCCGGACAGATGACCTCCCGACGAATAAAGCTACCTTCTACTTGTGCCCAGCCATCAAATTTAAGCCGTGGTTCGATTAAATCAGCACGAGTATCCGCTTCGTTGCGGTTAGCTTTATTCAGTGGGATAAACATTAGGCGGTTATTCCTTTGTTTTTGGTGAGTTCGCCGGTAAAGGCTTTTTGGAGGATGGATTGTTTTAGGGTGTTTAATCGTTTTATTTTTTCTTTATATTTCGCTTCAAGGCTTTCAACATTCTTTCTTAGTAACACAACTTGCTCGACTAGTTTCTCCTGAACTTCAATGCTAGGTAAAACAAGTGGCAATTCTTTAATTATGCCCATATTTAATCCAGCCATAAAATTCTTTTAAGTCATTGTCATTCAACGGATTGGTTTTACCTAAGCTACGACCCGGATCGAGTTGATAAAACCAGGTATTTTGCGTCGCTTCACCTTTGACAAAAAACAACACTACGGTTTTAACCCCAGCGCCTAAAAAGGTTTTGGCCGGGCAATCAAGTACAGTATGCAAATTACAGTTTTCGAGTAACTCTTTACGCAAAGCAATCGCAGCATTGTCGGTATTAGACAAGAAGGTATTTTTAATGACTACCGCTGCACGACCGCCGGGTTTAAGCGACTTAATAAAATGCTGTAAAAACAAAAAGGCGGTTTCACCAGTTTTAATCGGAAAGTTTTGCTGGACTTCTGGGCGCTCTTTGCCACCAAAAGGCGGGTTGGCCAAAATAATGTGGTGCTGTTTGCTCGGAGTAATGTCTTGTAAGTTTTCAGCCAGCGTATTGGTGTGCACCACGTTAGGTGTTTCTATACCATGTAAAATCATGTTCATAATGGCAATAACGTAGGCCAGTGATTTTTTCTCTTTGGCGTAAAAAGTGCTTTGTTGCAGTGTTTGAAGCTCAGCGGTTTTTAACGGCTTTTTAGTCGCACCACCTTGGCGCAAGTAGTCGTAAGCTTCACATAAAAACCCTGCCGAGCCTGCGGCCCCATCGTATATGGTTTCGCCAATTTGTGGTTGTACCACATCGATCATGGCACGTATTAATGGCCTAGGGGTGTAATATTCGCCACCGTTGCGACCAGCGTTACCCATGTTTTTAATTTTGGCTTCGTAAAGATACGACAGTTCATGTTTTTCTTCTTGCGAGCGAAAACGCAATTCATCGACTTTTTCAAGGCAATCTCGCAGCGAGTAACCACTTTGTAAGCGGTTTTTAAGCTCACCAAAAATTTCACCTATTTTATATTCAATGGTATTTACGCTGTCTGCTCTTTGTTTAAATGACTTAAGGTAAGGGAATAACTGTTGGTCGACATAATCAACTAAATCGTCACCGGTTAAGGCGTTGTCGTGATCAAATTGTCCATCAGCCGTTTTTGGCGCTGCCCAACGGCTCCAACGATGTTGCTCATCAATAATGTAGTGATATTCTTGCATCATCAATTCAGCTTCTTGTGATTTGGCAAACTCCAAATCGTCAAGATACTTTAAAAATAACATCCATGAGGTTTATTCGGTGTAATCTAACTCGCTTGAACAGCCAGCGTCTTTGTGAAGAATATCATCGATATTTTTAAATACTTGTTCAAACATTACTACTGAGTTCCTAATAGGCTAAATTATCACGGTTATTGCTGTACTTGCGCATTCGTTTCACTTTTTTGAATTATTGTATCTTCGTCAAAATCAATAACAGCAGATACCGCACGCAGAATATCCGAACCAATACCATTTTCCCATTCAAATTTAATGTTTTTCCGCTAGCGCCTGCTCAATACTGAATTTTGACTTTAAGTTTTTATTTGGTGGTGGAGAAAACTCCAAGTCAAATTAAAGCCCCATTCCGGTCGTAATTAGTCGATTCGTTCTCACTAGACGTGGTGGTTAAGAATTGTTTGGCAAAACTCCAATGTCAATAATTGAGTATACATATGAATTGGCTCTGCTAAACTAAAGGAATAATTCAGTCTTTTAAAAGGTGGTTTATGAACACTGAAACAATTACCTACCTCAAGGAAAATGCCAATAATCTTGAGCTGGAAAACGAGTTGCTTATTACCAAAAATAATAAACTGGCATTTGTCATCCAAAGTATTGAAGATTACCAGTATAAAAAAGAAACACTTGCATTACTCAAGTTAATTCAGTTGTCTGAGAAGTCGCTTGAAGAAGGTGAATATAGTTTGGATGAAGCGTTTGAACAATTCATATAAAATTGTCTCAACAAAGGTTTTCGTTCAATCCCTGACGCGATTATCGGCCTTTTTATCCCGCAAATATTTAACAAACCTGAGCCGCGAACAAGTAACAAAATAAAGCGGCTGATCAACAAAAAACTCACCGATAACCCTTCTCTCAACCCGCTAAGCGAAAAGCTCTTACCTTTAGGTATCTACCAATGTAGTCTATGGTCTCTGGATGAGCACAACATTGTATTTCATCGTATCGACGAAGAAAACAAGAAGGTTATCTTGTTGGTGGTAATGGATAGCAGACAAAGTATTGAGAAATTGCTATACGAACTGGTGCTTTTGTCGTAAGAAATCTGTAGAGAGGCTTTTGAGGTGAAGTTAAATACCGTGTCATGTTTGAGGTAATAATAACAGTAATAAGTATAACGGTACGGGGGCAGAATATGTTACTTGTCAGCTATTAGTTGATTTAAATCAACAGCTCAAATTAACGTTACTCTACCCCTCAAATATCCCGCGTTATTTACACTTTTTACCGGTGCAAGCTGCGATGGTGATTTCATTGGTTTCCAATACCCACAACTCTCTGCCGTGACGCTTGCCGTCAGCAACGAAGTACAATTTGCCATTGTGATGTACATACCCATGAGGTTTACTGCTACCAGTGCTGTGTAGATCGGCCTCTTGTCGTGCCGTAATACCGTCAGTTGACCAAAGTTCGTAGTTATCACTGCCATAAACATCGTTGCCAACAAAGAATAATCGGCCATCAAAAACCGTCAGAGAATATTCAACCGGTAACGCACCAGAGCGTGTGCCGGGCATTAAATCAAATACCAGTTCAGTACCCTCAGTCGTTCCATCGGTACGCCAAAGCTCGTTGGCGTGACCTGGGCTACTGGCGATAAAATAAACCTTTGAGTCAAAATGGGTGAATTGATTGGGATAACTGTGTTGATCACCGGTGTAGATATCTTTTAACAGCTTGTTGCCATTCACTGAGCCATCTTTGATCCACAACTCCATGCCATTGGCTTCGTCTCTGGCAGAAAAAAGCAGGCTGCCATCGGCATTGGGCAGAGATCGGTTATAACTCCCCCAAACAAAGTCTGCTGGATGCTCAGCAAGAAATCGTCCATTAGGTGATAGGGCATCAATAACCCAGCTTTGTTGAATCGAATATATCCCAAGAGAAATACGAACATCAAAAAACACCTGGCTATTGGTGCTGGTGATAGTTTGGATCCCACCTGATGAGCCATGGTCTACAGCAACAACAAGTTCAGTGCCTTGTGTTGTGCCATCTGTTCTATGCACTTGCGAGCCATTAACGCCATCATCTGCGGAGAAATACAATAAACCATTGTGTTGTGCCAGCGATTTGTAACTAAAGTAGGCCGCACTGCCTTGTGGCCCTGGGTTAATGTCTTTAACCAGTTGTGCATTGCCTGCCTGACCATTGGTTTTGTATAACTCAAAGCCATGGATGCCGTCATCGGCATAATAGTACAGCTCGTCGTTGAGCACCTTAAAGGGCAATACAGTGCTGTAGCCAACGATGGTGTCATGTGCAGATATTTGATAAGTGCCAGCTTCTGTGCCATCAGTGACCCAAAGTTCGGCGTTAGCCTGCGCCTCTTTACGCGCAGTAAAATACACTTTATCACCCGCATCAAACAGGTAAGGATTTTCTATCCCTGGACCCGAGGGGTAAATGTCTTTGATAATTCGGGAGCCTTTTGACGAGCCATCTGAGACCCATAAATCATAGCCACCATCCGCAGAAGATACTAACAGCACCATCCCATTGCTGGTTGAATAGACGGAATTGCCTAATTCTGTTGCGAAAGAGTTGGTTTGTCCCTTATTGAAATTTTTAACTAAGTTGACTGAGTATGGTGTTGCCATGGCCGATGCGCCAAAACAGCATAACCCTAAAGCCAATAACCCTTGTTTTACATTCATTACTAATCTCCAAAAAACGACAATTGTCATGCGTGGTGTTTCGCGCAAGGCAATGGTCTACAACGATTTGATTATCTTCATTATGTGTAATTGGGAAAGCGGATCGAAAGTGTGGTTTATTGCTTCCCTGATTACAATTTGCCCTGAGCTTTGTTAAAAAGCGAACGACAAGTTCAGCATAAGGCTTAATTTGTGTTTAGCAAGTGCCTGAATCAAGAGGCATCCGTGCAAAAATAGGGAATGTAAACATGTGTAGGGCCAGAGTCTACAAAAAAAGGGCACCAATCAAACAGGGTAACAATTGATAATCAAAAAACGTGATGGTCCGACATTTCGGTGAATTCGCGTCTACGGCGCACCCGCTCTGCCGTAGACGAGGTTTCAACCTCGTGAATGTTGACGATAACTGTAACCCTAATTTGCTCTATATGATCAGAGCCAAAAAAAGATTAGCAGGTGTGGGTCAGTCTTGAATCGTACGAGAAGTAAAAAACCAAGCATTAATTAACGCCGTTGCAATGATTCAGGAGCAGGCTTTTAAACCTGCTTAACCATTTCCGATTTACTGTTAATTATTAATAACGAATTTAAATTGGAAAGCCTACTCCCACTCATCATCTAATTCGTTTTCTAAATGTTGTAAATGACGGTCAAGTTTATTGAGTAAATGGTGCAGCTCAGAGATTTCTTCATGGGTAAAACACGATTCAATCAACTCACCGGTTTCGATACGTTTTGGGGTGATGCTATCGTGAAAATCCGCGCCATTTTGGGTTAAATAAATCAAAATTTTACGACGGTCACGTTTTGAATTACGAGTATCGACAAAGCCCAAATCTTTAAGCACTTTAACCGCCCGGGTGACTGTTGCAGCGTCTGTTTTCAGTGCCTCAGCGACATTGCCATTAGTCAAACCACCATAAGCCCCGAGCACAGACACCACACGCCATTCCCGCTCACCAATCGACACGCCGCTTTGTTGTAACAAGGTCGACAGTTTATGGCCCGATTGAGACATTTGCGCGGCAAACCGATACATCCGATAAGGTAAAAAGGTTTGTAAATCCATTGATGATTGGACTTTACCTGGCGGTTGTTTGTCGCTAGGTTTAGCGACTTCTTTTGCTATCGGTTTTGCAGGCGGTTTTACAGGCGGTTTCTCTGTTATTTTTGCAGACGGCTGATTTTCCTGTTTATCTGTCACAATACGACTCCTATTTTCATTGAATATTATGATCCACAACTAGCCTGACGCAGCTTCTTACCTTCCAGACGTAATGCCCGGCGCTCTGCTGCTTGACGGTAACGGCGCTTTTCATCCGCTGTGACAGGGGTCACGTCCTTCACTTTATGTGGTTTACCATCATCGCCGATAGCCACCATGGTTAGATAAGCGGTAGCCGTGTGATACATTTCGTCGGTTCGGGGATTTTCAGCGGTGACCTGCACACCAATTTCCATACTGGTGTTCCATACCCGATTCACTGACGCTTTGATGTTAACCACCCAGCCCAAATGAATCGGTTTGATGAAGTGCAGTGCATCAATCGACGCGGTAGTCACATGCATTTTACAATGACGACTAGCGGCTATCGCCGAAGCAATATCAACCCACGACATCACTACACCACCAAAGATCACACCAATAGGATTGGTATGCTGAGGCAGAACAATTTCAGTCATTTGTACGTCGTTTTTTAACGATTTCACTGCGGTGTTTTCCATAGCAAGTTGATTTTTATAAGCGATATAATGAGATTAAGGATAACATTAAAAGCTTACCGCAGACGATGCACCAGCTGAAATTTTATTGCCGATACAATAGGTCCAATCAATGCGTTGATCTAATAAGTGGCAAAACTATCACGATTATTTTATTAATAAACCCTAATTAATGTAAAAAAACACTTAAACCAATTATTTCATGAAGTTAATATCATATTTCCGACCATAGTCATCCTGAACCTCTTTGTAAAAACAAATAACCCAAAAAAATAATTAGACAGATGAATAACCCTATCCTAGACTTTTATTAGCTTAGATTAAGTTGACTTTATTAACGACAAGGAGAGTTTCAGATGACACCCATCCGTAAAAAATCCACCGCGCTTACCCTAATCCCCTATCTTTACTACCCGAGCCAACAGGTAAGTTGTATCTGTATTGGAGTTCAGTCATGAAAAATAAAATCACTGTAGGCTCCACACTCAAACCCTCTTTAACCGACACATCGCAGTCGGCAATCAAAGGACCATTTGCAAATCTTCAATTTAGTTGTACAATTGTCAATATGAATATTATTGCTGACACTAATGCTTACCTTGCGGTAGCACTTAATCAACCAGAAAAAGATCGCATCATCACGCTTTCAGCTAATTGCGAACTTTTTTCTCCCGAGATTTTGCCTTACGAATTAGGTAACGCCCTAAGCGCGATGGTAAAACGTAAACAGCTCGACGCCGATGAAGCATTAGCGGCATTGCAAGTGGCACGAGCTATCCCGGTTAAATTGGTCAGTGCAGATATTCAGAAGTCGCTTGAGCTGGCTTCAAGCTTTAATATTTATGCTTATGACGCATACTTTTTACAATCAGCCTTATCGCTAGGCTACCCACTGCTCACGCTGGATAAGGGAATGCAATACGTCGCCCGCCAGCTCAGCATTACTATTTTGGAGTGAATAACATGAGCGTTTATATTTATTCACAAATCAGACAAAACCTGTCAAGCCTGCTCGATAGCGCAGCATTACCATTTAGGAGTGAATAACATGAGCGTTTATATTTATTCACAAATCAGACAAAATCAGACAAAACCTGTCAAGCCTGCTCGATAGCGCAGCATTACCATTTAGGAGTGAATAACATGAGCGTTTATATTTATTCACAAATCAGACAAAATCAGACAAAACCTGTCAAGCCTGCTCGATAGCGCAGCATTACCATTTAGGAGTGAATAACATGAGCGTTTATATTTATTCACAAATCAGACAAAACCTGTCAAGCCTGCTCGATAGCGCAGCATTACCATTTAGGAGTGAATAACATGAGAGTTTATACTTATTCAGAAGCTAGGCAAAACCTGTCAAGCCTGCTCGATAGCGCAGAAAATGAAGAGGTGATCATCAAAAGAAGAGACGGCAGAGTCTTTGCCGTCAACTTGACCTCTCTGCCCTCATCACCTTTTGATGTCCCGGGTATTAAAACGAAAGCATCCAGCCAAGATATGATGGATGCCATCGCCCACAGCAGAAGTGGTGAGCGATAAGTTTAATTTGTTAGTTAATTGTTAATTCATAGTCAGTCACTGGCCAAATTGCTTCACCAAACTGGTGTTGCAAATCGGCCAGACTGTTGGCGACGTTGACTTCACCTAGTTGTTGCGCCTGAAACATTGGGCCGCCCTTATGGCGAGGGAAACCATAACCATGCAACCAAATCACGTCGATATCTGATACACGTTGCACAATGCCCGCCTCAATTAATGCCAACCCTTCTGAAATCAAGGCAAATAAGGCCCGATGAACAATTTCATCAGCATCAAATGAACGTGGTTTGAATCCCAACGCTTCGGCTTTGTCACGCAATAAAACCTCAACTTGTGGATCGGTTTGCGCTTTGCCGTTTTGGTCATAACGATAGAACCCGGCCCCGGTTTTTCGCCCCAAACGATTGGCTTCAACCATAGTCGCAGCCGCTCTGAAATAACCTTTATCATGCTCAGGAAAAGGCTGCGCACTACGGGCATTATGACCAATATCAATGCCGGATAAATCCTGCACCGCCAACGGTCCCATTGCCATGCCCCAGCCTGTCATCGCTTGGTCAATTTGTTCAACAGTCGCCCCTTCAAGCAGCATTTGCTGAATTTCACGACCATAACGGGTATACATGCGATTGCCAGCAAAGCCAAAACAAACGCCTACCATCACTGAGACTTTTTTCAGCTGTTTACCCACTTGCATTGCCGTGGCAATCACCTGATCACTGGTCTTGTCTGCTTTGACCACTTCAAGCAATTTCATGATATTAGCTGGGCTGAAAAAGTGCATCCCCACCACTTGCTCAGGTCGGCTGATAGTGGCGGCAATTTCATCAATGTCCAAATAAGAAGTATTAGTCGCCAGCACTGCCGTGGGTTTACACACTTCATCCAGTTTGCTGAATAAGGTTTTTTTGACCTCAATATCTTCAAATACCGCTTCAATCACCAAATCGCAATCCGCTAGCGTTTGATAATCTGTGCTACCGCTTAATTTGGCCAAACAACTGTCAGCAGCAGCCTGAGTCATACGACCTCGTTTGACGTTGCCAGCAAAGTTATTTTCAATCCGTGCCAACCCGGCAGCCAAGGCTGCTTCGGTTTGTTCAATCAATTGAATGGTGAATTGGCTAGACAAAAAGCTGGTCGCGATACCAGAACCCATATTGCCACCGCCGATAATACCAACGGTAGTCACTGGCAAGGCTTGGGCATCAATATCTGGCAGTTTGCCTGCTTGCTTTTCTGCGCTAAAGGCATGACGCAATGCGGCTGATTGCTCAGAATCCCGTAAGATCAGAAACTGTTGCCGCTCATAAGCCATACCATCACTAATCGACATAGATTGAGTGGTTTGTAACACCTCAAATGCAACAATTGGCGCATCTTTGCCCCGCGCTTTTTTAACAACTTGTGCCTTGGCGGCTGACCAATCAAAATCTTGCTGATTAACTGATAACTCACCTACCCGACGCGGTGTCAGATTATCATCAGCAATTAATTGTTCAGCAAAGGCTAATGCTTGTTGGTCAAGCTGGTCGTGATAAAGGGCATCAAACAAACCCCGATCTGTTAAAGAGTTAGCAGTTAAAGTGTTGGCGGCGACATGCTTACCTGAGGTGATCAGTTCAAGGGCTTTTTCTGGTCCTAGCACTCGCATCAAACGTTGAGTGCCACCCGCCCCGGGAATAAGACCAAGGTTAACTTCTGGTAAGCCCACTTTGGCACTAGTTAACGCCACCCGATAGTGACACGCCAAAGCCACTTCAAAACCGCCACCCAAAGAAGTACCAAACAAAGCGGCGATCACCGGTTTGCTGCTGGCTTCTATGCGGTTGACCACATCCGGTAAAAACGGTTCGGTCGGTGCTTTGCCAAATTCTTTGATATCAGCACCAGCAATGAAGGTTCGACCTTCACAGCGAATGATGATGACTTTGATATTGTTGTTGCTTTCAAACGCTTCAATCGCCCTGACTAACCCCGCTCTCACCGCTTGTGATAACGCGTTAACGGGTGCGTAGTTAATACTTACTACACCCACATGACCTTGTTCTTGGGTGGTGACCACCGCTTGATTTTCATTATTCATTGTCGTTTCTCTTGTTACCTTAATTAGACAGCAATAAAATAGGGCCACAATTGATCACCATAAAAACGCGAATGAATTCGCGTCTACGGCCTACCAGCTCTACCGTAGACGAGGTTTCAACCTCGTAAAAGTTGAGGATAACTGTCACCTTAATTTGTTCTATATGGTCAGAGCCCTTAATTATTAACTACCGAACCTAGACCAAAAGGTTTTGTTCTCTGACGGCAACAAACCCTCGGCATTTTTCAGGGTCTCGGTGATATATTGGTTTGACGCTTTAGCCAACTGGGCATAAAGCTGACTGACTAGATCATGTGCTTTAAACCCGGCCCACGGCTCAGGTAGCATATCTTGCGGCAATTCATGGTCTTTTAATAACATCCGGCGATATTCGTGGATCAGCAAAGTCCGCAGCAAAAAGCTTTGCTGCTGAGTAAGTGTTACTGTCTTGAGTTTTTTCTGTAATGGCAGGTAGCTAGTTAAAAACTGCTGATAATCACTTTCAAGTTGTTTGATATTCCAACGGTCGTGCACTAAATGTTTTAATACCCCATTGGAAGATTGATCTAGGGTTTTACTGGTGAATATCACCACCGCATCAGTCAATTCCATTTCTTCAACGGTTTCTTCAAGCGATTGTTTGTCAAACGACGGATGGGCATACACCCCGCCCGCCGAACCACCCGCTACACCACCCGTCAAAGAACTGAAACCCAACCAGTTTAGCTGACGACGAAAACTCACCAGTTTGTCGTCGGTGACAAACGCCGGAATGACGATTAACCAACTGCCATCCCACGCCGGAAAGTCTCCAGTGTAAATCCGTCGGGCAGCTCTTTCATAATGTCGTCTGGCTGAATCAGTAAAAGCATAATAACTACATCGACCGACCTTTTGTGCTTGCAACCAATCATCCTGCACCAGCCGAAAAACCGAGGTTCGAACCAAGCGCTCAGAAAACCCCAACGGCTTTAATGCGGTGATCAAACTGCCTAACCACACCCAATCACCATGCTGGGACATCACATCGCCAAACACCGTGACCAAATGGGATTTACTGCTGATATTAACCGTTTTTGCCCGACTCTGAATAAACTCGTCGACAAGTTTACAGGTCAAAATCAATGTCCACTTCGGGCGTTACTGGATGCGACTGACAGGTCAAAATATAACCCTCAGCCACTTCGTGTTCAGTCAGTGAGTGATTCAAATCCATCTCAACTTTACCTTTAACCACTTTGGCTTTACAAGTAGCACAAACACCGCCTTTACAAGAAAACGGTAAATCAGCGCCATTTTCCATCGCCGCATCAAGGATGTTGTCACCACCCATAGCCAAATCAATAAAGGTTTTACGACCGCCGACTTTAACTGATACGGTGCTGATCTTCTCACCATAAAGTTCTGCACGACGAGCTTGGTTTTCTTCAATTTTCTGCTCAGCAGAGCCTGCAAAAAACAGTTCATAATGCACTTGTTCGTCGCTAAACTGCCACAGTTTGAAAGCCGCTGCAACCTCGTTGATCATCTCTTCTGGACCACACAAGAAGATATCGTCAAACTCGCTGATCTCAATGACTCTGGCTTTATCCAACGCTACTAGCTTTGCCGCACTGATACGGCCATTAAACAGTTCTGCTTCGTTTTCTTCACGAGTGAACAGGTTAATTTGCTGGAAACGGTCAAGATACTGGTTTTTGATGAACAGCAGGTTTTCTCTGAACATCATCAAAGGGGTGGATTTATTACCATAAATCAAAGTCACTTTAGCTTTAGGCTCGGTGGCCAAAATAGAACGGATATGTGACAGGTTTGGCGTAATGCCACTGCCTACGGCCATAAACAAATAGTGTTTTTCGTTGGCCGCATCAAGCTCAGTGAAAAAATGCCCTTGTGGCGGCATCACTTCAAGGGTCATGCCCTTTTCAAGCTTTTCGTTAGCGTAGTTAGAAAATACCCCGCCGTCGATACGTTTAATGCCCACTTGCAAAGTCTGGTCGAGCACATTGCTACAGATTGAATAAGAGCGGCGGATATCTTCGCCGTCGATATCGGCTTTTAACGTCAGGTGTTGTCCCTGGACATAGCGAAACTGGTCTTTCAATTCATCAGGTACGGCAAAACTCAGTGCCACCGCATCTTTGGTCAAGCGTTCGACACTGGCGATAGTTAATGGATAAAATTCAGTACTCATGAGATCTCTCTTATATTCTTTTGAAATAATCAAAAGCTTCAAAACAGTCCTGACAGCGATGTAATGCTTTGCAGGCCGTTGAACCAAACTGACTTAAAACTTCGGTGTTGCTACTGCCACACACTGGGCAAGCGGGCTGATCATCCGCTTGCGGTGGCGCAATATGCAGCTGGGCAAGTTGCACTTTACCACTGGGCGAAATCATCTCGGTGCCCCACGCAGGCGATAAAGCGACTTCAACATTCACCTGTTCATATCCCGCACCGTTTAAGGCCGTCAGAATATCTTGCGCCATGGTTTCCACCGCCGGACAACCGCTATAAGTTGGCGTGATCACCACTGTGCAATCATCTTCATGACGCCGCACATCTTGCAATACACCCAAATCCCAAATAGTCAGCCCGGGCAATTCTGGATCGTAAACCCCATCAAGGATGGTCCACAACGCCTGATGCTCAGACGCCGCACGATGACGACGACGCTCGGCATACACCGGGTTAACGGTAGGAATGACTTGTTCTGCGACTGCTTGGCTGGTATTAGTAGCTGACATCAGTCGATCACCACTTCAAGCCAGGATGGGTACGTTGCAAATATTGCATTTGACTGAGTATATGGCCCAAATGCTCAGTGTGAATGCCATCACGACCCCCACGAATTTGCAATTGAACATCACCGAATTCAATATCCGACTCACCCAGAAAAGCTTGCACGTAATTGTTCCAGTCTTGTTCGAGACTTTTACGATCCACCGCAATGCCCGCTTCAACCAGTTCAGCTTCCCAATCATTCATATAGAACAATTCGCCAACAAAATCTTTCAGCTCTTCTAGTGCCCGCACAATACGCATACGGCTTTCATCAGTGCCCTCAGCCAGTTGGCGGATCCACGGTTCACTACGTTTCAGGTGATAGTGGGTTTCTTTAATCGCTTTGGCAGCAACTGCTGCAACGGTTTCGTCTTTAGAATCAACCAGCTTTTGCAAATATAAGTTGTAAAATACGTCGAGCAAAAATTGTCGCACCATGGTAAACCCAAAATCGCCAATGGGTAGTTCGTGGATCAGCAAGTTGGTGAATTCACGTTCGTTACGCAAATAAGCTAAATCATCTTCAGTGCGACCTTGATCTTCAATTTTGGCGGCATATTGATATAACATCCGCGCCCGGCCAATATAATCCAGCGCAACATTAGACAAGGCAATATCTTCTTCAAGATACGGGGCGTTGCTGCACCATTCAGACAGTCGATGGCTCAATACCACTGAGTCATCAGCCAGTCCAATGACAAAACGATAAAGTGAGTCTTGATTGGTCATAGCAGTCCCCATTACATATTATTCACGTTGTCAGGCAAAACATAATGCGTCGCGTGGCGGTAAGGCTTGTCGTCCATCGGATCAACAAAACTTTCTATATCGCCTTCTTGTGAAGCGGTAATATTGGTGGATTCTACCACCCAAATACTGACACCTTCTGAGCGACGGATATAACAATCACGCGCATACATTAACGCGTGCTCTGGGCTTTCGGCATGTAGGCTGCCAACATGTTTGTGATCCAGACCACGACTGGATCGGATGAATACTTCATAAACCGCGAGTTGTTCTTGACTCATAATTTTGTCTCCAATTCTCTTGATAAGCGATCAGGCAGCGTCTTTAGCTTGTACTGTTTTAGCCTGCTGTTTTTGACGATAACTTCTCACCGCCTCGCGCACCCATTCGCCATCATCGTGGGCTTTTTTATGATGTTTAATCCGCTGGTAGTTACACGGACCGCTACCGTTGATCACCTGATAGAACTCTTCCCAGTTGATCTCACCGGAATCGTAATGACCCCGCTCTTCGTTCCACTTAATTTGTGGGTCTGGCATCTCAAGACCCAACACTTCGATTTGCGGCACAGTTTGGTCAATAAACTTCTGGCGTAAATCATCGTTAGACATCCGCTTAATTTTCCAATTCATCGAACGGCTTGAATGGGCCGAATCACTGTCATGCGGACCAAACATCATCAATGACGGCCACCAGTTACGGTTCATCGCATCTTGCGCCATTTGCTTTTGCTCAGGGGTGCCATGAGCCAATTCATACATAATTTCGTAGCCCTGACGCTGATGAAAACTCTCTTCTTTACAGATGCGGATCATCGCCCGTGAATAAGGACCATAAGAGGTGCGCTGCAATGAGATTTGATTGACAATCGCCGCACCATCAACCAACCAGCCAATTGCACCGACATCCGCCCAAGACAGGGTGGGATAATTAAAAATGGAGGCATATTTGGCTTTGCCTGATTGCAGGGCTTCAATCATGTCTGAGCGGCTGATGCCCAGTGATTCGGTGGAGCTGTACAGATAAAGCCCATGACCGGCTTCATCTTGTACTTTGGATAAAAGTACCGCTTTACGTCGTAAGGTTGGCGCACGGCTGATCCAATTGCCCTCGGGCTGCATTCCAATCACTTCGGAGTGAGCGTGCTGTGACATCTGACGGATTAAGTTTTTACGATAATCATCGGGCATCCAGTCAGAGGGTTCGATTTTTTGTTCATCAGCAATTTTTTGATCAAACGCTTGTTGTTTAAGCGCCTGGTTTTGATCAAGGGCTTGGCTTTGGTCCTGGTCAATCGTTGGCATCACAATTCACTCCGAGTTATAAATTCGTTCATATGATACCAATTTAATCATTTAAGCTCAAATTGTGTATCAGATTAAAATAAGCAGTTAAGCTTTTTCAATAATTAAGGCAATCCCCTGCCCGACACCAATACACATGGTGCACAAAGCATAGCGACCATTGGTTCGTTGCAGTTGGTAAGCGGCTGTAGTGACTAATCGTGCGCCACTCATACCCAAAGGATGGCCTAATGAAATCGCACCACCATTAGGATTCACTCTAACATCATCATCAGCAATACCCAAACCTCGTAATACTGCTAGCCCTTGTGCAGCAAAGGCTTCGTTCAATTCAATCACGTCGATATCGTCCAAACTCAAACCGGTTTGTTTCAGCACTTTTTGCGTCGCTGTGATTGGACCAATACCCATAACCCGAGGTTCAATACCTGAGGTCGACATACCGACGACTCGTGCCAATGGCGTCAAACCGTTCTTTTCGGCGGTCTCTTTATTGGCCAGTAACAAGGCACAGGCACCGTCATTAATACCCGATGCATTGCCTGCTGTTACTGTGCCGCCTTGGCGAAAAGGCGCTTTAAGTTTGGCCAATCCTTCTAAGGTGGTGCTGGCACGAGCATGTTCGTCTTTATCAAAGACTTTGGTTTCTTTGCGACTGACCTTAACGGTCATGGCAATTATCTCTTGATCAAAGCTGCCATTGTCTTGAGCTTTAGCGGTTTTTTGCTGACTGTTAAAAGCAAATAAATCCTGATCTTCGCGGCTGATTTTATAGGCTTCTGCTACGTTTTCAGCGGTTTCAGGCATCGAATCCACACCGTATTCGGCTTTTAATTGTTTGTTGACGAAACGCCAGCCCATGGTGGTATCAAACATCTCAGCTTGGCGTGAAAATGCCGATTCCGCTTTGCCCATCACCATCGGTGAACGAGTCATTGATTCAACACCACCAGCAATGGCAATATCTTGTGCACCACAAGCAATCGCACGGGCAGCAATGCCGACAGCATCCATTCCAGAACCACATAAACGATTAAGTGTCACGCCCGGCACCGACTGGGGTAAACCGGCCAATAACGAACTCATGCGAGCGACATTACGATTATCTTCGCCGGCCTGATTGGCACAGCCATAATACACTTCATCAACATTAGCCCAATCGACCTGCGGGTTCCTGTCCATCAATGCTTTGATTGGCACAGCGCCTAAGTCATCAGCTCTGACCGTTGATAATGAACCGGCATAACGGCCAATGGCGGTGCGCACCGCATCACAGATAAATACATCTTTCATAATTTAACCTTTTGATTTTTCACTTTTCAACAGCACTTGCCGACCACGAACCAGTGCTATCACTTCACCCTGTTGATTCTCAACCTGAATATCACAATAGCAACTTCGACCACTTCGCTGATTAATAACGGCGGTTGCAACCAAAGTGTCTGACAACTTTGCCGATGCTAAAAAGTCAATCTGACTGTTGGCAGAAACCGCAATCTTATCTTTATCAGCACAAGCAAAAGCCACTGCCGTATCAGCCAGTGTGAAGATAAAACCACCGTGACACACATCATAGCCATTGGTCATATCGTCTCGCACTGCCATCGACAACTGGCAAAAACCGGGTTTGACATCAACAATTTCAATCCCCAACATCTGCGATGCCGGGTCTTGTTGCAACAATGCTTTTACAGTCTCAAGTGCCATTCTTTATACCTGTTAATGGCTATTTGCCTTTAAAGTTAGCCGGGCGTTTTTCCATAAACGACGCCACACCTTCACGGTAATCATCGCTACGACCCAGATACTGCATCTCTGCCCGCTCAAGCTCCAGCTGTTGATTCAAGCTGTTGTCAAACGAGGTGTTGAGCAGCTTTTTAATTTTGCCCAATGCTTCAGTAGGTTGAGTCGCCAAATGAGCGGCTAATTTACCCGCCTCTTCTTGAAGCACTTCGTTATCGACCACCTGATAAATCAAACCCCACTGCTCTGCTTGCTCCGCCGGTAATTTATTACCTAACAACGCCAGTGCTTTAGCACGAGGCAAACCTAATGCGCGAGTAAAATGATATGAACTGCCAGAATCGGGGATAAGCCCTACTTTGGCAAAGGATAAAATAAAAGAAGCGGAGCGAGCAGCAATGGCAATATCACAAGCCACGGCGATACTCGCCCCGGCACCAGCGGCAACACCATTGATGGCGCAAATGACTGGCATTGGCAAACCGGTTAAACGGCGAATAAGCGGGTTATAGTATTTTTCAACGGACATGCCCAAATCAGGTCGGGTATCATCAGCGGTAACCGCACGATCACCTAAATCTTGTCCTGCACAAAAACCTCGGCCCGCGCCCGTTAATAATACACATCGGGTTTCGCCGTCGGTGGCAATACCATCGAGGGCAGCATGTAACTCTTCATGCATTTGTACGTTGAAGCTATTGAGTTTATCTGGACGGTTTAAGGTAATTTTGGCAACACCTTGGTTTTTTTCCAGCAGTATCGTTTGGTACATATTGTTACCTCATTTATAATCAGTTGAAATTCATTTTTGGAGTGCGCTTACATGCCGATTTACGCCATCGACAATCTTATCCCTGTAATAAAAAATAATACTTATATCCACCCCAGCGCCGAAATCATAGGCGATGTCATCATCGAAGAACATTGTTACATCGGCCCCGGTGCCGTGCTGCGGGGGGATTTCGGTCGTATCTATGTCGCTCATCACTCAAACGTACAGGATAATTGCGTGTTACACAGTTTTCCTGATAAAGACTGCCACCTCGAACCTTACAGTCACATCGGTCACGGTGCCATACTGCATGGCTGTACCGTTGGTGAGAACGCGCTCATCGGCATGAATGCGGTGGTAATGGATGACAGTAAAATCGGTGCCGAATCCATGGTCGCCGCCAGCTCATTTGTTCGCGCCAGTTTTGTTTGTGAACCCCGCTCCATGGTGATGGGTATTCCCGCCAAAGTCACCCGCAGCTTATCCGAACAAGAAGTTACTTGGAAAAGCAACGGCACTGGCGAGTATATTGAATTGACTCAACGCGCCATTAACACCATGCGCGAAGTTTCAGCTCTGACCGAAGAACAAGCCGACAGGCCCCGATATAATGAATCGGGGCATCAAACTAAAGAAGCTTGAGCCAATAAAAAGTTTAATTAATCAGTCTTCGTGTTGACGTTCGACCAAGGTCAAAATATCGTAAATAGCCACGGCTTCATTGTGTTGGTTGGTGACTTCAACGTCCCATACCACCACACCGGTGAGGTATTTATCATCCGGGCGTCGAGATTTTTTGATTTTGCGTTTAGCGGTTAACTTCACTTGAATGGTGTCATTGATACCCACTGGCTCAACAAAACGCAGGTTATCAATACCATAGTTGGCAATCACCGGCCCTTGACCTGGGTCGACAAACATACCAGCAGCGGCTGAAATGACGAAGTAACCATGAGCAACGCGTTTTTCAAAGAAAGAATCTTTGGCAGCGATTTCATCAAAATGAGCATAAAAATGATCACCAGACAAACAACCAAAGTTAACGATATCGGCTTCTGTCACTGTACGGCGATGAGTGGTTAATGACTCGCCAATTTCCAGTTCTTCGAAGTATTTTCTAAACGGGTGAATACGATCTTCTTTGGTTTTGGCACCACGCACATATTCGTTGGTAATGGCCATTAATGACGTTGGTGAACCCTGAATGGCCGTACGCTGCATGTAATGTTTGATAGCACGTACACCGCCTAACTCTTCACCACCACCAGCACGACCCGGACCACCGTGAACCAAACTTGGCAATGGTGAACCATGACCCGTCGACTCTCTAGCACAATCGCGATCAATCACCAACATACGGCCATGGTGTGAAGCAGTGCCAAGAATTAAGTCACGAGCAATATTTCTATCAGCAGTAAATACCGAACCCGCCAAACTACCTTTGCCCATTTTGGCCAGTAAAATGGCCTGATCGATGTCAGTGTATGGCATCAAGGTGCTGACTGGGCCAAATGCTTCGATTTCGTGAGGAGACAACGAGTTGATAGGATCGCTACAATGCAACAGGGTCGGAGCCATGAATGCGCCCTTGCCTTCTTCAATACCAATGGTTTTAAAGTTCTCTAAACCGCCTAATACAATCTCACTGCTTTTGCTCAGTTCTTCAACCACCGCCATTACGTCATCGCGTTGTGATTTACCCACCAATGCGCCCATGCGAACACCTTCTTGGGTTGGATCGCCAATAACCGTTTTCAACAAGCGGGTTTTAAGTGCTTCAATAACTGGCTCAGACATATGACCCGGCACCATAGCACGACGAATAGCGGTACATTTTTGACCAGCTTTACTGGTCATTTCACGGGCCACTTCTTTAACAAACAAATCAAATTCAGGATGTTCGACGGTTACATCAGGAGCCAAAATGGCGCAGTTTAATGAGTCGGCTTCCATAGTGAAAGGCACGCTTTTAGCGATAATATTCGGATGGCTTTTGAGCATTTGACCCGTTGTAGCAGAACCAGTAAAGGTCACCACATCTTGTTCATTCACATGATCAAGCAAATCACCGACACTACCACTGATCAACTGAACACTGCCTTTAGGCAAGATTTCAGAATCAACCATGGCTTTAACCACGGCTTGGGTCAAAAAACACGTCACGGTAGCAGGCTTAACAATAACCGGCACTCCAGCAATCAAGCTCGGGGCGATTTTTTCCAACATGCCCCAAACAGGAAAGTTGAATGCATTAATATGAACGGACACCCCTTCTTTAGAGGTGAGAATGTGACGACCCATAAAAGTACCGTTGGCAGACAAGGATTCTGCCGGGCCTTCAACGATAAAGGTATCGTTGTTTAATTCACGACGAGCCATGCCAGAATAACTAAACATGGTGCCCAAACCACCTTCAATATCTACCCAAGCGTCGGCTTTGGTTGCGCCAGTCAGATAAGAAATACGATAGAAATCTTCTTTCATGTCGAGCAAGTGTTTAGCAACAGCCTTAATGCGCTCAGCTCGCTCATGAATGGTTAACTTGCGTAACTCAGGACCCGCAACAGTACGACCATAATCCAGCATCGCATCAAAACCAGAGGTCAGTGAACTGACTTCACCTGCTGGACTGTCATCAATTGCACTCACTAACGCCTGATCACGACCATCGCCTGAGCGCCATTCACCGCCTGCATAACTTTCAACTTTCATCATATTATCCTGGTTGGTTAAGCGTTCACTATGCCCCAAGAGCCATGACAAAGTGATACACTATTTTTGATTTTAATCAATTAAGTGTAATGTAATATGTTGCGGGTGCAAGTGCAACAACCAATGAGCATTTCGGCTCATTGGTCTGGGTAAATATGAGTGGATATTGGAGAAGTGAGTAACTGATGAAGCGGCTTAAGAAGAAACTTAAGAAGAGCGTTTTGCGCCGGGTAATTTAAAGTTAATACCGAGGATCAGCAAAGCAATAATAACGATGAAGTCCATCACTGCGACAATGGCAAACATAATTTGGTCAGCATGGTTACAACGTCCATCGTTGAAACAAGCCGATGAACTCAATAGCATTGTTAACCCTATCGAGCCACCTATGCTGATCAGCATATAAAGAAAACTGACCAATAGTCGCATTGAGATTGAGGGTTCCACAGGTATATTGTCTGCCGTAGTCATGTAGGTTCCTTGATAATTCGTTAATACAAAGCTAATTCAGTGGCGAATTATCGCTGTTGCGCAGGCAGATGAACAGTTTTATTTAACCCTGACTCTTTAAAGCGATTCGGAGTAATGGTTATCTTTCGTCAATAAACAATACCGAACCATTAAATGGCGTAACTGGTGGTTTTTCTCGACCACAACGAACCGCTTCAAATGATTTAATCGATTCCTCAGTGTATAACAGCTCACCACACTGCCGACACACATCAGCATTCACTGTCATTGATACTTTAGTTTGACCAAGCTGCTTTTCAACTAGGTGGTTTTCTAACTCACCACCACAAACCGGACATTTTTCAAAAGGTTTCATTGACTTATCCTCTGTTTAAATTCAAAAGTCAGGCCGGTAAACGGTTATTAATACAACCCAATAAGTCTCTGGATTATATGCCCATACACTATGAATTGGCTCATCCCACGGGCTATGACCAAAAATCAAACAACTGGGATAAGGGGTATCATTTGGATAATCTTCTATGACTTCACCATTACAAACCGCATGAATAATATCTTCAAATATAAGATTATCATTCGCGGCTTCTTCATCCGCATGACCCGTAACCTTTACCCGGCCTCCTTGTATAGCCCAAATGATATGATCAATATCCATCGCCTCAACCTTCCTTGTTGCCAAATTAGTGTGTTAATTAAAGTAACGCCATTAATTCCATTATGGCGCACTTTGACAAGGTTTCCACTAAACGTTAGCGCTATTTCAAGCTTTTTTTGACCCTGTGGCTCAAACAGCCACCTTAGGTACTCGTTTGAGTTTTTACCTGAGCAATATATTGATCAATCAAACGTGACAGGATATCCAATGGCACAGCACCGTTTTTCAACACTGCATCATGAAACGCTTTCAAATCAAATTTGTCGCCCAACGCGGTTTTGGCTTTTTCGCGCAGTTCAAGGATTTTCAACATGCCCATTTTATAAGATGTCGCTTGCCCCGGCATCACAATATAGCGTTCGATTTCTGAGGTCACATCAGTTTCAGCCATGCCGGTATTTCTCAGCATATAATCAATCGCTTGCTCACGAGTCCAGCGTTTATGGTGAATGCCCGTATCAACCACCAAACGCACACCACGGAACAATTCAGCTTGTAAACGACCGACGTTATCCAATGGATCCTGTTCAAAACCCAACTCCCACGCCAGCTGTTCAGAATAGAGCGCCCAACCCTCGGTATAAGCAGTAAACGGCGACATTTTTCTGAATAACGGCAAACCTTCCAGCTCCATCGACAGCGCTACTTGAAAATGATGGCCGGGGATCCCTTCGTGATAAGCCAGTGTTTTCATGCTGTATTTTGGCGTTGCCTTAATGTCATACAAGTTGGCAAAAAACATCCCCGGACGACTACCATCCATTGATGGTTGCTGATAATACGCCCCGGGAGCCGTGGCTTCTTTAAACTCAGGAATTCGACGTACTTTCATCCCCGCTTCTGGACGAATATTAAAAGCACTGTCGAGCCCGGCATTAATCTCGTCCAAAATAATTTGGTAATCCTGCAGAATTTGCTCACGACCTTCATCGGTATCCGGGTAATAGAATTTTGGATCCGCTTTGAGTGCTTCAATCGTCTCAGTAAACCCCTGCCCCGGTGCATAACCCTGAGCCTGAACAATCGTAGTGATTTCGCTTTGAATGCGATCAACTTCTTTTAAACCAATCTCATGGATCTCATCAGCGGTATAATCCGTTGTGGTGAAAAAACGCAGAGATTGTTTATAAGCAATATCACCGCCGGGTAACCGCCAGAAACCATCATCGTTGGTTGCTGAGCTAGCCAGTTTAGTGAAGTAATCAATAAATATCTGATAAGCCGGATGCACTGATTGACGTATTTCAGTTTCTGCCAACGTCAAAATTTGCGTTTGTTGCTCAGCTGAAATGTCTTCGGCTTTTTCCAGTTTGGCTTTAAGTGAGGTGTAAAGAATATTCTCTTGCGGTGGTTTGGCAATAAACTCGGTCATTTCACTCAATACCCGGTCAATCACAAAACGGGGCGGAATAATGCCTTTTTGCTCACGGATTTTTAACCCTTCAAGGTTTTGCGCAAATTTGATTTTGACTTTGGTCAATCTTGAAATGTAATTGTGCGCATCTTCAACGTTATTGACCTGATGTTGGGCATCCATAAAACTCGGATAACCATTTTGAATACCAAACAGTTGATTCACCGGATAATTATGATGACGATAAGGTTCTGATTTAACCGCAGTATCCAATAGATACATGGCAATCTCTTTGGATAACCTATCACTGTCACTCAAAGAACTATCATCATAAGATTGCAAAGTTTTGTGGATTTGCTTGAGTTCAACAAACATTTCATCGGTTTTTTCTGGTCTGTCATCATCCAGCTCAGCATTGTGACTGGTGATCCCCATTGATTCTAAAAAGCCCAGTGAGGTCAGGGTTTCGGGGCTTTCAAAGGCAAATTTAACTAAGCTGCGGTCTAAAAATGCCCGTAACATCAACGGCTTTTCTGCATACCATTCATGTGCGGCAAAAGAGCCGCCTAACAGTAATACCACCAGCAAGCCAATGCCCAGTCGTTTAAATATAGTTTTTATCATGTCTGTTGTTTTCCCTTGGTTTATGGTTTTTTGTGATTTTTTATAGCTAGCTGTTTATGGTTGGTTTTACAAAGATGACATTAATATGGTCGAAGCTCATGATATTACCAGCTGTTTTTTGTAACACTTGATAACAACTATGCTGACACAGGAGGACAACTGGGCAATGAAAATTGAATAAAATCCGAAACTGGATATGAAATACAAGCTGGAATTTTGTGTGGGCTCGGCAACGTGCCGACCTTCATGGTGGATTACGGTTGTTCGTTCCTCACAACCTAATCCACCCTACGGCTAATTAACTGCTGTTTCACTAAAATTATCACACCTGTTATCAGCTTCGGACTCAGCTAAGGCTTCAAAAATCTTGTTTTCCATCGCCATCATCGCCCACTGCATCACTAACAGGTTCATTTCTTCTGAATTGGTTTCTTTCATTACGCTACTCACTTTGTTTTCCCTTAATATCAGGAGGGGGGTAAACAAGTTAAAGCACAACGCATACCAAAATGAATGTCAAAAAAACACTAATTCAATAGAAACTAACGAGGAATAAACAACATAGATTCTTCATCGTCAGAATAAGGCACCATTTTGTCAAATCGCAGCCCAATTTTTTCCAACACTTTAATCGATGGTTGATTTTCAGCAGAAGTAATGCCAACAATTCGCTTTATCCCCAATGTCGATGTGCCATGCGCCATAACCGCTTTTGCCGCTTCAGTCGCATAACCAAAACCAGCATATTGAGGCAAAAAAGCATAACCAATATCAGGGCAATCTAAAGTATCACGTTTGACCAAACCACACACACCAACAGGCTCGCCAGTGCTTTTTAATGTAGCCAAATACATACAAAAACCATTCACCTGATAACTATTATGCAATTTATCTTTAATATGTGCTTTGGCTTCATCAAGGGTGTGAACGCCCCGATCACCAATATTGCGGATAAACGTTTCATCCGTCATCAACTTTAAAAAGAAGGGAGCATCGCTTTGCTCTGGCAAAGATAAAGCTAAACGTTCAGTTTTTAATATCACCGTTTTCAATATAACCACAGCTCTTTTACCTCGAAGTCACTGACTGAGCAATTCGCTCAGCCGTTTTAACCGGCACCTTACCAACCACCGAAACATCAAATCCATTGGCATGATAAACCGCCACATTATTCGAACCACTGCGCACATGGCCCACCTGAATTTTACTCCCCAATGGCGGCTGAATAAAAATAGATAACTCGACCAACCCATCAGTAACCAAAATATAATCAGCCACTTCGCTGGTTAAAGATAATTGATGTTGATTGCGCGAAACCACTTTAAACCCCTGAGGCAACCAATTAATTTTCCATTTAGGATTTAAATTGCCTAACGGTTTAGCTTTGGCTGGTACTGGTAGTCGCGTTGTATGAAGTTTTTGCGTGATGGCTGGGGCTTCTGGCAACAAATTTAACCGGGTGATTTGAAATTGCTCCAACACCTCACCTTGCTTCGACACCAATGCCGATTTGAGAATTAAACCGCTTTGAATATCTAACCATAACCAATAATTAAAGCGAAAATCATCTTTAGCCACAATACGAATTAACTGAGCCGCTCTGTCGATCACCCGACTTTTACCACCTACAGCAATCGAATAATAATCCCCCAACTCAATTGACGAGTCAAAAAATAACGCCGGTAACATGCTTTGTATCGCCCGGCTTTTCACCGCATAAGGCTCACTCTCAGCTTCAAAATAAGCCACGATATCACCTTTACGAACCACTTCTGAATTTGGACCACTTTGAGCACGTAAATATTCAATTTCACTGTCTTGATACAATCCGTGCGCCCACTCATAAGGTTCAGCAAACTTGCCACGAACGAAAACAAAGGCCGCTTCGTAATTTAATGAATTGAGTGATTTTCTGACCTGCGCCAAAATAGTGTCAATAGTGACCTCTTTCAGTTCAGCTTTAGGCTCGGGGTTTGGCTCGGCGTTTAAAACTACACTATTGTTTACCGGGTCATTAGCTAAAGAATTACTAGCAGCAAAACTATTGCTACTGATCAGAGAAGAAAAAACGAGGGTGGAACAAACAAGTCCGGTAAAAACCGGACTTGAGAAATGATTCAAACCAAAAAACCAACGCATTAAGGTTTATGTCCTTTTATTTATTTTTTTACAGCAGCTTCTTATGCTGACTTTTTAAAGCTATTTGGGCGACTGCTCATCAACTCTTTCATCAGTTCTCTCATCAACTAAAGCCGATGAATTCAACCGAAGTTGCTGCTGATGATCAAGCAACATCGCTTTAATCCGTTGTTGTTGTCTTAATAAATCTAACTGTACTTGACGTTTATCTACCACCGTATTACTGGTGTTATTAGCAGAAAGTGCGTCGCTAGACAAACTGACCGGGGCAATGGTACCCGCGATTGGACCTGTGGTTTGTAACACTGGCAACGGAGAATACTCGTTAGCCGATTGCTGATATTGCTGAACACTGAAAACAGTGACCAATGCAACACTAGCAGCAACAGCAAATTGGGCACTCTGACCAATAAATTGTGAACCTTTGCGAACAAAAGCGCTTTCGCTCAACTTTTGTCGCCATGAACGATGTGCCGCTAATGACACTATCGTCGCTTCTTCAGCGATCGCCGACTCAATTTTATCGACTAGGCTAATATCAATTGACGCAGCGACATCATCGCGAATGACATCGCCAATCAGATGATATCGTAGCCAAGTATCTTTGTTGTCTTCAGAGTTGATCACTTGATCCAAGTCTTTTAAATCAGCCTGACTATCAACTAGTGCCGAAAGCCATTCTTTTTTATCGTCTTGCATATTAATTCCCACAGTCTCACTCATGTGGCCTTGCTATTAATTAAACGGTTAACTATTAGCATAGACCATGATTAGTTTTTGTACTTCGCGAATTCCTTCGTACTTATTTTGCTACTCACTGCCTTTGAGTAACGATTCGTTGTAATGCGCTGATAAACAATGCTTTACGGTGGTGCTTTCATGGTGCTTTACAGTGACACCTTACGGTGATAATAAGGGTCTAATATTATTATCAATCGCCTCACGCGCCCGAAATATTCTCGAACGAACGGTGCCCACCGGGCAATCCATTATTGACGCTATTTCGTCATAACTCATGCCTTCAATCTCTCTTAGGGTAATTGCCGTACGTAAATCATCGGGCAAGTTTTCTATGGTCGAAAAAATCATTGTTTTGATCTCTTCCGACAATAATAAATTCTCTGGTGACGCTTCTTCTTTCAACGCGCTACTACCTTCGTAGTATTCAGCGTCTTCGGCATCCACATCGGTTGTTGGCGGCTTGCGGCTTTGCGCGGTTAAATAGTTCTTCGCACTATTAACTGCAATACGATATAGCCAAGTGTAAAATGCACTTTCTCCCCTGAAATTCGGCAGTGCCCGGTAAGCTTTAATAAAAGCCTCTTGGACAACATCTCCGACATCAGCCTGAGTAGATACATATCGCGAAACCAGACTCGACAGCTTTTGTTGATAGCGTCGTACCAACAAGTTAAAAGCTTCCTTTTCACCACGCTGAACACGCCTTACCAGCGCTAAATCAATATCTTGTTCGCCCATTTGAGCCAAATCTCCTCGTCTTGTATGCGACACATTACACTATGGCTCGATGTAAGCGTACTACGTATGACAGGCATTTTATGAAAAAGTTCTTTGAAATGTAAGATTATTTGAATTTATTAGCTTTAGCGCTGATTTTAGCGTGTATAATTCGCTAAATACTTGTAATAACTAGCCGTTTTTATTGATGAAATCTCCGATTGAGCATGATTTTGATATCCTTATTATCGGCAGCGGTGCTGCCGGTTTATCACTAGCCCTTAAGGTCGCCGAACAACTAAAAGTCACCGTTTTGAGCAAAGGCCCCTTAAAGGAAGGCTCTACCTTGTATGCACAAGGCGGTATAGCTGCGGTCTTTGACGAAGAAGACAGCATTGAATCCCACATTGAGGATACTCTAATTGCCGGTGGCGGTTTATGTGAAGAAAGTGCCGTGCGTTACACTGCCGAAAATGCCAAAGCTTGTATGCAGTGGTTAATTGATAAAGGCGTCCCTTTTGACAGATACACCGATAAACAGGGTCTTTCCAAGTATCATCTAACCCGTGAAGGCGGTCATAGCCATCGCCGAATTTTACACGCAGCCGATGCCACAGGTCGCGCAGTACAAACCACTTTGATTGATCAAGTTAAACAGCACCCTAATATTCAATTGCTAGAAAAATATAATGCGATTGATTTGATCACCGCCAAAAAACTCAATATCGATGAAAACCGCTGTCACGGCGCTTACGTTTGGAACCGTGAAACCGAAAAAGTCGAAGTCATGCGAGCCCGTTTTATCGCATTAGCCACCGGTGGGGCCAGCAAAGTCTATTTGTATACCAGTAATCCTGATGTCTCCAGTGGCGATGGCATTGCCATGGCTTGGCGGGCCGGCTGCTCGGTCACCAACATGGAATTCAATCAATTTCACCCCACCAGCCTGTATCACCCTGATGCACCAAACTTCTTAATCACCGAGGCCATGCGCGGCGAAGGCGCTTATTTAAGACGAGCCGATGGCAGCCGTTTTATGCCAGATTTTGACCAAAGAGCTGAGCTGGCTCCTCGTGATATCGTCGCCCGAGCAATTGATTTTGAAATGAAAAAGTCCGGGGCCAATTGCGTCTATCTCGATATCACCCATAAATCAAAAACCTTTATTATCGAACACTTTCCCACCATCTACGCCCGCTGTTTAAGTGTCGGTATTGATATCGCCAAAGAGCCTATTCCGGTGGTACCGGCCGCGCATTATACCTGCGGCGGCATTACCACCGATTTTGATGGTCGCACCTCAATAGATAACCTTTTTGCCATCGGTGAAGTGGCGTATACCGGTTTGCACGGGGCCAATCGTATGGCGAGTAATTCATTGCTGGAATGCATCGTCTATGCTCATGCCGCTGGCGAAGCCATCCTTAAACAAGTCAATCAGCCAGTGACGACCCCGGTGATCCCCCCTTGGGACGAAAGCCGAGTAACCAATTCTGACGAAGAAATTGTGATCACCCACAACTGGCATGAATTACGATTATTTATGTGGGATTTTGTTGGCATTGTCAGAACCACCAAGCGACTCGAACGCGCCTTACACCGGGTGGAGTTATTACAGCGAGAGATACAGGATTATTACCGTAATTTTAAGGTCAGTAATAATTTGCTGGAGTTACGAAATCTGGTGGCAGTCGCCGAGTTGATTATCCGCTCAGCATTGTCGCGCAAAGAAAGTCGAGGATTGCATTATACTTTGGATTATCCTGACAAAGACCCGGCGGCCAAACCGACGGTATTGAAGCCGGGCTAGTTACGCTGCTGCACAGTCACTGGGCTTATCAGGGTTGCTGGAGCGCTTTGTTCTTTAAAAAAAATATTTTGACCACGGAGACACGGTGATACGGAGAAAAACAAAGTCAATACCAACAATTTTAACTATTTTGCTTTTGACCTTCTCCGTGCTTCCGTGTCTCCGTGGTGAATGGTTTTGATTGTAAAGAACGAAGCGCTCCAAATACCTTAACAGTCCAAATACTCGCATAACGGCAGTGATAAAAGCAAAAATAATTATTACCTGCCACGCCGAACTCGGTAAATAACCCGGCACAGCCGTCTGAACTCACGCTCATCAACTCCGTCACGAAACACCCAAATACGTTGTTTGTGTTGAGTAGCCATTAATCCTTGAGGGACACATATTAAATAACAGAACCAATCACTGGTCACTGAGGTCGGTGATAATACAAATGATTCAAACACCTCATTCACCTTATTCAACACAAGCAGTCGAACTTCACCCTCGTCGCTCAACACTAATTCGGCTTCAATTCGCGGCTCAAAAGCGGGAAGCAAAGCAAAATAAATCACCGCGACAGATAATAACAATTGGATAATCCACTGCCATTGCACCTGTTGGGGCCACAACCACAATGAAAAAAGACATAACAAGGCAAAGGCTTTAATCAGCCAAAATTGCCATTTTGAACGCTTTACGGTGACCTTATACTCTGACACGATTTAAAATAATTTTTACCATGGCATTGAGCTCAACATCTTCACACACTTGATGGCCCATAAACCAAGCAAACAAATCCGGATCATCCGCTGTCAATAAACGCTGAAACACCGCTTTTTGCTCATCCGGCAAGGCATCATAAGCATCATCGTCAATGAACGGCAGCAACAGTACGTCCAGCTCCAGCATCCCTCGTCGGCAAGCCCAGCGCAATTTTGCCTTAGTGTCTAATAAGGGGGTGTCTAATTCAGTCATTTTTTTCCTTTCTCTTTAATTATGGCTTTAACTCAAACTTTAAAATGTCATCAGGCGGTTGCGCTTTTTCATTCCGCCCCCATCTAGGAGGGTGAAAATAACACGAACCAAGGCGACTTCCAATGAATCAGTGCTGGACACCCATTTTATCCGCAATTTCTTATGCTAGCTCAAGCACTAACTCAAGTGACAGTGCATTACCCGAGATTTTCTTGTGCCCGCTAATTAATAACGGACTCATCAGCCTCAATGGTGAACAAAGCCTAAGTTATCTTCAAGGACAGTTAACCTGCGACATGGAAAAGCTTGACGATAACCATTATCTCAATGCAGCCCATTGTGATGCTAAAGGCAAGATGTGGGCAATTTTAAAAACCTTTACTCTCGATGATCATTTCTTGCTCAGTGGTCACCAAGCGGAAATAACTGCCAGCCAAGCCCAATTAAACAAATATGGTGTTTTTGCCAAAACCACGATCAATGATGCCTCAGGGCAATGGCTGACACTCGGTTTTGGCGGAACAGCAGCAACAGACTGGTTACAATCGCAATGGCAAATTGAATTCACCGAAGACATTAGTGCTATTGATATTCCTCAAGGCAAAGTACTGAAAGTCGCCGATGACCGCTATCTAATCATTCTCGCGGCCGCTGAGGTCCCAGCTTTGCTCGCTGAACATCAAGCCCATATTTATGCCAGCGACTTATGGTCAATTGAAGAGATTAAGTCAGGTCACCCGCACCTGAGTCAAGGTACTATCGAACAATATGTGCCACAAATGCTAAATCTACATTGTTTGGAAGCCATCAGTTTTGACAAAGGCTGTTACGCCGGACAAGAAATGATTGCCCGCATGAAATACCTCGGCAAAAACAAACGCGCCGCATATATCCTCCAAGGTAATGCAGGTTCACTACCGAATCCGGCAGATGACCTGCAATTGGCCGTCGGCGAAAATTGGCGACGCTCAGGCACCATTATTAATGTTGCCGGTACAGCTGAAGGACTGCATATTTTAGCGGTATTACCAAAAGATTTAGCCGCTGATGCCAAACTCAGAATCAAAGATGATGACAACTCAGTATTAACTGTCAGCCCCTTACCTTATTTGCTTGAGCCACAGGACAACAAGTAAACCCTTTTTTATTGATTGAGCAGATTAAGGTGACAATTAGCCCTCAACATTCACGAGGTTAAAACCTCGTCTACGCCGTAGACGCGAATTTATTCGCGTTTTTGATGAGCCAATTGCCACCAAGCTTAATAGAAACATATTTATTAACACATGAACTACAGAGTACGTAAACTATGAGAATCGCCAAAGATAAAGCCGTAACCATTCATTTCACCGTAATGGACAGCGAAAAAACCGTCATTGACAGCACCACCAACCATGAGCCACTGGCTTTTATCCAAGGTGGCGGGTTATTAATCGAAGCATTAGAAAATGAAATGCTCGGTCATGAAGTCAATGACAAGTTCTCCCTCGCTTTAAGCGCTGCCGACGCTTATGGTTTACGTCAAGACGCTTTAGTTCAGGCGATGCCAAAAAACATGTTTGAAGATATGGAGGTTGAACCAGGAATGCAATTTAGAGCCACCACTGATGACGGTGAACATTCGGTTATTGTCTTAGAAGTTAATGAAGAAAATGTTGTGGTTGATGGTAATCACCCACTAGCTGGTATTGACTTAACCTTCGATGTCGAAATCCTTGAAGTACGTGACGCCACTTTGCAAGAACTTGATCATGGTCATATCCACGTCGAAGGCCATTCTTGTGGTGCAAAAGTGCACTAAAACGCTCAAATAAACGCGATGGTCCAACACTTCGGTGAATGCTCGTCTACGGCCTATCTGAGCGTAGACGAGATTGCTCGTCAATAGTTTTACCCGCCGCCTACTTGTTCGACAAACCCTGATAAGTCGCACTCCATTGCATTGCATTGTTACAACTGGTGATCAAATAATCCGGTTGTACATTATATTTTTGGGTAAATGCGAAGACGACATCCCAATCACCCTTCATAAACGCAATAGAGGTCTCTAAGCATTCCGACAAACTGCCGTCATGGTCAACTAATGCATCTTTGATATCTTTTGACAGCGGCAGGCTTTGCATAATCGACGACATTGAACGATCTAAGATAGCGTCAATGGTTGAGAACAATCCAGTTAAAAACGCCGCATCAGCCACCTTAGATAAACCCATAGCTTTAGCAATCAATTCACACATTCGCGCCCGAGTAATAGTGCTTTGTAGTAATGCTACTGGTTTATCTGGATTTAGCTGAGCGGTGATGATCAAACAAATAAACTTTCTTATTTGCACCTCACCCAAAAAGACAATCGCCTGCTTGATCGAAGTTATTTCCTGAGTATGCTCAAATAAGCTCGAATTAACAAAACGCAGTAATTTATAGGTTAAGCCAACATCCTGTTCAAAATACTGTTCAAGTTTTTTATAGCTGAAACCCTCTTTCATCACCTCAGCATAAATTGAGACCAAAAAGTGCTGAGAAGTATCAACGTCAGTGCCCATTACAACTTCAGGTTTGCAGAAAAAATAGCCTTGATAGAAATCAAATCCCATCGACTTAGCCAAATGAAACTCTTCATAAGTTTCGACTTTTTCAGCCAGCAGTTTAATTTTTTTTCGACTTAAACTTATGCATCAACTCCCCCAGTGTATTTAAAGGAGTTTCTATAATGTCAAATTTAATTAATTTAATAAAAGGCAAGAAGCGATCCCAAGCCTCAGAGTAGACAAAATCATCCAGTGCCAGCACAAACCCCTTATGGAACAGAGTTCTTAGCACCTCATAATTTTCATCATTGGGTTCAACTGTTTCGAGCACCTCAACAATAATGTTTTTATAAGGCACCATGTCAACCAGATGATCTTTGAGCATATTAGTTGGGAAATTAACTAGAGCGGGTTTACCTTCGGTGATCGACTCCAGCCCAATACTTAAATAACTGTTTAACAACAGCTTGGCAGTAGCCGTATCGGGTGGAACATGTGCGGGAAATTTGTTTTCTTTACCATCACGAAACAATAGTTCATAAGCAATCACTTGCCGTTTATTATTCATAATGGGTTGTCTAGCTGTATATACGCGCATTAACGCCAAACTTCTATTCTCAAAACCTAAACTAAAGCATAGCCGAAAATAAACAGTTGCCAATCAAATATGGGCCTTAGAGGTAAATTCATTCGCTGTTTGAGCTGAAACAGCATTAAAACCAGAAAGTAGCAAGCAGGAAGTAGAAAGCAAAAAAAATAAGGGTATTTAGATATCAATGGATAGAAGCTGAAAAAGTGGCGTCCCCTAGGGGGTTCGAACCCCTGTTACCGCCGTGAAAGGGCGGTGTCCTAGGCCTCTAGACGAAGGGGACACAGGTTTGTTGCCAGTTAAGTCGGCCACAAATTTCAGTTTTGTTGTTAGTGCGTCCCCTAGGGGGTTCGAACCCCTGTTACCGCCGTGAAAGGGCGGTGTCCTAGGCCTCTAGACGATAGGGGACACTTTCGATTGCTTAGGTGCAGAAAAGAAATTTTCTTACAGGCTAAACTTTGACCCCATCCCTAAGGGGATTACCACGAACCCCGGTTATCCTTAAAATGTCCGTGAAAGTGGCGTCCCCTAGGGGGTTCGAACCCCTGTTACCGCCGTGAAAGGGCGGTGTCCTAGGCCCTAGACGAAGGGGATCTAAGAATAATGAGCTTGCTTAATAAAAAATATTGGTGGAGCTAAGCGGGATCGAACCGCAGACCTCTTCGCTGCCAGCGAAGCGCTCTCCCAGCTGAGCTATAGAAAGCAGTTTTGTTCGCTGTTTTTATTGTCAAAAGCTGTTTTATTGTTGTTCTGTTTGGGCAATATCTGCCAGTAAAAACCTTGCTAGAAACCAAAGCTTATTGCACGTCGACCATTTTTATAAGCTGGCGAAGTATAAACAAACAATTGTTTGACCAATTCTGGTTCATCCATTTGATTAATTCTGGCACAAGTCTTCGATACTTGTACCCGCTAATGCGGTGGCCTCATTACAAACCAAAATTACCAGCAGTACCCTTAATAATATGACTGATCCGGGCAATTTGTTTGAAGTTGAGTCTCTTCGGTGTAAGTTCAACCAATTGATGCTACTTCATAAATCAGCGTTTCGATATAATTATTTTTCAATATTTCAAATTCTTTTTCATCGAATGTACTTTCTACGCTTTGCAAATCCACTTTATTGTCTTGCCCCAAATAAGCTGCGATGGTGGTAATAAAATGACTGCGTTTGATTGGCTTGGCTAAGTAGTCGTCAAACCCAACCACCAAATAATTCTCAACCTCATGTTTCATTGCGTTGGCTGTTAAGGCAATAACAGGCGCATCGACCCCCACTTGTGACATCATTGCCTGAGCTTGCAAACCGTCCATCACAGGCATTTGAATGTCTAACAAGATCAAGTCAAAGTCATTGACCATGGCATGTTCTACAGCTTCTTTGCCGTTACAGGCTTCCACTACATCTAGGCCCATTTTGGTCAGCATCATCACAATCAGTTTACGGTTATCATCGTGATCTTCGGCCAATAACACATTGCCGTTCAATGCTGGCGTATCCACCACCTTACTATCAGGAGTGCGGCTTTCTGGCGGGATGTCATAAACAAATTTACAATCCTCAGGCAAACTCATTTCAATTTCCAAAGTAAAGCAGCTACCTAGGTCCTTTTCACTGGTAAAAGAAATATCGCCGCCCATCATATGCGCTAAGCTACGAGAAATATTGAGTCCTAACCCGGTACCCCCATATATTCTCGATGTTGAAGTATCGGCCTGAGAAAAAGGTTCAAACAAATCTTGTTGCTGGGATTTACTCATGCCAATACCGGTATCGACCACAGAGAAATACAATCGTTTACGTTCATTGTCATTGCTGACCCAAATTTGAATATAACCTTTATCAGTAAACTTAATCGCGTTATTACACAAGTTGATGAGGATCTGCCGCACCCGGGTCGGATCGCATAAAATTCGGTTAGGCAGTGGGATTTGATATTCGAAGAAAAACTCCAACCCTTTATCTGAGGCGATTTTAGATACCACTGATTCAACATCTTTTAACAGTCGGAAAAAATCAATATTAACGATTTCGATATCCAGTTTTTGCGCTTCTATTTTCGATAAATCAAGAATGTCGCTGATCACACTTAATAAGTGCTTACCATTACGAATAATGGTTTCGATACTGCTGGCGTCAACATCGCCCTCTTCAATGGCTTCAGCATAACCAATAATTGAGGTAATCGGGGTTCTGATCTCATGACTCATATTGGCCAAAAAACGGGATTTGGCTTCATTTTCACCTTGTAAAGACTGTGCTAATGCGGCGAGTTCACGCTCCATTTTTTGCCGCTTTTGTCCTTCTTCTTCCAATTCATTGTATTTTTCTTGTAACGAACTGAGCAATTGCTGCTGTTCAGCTCTAAGTGAATTCAAGGTATGTTCTTTTTCTTTTTGAACGCTGATATTGGTGGCCATCACGGCCACGGCATAAATAGCATCATGACGATTTTTCAGCGGTATTTTATTGATCAGATAAGGTAGCGGATTACCGTCGATATCAGGGTAATAGCCTTCATAGGTCCGTCCTTCGCCAGTGGCAATAATTTGTTTGTCAATATCACTTAAATGGGTCGCTAGAGTTGCATCGAACAAATCAAAATCATTGTGACCGAGAATATTAGCTTGAGGACGACCTAGGGCTTTGGAAAAATACTCATTAACCAGAATATAATGACCTTTAACATCTTTAATGCAGATCACCGAATTCATGCCATTAAATAGTGACTGCATGGTTTCTCTGGTGGAGGGAAAGTAGCTAAATACTTCATCATCAGTTTGCTGGGGAGCGTCAAAAATGGATTGTGCGACATCATGACTGACATTTTCAATACAAATGGTCATTTTACCGTGCTGATCATAACTGATCTCAACGGCCTGATCAGAATCAATAAACGCCGCTAATTGATGAAAATCTCGTTTTTTATAAGTCATGACCAGTTTCTTTCGGGGGACCTGAAACGTTACCTTATTGTTGCTAATCATGGCAGGTTATTAGCAAAACTCCAGTCTGGTACAACTTAAATTAAAGAATTTCATAATGGAAAAAAATAACCAACTTAAAGCGACATAGCTACTGCTTCAACAGCGTCGTGGTAAAAGCCCCCGCGCCACTATCAGCACAAGACATATTAATCCGCATTGAATCACCCGATACAGTCCCATCACAGCTACCGCTCGACAACAAACCGCTGTTAAAGCTGGCCTTGAAGTTAACTTTAATATCTTGATGATCTAGTGTGACACTACCATTTAGCTGATATTGCTGATTCAGCTGTTGATTAACCCCGCTGCCCGACAGCACTAAACCATTCTTGCCTTTAGTGATCAGGGTCACATTCGCTGGCACATTAGCGTCAACCCAAGTGCCGATAACATCAATTGAAATATCTGGCGGTATTGAGGGTTTGCTCGAAATCGTGATCAGTGCAACAACTATCATGCCTGCGACTGTGATCAATGCCGCAATAATAGTCGCTTTGCCCGATTGTTCCATTTAAAATCTCCTTTATATTAACAGCCTGCTTTGCCTTTTTCAGCGGTAAATGCAGTACCTCCGATATTAACTTGGCCATTATTTTGCAAATAAATCGGAAAGTAGCCTTGCTTGCCAGAATCGGTGGCATAAACCAGTGAAACATTTTGACCGCTTTGTTTGATATCCCAACGCCCGGTAATTGTGTTGTTAGACGCCCCCTGTGCAGAGCCGGGTATAGACCAGCCTCCCTCCTTATAATAGCTATACCTACCGTCATAGCAAAAGCGGATCACCGTTAAAGTACTGTGATCACTCACAATAGACCCACCAGAAGCAGCCGTTAACATCGCCCCACCAAGCCCTTGCTTCCACTGTAATACTAATGACTGAGCAAATACTGGCACCGACGCTAACACCAGAAATAGCACCGATAAAGACATCACCATGACAATAATTAACAAACTTTGAACATACTTCATTGCTATCCCTCACACCTATTTTCACAGCTGTTTCGTTACAATAGGAAAAACCACCAACAAACTGTTGGACCACCTGATCAAGTATATCCATGTTGGTTAAAAAAACAGCGATGAATCTATGATCCTGTGGTTTTGATTACTAACGGTGTTAAAGATGAAACTTTCAAAGTCCATTATTCGCGTCAATATGCTTAAATACGTTTTTGCAGAATTTTTTAAGATAATCCGGCATATCCCAATCTGTCGAATTCATCACATCCACCGTAGTCAAACAAAAATTAACCTTATCTTTTATCGTGCCACTAGACTCACTAAACAGCGGTTTTGTTTCATCCACCAGCAACGTTTTATCTATCACCCGCCCTATTCCATTGGTTAAATCACCACAATAACCCTCAGTCTTGAGCTCGTCGATTCTACCCACGTCTACCTTGTCCGTATTGCGTTTTTTACGACTAAATTGCGCTCTAACGGTTTTTTGTATGATTGCTGCGGGTAAATAGTTTTCAATTTCTTTAGCTTCAATAATCATCAAGCGATCATCTAATTGCTGTTCAAGCAGCTCAACTCTATTGGCTTTCGCTCGAATATCACCGTCAGCAATCAGCAATGCCTCACTACACACACTCAACGCAGAAAGTCCGGCGATACTGTCGTGATCGGGATCGTGTTCATCAAAGTTCCAATGGGTTAACACACCACCCTGATATTCAACAAAAGCATAGTGATAATTTTCGTTATAGTGAGAATAACGGGCGTGTAATTGTGGCTCTTCCTTTTCCAGCAAAGCCAAGTAACGTTTCAAAAATGCCCGAATGTATAATCGGTCAGTAACGCCTTCAACCCAAACAGTACAGTTAGACAAATAAACAGACGAGGGTTTCACCCCAAGTTCGAGCAACAAGGTTTTATCTTTACTGACTTCACTGATTTCAAAAGTAGCCTGTTCATCGGTCAGTGTTTTTTTCACTTTATGAATAACCACATCATGGCGGTCATCAGCCAAATCAAATAAATGATTCGAATGCGTGGTCATTAAATACTGATGCGGGGTTTCATCTGCCAAAAATACCGCCAGACGCCGTAATAACCCTGGATGCATATGCACTTCGGGCTCTTCGACACAATATAAAGACGTTTCAGCATTCAAAAAAGCATGTGAAGTGATAATAATAACCTGCTGCAAACCATCGCCTAAATCATAAATAGGAAGCTGCGGCTCATCACCAATTTTTACTGCAACAGTGTCTTTCCCATGCTCCGGGATTAACACCACCTCTTTTCCTTCAAAGAACACATCACCCAGTTTCTTTTCATAAGCCCTAACCCTAGCTCTGTTTTCAGGCAAGCCCAGTAAGTATTTCACCAGCAAATCATAAAGTTCATGACCGGTGACAATATTAATTTTGTCGTTACAATCGAAATAGTCTTTTGCTGTTCTTGATTTATAAGTGTCTTTGTTTGGGGTTATGGGCCTTAACCCTCTGAGAACGGGGATGTAGTATCTTTCAGGGAATTCAGGCACTTTTATGTTTGCAAATATTTTTCTTTGATTTTTACGTTCAAAGTTTTCAAATGAAACTAATGCATCATGATAATTCTTATAATAAGACTTTTTCTCCCTTATAAGGATACTTTCAAGTACTGAACTTAATTGAGAGAGATACTTCCATTCTTCCATGTGTAACGTCTTCTTATTTAATATTTCCATTAAATTATCAGGCATCTCAGCAGCAAAACCTGAATATCGTTGGTTAGCTGCCGTTAATAGTTCAATATCCTCTTCATAATCATCCAAATCACTATAACCATCGGACAAAACATAATGCTCAGTATGTTCCACCAAAACCTGCCTGACAAAACGGCTCTTGCCAGAATTATTCACCCCAATAAAAAAGTTCAATTTCTTCAAATTCAAAAAATCAGCCTCTTTAAGACAATAACCCTGCCAATTTTGTTCGTCTATCCAAATTCTGTTAAGCATTCATTCCCCTTATTCTTCTTTAGCTTTTTGCTGAGCTTGATGATTAAACTGGCCACCAAGACAAGCGCCCAATGACTGAGGCTGCACCTCTTCTGGCGTTACAACCGCATCTTTAAGTAAGGTCTTTTTAGTCAATAACCGGTGTAAATTCACATCAAACGATTCAAATTCAGGATGATGCAATACCGGAATATAAATATGAACGTCTTTAGTTTGACCGATACGATAAACCCTGTCGCTGGCCTGTGCTTCTTTGGCCGGGTTCCAATGCCGTTCAAAATGCACCACATGATTTGCACCAATGACAGTTAATCCAACGCCTGCCGCGACGGGTGACATTACAATCAGATTAAACCCGGCTCTGGCTTCAAAATCAGCAATCATTGATTTCCTCGTGGGGACTGATGACCCCTTCGCTGTGGCCTTTGCATCACCATTAATCACCGACAAAGGCCCTAAACTATAACGCTTGCCCAAACTCAAACTTAAAAACGATTGCAGCCGTTTATTCAGCGCAAAAATAATACACTTCTCACCTTTGGCCTTAATCTCATCAAGCACAACCAACAGACTTTGTACTTTTGCCGATTGCGCCATCATGGCGTTTAGCGCCTTGTCACTGTTCGGTATCTCTAATTGACCACCATTGGCTAAACCCGGGTGCAGTGAAGTATATCTAAGTTGTGTTAATGTGGGTAAAAAAGGATCGTCAGCAGAATGCGCCTCGATAGTGCCATCATAAACCCTTTGCTGCTCACCCGACATGACGGCACTTAGGGTAGGCATAAATCGCCAATGTGAGTCTTCAATACCCACATGTATATGCTTTTGTGGTAAGCCATTAAGATTGTCTTCTTTCAATCGTCTTAACATCAATGCACCCACTTCAAGCCGCAATTCACGTCCTGCTTGCTCCCTTACCTGATGTACATCGTCTCCTTCTGCTGCCAATATAGGGGTTATATACGATGCCCTGAAATCCTGATAGCTCCCCAAGTATCCCGGACAAGCGGTATCCATCAAACACCAAAAATCAGCCAAACTATTCTCAACTGGCGTGCCAGTGGTCACTAACTTAAGATCTGCCTTTAATCCTTTGGCCGCTCTGGTTTGCAAAGCATTAGGGTTTTTGATGTTCTGGGCTTCATCGAATACCACAACCCCCCAATCAATCAGGCATAACGAAAACTGGTAATCCCGCATGGTTTGATAAGTGATGATCACCAGCCTGCCCGGCATATCCAGTCGCTCAGGACCAAACAATTTGCCCACTTTTAATGAGTAACGAGGCGTGAACTCATCCTCTTTACTTTCTTTATCACCTTCACGCCCGTTACCTTCACACCCATCACTAACAGACTGATTTCTGATTTCAACAGCGCCTTCTTTATAACGCTTTAAATCAACATCACTTTGCAAAATCACGATGTCGTTAAACGGTGAAGTTTTAAAGGTTTTATCCACCTCATCCTTCCAGTTTTCCAATAAACTCAGCGGTGCCACGATCAACGCAGGTTTTTTAACCTGTTGACGTTGACTGGCTTGTCGATAGAGATGTTCTATCGCTGACAAAGCCATATAGGTTTTGCCCAGCCCCATATCATCCGCCAGCAAACCCCCATTAATAATATTTCTTTTATCGGTTTTATCTGCCAGACCCAATATCCAGCGGATCCCCACCTCTTGGTGTGAAAATGGTTGGCGGGCATAATTATGCCAATCCAGCGGGCCTTTAAATGCAATTTCAGTGATCTGCTTGTTGATAACCGGTGACCAATCCGATAATTCGTCATCATTCAAATCAACATCAACAACATGGGTTTGCGGTGACTGCTCAGCCACGTCATCATCCTCAGCTAATGGCTCGGCTAGCGGATCAGTCAAGGTTTCTTGTAAACCCCTTAAAACATTAGCCACCTGTTCACTGTCACTGATGTCATATGACTGGCCTTCAAAATCCATCACCGTGGCATTTGTCTGTTGTGCATCTTCAAATTTATCTGAAAACTGCTCAAAAGCTGCCAAATCAGCAATTTGCTCATTTAAACGGGTGATGGGTAACACACTCTCTGATGACGATTGCCCAAGCCAATCAATACCCGACGCTTCAATATCACCAAAATAAGCATGTTTAAAAGCCGTGGCACCATGCACTCGAACAGAAAACCCCAAATCCAGATCAACCAAAGTGGCATCAATAAAAGCCGTCGGATTAGCCAAAAATGCTTTAACTCTGTGCTTTGGCACCACCCGATTGCTGAGAATTTCTTTCACCGCTTTGAGTTTTTCTTCATCAAACAGAATAATTTCATCACCGACTTTGAGTGTTGTCGCTGTGTTGTGAGATCCCGGCTGCAACTGCCACAATACTTTTTGAATGCTTTCATGACTGGCGTCCTGCCCCATGTATGGTGTTAATATTAAATTACCGCCCTTATCCACCTCAGCTTCGACGCTAATTGATTGGGGCATTCTGATTTTCAGCTTGTTAAAATGCCCCAGCGTCAACTCACAACCATTTTGCTGACTTTGCTGTAAAACATGCAGGTAAGACAGGTTATCAAACTCGGTTTTTGCCGAATTTTTATGCGCCCTTTGGGCCGAGAAAACATTGAATTGTTCCACAGTCAGCAGATATTGTTTCTGGCCAAATTCGATGATTGCGCCTGTCGTGTTATACAAACTGCTATATCGCCCATCCTGATTGTTAACGCTCAGATCAACGTCAAAAGTTGATTGATTAGACTGTCCTTTGATGTTGGCTTTTAAACTGCCCTGCCAAGGCTCGGGCAAAACCAACAACTGTCGACTGCTTTCATCAAGCCTGACAGCAGTCTGCGTAGGCATGATAAAACCACTAGGAAACGACTCAACCTCCCCCTGCTCCTGTAGCATTTTCAGCGCAACATATTGCGCGGCAATCCATTCATCTGCTTGATTGTTTTTTATCTGTCGTAATTGTTCAGGTGATACGACAAAATTGATTTCATTAGTTTCATAGTCAAGGGCAAATTGACTGCCGCTCTGACGACCAAAAACCTTATCAAGGATATTTTTAAATGCCATTAACTGACTCCATATTGTCGTTTATACCAACCATAATCTTCTGCTGTTAACACATCCTTGGCAGTCAGCTGAACGCCCATCGCCGTTAACGTCGTCAGTGCGGTTTTTTGCCAGCTAAAGTTGATCGGGTTATGTTGGATATTAGCTACAGGTTCGATACCATATCGGGCCATTTGATCACTTAACCCGGTCGTTAATTGGTGGTAGCTTGGTTTGTCCTGTGTGTCGTCAAAAATCACAGCACTAGGGTGTAATTCATCATATAACCACAAATAGCAACTGTGACTACCTTCAATCATATGTTTATCACCCATTTGCACATAAATAATGGATTTATTACCATCAGAGACAACTGAGAAGTTAGGTAAATGTTCAGACTTATAATGGCTACGTAAATATTTTGCAGCTGCTCTGCTTAAAAATAACCGGGTCTTGGTGATCACACCCGCATTAAACATGCCTTCCAAAAAATATTTACGCGACGGAAACATTCTTAATAGCTCAGGATCACTAGCCGTTTTCGAGAAGTTTTCTAATGCCTCAAGAAACAATTTAAGATCCAGCTTTGACAACCAACCGTGCATTTTGACAATCAGCTCAGGGGTTATATGCCCCCACCATTTTAAATAACGGGGATGAGTAGGTGAGATACGCGGATCGCCTGCTATCGCCATAATGACATTCAGCCAAGCATCACTGATATCATTGCTGGGTGCACGCGAAATTAACACATTTAATATTTTATGACCGAGCAAATAATTATCGTCATAACGTGACTCAAATACCGCTGGTTTTTGCACTTCAATCAACAAATCATCAGCGGCATTGACGGCGATGTGATGTAATTGTTCAACATAGTAAATATTTTTTGCGCTAGTCAAATAACGGCCACTAGCATAGTTAGCCAACCCGAGTTCGCGTAATTGGTGATCAAAATCCAACTGCTTGGTCATTGCCCGCTCAGCCAGCCATGCGGGACCATTAAGACCAAGCATATCGACATCAAACCACAGTGCTATATTTCTCTTTTTTCTCGCGTCAATCAACCACAGCCCCATCGCTTGAGGGTCACTTAATTGATCATATTCCAGTAAGAAATACTGATAGAACCTTTCGATAAGCAAAGAGCTTGGTTTACCAACAATGAGGTTGATTTTGTCAAGCAGTCGCGAAGTGATATTAATTCGGGATTTAAGTTCCGTTTGTAATAGCATTGCCAATGCCCTTACCTGTATCGCTGAGGTGATTAACTCATCCAGTGGTTTCGCCATTTGTACACCATCGCATACCTCAGTAAAAGCCGCCTTGAATACCTTGTTGTCTGTACCAGCCCGGCTTTTAATTCGATCTAAGTCAGCTGACAGTGATTGCATGTTAATCAACTTGTCACCAAAAAGATTATCAGGCAATATGAAAGTTAACGATTCAATCCCTAGCGTCATTCTCGACGTCATTGCGCGGCAATCCTTTCAAGTTCACTAATGGACGGCTTTTTCACAGTAAAGCGAATATCAATTCGACGGTTACCTGCTCTTTGCTCTTTTGTAGTCTCCTGTATCTGCACCCGGCGAGTTGCCGCATAACCACTGACCGAAAACAGTTTCTGACCAAAGGCATTTTCCATATCGCCCAATTTAGGCGTAACATCCAGTTCATCTTGCCACACATGCCATACCGATATAGCGCGGTCAGCAGACAAACCCCAATTACCCTTGCCATTATAATATATCGGTATGCTATCAGTATGCCCTTCGACAAATACCGTATCGAGATATTTAAACCGTTGATTTTTGTCAATAGCAGCTTGCAACACCAACCCAATATGCCGCACTGCCGCTTGTGTCACTTCATCTTGCGGAATATTATTTTTGCCAGATTCAAAGCTCAGGGTTTTCTCAGGTACACGAATAATGGTGTCGTTCTCTGCTAATAACACTTGAATATGGCGCTTTGCCAGCTCATCTTTGACCTCATAAAGAATATCTTTTCGTGCTTGTTGGGCTTTTTTTAATTGGTTTATTCCCGCATCGACATTTTGGGTTTTTTGAGTGAGTTCAATAATCAATGCAATCGCTGCCAAAATAAAAATCACCAACAAAGCAGACATTAAATCTGAAAAAGACACCCAATATGGGTTTTCTTCATCCACAGACCGTGGCTGATGTGCCAATCCTCTTCTCATCCTCTTCCCATCCTATGCACCCGCCTTAACTTGAATTTCATCAACAATATTAGAAAGTGCATTCATCGCGGTATTCATTTTATTGGCATATTCATTGGTCGACTTAGACCACACGGTTAAATGTGCCGAGGTTTGTGAATTCGCTCGTGAGGCATAATCGCTTAACAAGTCGGCCATTTTCTTGGCCAGCTCACCGACATTCTCTTTTTGCTCGGTCAAAAATTGCGACTGCGACGACGTTAAATGATCAAACGTATCGCCCGCTTTGGTGATCATCGCATTAATATTATCAGCCAATTGGCCAAATTTTTCGGTGTCCGCCAACAACTGGGTCCGCAATACTTCCATCCGTTCAGCACTGAGCTGGTTTTGCTGAGCCAAATCTTTAGTGCTGTCCACTGCACTTGTCACAGCCCCCGATAAATTATTACCCGCATCTCTGACATGAGAACCAAATACGTTCATGCTATCTGCCGCACTGCGTAATTCAGTCGCCGTTTGCTCCATGCTTTGAGTCGCTTTGGCGCTAGCATGAACCGAGGATTCAACACTTTGTTGTAACTGCCAGCCTTGCTCTACAATCCGCTTAGCGGTTGCTTGCTGGTTTTCTATGCTCTGTCCGACCTGTTGCAACAATTCATCTGTGCCAGCTCGCATTGCATTGGTTTGTTCGACAAAGGTTTCGTTACGCGCCTTATCCATCTGGGACGACAATATCTCCCGTTTACTCATTGATGATGCCAAACCTTGTAAATGTTTATCGGTAAAATCAGTTAACATTTTATTGGCTCCAGCCGTATTGTCTACCAGCTGATTGATTTTCTCTTCGATTGACGATGCCAGATGCTGCTCCCTTTGCGCCGCTGCTTGCTCACGCTTGTCCAATTGTTCGCCCATACTGCCGACTTGAGCCTGGACAAATTCAGTCAGTACTTTCTTTTGCTCATTACCTTGTTCAACCAATTGCGATACTTGAGTTGAAATCGTTGCCACCAGTGCTTTTTCACGCTCACCAGAATCACTTTGAGTCACTGACATTTTATTCATCAACGCTTCTATCGACTGGCTCATACCGGCAATCGCTTCGTTTACCTTATGAGCAGTGTTATCCAAAGCTGCCCTTTGGTCTGCGCCTTGCTCGCCAAACCCTTTCATGAATTGACTCAACAATCCTTCCAACGCTTTTTGATTACCATCAGAGGTTTCATCGACCAACTTATTAATAGCCGGAGCCATAATCTTTTCCAAACTGGATTCAAGACCCTCCTGTATCCCCTGTGATACCTGTAGTAAAGACTCTTGCAATTTATCGCCGATTTTTTCCGCCAGCCCCTGTAAACTTTCACGAGACTGCTGACTGTTATCAGAAATAACCTGTAATTGAGATTCAGCATTCAAACGAGGAAAAAGACTATCAATAGTGTCTTGTAATTTGTGAATTTTGCCACGAATACTCTGCTCCATCAGTTTTTCGATGAAGTTAAATAACACACTCAGTGCCACTCCCCAAACAGACGTCATAAAAGCAATTTTAGCGCCATTGATCACATGGGAGACACCCGACTTCATTTCATTAACGCTCGCATCACCAGCGATATTGAGTTCAGAGAGTCCTAGCTGCAAACCAACAAAAGTGCCGATAACACCAATCGCAGTTAAAAAACCCGGCACCGCTGCAATCATCCTGTTTTCGGTGATCTTCCGAGCCAAAGTCGATGAGTTAAAAAAGTGGTTGGAATCCAAGGTATTGTATAAGAAGACGGTTTCATTTGTTTTCACCTCAATTAAGGTTTCATCAAACTCCAACCAAAGGTGACCAATCGGATCTTGTTGTTTTTTCTCCTGAGCAGCGTCCTTGATATCGATTTTACTGGCAGCCACGGTTTTATCTGTTAATGGTTTGAGTTGATTATGCAACCAGCTGACTCTTGCTTTAGCTGCCACAAACGAAAGGATTGAATAGGCTAAAAAAATAATAAAAACAACAATAAGCAAGACAACAAACAAAGTACTGAGCTGTTCAGCGCTGTGTGGCAAGAAACTAAACTCGGTAAAATTAGGCAGTAAACGCCCCAAATTCAATGGTTTTTCCATATTTCCTTTCTCTTTATATTATTAGTCCAATCAGCCACCTATTCGCATGTCTTCACACTATGGGACCAAGATGGCAACATCTATGATGGAAATATAAAGGGAAAGTTAGCAAATGTCACTCGCTAATCGGACTTTGCCTGACTTTTATTCGGTCAGACACAAAAAAAGTGATATGTGGGTCAATCAGGCAAATCAGGTTACAGCCCCAAAAAAGCCGTCATCTGTTCATTACGAACGCGGTAATAGATTTCTTCGACTGACAAGGTTAAATCAATGGCTTCAAAGGTCACCTCATCACCGAGAAAATAGTGGCTGGGTCGCCAGTCATTACTCTTTCTCGCCACTTCGATTTGAACAAAATTCTGCTCAACCAACACGTATTCGAGCAAGCTGGGAATATTGATATAAGATAACCGTTTGGTGGTTTGGTCAATGCGGCGCGTTGATTGGGATAACACTTCAACAATAATCACTGGCGTTGTGCATAGATGTGTCTGTGACTCATCAAAATCGCAATCGACACTGACATCCGGATAATATAAATTGGCACCCGCTTTAACCATCATGTCAGATCCAAATGGCTCACACTGAGCACCTTGGAGGTGATTGCCAAACGCTCGATAAATATTGCCCGCAATCCGGTCATGATTAGCACTGCCACCCGACATGGCATAAACCTGACCATCAATCAGCTGATGTTTGATTTGGCTGATACGTTCACCCGCCAAGTACTCATCTTCGCTTATAGTTGCTTGTTGTTTAGCTATTAACACCAGATCATCCGCAATCGCCTTTGTATACTTTTGATTATGTGGTTATGACAGCTTTAAAAGCAAGCAAGGTTGATTAAACAGTGCAGCAACAAATTAGTGACGAATTAACAAGATTGGCTAATAACTAAGAATAAATCATTGAAATATAAAGTAAAAAACTTTAAAAAGGAATGGTGCCCAGACGCGCCTCCGTCCCTTCACTTAATATCCTGATAAATAACAACTATTTTTCATTAAATCACAATGTGGCTCCAAATGTGGCTCCATCTTGTAAAGCTTAAAAATGATTTTCATACGGGCGATTTAAAATAAGAGAATTCATTTTTATAATTATTAAGTCTATGCAAAATGGTGGAAATATTCAAGGAAAGAAATAATTAGTCTTTAAGTTTGGTGATCGATTAGCCATAAAGTCTTAAATAGGTAAACTTAAAGCATAATGCGGAAATCACGGAACGGGTTTTGAGCTTTCAGCCACAGATGACAAAAAGCTCAAGAATTGGCGTAGAACTGGGGCTTATTGCTCCAATCCTAATTCATTTGCCAATTGATAAGCCACCTCTTCAAAGGCAAACCAAGCGAAGAAGTTTTTCAAATCGCCATCTGGAGCAATAGCCGTTCCGCAACTCTCTTCATGCTCAGTACGAAGCTCTTCAATTTCAGCATAATGATGGTCGTAAAACTTACGTGTATCCACGTAATAGATAAGACTTGAAACCATGCCGCATACGCAGCCATGATGTGATAAGTCTCCAAAGAATGTTCTTGGTGATTCGTAATCAAGTGCCTCACGGGCAACAGCTCCACGGATGGAATCATTACAGTCATTTTTGATAATATCTTCTAAAGTAGCATTAAGCCGACGATCTGAAATGTGTTGTGCCATGGTAAAAAAATTAAGGGATGCAACACAGACAAACAACCCACTATCGTCAACACAGGGTCAATGAGGAACGGCATAGCTGGCAAATCATTTACCCTGTGTGATATGGGTATAGTGGCTGTGCTTGGAAATCTGAATTTTGTTATGGCAAAAACACATCAGACTGTTTGAGCTTTTCTGCCCAAGATTTCAAATCAAAAAATTGGAAGACATCCAGCTTGGTATATTGCCCAGTTGCAGCAATCAACGCATCCACCCTGCTTTGTGACTGGCACAAGAAAATAACCTTCAAGTCTCGAAATGTTACATGGTCATACTGTGATGGTTTTTCAGTTGTGAAATACTGCTGATACGCCGACAATTTTTTGAACAGATTCACGCCCCAAATGGTGCTACGGTCATACTCCAAAAAATAGCCAATATCTTTATGGACAATCAGGGCATCTGGCAGAAAACTGAGCTGGAAGGCTTGCAGGTAGCCCTCATATTCCAGCGTAGTGCGGTAATTTCTTCGGGCAAAGAATCGTAATTCAAAATCGGGGATGATGGTCACAGCATCACCATACATCCGCTCGATGCCTAACAGGCTTTGATACAGCTCTACATCGTGTCTCAAATGCGTTCTGTTAATCCGCTTCAATGGTCGATCATTATCCAGATATGGTCGAGCAGATTCCGTAATATAATAACGGTAGTGCGGCTCATCGAGCAAAGAGAGGCGTTTAAGTAGCTCATAGTCCACCAGCTTCTTAAGTCGCCTCCCTACGGCAGAGTATGTAGCAGAATCAAAGCAGGCTTTGTGAATGCCCTCTGCCGATAAGAGAGGAAAACGCTGTAAAAGACAAAACACTTCACGATCTCTTGTCGTTATTTGCACACCTTTCACCGTCATATTTTCCTCTCTCCTTAATAAGCAAGCTCACGGCGACTTGTGGATACGCCTTAAATATCATCATAACTCATTGAATTATATGATATTTTATTTTTGTCGTCGAAAATCATAAAAATAGCCAATCAACAGGGTGTTTGCAGGGTAATCAACAAGGAGTGTAGTCGGTGAGTTATAAAGTCGAAAGGTCGTAAAGTCATAAGGTTATAAAGTCGAGGCGATGTGCGACTTTCGATCCACGCATTACGCGAGAGGGTTTCCCCAAAAGCTGTTTATGCCAATGGGGAGAAAGTTTATTAACGCTTTCCTATTTTACCTATCTGCCCAGAAATGAGCCATAAGACAAATATCGTTAATATCATTGTTGAATACGGATGATCGGTGACCACCTGTTCCAACGAAAATTCTCTTACCATTGCATAACAACTGGAAATAATATCCCAACAACCCCACGCAAGAAGCCCAAGCACCAAGAGTGTGGTTTTCCAGAACCGAATACACACATGCTGCAAAGCAGCAACCACAGCATATTCGCCGACAATGTTTTGTGCTTCACGAAGCACTGTTTCCAAAACCTTCATAAGAGAAAGATTAAAAAATAAAAAAAGAAATGCGGTGCATTCCTTAGTATTTGATCTAGTATCAAAAGTTATGGAAATCAAATTTTTTCTCCAACAAATTAGCCCCTATACACTGGTAAATTTCAGTTTACTCAAGCGGATATTTTCAGACACAGAACTGAAAGCCTTACGCGGGCATCTCGCTCAAGCTGTTGCCGATGGCTTACTGATACTTCATCCCTACCCACAATTACGGTGTTATTCCTTGAGTGCACTAGGCTTTCAGCTCATCGGTATTACACACCAACCAAAGCTCCAGTTTACCGCAGAGCAAGCCGATAATATTTGTCGATCCAATCACATCAGAAAAGGATTTGAACAAAGCTTGGATCATTACAAAGGGCTTACACTGACCAAATGGATCAGTGGTAGCAAGTTTCACAAATTGCCTTTGTGTGTTCGAATAAAAAATAAGGAGCAAGCTTTGCGACCTGCTGGGGCTGCGATTATTAGTGACCAAGCTGGCGGACAAAAATTATTTTTCGTCCATCACTTCACTGACACAGAAACCTTGAATCGAGATATTTTTCTGTACCAGCAAGCAACAGAAAGACAGCTTTGTCATAAGCGGTTTTTCCTCAACGATGACACAACTATTCGAGTTATTGTGCTCATTGCCAGTTATAAAACTTTGCACCAATTCAAAAGATATTTACAGAATCCCTTTTACCAAAACGTACTCTTCCTCCCCCTCACTCACTCCCATCATACAAACCTGTTACAACAGGCGGTTTTTATGAATCTTCACGGCAAAAAGCAGGCTATAGCCAAGTCGCCGTGAGCTTGCTTATTAAGGAGAGAGGAAAATAAGGTGGGGAAAACTTTGGTGTTGCAATACTTTTAAAATTCATGTACCTTTATATATCCATAAAATAATACAGTTCAACTTACTACATAAATCCCCTTCAACCTTTTTACAGTTACGTTTGATTTTGCTGACAAATACTAAATTTTTTTAATTCAGAAAATATGAATAAGGGATTCGAACAAGTTCAAATAACTCCTGAAAGTGAAGCCAATCTTTCCACAGATGATGCAATGAAATTATTTTTACAACAGTTAGGAGACAATCTTAAAAACGCAACAATAGAAGATAAAACTGTATTTGAACAAGTCATCTCCAGTTTAGAAAAAACTCAAAAAAAGTTAGGTGAAATTCAATTTGGGGAAGATTTAGGGGTATCAAGAAAAGAGTTTGAAGAATCCAAGCAAGAAATTTTACAGCAAGGGATATCAATGGCTGAAATGTTTATATTTGGAACTCAGCAAGTACAAAATACTTATCAAAAGATAAAGGATACACTACAACAACAGGGCATCACTTTACCTTAAGGAATATTAAGCAATTTTTTGAAACCAATTTAACTACCACCCACCATAAAAACCTATTTAGAGCAGGAGGTTTTATGAATTTTCACGGTCAAAAAAAGGCTATAGCCCCAAGTCTCCATAAGCTTGCTTAATTAAGGAAAGACGAAAATATGACTGGAAATGGTGAGTCGGTTAGTCGTTAGTCGTTAGTCGTTAGTCGTGAACTGTAAATCGTTAATTGGGGGGTGGTGAAGTCTTTTATTATCCGCTTCCTGTTATGTGTCAGTTGATAGCTCAATAATAGCCCAATTTCATAACTCAAAACTTCCCGCTTTATCCTTAAATACTGCCTGTGGTAATGGAAGGTTTTCACGCCGTAAAATTTATTGGAATTAGTGTCGGTTTACAGTTATTGTCCAATATTAGGTTTGAAGTTTTGAACAACGAACTTTACGGACAATAGCAACTCAAGTCATCTTTATCGAACCAATCGATAGGATAAGAGTTTTCCGAGTTCATAAGAAAGAGCTTCTTTCTTGAGTTCCAATTTCTTTCTATGGTAGAAAAATTCATCCGTGCTTGTAAAGAATTTAGGATGATTTTTAGTTTCTGATTCCAAGGCTATTTCTTTGAGTGCTTTTTGAGTTGCGGCTATTTTCTTCCCTACAGTCTCAGTGGTGTTATGTGCCGCTATTATTTGAGAGTCCCGACTGTGCAGGGCTATATTGTCTTTCGGTAAGATAATTGATTTATGAGCATGGATTGATGCGGTAACAAATACAACAAATGCAGTAGTGCTTGGAGGCGGTACTTTGACCATAAATGTTTTAAGAACTAAACTACCTCTTAGAAGAAATCCTTTATTGATATGCTCGATAACATTAGCCTTAACATATTCTGGCATCCAATCATCAAAGTACTTCTTTTTGGAATTACAGTCATATATGGCAAAGCTTATATTTCGGTCATAGAGAAAGAGTTCAAGAATAAAGCTGTGGAGTTGCCGTTGATGTTCGAGGTTGTACGCCGTAAAAAAATTTTGAATGCTCTCCCTATACAGTGCAATGGTTGTGTAATTATCTTTTCCGTACTTCTTGAAGGTATACATCATTTCCCCAGCAATTTGGAAGTCGATACAGAGGTCATAAAAGTCGCCACTGTAAAACATATAGTCTACAAGAGGATTATTAGTATCAAGATAAGTACCCTCTTCTTTTACAATGACCCAATCTACAGCGGCATCGGCACAGACAGAAGACACATGGCTATATTCATTAAGAAAAGTATTTGGCTGCCCGAATATATAGCTGTTTTTAGCTTCGATAACTCGTTCGCCCTGCTCATTTACAAACTTCCCTCCGCTTGTATACATGCCGCTGTCACAACCGTGAACCCGTTGAAGAAATAGAAATATTCTCTGATAGAAATCATTTTTTCCGTATGTGGTACGGGCATATAAAAGTCGCTGCAACTCCAGCATGTAATCATTATGATTCAAGGATTGTTGATTATAATCATACATTTTTTTTGTTCTTTTTCGTTAATCATTAACTAATGACTTTAGGAATGGTTGGATGAATTTGTCCAATAAAAGTTAATTGTAAGTTATAAAGTTACACAAGCGATAAGGTTATTTTGAATACTGGGGCGTAGCGTCTTACGGCTGGCAGGATACAGCTCACGTTTACGTGACTTTTTTCACCGTTAATGCTCTAGTCAACGGAAAAAATAGGTGTATGATGAGTAACCTGATTGTTTGAAAGATGTTTGGCAATGCACGATACTGCTAGCAATCTCATCACCTCCAATGCAATACCCACCTTTACCAGCCTAACAGCCGTAAAAGAACGATATCACCTTGCCCAAGGGCTTACAGACGAAGAAATTAGTATAGCTATTGGGTTTTGCCAAAAGTGTATTAAACAGGCAAAAGCTGAACCTAGCGAAAATACTCCCGCGTATACAGCCTATGAAGATGAATTGACCCGAATACAAGCCGTCCAGAATAAACAGACCTTGGTTACTGACTTGATGCATGTTATCAACCTATTTGTAATCCTTGAACAGCCTTTAACTCTCCATGGAATGCATGAAAAAAAATCGCAAACAGCACTACAAAAACTATCAACACAAGGGGACGAACTAAAAGTTTCAAGTGCTCTACTATCTCAAAAGTTCGCCGCTGCCAGTGAAGCTCTTACAGAATACCAAGTTATGCAACAACAAATAGACGAAACAAAATTTGAAATCTTGGCAACATTAAAACCATTTACAGGTGGGGTTAATGAGGTAATGGATTACATCAAAGAAGAACTCCAGCCGTTGCTCGATACTGGATTATTTTCACAGGCGGATTTTAATCGAGCTGGGCATAAAAAGATTATTAAGGCACTGCACAATTATGCTTCACTTCATGAAGTTGACCTATCAAAATACTTCTCAGCAGAGAAGCCTCTACAGGATCCTAACATTTCTATAGATTCAGAAATGTTGAAGTATATTGGTACTCTCTATAACAGCCAACAGGTACAGCAAAGAAGAAAGCGACCGAAGAAATAAAAGTAAAGCCGAAAACCTTTAATAAACAAACGCCAATCTTTTAAGATTGTTGTTCGAACATCATTCTTGACAACTCATATTAAACACTCTAGGCTCAAATAAGAATCAACGTGAAACAATGAGAAACCTTATGATAGAGCCAAACCCCATTTTTATATTCCTGCTCTACATCGTGTATTTAGGCGTTATCGTCTATAGCACCAAAATGCTTTTGCCCATCATTACACCACGAGTCATTTACAAAGGCTTCCCTCGGCAACCTGTAGAAGCCATTGTATTTGCCAATGCCATTTCCGTAATTGGTGGCTTTGTGCTTTCCTATTACATCTTCTTCACTCAAGGCGGTAGCGATATCGGCATAGTCAATTTGATATATGCCACCAAAACCAACCCTTGGCTGGCATTCTTCGTCGGCTTTATGAGTGGCGTTTTACTGATAACCATCAAAATCAAACATATTACCTGCATAGCCCTACAAACCCCGACAGTGCTTATCATGACCATTCTCTATATCCCTGCACTCGATATCACTCTTTGGCAAGATGCATCATTCGTACTCGCCACCTTTGCCAAAATAATGCCCGCAGCCATTGTGTGCTGGCTTATTGGCATGAAACAGTTAAAAAAATCAAAAATCCAAAGTCGATTGAGTTTCCGTAAACTCTCACAAAAAAGAGGATAACAACATGCCAGATGAAATGACCACACCAGAAAGTAAATTTGATGACGTCCAAGCCGCGTTTGAATTCGTCAGTGCAGAAAACCTACTCATGATGGGAATAGAACATGTTTTAAACGCCGCAGACGACCTTGAAAGTGTGGATAAAATGACAAAACTCAAAATAATGAATTATATCGAAACCACCATGGGCACCTACTTAGATCATCACCTTCAACATGTATCAAATGTCGACAACACTAAGTTTTTGGTTGGGTTCAACAAACAATTTCAAGTAGTTAAGACAGAACTGGTTTATGTGGCAAATGCCTTTATAGAAAGCTGTGCTGAAGATTGGGTTCGCTTTAACAAGTCCAAAAAGAAAATAACAAAAGTCACCAGTGGCATTGATGCAAATCCAGACATTGGTATCACAGAAGAAAGTTTGGCAGCATATACTGCCGAACTTTTGGGAGACTTTGATGATATTTGGGGTTCTCATCGTGAGTTTTCCAAAAATGTCGTGCAATGCTTAAACGGTCAGTTTAAGAGTGCTTTTCAACACCTTGATGAGTTACTAACAATGGTGCAAGCACGCAAAGTTATTGAACCAGCCGAATAATAAACACACCGTGGAGCTGTATTATGCTGGCTATCAAGACGTGGCTACTCAATCAAATTTACAACATCATCACCTTGGCGGCGGGCATTTTTAGCTGGGTCATTATCTGTAATGGGCTGCACCTCAGCGGCGTTGCACCTGCCGCCGTTGCAGTGTTTAGCTTTGTCGGTTTAAACGTCAGTTCAACTGTCATGAGTTTAATTCTTGGCAGCCTGATTCAAGCATGTATTACCTGTTACTATTTTAGCTGGCGTTATTCTTCATGGAACAAGATACACAAACTATCTATTGTCTCTATTTTTGCCATTGTGATGATCGTTTTTGGCAGCTACTTATCACTTTATTCAGTTTCTTACCGCTCAAACAGTGAAAGTACCTATCAGACCTATAAAGAAACCATAATCCGTGAAGCCAGAGCAACAGCAGAATTAGAAAATATGGTCGGTCAACAGTATGAGTTGTACATGACCACTTCCATACAATCTCTCCAGTATGAAAAAGCCAGTAAGTGTCGTTGTCTTTGTGAATCCAAACAGCATAAGTTGAACTTAGTGCAAAATGTCTATGGCGGGAGCATTGGTCAGTATGCCACCTATATTAATGTGCAAGAAGCTCTCAACAAGTCTGCTATCAAAAAGGTGGCTTACAACATCATTGTTGAAGACGAGTCTGATGAAAACCTTCTCAGCCTGTTTCAGGAACTTCAAATTCGCCGAGAAAAATTACTCCGCTACGCCGAAGATTATGTCATTTTTATGGAATCAAAAAAACAGGGTCTATTGAACATAGAAAACTTAGGGATCACAGGGGCTGTAAGAAAGTTACAAGGATACAACCCAAGAACCTTCCGTTGTCTTGCATTCACCAACAGCCTTAAGTTACAACATGCTCAGCTCAATACAACAGAGCTGGAAAAATTCAAAACTCAAGTGCTCACCCCGAGTTACCTTGAACTCAAAAAAACCTTTGAAATCATGGTAGCAAAAGAGTTAATCCCCATTAACAGAATCACCCTTACCAAGCACTGGATTGACGAGCAAATGCACCCTGAGTTTTACAAAAACACTTCACTGCTTATCAATCTCGTCGTCGCCTTTGCTGCCGATATTGTAGCCCTTACCATGATGGCTTTCGCATCCATGACCAATAATGGCATGAATGACAAAATCACCCGCAGGAAACAGGAAGCTTCGCAGATGAGCCGACTTGCAGATATTAACGAACGTGCTAATGAAGCAGAAAAACGGCTCCAAAAGGCAGAAATGCTCGCGAATGCAAGAAACCGAGCTTATGAAGTCATGAAAAAAGCATTTAAGAAAAAATGAGGTACCGCCATGAACCAGCAAATAAAAGCGTTGATAAATAACCCTCTCGCCAAGCCGTTGATTAAAGCAGGCACCGCCACCATGGGTTACACAGGCAAAGCCCTAGCAGGTTTGCTCTACTATGCCTGTAAAAAAGTGACAGACAAAATAGAAGCCAAGCAAACAGTTGGACAGCATCAAACAACTCAGGCAGCTAACGAAGAAGAACAGCGAATACATGAATTGCTGAAACGCCAACAAGGTGAAAAACAACCATGAATCAAGTGGAGCAACTGCTTCACCTTGAAACAAGGATAGAGCAGGTAAAAAAACTCTTGGCAGGCATGGACGCCGAAGTGTTAGCAACCATTGCCGAGCTACAAGTGGTTGAACGAACCAAAACCGCACAGGCAGGTATTCTTAAAGCTTGTAAAACAGCAGCGTCGTTCAACCCCTTTACCAGAAACTCGACAAGACATCTCGATCAATTCAAGCAAGAAGTTGGCACATTAGAAAGGCTGTCGCTTACCATCGCCGAAGAAAACCAAAAATTTGTACAGGCAAGAACCCAGCAAAGCATTGGTAAACTGCAACAAGATATAAGCAACTTTCTCAGCAGCTACGATCATTTTATTGAGCTGTATGGTTTTGCTCTCATCTGCTCTGAAAAACGGTTGGTGTTGGGTCAAGGGTTGGCTGGTGAACTTATCACCTTGCCAAGCTCAGAAAGAAACAAGCACCTCTTTATGTTGGGAAAGACCGGTTCAGGCAAATCAGAAGCCATGCTTACTTATGTGATTCAAGACCTGATTGCTGGCCGCAGTGGTTGCCTGCTTGATCCTTTTGGTGGTCTGGCTCGAAAAACCGCTGCGTTCGTTATGGCTTACCAAGAAATTCGCCATTCCTATATTGAACTACAGGAACAAATCAAACACTTCGTACAGCACCTTTTTGATGCTGTGGAGTCAGGAGTTAAAGAAATAATCACCGCCACCCTGCCCTATGAAAAATTATCAATCTTCCTGGACTTATGCGAACACGATGTCGACAGTATTTTTCCTGAACTCAATGCCACCGTCGTTGATATTTGCTCAAAATCCAAAAACAATCCCTATAAAATCAATCCACTCTTACCTAGCAAATCGTTTAACATCGAACAGAGCGTACAAGTACTGTTAGATGCCATAGCCATGGAAATGGGATCGAGCCTTGAAACTACGCCACAAGCGGCTAATGTATTACGAGCCATATTTACCCTTATTGCCTGTAATAAGGGCAATATGAATGATTTGTTGTTGCTGCTCAATACCTTAAGAAACTATAACGGCAGGGGGAAAAATAGTAATCAGTTACCAGTGGCTATCCTGCAACCCTTAAAGTCGAGCCATGAGCCTATCGCCAATAATGCCGCTGATTACATTGAACAACAGCTGCTTAGTTTTACGGGCAATACCTTTAATGAAATGATTAATTCCACCCGTAACCGTCTCTCACTTTTGCTCGATAGCCAACTGTGCCACACCATATTTAACAGCAGCGAAACGAACTTAGATTTAGAAGAAATTATTAACAGTACCGCAGAAAGAAAACCCTTCCTTGTCTTTCATATCCCGCATGAGGAAAGCGGATCGGGTATCGTGAGTCATATCATTTTTCGTACCATGGAAAAGATTCTGTACCAGCGAAACGATCAGCAAAAACAACAATTATTCCAACTCTACGCAGACGAATTTCATCGCTTCCTTGGCGGAAGCAAACACAGTGCTGGAGAGATTGCCGACCTGTTTACCAGTATCCGCCAACACGGTTGCTGTTTAACGGTGGCTATGCAAAATTCTGGACAGTTAAAAAAAGACGATCCCAGTGGTTATGTTTTTTCTTCCGTAGTAGAAAGCTGTCACAGCAAAATTATTTTCCAGTGTTCAGGTGACGATGCCCAGTATTTTGCCGAGAACCAATTTAATGACAAGGGTCAATTGTCGGAAATGAGCTACAGCATGACAACAGGTGAAGCCAAAGTGGTAGGAAGTAGCCATTCCACCACTCAAAGCGAGGGGAAAAATCAATCCAAGGGGGAGAGTTTTTCGGTTACTGAAAGCCAATCAAAAGCTATTGGTCATACGGTTTCTGAAAGCTTTAATCAGGTGAAAAGTCAAAACCATACAGAGTCCACCAATTCATCAGCAGGCAAATCCAAAGGTCAAAGCTCCAGCGAAGGACAAAGCTATTTTGAATCGACACGCTATGAAGACATGAACCATAGCCAAAATACCGTGATCTCAGCATCACAAAATTCCTCCTATGGAACAGGAAGCAGTAACGGCTCTGGCACATCCGAAGGGCGTAGTAATGGTAGTAGTGATTCAGAAAGCAATAGCACTGGGCATTCTGAAAGCACAGGAGAAAACCACAGTTCAGGAATTTCTAGCAGCAGTGGCAAAACGATTGGCACCATGGAATCTATCAGCAATAACCGAGGTTTTGGCAAAACCATCAAACGTTTAAATCATGAAGAAGAAACCCACCTTTACGCCCAAGAGATCCGCCGCCTGCAAGCACGGGAATGTTTTATCGCCACTGGCAGCACTATTAAAAAAGCCATCACCCTCGATTCTCTCACCATTAAATTAGAAGCACAGCTTGAGCCGTTTCTGTCTGATTATTACCAACAGTTGTTTTATTATCAACAGGGGGATTGCTTGCGATTGGGCAGTAGTCGCGTGGAGCCGAAGGTAGTGAAAAATCAGGATGCTGGTGATAGAAAGAAGAGGTCTGAGGGTGGGGATGGGGTTGGGGGGTTGTTTTGATTGGTTAATATTCTTACACTTTTCCTCGTTGAAATCCGTGCATACTTCGCAGCTTAAACAGGCATTGACTACTCAAAGGAAAATCAACGACGTCCCCCTTCTCTTTTCACTTCGGCTTATATGTGAGTTGGAACAAGAAGTGTTTCTGATTAAAGATATTAAGCTGATTTCTTTACAACATACTTTGGTGGTGTTGGAGGGAGAACAGTTAGCCCTAAATAGAAACTAAAGCGACTAAATTATATTAACGCAATTTACTATTTCTTCTTTGCAAGACTATTCAAACAACCCCCTACGACGACAACGCTCAATATAAGTTGAAGGACTACAAAAGCCCTAGCTACTTTACTATTTGCCACGATATCTCCAAATGTAGTAGTGGTAGATATTCCAATACTAAAGTAAAGAAAATCAATTGCCCCTAATCTTGACTTTCTTTGTTCATAATGAAATTTAATAATCTCAGATATTTTTCCTCTGATATTACGCAACTCTCGTTGCAAACCAGCACCCTCTTTTAGATAATCAATTCTATTATCCTGTAGCTCCATCACTTTGTTAATGATCTCCTTAGACGCGAAAGATCCAAAATTAGATAAAACATAGCTATGTACCTCATATTTTTTTTGAGCAAACAAAATTTTGAAGTCCGCGTATTCGATTCTTTTTGCTCCTACCTTTGATATTAGTGGTAACCTTTTAAAAGCATCTTCAACTCTGTTCAGGTGTGACTCCTGCTTCTTAATCTCGCTGATAAACTCTTCACTTATTTTTCTATATTGAGACAAATTGTCGTCTATATATTTTTCTATATTTATTTCCCGCTCTTTAGCCATTTGATCAAATGCAGACTTTTCATGGGGGCTTAAATCTTTTAACTGTTGATCGGCAGTCATTGATTTTTTTTCTTGCTTAGATTTTTTTAGATACAAACTATCTAATTCTTGCTTTAAACCATAAAGCGTAGTAACGCTGTTTACTTGGTAATTTCCATCGCCCCATAAAACATTACGTGCCTCGACGAAAGGACTCATGTTTAAGTCTTCATTTATAATAAAACTATCTGGGCTTCGAATCCAAATAACGGTGTAAATCACCGTAAAGACTAGAACTAGCAGTGTATACGCAGATACCCAATAAAATTTGTTCACCTTTACTCCATAGACCAATTCATTTCTATCATCATATTTTGAAAATAAACTTATTTTTTATTTTTCTTTCTTTTTTGGAATTCATCCAACCAATTACTAACCTTACAAATATCACCCTCAATTTCATCAACACTTGGTATTTGAGTATTGATTTCATCAGGTTGGGAATGAGCAAAACAAGAATATTTTGTCATTACATCATCCAAAATTTTGCAATCATTTTCGGTCACCAATGATATATGTTCTAATTTCCCCATAGTATTAATAGAGCGTCGATATCGTTCTACGACTCCAGATAACAGTTCTTTTTCAATTATTCGTTCTATCTCTTTTCTGAAGTCAATACAAATTCCAGCTGCAATACGTAAGTATGTATCTTGACCAAACTCTTTCAGTACCTTACGAGCTTGAGCAATATTTTCATTCTTTAATCGGTTCAATGCTTTTTTGTTTCCAGCGGCTTTTAGCGGTAATAAATCAGGATTACCTATAGCTCCATTGTGAGAAGACAGCGACACAATATGTTGACTAACCGCAGCTCTATTACCTTCACTTTCCAGCAATGATAAAAAAGACAACCTATGTGTAAAAACAATAACTTGACGTGTTTTTGATAACTCAATGAGCCTCAAAACAACTCTTTCTTCATAATCGGCGTCCAACGATGTTATTGGATCATCAAAAATGAACGGTGTTTTTGCACTGTGTAGCTGAGAATCTGCGAGAAATGCAGCTAATGTAACAAGTTTAGATTCTCCTTCACTTAATACCTTACCTGCCGCTTGACCAGAACCTTTTAGAGACAATGTGTAGAAAGACTTCCCCTTTGAACCCTTTGCATCCAAACTAACATTAATTTTCCCGCCACCAAGTAGATGTAACTCATTTCGAAAACTGTCAAAATACTTTTGATTTAACAGCTCTTCTGCCAGCGAATTTTTCTTCCGAGTGATTCCAGAACTATTTGCTGTTTTTTTCGCGTTTTGCAGGTGATATAAGTTGACCAATCTTTGATGCTCTTGTTTTATATGTGGTACAAATTGACAATACCATTGCTTGGATTTTAATTCTAACTGCTCCTGTAGGAGTACTTTTCGTTGTTCTTCATTTTCGAGCTTTTTCAGATCTTCCAATTTCCTTGCGATATTCGATGAAATACTTTCAAGTTGTTCTAATGTGCCATTTCTAACTTCGGGTATTGGTTTATTAACATCTGAATTCTCTAGAGCAAAGTTTCTGCATTCATCCCAATTCAATATTGCTTCTTGAGAATCCTTGCTGGTGAGTCCCTGACCTTCCATAGCCAATAAAAAATTCTCAGGTACGTTGAGCAAGGACCTTTCTAATTCCTGCAACGACGCATTTGCGGCTCTTACTTTAGACTCTAAATCACTTTTAATAAAACTTTCAAAAGCGTTCAATCGCTCTTTGCTATCCTCTTCTAATGGCTGTTGGCATAATACACATTTTGCATCTAACGCTGTGTTAGGAAATGCAACCTCGGTATAAGCTGTTTCTTCCGAATATCTTCTTGCCGATTCCCACATTAATTGCCAAGTATTTTCTCCAACGCCATTTAAATCAGCATTTTTAAATGCTTGAGCAGCATACTCACCAGCAGATTTTTTAAAGTTATCACGGTCGTATCTAGCACGAACTATTCTTCGTACCTTGTCTTCACTAAGGGCTTGTATTATTGATTTAATAGATAATTTTAATTTTTCAACTTGTTTAGACTTTGATAACAAAGAACTCTTCATACTTTCTGTGTTTTTTGTATCCAATATGCCATTTAACTCTTGTAGGCGCTTATCATTATCAGATTGCCAGACTAGTGGAGTGCAAAGACTGTCAACGTCAGTTTTGTGGTTAAGTGCAGTAATTTTATTGCCCGTTATTGTAGCCTTGTATTCTTGCTGAATTACTGGCAGTAAAGATTTTGAGCGACCCTGCTCATAACCATCGATAATGGTTTTTATATTATTTATCAGTTCTGCAAGTTGCTTGAAAAAAATTAAAATGTAGGGTTCATAAGAGGCTTCGTTTTTATCATTCAAATATGAATTAGATATGGTCGCATCAAAAATTTGTACTGGTTGAAGGTCATCAATTGAGCAGTTTACTTTCCAATCAATTGAAGTTTCAACACCATTTTTTTTGTATTTTATTGTTGCTTGCCCATGTTTTGGGTTCCCTTGCTCAAATACATTCGCAAGAATAACTTCACTCCATTTTGATTTGCAGGATTGTTTGATTATTCTGACATATCCAGATTTACCAGTACCATTGGTGCCATAAACAAGGTTTAATTGTTCACTCGGAAATTCTAATGCTTGTAGAGGGTTTAGGGCATTTATTCCTTTTGGCTCGGAAATAGAAGAAAACTGGATACTGTCCTTTGATTGTTCTATCAAACTATTAGCGTAAGAGAATTGTTCAAAATTGACGGGGGCTTTTTTAGTTCAACACCAGCTTCTTTTAAGCAGAGAGATGCCAGCATTTCTTTATCATTTTGCGTAATTTCAGATTTAGCAACAATCCAGTTTCCAGCGGTGTTAATCCATTTAGGTTGTTTTTTAAACCATTCCTGAAGTTTATTCATTATTTTTCGTAAGTTAGCTAGGGACAATAATGGTCAAACTACACTACTGTGCCACCAAAGTAAAGTTTCCTTTTTATAAAACAACAATATGAATGGTATTTTTACTATACTCGATTCGACTTACCGAACTAAAAAAAATTCAAAGGATGATTATTGATTTGAGTTTTTAAATGCTCAGTGCTGGCACTTAAATAACAAGCCGTTGTTCGAATATCTGAATGACCCATCATTTGAGAAAGCGATTTTAAATCACATTTTGATTTAACCATCAAAGTCGCATAGGTATGTCGGAGAATGTGAGACGTAAAATAGATACCTGTAGATTTTTTAACCCGCTGTAACAGGCGTGTGAGTGTGCGAACACTGAGCCTCCCACGGTATTGCAGACTGGTTAAGAGATATGGCGAGAAAACACCCTCCTTATCACGCTCTTGTATGTAGAGTGCCAAATATTTTTTCAACGCAAATGAAATGGGAATAGTACGGTCCTTCATTCCTTTACCTTCTCGAATCATAATAATATCTTCATCCAAGTTCACATCTGAAACTTGAAGGTTAAGTAATTCTTGCCGCCTCACTCCTGTAAAAAGAAAAAGAGCAAAAATAGCAACATCTCGCCTTTTATGGAAAATAGCTGGCTTATATTCGGAGGGCACTGGCATGAGTTGAACATGCTCAAACAACACCCTTGTTTCTTTTTCAGATAGAGCTTTAGGAAGTGATTTGGGAATTTTTGGTCGAGGTATGTTTTCAAGTGGATTATCTTTTATAACCTCTTTTTTTAAACACCAAGTAAAAAAAGAAGACAGAGAACTATAATAGTTCAGAGATGTAACGGCTGACCAGTTACATTCCTTTCTTCCCCAGAAAAAAAACTGTGTAAGCTCTAACTCATTGAGTTGAGAATGATGAGTTAGAGGTTTGTACCTTAACAAATTTCTAAAAGCATTTTTATACCATGCTACTGTCTGGGGAGTAAGATTTCTTAAAATGGATGCTTCAATACAAAAATTCTCATGAATTTCCGATAAAGTGAGGGATTGGAGGATGGACATTATTTGAAAGATTAGATGCTAGAAGTGACCTCATGTCGTAGACATAAGGTCACTCTATCTTTCAAATCATCTGGAAATCCTTTACTGGTGGAGCATAGCGGATTTGAACCGCTGACCTCCTGCGTGCAAACCACGAATGCATAAAATTAAGCTGATTTTATCGTTTATAAATGGCTTATTTATGCGAAAATTCAGTAGCTTAAGGAACAGTTTTGAAAAGTTGAGATTGACCTCATGTCACACACACAATAGAGGGGCAAAATAAAAAAGACAAGAGGAAAATTAAAGCAAAACTCATCCTCTAATACAACACCACCCCACCGATAATCTTCTCAGTCTCTGCTCGATCATGACAGACATACTGCATGGTCACCCTAATATCACTGTGCCCCAGTTGTTGTTGCATGATGAACGGAGAGATATTGTTTCGTGACAGCGTTGTGGCGTAGGTTCTCCGTAAATCATGGGAAGCAAATTTTACTGCTGCCAGTTTGCCAATCTTATCAGTGATACGACGAAACTCTCTGACGTTCAGTAATTTTCCAGATTTGCTGGGGAACAAAAGCAACGACGCCGATTGAAAATATTTCTCATGAGCCAAAAGATATTGTTGCAGAATGGCAACCAGCTCATTGGTCATCACCACGATTCGATCTTTTGCTCCTTTCCCATTTCGTACATGGATGGATTTTGCTTCCATATTGAGTTCTGTAATTTTAAGGTGAATAACCTCACTCATCCGTAAACCAGAGTGCAGGGGTAACATAATGAGGGCATGGTTACGCAAACGTAAAAACGGTATGCGTGAAGATTTGAGCAAGGCTACATACAAAATCTTGTGAACCTCTTCTTCTTTAAGCGCTTGGACGATGGGCTTACTGAGTCTTGGCTTTTGAATCGGTGTGAGCGGGTTTTTCTTGATGTGCTCATTCAGCACCAACCACCGAGAAAATACATGCAAATTATTGTGATGAATATGGTAGGTTCGTGCAGCCCACTGCCGCTCTTCTTTTCCGTAGTAAAAAAAGTTCCTTAAAACTTCCGTGCCAAAATAACTGATGGCACAATCGTCTTGTTGGATAAATTTGAAAAAAAGCTTAAGAGAATCGTTATAGCCAATAAGGGTTCGTTCAGAAAGCCCTCGTTCTATTCTTGAATGCCGAATAAACTCCGAAAATAACTCACGTAACATAAGCAAAAATATTAAAGTTCAGCAGCCATAAAAATGCAGAGGATTCGTTCTGTGATATCGGGGTCGCAGGGATCATCAGAAAAAATTTGTCGTCTTTTATCTCTTGCGAAATACTCAATCTGCCAAAAAATAAAATTCCTATTCACAAAAAAACAGCCATAATCATTCGGTATCTCATTTGAATACCGACTGGAATTACAGTCATATATTCTCACCGCCTCTCGTATCTCCTTTCGAACAGTCTCTGACAGTTGGCTTATTCTTGGACTTTCACAAATTCGTCCGCCCAAATTATTCTCACGAAGCATATCGTTAAGAGTAATCATTATTTCTTTTTGTTCCATACAGTTTAAATTAATGGATAAATGAAAATCCGCCACTAATACTCATACGCCATCATCATAATCAGCTCTCGTTCTGTAATGGATGGATCACTGGGATCTGGTGATGAGCCTTTGCCATGGCGATACAGGTAGTGAATTTTCCAGTTGATGCGGTAGCCCAATACGTCAATGATTCCGAAATCATGTTCGTCATAGGCTGGTGTGCCTTCGTCAAATTGGGTGAAGGTTCTCACGGCTTTAAAGATGGCAGAAAATTCTTTAAAAGGTAAATTGGCAACTATTGGAGAACCTTTGATTATTCCTCCTTGATGATGTATTCGTAGCTGGTCATTGAGGTAGATGATTTGTTCCTGCTTGTTCATGGGAAAGAAATTAATAATGAGTAAAAAACTGACTATTCAAACCATGATGGTTGAATATCTTGAAGCAGGCTATCAACGTAGACCTTGTAGTATCGTCTTGGGGATGAGTAGCTTTTTTTGATGCTCAAGTACCCCTGCTCTATCAGTGACGCAATAGCGATTCGCTGCCTCTTGAGGCTTACAGGTGCCAGCTCAATTCGTGTTTTCATCGCCACATAAAAGTAGCCTTCTTTATCTATCAGCTTGCAAGAAAGTGCTTTGCTGCATTGTTGAATGAAGAAGCCCAACATTATGGCTTCGTTCAAAGTCATAGGGGTTTGTTGTGCCGATGTGTCTGCTTGATGAGCCATAAAGAGAGAGTTAAAAAATACGCATTGTTTCCAATACGCAAGAAAGCTACACCTCTGAGTCTTAGTTTTTATTAAGATTTTAAGGACATTTTTACACAGGGGGTTTGTGCTTGTTTATGGTTCCTCATTGGTATCCATTAACTTTTTTTACCATGAACATTCTCATCGTTGAAGATTGCCCAAGCACTATGCTGGGGTTCACCAATACTTTTATCAATTTACCGTTGGTCAATAAGATCGACAAAGCCACTTGTTTTGAGCAAGCTATGCAGCACTTCAATTCGAGGCGGTATCAGATTGTGATTAGTGATATCAATTTAGCTGGGGATCGTCATTGTGGTATTAATTTATGCGAAAGGATTCGTAAGCGTAATTCAAAGATTATTGTTATTTTAGTTACAGGTTACGATCAGCATTCAGATTTTTTAGAACAGAGCTTCGATGCTGGAGCTAATGATTTTATTCGCAAGCCAGTGAGCCGAAAAGAAATGAGATTGCGAGCCATGCACTGGTGGCAGTTTGTGACCTGTGGCTACCGTAAAAAGACCAGTATCAATTATCATGGGCTGGAGTATATTTTTGCTACGAATAGTTTTCAGTTTGATGGGCAGGCAATTCAGCTTACCAAGAAGTCAAAAGAGTTGTTGCTGATTTTTTTGAGCAAGCCTGAGACGATTATTTCTCATGAGTATATTCAGTCTCGGCTTTGGGGTGATCATGATGCGGCTATGAAGGAGCGGAATATTTGTGAGCGGTTGGGGGTGTTGAAAGCTTGTTTGCCGAAGGGGTTGGGTGGGTGGATTGGGAATGTGCGGGGTGAGGGGTATATGTTGAGGGAAGAAAGTTAACCCCAAGTTTCACCCTTACCAAATCAGATTCCACAAATACCGCGATATCATTAGGCATCGCGGTATTGTAGTACCAACCTACAATCAATGAGTATCGAACCAATCACCACGTTGATTATATGACGCAGCAAAGGCTTTCAAAGTCGCAACAGCATTAGCACTACCATCCCCACAAGGTTTGGCACCATCGCAATCGTTACGCTCACTATCTGAAAAACGATTTAACAACTGATCAAAGATAGGTTTATCAGTCATCACAGTTCTAAAATCAAATTCAAACGTCCTTATATAATTATAGCCAGCAGCACCAGGTTTTAACATAAATGGCTCAACATCCTTGGTGTAATCTTCATGATCGTCAGTAATTTGACCATGATTTAACCCAGCAGTGTGACCAAATTCATGTGCCGCGAGCCACTTGTAACCCATGCACTCACTACTTGCTTGAATAAAGAATAAAGAAAATGCAGCATAGTTCACAGACATACTTGGTTTCTTTTGAGGAATATGAGTAGCCTTTCCACATACTCCCGAAAGATTTGATTCGTCCTCTTGCACAAGCACAATAACGACATCTGCATCATACTCGTCCTGAAGCTCATAAGCTTTTCCTATTGGAGATCCACTATTAAGCATCCCCGTGTAATAACCATCATAAGTACTTTCTATTTGCTTGATATTATCAGGGATTGCTCCATTTGACGTATTAATTGAACTTGTAACCATCCCTGTAAGATTAAAATTCAAGTGACTACTCAATGCTGAATTGGAAATAGTTTCGTTAAGATTGGAAATTAACGTTCTTGAATATTTCAACTTCTTATAAGTTGAATTTAACTCGCTTGGTCCATTTGTAGCATCTATAGTGTCTTGATCATATACCACCAATACACTGAGGTTTTCGGTTGCTTGAGCGCCAAGAGCAGCACAAGTTAAGAGTGTTGCCAATACATTCTTTTTAAACATTTTCTCACCTTTTTTTGTTACTATAATTAATCTACGCGATAACCTTGCTTACTAAACTCTTTTTGCCATTTGAATTCATCAGCATAATATGCCACCTGTTTATTTATAAATATGACATAATCACCACTGGAGTGTTGCAACCTAATTTCACCATCTACAACCCCCTGAGCATTATACCCAATATGTCCTCTAATCTGATTCTTCCATGTATTCTCATCATTTGCATTTATTCGTGAATCAAAACTAAAAAGATGAACTTCCCCCAAGCCATTTGTATCTTCTGTTTGCACACTAAAAGTATCCTGTTCGACCACAACAGCTTTGTAGCTATTTCCGTCAAACTCTAGTTCAATAGAGTCCCCTACAGTTGTTTTAGTAAAATCAAGAACATCGATATTTATTGGTTTTCCAATAGCCGCAGTAACACTGCTATTCAAAACATCCCCAAAGTCATATTCCTCTGGATATAGAATCTCAGTGGCAACTACAGAAAATGTATTTTGTTTTTTGGGTTGAGGGTTGGATTCAGAAATACTCGTAGCTGGTTTTGTACTCTTTGTAAACTCAGCTAAATTAGGTGGTAGTGTATTTAAAGAAGGACTGTGAGTTTTAGTATTATCCGTCAAAATGACCGAAGGTGTTGTAGAAGCTTTTTGAATCCAAAAAAACACCATAGCAGTTATCACGAGTAAGCCAAAACCAACTCTCATAAGGGTATTTTTTTTCATATATAATTGATTATTCATTAATATCTGCTTTTCATTATTATTTGAAAACAGTACATAAGTAAGCCCAATATATCTGCTAAGTATGAATATATTGTGAAATACATTTATGAAAATGCACCGTTTTTCTCTTCTAAAAAAGAACCACTGCATGATATAGGAAACAATGTACCTGTCAACAAATTTTCCTAATTATTTTACCGCTCCCGTATCCAAGAATTTAAAAATAGTCTGTCGAAGGAGTTGGGTGGGTGGATTGGGAATGTGCGGGGTGAGGGGTATATGTTGAGGAAAGAAGGCTAAACCTTTAGATTGCCAGAGTAAATTCCATAAAACATCACTCTCTAATATTTTCCCATTAATAAAACATTTGATTTGTATGAATAGTAAGAATAACATAGACAAAAAACTGCGTAGAATCAAATAAAACGGGGTCAAAGTGAGAATAATACTCATAATGCCCCCTAAATTAATATTTTATATTGGAATGCGCACGTTCCAATTACCTATTTAAGCTTATGGCGTATATGAAAAAGAAAAACTATATTTTGCTAATAATTATTATTGCAACCCTATGTGTTGCAGCGTTTTACGGGCAAAACCCTAAAAGTGAACGGAATTTGAATGTTATTGATTATTTGATAACAGATAAAAAAGTCAGTAACTCAATTCTTGAGCAAAGTGTTGCGGTTAACCAAGCTCCAACTACTGTTTATTCTAAAGAAGTTGAGAGTATCAAAAATATAAACGTTGTAGTTGAAGATTTGAATACTGACGAAGTTCCAGATACTGTACAAAAGGTGTTTACCGAAATCATGAAGGATGGAGGCACATACTTTAAGGGAGATTTCAAAAGTCCTAGAAGTTACAGCGAGGGAGATACATTTAGTATCACTATTAATGGATTTAACTATGACGGGATTGTTACGAAATCGGAAGTTTGGTCTACAGGAAGTGGTGGACATGTAAGTGTATCCTTTGGAGAAGGAGAAAAGTATTTGACTTTGCACTACGGAGGAAAATACCCGGACTTAGTTAAAGGTCACTTGAAAGCAATTGGATTGGGGGATAGTTATGAAATAAGAATGAGAAAAGGGTATGGAATATACCTTGAACATAAGCATTACAACAAGAATTTTTCTGAAAGAATAACAGTAAATTAAAGGAAAGAAAATGAAGAAAACGCTACTAGCTTTAACCTTTTTATCTGGCTTCTCAGTGGCCTCATCAGTGGTTGCAAAAGAAGAGTTTCAAGTCGTTGTTGATTTTGACAGTGCCGCAAGCCCTTATAGTGAAGGATCAAAAAGACAAGAAATAGCTTCCAGTCTGATTGCAAACCTGAATACGTCAATCTCGAACTCGTCATTAGGGCAATATGCAACTTTCAAGTTGAAGTATGTAACCCGTGGTCCAATCGGAAAAGGACATGAAACGAGTATTAATGAGTATCATCAACTTTATGCCAATCGTAATACTCTTAATGATAAATTGCCAAAAGAGAGGCTACATCACGTACAAAAAAACTTCAGTGCCGATTTTGTCATAGCCGTTGTTGACACACCTGATGATGACAAATCCGGAGGACTTTGTGGAAGAGCTTTTGGTGTGCCAACCAAATCATGGATTGAAAATGGAGGCGATGTAGACACCCTTCTCGCTTCAGCTGATTTTGGAATTGTATTTGTTCATTATCGGGATGAATGTATTGCAGATGAGGTAACTGTCTCCCATGAAATTGGTCATTCAATGGGGCTTTCTCATGGTAAAGCTGTCGCGGATTGTGAAAATGATGATACGCACTATATGGGGAGTATCTTATTAGAGACGTATGCTTCCGGACACGCAGAGTGTGACTGGTGGGCTAGCAATGATTTTTCTACCATTATGGGACGGCATAGCGTGGATGGCTATAGAGTATCTCACAACTTTTTCTCCGACCCCAATAAATCAATATGTGGTGAAAGCAACCTAACTTGTGGTGATTCGGTCGAAGCTAATGCTGTAAAATATCTTAAAGACTACGTAAATCGTATCGGTAAGAGATCTGAATGGTATAAATAGAAACTGCTAATTATTTCGTTAATTAGAACAATCCAAGAATACCAAAACTTTCTTTGCGTTAACTTAAATTTCTCATGGAGACAGCATAAATACATTGCCGTCTTTATTTTAAGTTCTAAAAAATGAACTTTTCAAGTTCTACTATTAATATCAATGTAGTATAAGTTAAATTTGTTCTGTGCAGTCAGAAAGATTCTCATAATAGTTTCAATGATGAACGTAAAATTGATGATTATAGTGATGGTATTCTTTTTTTCATGTATCGTGGACTATACTTTTAAAAATCATAATTTTTTATTTAAAAGTGAATCGTCAGTAATAATTTATATCTCTATATTTAAAATATTCATAAACACACTTCTCTCAACCCCTCGTTTCCATCCTGAATTTCCCATTACACACCACCCCATACCGCCCAAGCCCCCTTACCTACTTCATCAAAATAACTAAATAGAAACACCTCTTGCTTAAGCAACTCTGGGTGAAACGGCACGGTATGGATAATATTTAGCACCCGTTTGGCACTGCTGGTAATAACCACCACTCGTGCCCCGTGGAAATGTGCCAGCCGTTGGCTTACTCGTGTGCAAACCTCATTGCTGACAGATATTTTCAGCAGATTGCTTTGTTTCAGGACCTTCCATTTTACTGATTAGTTCCAAAAAAAATTGATGTTATAATACTAAAACGGAAAGTATTAATAATCGATAGCGACAGTGCCGTCTATACAGTTTTAAACCTGAAATAAAGAAAATTATGCTAATTTAACAAATTGATTTATTATCTGCGGAGGTGCGAAACTAGCCTAAAACAAATAAATTGAAACCCTTAGATCACAGACGGGGAGGTATTAGGGTGGAAAATGTTCAAGTTACTGAAATTTGAAAAATCACTTCACACATTTGCGAATCAAGATTCTATTTGAGAGAGGATACATGGATTTAATTAAACCAATTCATATCGTTGTTAATTGGCTGCTTCAACTTGTTGGCATAAGAACGAGTCAGCAAAAAGAGGTTATTGAGCGTGTTATTGAATATATAAATAACTGCCTCAACCATCTTGAAAGAATTATGTTTTTTGAAAAATATAGTGAAGATGAAATTGAATATTCGAGGCGTTTTTTACAGAGTGCATATCACGAGATATTTGAACACTTAAATGGAGTAGCATCAGCAAAACAATGCGATATCATACGAAAATCTCTTATGGGGGGACGAATTTATTATCATGCCATCAAGTATGGAAAGGTTACCGAAGAGCAAATAAAAGCTGACTATGAAGATCGCCTATATGCATACAAAAATGATGTTTACAGCCAAAGAGAATTTCGGCAAAGCTCAAATGAACCTGTATTAACAGAACTTGTAAAAAATGGGACGGTAATTTCAGATGACGACAGAGATTACCAGCTTGGTAAGATTATTACAGTGTGTCGAGAAGACATCGAAAGAATTGAATCACTTCGTGAGAAGTTAAAGACACGAAAAGTTCTAATTTGAATCAAAGGGGATGTTCAAGTCTTGGTTTAACACATTTGAAAATCATAGCACTAATTTGAGTTTTTCATCCAAGATGACATTTCAATCAAACGAGTCAAATTTAGCGAGTTGACTAATAAGAATTATTTAAAAAGTGGCTCCAAATATTGGGGTATAGGCTTTGTTAGGAGGATATGTTTATCAAATCGTTCTATCAGACAATGTTAAATGATTACTCATACTTGGTGAGTTTTGACCCAGTGGTGTATCCATGATATACATGATATACATGAGAATTAAACTGGCTTATTCGGTTCTGGTGTTATGACGCATAGAGATACTCAAGAAGACACAAAATGGCAATTTACTAAAATAACGACGATCATTATAGTTACGACTGGCGTAATAGCAGCAGCAACGGGTATTTTGAGCGTATTAAAGCAATCAGAACCCGTGGCACCAGTCATTGAAAAAACTATCAATGTTAACCATTACACACCTGTCACACAAACAGCTCAGTCAAATAGTTATAGACAACCTGACAAATATCAACTGGAAAATACCGACGTTTTGCGACCTTCTACAAATTACGAAGCTTCCAAACCTTTACCAGTAGATACTGAGTTCCACAAAAAAAACTTCAACTTTGATGACACATTGAGACCATCAACTAAGGGTAACAAATAATGAATTCGCAAATGGGTGTACAACATAAATATTCTCTCGTTATTTATGCTTGCTCTGTAATTGCTATGGCAACACACTCATTTCCCATAGCAGCAAATGATCGGGCAATGGAATCAAAAATTGCCGATTTGGAAATGCGAATTGAAATTCTTGAAAGCATATTGCATCAAAGGCCGTCGACAACCGCAACTAATAAGCCTCAAAGAGAGCTGAGATTACCGACATCGAGCTATAAACAAGGCTGGCGAATGGACATGTTTATTGACGAGGAAATGTCTGAGAATAAATTGACAAGCTCTGCAAGCGGCTTTAATGTCGGTTCTGTTTCTTACACAAAAGTACCTAAATTTAACTTCAATGCAATAAAGAAGCATAGCGATCTAAAAAAATATTCAAAGGAAAATTATGGACTGCTTTGGTCGGGACAAATTAGAATTCCCAGCACAGGAAAACACCTATTTGCCGTGGATATCGAAAATATAGGAGGTGGAGTAAATGGAAGTGGTCCCTGCAAAGCGTCTCTTACTTTAGGGAGAGATGCGATACTACAAGTTGATGGTAAATTCGAATTTCACACAACAGGTATATTTGCCACAAAAATGACAGAGAAAAAAGTAGAGCGTGGTACTTACGATGCATCCCTGTGGCTCGTTTGCTATATCAGCTCCAATAATAGTGATTTAGATAATGGAGCCGTTGTCGCGACAATTAAAAGTAGGGGTCCTAATGATCGCACTTTAGCAGATATGCCCAGTAATTATTTTGTTTTAGGCTATGGAAATTAAGTAACTGTAAGGCTTAATAGGCTTTTAGGATGTCTCATATCAATTTCTGAACTTGTCGATTCAGAAAGTCTAAACAATGTTCAAAAACCATTTGTGCTGAATCTAAAACCGATTGGTCAGACAACCATTAATTTTTTTTCATTTATTTATCATATTTGAAAACTGCTTATTGATTTTTTGGTCAGGTTATAATAGTGTGACTAATCTCAGTGTGCATAGGTAGTGCAGGAGAGTGGTTCGGATTCATCTTTAATTTAATTGCAATGCTTGTTAATGCTTACGATTTAATCAAACTGTTTCATCAATCACTCTGGGTTCGATACCCACAAAGAAAAATTGAGGTACGCCCTATGATAAAAAATAATTCTCTTTTGAGTAAATTATGTTCTGATATTCGTGAGGGTATCAATTCACCATGGTTTCGTGCCACTCTCTTCTTACTAGGAATATGGTATTTCCCTGCCCTTCCTATGCACACTGAGGTATAAAGTTATACACTTGCCTTTTGAGCGTTAGCATAAAACATCCTTAATCGCTCTTGTTCCAACCTCCCCACCCCGCACAACAGCCACCCCATACCGCCCCAAAAAAGCCCCCTTACCCACTTCATCAAAATAACTGAACAGAAACACCTCTTGCTTAAGCAACTCAGGGTGAAACGGCACGGTATGGATAATATTTAGCACCCGCTTAGCACTGCTGGTAATCACCACCACTCGTGCCCCGTGGAAATGTGCCAGCCGTTGGCTGACCCGCGTAAAAACTTCATTGCACACAGATAACAGCTTTTGGATTTTCAGCAGCTTACTTTCCAAATTGCTCCGCCACAAGGTATTCAGCTCAAGCCCTTTTCTCACCCTGTCATTCACCTGGATAGGAATGGTGCCACGATCAATTTCCAGCAAGAAAAGGAACTCCCTTTCTGCCAGCGTGTCAGTGATGATAAACAGAGCATCGTTGCGAACTTGCCAGATAAAACCTTGAGGCGTTTCATATCTCAGCGTAATGGTTTTGCCATTCTCCAGCCGCTTGAACTCTGGCACGAACAGGGTGAGTTCAAATTGGGCTTGTTTCAGCAAATCCATTTCTAGGTCAATCCAGTAATGGATAATCGCCATTCGGTGAACATAATCCGCCAGTACATTGGGTGATGTTTTGACCAAAAAAGGACATGTGGTTTCCTCAATAATTTCAGCCCTTACCAGTTGCTGCCAGCCTTTTTTCGTCAAGGTGTGCACGTCCTCAAGCTTGCCCCGTCGACCCAGATCGTAAGTGGCAGCATTCAGACAGCCTCGTTTTTTTAAACGCGATACCACCTTATATACGCTGCCGATACCTCGTCCTTGGAAACAGAGTTTCAGCATATGTGAGCAGGTTAAAGACACTTTTTCATAGACCTGAAAAAGCACACACATTTCCCGTTCGTTCAAAAAAGCTTGCTGCTGCTTTTCTGATGTTTGACCGTTGGATTCAGCGTTGGCAGCCATGTACATCAAATGACTTAAAGGATAGGTTTTGCAACTTCTTATCGGGCACATCATTGCTTTCAGTGACGTCAGTTTGTTTTTTGCGGACTGACGGTGGGCTTACAACTTTCCTGTTGAAATATGCCTGCAAGGCTGAAAACTGCCGCCTCTTCATATAGGCATTTATAAACCAGCCTCGACCAAAAGCCTTGAAGGGTATGGCAAACTTGCTAGGGAAAGAACGCGTTATCGGCTCTTGGTTTCCCGCTTTGACGATGAACTGTCCTGCCCGCACATTATCCAATTTGGTCGGATTGCTTAACCTGAGGATCGCGGCGGCTTCTTTCTGATCCTTCCACTGCAATCCGCCATACATTTTCACGGCGGTATTGTGCACGATGGTTTTTTGCTCTGCTGGCGTCATTTCTTCCTGAACCAATTCCTGATGAGCTAAAGTGTAATTCAACCCCGTTTTCCTCACGCCCGTGAGTCCTCGCTGGATGGAGGGATTAATATAGTGCTGGGCTTCATCCAAATAGACAAAGAAGGGATCACAAGCCTTACCCGTGATGAGCCGTTCAAAGGCGTATTTGTTGAAGAGGTTCACAATCAGATTACCAATTGTTTGGGCTTCATAGCTGCCCAGCAATGGGGCTGATGCTTTCACGATGACATATTTGTTCTCGGCAAGTATGGCTTCAAAGTCGATGCTACATTCTGTGGCACACAGACTGGTATATAAGGGCACAGGAATGATCAGGCTAGTAAGCCGTAAACGTAAGGCTTCTTTCGTCCGTTTGGCAGAAGATGCCACAAAATCTGTCAAGAAATATTGCCTTAACGGCGGTGATGACAGTTGTTGCAAAGCTTGCTGATAGTGAGCCGTTATATCTTCATCAGATGAGAGCATTTTGACCATATCCATAAAGGTCATGTTCTCCATATGAAAGCCTGCCATAATGATATTTCGCAGCATAATGAACTGGGCTTCACTGGGTTTGGGCTTCATGTTCATGCAAAAGGCATCCGCCAAGTCGGTGGATAACCCATCGATAAAGGACTGCTGTAGTTTTGGTTTTTGTGGCAATGGTAGTTTAAACAAGTTCAGTGCCGGTGCGACATCATCGAAATTAAGAAACACGATTTTTTTATAGGCTTTTGACGGATGTCTTAGTGAGAATCTGGCGTTATGCAGCACCCGCTTTCCCAGCTCCCCATGCGGTTCAATCAACAATAGCCCCTGCCCTTTGTGGATGTTCTGATCGATCAGAAATTCCAGCGTTGAAGACTTACCGCTTCCCGTCGCCCCCAGAATATGGGTGTGCTTTAAGCGATGCTTATCTAATTCAAAACTTGAAGGCACAAAGAAGTTGGAAGCAATATTTCGAATAATGCTGGTGATATACGCCCGCCCCAGTCCAAATGAATACAGCAACACAAGGGCAGAAACTGCATAGACCAATGCCAACAAACGAAAAGGCAAAAGCAGAATCCATGTCAAAGAGCGGAAAAGAGACAGCATAGAGAAGCGGTATTATTTGAGAGGATCAAGACTAACGCCGTTTAAAAAAGATTCCAATGATAGTGAAGTGATATTCCATTGACAGTCCACTGATAGGATATTGCGTTAGAATCATATGTGGCTCTACTCTGCCAGAATATACTGATTTTTCATTTCGACTCATTGAGTGCAACTCAATATTATGTCTCTATTCCATAGCCGTTTCTTAACAATGCTTTGCTCTCACAAATATGGCAAATTTCTTAGCCAGCTCTTAATGAGCATCAGCCACAATGGCAGCTCATTAATTTTTATTTTATGGAAACAACACCCAATAGCGACAACATCCGTGAAGCCCTACAAACCATCATTGATAATGAACCCGTTGAAAACATACGTTCATTTGTTGCTCAACAAGCTTTGGACTACGCCACACCTCAATCTTTCTTCAAAGATATGTTGGAGAATGGATGTGCGAGAAACGTCATATCAGATTTAACCAACTATAATGATACCCATCAATTTTTCCATGAGCATTTTGATGAAATTGAAGAAATACGAGAAGAATTTGAACGGTTTAATGAGCCGCTTCAAATACAGGTTGATGTACGGAGTGAATTGACTTGGATGGCAGTCGAAACCATCGCCATCAAGATAGGAGTTGAACTAGAATTGATACTCACAATATAACTGTAGCAATGCAGATTAACTTTTATTTAACCCCCCTCAACATGCGAACTATCGACACCATTGAAGAGCAACAAGAGGCTTCATTTTTAACCTCAGCCTTAGTTGAAATGAGCGAGTCCTCAACCTGCGAGCCAATACCTGCCTTCCTTGCTACACAAGCATTAGCCTATGATTCACCAGAACAATTCTTTCAAGATTTGCTACAGCATGGCTTTATCGCTGGCACGATACAAACGCTCATCTATTACGCAGATACTCATAAAGCATTTAACGAATACTACGACAATATTGCATCGACCAACACACCGCTTACACCACAAGTAATAAACCTGAAAGCACAGGAGCAACAGAAAAATTGGTTATGTTGGTCAGCGGTTGAACAAACAGCCCGAGAGATAGCCGATGAATTCAAAGTCGTCATTCACCCACGTCCACCAGAGAACAGACAAGCGGCATACAGCAAGGAAGAAACCATGATATTGGAGCAAGCATCAAACGTATTACAGTCAAAACTAGTGGAGAGCAATATATTTGATTCCCCCAGCAAGGTAATAGATTACTGTCGGTTCTTATACGCCCATTTAGAGCATGAGGTTTTCAGTTTGCTACTGCTCACCAATGAACATCGACTCATAACGACTTCGACCCTATTTAGAGGAACGATAGGTACCGCAACTATCTATATAAGAGAAGTCGTAAAAGAAGTGCTCCATCATAATGCGGCGTCAGTTGTGCTTGCTCATAACCACCCGTCAGGAAACCCTAACCCCAGTGAATTCGATTTGGCTATTACCAATACAATTTCAACTGCCTTGAAGCTCATCCATGTTCGAGTTTTGGATCACATTATTGTCAGTCGAACAGAACACTGTTCATTTGCTGAGCGGGGGTTGATGTAGTGATCTGAATTTATTAATAAAAATCTATTTTTATGTCCAAATATTTATGATAACTTTTCCAGCCTGAGGTGTTTTTCCAAACCTCAAGAATGAATCATCTGTGCATTATAAGGGGCAACTATTGGCAATTAATTCTCGACAAATTTTGGATCGTCTATGTGCTTTATGGGGTGTCTCTACCTATAAAGAATTGGCTCATGTGCTTAAAATCGGCGAGAGCACACCATCATCATGGGCGAAAACAGGAAATATCCCATTTAAGCTCTGCATTGAAACCGTTGAGAAATACGGTTGTTCACTGGATGAACTGGTCTTTGGAAAGAAGACACAAACGGTTAGCGATCAAGTGATACTATCTGCTGTAAGCAAGGGCTTAGCAGATGCTCAAGAACTCCAATTAATTCCTGAACTTAATGACACCATTGCTGGTGCTGTAGCCATATTAACGGTGAAAGCCTACAAAGAAAAAGCTGATCAAGATCTTGAAGACGATGAAATCCATTGATTTAAAGGCTCATTCCTTTGCTTGAGCGAACTCTTGAATGGGTCACAATAATCGCAGGTCGATTCAATAATCTTAACAGCGTATCGGTTGTCCTCCCCGTATCATATACGCTATCAATAATCACTGGTATATCTGAACCGATAGATTCCTTTAGATGAAAACCAAAGTATTGCTCCGATACTACCGTCGCCGTTAGTCCTTTTTGTTTTAATACATACCATGGTTCGCGATGATATCCCCTAACAACATCACGGACGGGAATATTGGTAACCTCTGATATTTTATGTGCCAAAGCTAGTGTATTGCTGGCAAAGCCCTTGCTCGATGGAACGGGTACAAGGACACTATTCATGGGTATCAATCCAGCCAATATTTCAATCATGTCAGCTGCCATTTCAGATATTGCCTCTGCGTTGTCTTCTTTCACTTCATGGGCGAGTTTTCTGGCGGTTCTCGTGGCATAATAATCAGCAACGCTTAGTATCATGCTTGCCTTCATACATCCACGCTTGGCAGCTTTATCAAACCATGTTCATAAAACGAGAAACAGCCCCTTGAGCTGACGATAATATGATCAACCAGTTCGATATCGACAAGTTTCAGTGTTGTTTCCAAAAATGTGGTTATGGCTTTATCTTGCTTGGTTGGTAGTAAACTTCCCGAAGGATGATTATGTACAGCAATAACCAATTTCGCATTGTGCTTCAACGACTCCTTAATCACCTCTCGTGGGGGCACATCAACATGATCAATTGACCCTCTAAAAAGCACAATTGTTTCTATCAGTTTTCCTTCTCCATCCAAAAGCAATAACGCAAATATTTCATGTTCTAAATGGGCATATGAAAATTTACAGTAACTCTTTACCGCTGACGTAATATCCAAAAGACTCCTGCCAGTCAATTTCGATTTTAATATCGTAGCAGCCTGCTTTAAAACTTCCTGCTCACCTGCTGTATACATTTTAAAATTACTCTATCGTACATAATACTGTTTAAAATAGATCAAAACGCACATAAATTCAACATAAATAGATTAAACAAGAATAAATCTATTTTAAATAGATTTCATATGTTCAGTACAAATGTAAGTATAAGCAGTATTACTCTTTTCAAAGCAGATAAAAAAAACTACAATTGCCCTATAACTCAACTTTTAAAGTTAAATGCCATGTCAGTAACTATTCCAAAAGAAGCAGAACAATTTGTAGAATCAGAAGTGGCAGCTGGACATGTCAACTCTACCGATGATGTGATCATGCAAGCCCTTGAACTCTACCAGCTTCGTCAACAATATATTGAGGAACAAATTGGGCAAGGTATTGAAGATATGGAAGCAGGTCGTTCCAGACCCTATAGTCCTCAAGTTTTGGAAGATGTAAAACAAAACGCACTAAAAATGATCGCCTCTAGAAAATCCCTACAATGACTCATTTTCAAGTCACATTCACCGACAAAGCAGAATATGATTTAGCTGAAATTTTGTCCTATATTGGAGAAGACAGCATGGAAAATGCCGTCGCTTTTGTGGATAAAATATTTACAAAAATCACCGATACTTTATCGATAATGCCTTCTGCTGGCACCTTATTTGGTCAACGAAAAGGCTACGAAGTTCGAACCTTTGTTGTGCACAAAGCATATACCGCTTTTTATGTCATTCTTGAAGACAAGAAGAGAATTGAAATCATCTCAGTTTTTAGTACACACAAAGACGAAAAAAAGTTTTGGAAAGAGCTAAAAACCCAAGGTATCTATAGGTTTCCAAATAAGAAGATATAAATTTTACTATCGCTGTTCTAGTACCTCACCGATTGTCCTTTTCCAATTTCGCTAAAGCCTGCAAGTACTCTGTACACTTTTTCGTATATGACAAATACATGTCATCGCTCATTTCAAATCTCTTATAGCTGGATATGCTAACTTTGAGCAGATCCGCCATTTTGTGCTGGGACACCTTTAAAGTGATTTTTTGGCTCTGATTTCCGAAACGTCATAAACAAAAGGCATAAAAAACAGTTAACAAAAGGGAAACTATCTCTCAGTTATTTTCTTCTCGACTTCTTCCAAAGCTAAAAAATATTCAGTACATTTTTTCACTCTTGAAAGTGGCATATCCAATTCTTTCTCGTACTTTTTATAGGTTGTAATACCAATCTTTAAAATATGAGCCATCTTTTCCTGAGTAATGTTTAGTTCCTTCCTTTTGCTTCTAATTTCTGGAATATCAAAAATGCTAATCATAGAGTGGGATTAAAAATAACGTACACTTATTTTAATGGGCAAGGCGTATATTTAGTAGATTTTATTCCGTCTTTACATCGGTCGTGATTGCAACTATATTTAAGACGGATTTAATTATTTCACATGCCTCCAAAACTCACTTCGTCGGCTGCCAATATTGATTTTACTTTACTGGCACAGTTCATTGCTTGGCTCTTGGTAACGGTTATCCTCATATGTTTTGCACTATGGGTCTACCACATCACCCATTTTAGCCATAGTGATACCAGCAAAGGTATTAACGACAATTTAGGGGAAATTCGAATCACCCTATCGGACATGAACAAGAAATTGTAAGCCCTGCTCTCATATGCCTTTCAGAAAAGATCTAAAAAGCACCGTGAATGAACTGAGAGCATCGAAACCCCAAAAAGCTTATGGATATGTGGATAGCCGCTTGCTTCGCTGCACGGTGCCCTTACGCTGATCTGTGGACAAGCCATGGACAAAGCAGTGCAAGCACCCTAACAGCACTTTGCCCACAGCTTGACCACAGGCGTTCAGCTATCCACATACCCACAAGCCCAATAATAATAATTTTTTTCTTTTTTCTATTCTTAAAAGCAAAATGCGGGAATTGCTCTTTTCAAGCGTATCGAAAAAGCCTACCATCGTCCTATACATCCAAATTAAACACTGAACACCATGCCAATAACTATTCCAAAAGAAGCGGAGCAATTTATAGAATCAGAAGTGGCAGCGAGGCACGGGGTTTCTGCTACTGATGTGATTATGCAAGCCCTTGAGCTGTACCAGCATCGACAGCGGTATATTGAAGACCATATTCAACAGGGCATTGATGATGCAGAGGCTGGGCGTTCCAGACCCTACTCTGCACAAATGCTGGAAGATATTAAACAAGGTGCACTGAAAAAAATAGCTTTGAGAAAACACATTGAGCAAGGTATTCGAGATATCGAAGCAGGACGCGGGGAAAAATTTACTGAACAGGTGGCCCAAGAAATTGTGGAAGAAATCACAGATACCACTCCTACTTCTTGGTATAATTCCTAAAAATATTGCTTATACAGTTTATTACCTTTAATATATACATATATTTCTTATCGCCTGTACTATGAATATCACATTAACCAAACAACAAGAGAAACTTATTCGAAACAAAATGACCTCTGGCATATATGAATCAGAGCAGGATGCTGTCGATGCTGGACTCAATTTGCTGGCTCTATATGAAGAAAATTTACACCAGAGTATTGTAGCGAGTCTTGAAGAAGTAGAACAGGGCCATAGTAGACTGTTTGACAAAACCGTTGTGGAAGATTTAAAAGCAGCCTTACAAAAAAGGTTGGATAAACGAACAGCATAAATGGTTTCATACACCGTACATATATCGACGCAAGGCACAAGGAAACCTACTCAATATTGCAGACTACATCGCTTTGGATAACTCCATTCGGGCTTTTTCCTTTATCGAAGAAATCCAAGAATTTATTGTTCGTATTTTCCCCCAGTTCCCACGTCTAGGAAAACTTTACAAAAGGCAAGTTACAGGTGCAGAATTACGTTATATACCCTACCAAGACTACATTATTATTTATAACGTCAACAGACGCCAACAACATGTTGCCGTGCTGAAAATATTTAATGCGGCACTGGACAAAAATATTATTTTACGTCAATTTGATAGCGATTAATATCCATCATTTTTACAAAAATGGTATTAGAAAAACCCTGCAAATCACTTTACAGGGTCAATCTTCGCAGGCTGATTAATACTCTTCTGCCAACATGATGGTCATGACTCTTTTGGTCACATTAGGGTCAGCTGGGTTTGGTGAATGAAATTTGTACTGATTATCATAGTAGTCAATTTTCCACATAATCTCATGACCATTCACCGTGAATATCCCCATATCGTGTTCACCATAGGGATCATTGTTTTTGTCGAAATGATTAAAGGCTTGGACACCTGTAGTAATGCCTATTTGTAAGGGTTTTTCTAATTCAGCAATACCATGGGAAAGCATAACTTTGCCGCCGATAAAGTTTTGTCGTAACTGGTCGTTTAATGCCGCTACTGAGGAAGGATGTTGTTTCATGATATAAGGGGTTAAGAAATACAACAGCACAAAAAATCCCGCAATATATGAGAAGAATGCGAGGAGGAACTTTTGGCAAATCCTTGCATTCTGAACATGGCGGGTAGCTTGTAGATGTTTTCTTTCTTCACCCCGCTGAAACACCATGCAAACGCGACTGGCATAAACGTTCAATTTTCTAAACAAAAACTGAATCGGCAACACTTACGATGCTTGTCCTTTAATCTCAATTTTATGGAAAAACTCCATTCCAATATCGGCATCGGTGAAGCACTCTTAGACATTATTAACAATGAAAACGGCGAAACAATCCGCTCCTTGATGGCAAAACAAGCTTTGGCGAGCAATGCACCCATCGCCTATTTTCAGGCTTTATTGCAAAATGGTCACGTCTGCGAAATCGCCCAAGGTCTCGTTAAAACCTGCAATGAAGAAGTGAGCTACAACGCATTTTTTAACGATATTCAGGCTGTCCGTGAACATGTGGCAGAACAGACATTTCCGTTAGACATGCAAGAACATATTGATAGCTGGCTGGTGTGGATAGGTATCGAAGAAACAGCCTATAGGATGGTTCATGAACTGGGCTTGAAGCTAAATGCTACCAAATCCGCTGACAAGGCAACCAAGACCGTTCATTAATAGGTCAACTGTACTTTGTTGCCGCTATATTCGATTCTTCTCTCCAAAAAATAAAATTGAATATTCAGCCTATTGTGTGAAATACCGCCATGATGAGAGGCTGTAATGATCTGTAGCAAATAATCTAAGTGTCCATAAATACGCAGTGTCCTTGGCAAATTTTCCCTATCTGGTTTAGATTCAGAAAGAAGAAATTCCGCATGTTTTTTCATCCATTGAGTCGAAAGCCCCAAAGCCCTTGGCACCACCAAAGCAACCCAGTGTTCAGCCCAGTAAAGAAAAGATACGACGCTTTCAAGATGAATCGGGCTGTCACAACCAGCACATGTAAACGGTGCAAGACTGCCATTAATGAGCTTTCCTTTCAGCTCTGGAAAACGGACAACATCAACAACCTCGCACATATCGTACCAATGGGATGTTTCACAACATTCACAAAATGATGAAATGAGCATGGTGAGCCTTTAGTCTGTTAGTCCGTTAGTCCGTTAGTCGTGGAGCGTGGAGCGTGAAGCGTGAAGCGTGAAGCGTTAAGCGGGAAACAAAATCTATTTCCTATGTCTCTACTTTCTACGTCTCTCGTCTCTAACTACTACGTCTCTAACTTCATACTAAAGCCCTGCCAGCCACTCTAATACTTCACTTTCCTTCCAAACCGTCATGCGACTCGACATCGCACGGCTTTTTGGAAACTTGCCCGCTTTCTCCCATCGCCAAACCGTTGTACGGCTCAAACCTGTTATTTCTTTCACCTGTGGGAAGCGTAATAGTCGCTCTGTGGGATTTGCCATTTTCCTGAACTCCGTAAGTATGGGGATACGGATAGTGAAGCGGATTTTGAGAAGAATTGCCTTAGTGACATAGTGACACATGTTTACAATTGAGCCGAAAAAAACATGTGACACATCCTGTCATCCCTTATAAATAGAGGGCTGCGACGTGACACTATTTATTTTATGCCCTCAGGTTTAATAGCCCGTGCCAATTCATCTGTCATACGGTTTTTGATGGGTTCACCCAACTGGTCAGCGATAAAATTGCTCACCTGTTTTTGGGTTGGTGGTTTGTTGGGATTGTGATTTAGCCAGAATTCTTGAATAGCCGCCTGCATAGCAGCCATGCTCGGAGTACTATAATCTTTGACAGGATTTGGCTGTGTCACCACTGGTGCTTTTTTTCGAGAGGCTGACTTGGCTTTTTTCAAAGCCTTGTCTGTAATGCTCTGCATCAGCTCTGTAAATTGTCGTCGGATCTCCAAGGGCTGTTCATAAGATAGGATGAAAACACCCAAGAACTTTTCCTGTAGCTCTGCCATTTCTTGCCACGTAATTTGAGCCAAAGTTTCAATTTCCTCAATAGCAGATTGCAGCTGAATTTGGCTATTGTTTGTTTTGTCAGTAAAGGGTTCAATGAAATTTTCGGCATCTTTTTTGGCAAAAATATCCTGTGGTATGGCAAGTAAAAACGTCTTCATTTCCGCCAATTCAGCTTCCAAGACAGCAATACTACTTTGGGTTAAATGCAGCCGCATAAGCATTCGGGATTTGAAGTTGTGCACAAGCATTTCGTCGATATAGGGTTCCATTACATCTTCATCATTTGAGCAGATTCACCAAGTATAGCCATCATCAAAGAAACTGAACGCCCGTTAGTTATGCCTCATCCACCTCAAGTAAAAGATGCTCCATAGGATCAATGCTGCCATTCTCAACACCTTCTAAATAGTTTCCCCACCAATTCATCATTTTTACACGCTGTTTCAAATGGGTTGCGTTATTATAAGCTGCCCGAACTTTATCCCCTTCTTCATGGGCTAATTGGCGTTCAATGGCATCAGGATGCCATAAACCAGATTCGTTAAGGATGGTACTTGCTGTTGTCCGAAAACCATGGGTAGTCACTTCTGTTTTCGTATCATAGCCCATACCTCGCAAAGCTTTATTCATCGTTGCATCACTCATAGGTATTTCATGATTGGTCACACTGGGAAAGAGAAGATCAAAGCCCTGTGATAGTTCCAGCAATTCTTCAAGGATCACCAATGCCTGAGCATTAAGCGGCACAACATGAGGTTTGTCCATTTTCATAATTTTCCCTGAAATATTCCATACCTTCCATTTTAAATCAAAGTCACCACGACGAGCAGATCTCATTTCAGTATTACGCATGAAAGTATGCATCATAAAACGAATAGCCAAAATGGTAAGCCTTCGACCACGGGATTCATACGCCTTGAGACGTTGGAAGAACTCGGGGAGTTGCGGGGCTGTTAAAGCGGGAAAATGATTCGTTTTATGGGGAACTAATACGCCTCTCAGATCGCCCGCAGGATTCACTTCGATATAACCTTTTTGCACGGCTAAGCGAAAGATAGCCGTAAGAAACTGTTTCACACGACTTGCAATGTCGGTAGCCCCACGGGCTTCGATAGCCTGAATAACCTTTACAATGTCTTTAGGGCGTACTTCCTGAACAGGCTTCGCCCCAAGTATAGGAAATACATCACGCTCCATTTTACGCCAAACTTTACCCGCATGTTTTTCACTCCAACGAGCCGAATTTACATCATGCCATTGTTTGGTGATATTATAAACACTGTTTGCGTTTTGAATTTGTTGCTCTACCAGAATCTTCTTTTTTTCTTTACGGGGATGAAGACCTTTAGCAATGAGGATTTTATCTTGCCGCCTCAACTCGCGAGCATCAGCCAAGCCAATAGACGGATACTTACCATAAGCAATTCTATCTCGCTTATTATCTAGGCGGAATGATAAAAACCAACGTTTAGAACCGATAGGGTCGATTTGAAGGTATAAACCTTCACCATCGGTTACACGATAAGATTTTTCTTGAGGTTTAAGACTTTTGATTTGTCTGTCGTTTAAAGCATCTTTGATTAACTTGCCCATTTGGAGCCACGCATTTTCAATCGAACTGAGGTGACTCCAAGTGTGGCTCCACGGTGCAGAAAAATCAAGCAACCAAAGGAATCAAACAGAAACAACAATTCTAAAAAACGTTTATAAAACAAAGGAGTTGAAATGAACTGAAATGAACTGAAACGACGTGAAAAGAAGAATGGTGCCCAGACGCGGAATCGAACCACGGACACGAGGATTTTCAATCCTCTGCTCTACCGACTGAGCTATCTGGGCAACTGAGCGCTATTAGACGGGTTTCAGCGATGTGAGTCAAACATTATTTAGCAAAAACCCGTTAAAACCGATTGTTTGCTGAAATAAACATCAAGCGGCTTATTTTTTAACTATTTCCTAACTATTCCTAACTATTCCTAACTATTTTCAGTTATGAACTAGCAGGTGGTGTATAACCTTCGACTTTAACGTCCTTACCTTCGAACAAAAATGCAGTCATGTGTTGTTCAAGCTGGGCACGGTGCTCCAAGTCCATCATGTTCAATTTTAATTCGTTGATTAACATGGTTTGTTTCTTCATCCACAGTCCCCACGCCTCTTTGGAAATATTATTAAAGATGCGTTCGCCCAACTCGCCCGGATACAATTGAAAATCCAGACCTTCTGCTTCTTTGCCCAAGTACAAACAATTTACTGACCGTGCCATGTGTAGGTATTCCTAATGCTGGTTAAATACTGATTAAATGCTGCTTTTCAAATTAAGCCTTATGATAAGGCCCATCAGGCCAAATTTAAACGTTTAATCTGGGCAATTAACTTTAATACTGGCGTCGGCACGCCAAAACCAGCGGTTTGGCTGAAATCGTACCAGATAACCTGATCAGACTCGGCAATCGACAAGACAGTGTTATGGTCTTGCAATTCAATCACTATCGGCCTGATCATCAATTGAAAATGAGTGAAGACATGTTTGATTTCTGCCAAAGTTTGCCAATTTTTAACCTGCCAACCTTTTAACGCACTATATTCTCGTACGCTGTCTTCATTTTCGTGAGCTTCAAAGCTGTATAATCCACCCCAAATTCCCATCGGTGGTCGTTGATGCAGCAGCACCTCTCCCTGAGATACCACGATTGGCCAATACTCGATTCTAATCGGAATGGCTTTTTTCGGCTTCTTGTGAGGAAATTCTGCCGTCTTATTATTATTATAAGCTAAACAATGATTCACTACCGGGCATTGTTGACAATCAGGCTTACTACGAGTGCAAATCGTTGCGCCGATATCCATCATCGCTTGGTTATAAGGCTGTATCTCTTCAATTGGCGTCAGCTGCTCAACAATATCCCACAGCTGCTTTTGTACTTTACTGTGTCCATACCAACCCTCAATCATAAAACAACGAGCAATCACCCGTTTAACGTTACCATCTAATATCGGTAAGGGTAAATCCAGTGACAGCGACAATATCGCCCCGGCGGTCGAACGCCCGATACCGGGTAATGACTCTACCGCTTCTAGTGTCGTCGGAAATTCGCCAGCGAATTCATCCATCACCATTTTTGCCGCTTTATGTAAATTTCGTGCCCTAGCGTAATAACCTAATCCGGTCCACAACTGCAATACTTCATCAATATTGCCAGCAGCTAAATCAGCCAGTGTCGGAAACTTATCCATGAAACGTAAATAGTAATCAATAACGGTGGTCACCTGAGTTTGCTGTAACATGATCTCCGACACCCATACCCGATACGGTGTGCGGTTATCCTGCCATGGCAAGTGTTTGCGCCCATGGGCGTGGTACCAGTGGATAATGTTGTCTGAAAAATTGTCTTTAATTGCCGAGTCAATATTCATTTAGGCTCTTTTGCATGATAAATTTAGCCGCAGTCTAAAAAATAATGTTCGCTGAGGCAAGGTGCAATGAGAAATATTTTTTACACTGGCATCCGGCCGACAAATCCAGGATAATGCCCGCCACTATTTAGTGCATGAATTAATGCATAGAAAACACACAGAGAAAGAAACACAAACCGTATGACTGAAACAAATACTGAACTAAACCCTGAGCCAAGCCCAGAACAACAGCACAAAACCATTGAGCAGGCCGAAAAAGAAGGCAAATACATCCGCAAAATCAAAAGCTTCGTACTACGCGAAGGCCGATTGACTAACGGACAAGCCGCCGCCATCGAACAAAACTGGGCAACCATGGGGCTGGAATACAGCAAAACCCCGATTTCGATCAGCGAAGTATTCGGCCGCCAAGCCCCTACGACGCTAGAAATTGGTTTTGGTATGGGTAAATCTCTGGTCGAAATGGCAGCTCATGATCCGGCTCGTAATTTCATCGGTATCGAAGTACACAAACCCGGTGTCGGTGCCTGTTTAATGGATGCCGCCGAGCAACAGCTCACCAATATCCGTGTCTATCAACACGATGGCGTTGAAATTTTGGCTGATAGCATCGGTGAAGAATGTCTCGATTGTATTCAGTTGTTTTTTCCTGATCCATGGCATAAAAAACGTCATCACAAACGTCGTATCGTAAAAACAGAATTCGTCGAATCATTACGCGGTAAACTGAAAATTGGCGGCGTTTTTCATATGGCCACCGATTGGGAAAACTATGCCGAGCATATGCTCGAAGTGATGCAGCAAATGCCAGCCTTTCGCAACTTGTCTGCCACCAATGATTACGTTGAACGGCCTGATTCAAGACCGCTGACCAAATTTGAACAACGCGGCCATCGTTTAGGCCACGGCGTTTGGGATTTGATGTTTGAACGTATTGCTTAAGCGACTGGAAATAAATGATGATGCTCGATAACCCTAGCCTATTGCTAACCCGTAGTTTTTCTCCGGGCGAGGTTAATGACTTGACCGACCACCAGCATATTCTGGTGGTCAACCCGACAGCAGATCAATACTGCCAACAACTAGCCAAAGACTTTCCCGATAAACAGTTTATGGCATTTGGTTATAATTTTGCGTCACATCAGTCGCTAAACTCTCAACCTTCAAACCCGGCCAATTTAACCAGCATTTGCGCAGCGCAACTGACTGCCGAGGCAATTAATCACGTCCAGTTTGATTGTGTGGTGATTTACTTCCCTAAATCAAAGCCTGAATTTGCCTATTCAATCAATAACCTGTTCAATCATGTCAAAATTGATACCCCAGTTTATTTGGTTGGTGACAACAAAGGTGGGATTAAAAGCTGCGAAAAGCTGTTACAGCCATTTTGTGGTAAAGCCAATAAAATCGACGCTGCTAAGCACTGTGCGTTATATCAAACTCACCTTGTTCAGGCATCTAAACCTTTTGTTATGGCTGATTGGTTCAAAAGCTATCCTTTGAGTATTAAAAATGTTGATTTGACGATTTACAGTTTACCCGGCGTATTTAGTTTTGGTGCGATGGATGCGGGTACCCGGTTATTGCTCGACAACATTGAACCCACAACTAACAAAACGAATGAAACTCCACAAAGCATTCTCGACTTCGGTTGCGGTGCTGGCATTATTGGTGCGTTTGTCGCCAAGCTAAACGAAAAGCTGAACGACAAGGTAACTGTCACCGGCCTTGATGTTAACGCGCTGGCGATTGAGTCCACATTAAAGACTTATAAAGAGAATGATATCAACGGCAGTGCGATTATTTCTAATGGTCTATCTGAGGTCAAAGCGACTTACCATCAGGTTTACTCCAATCCGCCGTTTCATAGCGGGGTTAAAACCAATTATGCGATCACCGAGCTGTTTTTAAATACCATCACCAACTATATTTATGTCAAAGGCTCGCTAACTCTGGTGGCTAACAGTTTTTTGAAATACCAGCCATTACTGGATGTCCAGTTTAAGAGTTATACCATAGCAGCCAGTGATCGGAGGTTTAACGTTTATCATGCATCGAACGATAAAAAAGCAAGCCGCGTTTAGCGGCGTTTTATTGTCACTGGTTTTTGCCACCCCAACAGTGGCAATTGACACTTGCATTGAAGCACCAAGACGCAGCAAACCGTGTCCACACCTGATTTACAAGCTGATGAAGCTAAAAGATGATCAGCCTGCCCAAATCACCTGTATCTGTTTAACTGACTTTAAAAAGTTTCTCACCCCAGCCACAGATGACACCGCCATTGCCCTGAGAAAAATGGAACTCAAAATGCTCACGGCAGAGCTTCAGCTCAGCGAAGCGCAGATCCTCAGCCTAGCCAAACGATAGGCTAAACAGTAGACCAAGGCTTTTATCGTATAAATAACAATAAAGCCGTCAAAGATACAATACTTCTGCGCTAAGCTAAGATAAAATCCCATTTCAATATCAACGAACCATTTAAGAAGACCACTCTATGATCAGTACCTTTGATATTTTCAGTATCGGCATTGGCCCTTCCAGCTCCCACACAGTTGGCCCGATGCGTGCCTCCAAACTTTTTATCGACAACCTTATTGCCAGTGGCCAACTAGCTAAAGTCACTGCCATATCAGTCGAACTTTTTGGTTCTTTAGGCCAAACAGGTAAAGGTCACGGCTCAGGTAAAGCGGTGATCCTCGGCTTAGCCGGATATGAACCAGAAACTATCGACCCAACTATCGTCAACGAATTATTAGCTTCAATTGACCAAGAACAAGAGATTGCATTAGCAGCCGATCACAAAGCCAAGTTCCCCCGCAAAGATGCGATCACCTTTCACCGCAGAAAGACCTTGCCCGGTCACTCTAACGCCATGACACTACATGCCTATTGCGACAATGGTAGTGGTGATGATTTATTAGTCAGTGAAACCTATTATTCCATCGGCGGTGGTTTTATTGTTAATGCCGACGACTTTGATGATCTGGTCAGCAGTAAAAGCGAAGAAGTCAAAGGCATCACCATGCCATACGCCTTTGAGTCAGCAGAACAGTTATTGGCCATTTGCGCCGAAAAAGGTTTCAGTATCTCAACCCTGATGCTCGAAAATGAAAAAGCCCTAGCGCAAGAGAGCGAAATCAAAAGCAAATTGACGACCATTTTCCAAGCCATGCGAGAGAGTGTCGAAAACGGCATCAAACATGAGGGGATCTTGCCTGGTGGCCTGAAAGTTAAACGTCGCGCCCCTTCCCTGCATTTGCGCTTATCAGTAGAACAATCAACTGACCCCTTAATTGTAATGGACTGGGTAAACCTATTTGCTTTAGCTGTTAATGAAGAAAATGCCGCTGGTGGTCGAGTCGTAACCGCCCCAACAAACGGTGCTGCGGGGATCATTCCTGCGGTAATGATGTATTACGATAAATATATTCATCCAGTCAATGAAGAAATTGCTTCCCGCTTTTTACTCACCGCCGCTGCAATTGGTATTCTATATAAGAAGAATGCATCCATCTCTGGTGCCGAAGTCGGTTGTCAGGGTGAAGTAGGCGTTGCCTGCTCAATGGCGGCAGGAGCGTTAACGGAGATCATGGGTGGTAGCCCTGAAAAAGTCGAAAACGCCGCTGAAATTGGCATGGAGCACAACCTTGGCCTAACTTGCGATCCGGTTGGTGGTTTAGTGCAAGTACCTTGCATCGAGCGTAACGCCATGGGAGCAGTCAAAGCAATTAATGCTTCAAGGCTAGCATTACGCGGCACTGGTGAACAAAAAGTCTCATTGGATAAAGTGATTAAAACCATGTGGGATACTGGTAACGATATGAAGACCAAATACAAAGAAACCGCCCGAGGCGGTTTGGCTGTTAATATTATCGAATGTTAATTATTAATTTCGCGAAGTCTTAGGCTGCCATACTCTCCAACACTTCATATAAACCCGCTTCGTCGTGCTCTAGTGGCACGGCGATCTTGTCCTCTTTAAGCTGATAACGCTGCATTACCGCAGGCTCGCAATTTGACAAGATTTCACCAGGAATAAATTTGATATCATCGACAAGCGCCAAAGGCTCCGGTTTAAGGTAACCGTTAAGCTTCACTTCTCTTAATCCCTCAGTATGTAAATCAACGCCTAACAACAACGCTTGGTTTACACTGTTTTCATTGGCCGAAAAAGCCGGGCTAACAGACAAACCCAACTCCATTCTCAATTGCGCTTCATCAGCTGATTGGTGCTGTGGTTCATCACTGGGTAAGCTAAACACACCGTGGTCAAGTACATTATGTGACATCATCGCCAACAACAAGCCAAAGTCCGCAGTGCGCTTTTGCTTAATTGCCGTGCCTAATTGGCTACCAAGCTGTAGTTCATTGACTAAAATTGCGTCGCTTTGCATATTAATACACCAGTGAAATTCGATTACAGTGGTTATCGGCTAAGCTGCTTATTTTTTTAGTGTTTTTTATTCTTTTTTAAACACTTTTCGCCTTTTTTAAGCTTTACAAAGCGAAAAGTTCTGTTAGTATTCTCATCCGAAATGTGGAGGGGTTCCCGAGTGGTCAAAGGGATCAGACTGTAAATCTGACGGCTCAGCCTTCGCAGGTTCAAATCCTGCCCCCTCCACCACATTTCATTTTCTCAGCTAGAAATAAAATAGCGATTCCATATTAAATGTGGAGGGGTTCCCGAGTGGTCAAAGGGATCAGACTGTAAATCTGACGGCTCAGCCTTCGCAGGTTCAAATCCTGCCCCCTCCACCACCTTTATCGATCACCATCAGCTTTTGTATAATCCAGCGAGCATAAATGCACCGCCTACCAATTAGCTTTTTATCATCTTGTCTATTGCGATAAATAACAATCCTGTTAATAATAAGCTTAACAACAACCTCCCCAGAGAAAAACACCCTGAATGGCTGAACTCGCTGAATGCAAATATGTCACTGCCGATGGCCACTCGTGTCCAAATAAAGAAATGGGCGCTGGCTACTGCTGGTGGCATGATCCCAAGTTTGACAAAAGTGGCATGGACATCACTGAAAAGCTCGAACATTATGCCCAAGACGGCGGGTTTCTTTATGGCTTAAAGTTAAAACGCGCCAACCTCAAAGGACTCAACCTAGTCAAGCGAGGTAAATCCCAAGGTTATGATTTATCTGGCTCAGACTTGTATCGAGCCAACCTGACTAACGCCCACCTGTTTAATCTGACGTTAACCAACGGCTCAATAATGAAAGCCGATTTAAGCGGTGCCAATATTCATTGTTGCAACTTCAACCAAAGCAACCTGTTAGGCGTAAAACTCATCGGCGCTAGGTTAGACAATCTTAACGTTGGCAACACCATACAGCAGGAGCAAATTGGCCGTCAGGCCGAAAAGGCAGGTGACTTAGACAAGGCATTGGATAATTTTGAACAATCAGAAGAAATCTATCGAGATTTACGCAAAGCTACGGAGCAACAAGGACTGTTCGAAGCCAGCGGAAAATTTGCCCATAAAGAGTTAATCATGCGCCGCTTGCAGTTACCGAAATACTCAATGCAAAGAGTCACCTCCAAATTCGTTGACTTACTTTGTGGCTACGGCGAAAAGCCCCTCAACGTGATCTCCTTTTCACTATCATTTATTTTTATCTGCTCACTATGTTATTTTGCCCTTGGGGTACAATCAGGTAATGTTATTACTTCGCTGGACTTCAACCACACATTACAGCAAAATTTTTATGATTTTATCAGCTGCTTATACTTTAGTGTCGTCACCTTTACCACGCTCGGCTATGGCGATATCACGCCGATTGGATTATCAAGAGTTGTCGCTGCGCTCGAAGCCTTCTCGGGCAGCTTTACCTTGGCATTGTTTGTGGTGGTGTTTGTCAAGAAAATGACGAGATAATAGATACATGCAATTGATGGCGCGAAAATGTTCGCGCCTTGACTAGCCTGTGGTGTCAGCCCCTGATACCAGCCTTTAAAACATGATTTTATTCACCCTCCAACGAATCCAGCCCCTCCTTAGGATCCACACCTAATGCTCGACAATATTTTACATATTCAACCACATCCAGACGACGTTCACTATTTTCAATTTTACCAATAAAGGTATGAGGAGCACCCAGCAACTGGGCAAAACTACGCATACTATGGCCCTTTTCCAACCGTTTCTCCTTTAACCAAGCTGTCAGCCTGATATTCTCATTAGAAGATACCGTTTTACCAAGTACAGAACCTCGACTTGTCATGTTACACTTTCCTTTTTACAAATTAAGGTCGCTAATGTAACTTAATAACAAAGAAAAAGTAACTCAACTATCAAAGAAATGTAACATTCAGTCGCCTAAGCCGCCTAAGTCGCTTAAGCCACCTAATGCTGCCTAACTGCCGTTTAAGTCGTGCAAGCATCAGCTATGGTGTCAGCAACATTAAAAAACTCATCAACGTATTTTTGCTCCACACCATGCTTTTTCACCAGTAAATCAATACCGTCTTGGCCTTCAAAACAACCATTTTTAATCATGATAAAAGACTCGCTTAGCAAGTTGGCGATAAACAAAGTTTTCGCCATGCCGACTTTCTTCTCATGTTTTTGGCGTTTCACGGCTTCAACAATCGCATCATGAAAATGCCACTGCTCAATAATGCGCTCAGTGATTAATGCCGACTTACTAGTCATCAACTCAATAAACAGCTTACTGCAAGGCAGATAATCCCCTGAGCGTTCGCTGTAAGCGTTTGATAGCACATTAAAAATCACTATCTTGCCAATATCGTGCACCAAACCCATCAAATAATACAACTGAGGGTTATCTGCTCCATCTTTACCAGCTAAAATCGCGACAAATAAACGCCACATGTAATGAGTGTTGCCAAATGGTTTTACCAAACATTTGATAGTTTTCAAGATTCACTGTCATAGAGTCCTGCAACAAATAACTGTTGGCAATATTATTAATCCCGCTGATCCCTATCCGACTGATGGCATCATGCAAATTATCAACAGGCTCTTGATTGGCTAAAACTGAAGGCTCTGCATTAACTTTGTTTAGATAAAAAGACTATTTGCGGTAGCAATCACCTTAACGGCGATCACAGGCTTCTCGACTGATCACCGTTTCAATATCATTTATATTACTTTCAGGCCCAGACAAGACCCGTAACAACTCAATAATACTGCTGGGATAAACCGGTAAATATTGTTTTAGTTTCTCATTATCATCCAAAATATCGGTAACATCTTGATAAACCGTATTTTCAATTTCATTGCGTTTTGTCTGCCTGACTCTGGGGCTAAACATTGATTCATAAAAAAAATATTCTAAATGTGGCTTCATTT
>CBDIDQ010000106.1:0-127428 GCA_965277695.1 Alteromonadaceae bacterium
CGCAATGCGGCGGTGGACTGATTGTGAATGCCATCAACGCCAGCATGGATATTGACCGGCAGGTTGATGCTGGGAGAGATAAAATCCAAGGCTTTTTGCGCGTCAGCTTCGTCGGCTTGGGTATCGTAAGGTAATCTGACGGCAACAAACTTATAGTTGTCGGTGTGTTTTTCGTCATTGAGCTGATCTACTGCTAATTGTGCCAGACGACCGCAGGTGGATGAATCGACACCACCGCTGATACCGAGTACCAAATGGGTTAATCCGGATTGGGTTAGCTGGCTTTTGATGAAGTCAACTCGACGGGCTATTTCTGCTTGTGGGTCTATGCTGGGCAAAACTTTCATTTCGTTAACAATTTGTTGCTGATTCATATAAAGGTCTTTCGCTGAACAAAGTGGCCGTATTCTATTACAACTAATGGTCTCAATTAAACAAATTCTGGCAAAATGCGGGATAAACCGACTTTTTTGTTTGTAAAAATTATTATACCATTGGGGTCTGTATTTCAGTTGGAAAACAAAAATGAAAAAAATCGAAGCCATAATAAAGCCGTTTAAACTGGATGATGTGCGTGAAGCATTATCTGAAATTGGTATCACCGGGATGACGGTAACCGAAGTGAAAGGATTTGGTCGTCAAAAAGGTCATACCGAATTGTATCGCGGTGCAGAGTACATGGTTGACTTTTTACCTAAGGTCAAACTAGAAATCATCTTAAAAGAAGAAGATCTTGATCGCTGCGTCGAAACCATCGTTAGTATTGCTCAGACCGGTAAAATTGGTGACGGTAAGATTTTTGTCTTCGATGTAAACCGAGTCATTCGTATTCGTACCGGTGAAGAGGATGAAGAGGCTATCTAATAGGTAGTCGATAGAATAAAAAACCGCGTTCAGAGTGATCTGAACGCGGTTTTTTTTGCTACATGGATGTAGCAATGCCTGCGTGCAGGAGCACAACGCAGGTAGTACATGGATGTAGCAATGCCTGCGTGCAGGAGCACAACGCAGGTAGTACATGGATGTAGCAATGCCTGCGTGCAGGAGCACAACGCAGGTAGTACATGGATGTAATGTAGCAATGCCTGCGTGCAGGAGCACAACGCAGGTGCTTTTCATTTAATCATGAATCCTACTGGCTCATGCTATTTTCAGGGTAATTCAGCTTCATCACCATTTTTGAATCATCGGCTAACTGGTCCAGTCCTAATTGCTCATAACTTTCAATCATCACTTCTAAGGCTTTTTCGGTTTTTGGCGAATTAGGATAGTTTTCGAGAATATATTTACCCCGGTTGGCGGCGGCGAGATAAGCACCTTGCTTCATATAATACTTAGCGACATATAATTCACGGCGGGCGAGGGTGTCGAGGATAAACACCATGCGCTTTCTGGCGTCGCTAGAATATTTACTTTCGGGGTATTTTTCTACCAGGGTTTTGAAGTTTTGGAACGCTTCACGGGAGTGCTCGATATTTTTATCGGCTCGGTCGATGCCAAACATGTCCTGAAACAGGTTTTCGTCACTGTGCATGTTGGTCAGACCGCGCATGTAATAGATATAATCTAAATCCGGATCGTTAGGATTGAGACTGATAAAACGGTCGATGCTGGCAATTGCCTGAGCGGTGTTGAGGGATTTATAGTTGGCGTAAATCAAATCGAGCTGAATTTGTTTTGACATCGGTCCAAACGGATAAGCAGAGTCGAGTGTATTTAACAGTTCGATTGCCCGGGCGTATAAACCGTTGTTGAGGGTTTCTTTGGCTTCTTTGTATAACGTCAGCGCAGTGCGCTGGTTTTTTACCGTCTCTACATCATCTATGGGTTGCGAGGAGCAAGCGGTTAATGAAGCGGTTATGGATAATACGGTGACGAGTGAGAGTAACCGTCCAATTTTTTTTATGTTTTGCATTAAATTACCTGGAAAACGAGCCAATAGGGTTAGAAATAAAGTGAAAATAAAGTATCATGCCGATTCTAACTCAGCCAAGCGCCGCTTGCACTGAGAAATTTACATAGAAGATGATCAAAGTATGTCAGAAAGTGTTTCACTAGCAGCTACCGTCCCGGATTCATTAATAGGTAAGCGGTTAGACCAGATAACCGCCGAAATGTTTCCTGATTTTTCAAGAATGCGCATAAAAGATTGGATCCTCGCTGGCAACGTAGCTGTAGACGGTAAAGTCATCACCAAACCCCGGGTTAAATTAATCGGCGGCGAAACGGTCACCGTAGAAGCGGTGATTGAAGAAGCCATCGAATTTGCCCCTGAAGATATTCCACTGGATATTATTTATGAGGACGACCACATTGTGGTGGTCAACAAACCTGCGGGATTAGTAGTACACCCCGGTGCAGGCAACAGCGACGGCACTTTGCTGAACGCCTTGTTATTTCTCTACCCTAGCATTGTTAATGTACCGCGAGCGGGCATTGTTCATCGTCTTGACAAAGATACCACCGGATTGATGGTTGTTGCCAAAACGGTCGAAGCCCAAACCCATTTGGTTGCCAGCATTCAAGACAGAGAAGTGACTCGTGAATATGAGGCTATCTGCGCAGGCACCTTGACTGGCGGCGGTAAAGTCGACAAACCGATTGGTCGACACCCAACCAAACGCACCCATATGGCGGTTAACGAGTTTGGCAAAGAAGCCGTGACGCATTTTCGTATTGCCGAGAAATTCAGAACCAGCACCCGTATTCGGTTACGTCTCGAAACTGGGCGAACTCATCAAATCCGCGTCCACATGGCGCATTTGCTGCACCCGCTGATTGGCGATCCGGTTTATGGTGGCCGAGCTAAGCCGCCTAAAGACGCCTCACCGGAGTTGACAAAAAATCTGCGTAGTTTCAAGCGTCAGGCATTACATGCCGCGATGTTGAGCTTAGCACATCCGATTACTGGCGAAGTGATGGAATGGCACGCGCCTATTCCAGAGGATATGGTTAAATTAACCGAAGGGTTGCGGGCAGATTACAAAGCGAATCCCGTCGTTGAGTATTAGCGTTGAATATTAGTGTCGAATATTAGTTTTATCCGCCCCGACTGGTCAGCCCCAGCCAATATCAAAGCCATCATCACAACCCGTCGTGGCGGCCATTCATCACCGCCTTATCATTCATTTAATCTGGCGACTCACGTTGGCGATAACCCCGCCGACGTGATGAAAAATCGGGCTGAGCTGAGACCACAACTGCCAAGCGAACCCATCTGGTTAGATCAAACCCATACTAATAAAATCATTGAGCTTAAATCTGCCAGTGAGCCTAACGAATCGTTTGATGCCAGCATCACCACTGCACCCGGATTGGTTTGCGCCGTGCTCACTGCCGATTGTCTGCCTATTTTACTGACTGATACTAAAGGTTCTTTTGTCGCTGCGGTTCATGCCGGTTGGCGGGGATTGGCAAATGGCATTATTGCCAATGCGCTTGCTACCGAAAGTGCTAAAAACCGTAGTGAAGTACTGGCTTGGCTCGGACCTGCCATCAGTCAAAAACACTTTGAGGTGGGTGATGATGTCAGGGATATTTTTATTGCCTTATCAACAGACAATCAAGCGGCGTTTATTTCTTGTAATGATAAAGAAAATAAATGGCTAGCTGATATTTATGCGCTAGCGACTCATCAGCTAAATGCGCTCGGCGTCAGTAAAATCTATGGCGGTGAGTATTGCAGTTATGCCCAGGATGAGCTGTTTCATTCTTATCGTCGTGATGGGGTGAGTGGGCGTATGGCCAGCTGTATTTGGATTGAGCCGTGTGAGCCGTGATCAGGCGGTGTCCTTGTGTCCGCCTGTCAATTCTCAATTTTTACCGTCTGCGCTTATAAATCGCATCAATAATATGCAACCGATTTTCCCGATTGAAGGTATGAGTGCCGATGATATTTTTATCCCAATTCGGTTTGACACTCGACACTAGGGTTTCGGCATAGTTATTTTCGTCAAGCACGGTGATTTCATTCATATTAAAGCCATAACCATAGCGTTTTGAGCAATCTTGCGAAGGTCGGTAAATCGCGCCATTCTCAACAAAAATCTTGCCCGCAGGACGTGCCACCTTACAATCTGAGAAAATCGGATTGAGTGGGTGGGGTTGCCAGTCAGTGGTTAATAAATCGTCTGAGTAATACAAAAACAGTTCGTCGCAAGTGGATGCACCGTCATTTTCGACAATATTGGTGAACATCCACCACTTATTGTTGTGATAAAACAGTGTGGTATCAACCGCCTTGATGTCTTCCATCAGATGCATTTCAAGCTCCCATTTATGTGGGAATTCAGTGCATTTGAACAGCGAAATAGTGTTGTTTTCGATGGATTCGGGGATCATGTAATGCGTATTGTTGTGCTCAAAAACAAACGGATACGACAGGTGATACGGCTTATCAATGATGGTCTTAGGTTGAGTGTATTTACCTTTTTTATCCATGGTGATCAGCGAAATATGGCCTTTTTGGGTATTATAAAACAGCTCTTCGATGAAAATATAATAAGTGTCGTCCTTGTAGATCACATGCGGATCGGCCCAGAACCTGTCTTTGGGTGGAATAATCTTTTTGTAACGCCACAGCGACGATGAAAACTCGGTTTTCAGATGGAACATTAAAATCCACTGTTCCCGCACAAAACGATTGTTGTAGATCACTTTGGCTTTTTCAACCAGCTTATTGAAAGTTAGCTTCGCCAGTTCAGCGTTGGTTGGCATCAGATACAGCCGCTGTGAATAAAACATCGGATGGCGGTTGTCATAGGTGACTTTTTCAAAGAAAGCCTGTTCACCCGAATTGTACAGTTCCTGCATTTTTCGGGTCATAAAAGACAGCGATTTCCAGTAATAACCGCTTCTGCTGTCGGTGACCGACATGCTATCGGTGCAAGAAAATGAGCGACTTAAGACTTTGCCGTTATCCAAATCTTCGGTGAGAATTTGCAAAATCGACCCGGTTTCATCCCAGCCTTCCATACTTTCCCAAAAACCAGCTGGACCACCACGATTAACAAAATTATCACCATGATGATAAGACCAAATGCCATATTTGGCAGATTTTAAAATACCACCGCGAAGAATACCAAAGCCGCCTCTGACCAGAATATCAATATCCAGCCCATCGACTTTAGCCACATCTTCATCACTGAAATAATCAGAGCGTCTTTTTTGAACCGGTTTAACCTTGATGGCAGGCACCTGTTTTAACAGGGCTTCGGTGTTTTGCACCGCATTAGCATTGGGCAAATAAGTGTTGCGCTCGATGAGTTTATCGTAAGTTACCTCAAGGGTTTTTCTGATAACTCGGGGAAGTAGTTGCCCCCGGTTACTGACGATTTTTTCAACTAGGGTTTTATTCATCACCACCGGCTGAGTATCGTTGAGGATAACCGCCGTGATCTCGGCGTAATCACTATCGATGATATTTTCGACCATTTTGAAAAACCACGCGGCTACGTCATAGTCATCCAATAATAAACCAACTCGTAATTTTTGTTGCATATCATCTCTTTAGGTGAAGGTTAAAGTTAATTCGTATAGCGGGTCAGGTAGATTACATGGCGGGACAGTTAAAATCCAGTGTAAATCTGTAGGAGGGACACTCTGTTAAACCTCATCATTCATGCTGTTGATGTGCTGCTGTGCCGTTTCTTTGACAAAACGCCCAGCCTCTATATCGGTTTTGGCTTGTTGTATCGCCATCGTAAGTTTATATTCCTTGAAGGCGTTGTATTTTTCTATACCCATGATGATATATTTATCTTTCCCTCTAACCGATATAACGGCTTCATCGGCGACTTGCAAACAGGTTTCAATCGCTGAGATGCCTTTGGTTTTCAATTCGTTGGCAGTTAATACGTTCATGATCCTCTCCATACCGGATAAATTAAGATGGTAATTATCTCTCAACATTAACGAGGTTGAAACCTCGTCTACGCGACGTAGACGAGAATTAACGCGGTGCTGATATCTGGATCAACACGGGCCAAAGCCGCCGGGTCACGATTGGCCTGATGATAAATCGCAGCAGCTTTAAGTAAGTCTATTTCACGGCTGAAATGACTGGTGAAGGTGCTTGCCAGTAAATCGGCGATATTGCTGAGAAAGTCGGCAGCTTCGCAGTGAGCCAGCAAGGCTTACAAGCTGTCTTTGACGATGCCCTCTGGGTGAGCTGAGTGTAGTACTGCCACTGGGTCGTTTTCTTTGATTATTTCGTTTAATAAATAACCTGGTTTGTTATATGACCACTTTTTAATATGCGTTTCAAAATCATCTTTTTTTTGCTGCCAGAGCGTGATAAGGGCAGGCCATTGTTTGGCTCTTGTGGCGGCTATAAACAGTTGAGGCAGCCATTCGAAAGGTTTTGGTAAGCGTTCATCAGTATTGGATTGGGTGATGCTGAGCAGTTTGGAATTGCTCTTTACTTAAAGAAGTTCCTTCTACACAGGCCAATCCTGCCCGGATTGAATCTAATGCTTCGTTTTGACGATTGAGTGCTTTAAGTGAAATAGTTATAAGCCTTAACGATTGTGCCTGATAGACTTTATCATTAATCTCTTTTGCCAGCACCACAACCTGATCCCCAACTGCTACTGCTTCTTCAAAACGTTTTAAATGGTATGAGCTAGCGGTGGTTTCGCATAGGATTAATACCTGTTTTAGGTCGGTTTTCACCTTTATATTGCTAGGCTCAACAGCCAGCAGGTAATTTGAAAACCTCTTAGGAAAGCTGTCAAAATAGTGGTTGTATGTAGCATCACTCCTCAACCCCTGCTCAGCAATAGCCAAATCAGCCATCAACCGGCCTTCCTTCAACATGCCATCATTCAAAAGCTGACTAGCCTTTTGTCGCTTCTCATCAGTAGAAAAAAAAGTCTTCAATAAATCAGTAATAGCCAGCAGCGGACTATCATCGCGAGTGACACCGCCATACCGGGTGCGATAAAAATGCACAAATACCCGGTCTGTCACCCGATACAAGTTTTCACGACTGCCAGCCGCTTTTCTACTAAGCTGTCTAACGTTGCGGCGACGCTCATCACATCTTCGGTGGTGATTACATCACTGAGTAAACGGGCTAATCTGGGGTTACCACCGATAAAGCCGCTGATAGCCCGGGCTTTAGCGATTTGTTTATTATCCAATAATGGTTGTTTTTTAAATTGCCACAAGGCTTTAAAATAGTCGATACAGTCGTCTTCGCTCCACGGCGTTAGGTGGATTTCTTCAAGGGCGTGAAATATCGGCTTGGTATAGTCTATATCGATACTACCAGTGGCTGTTGCAAATTATTCTGCACGGTTTCGAGGATTTGCTGGCGAATATCGCCCCGTCCAGTTTCAAGGCTGATGATGGCATCATCCGGGGTTTCATGGGTGTTAAAACGGTTAATAAAAGAGGCTGTCATGTGTTTAAACACTGCCAAGTTTCACTATGATCGCGAGCAATTCGACAGCTGAGAAAGCCATCTTCTTTAAGTATTTTTAGTACTTCATCAAGGCTTGCTGCTGAAAGAGCTTTATTAAGGTCTTTGTGCTTTATCGGAGTGTCGGTTACATTGGCTACTTGAGTAAAAACGGTGTAACTCAAATCACGTAATGGCGCATCGTATATTTTTAGCCGATCATCAAATTGATTGAAAAAAGTTCGATCCCAACTAGGGCGAATAATCTCAGCAAAGAGATCTTCAATTTGTTGGCTGTTAACCGCTCTTGCTGCTTTAATACGGCTAAACGCATACTGGATAAAGCTGGGATAATAAGCGGCAATTTCATCGAGCAAGGTTTCAGTGCTCCCAGTTTGCCAACCTTTGACTACCGAGGTATCAACCAACGCATTAACCATCTCTTTGGCTTCTGCTTTTGACGATAGTGGTGGCATATCAATAGGGATACAGTCATTAAAATGAACAAATTCGAGCTGATGCTGCCTAACTAAGGACGTCATGCCAATTGAACCACTGATCACCATCGTGATCGGTCCATCTCGCCACTGACGAAAGGTAGCCAGCAACTGAATCAATAAAATCCCTGCCATCTTCGTGAGCCAACAGATTTTTACACATGTAAGGAAATTCATCGATCATTAAAATCAGTTGAGTTTTACTTTCAGCTATGGCGGTGGTGATTTCTTTACAGATAGGTCCCCAGAAACCTGGAATATGCTTGGCAAATGCTTGAGTGTCACCACCTTTGTTTTTGAATAGCAAGTTCAAGCCTTCTTTTAAGGCTTCGGGTAAATAGCGGTTGCCCAGCAATTTGGCTTTGACCGTTTTGTACATCGAGCTTTCAGCAGGCAGTTTCAGCAGTATTTCAGTGATGAGTTTATCCAGCGCGTTATAGTCTTGGACATCAATATCAATGATGATGTAATGCCCAGCTTTGTCTTTGTCATCGGCTTCAATAATACGGGCAGCTTCTTTCATCGCTGATGATTTGCCGATACGTCGTAAGCCAAATAACGAGACGCTTTCACCACCTTTTAAGGTCTCGACCGGATTGTCAATAATCTCAGGTCTGGGCCAAAATTGGTCGCCTGAGACGGCACCGCCATAATGGCGTTGTAATGTTGGATTTTGTTCATCATCTTTCATTTACCTGACTCCTAAAAAGTATCTGCTATTGTAGATATCTGTGATTACAGATAGTTTGTTGGCATTGGTGGTTACACTGTGTCGGCTGTTACACTAGCCAAACTGTGTCTGTTTTGATAACCTTGGCGTAACCATCCACTGGTTTGACCTCATAAAAACACCACAGAAGAAAAGAGAAATCATCATGTTAACCACATCGCGCACCAAAATTGCCAGCCGCGTCAGTCAGGCGTTGGGTTTAAGTATTATCACTTTAACCGCTGGACTTACGCCTTATCAGTTACAAGCCGCAGAAACCGAAGCCGACGCTCCTATTGAAAAAATTGCCATTACTGGCTCGCGGCGTAATGACCGTACGGTCGCCGAAAGTACCGTGCCGGTAGATGTGCTGGATATTGATGATTTGGTCTCGACTGGGCAGCTGGAAGTGAGTCAGATTTTGGCTAATTTGGTGCCGAGTTTTAACTACCCCAATGCTGCGATTGCCGATGGCACCGACCATTCTCGCCCGGCGGTATTGCGCGGTTTAGCACCTGATCACACGTTGGTTTTGGTTAATGGCAAAAGACGCCATAGCGGCGCTTTACTTAATCTTAATGGCACGGTTGGACGAGGGTCTACGGCGGTTGATTTGAATACCATTCCGACTTCGGCGATCAAACGCATCGAGATTTTACGCGATGGTGCGGCGGCGCAATATGGTTCAGATGCGATTGCCGGGGTGATCAATATTATCCTTAAAGATGCCGATGAGGGCGGCAGTTTGAGTGTCAGCTACGGTAAATACGACACCACTGTTGATGGTGTGCCGAACCTTCAATCAACTGGTATTGATGCCAATGGCGATTTGGATTTTATTACCAATGGCGACCGCAAAGCCAGCGATGGCGGCATCACCACGATTGCTGGTGACTGGGGAACATCCCTTGGCGATGATGGCTTTTTGCATTTGTCTTTTGAATCTCGCGACCGTAAACCGACCAATCGCTCGGGCTTTGATCCACGGGAGCAATATGACCGGGATGAAAATGGCAATCTCGACCCGCGAGAATTAACTTTCGACCGCACCAACCATAAATTCGGCAAGGCTGATGTTGAAGATATCGCTTTGTTTTATAACCTCGGCATCGCCATTGACGATACCACTGAACTGTATTCGTTTGGCAGCTATGGTCAGCGCGACGGCATATCGGCAGGCTTTTACCGCCGTGCCAAAGACAGCCGCAATGTTTCATCCGTGTATCCCGACGGCTTTTTGCCGCACATCGCCAGTGATGTCGAAGACCGCTCGCTGGCTTTAGGTGTACGCGGCGAGTCAGGCGAATGGAACTGGGATATCAGCGCCAACTATGGCGAGAATGATTTTAACTTTCGAGTCGAAAACAGCATCAATACTTCATTGGGCGCAAACAGTCCCACCAGTTTCGATAACGGTAGCCTGATTTATGACCAAACGTTGGTTAATATCACCGTCGACACCATCGTCGATATGGGTATTGGTGATGGCGTTTTTGTCGCTTTCGGTGCGGAATATCGTAAAGAAAACTATCAAATTGAAGCGGGCGAACTGGCATCTTATCAAACAGTACTAGACGCCGATGGCAACCCGGTTGCCGCAGGTGGCGCACAGGTATTGTCAGGTTTTTCTCCGGCAAGTGCTACCGACAGAGGCCGTCATAATAATGCCTTGTTTGTTGAATTCGACACTAATTTGACCGACGATTTTAACGTCGCCCTAGCGGGACGTTATGAAGATTACAGCGATTTTGGTTCGACTTTTACCGCCAAATTGGCTTCACGATTGGCTATTACCGATGACTTTTCATTACGCGGTGCCATCAGCTCAGGATTCAGAGCGCCGTCGTTGGCGCAAACGTCTTATACCTCGGTGGCGACGGTATTTGATAACGGCATTCCCAGTGAAGTGGGGATTTTTCCGGTCGATCATCCGGCGGCAGTGGCGTTGGGTTCAACGGAGCTGGACGCCGAAGAATCGGTTAATATGACCTTTGGTTTTGTCTATAACGTCGGCAATTTCAATCTGACGGTAGATGCCTATCAAATCGATATTGATGATCGTATCGTGTTATCCGAAAACCTTAGCGGCAGTGCGGTGGTTGAGATTTTACAAAATGCTGGCGAGTTCAACACCCAACGCGCCCGCTATTTCACCAATGCTATCGATACCGAAACAAAAGGGGTTGATATTGTCACCACTTATGATTTTGGCCTCGATGGGGCAGGCAATTTACGCTTAAGTGCAGCATTGAATGTTAATGATACCGAAGTGAAAAACCTCAAGGATAATCCGGCAGAATTGAATGCGCTGGGTGACAGCTATGTGGTGTTTTCTAGTCGCGAAATCGCCCGTTTTGAACTTGGCACACCAGAGGATAAACTTAATCTCAGCGCCACCTGGACGCTAGATGACTTGCAAGTTACCTTGCGAGCCAGCCGTTACGGCGAGGTAATAGACGCTTCAAGTAATGTCGATGGTCATGAGGTGTTAAAAGCCAAGTGGATCACCGATTTGGACGTTAGCTATAACCTAACCGAAAACCTCAGTTTGGCCATCGGTGCCAATAACCTGTTCGACGAATATCCGCAAGATACCGTTAGCAATATTGGCTTTTCAAACTTTAATCAGATTTTTCCCTACTCTGGATTCTCGGCGTATACCACCGACGGTCGGTTTGTTTATGGGCGGATGAGTTATCATTTTTAGGCGATTAAACCGCACAGAATAAATTCTCGTCTACGTCGTGTAGACGCGAATTCATTCTGTCTCTTAGTCACATCTTTATTTGCATTTTTGGCTTGTGTCTGATTCAGCTTAAACTTGTGTCTTATTTAGTATCATTGAAATTAACTGTGATATTTCACTTGCTTTTTTTCACCATTGTGATCAAATACGCTTTTTTCACAGGGTGGTCAGTAGATGTTTGAATCCGATGCCGAAAGCTGGGCTGAAAAAACTTTCGGAAAAGCGCAGTTGAATGACAAAAGAAGAACAAAACGCTTGGTTAAGGTCGCCGCTGATATGGCCGACGGGGCGGGCAAGTCAGTAGTTAAAGCGAGTAAGGATTCTGCCAGTATTGAAGGGGCCTACCGTTTTATTGAAAATAATTATGTTGATGCGTCAGCCATCGCTCAGGCCGGTTTTGAAACAACGGCGGCAGAATGTGCTGAGCGCCGTCTTGTTCTTGCGCTCGAAGATACCACAGGGTTAAGTTATACACATGATGTGTGTGACGATCTTGGGAATAATCCGGCAGGCAAAAACCGCGATGTCAAAGGCCGCTCACTTTTCCAGCATTCTATTCTTGCGCTAGATGCAGACACGGAAACCGTGATTGGCTTGGCACATCAACAGAATTATATTCGTAGTGAATTACCAAAAGCGTTGAAAGGTTCCGGTTCAGCCCGGGCGCGGCGACCTAAAGAGGAGAAAGATAGTTATCGTTGGGAAGAATCTGCTGCCAAAATGGACGAAACCTTCATCCGAACTGATAATGTGATTCATGTGTGCGACAGAGAAGCTGACTCATATGAGTATATGGATCAACATTTAAATAACGATAGGCGATTTATTATCCGGTGTCAGCACAATCGAGCGCTTCAATTGCCCAATCATGATAAGACCGTCAAATTAAAGGATATGATAAACTTTCCGGTTGCGGCTGAACAATCCCTTAAAATTGAACAAAAAGGGAAAAGTAAAAACACCAAAAATAGACCCGCTCGGACGGCGAAAATGGGCATCAGTTACCATTCAGTTTCCTTCAAAAGAACACATGACGCCGATAAAAACACCCGAGATGAAATGTCGCTGAACTTAGTGATTTGCCGTGAGCTTGACTTACGCGGTGAAGCGTCTGATTTATGCTGGTTTTTATACACCAATGAACCAATCAACACGATAGAAGATGCGCAAAAAATTGTTCGCTACTATGAGTTACGTTGGCGGATAGAAGATTTCCACAAAGTTTGGAAATCAGAGGGTACTCAGGTTGAAAAACTGAGGCTGCAAACCCGTGCCAATACTGAACGCATGGGTACCATTTTAGCGTTTGTGGCAGTGCGGTTGATGCAATTAAAGGAGATGGCCGAAAATAAAGAAAAAGCCAAACAGCAATCCTGTGAGCTCATGTTCAGTGTGGTGGAATGGCAAATGCTGTGGTTGAAAATAGAGGAAAAGAAACTCCCGACAGAACCGCCTTCCATTTTTTGGGGTTATTATGCATTGGCGAAACTGGGCGGCTGGCACGATAGTAAAAGGACAGGACGAGTGAGTACGAAAACTATTTGGGAGGGTTGGGCGGCGTTAATGCTGATGCTTGATGGACACCGAACCATGACAGAAAACATTGCCCTATCAGGATGAACAACGGTCAAATATTAGAGGATGTTCCTCAAAATACACACAAAAAGTGGACAGTCTAGCAGCGACGGACTTGAACTGATGATTCTGCCTGTAATTAATTTAGCGCTGATCATATAACATCATCTGGCAATCATCGGCATTGAAACGGTTAAGTATGAAAAAGGAACTATCGCCAAAATTAAAATTGGAAATCCTCACCGACTTACTCGTATTGGTGTGCATCACTAAGGCTCTGCGCCACTGTACAAGAGCCTGCTCTCTAAAAGGTAATCACAATCATTTGATATTACCGCCTTTTTAGGGGGCGCGACGGCTCTATGTTTCGATAAAATGTAACAGCACGTAGCAACGCCCACCTTTTGTAGATAAAAAAGATAATGCCCAAATTTATTCGCAAAATCAGCAATTACGCTAAATAGTGACAATCAAATTTAGATAGTACCATTAAAGATGTGATCAAGAGACAGAATTCATTCGCGTTTTTTTGATTACCAGTTGTTAGACTGTTTGATTGATGCCTTTTTTCATAACTCGCAGGGGTTATATCGATGAGCTATAACCACAATTTAGTAATAGCGATGGTGGCGGCGATAACCGCAAGCAAGAGTGAAAACTCAAACCATTTGCTTCTTCTGTTCTAACCCAGTCATGTCAACTCTCCCCATAGGCTAAATCAATGATAGCAGTATTTTGGTATAAGTAAACATTATTGTGGTTATATGTTGGTGCTGTAAAAGATATTAGTAGTCGTATTGGCTCATTTACATCTTCACAACTTCTTCGGCGACGCCAAAAAAGTCTTCGGCGTAGTCGAGATCAATACCACGCTTGAGCATGATTTGTTGAGATTTATGCTCCGGAATGAGTTTGGTTTTGGTCAGCAAATACAGCTCGGTTAAAATATTGGCTTTGAACAAGGCATCGCCGAGCGCTGAGAATTGTCCGGTTCGCTGTTGAATCAGAGCGTCGCGAAACTCTTGCGGCAAATCCCATTCTTCGCCTATCGCCACCGACATATCCACCGACATTTCAGACATTAAAGCTTTAAAAATATGGCTGCTGGGCATTTCATCGTCAAAGTTGCCGACTAACGCCTGACATAAACAGTTAAAAATCACAATCTTGCCGACATCGTGAATTAACCCGAGAAAATAACCCGAAAACTCCTCTTCATCGGCTTCCATGGCAAAATCCCGGCAAGCATAGGCGGTTTGAATCGAATGGTCCCAAATTTGTTTGCCAAACATCTTGTAATAAATCGGATTGGCGGGTTTGATTTTTTCCATAATAATGGTGCTGGCAATATTGCTCACCCCAGACAAGCCAAGTAACGAGACGGCTTTTTCTAGTGATTTGATTTTTGCCGCGCCACGAAAATAAAACGGTGAATTAGCCAGTTGTAACACTCTGCCTGAGAGCGAAGGGTCATGTTCAATCACTTTGGCGAGCTGGGCGAAATCGGCATGAGGGTCACGGGTTAAATCCAACAAGCGCAATACCAGCACGGGCAGCGGAGGAATATGGCGATTGAGTTTTTCTGGATTATTAAGCACATCCCTGACTTTAGTGAGAATGGTGTTTTCGAGGTTATTCAACTCTCCACTGGAAGGCTTATCGCCAAACATGGCGTCATAAAATGCGGTGTGGATGGTGCGTTTAAACGTGCCTGCTGGGGGCATTCTGGTCTCGCTTATGTTTAGCAATTAAAGATAAAATTCCATTAGTACAGAAGATTATACGCGAAAAACCCCGTGAGAAAACCATAGGAACAGGATAAAAACCACAAGTGGAGAAAAAGTAACCGATTTGAGCGTCATTTGAAGGTTTGTTGGTCTGTTTCGATAAAAGGAGTTAAAAAGCAAGTAACATACACCGTCAAAACCATTACGTTAACCTGAGGAAGGTCACGCAATGGTTTTAAGTAAAATTTAAATGGATTGTGGATCAATGCTTTGGCTTGTTTAGCTTCTACTTCGGCTTTTTCTGCTCTGGCACTCTCACTTTGAGCCCAAGCCTCAGCTTGCTTCCTCAGCATCAAGTCCTTTTCACGCTCAGCCTCCAAGGTTCGTTGCTCACGAACATAATTCACTCGCGCCTGATACAAATGGTAAGCTTTTTCCTTTTCTGAGAATGTCTGTAATACTTTCATGGCGTGCCTCAACTCTTCAAAGGTGACTAACGAATCTGGCAATACGTTCTCGACAAACATTAACGTTGTTTTCGTCCATGAAGGGTTGCCCCGGTTCAGCCATCCCTGGCTTCACTTCCATCCCTGAAAAAGCTGCGAGCACTCGCTTTTTCCGGGCGGGATGAAACCAAATGTCCTCTAGTTGTAACGTTTCAGGTTTGCGCCACTTTTCCAACTCAAATACATGAACAGAACAATGGTCCGTCATCAAGACTTTATTCCGTTGATCAAACATCTCAAAGTGATGGTGTACTATCTCATCTTTATAATAACGACCACTTAATAACCAAATAGAAATGACTGGTTTTAAGTCTGAAAACGAATCACCTCCACTAATCTGGGTTTTATACAAATCACACCAGTTGTACAGCATACGGTTAGCTAAGTGGCTCGGTGTCGACAGCTGCACTTCGATTTGATAGACCACGCCTAGTCCATCTTTCGCCTTTATATCAACGATGCTTAATTTGTCTGTCAAAAATTCCCGCTCATTGTACGGATTTAAAATAACAACCGAAACAATGGGTATCGTTGGTTGCAAGAGGCAATTGAGAAAGTTCACCAGAATATGTTCGTTACCGGGTGCTCCTAATATTGCTTTGAATACGCAGTCAAATCGCTGTCGCGGGCGATATTTGAAAAACGCTTAAGCTTAATACAGCAGTTATCCGCCAGTGAACTGTTTGGTGACTATGGCACTAAATATCAGCGTTATTTAATTAGTACCTTGCATAACCGTGTGGCAGGCATGAGCTTTGATAACTTTATTGTTCGCCCCAAACGTCAACTGGTTGAAAAATATCAGAAAATTGAGATGTGGTTGCAACTAAATAATGACCACTTGGCTGAGTTAGAACAGCATATCGCGATGTTACCCACCGAAGCTGAGCCATTAAGCCCGGACGAACAAGAAAGTACCGCCATTGTTTATACTAATTTTCAAGATAAGTTGATAGAGGTACGTGAAAACTCAGGGGTTTATGTTGTCTCAGGCAGCAATGAACTGGAGTTGTATCGCAAGCGAGTTGAGTTTTACATTAAAGACAATCAGAACAACTTAACCATTCAACGAATTAAAAGAAATCTGTCGATCACCCGGCTTGATTTAGAAGAGTTAGAAAATAAGTTATTCGACGCCAGCGGTATTGGTGATTTGGCACAGTATCAGTCGACTATTCATCCTGATAAGTCGCTGGGTGTGTTTATTCGTGAGTTGGTAGGGTTAGACCGTGGCGCAGCCAAAGACGCGTTTGCGACGTATTTGGATGAGAGCAAATTCAACAGTCAGCAAATTCGCTTTGTTAATACCATTATTGATTACCTGACGCAAAACGGTGTGATGAGTCCGTCAATGTTGGCTCAGGCACCGTTTACAGATATTCACTTTGAAGGCGTCTTTGGTTTGTTTGATGATCCTGTTGCAATCGACCTGCGAGACACCATTAAGCGGGTTGAAGCGATGGCGGTTGGTGAGTGATGTGATTGCTGCTGCATTAAAGCGGTAAAAGAAAGGTTGATAATGCGCTTTAAACCAAATGGGACACACAGAGTAAGTCCATAATTTTGATATAAGTGCTGAATAACATCAAATGTCCCGAGGTATCTTGCTTTACTATGATAAACGGTGTTAAATGTTTCACTGTTGTTAATTAAGGTTAACCAAGGTTAAGCAAATCATGAAAAAAATATTAGGCACTTCTGTATTAAGTCTCTTACTGTCTTGCTCCATTGTCGGCACTACCTGTGCTGGAATTGAATTTGAAACGCAAGTTGTTGCAGGTGGTGGTAATGATGATCCACAAAAACCACCAGCCTAGATAGGAATGAATTCACCTTATGTACTATTGCTGTTTCTTTATCAGCGTTATAACCACCATTTAATTATTATTGATTGTTACGGCAGCAAAGCCAGTAACCAAGGTTAAGCAAATCATGAAAAAAATATTAGGCACTTCTGTATTAAGTCTCTTACTATCTTGCTCCATTGTCGGTACCACCTCTACTGGCGAAGATGATGCGGCAAAAAACGAGGCGAAGGAAAGGGCGGCTGCGGCAATTGAAGCACATGAGAATACGGATGATCCGGTAGAGCGAGAGCGATTGCAACAGAAGATTATAGAAACGCAAGTTGTTGCAGGTGGTGGTAATGATACAGGCCAAAATGAGCCACCAGCTTAGTCAGCGTTATAACCACCATTTAATTATTATTGATTGTTACGGCAACAAAGCCAGTAACCAAGGTTAAAAAAATCATGAAAAAAATATTAGGCACCTCTGTATTAAGTCTCTTACTGTCTTGCTCCATTGTCGGCACCACCTCTGCTGGTGAAGATGATGCGGCAAAAAATGAGGCGAAGGAAAGGGCGGCTGCGGCAATTGAAGCGCATAGGAATATGGATGACGGCGCAGAGCGAGAACGGTTGCAACAGGAGATTATAGAAACGCAAATTGTTGTGGGTGGTGGTGTTGATGACACCCAAGCGCCACCTGCTTAGTTAGGAAATAAATCAGTGGAATGTAAGTTTAATCCTTTTTTAGATTTTCTACACTCAGTTGATAATTATCATCTTTGCACGATAATTATTTCTTTCGCATTAGCGTTATTTTTCAAAAATAAGCGCTGGGCGATATTAACGGGGGTAACGACTTTCTTTTATTATATTGGCTATATTACTCTTTGTGATGTCATAAAATTGGACACCGATAAAGTGTGGCGTTATGCCGTTTGGGCAGGTTGGGACGCTTTGTGGATGCTGGTGGTATTTAAAACATGGGATAAAAAGTTAGTGTATCAATATCAAGCCGTTGCCGCTGTTATTCTGGGTTTTGCTGGTGTCTGCTTGCAAGCATTTCGACATATTGACCGACACTACTTCGAGCTTGCCTATTCAACCTCAATTTATCAAACGATGGCACCAACCTTTAATAACTTACTGGTTTTGGTGTGTCTCTATCCAACTATCGCTTACTTTAAAAAGGGTATTGCAAAATGGCAGTCACAATAACCACACTGGTATTTGTTATTATTATTGGTGTTTGCGCTGACATCGTAAGAACCACATTTCTCAAGATACGAGTCAGGCCAGAATTTGATTCGAAGGCGGTTGATATTTTGGCTCACCGACGTTTTGTCAAATGTGATCCAAACCTTAGCGCCAAAGAAAAGTGCATTGAATTTATTGTACTAGATGATAAGGCCGCCCGACTTTTAGACGACATACTACAAGATGATCACAACAGTAAAATATCAAAATTGCCCTAGTCACATAACCAGTGGCTTTTTGTTTATTTGGTCTGGTTTTCCAGCAAAGCACTTAACACTGACCGCAAACTTGATTGAGACTTATTGTTTTGCATTTTATGGTCATATACCAAAGTAACAGCTTGCGCCCTGAACTGGGCATCAACCAATTCTGATTCTTCCATCAGCGTTTCCACCTCCATAATACTTTCAGTCAAAACGTCAACATTCAATAAATGTTCAGTGCCTTTTGGGCTGCCATTTTCATTAAAACCCAGTGGGTTGAGCATATCGATTGGACGCTGGTTAAACACGGTGGAAAATGCACTGACTTTTTCCAGTGATACATTGGTCATTACTGATGGTTTTAAAAGCTTGCCGACATAGGCTTTGGTTAAAGCGTATCCTTTGGTGCTGGCAATGGTCGCAATTTGAGCATTCTTTAATCGCAACTGTTGTTGTAAAAACAGCACATTATTTTTAAATATCTCATTGAGGTTCATGGTTAACCAAAATTGTCTTTGCGTTTAATATCATGGGATTAAACACTAAAAGCGCGTACTTTGCCAATGTTGCGTTGCCACCTGCTATTTTAGCAACGTTGTTAACAGTGAGCGCAAATCAGTATCACCACCTGTCACTTTATGCTCGTACACAACGGCAATCGCCTTTGCTCTGAATTGTGCGTTAACAACATTCAATTCTTTCATCACAATATCGACATCTAAAATACTCTCAGACAGCATTGCTGTGTTCAACAAATGCTCGACACCCTTGGGGTTAGCGTTTTCGTCAAAACCCAGTGGATTGAGCAAATCAACCGGACGCTTGTTGAATACGGCAGCAATAGTATCGACTTTATCTAATGAGATATTGGTGGTTTTGGCTGGGTTAAGAAACTTGCCGACATAGGCTTTGGTTAGCGTGAACCCTTTTGAATTAGCAATGGTCGCAATTTGAGCATTGTTTAATCGCAACTGTTGTTGTAAAAACAGGACGTTATTTTTAAATACACCATTCAGATCCATGATTAACCAAAATACTCTTTGCTTTTAATATCATGGGATTAAACACCAAAAAAGTTCACTTTGCTACTGTTGTTCTGTGTCGTGCACCCTGAGTCTGTAAATAAATGTGGCGGATATGAAGTACTACCTAAAGTATTATTAGGAGTAAACTATAGTTTACTCCTGTGGTTGTTTTGTTTATACTCAAAAAAGTAAACTAAAGTTTACTATTGAATGTATTTTCAATATCAAAATCATCATTAAAAATCTATATGGGAACGAATGAAATGAATAATAAATTTACTTTACCAGTTGTTTTTGGCTGCACACTATTACTAATGCTTTCTATCCTTTTCAGTGGCGCACTGTGTGACAAGGTGGTCATTGTTAACGGCTCAAGTCGTTCAGTCATGGATCAACCAACACAATCTAATACGCCACCAGCTGAATTAGAAACTAAGCATAAAGACACCCCTAAACCAAAGCGTCAACGGCTTTTTGAACCGCCTTTTTGATTGTGCTAGTTTCAAGGACCGTGGTTTAAAAGGAACCCTGAGGTTAAAAGAGGTCAAAAGGGCTCAGGTTGTTGGTCTTATCAAACTTTTAGCGCTCCAGTGGCAACCACCGCTTGTTTTTCAGGTCATACAGGTGAAAGGATGAGTCTATAAAATATTCATCGCTGGGCTGAAACCCTCTAAACATATCGCATTCATCCTTGATGCGCTGCACCTCTACTCGGTCAAAATTATCAACAGGAACCAATTCATCACCCATCTTTCGACTGACGTAATCCATCACCTCAGCCGTTTCTTTGCTGTTATTACCATAAATAGCAGCACATAACTTAAGGTACGTCACCTCATTTGTCCGTGCATACGCTTCAATTTCACTCTTGCTATTGATGAGGTAATCAATAACGCGTTTGAGGTATCCCGGTTCAATGGTGAAATTATCCAAAAATGTAAATAAGTAGTGAAAATCCTTTTTATAACACACGCCAGTACATAATCTCAGACAGAACAGTTCAATGAATTTATCGCCATCAAAAAAAGCCAGTTCATTAAGGACTTTTTCGATATAGCCATCCTCATAAACTTCAAAATCCATATCACAATGCCTCAGGTATTGAATAAAACTCTGATAAACAGCTGCGGCTGCTGGTGTGTTGCATTCACCTTGCTCAAAATACCTATCTAAAAAAGTAAACAACGCAAAGGAACCCGCAAAGTGATTGCCATCATTATGAAATAAGCATCTATCTTCGGTTTGTGCGGCGAGCTGACAAAGTTTCTGTATGTATTGGATCATTAGTTCTTTGGCATTTGGCAGGGTATCACTGACCATCGCCCAAATTATCTGTTCACTAATATCAAATTGGCCCGCAAGTGTTGGGTATTGCAAATGTACCAGCCCCGACACTAATCGTATTACTCTCTTCCCCAATATCATCATTCGGCAATGACTCCATCTGAATAATATAATGATCCAGCGCCTCTATCAGAATGAAAGTCACCGCGACACTCGTCAAAATCGCAGGCAAAGCCACATCATCAATAACCCCAACAATAGTCGTATCATCAGCGATTAAAATCACAGTGGCAGTAATCGAATCGGCACGCCAAACTTGAACGCCACTTTTAATTGTTCTGGCGGTTTTAATCAATTGGCGTGGGTTGAGCTGACCCTGTACTTTATTAAATACAGAGTTATACCAAGAGCTATCGCCAACGGTGGCAAAGCCATTCAAACTATATTTGGCATCCATCGCCGATAGAGATTTAACGTAGTCAAAATATTGGTGTAATAATTGATTTGATGTGACCATTGAGCGCAATCGATGACTCTGTGGGTAAATGATACCAAACAAGGAGGGCCGCCGATGTCTCGGTGTAAGGTTTATAAATTGGCTGCGCCATTTATCACGGCGAGACGCCCCTCCAATAAGTTATCAACACCGCACCAATCTTTATTGGGTTTATAACGAATACCCGAACCATTAATTTTGGCCAGCATCATAATATTCAGTAGCTGCCGTTTATCTTGTTCAACCCTTGACTCGTGTTCTTTCGGTTTATCGGGTAGCACATTGAGATACTAATCAAACAGAGTAACAATGGGATTGCGTTTTTATTGTAGGATACGCTGGGCGCACAAATTTCAAAGTTGTTCTAAGCTATTGTTATATAAGGTTAAAGTTGTACGCAGAGCGCACGCCACTCAAAATAATAAGTTTATCGGTCAATATGTTTGGGGAAATAAATTAGGTAAATAAAAAAGGCGAAAAGGAATAGATAAAATAAAAAAGGGGTAAAGTCGCTTTAAAGTAGGCCAAAAAACATGCCCACTCTACTGGTTAACAGACAGAATAATCTGCTCATGTCATACGGCAATCAACCCTACTGCAAAAAGTCATGATATAAAGGCTGCAATAGCTTCTTAATCTGTTCATAGGGCACTGTTTTTCGTAGTGCTTGATAATGTGTAATTTCACTCTCATCATAAAATCGTATAAAAACGATAAAATCGTCGGTTAAATTTAGCTTATTTATTTCGGGGCGTAATTGATTAATCGCATTAGCTACATGATCGATGTAAAACTGAGCGTAAAGTGCTGAAATCTCTATTAAATAAGGCTCACCATAACGCTCATAGTGTTGTTCTATAATATCCTGCTGAACAGTGAGTAGCTGGTTAACAGCTTCAGATGCACTTTGGCTTAAACTGGTATGTTCTAAATAGCGATAATTCAATGTATTTTTTTCAACTTGATAGTGCGCTGCATGATTGCCGTTTTTCTTTGCCTCTAATTTATCCTTGAAGACTTTTTCATTATTAACATGATAATCGATACCATGATTACCTAAATCAAGCCAAACCGTTAAACAATAGATTTGGTCATTAAATGAGCTGCGATAGACGTTTTCAATAAAGCTTTGCATATCAGCGAGCACCAGAGACTCAAAGTGGTTGAATCGAAAACTCATAATATCTTGTACAACGAGACCAGCTGGTAAATTATCATAAATATGAACGTACCCAATGACATCTTTAAAGCGGTTAATAATTTGGTCTAGTGCCTTTTTATCCTCAGCTGTGTTCACCTTAATATCTGCATAGCGACTATTTATATGAAGAGTGGCGTAATGCATATAATCATTCAAATCAAAACTAATTGTCGTACTTAAACCCGGGCAGTAGGGCTGAATGGCAACTTCAAATGCTTTTATTCTATCAATAATGTCAGTCATATATTTATCCTTAGGGGTTTGTGAAGACCCCTTAGCATAAGAACAGCTGGTAACTGTTCTTATGCTAGTATTGATTTATGGGAGCATGATGCCTTTTGTATAACCTTCGGCAATTTCTCTTATTTTATCAATGAATTGGTCGTTTGAAAGATTATCATCCTCGCATATATCTAAAAGAATTTTTAGTCTTTGAGTGTCATGTAAATTACCTTCACCTCCTCGGTGGGGAAACGCCGCCGAATCATCACTCACACCTTTGGGCAAGCACACCCCGTTAACAGCAGAATCTATATCAATTTTTCTTTTGTTTTTCAGGCATTCACGCAGGCGATCTCCGACTTCCTGCCCCTGTTTTTTCGGTATAATATGATGAGCAGCTGTTTGAGTATCTGGTTTCTCACACCAACACTTGGATAAACTTAAATTAATTTTTAATCTTGTAGATGAGCCTACGCTGTTTCCAGCTTGCTGTTGTCCTGGTGTTTTAGGATCGCACGTTGAAGGTATTGCAAAAGACCCCGCGCCTAGAGCAGTACGATCTTCATCCCCAATATCATCATTAGGCAATGTCTCCATCTGAATAATATAATAATCCAGCGCCTCTATCAGAATGAAAGTCACCGCAACACTAGTCAAAGTCGCGGGCAAAGCCACATCATCAAGAATCCCAACAATGGTCGCATCATCGGCGATTAAAATCACAGTGGCAGCAATCGAACCAGCACGCCAAACTTGAACGCCACTTTTGATGGTTCTGGCGGTTTTAATCAGTTGGCGTGGATTGAGCTGGCCCTGTACTTTATTGAATACCGAGTTATACCAAGAGTTATCACCCACTGTAGCAAAACCATTTAAGCCGTATTTGGCATCCATCGCCGAGAGGGATTTAACGTAATCAAAATGTTCTGTATTTCTTAAGTTGCTGTTTAAAAAGTTTCTGCCGGAGATACACGATCTGTACGGTACCCAATACACCACATATCGTTGCTGGCTCCAACTCCAAACGTAAAAAGGTTTCACCACGCCCGAAAAAAGCGAGGGCGCACAGCTTTTTTAGTGGTGAAAGTGAGGCCGGGATGGCCGAACCGGTACACTCCTTCATGGATGAATGCCGCAACCACCTTAAACAAAGAGACCAACCATGAAATCCGTTAACGAGGCGTCATTAATTGCCTCGATACCGTCTCTGACATCACGGAAATGCTCATCGATAGGTATCAACTTACCAACTTGAGTTGAATTGCCTTTTTTGGTGATGATGATTTGTTCCTGAGCACCCCAGATATATTCATCAATGCTGGAAATCAAAAAGTCATGCATTCCATCAGCATTATAATCAGCCCGAGTCACAATAATCTCCGAATCGGGTCTGTGTATCGCCCCAATCCTGTCGCTTGTCATCGCGACTTTTAAGATGAACTTTGAATTTAAAGTTTGTTTCAAATAGAAATCGCTTACTCGGGTGCCATTGCTGGTAAAAATGTAAACATCATTCAAACCATCTCTGTCGACATCGTACACTTTGGCCACATACGTAGGCTCGGTGGTTAGTGTTTGATTAGGTTCAGCGGTGGCGTCACATTGCACGTTTACAGTGGCGGTTTCTTCCACCACATCAGTACCATCAGTGATTTGGTAACTAAAATTATCGACACCGCACCAATCTTTATTAGGTTTATAACGAATACCCGAACCATTAATTTTGGCCTTGCCGTTTTTGGCCGTCATCATAATATCCAGCAGTTGACGCTCACCTTGTTCAACTCTCGGCCCGTGTTCTTTCGGTTTGCCGAGTAGCACATTGATATTAATTGAACGGTTCATGACTGTCGTGACGGTCTTATCATCAGCGATCAGTGGTGGCGTTTCACCATAGCAACTACTCATGATGCTGGTATTATTTTCTGAATACTCGACTGTTCCAGGCTCAGATCCTGCGACCAATCCACCTTTGAAAAGACTGTTTTGTTGCAGTAACGCTGGATCAACCATTACGGAATTGCCATTGCTATCAAGTACACTGACCAAAGATGATAGGCAATTGGTCGCACCTTCAAGCGGTGGCGGACTCTCGTCGCTGGCAATCGCCGGATTGACAATGGTTAGAAATAATAATGGGATAGAAATTGACAGGCGCTTTTTCAAAACACCAAGTTTATGGGTAACTTTGAATTTCATTATGATACTTCCTTTATTCATTTTTATTGTTTTTCACTGCCGTTAAACGCTATTGCGCACTGCTTTGAAGTGACAGTGACTGTCGGTTTGATATCAATCAAGGGAAGTCGGGAATAATAGGATAGATAGGATGATTGCCAACCCTCTTTTATATATTATTTCACTTTCCTTGCATGTGTGTTTTTAGACACAAAAGCAAATCTAGCAACTAAAATATTATCGGTCAATAATTTTAGTGAAATAATCGTAACTATTGAGCTTGTGGATGAATTGTCTTTTTGATTGTGCTAGTTTCAAGGACTGTGGTTTATATCTCGACTACCCCCTACGGTTATTATACGGGTTCCACCATCATCACTAAAAACGTTTCGATTCATTTAAATTAAAGGATTTCATAATGTTATTTGGTAAAATTTGTCAAATATTACCATTTAAGTAGAGTATTGACGACGGCCTATATTGAATAATTGGCGTTTGATATATTTTCTCCTTTCCATGAAGGGGTTATTTTACCCTCGTAATTTGAGAAATCAGTTAAACCATAACTCATATAAATTTTGATGAAATCAAGTATTTTGTCTTGATCTACTTTGGACAAGTTTTTAAACTCTGGGGCAAATTGGGTGCTAAATGACTATGTGTATTTCATATTTTAGGCATGGGAAAGGATCAGAGCTCTTATTTCTTCTCTTGAAAGGCCGTCAGGTACGTTAATTTGTCGACTTTTTAGTGCTTTCTCCATTCGTTTGCGATCAAATTTTACACTCTGCTTTTCGACGCTTTTTTTTGCTGCTGCTGACATAACGACCCCTGATACTAATAGCCTGTTCGAATTTTTGAAATTTTAACAGTGCAATCGTGATTAGTCCAGTGATTGGATCGTGAGTTATCAATAGAACAACCGTAATTGGTCCATCGTCAGGCGTTATAAATCAGCAGTCAATTCACCAGCTGAAAAACCAAACAACTCGGTTAAAATCTCACCACTCAACCCCTGCTTTTCAAAAACATGATATTAAACAAAGACTTGTTCAGAAGCCATTCAGTTTCAATCGGCATAATGCCTAACCAGAAACACAGCAACACACGTACTTAACAAAACAAGCAAGAATCAGACATTTTGGAAAACAGGAATTTACCTATGAAATTAAATCAAGTCGTTATTGGCTCTCTGGCATTTTTATCTTTAAGCATTTCTTCAAACCTCGCTGCTGATGAATTGGCTGCCGACAGTTATCAATATGAAGTGGCTATCGGGCAATCACGGTTGGAAGAAGGGCCGCTTGATGTCAATCAAACCACTATTGGCGGTCGTTATTATTTTGCCCCCGTATCGACGCTCAATGGACCTCGGGCTGAGGCGGCTTTTATTAATCGCTCCGCTAATGTGTTTGCCGTATATCAGTATAATAATATTAAATCTAGGTGGGGCATGGACATTTCCCAGTCCGCTTCACAGTTTGGCGGGGTGTATACGGATAAAGACAGTGATCTTTATTTGTCGGGGGCGATAACCAATGTTAATAATACCGGACGAAAAGTCATTGATGGCAGTGTCGGTTGGTATTTTGATGATAACTGGCTGGTGAAGCTGGATGTCGAGCGTGAAGATAATGATTTTTATGATGATTTTACCAATATCGGTTTAACTTCCAAAGCCTTGTTTAAACTGGACTCAGGTCACCAAGTTAATGCCGAATTTGGTTATAAACACTTTGATTCAGACCGGGGTAATGGCGCAAATAACAATTACTCTGTTGCTGGTGATTATTATCTTTCTAATGATCTGTCAGTCGGCCTTAAGTATGAGTGGGACGCTGGTGGCATGGGTGAAAACAGCCACGCGACAACGTTGAGAAGCAACTGGTATTTCAACGATACCATGGCATTAAATGCCAGTTATACTAGCGGTTCAATCGGTTATAGCGGCAGCTTTGCTTACATGGATAGTTTGAGTGTGGGGCTGAATATGCGGTTTTAACAATTAACAATGAAAGAGGAAAGAGGAAAGAGGAAAGAGGAAAGATAGGCGCGAGTAATTCGCGCCTTTTTAGCTGTGCGGTTTAGCTGTTAATAATTTCCTGAGCCATTTCATCAGCAATCAGGTGAGTACCACGCCCTTCTTTATCACTACGCTGAAAAATGTTCAGTAGCGTATCGTAGATTTTATTGGTCATACGGGTGGCTTTGTCTGGATCGTAATGTTCATCAAACTCCATTGAAACATTGATGATACCGCCTGCGTTGATGACATAATCTGGCGCGTACAGAATATTCATTTGACGTAATACTTCGCCATGGCGAGGCTCTGCTAACTGATTATTAGCGCAACCAGCAACAATAGTGGCTTTGAGCTGTGGGATGGTGTCATCGTTAATGGTGGCACCGAGTGCACAAGGGGTGTAAACGTCAACGTCCTGGCGGTAAATGTCATCAAGGCTAACCGCTGTGGCGTCATATTCAGCGACCGCTTTATCAATCGCAGTGGCACTCATATCAGTGACGAATAATTTGGCTCCGGCTTGATGCAAGTATGAACAAACCCCCATGCCGACACTACCTAAACCTTGAACAGCGACTTTAACACCAGTTAAATCATCAGTGCCGAGACGGTGCTTAACAGCGGCTTTAATGCCCAAATAGGTACCTAATGCAGTGAACGGTCCCGGGTTGCCACTTTTGCCTTCAAGACCCATCACGTGGTTGGTCTCTTTATGGGCTATCATGATGTCAGCAGTGGTGATGTTAACATCTTCAGCACTAAGGTAACGACCACCTAACGATTCGAGGAATTTGCCGAAGCTGCGAAACAAGGCTTCTGACTTGATAGTCTTGGCATCACCGATAATAACGGATTTGCCGCCACCCATCGCTAAACCCGCCAGTGCGTTTTTGTATGTCATGCCTTTTGCCAAACGTAATACGTCTTCTAAAGCATCATCATCATTGGCGTAATCCCACATCCGACAACCACCGACGGCAGGGCCGAGTTTAGTGTTGTGGATTGCGATGATTGCTTTGAGACCCGATTCTTTGTCATGACAAAATACCACTTGCTCATGATCGTCAAATTCTACATGGTTAAATAAAGCCACTGAATATTCTCCGCTGTTCGTTCTGTGCATTGCTACTTTATACAATATTGTTGGGTGAAATACTGCTTGTATTTGAGGGTAATTCCATTTGTAAACAACAACTCAGTCATAAAAACGAGGCGGACTTTATCATGTAAGTGGGGAAGAGCGCTATAAAATTACATAATCGCAAACTGGTCAGATGAGCAAGAAGTTGGATCGACTGATTTTGGCTGAAAATGGTGGCTGAAATGTCTGAAAATCAATCAATAACCGGGTTTTCGTGGGGGGTTAGGTGAAAATAGTGAATGTTTATTGCGTTGGCTTCATTAGGTTAGTGGTATGTATTAGTGCTATGTATTAGTGCTATGGGTTAACGGCATCAGTGGATCACTTGATTGTTATGTAATGACAGTTTATCAGTATCACAAGCGAGGGTTTGTCTGGCGATACCGGCTTCCATAAAGACACACCCGGTGCGTTGGTAATTGGCTTGTTCGAATTTGCTGATATCGGCAAGTTCACAATTAAAGCTGAGCCGGGTTAATCCGAGTTCATTAGCGACATCTTTAATGGCATGACTGAGTTGGTTGTTGATAGCTTGATTACGGTGGCGGATGGTGATGGCGATACGGCTAATACGGCCGTTGTTGGCGATTCTGGCGCTGGCGACGGGGTTGTTATCAGCATCAATGAGCATGATATGGTGGGCCTCCCGATCAAACTTATCAAACTCCACCGACTCTGGAATATGATATTCGCAGACAAAAACCCGTACCCTTAACTCTTTTAACTGCTTTCGTGCCTGATGCCACGAAACATGCTTTACCTGTAATGACATTTAATCGCCTGTTTTTTGTTTTACACCTCACGCTTAAGTTGATAATAGTCAATTTTTAGCTGGATATCACCGAGTTTTTTAAATTTTTATGAAACTTTTTTGCATTTGTATTGTCATGGGGGATGATGGGGCGTAGGAGCGAGCTCCAGCTCGTTCCTACAAACCTACACCTAATCCAGCTCTTAATCCAAAAGGTCAACAAACTGCACCGCATGGCCAATATAATTGGCTGGGGTCAGTCGTTTCATTTCGTCTTTGGCGGCTTGTGGTAACTCCAGACCATCAATAAAATCGGCCATGATTTGCTGGTTGACACGTTTGCCACGGGTCAGGTCTTTTAGCTTCTCATAAGGGTTTTCAATGCCGTAACCGACGCATTACTGTTTGGATGGGTTCGGCTAGTAATTCCCAGTTACTGTCTAGCTCGTCTGCTAGGCTTTGTTGGTTAACTTCGAGCTTGCTGATGCCTTTGAGTGTTGCCTGATAAGCGACAATGCTGTGGGCAAAACCAGTACCCAGATTACGCAGTACAGTTGAATCCGTGAGGTCACGTTGCCATCTTGAAATCGGCAGCTTTTGCGCTAAATGACCCAAAATGGCATTGGCAATACCAAGGTTACCTTCGGAGTTTTCAAAGTCGATAGGGTTAACTTTATGGGGCATGGTGGATGAGCCGATTTCGCCCGCAATGGTTTTTTGCTTAAAGTGACCCATGGCGATATAACCCCATAAATCACGGTCAAAATCGATAAGAATAGTGTTAAAACGTGCAACAGCATCAAACAATTCGGCTATGTAATCATGCGGTTCGATTTGCGTGGTGAAGGCATTCCAGCTTAAACCCAAACCAGTAACAAACTGTTCGGCGTGGTGATGCCAGTCATAATCTGGATAAGCAGCTAAATGGGCGTTGTAGTTACCCACTGCGCCATTGATTTTGCCAAGAATTTCGACCTTGGCAATTTGGTCACGTTGACGTTTAAGGCGAATGTAAACGTTGGCCATTTCTTTACCCATGGTTGACGGCGTTGCTGGTTGACCGTGGGTGCGACACATCATTGGCAAGGTTTTGTATTCAACGGCCAAGGCTTTGATGGCCGCTAAAATGTCGTCCATATAAGGCAATATAACGTGCTCGCGAGCTTCTTTGAGCATCAGACCGTGAGACAGGTTGTTGATGTCTTCTGAGGTGCAGGCAAAGTGAATGAATTCGTTGATGGCGTTTAATGCCGGATTAGCAGCCACTTGCTCTTTTAAGAAGTACTCAACGGCTTTGACATCATGGTTAGTGGTGCTTTCGATTGCTTTGACTCGTAAGGCATCTGCTTCACTAAAGTTGGCTTTAATGTCATTTAACAACTGGTTAGCAGCGTCATCAAAAGCCGGGGACTTCTTCAATGCCGTCGGCCTTAGAGAGTTGTTGCAACCAATTCACTTCGACAATCACCCGGTATTTGATCAGGCCAAATTCGCTAAAATAATCTCTAAGTGCTTTGGCTTTGCTGCCATATCGGCCATCGATGGGTGATATCGCAGTGAGTGCTGATAGTTGCATTGAATATCCTGTCTGTTAAAGGTACTGGTTATAAATTAAGGTTGATTAATGTGTTGTTTCGAAACGTTTAAAATCGCTTGTCGGGAGAACAGCAGTTGTCTTTTTTTACCGCCAAGTTGACGCCATAAAACCGCTGCGCGAACAGCCGCTAACAGCAATGCCCGAATCTTTTGTTGATTGCTTGGTATCTTTAACAGTTGTGGTGCACCAGATACCTGAATACGGTTGCCTAAGGGGCTGATCACATCAGTATAAATACTGGCCATGTTGGCGATCATATTGTCGTCAAGCAATGAAAAATGACCCCAATTGACGATTGATATCACTAATGCGTTGGCTCAATTGTTCAAGCGCTTGTGGTTTTTTACTGAGCTTGCGTTCAAGGGTCAAAATGCCAGCGATGTAACGGGTGACTTCAATATCTTTGTGAGTTTGATTACTCAATTGTATGGTTAACGTTTGGTAACCCAACTCAAGGTTTTTTAATTGGCCATAGATGGACACTGGCGTATGAGCATCGGTAATGGTGACGCTTTTAAACATCACTTCTAACAGCTCATCTGATGTGGCGCTCTGGCGGGCGATAAGCCGTACCAGTTCGGCTGCCTGACAGACTGCTGCCAGGGCCATGATTCGATCAGTATGTGGATACATAATTATTTAATTACAGGCTTGGTTAAAAGGGTATCTGTCAGGACAGCGTTGATAATACCGCCACCAAGACAAACTTCGCCATCGTAAAACACTGCCGATTGGCCGGGAGTCACGGCTTTTTCTGGCTGGTCGAATACGACTCTGACACGCTTTTCACCATCAGCACCATCAGCACCATCAGCACCATCAGCACCATCAAGCGGTTCGACAGTGCAGGATACGTCTTGTTGACGGTAACGGGTTTTAACGGTCAGGTTTACTTTTTGTTGCGGTCCTTTACGGTCAACCCAATGCAGTTGATCGGCAATCAATCCGGTGGAATATAATAACGGATGATCAGCCCCTTGAGCGGCAATCAGCACATTACGTTTAAGATTCTTTGGCAACAACATACCAAGGGTCTTCGCTGGCGTTTTTCAGTCCGCCAATCAATAAACCTTTACGCTGGCCTAAAGTATGATACATCAGACCATCATGTTTACCAACGGCTTCGCCTTCGGGTGTTTCAATCACGCCGGGTTGAGCGGGTAGATATTTTTGCAAGAAGTCTTTGAATTTGCGCTCACCGATAAAACAAATCCCGGTGCTGTCTTTTTTGTTGTGGGTGATAAGCCCTTGTTCTTCGGCAATCTTTCTCACCAGCGGTTTTTCTAACTCACCCACTGGAAACAAGGTTTGCGCTAGGTGTTTTTCGGCCAAGGTGTAGAGAAAATAGCTTTGGTCTTTGTTGTTGTCCAAACCCCGTTGCATGAGCCATTTTTCACTATCTGCCGGGTTATCTGTTTGTTTGTCGGCATGAGTCCGGCGAACATAATGACCAGTGGCGATATAGTCGGCGTCTAAAATTTCAGCGGCGAATTCTAAAAACGCTTTGAATTTAATTTCTTTGTTGCAAATAATATCGGGATTAGGGGTGCGACCTGAGCGATATTCTTCGAGGAAGTATTCAAATACGTTATCCCAGTACTCGGCGGCAAAGTTAACGGTGTGCAGTTCAATAGCCAATTTATCACAGACCTGTTGAGCATCTTTTAAATCGGCGGTAGCGGCGCAATATTCGTCGTTATCGTCTTCTTCCCAGTTCTTCATGAACAGTCCTTCAACCTGATAACCTTGTTCAATCAGCAGGTAGGCAGAAACGGAAGAATCAACCCCGCCAGACATGCCGACAATCACCTTTTTAGTGGCGTTGATGGCTTTAGTGGCTGAGTCAGTGATAGGGGTGATTGCTGATGACTTTACTTGTGATTGTACTTGTGACATAAGATTTGAAAGGGTCGCTATATTGCCAGGGAAAATCAGGCGCGAATTATAGCATTGATAAATCGCGGCGTAAATCCGGGAGCGGTAGGTTGTGTGGGTATTTGCTGTGACGTTGTTATTGACATCGTAGGAACGAGCTCCAGCTCGTGATAAGGGAGCTTTGCGACCGTTACCCACCAGTCACCATTAGCCTTCCCAAGGGTTTGTGGCTGACCCATCGCGAGCTGGAGCTCGCTCCTACTGCCTGTCATCTATAAACCCCCGAAAAACCTGATAAAACAACGGCAGCGCAAGGATAAGGCCGCCGATCAACCCGTAGAGGTGGGCTTCGACGGCGACGTCGGCGTTGATCATCACTTTTACGTCGTCGCTGGGACCCCAGATGTTTTCGTAACCGACTTTGATGATGATGCCGATGGTCAATAGCCAGCCGGAGACAGGCCAGCCGACTTTGATGTCTTTTACTGCGCCGTAAACAATAATGCCGTGTAGTGCACCAGATAGACCGACGTAATGGACCATGCCAGTGAATAAATACAAGCCTAGGCCACAGGTCAGGCTGCAAAAAGAGAAGATAAAAAGTAGCTTTTGCTGGTGTAATGCTCGGCGTGTAATAGCCAAACAAACAGTACGCCGAGGCAATTGAGCAGTAAGTGGGTGAAGTTGGTGTGTAGCAGGTTGCCAGTAAACAGTCGCCAGAGTTCGCCGTTATTGATATTGGGGCGTTCAAAGCGTAACCATTGTGTGCTCAGTGGTTCGAAGTAAAACAGCACAAAAGCAATGGCCATGACGATGATCGGGTTTATGGTGTATTTGGTTTGTAGTGGTAAATAATCATCAATCCATCTGTTCCTAGGGGCTTTTCAGCGGTTAATTGCTACTGATTTGTTAATGGGCGTAGATTCTTGGGGCAGATAATGATAGAAAGTCAGATTAACTGCATAAATTGGTTTCCGGGGCATTCTATCAAACAATCATCAAATTTCATCCGCTTTATCAAGTATTCATTAATCACCTCTGCATTAGGCTTGGCTTTGGGTTTAGTCAGTCTGCCACTACACGCTGAGCAGCGCGATCCAGAAGCTGGGAGTGGGCTGATTGAGAAAAAAGCGGTGGTGAGCGATAAGTTTATGGTGGTTGCCGCCAATCCTTATGCCAGCGAAGCCGGTTATCGCATTTTGAAAAAAGGCGGTTCGGCTATTGATGCGGCCATTGCGGTGCAGGCGATGCTGACGTTGGTTGAACCTCAGTCATCGGGCATTGGTGGCGGTAGTTTTATTCTTCACTGGAACAAAAAACAACAGCAGTTACAAACCTATGATGGCCGCGAGACAGCCCCCAAAGCCGTTACCTCCGATTTGTTTTTACAAGCCAATAAACAGCCCATGCGCTGGATGGATGCGGTTGTCGGTGGTAAAGCGGTTGGCGTACCCGGGGTGCTTAAAGCCTTACATTTAGCGCATCAGCAACATGGTAAATTGCCTTGGTCGAGTCTGTTTGAGTATACCATTGAATTAGCCGATTCTGGATTTATGGTATCAAAGCGGATGCAAACACAAATTTTGCGTCAGATGAATCCGGGGATCACCAAACTCAAAGCCAGTGTTGATTACTTTTTCCCGCAAGGGCAGGTAGTGCAGGTTGGTGAACTTAAAACCAACAAACCGTTAGCCGCGATACTCAGGCAAATTAGCCAGTTTGGTGTTGATGCCTTTTATCAGGGTAAAAATGCCAAAGCGATTGTTGATGCGGTTAATAATAGCCCGATCAATCCGGGGTTATTGTCGCTTAAAGACTTGACTGATTATAAAGCCAAAGAAAGAGCGCCGTTGTGTGCCCCTTATCATCAATATCGAATTTGTGGCATGGGACCACCAAGTTCCGGTGGTTTTACGGTGTTGCAAATGCTGGCGTTATTGGAACCGTTTGAGTTAAAACAATACCAGCCCAATCAAGTCGAAGCAGTACATCTTTATACCCAAGCTTCGCGTCTGGCGTATGCTGATCGCAATCGTTATGCCGCCGACAGTGATTTTGTTAATGTGCCATTTCAACAGTTACTCAATCCGCAGTATCTCAAACAACGGGTGAGCAAAATCAAGTTAGATAAAGACATGGGTCGGGCCACGCCCGGGCTGACTGATGTTTTTGCCAATCAGGGTCATGACAACGCGATTGAGTTGCCGAGCACTAGCCATTTTTCGATTGTTGATGCCACAGGTAATGCGATTTCAATGACTACCAGTATTGAACATGCGTTTGGTTCGGCGATCATGGTTAATGGTTATTTGCTAAACAATCAGTTAACCGATTTTTCGTTTAATCCGTCACAAAATGGCAAGCTGGTGGCTAATCGTATTCAGCCGAATAAACGCCCTCGCAGTTCGATGTCGCCGATGATGGTGTTTGATAAACAAGGTCAGTTGAAAATGGTGATTGGTTCACCTGGTGGCAGTCGGATCATCAATTATGTCGCACAAACCTTAGTTGCTGTACTGGATTGGAAAATGGATATTCAACAGGCAATTAATCTGCCCAAAGTGACCAATCGTAACGGCATCACCACGTTAGAATCTGAAACCAATCTAGTGAATATCCAAGCAGCACTGGAAAAGAAACGTCATCAGGTGAGAATACGGACATTAAATAGCGGTTTGCATGGCATTGTGCTAGAAAATGGCAAGTTGATTGGTGGTGCGGACCCCAGACGTGAAGGGATTGGCTTAGGGTTGTAATTGATTGTTAAGGTGGCGTTAAGGTGGGCTGTGAATAATCACCAGATTGAAGAAGGCAGAGGATTACATATGATAAAAAATATCACCCGTTTTGTTGTTGGCGGATTATTGGCAATGAGTGCTGCTACCACCTTGACCGCGTTTGCAGGCGATAATGACGACGATGCACCAAATGATGCACTGACTATTGACCGTACTGTGATAGGAGCCAGTGAAATTGCTTTTCCTAATGATGATCGTATTTATCCCAAGGTTAGTGATTTTGAAGTACTCAATTTTGTCTTGATGAGCAGCATCAATGGCGAACGTTGGGCGACAGTGACGTTGAAAAACAAGGCCAGCGGCAGCCGTAAACTTCAACCGGACCACATTATGGCGTTATTCGCCAATGGTGAGAGAAAATCCCCTGGTCACGTCAAACGCACCTTTGACGGTAACGAAACCGTGTCGTTTCCGTTGTCATTTGGTCATAGCAAGTTCCCTGTTTTATCTATTTACACTCGTAAATAAATAGCTAGACCATTCTCAGACAGATTAGATACTACCTAGTTCACTTGGCCATCAAGGCGGATATTTAGCGCCTGTAGAATTTTTTGTAGTGTACTGGTATTGGTATTGCGATAACCTTCGCGCTCATAGCGGGCAATCTGCCGGGCACTGACATTAACCTTACGACCAAAGGCATCAATGCTCATATTGGCTGAAATTCGATAGCGGATCGGGGTTACCATCAAATCGGCCAGCGAGTGGATCTTGATATCAGATAACTGAGTCTTTTTCAGTTGCTGGTATTCATCCATTGTGGCTTGGATCTCAGCGATTAACTGACTAATTTGTGCTTTACCGGCTGCTTCAATCACATCGGGTACTTCGGGCTTTGCCGGAGCCGATAACGACTCGCTGAGCATCGACAGTTGCTGTTGTGCTGCGGCATATTGTTTGTCACTGGTGATCATGACGGACCTCTCAATTTGATAATAATAATGCCTTTTGGTTCACCATCCCGGTTCAGTTGAAAAAATCCGGGAAACGGCAGACCGCTGCCAGCTTCGATAATATTGGATATAAAAAAATCTAACCCATAACTGGCTTTTATGTGTTCTCGACTGGCCAAAAATACCGGGTCAAGTTTGTCAATATCCACCTCAGGTTGATATTCCCAACAACCATCGATATCACTGGGTATGGGTTTGGCGGTGACAAAACTGCCGTTAATCCACAGGGTGGTTACCCCGGCACGAGCCAGATTGCTGGCACCTTCCCGTAACCCTCGCATTAGTAACTGCCTTTTACCTGTTTCTAAGCCGTATACTGCCTCTACCTCATCCAGAGTCGCTTCATGCTGACCTGATGGTAACTCTCCGTTGACTTGCAATGCCGGAATACTCATATAAATCTCCTTTTATATTATGACTAAAGTGTCATGTCTAAAGCGTCCTACATTGGAAAGTATAAACCGTGTTCAAACTATGTCAAATTTTAATCAAATTATTTCGAGGATCTTTAAAACAAACCATGCAACAACTCCACGCCGAAGAACACTTCGGCGATGGTGACAATAAACATGCTGCCAAGGATCGGTGGGCAAATATAGCTGACCGCAAAGTGCACGTATTTTTGTAATATTTTGCCAAAGGTACTGTTGTTACCAATGGATAACTCGTCATTGAAGTTGCTTTTTTTCCAACGATAAGCGGTAAATACAGTGATGAGAAAACCGCCTAATGGCAAAAAGGTATCCATCGCTATGGTGGCGGTGAAAAACATAAAGTTGAGACTGCCGGGACCGGGTAGGGTAATAAAGTGAGTGAGCCAGTCTACTGTGCCTTTTGATAATATCGACGGAATACCCAGCAGCAAGATGAATAATGCTACTGCCCAGGTGGTTTGTTTGCGGGGCAGTTTCTTCTGATCGACTAAAAAGGTGGTGGGCACTTCTAGCAAAGAAATGGTCGAAGTGAACGCCGCAAATGACAGCAACAAGAAAAAACCAGCGCCGACAATAACGCCTAATACCGGCCCGAGGTTAGCAAATGCGCCGGGTAAGGTTTCAAAAATCAACCCCATACCACCACTGGTTTCAATACCTTGCGAAAACACCAATGGAAAAATCATAAAGCCAGCCAGAATGGCGATAGCGATGTCAAACAGCGCGATCCACGCTGCTGAGGTGATGATATTGTCTGTTTTGCCCAAGTAACTACCAAAGGTGATTAATGCGCCCATGCCCAGTGACAGTGAGAAAAACGCTTGTCCGAGGGCGGAGTAAATGACCGGGCCGGTGAGCTTGTCAAAGTCGGGCACCAGATAAAACTCCAGACCTTTCATAGCGTTGGGCAGTGTTAGGGCGTATGCGATGATGACGAGGATCATAATCAGCAGCGAGGGCATCATGATTTTGGCGGCTTTTTCGATGCCGCTGGAAATACCATTTGACACCACATAGGCGGTTGCCGTCATAAAGAGTAGGCAATACAGGCTGACGGTAACCCAGTCTTTGGTAAATTCACTGAATTGACTGCCGATAGCAAAGTTGCCTTGTAACAGTTCGATGAAATAACCAAATGCCCAAGCGGCGATGACGTTATAAAAAGCCAGTACAAAGACGCCGCAAGTAATACCGAGGTAACCGACAATATTCCAGTTGGCAAATCCTAGGGCTTTGAAGGCACCTGCCGGACCTGTGTTTGTTTTTCGGCCAATGGCAATCTCTGCGACCATCACTGGAAAGCACAAGATGAAACAAAACAGCAGATACATCACCACAAAAGCAGCACCACCGCCTTCGCTGGCCCTGAAAGGAAAGCCCCAAATATTGCCCAATCCCACAGCCGAACCGGCGGTGGCTAAGATAAACCCTAATCTGGAATTAAATCCATCACGTTGTACTGCCATTGTATTTCTCACTTGTTATTGTTTCCAAACATCAGCGATTCTAGGTGAAATTAACTTTAAACCCTAGCAAATTTGCGGTTATCGTTGATTAACGCTGAAACTGGTTGAATTCAATGCATTAACAGTGATTTATTAAGCGATTATTGATGCTCAATGACCAAGGTGTTGCGTTTAATTTGTGACCGGACACCTTGGCGGTGATAGCTATACTCGGCTACGCTTTATGCATATGATGATGAATTATCGAAATCAAAACGTTCAGGACGGTTGCTGGTTGATTGCAGCCGCCTTTTTTTTCGTCCTGAATTTTTCGGCAATCGCGGCACCTTCAACCCCGACAGACAAGCGCACAAAAATTATCATTGCGGGTATGGTCAGTGGTTTTTTATCCTATATTAAATGGCCTGAAACAGATGACAATACCGCGCGATATGAATCTTTTAAAGTCGGTGTATTGGGAGAGGATGAGGTTTTTTTCAAAGCCATGGCACGCTATTTGGCGCAAAAATCTCATAAGGATAAACGCCGTTTTGAAGTCGTTAAAGCCTCTATGGAAACACTGTCCTGCTGCCAAGTGCTAGTAGTGATTGGAGATGTGGAAGTTAATACTAAAGATATTGTTGCCAGCATTGCCCATCTGCCGATACTAACCATCTCTGATCAAGCCGATTTTGCTGCCACTGGTGGTCATATCAATTTTTTCTATCAACGCAGTAAATTGCGCTTCGAAGTGAACTGGCAAGCCGCACGAACCTCCAAACTTAAAATGAGTTCTCGCTTGCTGAACTTGGCTCGGGTGATAAATAAACCCTAAACCTACTGCGTCATTTTGTCACATTGCCCGCAACAGTAACCACAACTAGTATTCGCGTTACTCGACGATGCCCAAAAAGTGAATTTTACTATGTTTAATAAACGGATTAATAAATGGATGAATAAACCTTTATCCCCAATAACTCTTGCCCTTTCTCTGACGTTAACAGGCTATTGCAGCACCCTTAGTGCCGAACACGATGAAGCCCAAGCCGCAGCGGACGCTAAACTAGAGCGGATCACCATTACCGCCAATCGCAAAGAAAACCTTGATACGGATTTGGCGATGTCAGTTCATGCGGTTACTGCTGATGAACTGGAATTGGATAACGGTCAGCATGTTGCTGACTCTCTTAATAGCCTTTCTGGGGTATTGATTAATCAACTCCAAGGGGCACAAGGCCATAACGCCGCTATTCGAATGCCGATCAACTACAGCGGTTATTATCTCTACCTGCAAGATAATATTCCGCTGCAATCCGCCGCCTTTTTTAATCATAACGCCTTATGGTGGTCGAGTTTTAACTCGGATGTTTCGCGTATGGAAGTACTCAAAGGTGCGGGTACTGCCCTTTATGGCTCTGGTGCTGTCGCTGCAACGGTGAATATTTTGTCGAAGCCGATTGCAGATGTGTCACAAACCACACTGGGTTTAAATGGCGGTGAAGAGGGTTATAGCAAATTTAATTTCAGTCATAGTCGGCAATTGAATGACCAGCATGGCGTTCGAGCTTCTGGCTCGGTGATGAATAATGATGGCTGGCGGGATCACACTGGGTCAAAACGTTCAGAATTGACCTTGCGTCATGAATATAAAATCAGTAATCAACAGCAGCTGGTGACCTCGCTGATCATGTCTGATTTAGAACAAGAAATGGCTGCCAGTTTGGTTGAGGACGACTACAGAACAGACAAAACCTTGTCAGGTTTATCTGATATGGTGCAGGCAACAGACCCAACTCGCAAAAGCAAGTATGTACGTCTGTCCACTCACTGGACAAATTATGTTGACAATAATCTTTATTTCACTGTGATCCCCTATTTCCGTCATCGCACCAACAGTTATACCGCCACTTGGAGTGCCAACATGCCTAAAGTCGATTCGAGTGTTGACACGCTGGGGGTTTTGGGCTTGGTGGGATTAGATCACAGCGATGGCAGCGAAACCACTTTTGGTATGGACGTTGAGCTGAGCGAGGGCGATCAGCTATCTTTTCAGCCGATAACCATCACCACCAGTGGTTTTGGTGCGGATACGTTTGTTGAAGGCACCCGATTTTATGATGACACTACCCGTCATCTGGGGATTTCGCCTTATATTCAGCATCAACGTGAAATCGCGCAAGATTTAGATTTAACCTTGGGGATGCGTTATGACTATGCCAATTACGAATTCGACAATAAATTAGCCGTGGTGGGGGATATTGGTCATAACCTGCAAAGCTTGGAAGACCGGGAAGACACCTTCAATCACCTCAGTCCTAAAGCCAGTTTGAATTATCATTTAAGCCCAGACAGCAGTGTCTATTTGCGTTACGCCAACAGTTTTAGATTACCTACCGCTGGTAGTTTGTACCACCTTAAATCCAGCGACAGCAATAGCACCATTGGTAATATTGATGCTGAGGTATCTGATACCTTTGAGGTGGGTTACAAGGTCAATTACCCGACAGTCACATTTGATCTGGCGGTTTACTCAATGCAAGTGGATGACACGATTGTCACCGCTTTTAACGACTCGGGGATCCGCTTTCAAAGCAATGCGGGTGAAAGCTCGCATCAAGGGTTTGAATTTGCCACAAGCTGGGAGGTGGACCCGTCATTTAACTTGAGTTTTGCCTATAGCCGTTCAATTCATGAATTTGATAATTATGTGTTGGATGCGGGTCGGTTGAACAATGAAGGTGAAAGCCGGGCTAATGATTTGTCGGGCAACGAAATGCGTATGGCTCCGGATTATGTCGCTAATTTACGTTTTCGTTATCATCCGGTGAATTTCAGTGATTTCAGCAGCATGTTAGAAATTCAATCAGTGGGTGGCTATTGGATGGATGATGCAAATACCCGTCGCAGTGGTGGTTATGCCATTGCTAATTTGAAGCTCAGCTATCAGGTGAGTGAGCGATTAAATCTTAATGCCCGAGTCACCAATCTGACCGACAAAGATTATGCCCAGCAGGCTGAAATCACTTTTGGTCGGGCCAAATTTGCTCCAGGTGCACCACGTACGGCTTATTTGAGCATGGCTTATCAATTTTAACAATTACAAAAAGGAAAGTACCGAAATGAATAGAATCAAATGTTTACCTTTAGTGTTTGTACTGCTGGTTTCATTCTCCAGTGTGGCGAGCAAACCTAAGCACGGACAGCACAAAAGCGATCCGTCATGTCAGGCCAGCGATGTTACATGCGCCAAAACGGTGACCAGCGCATTTGCACCGGATGGCAAATTGTGGCGATTATGGTCGGGGCAGAAACAGATGTTTTACAGTGTTTCGACTGATAATGGTGATCATTTTGCTGCGCCGCAAAAAATCGAGGTGGTGGCAGAAAAGGTGTCTGCGCGAGGTGAGAACCGTCCCAAACTAGGGTTTGATGCCCACAACCGAGTGGTGATCTCTTGGGCCAAACCATTGAAGGGTAAATATACCTCAGATATTCGGTTTACTTGGTCGAGTGATGGTGGCAAAAGTTTTGCGCCGGTGCAAACGGTGAATAACGATGGTTTGAAAATTGGTCATAGCTTTAATGAAATGCTGGTCAGTGGTGACGGCACAGTGACCTTGGTATGGCTTGATGGCCGGGAGCGAAAAAAGAACAAAAACTATCAGGGGTCGGCGTTGTATTTGGCTGAGGGTAAGTTAACTAGCAGCAGTGATAAGGCGATTGATTTTTCGAATAAAAAGCTGGCAGACGGTACTTGTGTGTGTTGTCGTGTAGCCATGCGGCATACCGCAGATGATCAGGTGGCAGCGATGTGGCGTCATATTTATGATGACAACATTCGTGATCATGCGATTTTAACTTTTAATGGTCAAAGTGAGTTGCAACAACCGATCCGTGCCAGCTTTGATGAATGGCAACTCGATGGCTGTCCGCATCAAGGACCGGGTTTGAGTATTAATGCGCAAAACCGTTATCACATGGTGTGGTTCAATAATGGAACGAAAGGTAAAGGTTTGTTTTACGCCCACTCTGATGACAACGGCAAAAATCAGAGTAAACCACTGAGCATTGGTGATGTTAACGGTCAGGCATCTTATGCCAACGTGATCAGTCACGGTGATACCGTTGATTTGGTGTGGGTACAATTTAATGGTCAGCATTACCAGCTGTATCATCAACGCTCAAAGGATAATGGCCAGACGTTTGCTGATGCCAACGTGATTAGCCAAAGCAGCAGTGATACCGACAGACCATTTTTGATTGAACGGGCAGGGCAACACTTTGTTTCTTGGCAGCGTCCAAGTGTAGGGCATCAGGTGATCGCACTATGAGGATCATCAATAGGTTATGTTTGATGTTTCTGTTGAGTTGTTTGTCAGCAAACAGCTTCGCCGAGTCTGATGTTTTTTCAGTCGATCAATTTAATACCATCAAGCAGCAACATCAGGGCCAGCGTTGGCTACTATTGCTGTGGTCGGTTGATTGCCCACCGTGTTTCAAGGAGTTGGCTTATGTTGGCCAACTGCATAAGAAAAACTCGGCGTTAAAGGTGATTCTGGTGAACACCGATGGTGACGACATGGTGACCGAAGAACGTGAAGGGCTACTGAAAAAATATGGAGTTGATCAACTGACTAATCTTCATTTCAGTGATGGCAAAGCGGCTCAGGGGCGTTTTCAGATTGATCCCAGTTGGTACGGCGAGCTGCCACGTAGCTATTTTTATCAGGCTGATGGTCAGCGTATTGCTAAAAGCGGTCTGGTGGCTGGTGATGTATTGAAGCAATGGTTGCTTTGATTAATTTAAAAAGCGCAGATTAATTGTCCTTTGAAAAATGGCCATCGCATATGGCCTCGGTTAATTTATTAATAGTAAAATAACCTTTAACGCCAGCTATTTTTCTACATCCATTATCGTGTGACTCATCGCTCCAGCCAGCACAGGCATATACACCTAAATGAGTCCGGTAAACTGATTCTTCTCCACATTGGCCGATGGGGATTTTTATTATCAGTGATTATCTTCTTTAAGATCTTTCTTGGGAATGGAAGTCTCAGGCTGTTCACTTACTTTTCATCGATCAGTCTCTTGCTCGGTGGAATTTAGATATTTAAGTATAAGTAAACGTAGTGGATTAAAAAGGAGGTCTTTGAAATCAAAGAGAAATAATTCTTAAACTCAGGGTTTTGAATCATGCATATCAAGCTCATTTTTCTGGACTTCCTTTCGCCTCAGCCAATAAAGCTTTCCAATCATCCGGTGGGTGCCCGGATTTTAACATCTTGGAGAAGACTCGATAAGCGTCAGTCTTACTGCCATAAGCACGCTTATTTTTCTCATCATTAACCCAACCGTAAACAATAGTTTTTGACGGTTTATGAAAACGAAAAAACAACCTATATTGTTGAAAGAACTTAACCCGAAACCAGTGTTTGTATTGATCACCAAGCGTACTGCCCTGCCGATAATCAGGCAAAGTTGGATCTTTGGGTATCACTTCAAAAATTAACTTATGGATCACCGCAAAACGTTTCGTTTCATTTTTCTTAATGTAGCCAATTGGGTCTTTTTCTTTCAACTGCATAACCCGTTGAGCAAGCGCTTCATATTGTGCTGTAAATAAAGGATGAGGATAAAGAGTCCAACCATTAACAACCTGTGGTGTAACTGCCAATGCTATTCATCCTCATCTGACAATGGGCTATTAATATCGAACTCAACCCCTGCGATTAGTGCATCACCTCTGGTTTTCATATCAACAGTCAGTGGATTCATTTGTGTTGGATTCTTGGCGATGTCATTGGCTAAAAAAGCCAGAAACTCACCCAACACAGGGTCATCTTCTTCTACCTCGGCACGAGAAACCAAAACATTGCCATCTGACGCGATAGTAAAGCAGATTTTATCTTTTTTCTTCAAGTGCAGTACTTTACGTACGGTCTCGGGAATAGTGGTTTGGTAACGCTCTGTCAGTGTCGATTCACTCACTAAAATGGGTTGAGCCATAATACCCTCCATTAAATTTGATATCGTACTCTTAAGGTAATGTAAGTGCATTACCATGTCAAGCACACCCTAAGGCGACAAAATCAGCAGATTATTGTGCTGATCAATCTGAAAATGAAACTGCTTAAGAAAATTCATTCCTAGTAGGCCGTGGTAATGGCGCATATCATCCAAATCTAATACAACGAAGCTGATATCGTTGACGTAAAACTCGTCGATTTGGAAACGTTCAAATTTGTAAATCGGCGCGTTAACCTGACCGCCAGCGGTGCTCAGCAGGGTTTCACCGATATATTCCGGGTAGGTATCGCCAACGATTTCGTCGAAACGGTTGCGGGTTAACACTGAAATAGATGCGCCAGTGTCAATCATTAGGCGGATATTGCGGCTTTGGTTGAGCTGACCATATACCAGATAATGTTCACCCATGGGTTGCAGCTTTATTGCGGTTTGCTGCAACTGGCGATCACGAATGCTTTTCAGCAATTGTTCGGTTTGCTCCTGATAAAATTTATTATCCAACAAGGCGGTGAGCAACGATTCGGCGTTATCGAAGTCTTCTATTTTTATCAACGCTTCGGCTTGGGCCAGAATATATGGCGGATAATCTGATTCTTGTTGCAACAATTGCTGGGTGAGTTCAACGATGGCTTGCCATAATTGGCCTTGTTTGAATTGGTTTAACAACTCGCCTGCCAGATGGCGAATGCGGGCTTGAAAGTACTCTTCTTGGCGGGTTTCAAAGGTGTAGGAAATCAATGAATAATACAGCTCTATCGCATCCTCTTTACGCTCGCTGGCAACCAAGGCTTCGGCTTTTATTTCAAGAAATGCCAAGTCATAAGGGAAGCGAGCCAAAACCGCCTCATTAAATCCTTCTACTGGGTCTAAATCATTGTTTTTTAACCAGGTTTTTAGCTGCTCCAGCCAATTTCTTTTGACCGTCATGGCGATTTGTTCATCAACCAATGTCAGCTCTTCATAAAGCGTCACCGCCTCGGGAAATAACAAACTGTTAAATAACCGTTGGGCTTGTGTCGCTGTGAGTTTGGCCGGGTTGGTTTCACTGCTTTGTTGGGTTTGCTCTATTGTCGTTATGGTGGTTTTTGTTGCTGGCTTAATGGGATCGACTTGTGCTGTTTGAGCTGGGCTGGGTTGCCCTGTGAGCACCTTATCAAGTGCTAAACGGCCATAAAGGGTGATGTTCAGGGTCACTGAACCAGCTAATAGAAAAAGTAAAACCCACGCCAGCCGATTGCTCAATTGAAATAACCACAGGTAACAGAATTAAACCTCACGTTACCAGCAAAGCTATCCTGCTGTAAATTGAAATCGGCTAAGCGGGTATTATTGCCAGAAGTTGCAAAAATTAAGATTGTGCTTCGAAATTATCTTCACTCAATAACATGGTGCCGTCATCTTGCAGCGTCCAAATCTCTTTGGTAATGGTGCCTTGCGCGTTGTTCATCTGCCAACCACTGGTCAATAGTGTTGATTTTTCATCGAGTAATTCGATACTTGGCATAATATAGCGCACTTGAGCTAAACCTTGACTGATCAGACCTTGCCAAAAGGTGCGGATCTCATTGGTGCCTTTAAATTCACCAAAAGGTTTTACCGCCATCGTGGCGTTCTTTTCATACATGGAAGCGCAACCCGCTGCGTCACCTTGATTAAAAAATGTCTGCCATTGCTGACTGGCGATTTGGGTTTTGGCAATTAATGGATGTGTCATAATAAAGTTACCTTTTACTTGCTGTTGCTTGATTGTTTGCTATTGCTTAAGCGCTGATGACTAGTTTGCACTATCTCGGGTAGTATGATAAATACTCATTATGATAAATAAGTGTTAAGTAAAATTAAACAATGAAACCCAGTCTAGAAGATATGCAGATGTTTTTGACCGTAGTTGAAGCGCGTACATTTACCGCCGCAGCCCATCGTTTAGGGCGGACTAAATCGGCGGTGAGTCAGGCAATTACCCGGCTCGAAGGCGATTTGGGTGCCCGGCTGCTTTATCGCACAACCCGTTCACTGTCGCTAACCGAAGTTGGTACTCGGTTTTTTGCTCATTGTGGTGATATCCGTACTTCTTACGAAGCGGCACTCAATGATTTAAAAACAGACAGCGACAGTCCTTCGGGTACTTTGTCGATCACCGCGCCACATGCTTTGTGCCTCCCGGTGATTGTTCCTGCGATTGCTCGGTTGGTTGAGTTGCACCCAAATATCAATGTACGTTTGCTTGCCGACGACTCACCGGTCGATTTGGTTGAATCGAAAATTGACTTGGCAGTACGAGTGGGTACACCACAAATGCAATCGGCTAAGATCGCCAAGCTCGGCACCCTCTATGAGAGCCTTTATGCCAGCCCTGACTATGTTGCCTCCCGGGGCGGTATGCCGAATAACCTCACCGATACGGTTGAATGGGACCATATTGCCAACGACTGGCAGGGAGTACCGGTAAAATATCAGTCAGCAGATGGTTCAATCATTCGGGTTAATCCCAAAATTCGCTGTAATGCGCTACACGATACCTTGCGTTTAGCTGAAATGGGTGCCGGTTTGGCTTGGCTGCCAAATATTGCAGCGCGGGAGAGCATCGATAAAAAAACACTGGTACGTTTATTTGAAGTCGGCGCTTCCCCGGTACATTACATGCACCTTTTTTCACACAACCCGCCGCTTAAAGTGCAGACATTTGTGCAATTAATAAGAAAACAGCTACAGTCAGATCAGACTTTGACCGGGTAAAAGCCTGATTAATGTACCCTAATTAGCTGTGCGTTGTTGCAAGTGCAATGATTAGGTTGTAAACTCAAGGTATATTAAATCCGCCCAGCGCCAAAAAAGCAGCTGGAATATTAAGGATCACCGTATGAACGCCGACACTAATTCTCTGAACAACTCTGCTGATCACTTTGTCCAAAATGACTATGATTGGCAGCGTATCAGCCACCTGTTATTGCTTAGCAGAGCGATGGACGATATCGAAGAGCAAGAGCTGGTGCCAGCCAAACTGGTGTTTAACCAGTTCTCTGCCCGAGGCCATGATTTGGCGCAGATCCTGTTAGGCTCACTGTTGACCCATCCTCATGATGGCGCAACCGGTTATTATCGTTCACGACCATTTGTTTTATCTTTAGGGCTAGATATGGAAGATGCGGTAGCATCACCGATGGCTAAATCGGGCGGTTATAGTGACGGGCGCGATATTGGCGTGGTGTGTAACTATCCGAATGTTGAACGCAAAGGCGCAATGTTATTGCCGATGTGCGGCGGGGTTGGCGCACAATATTCACCTATCGCCGGCTGGGCACAATCAATTGTTTATTGTCGCGATGAGCTTAAAGACCAAAGCTATCGAGGCGCATTAGGGCTGTCGATGGGCGGTGACTCTTCAATGTCGACCAGCGGTTTCTGGGCATCTTTGAATATCTCCACCACTAATAATTTCCCCCATTTATTTTATATTGAAGACAATGGTTATGGCATTTCGGTGCCGCAAACCGTTCAAACCCCTGGTGGTGACCAAGTAGCTAACTTGGCAGCATACAAAAATCTCAAAATTATCTGCGGTGACGGTACCGACCCGGTTGAAGCACCACGTTTAATCAAAGAAGCGGTAAATTATGTGCGCTCAGGGCAGGGCGCTTGTTTGCTGCGCTTAAAAGTGCCGCGTTTATGTGGTCATACTTTCCAAGATACTCAAACCTACAAACCGGCTGAAATGATTGCCAGCGAACAAGCCAATGACCCATTACCGAAATTAAAAGCCCATTTGGCGGCGAGCGGCATTATCAGTGAAGCTCAGTGGCAGCAGATTGAAACCGACGCTTATGCTGAAATTCGCGATGCGGTCGAACGAGCAAAACAACGTCCAGAGCCAGAAGTGGCCAATTTGACCCGTTACGTGTTCGCTGAAAAAGATTCAAATGGTGATCCGGTACGCCAGTTACGTGGTGGTTTGTTCGCTGATAACTATCAGTTTCCAGCAGTCAGCGAAGCGCCGAAACCACAAGGTAGCCGCCTGAATATGCAAACGGCTATTCGTAAAGTGTTAGAGCATGAATTAGAGACTAATCCCAAGGTGCTGGTTTTTGGCGAAGACGTAGGACCGAAAGGTGGCGTACATGGGGCGACGTTGGGATTGAATGAAAAGTTTGGTGATCACCGGGTGTTCGATACCAGCTTGTCAGAAGAGGGCATTATTGGTCGCTCAGTCGGCATGGCGTTGGCGGGTTTGATGCCGGTGCCTGAAATTCAATTTAGAAAATATGCCGAGCCTGCGGCGGAGCAAATCACCGACACCGGAATTATGCGCTGGCGGACTAACAACCAGTTTGCTGCACCTATGGTTATTCGTATTCCTGGCGGTTTTGCTGGTCGGGGCGATCCTTGGCATTCAATGTCTGATGAAGTCGAGTGGGCACATAAAACCGGTTGGCAAGTGGTGATGCCGTCCAACGCCGAAGATGCGGCGGGGCTATTGCGCTTTGCGCTGCGAGACAACAATCCGACGATTTTCTTTGAACATCGTTCATTACTGGACAATCGCTGGGCACGTCGTCCTTATCCGGGCGATGATTTTGTTATTCCTTTTGGTCAGGCTAATACCTTGATTGCAGGTGATAAAATTACCGTGGTGAGTTGGGGGGCGATGGTTGAACGTTGCGAAGCAGCAGCACAGGCTTTGGGTGATGACAGTGGTGTTGAATTGATAGATTTGCGTACGCTACAGCCCTGGGATAAAGCCACCATATTGGCCTCAGTGAAGAAAACAGGCCGTTGTTTGATTGTCCATGAAGATAATAAAACTGCCGGGTTTGGTGCCGAAATTGCCGCTGAATTGGCCAAAGACGCATTCTTTGATTTGGATGCACCAATCGAACGTTTGACCATGCCCGATACGCCAAACCCACATAATATCCACCTGCTTAATGCTGCTGTGCCAACAGTAGAGAAGATTCAGGCAGCCATGATTGACTTAATTGAAATATAATCCAGGAGCAATACTGATGAGTTCATTAATCGATATTATATTGCCCGCTGACCAACTCGAAGGCACCTCTGCAACTTTGTCAAAATGGTTGGTAACGACTGGCAGTCAAGTCAAAGAAGGCGACCCAATCATAGAGTTGGAAACTGATAAAGTGTCAATGGAAATTTGTGCCCCTGCCGATGGCGTGTTGCAAGAAACTGTCGCCGGTGAAGGTGAAGAAGTTGAAGTTGATACAGTTTTAGGTCGTTTAACCGCCGGGACAGTTTCAGCCTCAGCAGCCGAGTCATCGGCAGTCGCATCTAGCAGCGTTGCCGCAGCCGCAACAGTCGCAACGTCATCAGGCGATGACAGTGCCCGCCACTTGATAGGTCCGGCAGTGCGACGTTTATTACGTCAACATGATTTAGATATCAAGCTGATTAGCGGCACTGGCAAAAGAGGCCGGGTGACCCGCGATAATGTTCGAGCCTATTTGGCTAATCCTAATTCACAGGTTCGTCAAGTTGTGCCTGCACCGCAAGGTCCACTGACTGCCGTTGAACGTAAAGCTCGGCCATTGCAGGGCACTATGGTGCCACATACTAAAATGCGCAAAGCCATTGCTAATCATATGGTTGAGAGCTTGTTGCATACCTCGCCCCATGTCACCAGCGTGTTTGAGATGAACATGACTAATATCATCGAACACCGTCGCTGGCACAAAAAAGAATATGCCGATTTAGACGTAAAACTGACGTTTACTGCGTATTTTTTAGCAGCCATCGTTAAAGCCACACAGAGGGTACCGCAAGTGAATGCCCGTTTCCATGAAGAAGCATTAGAGCTGTTTGATGACATCAACATCGGTGTTGGCACCGCATTAGGTGATGCCGGATTAGTGGTACCGGTGGTGCAACAGTGTCAAGACATGAACCTGTTTGAAATCGCCAAGGCATTAAATGCTCAAACCGAAAAAGCCCGAGCCGGTAAATTAACCCCGTCAGATATGAAAAACGGCACCTTTACTATTTCAAATCATGGGGTTAGTGGCAGCTTGTTTGCCGCACCTATCATCATCAATCAACCAGAGGTGGCCATTTTAGGCATCGGCAAGCTAGAAAAACGGGTGGTGGTAGAAGAAGTCGCCGGTGCAGATACCATGGTGATAAAACCGATGTGTTATGTATCATTGAGCATCGATCACCGGGCCTTGGATGCCCATCAGACCAATTTGTTTTTGGCCGAGTTTGTTGCGGTGATTGAAAGCTGGGGTGATTGATAAGCGCACAACCTAAAAAACAAGAATGAATTTTACGGATTGGTGGTGGCTGGTGGTCTACGGTGACCTAGGCTCTCTCCGTGAATGATTGGTGGTGGCTGGTGGTCTACGGTCGCCTATGCTCCCTACGCGAATGAATTCGCGTCTACGGTAGACGAGGTTTCAACCTCGTTAATTTTGTCGAATAGTTGTAACCTTGCTTTTGCTCCGTCCCATTGGTTATCATACCCATATCATCTTCTCACCAATCCAAAGGTCCCCTCAAATGCTCGAAGAAAATGGTATCGTGGTGGCAGTCGAACCCGGGGTGGCTTGGGTCGAAACCCAAATCAAAACCACTTGTGGTCAATGCCAAGCCAAAGATAATTGTGGTACTGGCAGCGTCGCCAAAGCCTTTTCACCGAAACCAAATGTGATCAAAGCCTACGTTGACTCAAACTTTGATCTTGAGGTTAAAGTCGGTGATTCTGTTGTTATTGGCATTGAGCAGCAATTTATTGTCCGTAGCGCCTTTTATGTTTATATCTTGCCTATTATTGGTTTTGTGCTGTTTGCCGGGCTGGCTGAGGTGTTGTTTAGCGACAGTGGTTTGTTTGCTGATTGGGGTATGGTGACCGATTTACTCGGTACGATTGTGGCCTTTTTTGGTGGCTGGTTGGGTTATTTGCTGGCCCGAAATCGACTGGTGCAGAGTGAGCCGCAGGCAACCGTAGATGGTGTTGAGACCGACAAGAAATGCAGTAATAACAGTAACGTGCGCTTAATTGCGGTAAAAAACCACAGTGTGCCGATCACTTTTCATCCGTAATAATGCGCTTTTAATCACGTTTACCCCAATAAGCCCAGATAAGATGTAAGCATGGATGTAAATCGTTGGTGATTTTTTTCAATACGGTGTAGAATCGCCGCCAGTTTATTTTTCATTCTCATACTCTTATTGATGATTTAGGATTTAGCCGCTTATATGAAGCACATTCGAAATTTTTCTATTATTGCGCACATCGACCATGGTAAATCCACCTTATCAGACCGCCTGATCCATACTTGTGGTGGTTTGACCGATCGTGAAATGCAAGCCCAGGTTCTTGATTCGATGGATATCGAACGCGAACGCGGCATCACTATCAAAGCACAAAGCGTGACTTTGAACTATACCGCCAACGATGGCGAAACCTATCAACTCAACTTCATCGACACCCCAGGGCACGTCGACTTTTCTTATGAAGTTTCTCGTTCACTGGCAGCTTGCGAAGGTGCGCTTTTGGTGGTTGACGCCGGTCAAGGGGTTGAAGCACAAACCGTTGCCAATTGTTATACCGCCATTGAAATGGACCTCGAAGTCATTGCGATTTTGAACAAAATCGACTTGCCACAAGCCGACCCAGACCGGGTTAGTGAAGAAATTGAAGATATCGTCGGTATCGATGCCACAGAAGCTGTGCGCTGCTCAGCCAAAACCGGCATTGGTATCAAAGATGTGTTAGAAACCATCGTAAGAGACGTGCCACCGCCTGTGGGTAATACTGAAGGACCGTTACAGGCGTTGATTATCGACTCCTGGTATGACGGTTATAAGGGCGTGATTTCATTGGTGCGGGTAATGCACGGTGAAATTCGCAAAGGCGATAAGATGTTGGTGATGTCTACAGGCATGGTTCACAATGTCGATGAAGTTGGTATATTCACCCCTAAAGCCTATGAAACTGGGGTATTAAAAACCGGTGAAGTGGGTTATATCATTGCTGGTATCAAAGAAATTTTGGGAGCACCGGTGGGTGATACCCTGACCTCAGCTAAAGGCGGTTCGCCTGAACCGTTACCGGGTTTTGAAAGAATCAAACCGCAAGTTTACGCCGGTATGTTTCCGGTCAGCTCAGACGATTTTGAAAACTTCCGTGATGCCTTGACCAAATTAAGCCTCAATGATGCCTCATTGTTTTTCGAGCCTGAGTCGTCTTCGGCATTGGGTTTTGGTTTTCGCATTGGTTTTCTTGGCATGTTGCACATGGAAATTATTCAGGAACGTCTGGAGCGGGAATACGATCTGGACTTGATCACCACAGCACCAACGGTAATTTATGAAATTACCAAAACCAATGGCGATGTGGTGCAGATTGATAACCCATCAGATTTGCCCACAGTTAACGAGATTGAACACATCGGTGAGCCGATTGTTGAAGCCCATATCTTGGTGCCTAAAGAGTACTTGGGTAATGTCATTACCTTGTGCATTGAGAAGCGGGGTGTGCAAACCAATCTGTCTTATCATGGTAATCAGGTCCAACTGACCTATGATTTGCCGATGGCAGAAGTGGTGATGGACTTTTTCGACCGACTTAAATCCACTAGTCGGGGTTATGCCTCACTGGATTATAATTTCATTCGTTTTGAACACGCTGACATGGTGCGCTTGGATATTCTGATTAATGGCGAGCGGGTTGATGCACTGGCGGTAATTGTGCATCGTAGTCATTCTCAAACCCAAGGCCGGGATTTGACCGACAAGCTTAAAGAGCTTATTCATCGTCAGATGTTTGATATTGCGATTCAGGCGGCTATCGGCACCCATGTGGTTGCCCGTACAACCGTTAAACAGTTGCGTAAAAACGTTATTGCCAAGTGTTATGGTGGTGATATCAGTCGTAAGAAAAAACTGTTGAAGAAACAAAAAGAAGGTAAAAAACGCATGAAGCAAGTTGGTAACGTCGAATTGCCTCAAGAAGCATTTTTAGCCATTTTGAAAGTCGGTAAATAAGGAGCACATCATGGCCAGTTATTTTGCGATAATTTTGGTACTTTTGTCAGCCACCAGTGGTTTGATTTGGTTGATTGATGCCAAAGTGTTGGCACCAAAAAGACGATTAAATTTAGCCACTGCCGAGGGTGAACTCGGTAGTAAGCTGGATGAAGAAAGCCGCAACAAAATCATTCGTCAGTCGGCATTAGCTGAAACGGCGCAGTCGATTTTTCCGGTGGTGTTGGCAATTACCATATTTCGTTCATTTATCTTTGAACCGTTTCAAATTCCATCAGGCTCGATGAAACCCACTTTGTTGGTGGGTGATTTCATCTTGGTGAAAAAATACGCCTACGGTATTAAAGACCCGGTGACCCGGACCAAGTTGATTGAGACCGGTTCGCCTAAACGTGGTGATGTTGCGGTGTTTAAATACCCGGAAGATCCGCTGGTTGATTTTATCAAGCGAATTGTTGGTTTACCCGGTGATAGGATTGTTTATCGGGATAAAGTGTTGTATGTCAAACCATCTTGTGAAAGCAGCCCAGATAACTGTGAGAAGTATCAAAAAGTGCCGCAAACCTTGGTTAACAACGGCGAATTTGTCAATTTTAATGTGCCTTTGAATCGAATGTCCGAAGACTTAATGGGTCGGGAGTATGGTATTTTGGTTGACCCAGTTCATGCTTCACCTGAGAGTCGTTATTTTAAGCAGGATAACACCCGTATTGATGAGTGGATTGTGCCAGAAGGGCATTATTTTGCCATGGGAGACAATCGGGATAATAGCCGAGATAGTCGTTTTTGGGGATTTGTGCCGGAAGACAATCTGGTGGGAGAAGCGGTGTTTATCTGGATGAGCTTTGAAAAGGAGCCAAATGAATGGCCTACTGGCGTCAGATTAGACCGTTTGGGTGAGATGTAAAATGAAGCTAGCTGTTGAAAAGTTGTATCAGCGAATTAATTACAAATTTAATGATGCTAAACACCTAGAGTTGGCACTGACCCATCGTAGTGCCAAAGGTGAGCATAATGAACGCCTAGAGTTTTTGGGCGATTCGATTTTAAGTCTAGTGATTGCCGATGCTTTGTACCACCAGTTTCCGAAAGAGCAAGAAGGTGATTTAAGCCGAATGCGTTCCACGTTAGTTAGGGGACAAACGCTAGCCGAAATCGCTAAAGAGTTTAAACTGGGCGAATTTTTACGTCTCGGTCCGGGCGAATTGAAAAGCGGTGGCTTTCGTCGTGAATCAATTTTGGCGGATGTGGTTGAGGCGATCATCGGTGCGATTTATTTGGATTCTGACACTGAAACCTGTCGTCAGGTCGTGCTTGACTGGTATGAGACACGGCTCGATGCCATTTTGCCCGGGGTTAATCAGAAAGATCCGAAGACCCAGTTGCAAGAATACCTCCAAGGTCGCAAGCTGCCGTTGCCAATATATTCTGTAGTCGCCACCAAAGGGCAGGCGCATAATCAGGAATTTACCCTGTCTTGTCAGGTTGAAGGGTATAAAGAATTTATTGCCAAAGGCACCAGTCGACGTAAAGCTGAACAGACCGTTGCGGCGATCACGCTGGAAAAAATACAGGGTCAAAAATAATGGAAAATATCACTTATTGTGGTTTGGTGGCGATTGTTGGTCGACCCAACGTCGGCAAATCAACCTTGTTGAACAGCCTGTTAGGGCAAAAAGTCAGTATCACCTCACGTAAACCGCAAACCACCCGTCATCGTATTATGGGCATTCATACCGAAGGCCAGCATCAGACCGTTTATGTTGATACCCCGGGATTACACATTGAAGAAAAACGCGCCATCAACCGCTTGATGAACAAAGCCGCTGCCAGCTCTATTCGTGATGTCGAATTAGCCATTTTTGTGGTTGAAGGTACCCGCTGGACTGACGATGACGAAATGGTGCTGACTAAGCTGAAAAACGGCAAAGTCAAAGTGGTTGTGGTGGTAAATAAAACCGACCTGATCAAAGACCGTGATACCTTATTGCCGCATTTACAGTGGTTGGGCGAGCAACATGAGTTTGCCCATATTATTCCGGCGTCTGCCAAAGATGGTTCTCAATTGTCACAAATTCAACAGGTGGTGTGTGATAACTTGCCTGAGAGTGAGTTTTACTTCCCGGAAGATCATATTACCGACCGCTCACAGCGTTTTATGGTGGCAGAGATTGTACGAGAAAAACTGATGCGCTTTATGGGCGATGAATTGCCTTATTCGGTTACCGTTGAAATTGAACAGTTTAAGTGGAACCCCAAAGGTCATTGGCATATCAATGCACTGATTTTGGTGGAGCGTGAAACGCAAAAGCGCATGGTGATTGGCAATAAGGGTGAAAAGCTCAAAACTATTGGCCGTGAAGCCCGTAAAGACGTTGAGTTTATGCTTGATAACAAAGTCTTTTTAGAATTGTGGGTGAAAGTGAAAAGCGGCTGGGCCGATGACGAGCGGGCCTTGCATAGCTTGGGTTATAGAGGCGAGCAATAGGGTTTAATAATTAACAGTTAACAGTTAATAGTTAACAATTAATAGTTAACAATTAATAGTTAACAATTAATAGTTAATAATTAACAGCAGAGCCAAATCAAAAGCGTGTACACCAGGGATGCTGATGACTAAACAATTTGAAATCCCTTGTTATATTTTGCATCGTCGGCCGTATCGTGAAACCAGTGCGATCATTGATGTGGTGGCCGAGGGATTGGGTCGGCTTAGCCTGATTGTGAGAGGGGTTTACAACAATAAAAAAAAGTCTGGTATTGGCGCACAGGCTCAAGTTTTTCGGCCTTTGTTGATTTCTTATAGTGAAGGTAATAGCGGCGGTGGCGAATTAAAATATGCCCAAAGCATTGATGATAATGGCCCACCGGTCGAACTCCAGCAAAAATACCTCTATAGCGGCTTTTATATCAATGAACTGATCACCCGTTTATGGCCGCAAAATATTGAAAGTGATGAACTATTTAACCTCTATCAGCAAACCTTAGATTCGCTGGTAGAATGCCAGCAAATCGCCGAGGTGGTGGCCCTTGCTGAGGAGTTGGGTCAGCCGATTCAGGCAGCCCAACCGAATGAACTTGAAGTGGTGTTGCGGCGATTTGAATTCGACCTGTTGGTGGCTCTGGGATACGGCATTGATTGCTTTTATACCTTTGACCATGACGAAGCGATTGAGCCGGACGAAGAATACATTTTTATGCCGCAACAAGGGTTTAGCTGGTTAGATCCGTATTATCAATATCCATTTAAACCACAGCCGTTTAATGGTGGTGAGATAGTGGCGATTGGCGAAATGAATTTTACTCAAGCCAGCACCCGTAAAGCAGCTAAACGCTTAATTAGGCTGGCACTGGCCCCGCATTTAGGCGATAAGCCACTTAAAAGCCGAGAATTATTTATCGCGGTAGAAGCTAAATCAGAACAAGATGGACCGAAACAAGCTAGACCGAAACAAGCTAGGCCGCAACAAAAATCATCCAAAAAGTATTAGTAAAACATCAGTAAAAACAAGAGAAAAATGACATGAAAAACAACATTTATTTAGGCGTTAACATTGATCATATCGCCACCTTACGCCAAGCCAGAGGCACCACCTATCCTGAGCCCGTTCATGCTGCGGCTGTGGCCGAATCGGCAGGTGCTGATGGTATCACCATTCATTTACGAGAAGACCGTCGGCACATTCAAGACCGGGATGTGTATTTGTTAAAACACACCATTCAAACCCGAATGAACCTCGAAATGGCCGTCACCGAAGAAATGGTTAATGTCGCCTTAGAAATTGCGCCGACTTATGTGTGTTTGGTGCCAGAGAGCCGTGAAGAACTCACCACCGAAGGCGGCCTAGATGTGGTTGGTCACAAAGACAAAATTGCCGATGCCGTGGCCAAGCTATCAGAAGCTGGCATTAAAGTATCCTTGTTTATTGATGCAGACAAAGAACAAATTAAAGCCGCCCATGAGGTTAAAGCACCTTACATTGAAATCCACACCGGTCATTACGCCGATGCATTAAACGATGCCGACCAGCAAGAAGAATTGCACAGCATCATCGAAGGCGTTGAATACGCCGATAGCCTCGGCATTATCGTCAACGCCGGTCATGGCTTGCATTACCACAATACCGCCGCTATTGCTGCTATCCCGCAAATTTATGAACTGAACATTGGCCACTCAATTATTGCCCGTGCGGCGATTGATGGACTAGAAAAAGCCGTCAGAGATATGAAGGCGATTTTGGTTGAGGCTAGAGGGTAATCGTTAGCAATCAATAGTTAACAGCAAAAGCCTGAACAGTCCGGCGGCTGTGGATTAACACTTATTTAGAGGAATATTGTGACGTTCGAGCAACATGTGAAATTAATCTTTCCGGTTATTTTCGGTCTGATTTTGTTAGGCGTGTACAGTGTTGTTAGCAACACTGTACAGCTGTTGCCGGATGTTGATCCCCCTAGAATTTCATTTACGGTTAAGTGGCCTGGTGCCAGTGAAAACCTGTTGTTAACCCAAGTCGTAGAGCCTTATGAACAGGCACTAAAAAATAAACTCGCCCAACTACACTCTGTCGAAGTGAAACTGGCTCAAGAGCAGGCCACTTTTGTTGCCACTTTTGCTTTTTCAGCCAATTTGACTGACGCCGAACAAAATATTCGCACCTTGTTGTCACGCACTCGTCCATTACCATTAAATGCCCCGCCTGTTGTTTTTCGTCAGGGCGGAAACAATGTCTCAAACCGGGTTGTCGGCAGTTATTTTATTACTGCTGACAGTGGCGATTTTTCGCCAGAACAACGGCAAATTATTAAAAATATTGCGCTGCAACAACTGAGCACTGTGGTGGGAATTGACACCGTTGAACTGAATCCAGTGCTTGAGCGACAGCTGGTGTTTAAACTTGATCCGATTAAAATGGCTTATTACTCAGTGTCTTATCAACAGGTCAGTGAGGTGATTAGCGAATTGTTTAATCAACCCACCGGTTCGTTGTATCAAGGCGATGAGGTGATTAGCCTGCGTTATGCCGCCAGTACTGAGCTGGCTGATTTTAGTCAGACGCCAGTGGTTTTTGTTGATGGTGTAGCCATTGTGCTGGGCGATTTTAGCACCATTGAAATAGCCCCTGTTAGGTCAACCGCAGCGGTGAGGTTTAATGGTCAGCAGGCCATTGCTATGCGCGTCTTACGCATGAGCAATGCCAATCTGCTGGTGCTACAACAGGCCGTTGATGCTATTTTGCTGAAAAATAAAACCCTGCTTAATAATGCGGGTTTGTCGTTTCATTTGTCCTTTGATACCACTTTGTTTATTGAGCGGGCGATTAACTGGGTGATCGGGGCGATTTTGGCCGGGTTTGTGCTGTCATTGCTGGTGTCTTATTGGTTTTTGCGCAGAGTTTCTCCCACGCTATTGGGAGGCATGATCACTTTGCTATCCATATGCGGCACCTTGATTGTGATGAATCTTTTCAATGTGTCGATTAATGTGATTTCTTTGGCGGGTATCACTTTTGCTATTGGTATGTTTGTTGACGGGGTATTGATTATTGCCGAATATCTAGACCGTCATAATGAATCAACTAAAGACGCCGTTTTAAAGCGGGTGCGGCAATTGGCCCCGGCGTTAATAGCTTCAGTGTTAACTTCTGTTGTGGTTTTCTCTCCGGTGATAATCAATGATGGGGCCGAAGGTGGTTTATTTGCCGGGTTGGCGATCGCCATTGTCTCGGGGTTGGTGATTTCTTTGTTATTAACCTTGTTGATCGCGCCTGTTTTTGCCTTTTATTTTATCAAACCGATTGCGGCTAAACAGGCCCCGCATAGTCGCTGGTTACAGGGGCTGGGCAAGCACACTGACAGTCTGTCGATACGCTTGGTTATCGTGGCATTTTTCTGTGTTGGCAGTGTGGGGTTAAGTGTACTGCTGTTTCCTTCATTGAATTATCTGCCGTCGGTTAAGCGGGATGCGATTGATGTTTTTATTCCCTTACCCGGTGCTAATACTGTCGATTTTGTTGAGACTCAGGTAGTTAATCCACTGAGTGATTATATTCTGTCAGATCCACAATTACCTGAGCTGAAAAATGCTTATGCGCTGGGGTGGGGCCATTTTGCCACTGCGGCACTACGGCTGGAAGACAATAGCCGTTTACCAGCGGCATTGGCCCATTTGAAAAAAACCTTGCCAGCTAAATTCCCGGATCATCGGGTGATTGTGGTGCAGGGCAACCTTTTTGGTGGCATTGAAGATCAGAATAATATTGAGTTACAGATTTTTACTGCGGATCAGGCGTGGCTGGTGGCTAATTTGGCAAAAATAAAAGCCCTGATCAGCGACAATATTCCAGCGGTGAGGGTGCGGTTCGATCCCAATCTAAGCAAAGCGGGTGCGGTAAGGTTGTTATCACCGAATCGCGATAATTTAAGGGATATGGCGGTGCCAGAGCGTGAACTCAAAGCCTTGTTAAAGGTGATCACTGACACCGAATATGCGGGATTATGGAGCCACCAAGGAGAATCGTTGCCAGCGTATATTCGGTTTGATAAAACCCGCTCGCTAGCACACTATTTGGATATGCCTTTTGTGACCCGGCAGGGGCAGCAGACCTTTGTTGGTGAGCTGGTGAAGGTGCAATCGAGTCACATTTTACCACCACTGAAGCGAATAAACGGGGTATCGGCAATCACCGTTAAAATAGCGTTGAAGGATAAAAAAGTGTCGGTATCGACAGTGGTTGATGCGCTGGAACAAAGCGTATTGCCGCAATTGCGCCAATTACTGGCAGACAAGGGTTATGTTGAAGTGCAAGGTAGTGCGGCGAGCTTGTATAAAGCCAAAGTGTTTTTTGCGCTAATGTTGGTGTTTGTTTTTCTCGCCTTTTTTGTGATTGTAGCGCTGGTCTATCAATCTGCTCGATTAAGCTTTTATGTGGTGATGACTTTGCCTTTTGCCTTATGTGGCGGTATTTTGGGTTTTAGATTGCTCGATAGTGTCTCTGCGCAGAGCTTTGATGTGTTGACGATGATAGGTTTTATGATCATGTTGGGCGTTGTGGCAAATAACGCGATTTTACTGATTGACGCTATTAACCAAGCCTACCAAACGCGAGTTTCATTGTCACAAGCGGTTGCAAAGGGAATGCAAGATCGACTGAGATCAATACTGGTGAGCACCTGTACCACCGTTGCTGGTATGCTGCCATTGTTACTGATCCCCTCGGATGCAAGTGGTATTTATCGCGGTATCGCTGCGGTGATTGTGGGGGGGATTGTTGCCAACTTGTTGGCGGTTTTTGCCGTGACTGCTGCGATGGTAAAACAGTTTGGTTTGGTTGATAAAAACAACAAAGATAAGGTGATGGTGTAATGACTTGGATCATAAGATTAGTGGCTGGCTGTTGGTGCTTAGCCAGCTTAGCTATTTTCAACAGTCATGCAGCGGCAGCAAAGGCAGAGGTTGGTTTATATACCTTGCCAGCGACGGTATATTCTAAATTTGCCATTACGGTGTCGGCGCAGGTCAAAGGTAAAGTCAGTGAAATCGTTGAGGTGGGTGATACCATCAGTAAAGGGCAGCTGATGGTGGCACTTGATGATCGTCATGAGCGTCGGATTAAACAACATTATCAAGCCAAAGTGACGATTGTAAAGCAACAACTTAGCTTGCTTGAAGCGGGCATTAAGCGGTTGCAGGTATTGTCTGAAAATAACAGTGCCTCTGAGCAAGACAAAGAATTAAAACAATTAGAATCGCTGAATTTGCAGCAACAACACCATAATTTGCAGATCTTGTTGGCTGAAACTGACTATTGGATTGCGCGTAAAAACATTGTCGCCGACGTTGATGGTGTGGTGTTGAGTAAAGCGGTTAGTGTCGGCGAGGTGGTGTCAGCTGATACACCCTTGCTCAGAGTATTGGCTGATAAACCGTTGCATGTTAAAGCGCAGATCCCTTTAAGTACTCTTAATCGGGTGGACTTGTCCACGGCGGTGCTTGAATTAACACCGGGACAGCCACTGCCGTTATCACTGGATTATGTGGTTCCACAGGTCAACGTTATCACCAATACTGTCGAGCTTAGTTTTGTCTTGGTGAGTCCTCAGACAGATAAGCTATTACTTGGTCAAAAAGGGTTGATATTAATCAATTATAACCCATAGGTTTAGCTTTAAGGGAAATCAAAGGAAGTGTTTATGCGCCAGCAGTTGGTTGAATTAATAGACGAAATGTTGCTTGTCCAGGGTGAAAAAATAGCCATGGTACAATCAGAGCGTCAGCTCAGTTATCAACAACTCGGTTATGCGGTTGAGCATTTGAGCCAGCAGCTTGAGCAACGCTTTAGTGCTGATATACCCGCGATTATTCCCTTAGTGTGTGATCGTTCCATTGAGTTTGTGGTGGCCGCTTTGGCTTGCTGGAAACTCGGTGCTGCCTATTTACCCTTGGCTGCGGATACCCCAAGTCAACGGGTCGAGTTTATTCTGCAAGACTGCCAGTGTGATTTTATTTTAATGCCGCAAAACACTCGTTTTGCGCTGGACCAGCTCACCATTCATCATTGGCAATTACAAATGACGCCGGTGACCAGTCAAACCCGAACCAACGATAACACTGATGGATTAGCCTATGTGATTTACACCTCAGGGACTACGGGTACGCCCAAAGGTTGTGCGGTGGGTTTTGAGTCACTATCGCCGATTGTTGCGGCTTTTGTTGCGCATTTTGCTATCACATCGGATTCACAGTTGACGGGGGTGGCCAATATTGCTTTTGATGCAGCAGTCTTGGAGATTTGGCCAGCATTAAGCACTGGCGCTACTTTGCATCTGGTACCACAATCGGTGTTGCTTAATCCCCGTTTATTGGTGGACTTTTACCGTGACCATCAAATCACCTTTAGCTGGTTGCCAACCCCACTGGCTGAGGCGTTAATGAGCGAAGCCGAGCTACAACTACCCGCTTGCTTAAACACCCTGCAAACCGCAGGTCAACGGTTAACGGTGAGACCACCAAAACATTGGCAAGTGCGAGTGGAAAATTCCTATGGTCCCACCGAAACAACAGTGATCGCCAGTTCATCACGAGTCACCGCAGATGGCCCGAGCTTGCCGGATATTGGTGAGCCTTTACCCGGGGTTACTTGTACCATTGTTGATAGTTTATTGAACCCGGTGCCAGTGGGTGAACCCGGCGAGCTTTATATTAGTGGTATTGGCGTTGCCCGAGGTTATATTCATCGGGCAGCATTGAACCAGCAAAAGTTTGTGCAATTGTCCTTCGATAAAGGGCCTAAGCAACGGGCTTATGCCACGGGTGATATTTGTAAGTTAAACGCTGAGGGAAAGCTGGTTTATCTTGAACGTGCAGATGATCAACTCAAGTTGCATGGTTATCGTATTGAGATCGGCGAAATAGAATACCAGCTGGCCAAACATCAGGCCATTGTTCAATGTCTGGTGATGTGTCAGCAAGTTGCCGGACAAGCGGTTTTGGTGGCTTATTTTAGTACCCGTCAGGCAGTTGATGAGCAGACATTAAAAAGCTATCTGGCGTTATTTCTACCCGCTTATATGATCCCAACATTTTTTGTCGCGCTGGCACACTGGCCGCTAACCGCCAATGGGAAAGTGGATAAGACCGCTTTACCAGCCGTGCCGCAAACCTCACAGCACAATGTGATTGAGCAGACGCTTAGCCAACCGATGCAGCGTTTTTTACAGCTGATGAATCAGTATACGGTGGGGTCATTGGCATGGCAGGGCGATTTTTTTGCCGCTGGCGGCACTTCGATTTCGCTGATCCGATTGATATCGAAAGTTTATCGGGACTTTGCCATAGTGATGCCTGCTCAGTTGTTATTTGAACAACGTACACCAGCGGCAGTGTGGCAAAACCTTGAGCAACAGCGTTATGCATCAATAGTGATTGAACCTAGAGCGACGGCTTTTAAAACGCAAGCCCCGTTGTTTTCTTCACAGCGCTCGGTGTGGTATTTGGCCAATTTAGCCCCTGATGATCGCGCTTATCATGCCAAGGCCAGTGTACGTTTTAAAGGGGTGATTAACCCTGAACAGCTGCAACAAGCATTACAACATGTGGTGGATCAACATGAGATCTATCGCACCACATTTGAATTGGTCAATGGCGAACCGCAACAGGTTATTCATCCGCATTGGTCGTTAGCCTTGCTGCGTTTTGATGTGTCGCATGAGCGACAAAATAGTGAACCGGCATTACAACGGCTAATTCGCGATACATTAAATCAACCCTTTGAGCTGGCAAAGCTGCCTTTGGTGCGCTGGGCATTGGTGAAAGTGGCCGATGATGAGCAAGTGCTGATACATATTGAACACCATTTGGTCCATGATGGTTGGTCATATAATCTTTTTTTGGCCCAGTTATTTGCAGCTTATCGGGCGCTTGATGCTAACCAGCCGTTGGCTGATGATAAACCTGCACAATTTGCTGACTTGTGCCTGACCCAACAACAGTGGCTTAGCAGTGAAAGTGCGCAACAGCAACGAAATTACTGGGGTGAGCAGTTGGCCGGAAGTGCTCAGATGATCCACTTGCCTTATGAGCCCACAGCTAGTGTGAATAGCGTTGATGTTAAGGCGGGCAAAACGATTCGTCAGCATATGCCACGTCAGACTTGGCAACGGATACAACAATTGGCTGAGTCTCGCTCAGAGACGGCATTTTCGATTATTTATGCTGTATTTGCTTTGGTGTTGGGGCGTTATTCTGGTGATCGAGATATTAATATTGGCTCTGCTTTTGCCAATCGCAACTGGACCCGGGCAGATGAGTTGATCGGTATGGTGATCAATACTGTGGTATTGCGTAGTCGTCAGTCAGTGGGTATGAGTACCGATGCTTGGCTGAAACAAACGTTTAATACCACCGCTGCTGCGCAGGCGAATCAGCAATTACCGTTTGAACAGGTGGTTGAGTTAGTTAACCCGGCACATCAACAACAGGTTAATCCGTTATTTCAAGTGTTTCTGGGGTTTCATGATTCGCCGATGCCGTCGATGGATTTACCGGGGGTTGAACATATTCAGTTGCTGGAGGCGATTGATAGCGATGCCGCCAAATTTGATTTATCAGTGGTGGTGATCCCCCGTCATGGTCAAGAGGGTGAAGCCGACCCGGTGCATGTATTGTGGGAGTTTAAGCGCGGCAAATTAAGTGAGTGGTTGATTGCTCAGATGATGGCTTGTTTTGATCAGACCTTGACGGCGGTGTTGGCTGATCAGTCCGGTTTGTTGGCGCAGTTGGCGGTGCCATCGGCGGATGCTGAGCCGCTGTTGTCAGGTCGACAAAGGCCAGCTAGTGGTACCACGGTGGTGTCACAGTTTATTGCTATGGCAGCGCAAACACCAAATAAAATGGCCGTTGCTGTGGTCCAAAATAGTCTCAGTTATGGTCAATTGTTGACTCAGGTTCAGGATAAAGCCGGGGTGCTGGCGACCAAAGGTGTGGGTCGTGGTAGCCGGGTGTGCGTGTGTGTTGCCCGTGATATGGATATGGTGATTTGGCTATTGGCGGTGCAATATGCCGGGGCTTGTTATGTGCCGTTAGACCCGGATTATCCGCCAGCCCGTTTAGCTTATATCGCTGAACAGAGCCAATGTCAGTACATTATCAGTGATTCTCGGGATGATGAATTTTTAAATACCGCCAACATTTGCCAGTTTCAAACCAGCGCAATGGCTTTGGCTTTGCCGCTGAAAGTTCCGATAGGGGTGTCTTCTGGTGATCCGATGTATGTCATTTATACCTCAGGTTCAACAGGCAAACCCAAAGGGGTGGTGATCAGCCATGGCGCTTTTGCCAATTTTATTCACAGTATGGCGAACACTTTTGCCTTGACTGAGCAGGATAATTGGCTGGCGGTAACCTCTTGTGCTTTTGATATTTCAACGTTGGAGCTTTATTTGCCGCTGCTCAGTGGTGCCTCGTTATGGTTGGCTGATAACCAACAAAGCCAGGACCCTCGTTTATTGGCGCAATTGCTTAATACTGCCCGGGCGAGTTATTTTCAGGCGACGCCGACGACTTGGCAGATGTTGTGTGAATCTGGTTGGCGAGCTGAGCAGCGGTTAACCGGGTTATGCGGGGGTGAGGCACTGAGTCGTCAATTGGCGGATGGTATTATCGACAGCGGCGTAGAGTTATTTAATATGTACGGACCGACAGAAACCACCGTTTGGTCGGCGCTTAAACCATTAAGTAGTAAAGCTGTACCCGTCACCTTAGGCAAGCCCATTGATAATACTGATTTTTATTTGCTTGATGAGCAAGGGTTGGCAGTACCTCCGGGGGCGATAGGGCGGTTATGGATTGCTGGCGATAGCCTCGCGAGCGGGTATTTATTTGCCCCCGAGCTGAGCGAACAGGCGTTTGTGCTCAGCCCCGGTGGGGTTCGGCGGTATCATAGCGGCGATTTGGCGGCGCTGGATCAGCACGGAGAATTACGCTTTCATGGTCGCATTGATCATCAAGTCAAGCTTAATGGCTTTCGTATTGAGCTGGGTGAAATTGAAGCGGTTTTACGCCAGTGTGGGCCAGTGAAAGAAGCCTTGGTGATTATCCGTCAAGTCAATAATCAGCCGCTGTTATTGGCTTATGTGATTGCTGACTTGGCTGTTCGGCAGTTGATCTTAGACCACTGTTTAGACTTTTTGCCGGATTATATGCAGCCAAATGCGCTTTATTGTATGGCGGCCTTTCCTCGTACACCTAACGAAAAGTTAGATCGCAACGCATTACCTTTGCCTCAACGCACCGCGCGGCAGGTCATTGCCGAACCACAAAGTGATACTCATAAACGACTGGCGAGTGTATATGAGCAAATACTTAACCTGCAACAGGTCGATATTGATGCCAGTTTTTTTCAGCTCGGTGGCCGTTCATTATTGGCGATGCGAGTGTTGACACTGATTGAACAAACGCTGCATGTACGGTTGAGTTTGGCTGATTTTATGGCTAAACGGACTATCCGGCGAATTGCCCAGTTTATTGATGAGCAGGCAAGTGACGATGAATTATCGACGACTGCACCGTTACTCTTGGCTAGCGAAAAAGCCCAAGGACAAGCCATTTCTTTGTTACAGCGACCGCTTTATAGCAGTTATCTGATAAGCCCAAAACCCCAAGTTTACAATGTGCAATCGGTTTACCGCTTGACTGGATCAATAGTGGTTGAACGGTTAGTGGCGGCAATTAAACAAGTGTATCGACAAAACGATGTTTTACACTGCCAGATAGTGTCGTCGGATGAGCAAGTGTTATTACGCAAAGCCTTTGATCAACACTGGTCTGTGGCTGTGGTGACGGATATTAACGAGCAGGATGAGCAAGCCATATTGGCACATTGGGTCGCAGTGGAGCAGCAGCATTGGTTTGATTTGGCGCAGGGAGCTGTTTTTAATGCGAGGCTTTTGTGTGTATCACCACAATGCCATTATTTGCAACTGAATTTGCCGCATATTGTGATTGATGGTTGGTCGATGGATTTGTTGTTTAAGCAATTGCTCGCTGGCTATCAGCAAATGAATCAGCAAATGAACCCGCAAATGAGCGCCGTTCCGGCCAAAGCGGACTTTATTGATCTGCTAGCGCGGCAAGATGAGCGTAGGACTGCCAATGACAATAATACGGATTTTTGGTGTGATTACTTAAAGGGTTACCAGCCGTTGCAGCTGGAGCCGGATGGTGGTGGGATTAAGGGCCAGCCGCATTTTTATCACGGTACCTTGTCCAGTTTGGTCGGGGAAAATATACGCCAATTGGCCGAGCGTTATCAGATATCGCCATTTAGTTTAGTGTTCAGTTTATTTTCTTATTTGATCGCGGCCAAAACGGATCGTGCTGAGGTGGTGATTAGCACACCTTACGCCAGTCGAGGGCAGGCTGATGAAGCATCGGTGCTTGGCTATATGGTATCGATGTTGCCGGTATTGAGTTGTTTCCCGCTGGCCGATTCGGTTGGTGAAAGCTTAAAAGCATCACAAAAACAATTGTATCAACTGTTTGACCGGGCCGAATTTGATATGGCGGCGGTGTTGACGAACTTAAAATTAAATTTATCTGCCGCCCAAGGTGGAGATCCATTACAGCAGGTGGTTTTTGCTTGGCAGGATGGGTTGTTAAACGCTGCGTCGAGCCAACACTTTGGTGAGGCTCAGGTTGAACGCTTGGTGGTGCCACCACAGGGCAATAAGTTTGCTTTGATGTTGTTGGTTTATCCTCAGGGCAGTGACTATCAGTTGCATTGGGAGTTTTCACCTGAGTTGTTTAGTGTCCAGGCGATTGCCGATTTACAGGCGCAATTGGCCCACTTGGTGAATCAGCTGACTCAGAGCGATGATGCGGTTTGGGCGGCCATTCGTTGGGACTGCGGTGAACCCTTGTTGCCTTTGCCTAAGATTGAAGAAACAGTGGTCTCTTGTTTTGCTCAGATGGTCGGTCGTTATCCTGATGCGATGGCTTTAGTTGATGATAATCGGTCGTTAACGTATGCCGAGCTAGAACAGCATAGCCGGGCAATAGCAGCACATTTGGTGGGCATCGGTCTAAACATGACTGAAAAAGTTGGCATTTGCTTATCTGGTGCGATGGATGCAGCGATAGCGGCATTGGCAGTGATCAGGGCTGGCGGGGTTTATGTGCCGCTGGCCGCCGATTTGGCGCTATCCCAGCGCATTAGCCACAGTTGCCAAATGCGCTGGGTTGTGGCGCACAGCGGTTATGCCCTTGATGGGGTGGCGACGATTTGTCTTAATCAGATTAACTCCACGGGATCAGCGGCAATGCTGCCGAGCATTGCTAACGATGCGCCGATATATGTGAATTTTTCTTCTGGCTCTACCGGTCAACCCAAAGGCATTGTCTGTACCCACCGTGGCGTGGTGCGTTTGGTTAAAGGGGCGTCTTTTGCCGACCTTAGCCACGACACCAGCTTACTGTGTGCCGCCCCCATGACATTTGATGCTTACACTTTTGAATTATGGGGAGCATTGCTTAATGGCGGCAAAGTGGTTTTTGCCGATACTCCGGTGATGAATTGCGATAGGTTGAGTTGGGCCATCAACCATCAGGGGGTTAATTGTGCTTGGTTGACCTCGGCATTGTTTAATACCTTGGTTGATATTGATGTCACCGCTTTTAATGGTCTGACTCAGTTACTGGTGGGGGGCGATATTGTCTCTGGGCATCACGTTAAGCGGCTCTATCAACACAATGCTGATATCACTATTATCAATGGTTATGGCCCGACGGAAAATACCACGTTTACTGCCTGTTACCCGATTGAGCGTGATTTTCTCTGGTCACAACCGTTACCGCTGGGGTATCCGGTTAGCGGCACAGAAGTGGTGGTGATCAATCAACAACGGCAACGCTTACCCGCAGGGTTTATTGGTGAGATCGCGGCTTTGGGACATGGATTGGCCGAGGGTTATCTTGGCCAGCCCGATTTAACTGAACAGGTATTTATCCCTTTATCTTTGGCTGATAAAGCCGCGCCACAGCGAGCGTATTTAACCGGTGACAAGGGTTATTTTGATAGCCAAGGGCGACTGCGCTTTTTGGGCCGGGGTGATAGTCAGCTTAAGGTGAATGGTTTTCGGATTGAGTCGGAGGCGGTGAATTATATTTTGTGTCAAAGCCCCTGGGTGGTGGCGGCGCAAACGCTGGCAATTAAAACCGCTGAGGCACAGTTACTGGTGGCTTTTGTGCAACTGATGCCCCAGAGCGCCGATCACTGGCGTAGTGAATTGCTACCGTTATTGGCCGAGCACTTACCGGTTTATATGCACCCGGGCGCTTTTGTCGAGGTGTCACAGATGCCGTTAACCGATAATGGCAAGTTAGATCGCAACACCTTGTATCGCTATTATCAGGCTTACCAGCAACGAGACAGTGGCTCTGGTCAATTGTCACCGATGGGCCGGATATTGGGCGATATTTGGCAAAGCGTATTAGCGGTTAACGTGGTTGATGCCAACGCCAATTTCTTTTATCTGGGGGGCAACTCGTTATTGTGCTTAAAAGTGCAGCGTTTGATTGCACAACAACTGGCGCTGGATGTGAGTTTAAACGATCTTATCAGCAATGCCCAGCTAGGGGACTTATCGGCAAAGTTGACCGCGATTAAAGCCAATCAAAACCCTGCCATGGCCATCACTTGCATCACTGAGGAAGAAAAGCGCCAAGGTATTGCCCTGAGTGTGCAGCAGGCATCATTGTGGTTTATTTATCGGGCAGAACGGGACGCCAGTCTTTATAACGTGTCGGCCACTTGGCAATTGTGTGGCGAGCTCGATGTGGCACGATTGCGCCGAGCATTGGTGCGTCTTTATCAACGTTATGATGTGTTGCATTGTCGCTTCTTTGAGGTTGATGGTCAGGGGTTTATTGCCAGTGCACCCCAAGACAGTTGGCAAGCCCAATGGGTTGATTTGGCCGCACAAAACGAAACCATTGAACAGTGGATTGAGCATGAGCAGCGACGGCAGTTTGATTTATTACAGCCACCCTTGTTTATTGCCCGAGTGTTGAGGGCCGAACCACAACGGCATTATGTGCAGTTTAACCTGCCTCATATTATTATCGACGGAGTGTCGATTGACTTGCTGTGGTCGTCACTGGTGACGCTGTATCAGACACCCGAGGTTTTAGCTGACGAAGAGCCTGCCTCGGCTGATTATCTTGATTATTTGCCGAGGGCTGCTCAGACGCCGCTGTGTAATGACTATTGGCTACATCAGCTGGCGACAGTGCGACCGTTGATATTGAATAAAGCGCAGCCCGGATTGGCGCAAAACCAGCGTACCGCCATATCAGCGGACCATAGTCGTGCCATCACTGAGCTAGCGAGAGCGTGGCAGATATCTGAATTTTCGTTGTGTTTAAGTGTGTTTGCGCTGGTTTTGGCGGGTCATACCGGGCAAAGTCGATTTGCCATTAGTACACCCTATGCCAATCGGGATATTGGCGATAGTGGTGATATTGCTGGTTATTTTGTTGCTATGTTACCGATTAAATTTGTGCTGTCAGCTGAGGATGATTTAGCGCAGATCGGACAAAAAACCCATCAACGGGTGCTTGAAGGGATGAAACAGGCCCACTTTGATTTGACCAGCTTTGCCGATTTACAACAAGTGGTGTTTGCGTGGCAACAGGGCTTGTCGTCAGCTTTGCCGTCAACGTTGTCGTTTGCTGATATTAAGGTTGATTTGCTCAGGGGTAAGGTTGAGCCAGCCAAGTTTCCTTTGATGCTGACAATGCTATCAACAGATGAGGCCGAGCCAACAGACTTGCACTGGCAAAGTAATAGCTCAGGTCCTCAGCCGGGTATGCTGGCGCATTTGCATCAACGATTTGTCACTTTGTTGATGCAGTTAGACCAAGATAATCCCATGGTTGTTGGCTGATTATGCCCCAGATTTGGACTATTGCGTTGTGGCTGAGACACCGTATTGGCTGACCCTTGAAGATGAGCCGATCACCACCGACTGGCAGCAGATTGAGTTGCTGGTGAAACAGGCGTGGGAAAGCGTATTGACGACGACGATAGCGTCTCGTCAGGCCAATTTCTTTCGCTTGGGCGGCAATTCGCTGCTGATATTAAAGGTTCAAGCGCTGTTACAACAAAGCCTGCAACGGCGAGTATCTATCAATACTATGATGGCTTATGCGGTATTGGCCGAGTTGGCTGAGGCACTGGCGATGACGACTGAGGTTGATGAGTTAAGCGAAATCAATGCCTCAACTCATATCTCAACTGACGCATTTACGTTATCGGCTGAGCAACAGCGGTTGTGGCTAATGCATCAGTATGATCCCAGTAGTGCTTATAACATCCCACTGCTGATTGATTTACCCTCATCGATTGATGCGGCAACAGTCGAACAGGCGGTACGTCAAGTGCTGATGGCCTATCCGATATTAAGAATGCGCTTTATTGAACAAGATGGGCTGGTATTACAACAACCCGAACCCCTAACTGCTTGGTCTTTGCCCCAGCAGTCTCTTGCCGCCGATGGCTTGGCAGCAAGGCTGGCCGATGAATCTGAACGAGTGTTTGATTTAGCCCAGGGCATGGCCTGTTATATCTGCTTGTTACAGCTTGATGAGGCGGACGGTATCGAGCACCATCAAACCTTGTTATTTAATATTCATCACTGCTGTTTTGACGGCGGTTCGTTGGCTGAATTTATCAGGGCGCTAGATCAGGGGCTAGATAAGGAATTAGCTCAGACATTAACAGAGCAGAGCGTTGGCCCCAATGGTCATTTTCAAACCTTTATTCAATGGCAGCAAAGCACTGAATATCAAACCTTGTTAGCTGAGGATATCGATTACTGGACTAAACGCTTGTCTGGTCATCATACCAATAGCCGCTTGCCAGCAGATTTGATCAGTTCAGCACAAACCCAGCGGTTGTCAAAGCGTTTGATTTATCCCATTGAGCCGTTACGCGTCGAGGCGGTACAACGCCAAGCACGATATTATGGCGTGAGTGAATTTACTTTTTGGTATTGTGTGTTGCATATCACCGTAGCTAGAGTGAGCCAACAATCAGACTTGAGCATCGCCACTCCGGTGGCCAATCGGGTGAAACCTGAATTTAGTCAAATGATTGGTTTTTTTGCCAATACTTTGCTGTTACAACATAACCTCGATGAATCCGTATCATTTGCCGCGATGCTGGGCCAAGTGCAAGCGACCATTAGCCAAGATTTAGCCCACCAGAGTATGCCTCTGAACCAGCTGGTGGAAATATTGCAACTTGAGCTGACGGGCGCTGAAATGCCGCTATCGCAGTTATTATTTAGCCTCTCTAGACACAGTGAATTACCTTTGGCTGGGCAAGCCGCTAACATTCACAGCGGTTATAACCAACAGCCAAAATACGCTTTGAGTCTAACGGTGTCGATTAGCCCACAGCAGTGTCAATGGCAAGTGGAATATGATGCGAGCCAATACAGTGAAGGATTAATCGGCTCATTTGTGACAGCAATGGCACAGGTGTTGGCACAGGTGAGTGATGATCCACGCCAGCCAATCGGTGCTTTGTCATTGGTCGGCAATGATGCGAGTCGGGGGCATATTAGAAGGAATAGTCAAAGGAGTCGTCAAAGAAATCGTCAAGCACCATCAATTTTAGATGCTATCGCCACCCAAGTGGCCAAACAGCCCAATGCGCTAGCGTTGATGAGTGAGCAGGCTAAGCTGAGTTATCAAGAGTTATATCAACAGGCACAAACGATTGCCGCAGCGTTACAGCATCAGGGATTGACAGCACAATCACGGGTAGCGGTGATGATGCATCGCACTGAGGACTTACCCGTGACATTACTGGGCATACTGCTGGCTGGCGGGGTGTATGTGCCGTTGGATCCTGAGTATCCCAAGCTGCGCAGCCACTATATTTTAAAGGATGCGCAGCCGCATTTGGTGGTGGTTAATGACATTGATTTGGCGGCGCAGATCCCCGACGACATTGCAGTGACCACGCTCCAAACGTTATTGTCTCAGGACCGTGACGAGCCGTTACGCGCGGTATCCTGTAAGCCGGATGACTTGGCTTATATTATTTATACTTCTGGTTCGACAGGTCAGCCTAAAGGCGTAGCCATTCGTTATGAAGGCTTGGCTTATCTTAGGTTGTGGGCCAGCGAGACTTATCGGCAGGACGATCTGGCGCTGGTTTATGCGGCGACATCGGTGTGTTTTGATTTGTCGATTTTTGAGTTGTTTGTGACTTGGGGTTTAGGTGGGTGTACCTATTTTTCCCAAAATCTGTATTGCCTAGTCGACGATGTGGATGAACTGGCGATAACGTTGATCAATACGGTGCCTTCGGTGTTATCGACGGTGCTAGAATACAGCGCTTTACCTGATAGTCTGAAAGTGCTTAATCTGGCGGGTGAGCCATTACCTTTGTCGTTGGCAAAAACCTTGGCTCAACAACGAGCGGATATTCGATGTTTTAATCTCTATGGTCCGTCTGAATGTACTACCTACTCGACTGCATACCCGCTTAATTGGCAAAACCTGACTCGGCTATTAATTGGTCGTGCGATTGCTGGTACCGAGCTGTATGTGATGGACAACCAAGGGCGTCATTTACCTGATTATTTTGCCGGAGAACTGGTGATTGGTGGCCGGGGAGTGGCCCAAGGATATTGGCAAAAACCAGCGCTAAGTCGTGAGTGTTTTGGCAATGACAGCTTCATTGGCCGTTACTATAAAACCTCGGATCGGGTGCGCCGGGTAGAAGGCGGCGAACTGGCGTTTGTTGGACGGCTTGATGAGCAGGTTAAACTCAATGGTTTTAGAATTGAACCCGCTGAAATTGACCATTGTTTGTTATCAATGAGTACAGTGATACAAGCTTGCACGGTGGTGGTGACAACATCAATGCAACAGCGGCAATTATGCAGTTTTGTCCATTGTGATAAGGCTGATTTTGATGAGCCGCAGTTGTTACAACAACTGGCTGAGCAATTGCCCGCATATATGATCCCGTCTAAGCTTATTAGGCTCGATAAAATGCCTTTAACCGCTTCAGGTAAACTGGATAAAAAGTGCTTGGCGCAGGAATTTAAATAACGATTATCACCTTCAATAAAAAAATGAATAGGGAAAAAAATGACCCATAATGTATATACCCGTCCAGATGATTTACCGGTACCGGTTGATGATGGTGCTTGCGATCACTTACCTGGCCAACGATTGCCAGATATGGCATTAACGGCAACCCCTGTTAATGCTATAGCCCCAGCCACAGATACAGATCAGACCGTCAATTTTGCTGCCACTAAAGGGTGGTTGGTGATTTTTATTTATCCCAGAACCGGTCAACCGGGTAAGTTGCCGCTGGTCGAACATTGGAATGAGATCGCCGGGGCTCGGGGCTGTACACCGCAAACCTGTGGTTTTCGTGATGCTGCTGCTGAGTTTAAGGCCCTTAATAGTGCAGTATATGGCCTGAGCACTCAAGCTACCGCTTACCATAGTGAGTTATCAGATCGGTTGAGCTTAACTTTCCCGATGGTGAGTGACGAGCAATTTAACTTTACCCGGGCACTAAGCTTACCCACGTTTACTGTGGCTGGTTTAGAATTACTGAAGCGCTGCGCTATCGTGGCCGAAGATGGGGTGATCCGCAAAGTGTTTTATCCGGTCTTTCCTCCTGAGGAAAATGCCGCTGAGGTATTGGATTATCTTAAAACTGTCATTAATAAGGACGACTCGCATGGTTAACCAAGATTTTTGTTTGTCTGAACACGACCTACATTTGTTTCAAACCCAGGGTTTTGTGGTATTGAAGTCATTTCTATCGGCTGAGTTTATTGCTCATATCCGTGAACGTATTACTGAGAGTATGCGCTTGATGGATGAAAGTAATACCGGGTTTAACCGGGTGGGTTACGATATTTTTGGTGAAGATAGTATGGTTGAAGCGTTATTGTCTGAGCCTAAATTTGGCCAAACCCTGACAACCTTGACTCAGCGCTCATTGTTTTTTACTCAAGGACTGGGTTTTGAAATTAAAAAGAATAAACACAGCGGATTTCCTTGGCATATTGGCACCCAGAGTTTTGGTTATCAACGCGGTGAAGATTATGGTTGTTCGATGTGGGTGCCGATGGTGCCAATTGACCCACAAGTACAAGGCGGGGGGATGTGTTATGTGCCAACCAATAAAATTTCTGGCCGGTTTATGTATACAGATATTGATCCGACGATTGATGCGATGATGCGAGATCAGGCTGAAGCCGATCAGGATTCACTTGATTTGAATCAATATTTGGAACTTCGCCATAGCATTCTGAATTCTGAGGCGATGAGTCAGTTATTGGAGCACAATAAGCAGGTTGATTCGTTTGAGTTAGGCGATATCTTTTTATTTAATAAACATGTGATCCACGCCAGTGAACCTTTGCTTGAAGGCAGCACTGAAACCCGAGCGGCTTTTGTGATGCGATTTGTCGAAATTGATTCGCGTTATGATCAATTACGCGCCACCGGTTTGGATTTTCCGTTGACTTATTTCGGTCACCCGCCATCATCGTATTTTCATCGTGATGTGTGTCAACAAGACGGTGAGTTGATCCGCCAAAGTCCATTATTTACCAATGCCGATATCCGAACTTTGACCCAAGATTAGGATTTGATTATTTTAGAGGATTGTGTGTTGAACGATACTGATATTCGTGAAAAATTGGTTGCCATTTGGCATGATTTAACTGGTCAAACTGCCGTAGACAGTAGCTCTTTGAGCAAGCTGGGGGCGGGCTCTATGGCTAACCTGATGTTAAAGAAAAAAATTCATCAGGTTTTTGCGTTGGATGTAAAAGTGGCTGAGCTGTTTAAACACGCACAATTTGCCAGTCAGTTGGCGTTGTTAAAACAACATATGAGTCAACAACCAGCGAGCACTACTGATAATATGGCCGAGAATATAGCCGAGCAGCGGATTGAAATCACCGCTGACGCTGTAGAGCGACCCGTCGCATTTGATTTGCCTTGGCTGGCTCAGTGTCGGGATAAATTTCAGCTACCTGGGATTAATATCTCTTTGTACAAGGATGGTCTGCACGGTCATCTTGCCAGTGGTTTTGATGATGCTGCGATTGCTCAAACACCACTCACCGTAGACCACCGTTACCGCTTGTATTGCACTGGCAAAGTGTTGCTAGCTTATACCGTATTACGTTTGGTGGCGCAGCAAAAAATGGGTTTGGATCAACCGGTTAACGAAGTGGTGCCAGGGTTATTTTCTCGTCAATCAGATAGTGAAATGAATGATCAGATCACCTTGCGAATATTATTAAGCCATACCGTTGGGCTGGATGAGACTGTGCTTAATCCGGTGATTGATAAGGCTTCGGGTTTACAGCAGGTGGTGGCGCAAATGACCCACTTTGAGCAGATCACCCGCCCCGGTGAATTATTTATTTACTCTTCATGTAGTTTTATTATTGTCGCTTATATTATTGAATGCTTGAGCGGACTCGATTGGAAAGCGGCTATGGATCAGTTACTGTTTCAGCCGTTGGGGATCACCGAAGGGATGGATAGCAGTCTGGATAAGTTGGCTCAAGGTTATGCCAAAGGGGGCGATTTATCTGAGTTGAGTCTTATTGATGAGGCGCAGGTTAATCATTTGGCTGAGTATTTTGATATGGTGGCATCCACCAAAATAGCGCTAACCAGTGAAAGTCTGTTGAAGCTGGCGGTGATCCCCTTGCTTGGGGGTAAAACCCTAGAAGGAGAGACTTTTCTTTCAGCAGAGCTGGCGGGCGAATTAGTCACCATGCAAACGTCGATTGAAGGGCACTTTTATTTGCTCGGTTGGGGGTTAGGTTGGTTTGCTTATGCTGATGAAGGGGTGTTTGGTTTTTTGTCTGGCACCAATGGTCATCATACGGCGGTGGTGATCGATAGCCTAAAATGTCAGGCGATGGTGGCACAAACCAATACTTCACAAAACCATGAGTTTTTTAATTATCTGGCTCAGCAGTTAATGGGGGTGAATTTACTGAAGACTGATAGCTGTTTCCCCGCATTTGAACTGAATGCTTGTTACGGTGAATACCGGGCTAATGGCATGGAGGTGACGATAAGCCAAGACCCACAAGTGCAGACAATCACCCAAGTTAAAGCGCGTTTTATGACTTTGCAAGGGCGCTGGAGCGAGTTTATTTATGGTCAGGTGGTGCCCTCAGGCAAAGGCGATTATATGGTGAAACCTAAAGTGAGTCCGGTGCATGGTTCGTTGAGTTTTCATGATTTTGGCGGTACGGGTGAGGTATCGCATCTGCGGATCAGCCAGCGTTTATGCCGCAAAGTGAGCGAGAAGGTGAGCTAGGGGTTGGCAAAAATAAAGGCCGATATGATCGGCCTTTTATGGGTTATCAGTGATTACTTGATCATTACACCGATTGGGCGTCTTAGATTGGCGTTGCCTAATCTATTTTTGGCCACTTCAATTTTGATATCAACTGCCGCACCGGTGATTTTAAGCACCACTTTGTCGTCGTCAGATTCTGTTTGATCCAGTTGGACACAATCCTCAGCCGCTTTATCTTTTTTGCTCATGTCGATTCCTTTTTCATTTGACTGTTAGGCTACTTAAAACAATATAGCCTTTTAATTTTAGCTGTTCCTCTACCTCAGCCAAGCTAAGAAAAGGTAAAAAAATCGACTTCTATTGGTCTTTTAATCCATAGCGGGGTAAATCATAACCATTGAGCGGGATACTCAGTGTTTGGGTATTGGTATATTGTGACAAACTCCATTGACCACCAACGGCACCGAGACCACTTTGTTTAAAACCACCAAAAGGACAACGAATATCGCGAATAAACGGAGTATTAACCCCAACATTACCAGCCCGAATTTGTTTGGCATAAGCGAGTGCCTTAGCCTGACTGGCGCTGTAAATGGATGCGGCTAGACCATATTTTGTTTGATTGGCCAATGCCACTGCATGTTCGGCATCGTCAGCTTTGATCAGGCAGATAACCGGGCCGAAGATTTCTTCTTGAGCCAGTTCACTACTATTGTCAACATCGACAAATATCGCGGGTTCGAGATAAAAACCTTGGTTTAAATGCGTCGGAATTTTGCCACCATAGCGTAAGGTATACCCTTGGCTTATCGCCGTTTCAATGGTATCGAGAATGCCTTGGCGGTGGCCTTCGCTGATCATCGGCCCTATTTGTGTACTGGCTTCGGTAGGCGGTCCTATTTTAACATTACTGACCCGTTCAACAAAACGTTCGACAAAGGTATCGTATAACGGCTGTTCGACAATCACTCTGGAGCCAGAAGTACATACCTGACCGTTACTGCTCAAAGCAGCGGTTAATGCGCCATCCAGCGCGACTTCGATATCAGCATCTGCAAGCACGACTGTGGGAGATTTACCACCGAGTTCGAGCGTGCAGCGACGGAGGTTTTCAGCTGAGTTGCGCAATACTTGTTTGCCAACCACTGAGCCACCGACAAAACATACGGCATCAATATCATTGTTTTCAATCAGCGCTTTGCCAGTGGGTTCTGCTGGACCATGAATGATGTTGATCACTCCTTCGGGCAAGCCGACTTTTGCAAAAATTTGACTCATTAATGAGACCGTGACCGGTGCCATTTCAGACGGTTTTAACACACAAGTGTTACCGCAGGCCAAAGCGGCGGCCAAGTTGATAGAAGACACCGCTAAGGGGCCATTCCACGGGGTGATAATGGCCACGACACCAAGGGGCACTTGATTGGTGAAGTTAATATATGCCTGTTCAATCGGGAATGTTTGTCCCAGCATTCGCTTGCTTTCTTCGGCAAAGTATCTGAAATGCTCAATCGCCCGTGGCAGGTGGCCATGTAAACACATTGTTTCGGTAAAGCCAGTATCTTCACATTCGTACTGGGCAAATGTTTCTATATTAGCCTCTAGTGCATCAGCGATGGCGTGAAGGTAGTAGGCCCTTTGTTCGACTGACATGCTGGGCCATGGGCCGGTATCGTAGGCGGCTCTGGCTGCGGCCACTGCTGAATCGACATCAGCTTTACTGGCGATGTTGACTTTGGCGATCACTGCTTCGTTTGCGGGATTAAACGAATAAAGATACTGCTCGTCAGATGACGGTTGATCTTTGCCGTTGATGAAGTTGAAAATATCCAGCATAAAAAATCTTCCTATGACGATGGGTTAAATAAACAGGTAAACTCTGTATTGCTGGCTAATTGCGCAAACACTTGGGCAAATAACGTTTCGGCCTGTTGTAATATTTCTGGGGTATGACAAGTACTGAGCCAACCATGAGATTTATGCATATCGATACCATTATCAGATAACGCCCGTTTTAATAGGTGGTAAGCCGGGGCAAAATCCATCGCCAGCAGCATCGCTTGAGCTGAAGGTTCGATAGGCACTTCTTCTTGTATCGCACCGATAAGAATATGAAAAATAGAGGCTTGACTGAATAGTCGAATATCGACGCCGATGGTTTGTGCACGGCGGTTAACCGCACTAACAAACCCAGCGGTGGCATCGGTCAAATTTTGTTGTAGGCTGGCATCGTCTACCCGTTTTAACGTCGCCAATCCGGCGGCGGCAGACAGCGGGTTACCATTAAAAGTGCCTGAATGAACCACTTTATGGCTGCTATTGAGTTCAAATGATGCCATCACTTCTCGACGACCCGCAATTGCCGCACCGGGTAGGCCACCACAAAGCACTTTAGACAAGGTGGTAATATCCGGGGTGACGCCACTGAGCTGCTGCACTCCACCTGGTGCATAACGAAAACCACTCATCACCTCATCAAACAATAACAAGGTGCCTGTTTGTGTGGTTAACTGGCGTAATTCGCGCAAGTATTGATCGTCATAGGGCAAAATACCACTACTGCCACCGCCGGGCTCTAAGATAAGTATAGCTACCTGTTGATCACTTAATAATTCGCTGATGGCAGCAATATCATTGGGCGGAGCAAGGCGAATATACTGTTCGGCAGTGGGGTGACTACCAAGTGGCCAACCGGGGGCAACGCCTGCCAGCGCTTCATCATGCCAGCCGTGAAAATGACCGTCAATACGCACAATATAAGGTCTGCCAGTATGGGCGCGGGCGAGCCGTAAGGCCAACAAAGTGGCTTCGGTGCCTGACGCGCAAAAACGGACTTGCTCGGCGCAGGGGATCATTTGCACCACTTTTTCTGACCATTGAATCAAATTGCTATGATTGCCTGATAAGTGGCTACCTTTTTCAATTTGCGTCTGTACCGCACTAATCACATCGGGATGATTATGGCCGAGAATTAACGCCCCGTGCCCGATCCAAAAATCAATGTATTGTTTGCCATGCACATCCCATTTATAAGCTCCCTTGGCGTGATCAAAGATCACCGGGTCGCTTGGTGTGGCCCAGCTGTCATGGGTGACGCCACCGGCAATGACGGTTTTTGCTCTTGTTTCCCAGCTCATTAACGATCCTTCTTCATTTCATTTCGCTTCATTTAACTTAGCTTCATTTAACATCATTCAACTTAACAGGTCTGTCACTCGGGATGGTCTTCTTGGCAGTTGTGAATCTTCTTCAGCGTAGTAGTTAAACATGCCTTCATAAAACAGGATGAAATAGTTTTTTAAGGTACGAACCGTGTCGACCACTGAGTTGGCTTCACGTACTGACATAATTTCATCGGTAGCATAAATATCTTCGAATAATGAGGTTTGGTGGGCTAATTGTGCATCAATCAATGCATGTTTGAGGAAAGCATCGAACATGCCTTTAGCCTTTGGATAAGTTTTGCCTAAACCGTAGTAATAGTCGGTGAGGTCGGTGGCGTTCATTTTTTCGCCATCTGACTGCATCAGGGCGAATACCACGCTATAGACCAGCGTACTGTCAATTGAAGCTTCGATTAAAAAGTTGATCAGCGCTCTGGTACTTGGTAGTGGTGGAGCAACCATCAGATGTTCGCCTTTGAGTCCGTCTGCAACCAAGCCATTGAGAAAAATAATGCCATGGTCGGCTTCATCGGCATATTGACGCGCTAGTTTTTGGCGAATATCAATGGACTCACGACAAAACGCTACACCTGATGCCATATATTCATTAGCGGCTTCGACGTAATGATAAAACTCGATACCCCAGCCTAATATTTGTCTATCAGACAGCTGGCCCTTGCTCATTTGTTGCCAGCAAGGTTGTGCGTGAATATGTTGTCGCCAGAATACCGCTTCTTTTAAAATGATATTTACCAATTGACGACCAGACAAACCCTGAGTTTGCGGGGCTTGAATATCAATGACTAAGTTTTCGTTGCTTAAATAGTCCAACAGCGCGTACAGCACAGTCTTGTCTGCTGCGGTATTAGCTACAATTTCATCGATGGTGTTCATACCGTCTAAACTGCTGTAGCTTTGTTGTAATGTCTCAGCGCTGGGGCCTTTGAAAGTATAATTTTGTTCACCGATCACTAATTCAACAGCGTCATTTTGTTGTGTTAGGGTCGCGGATGGTAATATTTTGGGTCGGGAAGAAGCGCCAAATCCCAAATCATGCGATGTGCCCATTGATTTGTCCTTTAAGATTAAAGCTAAAATTATCTGTATCGAGTGGGATTGATGAGTGTCTCAAAAGACAGGTTACTATAATGTTTTTGCATGTCTTTGGTCCACATCAGCAGCGTTTCAACCAGCGTTTCTGCGGATTGTAAAGCGTAGTTGGCCCGTTCTACTTCGAGCACTTCTAGTTCACAGCAGACTTTTTCAAGCCAGTCATTGTGACCATATTCTTCATCAAGGTGGGCGTGATCGACCAGCGGTTTGATGATCCCCAAGTTTTCTTTGTCATAATGCATCGATAGTGCATCAAAGAAGCTGGTAGAGACTTGACGGTCACCGCCGGTTGACTCTAAAAACGCTGAACATGTGGCATAGGAAATGGCATCGCGGCGGCCGCATTCGCGCATATGATTGATAATCGCGATGGTGCTAGGCAGTGGTTGATGGTTAAGCACTTGTTCTTTGCTCACGCCTAAACGGTTTAGCGCTTTCATAAAGAAAAGGTGGTGATTATATTCTTCGACAAAGTGGGTTGAGAAATGATTACGGATCGCCTTGTTATAGTTGATTGACGAGGTGACCATAGAGAGGCGTTTGGTGGCCCCTTCGATAAAATAAAAGTTTTCGAGTAACCAACCCGCAAATTCTGCTTTTGGACGCGGGTACCATCGGTCATGCTTTGCCAAAACTCATGGGTAAATACGGTTTCTTTCCAAATCGGAAAAACTTTGCGACACAGCTTGGCAAAAGATGCCGGCTCAATGGTTTTAGCTGCTGCTTGCTCGGTCATTCTGATCATACCCGCAGGTTCTAGTTTTTCAACTAGGGCATCGACCAGCGCTTGGTCCAACTGATGTTTTTCGCGCAGGGTGGTTAAATCTGTTTTACCATCCATCGCTAATAAAAAATGGGCTAATGCAGTGGGATCATCAATAGTAATTTTTGTGGTGTAGTCTTCGAGTATGATGTTAAGGGTGTTGTCAGTGGTAGATAAGGCCGAGCGGTAAGTGAAAACAGGATAATTCATAACGGTATATCCATAAGAAAAAAAGAGGCTGTATGGTGTATATAGGATGCAAAGGCTGGGGTAAACCAGCCTTTAATTGATAACTTTGCGCAAGTTATTTGATCATTACGCCTAATGGACGTTTAGTTGGCGCAGTGGCTTTCTTTTTCTCCACTTCAATAACAACCTGTGCTTTTGTTCCGCTAGCAGGCTTTACTTCTTTTGCAGTTATTGCAACACTATTACTGTTTTTCATCATCTTTCCTTTTTAGGTCAATATTGGTTTTCGGCTATTTTAGAAAAAAAAAGCCTTTCGATACTAAACCAACAAATCGACTTGCGTCAAGTACTTATTGTTAGTCGGTAGGGTACGTATCGCAGGATACATAGTTGAAACTAGTTGATGCCAATTAGCGGATTTATCTGTTATGGTGCAGTGGCAAACAGTGATTTCACCCGGGTATTATTAATTTTCAAACAACGGCTTTTAGACTGATAGGATAAAACAAAAAAATATGACTGTTGTCGATAAAAAACCGATTAAAAATTGGTTGCTTAATGGTTCTGCATTGTTTTTTTCTATGGCAATGGTGGCTATCAAGGCGCTTTGGGATACTTATTGGTTGAGCCGGGTGGACGATAGCAGTTTTATCGCTTTTGCTTTTATCTTTCCTTTGATTATTGTCATCAATATGGTGGCGATGTCGTTAGCAAACGCCACCATAGCCACATTTAGTCGGTTAAGTTGGGTGAATAAGAATGAAAATCAAGTAGACACAAGGATTTTCACTGGTCTGACTTTGGCTGCTGTATTGTTGGGTATTGTTGTTAGTGGTGCTATTTGGTTGCTAGTGCCATGGTTGACACAATATTTGGCTGCCAATGCTTATCAGTTACAGCTCGAATTATTTGCGCAATCTTTGATTATTTGGTTGCCGTTACAATTTGTAGTCGCTGTATGGATGAACATTGCCCGGGGGTTGGGTCAATTTTCGTTATCGGGCAAAGTGGCGACCAGTTGTCATTTATTAGGCATGATAGTGAGTTATTGGTTGCTCACACAACTCACACCGCTAACACAGATATCACAGATATCACAACTGCCACCGCTAGTGGCGATTGTTTATTCGAATGCTTTTATTTCGTTGCTCACTATTGCGTTGGCCGCTGTATTGATATTTCGCCAATCGATGGTGAACCTGAATATCAAATACAAGGCATTACCTGAGTGTTTTATTCAGCCGTTTCTATCGGTATTTGGCAGTAGTTTTATCGCCAATATTTTTGCTTTGGTATTTATTTTCTCACTGACTCGATTGATGGCCCAACAGGGTGAGCAAGTGATAGCGGCGATGGTCTATTTAACCCGCTTGGAGCAATTGGTGTTAATTTTTTTTAGTGCGTTTATTGGTGTGATGTTACCTGACGTTGCTCATTTGGTGAGAGAGAAACAGTGGCACAGTGGGCTGAATTATATTCGCCATGGTGGTCGTTTTTTAGCGCTGTTTGGGCTGGGACTGATAGGTGTGCTTTATCTTGTGGTATGGCTTGTTGGTTCTCAAATGGTGGCTACGCCTGAGATCTATCAGCAGCTGGTTTATTTGGCTGGTTTTTGGTTTATCGGATTATTGATGCAGGGGCCTTTTATTTTTTATCTACAGTTGATCAATGTGGTGATTGCACCGAAGTTGGCGGTTAAAATCAACTTTGTTCGTTTTATTGTCTTTGCTGTGCCGCTGATTTATTTGGCTGGTGTGTATTGGGGTTTGCTGGGGATCTTGCTTTGTTTACCTGTTATTCATGCTGGATCCCTTACGGTGGTGCTGCTGTTATTTAAACAGCGTTGGCAGCAGTTAACGCTGGCCAATGATTAGGCCAGCGTATATTCCAAGCTATATCTTTTAAGTCACCTGCTCACGCTCAGCCTGCCATTGTGCGCAGTCCTTGAGCAGGTTATCCATTTCATCAACCAGCTCAAATAATTCCGGCATGATGGTGTCGGCATCCTGAGTTTTCTTCAATTGGGTTTCTATCAGCTCTGAGAGCATTTTCAGTTTCGGCACCCCGGTATAACAGCAGGCTCCGTGGAGTTTGTGTACGTGTTTAAGGATGGCGGGGGTATCTTCATCGTCAATGGCTAGTTGAATTTGCTCTGCGCTTTCTGGCAGGCTATCGAGTAGCATACTTAACATATCAATGGCTAAGTCTGTTTTGCCGCCAGCTCGTTGTTTGGCTAGGGTCCAGTCGATGCGGTTACTTTGGGGCAAATTGTTTAAATCATCGTCGGCGGCGTTCATGGCGTTATTAATTGAGGTCACTGGTTTTTCTGCCGGCAAATAAGGGCTTTCGGTAACACTGGTGTGTTTGGAATATTCGATAATTGACTGGCGTAACATCTCTTCATCAATTGGTTTGGTCAGGTAGCCGTTAAAACCGACTTCAAGCAGACGCTCTCTTTCGCCGGATAAGGCATGGGCGGTGACGGCAATGATTGGGCTGGTTTCGTTGAGTGATGACTCTTGAATTTGTCGGCAGGCGGTGATCCCATCCATCACTGGCATCTGAATGTCCATGAAAATCAAATCGAAGCTTTTGACCGTGCATAGAGCCAGTGCTTCTGCGCCATTTTTGGTGACTTCAACACTATCTACTAGCTCCAATAACAAAGTAGTGATGAGTTTGAGGTTGGCCTCATTATCGTCAACAGCCAGTACTTTAAGTGGCGATTTTGTCACTATTGGTGGTGAGATTTGTGCTTGCGGGTGTGCCAGTTCATAAGGTGCCGCTAGCGCCGTTGCCAGTTTGCGATGGTTAACCGGTTTGCTCAAACAGGCATTAATGCCGCTGTCGGTAAAGGTCTCGCGCATATTCGGCGAGATGGTGTTAACCAATAAATAAGAGGTATCGCTAAACGGTTGGATTTCTTTGATTAGGTTTTTGACATCGTTAATGGCGTTAGGCGAAACCGCTTCGCCGACGATGGCAATATCAAAGTTCGGCGTGGTGCGTAATAGCTGAGTTAGGGTGCTGCGATCACTCAATGGGGTGATCTTGACGCCCCAAGATGCCAGTAACTCGGTGGTCGCTTCACGGGTGTGTTGATCAGGCTCATAATACAGCGCCGTTCGATTAGCTAGGGATGAAATCGGTAATGGGCTAGATAGCGGAATACTGTGCAGTTTACAGCGGAAAGTGAAGATCAGCGTTGAACCCTGATTAACTTCGCTGATGAGGCTGATATCGCCTTTCATTTCTAGTGCTAGTTTTTGTGAAATAATCAATCCCAGACCAGTACCGCCATAACGCCGAGTAATACTGCTGTCAGCTTGACCAAAAGCGGCAAACAGGGTTTCTTGCTGCTGGGGCTGAATGCCAATACCGGTGTCGATGACTTTGGCTTGTAACGATACTTCGTTGGAGTTGCGTTCGATGACTTTGATTTCTACGGTGACGCTGCCTTTTTCGGTGAACTTGATGGCATTGCCCACCAAGTTAATCAACACCTGTTTAATTCGCGTCGGGTCAGCAATTAAATCATCTGGGGTATCCGGGGCCAAATGTAACGAGAACTCTAGCTTTTTGTCATAGGCACTTGGAGCCAGCAAGGTTAGTACTTCGTTGATGGTATCGCGTAGCGGAAAGGGAACATGTTCTAACACCATGGCACCGGCATCAAGTTTAGAAAAATCAAGAATGTCGTTGATGATCACCAGCAGGCTGTTAGCAGAATTGGCGATGGTTTCAAGGTAATCTCTTTGGTCATCTTCTAGCCGGGTTTTGAGTAATTGACGGGTAAAACCAATCACGCCGTTTAGCGGGGTGCGTAATTCGTGACTCATATTGGCTAAAAATTCTGATTTGACCTGATTGGCATCCAGTGCTTTGCGTTTGGCGAGGTTTAATTCAACATTTTGGATCTCGACCTGTTCCATGGTTTCTCTTAAATCACTGGTGGCCTGATCGACGTTATTTTGCATCTCAAGATGAAACACGGTTAATGAACGGGCAACAGTATTAACGCCATTTTTTAACAGATTTAATTCGCCAGTTAATTCGTCTTTGATATTGACGTCGCTTCTGCCTTGAGCGATGGCATCAACCGCACTCACCATGGTTCTGAGCGGTTGGATCATCAGTTTGACCAGTCTGACCGCGAACAACATGCTGATCAGCACACCACAAAATAACACAATAAAACTGATGATCAGTGCTGAGCGTTGCCCCAACATGACTTTATCGCGGCTCATTTGCAAAGCGATATAACCGATGATCTCTTCGTTAGCACTGTTAGCGACGGCAGAGGGTTTGAATTCGGCATAAATCGGTGAATAAAAGACGAGAAAATCATCCAGTGGCACCATATTGGTTGAAGTGGGTATCGGTTGTTCGGCCAGTAATGACAGCTTGGCTAAATCTCGTTGATTGCCACTATAAATCACCAAACGGCGTTGTAAATCATAGACCGCGATGTTATTCACTTGAGCGGAATTTTTGCGGTGGCTAGAATAAATTAGGCGTTTTAGAGTGCGTTTGTCTTTGTCGTTAAGCGCGGCTTCGCTGGCGATAGCCAGCGGTTCGATGATGTTATTGCCTTGTTGATGCAGCACATCGGTCAGCTCAGAAAAGCGGTTGATGGTGAAATAAGCCGCGAGGGTAAATCCGCTGAGTACCGTTGGTACTATGGTGAATAATATTATCCATTCTTTTAGATCCCTTTTTTTCATTGTAATAACCCCTGCCTATTGATGGATTTTATTATACGCGTTCTGGGCTATTCTAGCGGATTTTTATTTTATTTGTACCTGCCTATTGTGAAAGAACTCAGTAAATCATAAAAAATAGTGAGAAATAAAGCCTCAGGCATTGGTTAAATTGATTATTATCCTTATCATTCACCTACTTATCGTTTGAATTGACCCTGATATGGCACAATTTTTTAAAGCAAAGCACAAAGCAGACTCATCTAATCGTGCGATTAAAGTGACTATCGAGCAGTTTAACCACGATGGTCAGGGCATTGGTTATGTTAGCAGCAAGAGCAAGACCGAGAGCAAGAGCGGAAAGAGTGATGACAAAATTTGTTTTGTCGAAGGCGCATTACCTGGCGAACAGGTTCAAGCCAAAGTGTTCGAAGACAAAGCCAAATTTATCAAAGCCCAAACCACCAAAGTATTGACGCCCAGTGAGCTGCGTATTAGCCCTGAGTGTCCGCATTTTAGCCGCTGTGGTGGCTGTCAGCTGCAATATGTGAACCGAGATTCACAGCTGGCATTAAAGCGTGAGGCGGTCGACAGTCTGTTTAAACGTTTTGCGAATCTAGATTCACTGCCTTGGCAGAGCAGTTTAACCGCTGAGCCTTGGCACTATCGCCGGGCTGCGCGAATTGGGGTATGGTGTGATCGCAAAAGTGGGCAATTTACTGTGGGTTTTAGGCAAAGTCATAGTAAGCAAATCACCCCGATTGATGCTTGTATGGTGTTGGCAGCGGGGTTCGAAAATTTGTTTACTGCCTTTGCCCAATTGTTGCCTCAGCTTAAAGCGGGCAGGGCGGTGACCCATTTAGAAGTGGTGCAAGCTGCTTTTGAGGGTGAAAGTGAGGGTGAAAGGAAGCGTAATGTGGTGTCTATTCGTCATACTCAGCCATTAACCAAGGCGGATATCGTTAAGATCAGGCAGTTGGCTGAGGCTAATCAATATTCGATTTTGAGCGAATATGAAAAAGGTCAGTTTAGTTGTTTGACCGAAGCGCAGGTACCGCCGCTGCATTATTATTTGCCAGCGCAGGATCTGCGTTTAGCGTTCAGAATGGGTGATTTTATTCAGGTTAATGCGTCATTGAATCAACAGATGATCGAGCAGGCGATTGATTGGCTTGAGTTAAATGAACACGATACGGTACTGGATTTATTTTGTGGTATTGGCAATTTCAGTTTACCGCTGGCGAAACACTGTAAAGCGGTGGTGGGCATTGAAGGGGTTGATAAAATGGTTGAGCAGGCCAGTTATAATGCCCAGCTGAATGGTTTGGACAATGTGTCTTTTTATCAGGCCGATTTATCGGCATCACCGAGCTTTAACTATTCCTTTAACTATTCTTTTAATAAAGTACTGCTAGATCCCGCTCGTGCCGGAGCTGCTGAGGCAGTGGCGGCATTGACTCAGCCGGGCAAGGGTAAAAGCAAAAACCAGCCAGAAAAAATCCTCTATGTTTCTTGTGAACCATTGACATTAGCGCGTGATAGTTTTGTACTGGTTCAATCTGGTTATCGTTTGGCAAAAGTGGCCTTGATGGATATGTTTAGTCAGACCAAACATGTTGAAGTCATGGCGCTTTTTATCAAAAGCAAATAAATAAAAAAATAAGGACAATCCCTGTTATGGTTTCGATTCGTCAATCTCACACTCAATCCGATGGTGCCAGTGCCAAAGAGCTGGATAGTGGCCAATGGTTGGCGTTATTGCAGTTGGAAGCTAAAGATACCGAGCAATTGACTGCGGTGCTCGATTGGTGTGAGTCGGCGGCGGCTGATGCGCCTGAGTTGGTGCAAAAGGGCTGTGAGATGGTCGAAATTCTGGCGGAATTGAGCATGGATCCAGATTCGATGATCACCGCGTTGATTTTTCCTATTTTTAATCAGGCGATCGTCAAACCTGAGGTGATCGAAAAGCAGTTTGGCAAAGATGTGATGTTGCTGCTGCAAGGTGTCGATAAAATGGACGCCATTTCGACCATTCAGGGTGGCACCAGTCATAAAGCCTCTGAAATTCATGTTGATAATATTCGCCGAATGTTGATGGCGATGGTTGAAGATGTTCGTTCTATTGTGATCAAGCTGGCTGAGCGGGTGTGTAACTTGCGCCATGTTAAAACTGCCAGCGAAGAAGATCGGGTATTAATGGCCAAAGAAACCGCTAGCGTGTTTGCGCCTTTGGCTAATCGGCTCGGCATTGGTCAGTTAAAGTGGGAACTCGAAGATCTGTCTTTTCGTTATTTGCATCCGCAAATTTACAAATCTATTGCCAAACAGCTGGATGATAAACGGCTGGAGCGCGAACAATACATGGCTGATTTTGTTGCCGATGTTGAGGCTAAATTAGCGGCTGAAAATATCACTGCCGAAGTGGATGGCCGACCGAAGCATATTTATAGTATCTGGAAGAAAATGGATAACAAGAATTATCATTTCGACCAGTTGTATGATATTCGGGCGGTCAGGGTGATCACCGATAAGCTCGAAGATTGTTATGGCGCATTGGGGGTTATGCACGCCAACTGCCAACATTTGGCCAGTGAGTTTTCAGATTATATTGCCACGCCAAAACGTAATGGTTATCAATCTATTCATACGGTGATCCTCGGTCCGGGTGATAAAACCATTGAGGTTCAAATTAGAACCGAACAAATGCATCAAGATGCCGAATTAGGAGTTGCAGCGCACTGGGTCTATAAAACTGGGGCATTGCCGAGCCGCTCTAGTGGTTATGATGAAAAAATGAATTGGTTGAGAAAGCTGTTGCAGTGGCAAGAAGAGGTTGCCGACAGTGTGGATTTGACCGAAGAACTTAAACATCAGGTGATTGAAGACCGGGTGTATGTGTTCACACCTAAAGGCGATATTTTTGATTTGCCAGTGGGTTCGACGCCGCTAGATTTTGCTTATTACATTCACTCAATGGTCGGTCATCGTTGTATTGGGGCCAAAGTGTTTGGTCGCATTGTACCTTTTACTTACCAGCTAAAAACCGGCGATAAGGTGGAGATTTTAACCGCTAAAGAGCCTAATCCGAGTCGTGATTGGTTGAATCCTAATTTGGGTTTTGTTAAATCCCCTCGGGCCAGAGCCAAGGTACATCATTGGTTCAAGCTGATTGATAAAGACAAGCACAGTCAAAGTGGTAAAGAGCAGTTAGAAAGTGAGTTGGCTAAGGTCAATTTACAGCTCAAGGATGCTGAGGCGGCGGCGAAGCGATTTAATGTCAATAATCTTGAGGATTTGTTGGCGGCGATTGGCAGTGGTGATGTGCGGATCAATCAGGTGGTGAATTATATTCTCAGCCTGTTTAAGACCGAGCCGGAGCCAGAAATTGACCCTCGATTGAAACAAAAACCGCGTTCGAGTCATAGTGGTCAGGTGATGATCCAGGGCGTGGGAAATTTGCTCTCGCACATGGCCAAATGCTGTCAACCGGTCACGGGTGATTTGATTTATGGTTTCATTACTAAAAGCCGGGGCATAGCCATTCACCGGGAAGATTGCGAGCAATTCAAGCGGTTACAGGCAGAAACCCCAGCGCGAGTGATTGAAGCCGAATGGGAAGAAAGTTATAGCGGCGGCTATTCGTTGGGGATCAAGATCATTGGCAACAACAATAGTAACCTGAAAAAAGAACTAACCTCGGTGCTGGCCAATGCCAAAATCGTAATGTTAGGGATGAAAAGTAACGAAGATCCCAAGCGTCAGGTAACGGTTATTGACTTAGATATTGAAATTTACAACATGGAAGATTTGGCCAAGATATTGACCAAGTTGGGTAATATGGATGATGTGATTGAGGCTAAGCGAATTAGTCGGTAGGTGGTTTATGCAAACCACCCTCCCTTTATATTTATTATTTATCGGTTTTAAAACTCCCCACCAGATTTTGCAATTGGTCGGTCATTGCTGCGAGGTTGATGCTTTGTTCGGCGATTTGTTGTGAGTCGTTGGAGATCGATGATGACATTGACGATATTTCGTGCACGTCTTGATTCATCTGTGCGGTCACCACGCTTTGTTCTTCGGTCGCTGTGGCGATTTGTCTGTTCATATCGTGAATGGTTCTTATCTCTTGGACGATATTGCTGAGGTTGCTACCGGCTTGTTGGGCAATATTTGCCCCGGTAGCGACTTCTTTTGCGCCTTGCTCCATTGTTGATACTGCGTCTTTAGCGCCTGATTGTAATTGAGTGATGATGCTGTTGATATCTGACAGTGAGACCGCTGTGCGTTGCGCTAGGCCGCGAACTTCGTCGGCGACTACCGCAAAACCTCTCCCGGATTCACCCGCTCTGGCGGCTTCGATTGCCGCATTTAACGCTAATAGATTGGTTTGGTCGGCGATGTCGGAGATGACGCTTAATACTTGGCCGATTTGACCGGAGGCGTCGTTGACCTGATCGACGACTTTTGAAGCTTGGTCCAAATGTTGGTTGATGTTTTGGATTTGGTTGACGGTATTGGTGACGGCGGTTTGGCCTTGGGCAGCGGTGTTATCGGCTTGAGCGGTTGAGTCTGAGGCGGTAGTGGCGTTACTGGCCACATCATCTACAGTGGCGGTCATTTCGGTGACGGCGCTGGCGAGTTGTTCGGTGTGGGCTAACTGATTTTGGATCGCTTGGTTGCTGGAGTCGGTGAGGCTTTTCAGGGTGCCGGCGCTGTTGGCGATTTTTCCGGTGACTTGTTTTTGTTCGATGATGATATTGCGAATTTTTTTGATGAAGAAGTTAAAGGACTTAGCGACTTGGGTGAGTTCGTCGACTTCGTTTGAATGTTCGAGGCGGGCGCAGAGGTCGCCGTCGCCTTCGGCGATGTCGTTCATGGTTTGGTTGAGTCGTTGTAGTGGTGGTATAACCGAAACGTAGAGCTTGCCGAGTACCGCAGTGATCACGATGGCAAGGGTGAGTAGGGCGGTGAACATGCTCGATTGTGAGCTTGAGATCGCGCCATTGATTTGGGTTGAGACTTCGTTGGTCATTTGATTGTAATGGTCGTCGAGCACTTTAAAGGCGTCGAAGGCGGGTTTGTCGCTGATTTTTACCGTGGCATCTATTTGTTCAGCGGTTTTATTTTCAGCGGTTTGTTGTTTGATGGTTTTGCTGTTGTTGTAGTAGTTTTCGGCGACTTTTTTGATATTTGCTAGTGCGGTTTTTTCTTGTTGGCTGAGGCCGTTGAGTTGGTGGTATTGAGATATGGCTTTGGTCAGGTCATTGAAGTTATTTTCGACGCGTTGGAGGTATTTATCTTGGCCACGCAGGACATAGTTTTTGAAGTTATGGATCATGCCACCGTAGCCGAAGTTGGCTTTAATTTGCATCAGCAGTTTTTGGCGTTGTGCGGCTTGTTGTTGGTAGTTGGTCCAGCTGTCGGCGACTGGGGTAACGGTGCTGTAGATCCATGAACCGCTGAGGATGATCAAGAGCAGAATAGCGGGGATCATGTAGGTGATTTTAGCTTTGATGGTCAGGTGAAGCATGGGTTTTTGCCTTATGAGTTGTCTTTTGTTTATGACTGCTCCTTCAGATGGTCTTGCCCCTGAGGGGGAACGCTATCATTTTTATTTACGCACATCAATAAGGATCGGCTTGCCTTGAGGGGAACGTTTAAAGTTTTTTGTATATAACACTTCTGATCGGCTTGGCCGTGAGGGGAACGGTGGAGAGGAGAACACCGCCTACGGGAAAGTAGGCGGTGATTTATAGGTGGTGGTTTAAAGCTTAAAACGAGCCGCTGGTGGCACCGTTGCCGCTGGCTGGCACAACATAACTGTTGTTGCTGCCTGATTGCCATTGGATGTTAGCACCGTCTTTTTTGATGCACTTCCATTGGATGTTTTCGCTGGCTGTCATCGATAGTGTCCCGGTCCAAGTGGGGTAACTGCTGGGCGCTAGTTTGACAGCGTTGGCAGCATCCCAGTTGCCTAATTCGGCGTTACTGCCTACCGCATATACGTTTTGACCCATATAAGTGGTGCCATTGTGACAGCTCAAAGCGACGTCAATTTTATCGTTATTGTTGCTGCTCCCGCTGGTTTCTTCGACCCAAACTGAGTACGAACCACCGTTGACCGGGAAGTTACCCCAGCCGTCAGCATTGGTGGTGACGGTATCGCTGCGGTGTCCGGTGACATCAATGAAACGACTGTTGACTCGTCCGACACTCATCCATTTATTACTGGAGCCTGCATCGGTCATGATCACTGCCATGGCTTTTGGATGGGCGGTATTGCCAAGACGGGTCCAACCAATCACATCTTGATGATCTAGATAATCAAGTTGTTGGCCGTAAGCGTAGTTTTTGCGAGCATCCAGCAGCTTGTCTATGGCCACTTTGTGAGAGGCGATAGTGATTGCGCTGTTATTACAGTTGTTGTCTGATGTGGTGTAATTCGCGCCATAATAATCGGCGTGGAACAGGTTAGGGTAACCTTCGGTTCGTAATAAAATAAAAGCATAAGCCAATGGTTTAAACCAGTCTTGTACCGGGGACTCTAGTGCCTGACAAGGTTGGGTATCATGATTATCAACTAAGGTGACAGCCAGTGATGGTTGTTCCTTCATTAAGGTATTGTCCATAATTGACGCCATGTTGTAACCGCCGCCAGAGGTTGAAGCGACGTGAAAGTTCATGTGTAACGGGGCATCAAATAGTGACATGCGGCCACCGGTTGCGCCGATAAAATCATGCAGTCTTTGTTTGTCATAGCTCCAGAATTCGCCCACGGTGAATAGTGATTTACCAGTCACTGTACGCAAGTGATCAAGCCAGCCATTGAAAAAATCATATTTGATATGTTTCACCGCATCGATACGGAAACCATCCACTTGAGTGAAGTTTTGATACCACTGACCCCAGTCTTTCAGCTCTTGCACCACTTCTGGATTGTCCATATCCAAATCAGCGAACATCAGGTAATCGTAATTTTGGTTTTCGCTGTCAACTTGCCAATCCCAACCTTTGTTGGCGAATTTAAATATGCGTTTTTCTTCAAGGTTTTGCGCCCAGTCTACGCCGTCAAAGTGGGTCCAGTTCCATTTGAAATTGGAGTATTTGTTGGCCCGAGCGGTAAAGTCAAACTTGGTCCAAGCATCAATATCAACGGGTCCACCAGATTGGCTATTGCGATCATTCCAGTCGACACGTACCGCTGATACTGATTCTGTTTCATCAGCACCACCACGGTGATTGAACACCACATCGCCATAAATCTGCACACCGGCGGCATGGGCGGCATTGATGGCGGCCAAATACTGGTCTTTAGTGCCATATCGGGTGCGTACGCTGCCTTTTTGGTTAAATTCGCCCAAATCATACATATCGTAAACGCCATAACCGACGTCGAGCGAACCACTGGCCCCTTTATAGGCTGGTGGCAACCATAAAGCGGTAACACCCGCTTCTGCTAGTGCAGGGGCTTTATTGGCGACTTCGGTCCACAAACTACCATCTCCGGGAGTATACCAGTTAAAGTACTGCATCATCACCCCATTTTCGGCCTGTGCATTCGTATGCATCGCCAGACCAAAAAAAGCGGCCATGGCGACTTTTAGTGGAGTGCGTTTGAAGCTGCACTTCCTGTACTTCCTACACTTTTTCGTTTCAATTTTATTTATTGCTTGAGCGTTGATTTGTAAAGTATTTGTGTTCATATGAGCTTTCCAATCGTCGTTATTTGAGTATTTATGACTGTCAACTGGCAGAACTGCGGACCAGCTGTTTTTAGACAGTTACAAAATCATCGAATACTTGCAACATTTTGCTTACTTTAACACAAGTGAATACGTATGGAGGAATGAGTTCGGCTGTTTACTTTATTTCGCCGTCATTTAAGCTATTGTGCGGCGAGTTTTAGCTGTTTTTTTGGTGGGCTTCGAAAATGGATAATACTTTTTTATTTTGCTCCTGATGATTTGAAGCCGTATTATATATTGACCTGATAAATCAATATTTAGATGAACAGAACAGCAAAAGGTGAAACATGCAGTATGATTTTAAATGGGATCCGGTAAAAGCTGCGAGTAATGCGCACAAACATGGAGTAACGTTTAAGCAGGCGATGCAAGTATTTAAAGACCCAATGGCTTTAACTGTTTATGATGATGAGCACAGTGAAGGTGGTGAAGAGCGGTGGATAACTATGGGTCAATCAAATGGCCGAGTTTACCTCCTTGTCGTTCACACCTATCAAGATCTTGAAAATGATGGTGTAATAAAGGTGCGAATTATTTCGGCCAGACAGGCAAATAAATTTGAAATTCAACAGTACGAGCAAGGGTGAATGATATGAAAGACAATTATGACTTTTCTAAAGGCGTGCGTGGTAAGTTTTATAACTCTGATGCGACGTTCAATTTACCTATTTACCTTGAAACTGAAGTACTTGAGTACTTTTCTGCAAAGGCAAAAGCAAAGGGGGTTGAAATTGATACTTTGATCAATGCCTTACTTAAAAAAGATATTGCGCTTATTGAAGAACTGAATTGATTTTTCATATCAGGTAATCTCCTCAATCTGTCGAATAATTGCATGAATACCATTGCTGCGTGACGGGCTCAGATGTTTGAGCAAATCGAGTTGAGCGAAATAACCATCAATATCAAATTGGTTGATTTGCTGGTGGGTTTGTTGATTGAACGCGGCAAGAATGATGATGATCAAGCCTTTGATTATTCGAGCGTCGCTGTCGGCAGCAAAGTGATGTTGACCGGTGTTGTCGTCAACGTAATGATGGAGCCAGACTTGGCTTTCACAACCTTTGACCAACTGGTCATCTTGTTTGTATTGGTCAGGTAAGGGCGGCAGTTTTTTGCCTAACAACATGATTTGACGGTATTTTCCTTCCCAACCTCGGGCTTGTTGAAACAGTGCAATGATGTCGTCAGCGGTGTAGCTGAGCTGGGTGGCATAGGTGGTATAGATGGCATAGGTGGTATAAGTTGTCATGCTAATAACTCGATCACTTTGGTCAGGCCCTGGAGTAGGGCGTTAACGTCATTTTGGTCATTGTAAATGGAAAAGCTCAAACGCACAGTGCCACTAACTCCTAAACTGGCCATCAATGGCATGGTGCAGTGATGACCGGTGCGCACGGCGATGCCCTGTTGATCTAACAAAATCCCAATATCCTGATGGTGTTCACCTTTGATTAAAAACGAGATGATACCAACATTGTTGTCGCCGCTACACAGCAATTGAATAGCCGGTTGCTGGGCCATCCAGTGATAAACCTGATGAAATAACCCTTGCTCATGGTGATGTAATTGCAGTCGATCAAAGCGGTTGAGATAGTCAATTGCTGCTGCCAAACCAATGGCACCGGCAATGTTTGGGGTACCGGCTTCAAATTTAAACGGTAATTGATTAAAGCTGGTTTGTTCAAAAGACACTTTATCTATCATCTCGCCACCCCCTTGCCACGGCGGCATAGCGTTGAGTAGGGCCGCTTTGCCATAAAGTACGCCAATGCCAGTCGGGCCAAATAATTTATGTCCTGAAAAAACATAAAAATCACAATCGAGCGCTTGCATATCCAGCGCAAAATGACTGACCGCTTGAGCGCCGTCAACCAAAGTGACGGCCCCGGCGGTTTTGGCCAAACTGATGATGGTGTCGATGGGATTAATACTGCCAATGGCATTGGATACATGGCTGATGGCGACTAATTTGGGCGATTGGCTCAGTAGTTGTCGATAATGCGCCATATCTAGGCTGAAATCGTCGTTGAGTCGCACCGCTTTGATGATTGCGCCAGTTTTTTCTGCGACTAGTTGCCAGGGCACAATATTGGCGTGATGTTCGAGTTCGCTCAAAATGATCACATCATCAGGTTGTAAATTGCTTTCGCCCCAGCTACTGGCCACTAGGTTGATAGCTTCTGTGGTGCCTCTGGTCCAGATGATTTCGTTGTCTGAGCGGGCATTGATAAACTGTTTTACCGTTACTCTGGCCTGTTCAAAGCTTAAGGTGGCTTTGTCGCTTAAATAGTGAGCGGCCCGATGCACATTAGCATTGCAGGTGGTGTAATACTGATTTACCGCTGCGATGACGCACTGGGGTTTTTGCGTGGTTGCGGCGTTATCGAGATACACCAGATCACAATGGTTGGCGGCTTTTTGCGCCAATATGGGAAAGTCCTGACGGATGCGTTGAATGTCGGCCTGCTCTGACATAGTACTTAGTTGATCCTCTGTTTTAAAATGTCTGGAAATAATGTGTCTAAGAATAAAATGCGGCGCAGATTATACCGTCTAATCGTTTACAAAACTTGTTTTTAGGGTATGTTTATCGGCATTCATTTTAGATCACCGATAGATCACAGGAAAACCCTTATGAAAACCCTTTCTTCGGTCGCCGTGGCGGCTGTATTGATGTTAAATATTCAGGCACCATTAGCAAAAACAGCAGCAGAAGCAAAACCACAAACCAAACCAAAAACAGCCCAAGGTTACTTAAATGAGATAGTCAGCCCTAAAGATTTAAAAAATATTCATGTGCAAAAGTTGGCCAGCGATAAAAATAGTTCGGATTTTGTGGTGTTTATCAGGCACAATGTACCTCTGCATCAACACTTGACACATTCCGAAACTGTGTATGTGCTTGAAGGTACCGGGGTGTTTCAATATGGCGATGAGAAAGTTATTATCGGTCCGGGTCATTATATCAAAATTCCTCAAGGCACCCCCCATGGTGTAACGGTTACCTCTGCGATCCCACTAAAAGTATTGTCAATTCAAGCGCCGGAATTCTTCGGCAAAGATCGGATTGCGGTGAAGCCTTAAGACGCCGCTTAGCGCGAGAATTGTTAACTGTTAATTTACCCACTGTTACCGCATAGGGAATGATCGCGCATCCGTTATGGGTTATTTGCTACCCAGATCGGGTGTGAATTGACCCAACCAAAGTCTGTTTTATCAACTATCCTTATTTACTTAGCTTGATACTCCACGGTTATTCATTCTAAATTGGCACCATAAATAATGGCTGATTTGGTTTAATGATAGGGTTATAAATCAATAGCTTACCTAACTAGAAAACTGAGACAGTGGCAAAACTACGCAATATAAACGGGTCTTTTAGCGTGATTAAGAGGCCGTTTCGGCGGCTGAGCAGTAAGACTGATGTGTATCTTTAATTGGATGTTAATGGTATGTAATATGTTTACTGGCTTCAATTTTGCTAGTTCGATAATAATAAGATCTTGATTGTTTTGGATCTAAAACTAATTGCATAGGAGACAGGAATTGATTAGCTTAATTGAGAGCAATATTATCGGTCGTTCGGAAGCAATCTCGCGCGTAAAAACACTGATTAAAATTAATGCCCAATATCCGGCACCCGTGTTGATCACTGGTGAAACCGGTACTGGCAAGGAGTTAGCAGCCAGAGGATTGCACTACAGTGGGGTTTATGCCAATAAACCGTTTATTGCGATTAACTGTTCAACCTTTTCTGATGAGTTGTTTAGCAGCGAGTTGTTCGGTTATAAAAAAGGCGCGTTTACTGACGCTAAAACGGATAAAGAAGGGTTATTGATCGCCGCAGAAGGTGGTTCGATCTTTCTTGATGAAATTGACAGTCTGTCGTTAAAATCACAAACCGCATTATTAAGATTATTACAAGAATCTGAATTCAGACCGATAGGCTCAAGCCAGACGATCAAAGCGAATGTGCGCATTATTGCTGCTGCTAATTGTAATTTAGCCAAACGCATTAATGAAGGCGAGTTTCGTCAAGACTTGTATTTCAGGCTGTTTATTCTCTCGGTCAATATGCCGCCACTGCGAGAGCGAAGTGAAGACATTGAGCCGTTAATTAACCACTTTATTGATAAACTCAACCGCCAATATGGGCTGGGTCGTAAGGCAATGGACGTTGGCTTGACGGCAAAATTGAAGCAACATGACTGGCCTGGCAATGTCAGAGAACTGGAAAATATGGTGCATCGTTATTATTTGTTGTCTAGTGGGGCGGTGATCAGCGAAATGTCTCAACTCAACACCATAAGTGAGACGCCTGCTATGGTTCAATATCCAACTGCGATGAGTGATGATGAGGGCACTGTGTTAGATGATGATATTGGCGAGTTGACTGGTGCTTTTGCTGGTTCTGTAACCGGCACTATAACCGACATTATAACCGACACTATGACCGACAGCGCGACAAAGTTTGATTTTTGTGATGCCAAACGTAGGGCGATTGAATTATTTGAACAAAAATTTGTCGCGCAAGTTTTGCATCATGCTAAAGGCAATGTGACCAAAGCGGCCACTTTGTGCGGCAAAGAACGTCGTGCTTTTGGCAAGTTGGTGAAAAAGTATAATATTAACCGGGATAATTTACGGATGAACTAAGGTTTCGCGCAACAATGAACAATGAACAAATAAAAGCAAAATAATAAGTCTGCATAATATATTTCATTGCGAGCAATTCATTTTACAGTTAAACGTTTTTGCGCTAATATCCGCCCGCTCTTATTCTAACTAAGGGTAGGGGCGGATTTTTTTTGAGTAAAAATGGACATTTAGGGAGCAATAGATGAACAAATTGAACGATGGTGCTTATATTAAGACCAAAGCAAGTGTCAAAGTCGGTTTAACCGTCAGCGCATTAATATTAGGTGGTTGTGGCGGTGGAGGCGGCGGTTCTTCTTTAGACACCCCTTCGTCAGGTACCAATCCGACACCTACGAATCCAACACCGACCACACCAACAAACACCCCCGGAGCCCTGTATCAAGGCTCACTCACTCAAGCCGAATTAAAAGACAGCAATTTCAATCAATTTTCAGGCTTTTTATTTGAAGATGTTTTTGATGTGGCTGATTCAGCTACCGGAGACGGTGTTTCTACTGTTGATTCAAACGGTAATGTGGTTGGTGGTTGTGGTGGTACTGTGACGGTTAATCAAAACCTCGATGAGCAGACTTTGCTTGGCACTCTGGGCATGGATTTTAACAATTACGATGCCTGTGTTGGTACGGTGATCAATGGTGGTATGACTTTTACTATCACTGAATTTGATTTGAGCCGTGAGGACATTACTCGGGCGACGATTAACTTTGATCAACTGTCTTTTGTTGGCAATGGGGCTGACTGGCGGATGGATGGCGATTTTAGCGTTATTGCTGATTTTGATAATCGCACTGAAACCGTTCAGAGCACGCGCATGGATGTGGTGGAGAATACCACTAACAAGCAGTATCGCTTTGATAACTATAGTGAATCGACTTTATTTTCAGATAGCAGCTTATTTAACCCGGTAGGGGCGAATATGGCTGGTCGACTGTTTTTATCTGACCAAGGTTATGTTGATATCAGCACTAATCAATCGTTTATTTGTATGCTTAAATCAACAGCACAGTGTAGCTTTGACAGTGGTCGAAACGGTGAAATTGAATTGCTCGGTACTGCTGGTGGGCGAACGGTTGTGAGCTTTCTAGCCCACACTCAAGCAGATCATGACAGAGTATTAAGGGCTGAAATTGATGCTAATGGTGATGGTACGCCAGAGCAAAGCCATTTGAGTCCAGCTAACTTAACTAACGGCGGTCAAAATGGGGGGCAAAATAAAGCCCCGTTTGCTTACGCGGGTCGCAATGTGACAGTACAGTTTGCCGATACTCAACAGATTGTGCTTGATGCTCAGGCCAGTTTTGACCTTGAAAACGACGATGTGACGTATCAATGGTCTTCGGTTGATGTCAATGACAATGGCTGTGGTGTACCTAATTTGGTTCAAGGCGAGGCCGCTAACTTGGCTACATCTGATATTAACGCATCCGTGCTTGAACTCGATGCGGTTGGAGCAGGCGATTATTGCTTCAAACTGACAGTGAGTGATGGCAACAGAAGCGAAGCCCTTGAGGGTCAAGATCACGTTGTGGTCAGTTTTGCTTCAAGCGTTGCGGCGGCAAGTCGAACAGCGGTTAAAGCAAACCAAGCGGCTGATGAGCCTGAGTTGAATGCTAAGCCGTCTTTCTTCCAACGTTTGCATCACATGGTTAAAAGCCAAGTGCTAAACGTTAGGTAAAAGTACTAAGCGCTAGGTAAGACACTGATATTCCCGCTATTTAAATGCCTAGTTTATAAATGCCTAGTTTATAAATGCTTAGTTTATAAATGCCCGGCCTATAAACGGTTGGGCAGGCTGCGGCGGCAATAAAAGACTCGTTGACCGACCATTTTCTTGGCTTCTTTTTTCGCTTCGCTGGCCATTAATGAAATTTCGTGGTGTGAGGCACAGTTTTCACTGTCGGGTGATATCACGCCAATTGATAGACTCATTAGTGGAAACTTGGTTTTTTCGCCACCGCGATTGGTGGCAAAATAACCTTGGTCGCGAAGGTGTTGCGGGTCAAAAAACTGGCTGGTTTGTCGTTTAAAATCCATCACCACGGCTTCACAAATGGCTTTGAACGGACCATGTTTAAACAACATAATAAAATCATCTCCGCCGATATGGCCAATAAAAATATCTTCGTTTTGACAATGTGAGCGAATGATCTGCGCCAGCAGTTTGATCACTAAATCGCCCTTGGCATAACCATAGACATCATTGAACGGTTTGAAGTGGTCAATATCGACATAGGCCAGCACAAACGGCTGGTTTTTGGTGAGCAAGGTGTCGACCTCCCGGTCAATTGGCACGTTACCCGGTAACAAGGTCAGTGGATTGGCGTAGCGAGCATTTTCAATTTTGCTTTCGGTGATGCGGCGCAATAGCTCGCGGCTAGACGCTAAACCTAAATACTTTTCGTTGTTGGTGATAATAAAATATTGGCTGAAATGTTCATCGTCTTGTTGGGTGATAAACAGGCTGGCCTGATCTAATGTGGTGGTCTGTTCGAGGATCATCGGTTCAGTATCCATGAAATAATCGACGGAATAACTGTCAAACAAGGCGTGTCCATAGGTGTCAGAAAACCGTTCCATTAACTGATGCCGGGCGATTAAACCGACGGGTTTATGGTTGCTGAGCACCGGTATACATTGGATTTTCGGATTGGATACCAGCATCTTGTAAATAACCCCAGCCTTATCACTGATGTCGCAGGTGACCGGAGACAAAACGAGTTGTTTTATGGTGTCGTCAAGTGGCTGATTTTCATCGAGATTGCACGGTTGGCTGACAACGGGCGTTTTGATGTTTAGTTGTGGGTATTGCTGCTTTGGTGTGGTTTCGGGCTCTGCGAGGAAAAAGCCCTGAGCATAGCGCATTCCCAGTGTTTGCAATTGCTCGAATTCTTCGGCGGTTTGAATGCCTTGGGCGATGACTTTAACCCCAGTTGCTTGACCGAGAGTAAAAATGGTGCGCAAAAGCTCTCGCTTAACAATGTTTTGATGGCAATCTTCAATCAGGCTGCGATCAATTTTGACTATATCGGGTTGTAAATCATGCCATTGTTTGAGTCCGGCATAACCGCTGCCAAGGTTATCAATACTCACTTTAAAGCCGTCATTACGCAGACTAGCTAATGCTAAAGGGAATAAAATGGATGAGAAAATCGGTGACTTTTCGCTGATCTCAATGACCAGCCGATCAGGATTTAAATCGGCTTGTTCGACCATTTTTAAGCTGTCGCTCTGAGGGTATTTAGGGTTGCTCAGCACCAAGGGATTAACGTTGAGAAACAATAGTCCGGGCAGGTCTTGTTCGATAAAACGGCGAATAGCCAGTTGACGGCAGAGAATATCAAGCTCATACAGATAACCACAATGGCTGGCCATTTCAAACATTTTTTCAGGATTATAAAGCCCAGCGTCTTGTGGACCGCGTGACAGTGCTTCAAAGCCATAAACTTGTTGTTTTTTAATATCAAAGATCGGCTGAAAGACTGTGGTTATTTGTTGTTGAGTTAAGATATCCCGAATGACCGTATGCACGCTCAGCCCCCCTTATGATCTGACTAAAACCGGGAGTATAACGGGGGAAAATGACAGCATTATTTCGCAAAGACTTCTGCCAGTTTTAATACACCAACCAATAAGGCAATTAAACCTAAGCTCCAACGGGTGTTTTTATTCATAGCTTCTGAGATTTCTAATTTAATCGATTTTTCAAACGCTAAGAATTTTGCATCCATATTTTTTTCAAGCCCGGTCATTCTGGTATCTAACAAAGTAAAGTGATTATCCACTTTGTCTTCGAGGCGTACAAACTTACCTTCAAGACTTGCAAAATCATTCCTTAAACTGATCACATTATCTGTCATTTCATTGAGTTTTTCATCAAGATGATTGATATGGTTATATTGAGATTTCAATAGCAAGGTATTGATATCCTTGCTATTTAGGGGCTCACCATTAGTAAACCGCGTTTCAATGTCATCCAAATCAGGTTTAATCATCTGTATTAACATATCGTCTACTGTTGTTTTGTTCATTGTTTAATCCTTTTGTCTATTGACGAGTTTTTGAGAACCAATAACAGAACTATAGCAAGGACAGTCCACCAAGTAAAGATTACAATTAAAATAAATTAACAATGAAGAATATACTGAATCGGACACAAAAGCGACTATTTGGGCACTTTAAAATTGCCATCCAAAATGCTGTCATAGGTGTCCTCGGCCAAGTCATCTAGAGCATTGGTGCTTTTGCCCATGCCGCCGATTTCAAACTTCAGCTCTTCGACGTTGACGTTCTCTAACCCAGCCATTTCAGATATTTTCGCCCATAAATAAGCGTTGGCGTATTTTTCTTGTTTGAAAAAGATGCTGCTTAATGAGGCATAAATTTCAGAATTGACTTCTTGGTCTTGTTTATACATTTTCAGTGATTGGTATAACAGTTGGATGGTTTTATCTAAATCGCGTTTGACGTAAAAGGTGGCCAGTCCATACATCAGCTCTGGGGTGTCGATGTGTTTAGTGCCTTCTAAAGCGAGGAACTTGTCGAGGGCTTCGGTAGAACTGTTTCTGGTCCAATGGTAATACAATAGCGGGGCGTAATCGGAGGATCTGGTGGCGTCAGACAATCGTTTGATTTCGGCGACGCTGCCGAGATAACCATCAACCCGGAAGGTTTTCTTTTCTTTGAGTTTGATGTGTTCGATTTGAGAAGCAAGGGCCATGCAGTCGGAGTATTTTTCAACATCAATTAGCAGGTTATAACGGTTTTTATCGGAAGGTAATTTGGCTTCATGGTAGCGATTAAAAATAACTTCCATCCGCTGTTTATTACAATGACCGTCAGCCCCCATATCCGAACATAAATTGGGCTTTTCGTCGCAAATTTTGCGCAATGTTAAGCCGTCGTCACAACCCGGTAACACCGTTATCATTGTGGTCAGTGCAATAATGTTAAGTGTCTGTGATTTCATTTAATTCCTTAGCTATTACGATCGGACTTTTTTAAGCCAAGCCGCACACTTTTACTAATGATAGCCGATGGTTAGGGCGAGTGAAATAAAAAATGATGAGTGCGATCACAATGGTTTATAATTCAGCCACTATAGGGTTGTAAATAGTGATTAAGTGCATAACTTTGCAGAAAATATGACTAAAAATTCTAAAATTTCAGTACTAGAGCAATTGACTAAATTAGCGTATAATATGCGCCGCTGGTTTGAGGAACCTGTTTAATTTACTCAAATAGGTTGTCAACACCACAAAAAACTCTTATTTTTCCTCTATTATTTAAATACGAAGGTTTTGTTAATGAGCATATCTGCAGAAGATTTATATCAAAAAAGCTGGCAAGAACGTCAGGACTACGCTGAAAGCATGCAGCCAATTATTGGTAAACTTTACCGTAATAAAGGCATTGAAATCAGCATCTACGGTCGTCCTTTGGTTAATGCCAATACCATTGATATCATTAAAGCTCACAAAACTGTAACAGAATTCGAAGAACATAAATTACGGCTACGTGAGTGTTATCCTTTCCTTGAAGCTATCAGCAAAATGAACCTAGCCGCATCCCGTATCGATATGGGTAAGTTGGTTTATAGCTACCTGCACAAAGATGCCGCCGACGGTTTGAGCATCGAAGATTATTTGGCGCGTGAGCTGAATGAAGTCAATAACAGTGATATTCGTGAAGAACCACAAGATGTGGTGCTTTATGGTTTCGGTCGTATCGGTCGTTTATTAGCCAGATTATTGATTGAAAAAACCGGTCCTCACGCTAGCTTGCGTTTACGCGCTATCGTATTACGTGGCGGTGATTTAGAAAAACGTGCCAGCTTGCTGCGTCGTGATTCAGTTCACGGTCCATTTAACGGTAGTATCACGGTCGATCACGAACTCAATGCGATCAAAGCCAATGGTGCTTACATTCAAGTGATCAACGCCGACTCTCCAGACCAAATCGACTATACCAAATACGGCATCAACAACGCTTTAATCGTTGATAACACTGGTATCTGGAAAGACGAAGCTGGCTTGGGATTACATTTAAAATCCAAAGGTGCAAGCAAAGTGTTGTTGACTGCACCTGCGGGCGGCGATATCAAAAATATCGTGTATGGGGTGAATCACTCGATGATCACCAGTGATGATTTGATTGTGTCAGCCGCTAGCTGTACCACTAATGCTATCACGCCAGTGTTAAAAGCATTGAATGATGAATATGGTATCAAAAATGGTCACGTTGAAACGGTTCATGCTTACACCAATGATCAAAACTTGATTGATAACTACCACAAAGCCGAACGTCGCGGTCGTTCTGCGGCACTGAACATGGTATTGACCTCAACAGGTGCGGCTAAAGCGGTTGCCAAAGCGTTACCTGAACTAAAAGGTAAATTGACCGGTAACGCCATTCGCGTACCAACGCCAAATGTATCTATGGCTATCATGAATCTTAACTTGGACAAAGAAACCTCAAAAGAAGCGCTTAATGGCTTCCTTGGCAACGTCTCTTTGTATTCAGACATGCAAGATCAGATTGATTACACTGCCTCTACTGAGATCGTATCATCTGATTTGGTCGGTTCACGTTATGCCAGCGTGGTTGATTCTCAAGCAACAATTGTAGACGGTGACCGCGCTGTACTTTACGTTTGGTATGATAATGAGTTTGGTTACAGCTGCCAGGTTATCCGCGTGATGAATGAAATGGCAGGCGTTAGCTTCCCAACCATTCCACGATAGGAAAACCAGTAACATCGGGTTCACTGTGAAATATGGTGAACCCGAGTCTCATCTTGAAAGAATAACCCATCCCCTCAGGTCTTTTAGCTCAGTCGTTAACATTCAAAAAGTGACCCAATCATGCTTCGAAGTGCCGTTATCCAAATTGTTGTTTTTGCTCTTATTTTCAACGTCGTGAGCTTTTTCAGAGAGTTGAGTTTGTTACCCACCGACAGCGAAATCGTCGCCCCGTCGTTCTCTTTACCGATGTTGGTCGATGGAGAGTTAGGTAGCGAGTTATTCGATAAGAGTGAACTTAATGGCAAAAATACTGTGGTGTATTTTTTCGCGCCTTGGTGTCAGGTATGTCATGTCAGCATCGGCAATCTTGAAAATCTCTATCAAGACAAACAAGACGATATAAATGTGGTGGCGATTGCCTTAAGTTATGAATCAAGCAATGAAGTTAAAGAATTCGTTGCTGACAAAGATTTATCCTTCCCGGTGCTACTCGGCACCAATGAACTGATGAGCCAATATCAGGTTAATGCCTTTCCATCCTATTACGTCTTTAATGAACAGGGTGCGATCACTGGTAAATCCCAAGGTTACAGTACTGAGTTGGGTTTGCGAGTTAGGGCAATGCTTTAAGTTTAACTCTGAGTTTTAGGTTGTGTTTTCAAATTCCAAATCGTAGATTGATCACACTTTTTTATCTGACTGAAATGGCTCAGTTTTTTGTCTGACTTTTTCAATCTCTTTTCAACCCCTTTTTAACAACATGCAACGGAGCAACTATGAAAATCGTGGTAACCGTCAAACGTGTGATTGACTATAACGTCAAGGTTCGCGTTAAATCCGACAATACCGGCGTTGACTTGGCTAACACCAAAATGTCGATTAACCCTTTTTGTGAGATCGCAGTAGAAGAAGCCGTTCGCTTAAAAGAAAAAGGTACTGCAACTGAGGTTGTGGTTGTTTCTATCGGCGACAAAGCTTGCCAAGAGCAAATTCGCACCGCATTGGCCTTAGGTGCTGATCGCGGTATCCACATCGAAACCGCCGCTAATCTTGATTCATTACAAGTGGCTAAATTACTGCAAAAAGTGGTTGAAGAAGAGCAGCCGAACCTAGTCGTGATGGGTAAACAAGCGATTGACAGCGACAACAATCAAACCGGTCAAATGCTTGGTGCATTGACGGGAATGCCACAAGGGACTTTTGCTTCTGAATTAGTGATTGATGGCGACAAAGCCAAAGTCACTCGTGAAATTGACGGTGGTTTGCAAACGGTTGAATTGAACCTACCTGCTATCGTGACCACTGATTTGCGTCTCAACGAACCGCGTTATGCCTCACTACCCAACATCATGAAAGCCAAACGCAAACCATTAGCAGTTAAAGCGGCTGACGACTTCGGGGTGAACCTGACCTCAAACGTTGAAGTATTAAGCGTCTCAGAGCCTGCCAAACGTGATGGCGGTGTGATAGTAGACAGCGTAGCTGCGCTGGTAGCGAAACTTAAAGACGAAGCGAAGGTGATTTCATGAGTATTTTAGTCATTGCAGAGCACGATAACAGCTCACTTAAAGCCGATACGCTCAAAGCCGTGTCAGCAGCCGCTGCCATCGGTGGTGATATCCACGTATTGGTTGCAGGCGCTAACTGTGGCGTTGCCGCAGAAGAAGCCGCCAAAATCACTGGTGTCAGCAAAGTGATTGTTGCCGATAACGCCGCCTATGAACATCAACTGGCCGAAAACATCGGTTTGTTGGTGAGCGAGCTAGGTAAAGACTACGGTCATATCCTGGCTCCAGCGACGACTTCAGGCAAAAACTTCTTGCCTCGCGTTGCCGCCTTATTAGACGTTGCGCAAATCTCTGACATCATCGAAGTGGTCTCTAACGATACCTTCAAACGACCCATTTACGCTGGCAATGCCATCGCCACAGTTAAATCCTCAGACAGCATTAAAGTCATGACTGTTCGTGTTGCAGCGTTTGATTCTGTTGCGCTGGACGGCAGTGCGACGATTGAAGCGATTGATACAGCGACTGATGCGGGCACTTCATCATTTGTTGGTGCTGAGCTGACTGAATCAGCGCGTCCTGAATTGGGTGCTGCCAGCGTGATCATCTCTGGTGGTCGTGGGATGCAAAATGGCGATAACTTCAAATTGTTAGATGGTATTGCTGACAAATTAGGCGCTGCGATTGGTGCGTCACGCGCTGCGGTTGATGCCGGATTTGTCCCTAACGATATGCAAGTGGGCCAAACGGGTAAAATCGTTGCCCCTGATTTGTACATTGCCGTGGGTATCTCTGGTGCCATCCAGCATTTGGCGGGTATGAAAGATTCTAAAGTCATTGTTGCTATTAATAAAGACCCAGAAGCGCCGATTTTCCAAATCGCTGATTACGGTTTAGTGGCTGATTTATTTGATGTGTTGCCTGAGTTAGAGGCGGCGCTGTAAATCGCTTTTTATTACAAGCTTTGTCGAAAAAGGCAGCCTACGGGCTGCCTTTTTTGTTGTTTTTTTCTAGTTGATCAAGTCTGTAGCTGTTGATTGACACTTTAGTGACTAGTGTGGTTTGCAGGGTATTCACCGAGCTGATCAGGGTATCGAGTTTGTTATCCATTTTTTCAAATTTGCGATCAACAGTGGCAAACCTATCATCCATCTTTTTATCCATTGCGGCAAATCTAGCATCGACTTTTTCATTCATTGCCGCAAATTTTGCATCGACTTTTTTATCCATGCTATCAAGTTTTTGGTCCATTTCTGCTTTGGTGGCTAGCGTCGGAATAACTAGGCTGATGGTTTTGACATCATTTTTCAATACCTTAAACTCTTCGGCCTGACTATTCCATACATAACCACAAATGGCGACGAATAAGGCAAATATACCGATGGCCATGGTTTCAAAACTCAGAAATTGTTTTGAGGTCAGTAGGTTGGGCTCGGGTGAAGGTGCTGGTGAAGAGTCTGCTGCCGTAGCCTCAGGCCCTGTTTCAACCGGGTTGATGTTATTAGTGTCTGTCATGACTGAATCGCTTTGTTGCTGGTTAACAACCTCATTATAGATTTAATAAATGGTAAAAGCAATAAAACAAATATGAATGTGTATCTTGTGTCCTGAGTGGTAACACCATGGATATGCAGTTGAGTAGTGACTGCATTTTTGCAGTCAGCACTGATTAGACGTATATTAAATAAATTTTCATACGTCAGCAGAGCAACAGATGCAAACAAAATTAACCCTCAGGTTGGATGACTCACTTATTCAACAGGCCAAAAATTATGCAAAACAGCATGATAAATCGCTCTCTCAAGTCGTTGCTGATTACTTCGAAGCATTAACCGACAAACAAGCAGTGAAGCAAACTCCTAGCCCCATGACCCAATCATTGGTTGGTATTTTAGCCGTTAACGACGTTGGTAAAAAAATCGAAGCATTCGATTATAAACAGCACTTGGAGGAGAAGTATCTTTGAAGATATTATTTGATATCAATGTTATTCTCGATGTTCTATTAAATCGACACCCTTTTGTTGAGACTGCAACCAACCTTGTTGCATTAGTAGAAAGCAAGCAAATAGAAGGTTATTTATGTGCTAATACAATCACCACGCTCGACTATCTTCTGTCCAAAGCTATGGATAAAAATCAAGCTAAATTAACCATCCGAAAATTACTCATCCTGTTTGAAATTTGTGACGTTAATCGTTTGGTGATCGAGCAATCATTGAATTCGGCTTTTAAAAATTTTGAAGATGCCGTTCAGCACTATTCTGGCAAGTGTCATGGCATCGATGGTTTGGTTACCCGTAATATTAAAGATTTCAAACAAGCCGAATTACCAATCTACACGCCTGAGGAGTTATGGAGTATTGTTAATATTAATGGGCTCTGCTCAAACTGGGTAACAACTAGAGCAATGTAGAAATGAGCTTGAGTATTTAATTTCGGTTGCATTAGCTGTAGAATATAGGGGACATATTTATCAACACAGCACAAATTGAAACCGATTAAGGTCCGATTCTCTCCGAATAGCAGAACGATTTATCATGATATAAAATGGACACAGGCAATTCAGATCATCTATTTTGTGGCTGATTTGGCGCGTAGCATATAAAAAAGGTTAAATTGAAGCGAAATCTGAGGCGTAAGTGTTGACGTTTTGCGATAATCATTTCGCCAAAAAAAACAACCGAAAGTGCCAATATGCCAATCTTAGATCGAACATCACTTAACGCCTCAGACAAATTTGATTTTCTCCTAAATTCAGCCGCTTGCCAAGCGTTTGGTGATATCTCTCGCGTCTCTACTCAGTTTGAGATCTCCCGAAAGACTGTCTACAAAACCAAAGCGGTTGCCCTAGACGCACTTAATGCGTTGCTGAATCAACCTAGCCATGCATTGAAAATACCCGTGGATGAGGCCCAAATCAGGCGAGCCGTTGTGGCGCTGACCATCACAGCCCCCAATTCTATCCGTGCTATTGAAGATATACTGCCGCTGATTTACCCGGGCGTCACACGCAGCTTTGGTTACATCCAAGGCTTGCAAATTGAGGCTCAGCGCAATGCCGCTGTTTTTAATCAACAGGTTGATTTGTCGCCTGTCCTTTCGCTGGCCATTGATGAGGTCTTTTGTCAAAACAACCCTGTCCTCGCGTGCATTGATTTAGACCATGGTTTTTTAACCTCACTATCGCACGAAACGCATCGTGATGGTCCGACTTGGGGGCGAGTGTTAAATGAAGGGAAGGCTCAGGGCATGATGCCACTTCATATTGTCAAAGATGGTGCCACAGGTATGACCAAAGCGGTTAAGGATGTTTATCCGGATGCACAGCAAAGAGATGATGCATTCCATGCACTTTATATTGCCTCAAAAGCCGTGTCCAAAGTGGAGAAACGCGCCTATCGCCTAATTGATCAGGAGGGTAACCTGATGAAAGCATTCGAAAAAGCCAAAGAGGACAAAAAAGATGAACACAAAGAAGCGCTGGCATTGGTCAAACAAAAATGCGATAAAGCGATAGCTCGCTATGAACAGGCAGAAAAAGCGCGGCAACATCTTCATCATGCACTTCGCAGTGTTCATACCAGCGCCATTGACCTGATCTCACCTGAAGCGGCTCAGTCACTATTGGTACTGAGTGCTCACTTTTTTGAACAGGCCAGACATCCGGATTGTGATGCGGCAGCCCGCTATATCAATAACCGACTGGCAGGATTAACCCTCGCCACAGCAGACCTTTACGCGCATCTATTGGCATTAGGTGAATATTACCCGCCAGATTTGGTCGCTCATGCCTGTTACATCGGTGAATATAAACGGTCATTAAAAAAGATGTCGCCGCAAAAGCAGAAGGATGCCCGGCAGAGAATACTTGAAGCCTATCAGTATATTGGTACGGTGTTGGATAAGTGCGAAACCGATGAACTGATTGAAGTTGCCGAACGGGCATTAGATAAAAGGCATCGGGCATCAAGCGCCGTTGAAGGATTTAACGCGATATTACGTCCGTACATGTATGTGAGGAAAGGGGTCAGTCAGGGGTTTCTTGAATTGTTCAGGGCCTGGCATAATCTGAGGACTCGCCGAAGTGGAAAGCACAAAGGGACGTCGGCTTATGAAACCTTGACCGGTAATCAGGTTGATGACTGGCTGACACTATTGGGTTTTCCGCCCTCCCTCGTCACACACTAAAAACCCCATTTTAATTTGGTATAAAAAACGGTTCAGTACAATACTGAGCCGCTGGGGGACTATTGTATTTGTTACCCTGAAACTCATCAATTTGATCAGAGCCTATTAATGTAACTATTCAGCTTGTGGATAACTCATGGTAGGAGGGGCGTCCCGCCGCGATAAATGGCGCAGCCATTTCAAAAACTCGTTGCACCTTCGGCACAAATCGCGCCGAGACGGCCCTCCTACATTGTTTGATCTTATTTATCCACAACGTCATCGATTTCGCTGAATAGTTACATATTAATTAGTGTTTAGGTCGTTTTGAGCGGGTGTGTGCATAGTGTATTTGTGATAGCAATGACAGTACTTTTTGAATAATCAAGTTTCAACCTCTTTACCGCTTTGGTTTTTGGCCCGCGACTATTGCCCTTTGATGAGCAGTCTGCCAGACGTTATGGTGAAATTATGGGACAGCGAAGCGATATCGGTCGACCAATGAGTATTTTTGATGGTCAAATAGCGGCCATTGCGCAGACGACAGGTTTTTCTCTGGCTACCCGTAATAACAAGTATTTTGAAGAGTGTGGGATTGAGTTGATTAACCCGTTTGATTACTTAGGGGATAAAAGCTTAGTGGGATAGAAGATGTTAAATTAGTATTGTTGGTCTTTTATGGTGACATAAACAATATTAAAAATAAAATAATTCCCTAATAAAATAGTTATAACATTTTGAATTTTCAATGATTTTCGTCCTAAGCCAACGATCCTAACCTAAAAACAGTCAATATTTAACTGACCCCAATTATATTCCACAATAAGCTTGCATTTATTTTTAGTTGCCCTTATATTACATACAATTTATTTAATTAGGGCACGAAATGCACATTGAAAAAATAATACTAAACAACTTTCGCAGTTATGGACCTCTAGGGCAAACGATAGAGTTAGACCCGCAGCTAACCGCTTTAGTCGGTGCGAATGGCGCAGGAAAAACGGTCGTCATGCAGGCATTGCAACGCTTATTTGGGGTTTCAAATGAACAGCGTACCATTCGCCGTCAAGATTTTCACATTCCTTTAAACGAAGCCACTACAGCAACAGAGCGTAGTCTGTCGCTTGAAGTCATCATCACTTTTCCTGAACTTGGCGAAGAAGATGGCGATCATTCAGCTATTCCTGAGTTTTTCTCGCAAATGCAAATTCCCGGTACCGATGGTCAATTAAAATGCCGTTTCCGGTTGGACGCACAATGGTTTGACGATGGTACAACTGATGGCGCTACTGAGACTCAACTTCGGATTATTAGTACTGTTGACAAAGATTTTAAAGAAGAGGATTGTGCCGCTGTCCGCCCGGCAGACCGTTCAAGAATTCAGCTAATTTACGTACCGGCAACCCGTAGTGCAACCGCGCAGGTGTCCTCTTTTTTAAAAGGCCGATTGTGGAAAGCGATTAATTGGTCTGCGGGGGTAAAACAACAATTCTCTACAAAAGCACAAGAATTAAATACTGTTTTTAAAGGTGAGAATGCAGTAAATACGGTGACGAAAAAGCTAACGGCGCGTTGGCAAGAATTGCACTCGGCGGGTACTTATAGCAAACCTGTTTTTCGTCCAATTGATTTACTATTTGAACAATTTGTTAGTAAAGTCGAAGTGCTACTTCATCCTGATGAAAGTGGTCGTGATCGCAGTATCAGTGAGTTAAGTGATGGCCAAAGTTCGTTATTTCATATAGCAATGACAGCGGCGACGCTGGATGTTGAAGCTGAAATTTTGGCGCAACCAGTACACCCCGATTTTATTGGTGATAATTTGCCATTACCTTCGTTGACCATTATTGCCCTTGAAGAACCAGAGAATAATCTCTCGCCCCATTATTTAAGTCGCATAATCAAACAGATTAACAGCCTTGCTGATAGTCAGCGTGCACAGGCGGTGTTATCGAGTCATTCACCGAGTATTTTGGCCAGAATCGAACCTGCTCAGGTCAGGCACTTTCGTTTGCTCAAAGCCGAGCGAACAACTCTAGTCAAAAAGCTATTCTTGCCAAAAAATGAAAATGGCAGTACTGATGAGAATGAAGCGGCAAAATATATTCAACAGGCAGTTCGCGCTTATCCAGAACTTTATTTTGCCAAATTTGTGGTACTCGGTGAAGGTGCGTCCGAAGAAGTGATTATTCCTAAAATTGCCGAGGCGATGGGAATATCCATTGACCGCTCTTTTGTGGCTATGGTGCCGCTCGGTGGTCGACATGTTAATCATTTTTGGCGTTTACTCAGTGATTTGGACATCCCTTATGCGACCTTACTCGATTTGGATTGGGGTCGGCATGGTGGTGGCTGGGGTAGGATTAAAAATGCTATTGGTAAAAAAGTTGATTTTAGACAAATTAAATCATCCACTCCCGACTATTATGATACGACAAATGGAGAACAAGTTAATTTTTCGATACTTGATACGGACCATGTTAATTATAAGCCCAATGATTTGAAAGCCATATGCCAACTTACAGATTGGCTGCAAAATTTTGGAGTCTACTTTTCAAGCTCATTAGATATTGACTATTCAATGCTTAAAGCCTTTCCTGATTATTACAAAGCGCTACTCGATGAAAACGCTAACGGTCCTTCATCAAATAGCAAGCTAGATAATTTAGGTAAGGCAGTGTTGGGAGATGAGGGTAATTCTGAATATTATGCTAACGATATAGAGCTACTACGCTGGTATCGCTATTTATTCCTTGGCCGTGGCAAACCCAGCACACATATCCGGGTGCTCAATAGTATTCCAGAAGAAGTATTAAAAGAAAAAGCGCCAGAAGAGCTGAAAGCTTTGGTACGCGCGATTCAAAAAGCCGTTGATGGTGAAGGATAACCAATGAAATATATTCATGCTGATAATTGGCAACCTAAAGGGATTGAAACGCTTGAAGATAACGCTTGGGCTGCTTTAAAACATCCGGGTTCAACCAGTGTTATCGCCGGGCCGGGTGCAGGCAAAACAGAGTTTTTGGCGCAACGGGCGGCTTATTTGCTTGAAACTGGGATTTGTCCGGCAAATCAACAAATCTTGGCGATTTCGTTTAAAACCGATGCAGCAAAAAACTTGGCTGCCCGGGTTAAAGCGCGTTGTCCGCCGGAATTGAGCCGGCGTTTTATGTCGATGACCTTTGATGCTTTCACCAAAAGCCTTGTTGATCGCTTTCGTTTGGTAATACACGCCGATTGGCGACCAACAAAACCCTATGACATAATTTTTCCGTATGGGAGAGATGTATCGGCATTTTGGAGGAAATTGGCTAATCGTGTCCCGGATGGCAATTCAATAAATCATGTGACGAGACGAATGAATAATAACAAATTTGAATCTGAAATCGTTGGTCGTTGGAAAATTCCCGTTGGTGGCTGCATAGCGCCACAATCGACTGAAGACTTAATCGTTATGACTTGGTTGTCTGATCAAATTAAAAAACTTGATGGTGAAAAATCTTGTCTGTCATTTACCACGATTAACCGCTTGGCTGAGTTGATTATACGCAGTAGCGATCAAGTTCGACGCGCATTAAAAGCGACTTATCCCTTTGTCTTTATTGATGAGTTTCAGGATACCACCTACAGTCAATATGATTTTCTGCTAACCGTTTTTGGCAGTGGTAATACGACTGTTACTGCCGTCGGTGATTTTAAACAAAGAATAATGGCTTGGGCGGGTGCTAGAACCGATGTCTTTCATCGGTTTGAAGGTGACTTTGCCGCCAAGCAATTTCCCTTGTTATCTAACTACCGTTCAACCCCTGAGCTGGTTGCTATCCAGCAGGTTGTTGCCCAAGCCATTGATCATGGGACCAATACTGCAATAGCCCGCTAGCAAAGTAAAATTGTGGGTGATGCTGCACAAATCTGGCAAAGTAATACCATGAGTCGTGAAGTGGCTTATCTTGCAAATTGGATTGCTGACGATATGGCAAATCGGGGGTTGACGTCCAGAGATTATGTCATTTTGGTGCGACAACGAGCTGATGACTATTATCAGTTACTATCAAAACATTTGGCACAAAAGTGTTTAAGTGTCAGGAATGAAGCGGTAAATGTTGGTGCAGTCAGTCTGCAAGATTTATTGACTGATGATTTAGTCGCTATTTTTATCAAGTTGTACAAGCTTGGTTTGCAGCAACGGAACCCTGCAATATGGACTGAGGTCGTTGAAACTATGCAATACCTGCGTAATATTGATCAAGCTGATCATCAGGCGTTTCGTGCATTAGATAATCAACTATCGGTTTTTATCGATGAGTTGAGGGGGCAAATGCAAGAGCCGTTTAATACCCTAGCAGCTGAGAGTACTTGTGCGGCTATTATTAAGTTTATTGACTTGACTGATGTTCGCTCAGCTTATACACGTTATGGTACTGGGGATTTGCTTGATATTACTGTGGCAGCATTAAAAGAACACTCATCATCATGTGCCGCTATGAGCCAGAGCTGGCAAAGCTGTATCGAAGAATTTGAAGGCGTTCATCATCTACCATTAATGACCATACACAAAAGTAAAGGTTTGGAATTTGACACTGTATTGTTTCTTGGTTTGGATGATAATGCGTGGTGGGCGCATAGTGCAGGTAACCCGGAAGGGATGTCTACTTTCTTTGTTGCGCTCTCAAGAGCGAGACAACGTATTATATTTTCTTTCTGCGAGGAAAGGGGAAACCGAAATAAAGTGGCAGACCTGTTTTCGCTATTAGCACAAGCCGGGGTCAAAGCCTACAATATTGAGGCGGTATAACTTGAAATTACCCCGCCAACACCATCCCCCTCAACAACTCCACTGCCTGCGCAAAACTATCCGGCGCAAAAAAAGGTGATTTATCAATGGTACTGATAGGCAAAATCTCCAGCCATCTTAAACACACCCAATTGGCATCGTCATAACTGGGATGGGGGTAAAACGCTTTGAGCGCCGGGTTTGCGTCAAGTACTTGTTTGAGTTTGGCTGCCAGTGCTTGAATTTGGTTGGTTTGCGGCTGTTGCTGCTCTTGTTGCTGCTCTTGTTGCTGCTGTAAAGAGGACGAGGGCGGCCAGTGGGGGATTTGGCTGGTTTGTCCGCGTATTAAACCGTCTTTTTCGACAGTTACTTGGTCTATCGATAATACCGATTGCGCCTGAATATCTACGCCTAACATGCCATCTTCGAGGGTTTGAAAATCAATGATTTTTACCCAACTAGCGCGGTCGCCAACGTTATGGAGTTTGTCGGGGTAAAATGTGGTCAGGGCAAAGCCTTTGTCGCCTGCGGCTTCTTTGATCATCCGCAGGTAGCGCTGTTCGAATATTCTTAAGCGGGTGACGCCACCGGGGAATAATATGACGGGTAAGGGGAAGAGCGCTAAGTTCATGGTGTTTTCACTCATTTCCAATCCTCAATTTGCGCCTTAGTATAACGATAACCAGTGGCGACAATCTCTTCGCCTTTGCCGTAGCCCATTAATGCAAAGTTTGACATTGGCGGTTGCAGGTAGTGATCGGCCATGGCGATTGAGGCTTGGCGATGGGCTAAACCACCTAAATGACCGGCTCGGTTGAGCAAGTCTATAATGCCTGGCAAACGGGTTTCTTTACGATGGAATAATCGTTGACGCAAGATTTGCCAGCCCGTGAGTTTAGTTAATGCCGGGTCGACGGTGAGTTCTTCTTGTACATCAACATCAACGGCAATTAAGGTGCCAAAGCCCAGTTTTTGTCTCATTGCTTGCACCGGTACATTGTCTAACAAGGCGGCATCGACTAGCAGATCACCGTTTGAGAGCACTGGCGGTAAAATGCCTGCGGGTGAATTACTGGCTAATACCGCTTGCCATAACGGTCCGTGGTCGTGCACTTTGATCACCGCTTGGCTGAGGTTACACGACACCGCATAAAAAGGTCGCCACTGTGCTTCGATGGCAGTATCACCAAACATTTGTTGTAAATCCCGTCGCACCCGATGGCCTGAAAATAATGAAAATAAAGGGAAGGTCGGGCGCTCACCGCCCATGACAAAACGTTTGGTCGACTTAAGTAATTTATCAATTGGCATACCATGAATATACTGGGCACCAATGAGCGCCCCCATACTGTTACCGCACACCATATCAATGGGTATTTTGGCTTCATGCAAGGCTTTTAATACGCCAATGTGTGCCAGCCCCCGCGCACCACCACCACCTAATACTAAACCAATAGCATTATCGGTAATAAAGCGGGTCAGACGTTGAATGTCACTGTGGCGAGCTGGGCGCAGTGGGTAGACTCGCTCCAATTCAAAAGATTGCTGCCAGCGAACATTGACCGTTGGCATTTCAGCACTGTTAGGATGCAACAATACCAAACTTTTTCGTACCATGGTGGCCGCCGCACCGCTGATCAGGCTGTCGTCTAAAGTCGCGACCCAAGGGTCGGTATCGGCGTTGGCGACTAATATAAGTTGATCGGCTTGGCGTACTGCCAAATGTGACCAAGGGGTTATTTCGGCAGATGCTTCAAACAGCAGGTAATCAAATTTTTGTTCCAAATCATTGATCAGATCACTCGATTGCATTGATGCGCCTCTAGTCGCGTGAAATTGTTCACCTTCGACCGGGGTCAGGTGATGCACACTGCCAAATTGGCTCAGGGCTTGTTTGATCCCCAGACATAATTGGGCGGTATCAACGTCGCTGTCGAGTGGTACCACGGCGAAGGTAGTCGCGCCGATTTTGGGCGGACGATGAGTGCCCTGACGGCTGTACTCAAATATTGTTCGGGTAATGGCGCGATTAAAAGCCACCGGATGGCGGGTCAATAATTGCTCAAATTGCTGGTGAGAAAGACGCGCAACGCTGGTATCTCGGATGGCTACCACATCTGCCGCTCGTGGTTGTTGCAAAATTAGTCCAACTTCGCCGACACTGCTGCCGGGGCCGATCTCACTTAATCGCTGGGTGCTGCCATCGGGCAATTGTCGGCTGGCGAGTAATCTGCCGCTGACCACCACTAATAATGAATCTGACTCGTCGCCCTGACAAAACAATTGCTCACCACCGGGGATCACGCGGATATTCATGGTGTCGACCAAATTAGCGATAAGCGCCGCATCCAGATCGCCAAATATTCGGCTTTGCTCCAGCGCACGACGTAGTTGATTATTTTTGCCTGAGACCGGGGAGTTAGCTGAGTCAGTCATTGGGTTTTTTCTTATCCTATTGTTTTTTTGTTTATATTTAATCGAATCTATTCATCTGACAAATCAACCGAGCGAATGACCTGGGCTACCGCTTCAACATGCTTGATGTCGAACAAGGTACCATGAAATCCCGGCAAGTGCTTTTCTTTCAATTGTGACTTGAATACTTTGTGCCAAGGGCGAAACAGCAAACGATGCCAACGGCTAAAACCGGAAGAAATAATTAACGTCACCGGTAGCGAAAATGGACTAGGTTGATAGCTTTTCAGCGCGGCAATTTGACCGTTTAACCCCGGGTCGCTAAACAGTGAACCCAATGCCCGTTGGTTGATGCTCAGCTCTTGTAAGCGCATAGATCTGATCAGCCAACCAGACAAATCCCATAACCGAGTGCGTCGCATTAGCCAAATGGGGTAAGTGGTGTCGATTAAAACTAAACCACCAATAGGCACACCTCGGGCGACCAGATGACGAGCGGTTTCTAGCGCTGCCATACCGCCAATAGAAAAACCTGCGAGTATCGGCGGGCTGTCGTGATGACGCTGTTCAATCAGGCTGGCGTAATGGCCAGCTAAATCGCCAATAGTGTGATAATTGGTATAACCACGCTCAATAGGTGGCTGGAGCATCTGTAAATTCGAGGTCGGTCCCAAGGCATCAGCTAGTGGTGCAAATCTCATGGCATCACCATGACCGGATGCCGCAAGATAAACCGTGGTGCCGTTTTCATCCGGGCTTAAATTGACCATCAGCGGTTGACGGCGCTGGATAATAGCAGTGGCCAATAACGATACTGTGGGGTTTTTCAGTAGTAATGATAAAGGCAGTCGTTGACCAATTTGTTTGTCGATATTGCTGAGCAAGTTTAATGCATGGAGTGAATCGCCGCCGCTGGCAAAAAAATCACTGTTGGTGTCTTGAGGGCTCGAAGGCAAAACCTCTTGCCACAGGCTGAGTAGTAGCTTCTCTAAATCGGTGCGAGGCACTGAGCTGGTGGTATTGTTTTTATCCGTCGACGGCGGGGCAACTGTCAGGGATTGATAATCGAGCTTGCCGCTGACTTGTCGCGGCATCGCGATTAGTTCAGTGAAGCTGGCGGGGATCATGTACTCGGGTAATTGTTGGCGCAACTGTTTTTTGAAATCAATAGCGCTAGACGGCTGTTTTAATTCTACCCAGGCGTGTAATTCGTCGTCGATTTTTTTCACTGCCGCCGCCAAAACGCCGCTGATAGCAGCTAACACCGTTTCAATTTCTCCGGGCTCTATTCGTTGGCCGCGTAATTTCAGTTGATTGTCAATTCTGCCGACAAAATGAATTTGCCCTTCGTCGTCCCAGTAACCATTATCACCGCTGTGATACATCCGCTCGCCCGGGATAAAAGGATCGGCGATGAATCGCGGGGTGGTCAATGAGCTTTGATCTAAATAGCCTCTGGCTAACGGCCTTACCGCCGATAAATATCTCGCCGACGGTACCTGTGGGCAGTGGCTGTAACTTGTCGTCAAGAATGTAAATGCGGGTATCGTCAACGGGTTCACCGATAGGCAGCGGATCAACCTCGGCTTTACTGTCAAAGCGATGGGCTGTGGCAAAAACACAGGCTTCTGTTGGGCCGTAAAGATTGAATAATTGCGAGCCGGTTTGCTCGACAAAATCCAAAGCCAACTCACGAGGCAGCACTTCGCCACCGCTAATAGTGACGCGAAGTTTAAGCTTGGGGTGATTTTTTTGCGGTTTGATTGAAATAACGCAAAGTAGTTGGCACGAAGATGATATGAGTGGCGGCAAAGGCTTCGGCGTAATGGGCGATATCGCTCGGCGCAATTTGACCCGGCGGTGGTAAGGCAAGGCTGCCACCACGAGTTAGCGGTAAAAATATCTCAATGATGGCTGGGTCAAAGGTTAATTGAATCGACTGCAAAGCCACGTCTTTTGGGGTGATCGAAAAAGTCCGCGCCAGCCAAAACAACCGTCTGGTCAGTGCGCCATGTTCCATCAATACCCCTTTTGGCTGGCCGGTGGACCCTGAGGTAAAGAGCAAATAAGCAAGGTCGTTTTCATGGTGCGGCACGTCAGGATTGCTGCTAGGCAGTGTGTGGTCATACTGCGGTGCATTCTCGTTATCAATGATCACATGGGGCAGGTTTGATGATGTCATTAATGCGGCTGATGATTGGCCAATTAATACTACAACGGCTCCGCTAGCGTGTATCAGTTGAGCTAAACGGGCGGCGGGTAGTGTGGAGTCAAGCGGCACAAAGGCAGCGCCTGCCTTGGCGACAGCCAAAAAGGCAGTGATGGTTTCGGCTTGTCTGGGCATCACCACGGCCACGATAGCGTCTTTTTTTACCCCTAATTTTAGCAAGCGGTGGGCGAGACGATTAGCTTGCTGATTAACGGTTTGGTAACTGACTTGACCTTCTAACCAACGAATGGCAATCGCAGCAGGGCGCAATGCCGCCTGATGTTCAAAGGCGGTGATAAACGGCTGTGGGTTGGGGTGCTGGGGGATCCCAGCGTGTTTGTTGACAATTAAATCATGATGTTCTTCGTCGAGTAACAGGGGTAAGGCGTTAACTGTGACGTCTGGATTGTCGATCATTCGCATTAATAAGTGATGGATTCGTTTGCATGAGCGTGCAGTTTCATCGTCGGTAAAATAATCATTGCTGCTGCCCAATACCACTTTTACCGGCTCTCCCTGATGAAATTCACACACCGTCAGCGATAGTGGATAACGTGTCGTTTGGCCGAAAGCTTGGTAAGGATCGCTGGTGGGGGCGGCACCAAAATGGCCAGTAAAGTTCTGTATTTCATAAGATAAAACAACGTCAAACAGGTTGTCGCGACCTTGTTGGATCATTTGCAAGTCACGAACCAAGTGACTTAATGGATAGTGGCAATGGCGGTAGGCACCGCGTAACGAAGCGGTAATTTGTCCCAGTAAGTCAGCGGTCGTATCGGCTGGTGCTACGGTGACTCGCAATGGGATCACCATGGTAAACATGCCTAATGCCTCTTTATACCGTTTGCCACTGCGGTTGAGCACAGGTACACCCATGACAATCTCATTGAGACCTTGGGTACGGCAAAAATAAATCGCCAATGCGGCAATAAATAAGTGGTAGGCGGTGGCTCGATGGGATTTGGCACAAGCGGTTATTTGGCCAAATTGGCTTGGGGTGAGGGCGTAGCTGTAGTCATTAGCCAAAGGTAAGGCTTCTTCGCTGTGTTTGTTATGGCGTTTTTCCAGCATTGCTGGTGGTAACTCAGGAAACAGCGAATGCCAATATTGCGCATCCTTAAGCTGGGCGGCGGATTGCGCATAGCGTTCACTGTCGTCGATAAATTGGCAATAATTATTAGCGGTTGCGGTATCAGCAGGCGTTTGTTGATTGTCAAGGGCGGTGTAACAGTGACTCAATTTTTGCAATACCAAGGCCGTACTGTAACCATCAGCGACCAAATGATGGGCTTTGAACACGATGACATGATGGGTTTGTGTGATGCGGAGCAAAGCCAAAGCCCAAGGACGGGTGTGGCCATCGAGGGCAAACGGTTGGAGAAAATAAGCCTGATACCACTGGCAAATGGCTTCATCAATACGCTTACCTGGGTGGATATTCGATGTTAAATCATAAAATTCGAGCAATTCACCAGACCAGCTTTTTATCAGCTGCTGTCGACCGTCGGGTAAAGGCAATAACCGTAAAGCATCATTGTTACAGGCCAGATGTTGCACGGTTTTTTCCATCAAGGTGAGATCAAGAGGACCGTTAATTGACTCGATACCGCCAATATTAAGGTGAGTGCTGCTAGGATACATCTGTTGTTCAAGCCAAACCTGCTGTTGGCTTAATGATAATGGTAAAATGCTATCGGAAGTGATGGGGGCAATTCGCTTATTTCAAATGCTCAATTGGCTAAGAATAGACTTCTTTTTTCGCGCTGACAATTAGCTTTCGACGCAGACAAAGGTTGTCTTAACAATGCGGAATATTTAATACAACCGGGTTTTTGACTCCAGTTTTATTAAGTTAAATCGGTATTCACTGGTTCTGGCACAGGATTTGAAAATCATATATAGACCATTCTTGTAAAAGTTAAAATCACTATTATCATTATTTAGCATTGCAATTAATTTCATGGTGGTCTTCTCATCATCATTTACCGGTCTCTTTGAATACAGTTGTAGAGTGTTTTTGGGTTTCTTCTTTATTTTCAGTTGGCAAAAAACAACCTTATTATTTCCCCAATTCCTTTGACAAATCTGAAAAATGGGCCAAGATAGGTAAGGGTACGAGATAATTGGTACCCTAAATATTAACAGGAGTATAATATGTGTAACAAACATCATTCTAATGGTCCTAATCAATGCATTATACCCCCTCATATGTTCGAGGCGATTCAGGCCAACGGTAGTAACGACCAACAATCTATGGCTCAGGGGATGCACACTGATGCCAATTCATTTAGAGATAATCGGCAAAAATTAGCACCCGTAAAAACGATTAAATCGCCTAAGGGCAAAGGTTCTAAAAGTCAAGCGGCGCAAATTGAAGTGTATGACGCCAATAACACCAAACGCCTGCCGGGCAAACTGCAAAGAAAAAGCGGTGATCAAGCCAATAGCGATGTGACGGTTAATCAAGCCTTTGAGGGCTCAGAAGCGGTTTATGATCTGTATTCCACAGTGTATGGTCGCGACTCGATTGATGGTAATGGTCTGTCAATGAAATCGACGGTTCATTATGATCGCAAATACAACAATGCCTTTTGGAATGGCGAGCAAATGGTTTATGGTGACGGAGATGGCATATTTTTTAGTCCACTGACCGGTGATCTGACCATTATTGGTCATGAACTGTCCCATGGTGTGGTGCAGTTTTCTGGTGGACTGAATTATAATGCTCAGTCAGGGGCGTTGAATGAGAGTTTTGCCGATGTTTTTGGTTCGATTATTGCCCAGCATAAACAAGGTTTATCAACCAGTGAAGCTTCTTGGGTGGTTGGTGCAAAAGCCTTTACACCAGATATTAAAGGCGACGCCTTACGTTCATTAAAAGCGCCGGGAACCGCTTATGACGATCCCATCGTCGGCAAAGATATTCAGCCTGCTCACATGAGAGATTACAACCATACTTCCTCAGACAACTACGGTGTACATATTAATTCGGGTATACCTAATCATGCGTTTTATTTGTTATGCCAACACCTAGGCGGTAATTCATGGGATAAAGCGGGACACATTTGGTATGATGCGATGCAAAATATCAATAACCCCGATGCCACGTTTGTCAACTGGGCGGATGAAACCATGATCGCAGCCAGAGAGCTGTTCGGCGCTGGCTCTAAGGAAGAGGCATTTCTCAAGCAGGCATGGCAAGCGGTTGGGGTTTACTGAAGCTAAAGGTTAGTGTCAAAATGGTTATATTCTTGCAAATTAGTGGTGGTTTTGCTGGTCTGCGGATCAGCGGCAGTGTTGAGAGTCAAACATTATCGCTGCCGCTGCAAAAACAGATCGAAGCGAAATTATCGACATTGCCAGCCGTAGTGGATTGTGGTAACCCCCATTTGTGTGATGGTGAAACCTATGAGATTGAGTTGCAAACTTCGTTGGGGCGTAGTCAACATGTTGTCACCGTGCCCTCGCCGGATGATCAGCTCGATGAATTACTCAATGACCTGAAGCTTGAAATTATTCAGCGTAACCGGAATGGTTGATGGTTTATTATTTGTAATACAATCGATGTGCATAAATGCAGTGCCTATGAAAAAGCCCAAAGTGATTGGGCTTTTTATCAATTGAGTTGGTCGCTGCGTATGAGAATGTAGACGGTCTTCCTATCATGTTGGTGGTAACTTGAGCTTGTTTCTATTTTGGCGTCAGGAAGTCTAGTTGAAGCTAATAAATTGTAAAATGAGTTATTTTCATGATGGGATTATCTGAATGGGTAATATTTGGCACAAAAAATGCCCAAACCGTTCTTGAAAAGAGATCAAAGCTAACGTAGATGATAAAATAAACGGGTCCAACGTTTCAGTTTTCATCAATCAATGCGGAGATCCGAACCGAAATGGACACCGCATTGGTACGCTGCTTTAGTTGCCAAAAGCCTGTTTCTTATCGCTACTGTCACCAGCAAAAGCTTGTTTTTTACCACAGCACTTATCGGCAAAAGCCTGCTTTTTACTGCTGAATTTGCCGACGTTCAAGTCATACCACCATTTAAGTAATTGGCGTTTGTTGGCGCTAATTTCGCGGGTACGTGGCATATAGCTGTATTTTTCTGCGGCTATCCTGAATTCCTCTGGAGTGGTTGCACCAAGGGCCATGGAATTGTAGAAGCCATTTTTTGGATCTAAAATAGCCGCTTCATTATTGAGGTTAAGGTAGTTACGCATGACCGGATAAAACAAATAATAAAAGCGTAAAACCTTGGGGTAAATAATGCTTTCAAAGGCATCTGGGGCGGTGAGCTGGGCGGCAGTGTAGTTCAGACAATCTATATCTTCGGGCAATACTCGAACATTATTGTAATAACCGTAGAGGCTGTTGAAAGGTTTGTCCTGTGGTCCATCGGTATTGAAATAAATCACACAAACGCCAGCCTGATCTCCTGATATGTCGAAGGTGCCTTTACCATTTTCATCGGTTTTTATTTCGACGTAGGTACGCTCTGGTGCCGGGGGAGCAGAGGGGATCCCAACAAACCAATCTTTTTGTGGTACCGGACGACTTGATCCACTCGGAAAGCCCATGGCAAAATCATTAGACAAATACTGCTGTACGTACACGATGGTATTGGCTTTGGGTTTGCCTCGATCAAGCAATTGAAAAGTCATGGGGATGGCGGACTCTCCCTGATTCATATAGATGCAACGCTGGTCGGATTGCACTACTAGGACTTCTTCTTCGAGTTGTATTGTTGTTTCGACTGTTGTTTCGACAGTTGTTTCGACAGTATTCTGGCTGACCAAGCGTAATACCCCGGTACCGTCAAAAGCCGCCTTGAAGGCATTTCTTTTATCAGTGGTTGTTGGCAGTGGAAAAGTATTGGTGAAAACCCCCGAGGTATTTCTGTAACTGGTCTGATTGTAACTGGGATAATTGATTGAGCCCAATTGCCAGCTATCATCACCGTCGACCAGTTCAAGCAGTAGTTTGCCGTAATCTTTTTTGGTTTCAAAATCATTGATTTCAGGAATAGTGGTGATCATGTCCCAGCTGATATCGTAGGCATTTGCCCGTTCATTAATACTGATAAATAACGGCCCCATTAACTTGGCATTGGCTTTGGCATTAGCGCTGGCATCGGTACTATTATCGTTTGAATTGACTTTAAAGTTTGGCGGGATTAAATATCGGCCACTGGGTTCGGTTTTGGCTTGATTGCTTTGTTGTAGGCTGATGGCACCGCTGATGCTCATGATGGAGATCATGTTATTGCCCTGAATTTCTATACTGGCATGATAAACGCTAAAACGCACTGATAAACCGCTATATACATTGGCAGTGTCGTTTTTAAAAACATCCTGCCATCGACTGAGGACCCCACCGGGTTCAATATCGCAGGCAAATTTGAGCGATTCTTTGGCAATCAATGATTGAAAAAAACCTGAGCCCTGATGATCACCATCGCCGCCGCTGTTGGGTTCGTCTGGTTGCGCGGATGTTCCTTTGAGAGCAGGCGTGGTTATCGGCGGCACCTGTAGTCGGTTCCCCCACACCCATCTTGAAAATGAGGTTTGCAACTCCCCGGTCATTTGACCCGTCATATTGACCACTTTACCGTCTTCGCAGATCATTTGGCTGCCAATGCCGATGGACAGTTTGTCGCCGAAGATTTGCGTAGCTATATTACCACCTAGCGGATTCAAATCGATGATCACCCCTCTAGTGGTAATTGGCACACCATAGAGTTCACTTTCTTGATAACCTTCGCCAATGTCGGCACCAGCGACTAGCACTTCTTTATATTCAGTGCCGTTAGCGCCCTGAAAATTAAAATTGGGTCCACGACCGCCTCGGCCTTCGTCGAGGATCTTGACAATTTCGAGGTCATTCTCCATGGTTAAATTCACCTGTTGACCGCTTTGGGTTTCGAATTGAATGGGGTCAATGACTTGCACCTGTGTCATATCAAATACGTGTACTGGGTCTTTATTGATTTGAGTGTCGGCATTGAAAATATTAATTTCTTCGGCGTTGTTGCCAGTGGCGACACTGGCATTAAACTGACCATGAAAATACAGTTGCGGGGTGGATGATTTGTTCATTATTTTTTCCTGTTTTTGTTGATTAGATTGGCTAGCTTTAGTAAACAATGCAATTAGGAACATTAAGCGTAGCCGGAGTTTTCAGGTGTGGCAAATTTGCTGCTAAATAACTTGTTCGTTGCCAACGGTTTAACGTTATGGTAAAAACATGTCCGCAATAATTTTGGACGACCCATTTACATGAACACTACACCAGCCCATGGCCATTTTTGTGGTATCGACTTTGGCACATCAAACTCCACCATCGGGGTTTTTTCACAGCAGCAACCGGCCTTGGTTGCGCTTGAAGATGGCAAATTGGATATGCCCTCAACGATTTTCTTTGACCAATATGACGGTTCATTTTTTGGTCGCCAAGCGATAGAACGTTATATCGACGGCAACCAAGGGCGGTTTATGCGCTCGATGAAAAGCGTATTGGGTTCATCGTTGATGAGCACCAGTGTCGGTGG
>CBDIDQ010000107.1:0-25097 GCA_965277695.1 Alteromonadaceae bacterium
CGTATGCTGCCTTTCGACCATAGCGTCAGCTTGTTGCATACCTATCAAACCGATGATGCCAATCGGATGCCTAAAGGCAGCCACCTCACCAACCCGCTGGCCGACCAATTAATTGCCGATTGGATCAATGCTTTGGATGCCAGTCAAACAGGCATGTTGGTGAAATTAGCAACCTCAACCCAAGAAATAGAACCGGGCAGCGCCCTAACCTTCTCGGCTTTTGCCAGCTATGACAATAGTTTTGAAGCGATTCCTAGCGGCAATGTCAGTTGGTCAAGCAGTAACAGCGATGTGATAGCGGTTAATGGTAACAGCCCAATCTTATCGCTGACTGCCAAAAATGCTGGCGTGACCACCATTAGCGCCAACAGTGGCGGTTATAGCGGTAGCCTTGAAATAACTGTCGCGGGCACACCGGGCAACTCAACGGCACTGGCCATTATCAGTAGTGCCATTAACAACCCCAGCGTTAACCTAATTGCGGGCGAAATCCTGCCACTAGTCGCGGTTGCTACCGTGGACGAAGAAGAAGTTGGCGTAAGTGCAGCCACAAACTGGAGCAGTAGTGATCCAACCATCGTTGCCGTTTCTGCTAATGGTGTGCTCACTGGTGGCAATGTTGCTGGCTCTGTCACCATAACGGCCAACTATCAGGGGATCATCAGCAGCATCAATGTCGATAATGCTGGGCCTGCACAATATCTATACTTTAATAAACCACTCCAATGGTCGACGGTAACCAGCCATATCTGGACCAATGAAGCAGGTACTTTAACTACTCGCAGCGGTGCTTGGCCGGGAACAGCACAAACCCAATCGGCTAATGCCTATGGTGGCGAGTGGGTTCGTCTAACCATCCCTGTTGATTGGCTTAATAGTAACGCGCAAGTCAACGTTATCTTTAGTGACAATGGCAACAATCAAACGGCGGATCTGAACATTAACCTCAGTAACCCAGCTTGGTACGATGGTCAGTGGTTGACCACAGCGCCTATGGGTAACGGTGCTAATGTAAGTACTGGCGCAGGCACCCAAATTCAGGTGGGTAATGGGTCCGTCACATTGGCGGGCAGCGATAATCTGTCGGGCAAATTGTTTGCGCCCGGCACTGTGGTCGATATTAGCGCCGATATACCGGGTACCGGACTGGCGTTCAGTCACTGGGAAGGTTCAGGTATCGCTTATCTGTTGGATGTAAATAATCCAAACACCCAAATGGTGGTCGGTGATGGTTTATCGCAAGTCCTACTGGCGGTGTTTGATTTGGTGGTTGATACCGATGCGGTAGGTCGCCAATACTATAACGACCAAGGCTGTAGCGGTTGTCACGGTAGCGAAGGCAATGGCGGCACGTCTTTACTTGGTGTGCCAAACAACTACTCTTTGGCGCAATTAATTGGTTATATCGAAGTTAATATGCCGCTGGGCAATGCCGCTGCCTGTATCGGCGAATGTGCATCAAGCATTGCTGATATGATCATGGCGGGCACCTATCTGCCACCCGAAAACGTTTGTCGTGCCGACAGTCTTGATGATTTGATACCACAGGATCGCAACTACCGCTTATTATCGACATTAGAATACAACAATTCAGTGCGCGACCTATTGGGATTGGTGGACGATGTTGATGTCACCAGCGGCAATATTCCGGCAGATATTCCGGTCAACGGTTTTAAAACCAATGCCAATAGCATTTTCACCAATGACTATGCCAAAGGTTATATCGTAGCTGCCGAAACGGCTGCTGGGCTAGTCAACAATATCTATAGTCTAACGCCTGGGTGCAGTGATATCAGTTGTTTTATTGCCGATTTTGGTAAAAAAGCATTCCGTCAACCGTTAACCACGGCACAAACCAACAGCCTAACGGCAGTTTATAATGAGCAGGGTGAGCTGGGGTTAATGACGGCGATTTTGTCATCACCGGCGCTGCTCTATCGTTCTGAAATCGGTGTCTCCGATGGCAATGGTTATTACCGCTTAACCGACTATGAAGTCGCCAGCATGTTGTCGTATACCTACTGGGCAACTACCCCAGACGCTGCCTTGTTGGCCAAAGCTGATGCCGGGGAGCTGAATACGCCAAGCCAGATCTCTGCCACCGTCAACAACATGTTGCTCGATGCCAAAGCACAAACGGCGTTTGAACGCTTTATTTTGGGCTGGCTGGATTTGGATAAAACCATCAAAACCACTAGTTTAAGCGACAGTCTTAAAGCCGATATGAAACAAGAAACCATTGAATTTGTCCGCCGCACCGTATTTAACGGTGGCAGTTACCATGATTTGCTCACAGCCGATTATAGCTATATGACCTCACAACTGGCGAGCCACTATGGACTCCAATGGCCCGGCGGTAGCGGCTGGCAACAGGTGGCTTATAGCAGCGATGTCATTGGGGCGACGGGTGCCAATGCCGAGCGTAGTGGATTATTGGGTCATGCCAGTATTCTGTCGATGCAATCAGCCTCAGAGAAAACCCATCCGGTAAAACGCGGCTTATTTGTCCGTCGCAACTTAATGTGTCAGGACTTTCCGCCACCACCGATTGGGGCCATTTTAAGCCCCCAGGAAGATCCGACTTTAACCGTTAGAGAACGTTTCGAAACCGCCCATTTGCAAGAGGGCTGTGAAGCCTGTCACCAGTATATTGATGGCATTGGATTCGGTTTAGAAAACTACAATGCGGTGGGTCAGTTTGTGAGCGTCGAGACCACCGATGATGGTCAAGTCAAACCCATCAATGCCTTGGGTTATATTGGCAGTTTATTGTCGGCAGAAACCTTTCTGTCAGAAAGTGACCCAGTAGTGGATTATCAGGGCATGGATGAACTGAGCACACTTATCGCCGATAGCGCCCATGGTAAAGCCTGTTATGCCCGCCAGTGGTACCGCTATACCCGTGGTCAGCGAGAAATCGCCACTGACAATTGTACCTTGCAGGTCTTTGGTCAAGCATTTAAAGACGGCAGCAACACAGCCAGTATGCTGGACCTAATGGTGCAGTTCACCCAAACCGCCAATTACAGCTTGCGCAAATAACTCAAATAAAGAAAGAGGACAACAGGATGAAACTTTTAAAACAGAAGATGCAGCGTCGCGACTTTCTTCGCACTATTGCCAAGGCTGGACTCACCACCGCGTTTGCCAGCCAGTTTGTTTTTGCACCGAGCGTTTTTGCTGCCGCAGGCAGTGCAAAGCGCTTTGTGATGGTGTATTACCCCAATGGTTGTGTCAGAGAAAAATGGCACGACTATGACACCGGCAGCCTATCGGGCAGCAGTTTTGATAACAGCCCGTTGCAACCATTGGGCAACCATGCCAGTCAGATATTGCCGATTAAGAATATCACTTTTGCTGGCCATGGCGGGGTAAGCGCCCATCCAGAGGCGTGCCGGGGAGTATTTTCGGGTGGCGTCGATGGCGCAACCACCTTTGACGTGGCCATCGGTGAAGCCTTAGGCGGCACTCTTGGCGGTACTCTTGCCGGTACTCTGACCAACAATATCCATGTTGGCTGCTGGTCGAGCAAAGCCAAGGGGTCGGAATACATGCCGTTTAGCGATAAAAACGGCAACAAAATTGATGTGCCGGACGATCCGCAAAGCATTTTTGATAATTTGCTCGCAGATGTGGTCAACGTCGAACCCCCCAGTCCACAAGGCACTTCACAAGACAACCGGCGTAAACGCGTACTCGAAGCGTTACATGAAAATCTCGACCTATTGCAGGGCAATAACCTCAATATCAAACAGCAAGGCAAATTACTGAGCCATGAAGCGTCATTGGACTATTATCAAAATGTTCTCGATAGCAGTGTTGATGTCGGTGATGGCAGTGGTTTTAACCGTCCGACAATTGGCATGACTGGCGTAAATGACGATGCTGAACTCATCGCTCAAGCGCAAATGCGCAATATTGCCATGTCGTTTGCCGCCAATATCACCAATACCGCCAGCTTCCAGTTTATGGCGGCACAGGATGAATCACTGAAGATTAACTTCCCCAGTATTCGTTCTTATATGGGTGACTTTGGCAGTGGCGACAAGCTCAATTACAATGAGACACGCAGTCACGTCAGTTCGCATAACGAATCCGCGTTATTTGACTCGCAAACCCGCTGGTACAATACTATGGTCGCGTATTTAATGGATCAGCTGGCGGCCCGTCCAGATACTGCCTACGGCGGGACTTTACTGGATAACACGCTGATTTTAGTGATGTCAGAGGTTGGTGGTGGCAATCACCAGCAAGATAACGCAGGGATATATGTCGCCGGCGGTGCGGGTGGCGCAATCAACAGCGGAGTCGCCATCGACCCGGGGGTTACCGGCATGTCGAATCTCTACCTCGATATTGCCAAAGCCTTTGGTTTGCCTTGGAACCGTTATGGCAATAGCGCAGGCGGGGTTGGCGGTTTTTTACTTTGATATGATAAGCAAGCTTTGAGTTCATGTGGGTAAAAATCAGGGGTCATTTGATCAATAATTAACAGCGTCAACCGCTTGTTTGTTGATCCAATGACCCCTAGCCTCTGCCAAACAATTAAGCGTTAACACCATTGGCAATTTGCTGCTTAACAAAGTCATTTAAAGAAACATTGTGTTTTTTGGCTGCAATCATTGCCGATAAATGCAGTTCATGGCCAATCCGGACATTAAACGACCCTTTACAAGGTTTTTCAGCTTCAATATCCTGACTGTTACAGGTTTCTAGGTAATCATCAACGGCCTCTTTGAACGCAGCATTCAACTCGGCAATAGTGTCACCTTCATAATTGATCAGCGGCGAAATAAATTCTAATTTACCGTAAAGACAATTATCTTCAACACTGGCATTAATCGACCCCCAATAACCTCTATGTTGTAACATGTTCATCGTTTCTACCTCACTTAACTCGCTTTATATCAAGCCGTATGATTGCAACTTCTCTCTAACTTGACGTATCGCATAAACCTTAATCTCCTTTTGTGGATGAGATTTATGCAAGTTAATCACTTGCTCAGGATTGCCATTATCAAATTTTACTCTTGACCCATTACCTTCGATTGGTTCAAACCCAAGGGCACAAAGTAAAGCAACCAAGTCGGACCATGTATAGGCATGGTTAGCATTAAGAAATTTAATAATTAGCTTTTGTTTCTTGCTCATTCGACTTGCCCTTACCAGATAATACAAGAGATAACAGAAATCGCAACTAAAAATAGTTGCATAGAATGTAAATTCAACACCTATAATCCACCAGATAACACCGTATTCGAACCATGATTGTTCAAAGTCGATAACACGTTAAGCGACAATCACATTTAAAATTAGATATAAATAATTCAATTAAAGTTATAATAACACATTAAAAATACTTACGTGTACAATATTATTGGGTAAATGCCACAAATTGCAATACTGCTATGTCGGGATAGCCTATAAATGAACTAAAGATAAATAGGTTTAGAGGCTTAGGGGGTCGCTTAATCAATAATTTTAAACGCTTGTTTATTGATCTAAATGACCTGACCCCTATCACAATAACAATTGACAAAAATTTAAACCTTGACCAATGGGTGAACATTGAGTGACAATTCGGTTGCATTTATAAAACTCAATAATATCAATAATTTAAAGTTATATAAAAAATCGGTTTGACGAGATCAATCAATTCGACTGCCCCAAGGGACTCAAGGGTCAGGTCTTGAATTGGACTCAAGGGTCAGGTGGACTCAAGGGTCAGGGACTCAAGGGTCAGGTCTTGAATTGTGAATTTCAATAGAAAAACAGTGGACTCAAGGGTCAGTGGACTCAAGGGTCAGGTCTTGAATTGTGAATTTCAATCAGGGACTCAAGGGTCAGGTCTTGAATTGTGAATTTCAATAGAAAAACAGTGGACTCAAGGGTCAGTGGACTCAAGGGTCAGGTCTTGAATTGTGAATTTCAATAGAAAAACAGGGAATATCACTGAAATTAAGTTTTGGCTCCTGAAACAATTTTACTCACTGTAGAATAATGAACATTAAAATGGGTCGCTATTTTAGTCATTGTGTATCCTCCGGATTGAAAAGCCAAAAAAATGGCCTTGCTGCGATCATGATAAGTATTTTGATAAAATGCTAAAGGTTTAGGTAAGTGGCGTTTTTGAACCTTGGGAATTTCGCTAAGTTTCGGATTGTCATCATTTGGTAAGTATTGTTTGGCAAAATCTTCATCCCCCAGAATGATTTGGTGACTTAAATTATCCCACAAATCCTGTTCGTCATACTCATTGACGAACCGTTTGAATAACTTGAGCGCCTGATTTTTTCGCTCGGAAAAATGCGCTAAAAGCTGGTCAACAACAAGCCAATCCGGCGCTTTAGATTTTCCTGTTATAAAATTGTAGCTACTCCAAGAGTAATCACCGACACTCTGAACCATACATGCCCTAAGGGGGTTTTGCATAACGTATCGGACTAACGTTTTGTAATAAACTTCAGTATCGACCAAAATACCTTTGAAGCGCCCCTGGAAAAGATGACCACAACGACCATATCTACGATTGATGCGTTGTGTATAAACGCCATTTAGATGCCGCATACCAAGCGATAAATTTCCCTCCGGGGTTTCGACCAAAATATGGTAATGATTGGGCATCAAACAGTAACAATGTATAAGCCAATTAAATCGTTTACATACCTCGCCTAATATGTCCAAAAACAGCAGGTAGTCATTGGCTTCAAAATAAATGATATCACGGGTATTGCCTCGTGATGTGACATGATAAAAAGCGCCATCAAATTCAATCCGTAATGGTCTGGCCATTGTTCTATCCTTTCTAATCAGAGTATTTAAAGATTAGAACAAAATTATTGAAACTCAAGCTTAAGAAGAATGAATTTTATGTTTCATCTATTTCCCCTGACCAAAGTATCAAAAGGATTTAAATTAGATCATTGAAATTATTGCTGGAGGCATTTATTTGATGCGTTCGGGGTCTACCAAAATATAAAACTTTAAAAAAATTTCTGCAATTATTCCTTATTTCCCGGTAAAAGTTGTAAAATTCACAATTCAAGACCTGACCCCAGAGTTTCCCCAGAGTTTTACGCTACGTGGCAGAGACTTTTTCTGGTAATAACGGTTCAGATTACCGGATGTTGTATTGAGCACACGAATAAACAAATTCCGCTCACCAGTATAAGTGATCGCCTGCCTGACCATTTCCCCTTCAATACCTTCTCTGACCATTTTTATATAGAGGCTGGGATTGTCAAAAATAGCAAACGGTATACTGTAAACTGATTTTAGTGATGATATTCGCTTTGTCATAATCAAACCTATGTTTGGTTGACCTGTTACTTACAGTCTACATCACTTTGAGTTATCTTCACCATCATTTTGAGTATTTCAATGGTTCATTAACACCGATCCCAATTACAATTACATCAATCCTATAACAAAGACTGCCAATCGCCCGTAGGTAGCGGATTTATCCGCGCAGGGAGCCAGAGCGAGCGAAACCCTTCCGTTACCAAAAGCCCATAACGAAGCGTGCCATACAAAAAAGGTGTGTATTCTATAAACAAGAGAAAACAAGAGAAAACAAATGAAAACAAAGGGCCAGCAGAGAAGCCGGCCCTAGAGGGTTTACTTAACCAAAGCCAGCAGCACCCCGGCGGCAACAGCCGAACCAAGTACACCAGCCACATTAGGTCCCATAGCGTGCATTAACAGGAAGTTATGTGGGTTAGACGAAAGTCCAACCTTGTTCACTACCCTTGCAGCCATTGGCACTGCCGATACGCCAGCAGCACCGACTAGCGGGTTGATGCTTTCTTCGCTGAAACGATCCATCAGTTTAGCCATTAATACGCCTGACGCTGTACCAATTGAGAATGCAACCGCACCGAGTCCTAAAATACCCAGCGTTTCAAGTTTAAGGAACTTATCTGCACTGAGCTTTGAACCGACACCCAAACCTAAAAAGATGGTAACGATGTTGATCAATTCGTTTTGCGCGGTTTGGCTCAAACGGTCAACTACACCCGATTCACGCATCAGATTGCCTAAACAGAACATACCGACCAGCGGTGTTGACGCTGGCAAAAACAACACAGTAAGCAATAACACCGCCATCGGAAAGATAATTTTCTCTTTCTTGGTGACGTGTCGCAACTGCTTCATTTCTATTTTACGTTCGTCTTCATTGGTTAACGCTTTCATAATTGGCGGCTGGATAATTGGCACCAACGCCATATATGAATACGCCGCAACGGCAATCGCACCGAGTAATTCAGGGGCTAGCTTAGACGCCAGGAATATCGCCGTTGGACCATCCGCACCACCAATAATGGCGATAGCAGCGGCATCCTTTAAGGTGAATTCAAACCCCGGAATATAGTTCAGTAAGATAGCGCCAAACAAGGTGGCAAAAATACCAAACTGCGCTGCCGCCCCGAGGATCAGCATTTTAGGATTGGCAATCAAAGCACCAAAATCCGTTAACGCGCCAACCCCCATGAAGATCAGCAAGGGGAAAACCCCAGTAGCAATACCCACTTCATAAATGTAGTGCAGTATGCCGCCAACCTCGTTGAATCCGGCAACCGGTATATTGGTCAAAATAGCACCAAAACCAATCGGTAATAATAGTAACGGCTCAAATCCTCTGACAATGGCGAGGTATAATAACAAACACCCCACCGCCATCATGATCAATTGGCCGCCTTCAAAGTTGGCAATCCCGGTGGACTGCCACAGCAACATCAATCCTTCCACATCAGGCTCCTATGAATAGCTGATCAAAGGTTGACCGACAGTAACTGCATCACCCTCTTTAATCGTTAAGGCTGTCACCTGACCATCTTTGCTCGCTCTGATCTCGGTTTCCATCTTCATCGCTTCCATGATGATGACAACCTGTCCAGCGGTAATCGTATCGCCAACATTCACCTGAATTTTGAAGATATTACCCGCCAATGGCGCATTAATAGACGCACCTGACGGCGCAGCCGCTGTTGGTGCTGGTGCTGGTGCAGCAGCCGCAGCCTGTCCGGCAGCTGGCTGGATATCAGTCAACTGACCATCTGGTGCCACTACAACCTGATAAACCTTGCCATCAACCCGCACACTATATGCCTCAGGTGTGTCTGACGCTGCCCCGGATGATGGTGCTGCTGCAACAGCGGCTGGTGCAGGCGTCGCATCAGCTTTCACTGGCGCTTTTTCAAAAGCATCTGGATTGTTGCGGTTTTCAAGGAATTTCAAACCAATCTGTGGGAATAACGCATACGTTAGTACATCATCAATTTTCTCTGATGCCAGCGCAATGCCTCTGTCACTGGCTTCTTTGCTCAGCTCAGCGGTCAGTTTGTCTAACTCAGGTTCAATCAAATCGGCCGGACGACAAGTGATCGCTTCACCGCCATCTAGCACACGTGCTTGCAGTTCAGCGTTAACCGGTGCGATAGTCGCGCCGTATTCGCCTTTCAACACCCCAGCGGTTTCTTTAGTCAACGACTTATAACGCTCGCCAGTCAATACGTTCAGTACCGCTTGAGTACCAACAATTTGTGACGTAGGCGTCACCAATGGTAGATAACCAAGGTCTTCTCTGACTTTTGGAATTTCAGTTAATACTTCGTCAAGTCTGTCTGCTGCGCCCTGCTCTTTGAGCTGGCTTTCCATATTAGTCAACATGCCGCCAGGCACTTGAGCTGTCAGGATACGGGCGTCAATGCCTTTTAATGAACCTTCAAAGGCAGCGTATTTGCTCCGCACATCACGAAAATAAGTCGCGATGTCGGACATTTGCGTTAAATCAATCCCGGTATTTCGCGGAGTATCTTCAACCATAGCAATCAGGGTTTCTGTTGCGGTATGACCATAGGTCATACTCATGGTAGATACTGCGCCGTCAAGCATGTCGATACCCGCGTCAATCGCTTTTTGACAGGTGGCAACGCTCATGCCGGTGGTCGCATGACAATGCATCGCGATAGGCAGTTTAACGGTTTCTTTAAGTTTGCTGACCAGCTCTTCGGCAACATGCGGTTTTAACAAACCGGCCATGTCTTTGATACAGATCGAGTGAGCACCCATATCTTCAAGCTGTTTGGCCATATCGAGCCACATCTCAATGGTATGCAATGGGCTGACGGTGTAGGACATCGTGCCCTGGGCGTGAGCGCCCGATTTAACTGCCGCATTAACGGCGGTTTTGAGGTTACGGATGTCATTCATCGCATCAAAAATACGGAAAACGTCAACCCCACTTTGGTGCGCACGTTCGACAAAACGCTCTACCACATCATCGGCATAATGGCGATAACCGAGCAGATTTTGACCACGCAATAACATTTGCTGTTTGGTCTTGGGCATGGCCTTCTTAAAGGCTCGAATACGTTCCCATGGATCTTCGCCTAAATAGCGAATGCAAGAATCAAATGTAGCGCCACCCCAGGTCTCTACGGACCAATATCCCATGTTATCGAGCTTCTGGGCAATAGGTAACATATCCTCTAAACGAAAACGCGTCGCCAGTAACGACTGGTGCGCATCACGTAAAACTACTTCCGTCAATAGTAAGGGACTAGACATACCTTTTAACTCCAGTTTGTTTTGTTTATTAAACGTTTTTTATTGAATTGCTGCTGATTATCAATGGTTAAGTTTGAAAAACCATACTAATAACCAAACCACGAACCTATCTTCTCTTTTGTTATCTTCTCTTTTGTTTCGGCTACTTATTACGATAGCGATGAACTGCCGCCGTTATTGCCGCGACAACCGACGGATTAATTCCCCCCTGAGTAGGCTGTTTTATCGCCGCTGTGCTGCCATTGGCACTCCAGGTATTATGAGTCCGCTCAGGCTCTTTGCCCGCCACCTTAGCTAACAGTTTAGTGACAAACACCAAGGTAATAAGGAAGACAAAAACAACCAGCATACCAATAAGCATCAGTTGCGCCGCCTGGACCAGTGATCCCGTTATATCCATCGTTATTTCTCCGATTAGTTAAACACCATAGGACTTAATATCCTACACTCACACCTACTACTTACCTACAACATGCATGGTGCTCAAGGTCGATAAACTTTGACATTGTTATAGCCGCTTTCGTGCAGCAACAACGCCTGGAGTCTACTCATAACACCCCGATCACAATACAATAAGTAATTTTTTGACTGATCCAACGCGTCAAATTGACTCGCCAGACGATAAAAAGGCAAATGAACGACCTGTACATTAGCAGAATCACCCCCTAATTCAAGGGGGTTATCCTCTTGTTCATCCGGACTACGAATATCCAAAACCACTTCACCTTGAGCAATGTCATCCACCGCTTCAATCTCAGCAACTTCCGCCTGCCCCTGCTCTTCGATTTTACGAATATCCATAATGGTGGCATCTGTCACCACCCGGTTAAGCACTTCAAAATCAAAATTGGCTTCTTCAGCTTCAATTTTTTCAATCTTGGCTTTAACCGTGGGTTTTTTCGAGATCACCCCGCAATATTCCGGCATGATCTTAGCAAAATCTTCGGTGCCAATGACCCGCGCAATATCAATGATTTCTTGTTTATCATGCTGGATCAACGGACGCAAAATCAGGTTCGGTGTCACTCGGTCAATCACATTCAGATTGGCCAACGTCTGACTCGATACCTGGCCAAGACTTTCGCCAGTCACCAACGCTTGGATCCCCAGTTTATCAGCCACTTGTGACGCCGCTCGCATCATCATGCGTTTAAGCACCACGCCCATTTGACTGTTCTCAATATTTTCGAGAATTTCAGCCACCACAGGTTCAAAATCAACGGTGATAAATTTAACTTTATGGGTTGAGCTGTAACGTTTCCACAGGTAATAAGAGACTTGTTTGACGCCTATTTCATGGGCAGCGCCACCAAGGTTGAAGAACAAATAATGGGTTCTAGCACCTTTGCGCACCATCATGTAACTGGCAACACCGGAGTCAAAACCACCAGACACCAAGGACAATACGTCTTCTTGCGTCGGTAATGGAAAGCCGCCGATACCCCGATAGTTAGTCTTGATGATAAACAAACGGTCATCTTTGATTTCTAACTTTACCGTGGTTTGAGGATTTTTCAGTTTGACTTTAGCAGTGGCGATATTTTGATTGAGACCACCACCAACATATTGGGCAACATCACTGGAGGTGAAGTCGTGAGTACCATTACGCTTTACCCGGACACAAAAGGTTTTGTTATCCAATTGATGCTGATAAATCGCAAAAACTTGCTGATAAATATCATCAACATCAGTAAAAGTGGTTTCTTGAACGAGGTTAAATTGAATAATACCCGGTGTGCGTTGCAGTTGCTCAATGATGGTTTGTTGCTGCTCGGCAGTTGCGCCCTCGACAGTAACCACAATTTTATCCCATTGATTTGAGACCGCCACCGACTCCAAGGTTCGGCGTAACACGATACGAATATTCGATTCCAATAATTTGGTGAACCGCTTACGCACCGACTTGCTTTTAATAGATATTTCAGGATGCAGCTTAACAATCAGCTTCATTAATTATAACCAACTAGTAACTTTATTGGCCGCATTATACATGAGCCATCCACATGGCTACAACCATCTACCACTATGGTTTTATAGCGATGATGTCTATGTTAGAAGCAATTACTGTTGATTTAAGCGAAATTGACGTAAATACGCCGAACAAACTTTTAATTGTTAACTTTTAATTGTTAACTTTTAATTGTTAACTATTAATTGTTAACTATGAATTGCGCGAAGCCCTACCCACTAAACCCAGTATCAGCCAAGCGCACATTAAACCGAGCGGCACCAGTGGCAAACAACTGTTCCAACGACGTCTCCAAAGCTTCGTTATCTTCAAACTCAAAGGCATCTACCTGATCGTCAAACTCGACCGTCGCCCAACCATTACGACCCGCATTTTGCACCTGATGTAACGCCATATCAGCCAAACTAAGCGAAACTTCCCAGTTAATTAACTGACCGCCAATTAATGGCAGCGGATAAAAGGCATAACCGATAGAACAGGTGACGTTGACGTCCTGACCATCTGGCAGATAAAACTCGCCATTAGCCACTGCTAGGTTCAGCTCATAAATAAAACTTTCGATTTGATTGGCTTGGGTATCACGCAGCACAATCATAAATTCATCACCGCCCCAGCGAACGACATAATCTGAACCCCGGGTTTCACGGGTCAGCAACACAGCAAATTGCGTCAACACCGAATCGCCCGCAATCGGGCCATGACCATCATTCACATGCTTAAAGCCATCAATGTTTATCAACACCAAGGCAAACGATTTACCCTGAGAAATCATCGATTCACGATTGCGCTGGTAGTGTTCAATATCCTTAGGTAACTGCTCATATACAAAATGACGATTACGCAGTCCGCTAAGCTCATCTTTGTTACTCAGCTGTTTAAGCTTTTGATTGGCTTCGTTCAACTGGGCATTCACCGATTGCAGTTCAACCGTACGTTGCTCAACCAATTCTCTTAAGGTTTCACGCTTGCGCACTTCGCGATTACGAATTAACAACACTACTGCGTATAACACCAGAATGAACAAAGCACCGACCAAGATCCGATATAACATGGTTTCAGAAAACTGCTTTGGCACTTTAAGGGTAATAGAGGTACCTTTGGCTTCTGCCCACAGCTGATTGGCTTGTTTGGTTTGCACCCGAAAGGTAAAAGTGCCCGACGGTAAATTAGTAAATACCGCTTCACGCCGTTTGCCCACTTCATTCCAGTTGGTGTCATAACCTTCAAGGCGATAACGGAAAGTCTCTGACTGAGGCCGTTTATAATTGATGGTGCTATAAAAAACGGTGAAATCTCGTTCGTTCAAATCAAGCTGAAAATCCTCTTGTTTACCAATCACGATTTTACGTCTGGCAGTGACGATATTTTGAATAATCGGCATAATGTGATGGCTGTCTTCACCATACAAGTCGATGTCCTTAGGAATTTCGACCACCCCCCTTGATGAGGGAAACCACAAGCTATCGCCATAATCGGCAATTTTTTGATGACCAATACCATTACAACAACGGCCAGAAGTGGCACCGAGCTGGCGATCAAACGGTGAGAGAATATTTTCAACCTGAATATTGCCGTTACCACTATCAAAAGCCTGGGTTTTAAAGCGATAAACCCCTTTGAGTGTACTGACCCACACCATTTCATTTTGCTCATGATAATGCAAAGCCACAATAACGCCGTTAGCCAAGCCATTAGACTCATCAAACTGGGTCCACGCACCTTGTTTTGAGCGATAGAACAAGCCGTCATCCAAAGTACTAATCAATACACCCAGCTCACCTAAATCTAGGATTGAGGTGATATAACTGCGATAAAGTGCGGTGCCCAAACCCATTCTTTCAAGGGTATTGCCATTGATTTTATACACACCTCGGGTTGTGCCGACCCAGCTGCTGTCGGTTTTATCCATCACAAAGGTGATATTTTTCGAGTCAAAACGAGCGTTAAAGCGATAAGGCATTAAACGATCATGCTCATAACGATAAAGCCCTTGAGAGGTGCCCAACCACAAACCGTCATTTTGCCGTTTAACAATTACCCGAATAGTCGACCACTGAATCGGCTCCAAAGCCCGAGGAATGCTAATTTCGCCATCTTTATACAACATCAGGCCGCTTTCGGTGGCGAGCAAAATGCTGTCTTCAATGAATGTCATGCCATAAATGTTTTGTCGGTGCAAAATATTAGAATCAATCACTAGGTTAAATTTACCTGCCTGATCTAACGTGCCAACCCCACGTTGTGTGCCCACCCACAACTTGTCGTCAGGGCCATTAGTGACACTGCTAATCGCTCTAGAAGGCAAAGTTTTTGGCTGATGCCGCGCAATACTGCTAACACTGGCTCGCCACAAACCATCACTGTTACTGGCCAGCCAAATATTGGCATCGCGGTCTTCAAAAATATCGGCAAACCAAGGTGAATGCCCCAGCTGCTCGGCCACAATCGGTTGCCATTTTTCACCGCTATTACGATAAAACAAGCTGCCAAAAGTCGATAGCCATAAGCCATCGCGACTATCTTTAACAATTTTTAATACCGGAATATCTTGCCCTAATGGCAAGGTTTCCCGTTCAATTTTGTCCTGCTCATTAACCCTAAAAGCGCCATTCTCAGTGGCAACAAATAACCCCTGAGTCTCACTCCAATACAAATCGTTGATAATTGACTGGCCAATTTTGTCAGCCAATGGGATGTTTTTGATGATCTCCCCTTGTTTAAGCAAATAAATCGCACTATTAGTGGCGACCCAAGTGCCCTGCTCTGAGACCTCGATTTTTTGCACTTCGCCCAGCACATCTTTAACTTTGCTAATGGTCTTATCGACGATTTTAAATAACCCACCGGCCGCCACTAGCACTTCTTTTTCAGGTGTTTCGATAATATCAGTGACTTCATCTAAAATGGTGTAATTGGCAAAACGTAAATTGGTAGGATCGACACCCGATAGGCCAGATTTGGTACCTACCCATAAATAACCGGTCGAATCGATATAGACTTTATTGATGGCGTTGCTGACTAAAAATTTGTTGTTGCGGGTATTGAAAACTTCGAAGGTGTTACCGTCAAAACGATTAAGGCCGAACAATGAGCCGACCCAGATATAACCTAAACGATCTTGGGTGATGGTACGAACAGATTGTGAAGACAAACCATCCTGCGCTGTCCACTGTTTGACATCATAGTCATACATCGAGACCTCTGTTGCCTGAGCAACGCCGATACATGCCAGCAACAAAAAGACCGGAACAGCCAAAAAGCGGCAGATCAATTTTCCCCCCATAAAATCACCCTTAAATCAATTGTGGTAGCAAGCTTAGAACGATCAGTGCAAACACACCAGCGATAATATCATCAATCATAATGCCGAAACCGCCATCAACATGGCGATCAACCCAACCGATGGGCCAAGGTTTGACAATATCAAAAAAACGAAACAACGCAAAACCCAGCAAAATATTCCACCAGGTTGACTCGACAAACGCCATAGTCACCAAAAATCCGGCAATTTCATCCCACACAATGGCACCATGGTCATGCACCCCAATATCCTCGGCACAACGACCGCAGATCCACACTCCGACGACGCACACCAACAAGGTCACAATAAGATAAATCATGGGGGAAAACAGCGATAACAGCAAATACAGTGGTACAGCCACCAGTGTACCCCAAGTACCGGGTGCGGGTCGAAGTAATCCGGCACCAAAACCTAAGGCTAAAAAATGATGCGGTTTGGTTAAATCAAAACGAGCCCTAGCGGCGTCATCAGACATCATTCATCCTCAGGCTTAAGCGCGTCTTCACCAGCAAGCTCGGTGAATTTGGTGCCAAAATGTTCAAACCCCTGAAAATCAAACTCAATCGGCTGATTATCTCGGCGTAATTCGATTTTACCGCTTTGACCGAGAATTTGGCCAATACAGGTCAGCTTTATACCATAATGCGCAGTGCTAACATCCAGTGCGCCTCGGTTATCTTCTGGTACGGTAAACAGCAATTCATAATCATCACCTGCGGTTAAAGCAAACTCCAGATAACGAGATTCATCAACCGAACCCATCAAGGCATCTGACAAAGGCAGGTTTTCGACATTAATCACCGCGCCAACGGCTGAGCGAGTGACAATATGGCCAATATCAGACAGCAAACCATCTGAAATATCGATAGCTGATGAGGCGATATCCCGCAACGCCTGAGCGATAGCCACTCTGGGTGTTGGATAATCAAAACGATTAGTGAAAAAACTTTGGTATTTAAGCGGCAGGTTGTGGTTGTTACGAATAGCATCAATGGCAACACCGGCATCGCCGAGTGTGCCAGTCACATAAATCCAGTCGCCCGGTTTAGCACCACATCGAGTCAGCGCTTTGCCTTTAGGTATCAACCCTTTGGCACTGATGGTGATAGCCAACGGCCCTTGTGTGGTATCACCGCCGACAACCTGAACGTTGTAATATTCACAAATTTCAAAAATGCCATCGGTCAACGCTTTGACCCATTCTTCGTCGACTTCTGGCAGGGTAATGGCAATTGAGATCCACGCAGGCTCTGCGCCCATCGCCGCAATATCACTAAGATTCACCGCGACCGCCCGGTGACCAAGGGCACGAGGTTCAATGTCATTGAAAAAATGAACCCCCGCCACCAGTGTGTCTGTTGTCACGACCAGTTGCGAGTTGTCAGGGATATTAATAATCGCTGCGTCATCACCAATGCCGACACTGACATCTTTGCGTTCGAAGCCGCGATTGGCAAAATAACGTTTTATTAATTCAAATTCTTTCATCAGTGCTAAGCATCACGTTTAATGAATTTCAACGCTTTGTCCAGTACGCCATTAACAAACTTATGACTGTCTTCGGCACCAAACACCTTCGCCAGCTCAATCGATTCGTTAATTGCTACTTTTACCGGCACATCCATGCGATATTTCAATTCGTAAGCACCGAGGCGAACAATCGCTTTTTCGACCATATCGATATCCTTAAAAGGACGGTCCAAATGAGGACGAATAATATCATCGAGTTTATCAACATGGCTGACAACGCCCTGCACCAGATCGCGAAAATACTCGACATCTACTTTAGTTACATTGTTTTCAATCAACATCTGTTGTTCGATGTCGCCCATAGGATTGCCGCTCAACTGCCACGAGTAAATGGCTTGTGTGGCTAACTTGCGCGATTTGCGTCTTGCCGCTGGTTTCATCAGTTTCTCTCAGTTTGTGTTCTTAATTTATACTACAGCTGCGCCAGAACGTTAACCATTTCAAGTGCGCTTAATGCCGCTTCTGCACCTTTATTGCCCGCTTTGGTACCAGAGCGTTCAATCGCTTGCTCAATAGTATCAACGGTTAATACGCCAAAAGCGACCGGGATATCAAACTCAAGGGAAACCTGAGCCAAACCTTTATTACATTCACCGGCCACATATTCAAAATGCGGGGTGCCACCACGGATCACCGCACCTAAAGCCACGATACCGTCGAAGTTGTGTTTTGCCGCAACCCGTTTAACGGCTACCGGAATTTCATATGCACCAGGCACGCGGATCACCGTAATATCGTCATCTTTGACATTGCCGTGGCGTTTTAGTGCATCGATAGCGCCTTCAAGCAGGCTTTCAACCACAAAACTGTTAAAACGGGAAACCACAATGGCAAACTTTTTATTTTCGGCGTGAAAATTACCTTCAATTACATTCATTTAATGCCCTTTTTTACGCAACGTTAGAATAAAACTTTGAAATAAAACATGGCGGCACAAGCAGCCAGAATAAAAAACGGCGCAAATCATACCACAGTTTTTTTCAATCCCGCGCACGGATTAGTTAAAATTAGCAGATATATCCTAACTTGTGGACCCGCATCAGCAAAAAAAGCCCATTGCCCCGAAAGCAGAGGTACAAAACTGCGTTTCTGCCGCTAAAATCACTTTTAACTATTAATATCATTGACTTTTTATGGCCAGTCACTAACAGTATAAATAACTTTTCTGGAGTGAATCTCATGCATCATAACTTGACCATTTCACCGTTTGAACCCGCCCATTTTAAGGACGTAATTGTCCTTGGTAACCTTGTCCATGGCGATCTTTATCTCACTGATGAATCCATTGCCGTCATTCACCAACTGGGATTGAGCGATGATCTCAACGCCAGCTTCGTCGCTTATAACGGTGACAAACTCGTGGGTTTTCGCCTCACTTATGCCCCGGGTGCTTGGCCCATTGATCAGTGGTGTACCACCGCTGATTGGCCGTACGAAAACGACAAAGTGTGTTATTTCAAATGCAATACCGTCGATGAAAGTTGTCGGGGACAAGGCATTGGCGGCATGTTGCTGTCACGCTCTATCGAAGTGGCCAAACAACAAGGTGCAACCGCTGGTGTTGCCCATATCTGGATGCAAAGCCCGGGTAACAGCGCGTTTAAATATATGACCAAAGCCGGTGGCAAAGTGGTTAAAATCCACCCCGAGCGCTGGCTCGGTAACTCACTCAACGAAGGTTATCATTGCGTCATCTGCAACGGTGTATGTCACTGTGATGCCGCCGAGATGATCATTCATTTTGATTAACCTCACTAGGTGAAAACAGCTAAAACGAGGTTAAAACCTCGTCTACGGCACAATTGTTAACGGTTCATTCCATGGAGCAATATGTACGATCCTCTTGTATCGAGTCAGGTTGCCAGTGCGCAACCTTACCCGGATTCCTACTGGTATAATTCACTCAGCGCACAAAACCCAGCTATCCCAGCGATTAATCGATTACAGCAAGACATCACTGTCGACACGGTGATCATCGGTGCCGGTTACGCGGGTTTGAGTTGTGCTTATCATCTCGCTGAACAATATGGCGAAAAAGCCGTAGTGCTCGAAGCCAACAATATCGGCTGGGGTTGCAGTGGTCGTAATGCCGGGTTTGTTTTGCCACTCAGTGGACGCCTCGGTTATGAAGCCTTAGTTAAACGCTTTGGTCTTGAAACCACTACCGCCATTCATCATGAATTTTTAAACGGTGTTGATTTGGTTGAAAGCCTGATCAATCGCGCAGCAGTCGATGTTGACCGCCAACCCAACGGTTATCTCAAAATTGCCCACCGACCCAAGTATTACGACAGCCTTAAACATACCGCCGACTATATGAGCAAACATTTTGGCTATCATGTCACCCCGGTATCCAAAGGCGAGTTAAGTGAAAAATACGTCGACCACCAAGAAGCCCATGGGGCACTGCTGTATCAGCAAGGTTATGGTATTCATCCACTTAAATTGTGTCTCGCTTATCATCAACTAACTCAACAGCAAGGCATTGATGTTTATAGCAATAGTCCGGTAACAAGCTGGACCAAACAAGGTCAGCATCATCAATTAGTTACTCCCCAGGGCACCGTCAGCGCCAAAAAAGTGGTGTGTTGCACCAACGGCTACACCCCGAAAGATTTTCATCTGTCAGTGGATAAACGCACCCTGCCCGTACTTACCAGTGTGATTGTCACCCGGCCGTTAACTGAGCAGGAGATCGCCGACTCACGGTTTTTCACCTCACAAGTGATGATGGATACTCGGCAATTGAAATATTATTATCGTAAACTGCCCGACAACCGTATTCTGTTTGGCGGTCGGGGGGCTATCACTGGCAAGCAGGCCGAATCTAGCATCTATCATGATCGGCTGTTAGCAGCGCTGAAACAAAGCTTTCCGGCGTTAAAAAACCTCACCACCGACTATCGCTGGAGTGGTTGGATCAGCGTCTCTTTGGATGATATTCCGCATATCCATCAAACCGATGATAACGTTTTTTACTCATCGGGCTATTGTGGTGCGGGATTATCTTTTAGTACACAGGCAGGCAAACGTTTGGCCGAAAAAGTGGCGGGTGATACCGCTGGTCATCACATACCGATGCTGACTACAGCCTTGCCAAAATTCCCTTTTTCGCCGTTTCGCCGTATTGGTCAGAGCATGTTTTATGAATTGGGCCGAGTGCGGGATAATTTCTTTTGAACTGGACTAAGGCCACCACTTTCATTTCGCAGAGCAACACGCTATGCTTGAATGAATTAAAAAAATCCTTTGAGATCATACCTGATGGAAGATAATCGTCGGTTTACCCGTATCGTTTTTTCAACACCAGTCAAGCTGTCAACAGCCACCGGCGTCTGGACAGCAGAACTGATTGACGTATCGTTGAAAGGGGCGTTAGTTAAAATGCCTGAAAACTGGCCACATCATGCCGAAGATCAATTTACCTTGTCTTTTCGCCTAGCAGGCTCCGAAATTGACATCAATATGCAAGTCAGCAAAGCCCATCAACTCAATCATTGTATTGGTTTTAGCTGTGACAGCATCGATATCGACAGCGCCAGCCACCTGCGCCGCCTCATCGAACTCAACGTAGGCAGCGCCGATTTACTCAACCGAGACCTCGAACACCTCACCCACCCTGAACCACAGTAGACGCGAATTTATTCTGTCTCTTAGTCACATCTTAATGTCCATTAAAGATATAGATAAAAAAGAAACAAAAGCCTTAAAATAGACCTTGTTTCTTTTGCTCTTGATCTTCTCTGTGTCCTCTAGTGCCTCTGTGGTGAAATGCTTTTGACTTTAAGGGAACGAAATACACTGAAAGTCGGTTATATCGCCTCTGCATAATGACGGTGTTTAATACAATCCCCCTCAAGTATAATATTTTATTCCTTTTTTATTACCACAGAGCCACAGAGGACACAGAGGAAAAGCAAAACCCCTTGTAACTATTCAGCGAAATTAATGGCCTGTGGATAAATCTACTTTACTGTTTATTGTTTGTACTCAGTAAAGTAGGAGTTGCGTCCCCGCTACGATAAATGGCGTAGCCATTTCAAAAATCCTGGCACCTTCGGTACAAATCACGAGCTGGAGCTCGTTCCTACCACGAGTTATCCACAAGCTGAATAGTTACAACCCCTTACGCCTTACGCCAAGTCGTCCCGTCACCGCCATCCTCAAGCACTACATCCATCGCGGTTAGCTTATCTCGGCATTCATCGGCCTTAGCCCAATCTTTATCTGTACGGGCTTGATTGCGCTGTTTAATCAACGATTCAATCAACTCAACTTCGGACGACGCTGAACCGCCTTGTAAAAACGCTTCCGGGTCTTTTTGCGCAATGCCTAATACTTCGGCTAGGTAAAGTAAAATGGTCGCCAATTCACTGGCTTTTTGCGGTGAATGTTCAGGACCGGGGCCTTTGACTCGATTGATCTCTTTAGCCAACTCAAATATCACGGGCAAAGCTTCTGGGGTATTAAAATCATCACTCATCGCGGCTCTGAACCTGTCGACATAAGGGTTCTCGCCTGCACCAACATCAATCGGACCTTTATTGACCTCAACGCCACGTAACGCGATGTAAATTCTCTCCAGTGCCGCATGGGACTGGTCCAGATTCTCCTGAGAGTAATTCAACTGACTACGGTAATGACCAGCGATCAAGAAATAACGAATCGTCTCAGCGTCATAATCCTTCAACACATCTTGGATGGTAAAAAAGTTACCCAAAGACTTAGACATTTTTTCTTTATCGACCTGCACCATACCAGTGTGGATCCAAGTATTGACATAAGGCGATTGGTTGGCGCAGCAAGACTGGGCAATTTCATTTTCATGGTGAGGAAACTGTAAATCTGAGCCACCGCCATGAATATCAAAGTGATTGCCCAAATGTTTACTGCTCATGGCAGAACATTCAATATGCCAGCCCGGACGCCCATCACCCCAAGGAGATGACCATTTTGGCTCACCCGGTTTGGCCGTTTTCCACAATACAAAATCCAATGGACTGGCTTTGTCTTCATCAACATCAACCCGAGCACCCGCTTGCAGCATCTCAAGGTTTTGCAGACTAAGTTTGCCATAATCGTCATACTTGCTGACATCAAATAACACATCGCCACTGGCAGCGATATAGGCATACTTTTGCTCAACCAGCGATTGGATAATGGTGATGATTTCAGCCATGTGGGTGGTCACTCGCGGCTCAATGTCCGGACGTAACATGTTTAACGCATCAAAGTCTGCGTGCATTGCCTCGGTAAAACGCGCGGTTAGCTCATCACAACTTTCGTTATTTTCCTTAGCCCGATTAATAATTTTATCATCGACATCAGTAATGTTACGGACATAAGTCAAATCGTAACCCAAATGACGGATATAACGCGCCATCACGTCAAAACCAACAAATGTTCTACCATGTCCGACGTGACAATAATCATAAATGGTGATACCACACACATACATGCCAACTTTGCCTTCAACCATTGGTTTAAACGTTTCTTTCTTGCGTGTCAGAGTGTTGTATATGGTTAACATCAGTACTTTTTCATCCTTATTTATGAAGCGCCTTTTTTCAGGCGGTAAATTTAATCATCGCAGCAGGTTTATCAACAGCTTACCTGCCCAAAGCCGAGTTATGATAGCATCGACTGAAAACCTCGGCTATAATTGCTTTTAGTCTGCGTAAAACTTCTGTAAAATCGCTGCCAATTGTTCGTCCTTTACACTTTTTATATAGCACTTGTTTAATCCCTCATGAGGAAAAGCACTAAATGATCACATTACATACCAATTTTGGCAAAATCAAAGTTAACTTATTTGCAGACGACGCGCCAAACACGGCGAAAAACTTTCTTGAGTATGCCAATTCAGGCTTTTTCGACGGTACTATCTTTCACCGTGTCATTGATGGATTTATGATCCAAGGTGGTGGTTTCACCGCTGACATGGAGCAAAAAGCCGTCAACGCCCCGATTAAAAATGAAGCTAACAATGGCCTTAGCAATAAAAAAGGCACATTGGCCATGGCTCGCACCTCAGATCCACATTCAGCCACCGGTCAGTTTTTCATCAACCTAACAGATAACAACTTCCTCGACTTTAAAGCTGAGAATTCTCAAGGCTGGGGTTATTGCGTATTTGGTGAAGTTACAGACGGTATGGATGTAGTGGAAAAAATCAGAACAGTTAAAACGGGCAACAAAGGCCACCACGGTGATGTGCCAATCGAGCCGGTGATCTTTGAAAGCGTTGTAGTAGATTAAACAATACGCCTAAAAAAACGAGAATGAATTCTCGTCTACACCGTAGACGAGGTTTCAACCTCGTTAATGTTAGGAGATAACGGTCACCTTATAACAGATAGCAAACCATGCCCTATACCTTATTTATTTCAGACCTGCATCTGTCAGCCGAACGCCCGGATATCACTCAAGCGTTTTTCAGCTTTATTAATCAACAAATCACCGCTGAGTGTGATGCCTTATATATCCTCGGTGACTTTTTTGAATATTGGATTGGTGATGACGATAACAACCCCTTTCACCACAGTATTATCAACACGCTCAAAACAGTTTCAGCGCGTCTGCCAGTGTATTTTATCCATGGCAACCGGGATTTTCTCATTGGCAAAAAATTTGCCCAAGCATGTCAACTGACGCTATTGCCAGAGCAAGTGGTGATTGATTTATATGGTCGAAATGCGTTGATCATGCATGGTGATAGTTTATGTACACTCGATAGTGAATATATGAAGTTTCGCCGCAAGACTCGGGCTAAGTGGTGGCAAACCGGCATATTGCTGCTGCCATTATTTATCAGAAGAAAAATTGCCGAAAAGGCCCGGCTGCAAAGCACCCTATCACAACAAAATAAAAGTATGGCAGTGATGGATGTCACCCCGTATGAAGTGATCGATCAGATGGCAAAAAGTGATGTCGACTTGTTAATTCACGGCCACACACACCGTCCGGCGATCCACATTATGGATGAGAATGACCCGCCAACCCAACGTATTGTATTAGGCGATTGGTATACTCAGGGGAGTTATTTGATTGCTGATGCTGGCGGAAACGAACTGGTGTCGATACCGCTTTAGTGAGTATTTAATGATTGCATAAACACTACCGTTACATGGTCAGGTGGGCTTATCAAGGTTACTGGAGCGCTCCGTTCTTTAAAAACAGAACCTTACTACCACGGAGACACGGGGATACGGAGAAGGTCAAAATCAATTATTGTCTTAAGGTTTTTGTTTTTCTCCGTGCCTCCGTATCTCCGTGGTGAAAAAAAGAATAGAACATTGCACGTCGAAACAACGACATTAACGAGTTCTAAATTCAACCACGTTACTTTTCACACTGTGCAGGGCATTTTTGTTGGCTTCAAAATAATCCATATCATCACGCCATTGAATAAAACGCTCTACTCGCTCTTCGGCAGGAGCCTGAATAAACGATTGATATTCTTTAAGTAGTTTCTCTGCGGTCAACTCATTACGCTTAACTAGCGCCTCTTTTGCCTCTGGTGAGCTCAGAAAGATGAAATGCACAAACTGACCGATAGCCTTTAATTTGTCCTTCAGGCTCGACACGCTTTTTCTCGGGATTTGGTGGGTATAACGTAATTCAGCTAATTGTTGTGTACTAGATTGACCAACCGTTGAATTCACAGCATTAGCAGATAGACCGATTTCATCAATCGGATCAACAGCACTAGTTGGACTAGGCTCACTG
>CBDIDQ010000108.1:0-82104 GCA_965277695.1 Alteromonadaceae bacterium
ACCCGCTTGGTCAACCAAAACGGCTTCCCCGTCCACTGTGATGAGCTGATGTTTTGCTCCCGCCAAAAACGATTGTCCTGACGTCAACGGATGTTGCACCACTTCACCGAGGCTGTCGGTAAGCAGCACGGCTTTAATCGGTTGGTTATTAGCATCAACCAACGCGCCATCATCGTCGACATAAACAAGTTCGCCCTTTGCGCTGCGGATCGCTTGACCATCGGCATCAACCAACAGCCCATCGGTGGTTTTAAATACCGGCTTGCCTTGGTAATAAACGCGGCCACCGTTACTATCGAGCACTTCAGTCACCGTCGACAAGTGGTTTGGCGTTGTATCAATGGTAAAACGTTTATCGTTCGACACCACCTGACCTGTGGCATCGACCACTTGCCCATCAACCAACAATAGCGGCTGACCATTAACGTCAACAATTTGCCCGCTGCTATTGGCTAACGTGCCATCATCATTGATAAATACCTGCTCCCCATTAAACAGTATCGCATTGCCATGGCTGTCCTGTAGCGTTTTCTTTGCCGTTTTAATACCGGTTTTAATTGCCTCTCTCTTGGCATTGCGTAAGATTGGTGAATCAATCAGATTGCCAGATCCATCAGTCAAGTTACCCGTTGGGTCAAGATGTATTGGGCGTCCATCCTCGGTCAAAATAGGTGAGCCTGCGCCATCAGTCACTTGCCTTTGTTGGTTTAAATAAACAGGCACACCATCAAACAACAGCCCATTGCCATCAGCGTCAGTGAGTGCTTGTTGGGTTTGCAGCTTGGTTAAATCAATGGGGGCAGTAGTGACACTTTTATCGTCCACTATCGGTTGATTTTGATTAATCAGTGGTGGACGTGTAGATAAGCGTTCATTACCGAGGGTTTTCTCACCTTCGACACTCAAAAAGCTGGGCGAAATAAGCTGATTATCTTCATCCACTAACTGACCATTTGGCTTCAGATAGACGTTACTGCCATTAGGCAAGGTGACACGCTTACCGGACGCATCCATCAAAGAGCGATCATCATTAACAAAAACCGGCTGACCAGCTAACAACACCCTTTTCCCTTGGCTTGTTACCAAGGCTTCACGCTCTTTAGCAATGTCGCGAGTAATGATTTGACCTCGACTATTCATTAATAATGGCTCAGTCACTGGTTGATCATCACTGTCAATCAAGCGGCCATGTTCATCCAACGTGACGGGTTTGCCCGCTGGTGTTAACACTGGCTGGCCATTTTCGTCAACAATACGCTGCTGATCATCGATAAAAACCCGCTTGCCCTGATGAAAGAGTAAATTCCCTTGCTTATCCGTCAATGCTTGCCGAGTGCGTAATTCTCCGGGTTGTGCCGCCCGAACACCCACCATTAACCCCGTACTGTTAACCCTATTGCCTGTATCGTCGACAATTTGGCCATTAGGCGACATAAACATGGCTTGTCCATTATCAGACAGGATGGCATCACCCGCCTTATCAACCAATTGGTTGTTAGCATTTTTATAGACTTTTTGACCATTGTGGGTGACCACTTGGCTATCGCGGGTGACCACTTGGGCCAGTCCGGACGAGTGGTTGAGCAATGCCCCTTGGGCGTCAACTAAAACGCCTGCGTTATTGGTGATAACCCCAACGTCATCCGTCGGTTGTCCGAGTTCATTGACCAATGCCCCGTCACTGGTGAGGTAAATACGGTGGTTTTTTCTGTCCATGACCATCACCCCATCAAAGGTGATTAACCCTTGTGCCGCAGAGGTGGGCAAGTAAGCGGCATAATCAAGAAAAATGTCCTTGGTTAAATACTTAAAAGGCTTGCCAGCGCGGCTAGTCAACAAACCATCGGAAGCGACATAAATAGCTGAAACACCTCGCCTAGTAACCTTACCCAGACGGCTGAGCATTTGGCCCAGGTTATCCAGTGCGGTGCCATCACTGGTTTTAAGCACACCGGCACGAACACCCCCCAGACCGACATCGGTTCGTAAGCGCCCATCGTCGCGCAAAAAAACCGTCGCTTTATTTTGATTACTCACTTGACCCACCGACGAGGCCAGCAATAACCCATTGATGCCCAACGAAACGGCATGTCCGTAATGGCTGACTTTGCCGCCAGTGGTGTCAACCAACTGGTCCTTATCATTTTTGAGGATGTCAGCCTGACCAATCCGAGTGAGGTTGGCCAAAGGTTGAGTCAACATGCCTTGGTTGTTGATCAGAATGCCGCCGTAGCTAAACAAAATACCCGGTCGTTCAAACGGTTTGCCAGCGGCATCCACCAACTCGCCTTGAATATTCTGAGAGACCCCCTTACTTTCCCAACTCACTTTACCACCCAACCGATTGATCAGGTTTTGTTCGGCATCACGAAAAACAAAACCACCAGCGTGCAGCACCGGTTTGCCATCGAGTGTCACCAACTGACCATCTCTGGTGAGATAAATATCAGTTGATGCCACGCGCAACATATTGCCCTCACGAATGGCCAACCGACCATCGCCAAGGATCACCCGCCCATCCGAGGTCAACAGGTCCCCACGCAACTGTAACGCTTGTGCCAACTTGTCAAACAGCTGTCCTTCTTTGCCAAGATACAGCGGTTCACCATTTCTCGACAGCAACGCAATATGATTGTCGTCAACCAAAGCCCCATTACCATCCATCACAAATGGATTGTTCTGGTAATTGATGGGTTCACCTCGACTTGAAACAATCGCACCGTTACCCGCAATATAAATGTCAGACTGAGCCACCCGCATATTATCGACATCATCAGACTGCCCCTTAACGCCTAGTCGCCTCAACGCGGCGACCAATTGCGCCTGATCTATTTTGCAGCCACAGGATTCTATAGTTGTCGCCGCATCCGTCTGGACTGACGAGTCATTTTGGTAGGAAAAGGGCATATGTACGCCACCTTCTGAGCGACTTTCTTGGGCGTAGCGTTGGGCATTTTGCTGGTCTTTAGCGGTCTTATAAGATTGCGGTAATTGGGCATCGGCATTGGGGTGAATGTCTTTTGTCTCGACCTGACCGGTGTCAACAACCTGTTGATTGACACCCGTATTAAACTGATAATAGAGTATGATGATAACGGTAAAAAAAAGCGCAATACTGGTAATTATCACTAAATCACCGCGTTTTTCATGCGCCCAAATCCGCCGTAGTGGTTGTCGAATCTCCATGGTTAGTGCCTTTGTGCCAATTTAATCCGCTTTTCTAACCCATTGTCATCTGTCATGATCAGGACAGGAATATAAGCCATCCGATAAGCAACATACCCAGAAGCGCCATGTTTTATACCGCGAGGAATAGGGTTGGTAGGATGATAAGTGGTTCTCACATAAAGGTATTTTTTGTATTTCCACGCTAACACATTGGGGTCTGAACTATCAAGCCGCTCAAATTGGTCGTTACCTTTTTCGCCCAACACAACGTGATCTAAAAATGGGTCTATCGCAGCGGTTTGAACCGTCAATGATGGGGTTTGTTTGGCTTGGGGTCCTCGCCTATCAAGTTGCAATATCGCCGTTGGATAATAGCGGTCTACGGTATTGATGATTTCTACGGATAAGGTGATTGGTAGATCAACCAGCGAAAAACTCACATTTGACGACCCGACTGACTGCAAAGCATTAAGCCTGATCACGTTTTTGAACGCGTGTTGCTCCAGCGCATCGACTTTAAGGCTGTTTTTATTACCGCCTGATACCTGGGCAATCGGCCAAGGTTGTCCCGTGGCATCAATAATATTAATCATGGTATCAAAGCCGGGTGTCACCACTATTTGCTGAGGAGCTTGACCGGGTGCTGTCGTTATGGGGATAACATGACTCAGGGCTTGAGGATGGGGGTTTTGCATGATCGCATTGTTGCTTTGATTGTGTGCCTCAATCGCTTTTTTTATCTGCTCAGGTGACAGATTGTACAGTTGTGATAGTAACGCGTTGAGTGCCACCGTTGACAGCTGCGCATTAGATATCTCATCAACTGGTGAGCGTAATTCAGTATGGGGTTTGAGATCATCGCCAAGCTCAGGCTCATCATCTGCCGCACTCACAGACCAGCAACACAGCACAGCGATGATCAGCCACCAAAGTTTCAAGGGTAAATCGTCAAACATGGATAGTCCTATTCTAATTTTCGAGATATTTACTGATCACATAACCGGCCAAGTTATTGGCTCTTGAGGTTTTTTGCACTTGAATATGAGCGGTTAGATCAGTAGGAATGGTGGCCGATTTACCGCCACCGATGAACACCCTGATTTTCATTTCGATGTGCCACTCGTCAGGATCACCTTCAGGCATTGACTTAATCAACCGTGGGGCTGAGAGTGGTTCACTGTACATCACCAGTTGACCCGCCTTTAATTTTGCGATGGTTTGTGAATTTAACAGCGCATATTGATAGCGCTCAAACGCTTTTGGGGTGAAGTCATCCCGCATCGCCAGCACATGATCGATGTAATCTGAAAACGCCAGATTGTGCAATTGTTTGACTTTTTTGGCTGTCCATAACAGTAAATCAGTCGTATTTGAAGCGGGGTTACGTCGCTCATCCAACTGCACCACATTGCCGTGTTGATCAAGCAAATAACTTAGCGTCACAGCGGGTCGAAAAACCGCAAAAGTGAGCGCAACACTGAGAAACGCCGTGCTCATCGCTAAGCCCAAAACAGCGAATAACAACCCTTTGGCAAAGGTGCGATACCATTGATTCTGATCAATGACCAGCTCCGCGCCATAAGGTACATCGCTATGATAAACAACCCGAATCGGTTTTCGGTATCTCGCCAATGCTAAGGCTTTTTGTTTTTGATGGGCCGCTTTGGCGCTTTCAATCGCTGACATATTAATCCCTCACGTAGAACTGGCGAACCTGTAGCCCATTAACATTAATGACCCGATCAACCTGATGTAGCGTGACGATGATCGTCGACTGGCTGGTTTGAGGTAGCGAACTCCCCCCCTCAGCGGTGGTGATGACGGGCACTTCTATCAGCCAGCCATATTGCCCTGCAAAGAAAGGCTTCTGGGTTAATTTAATGTCGCCACTCGGTACCACCGTAATGACCAGCGACTTTTCATTAATCACCGTTAAGACCCGATGACTTATCAGCGATTGGTGATAGTGATCAAAACCATCGCCATAAAACAGCGGTTTACGGCGTTCAAGCTGCTCATTGAGCGTTAGAAAATGAAAAGACAGCAGCTCAGACACAACCCGCCCTGCATAGTTAATCGCCTGGGTGTCTGAAACCGGATGGTTAATCAAAGGGGTTATCGGGATATAACCGCCTTTACTGTCATTAAGAAAAGCCTGAGCTAGATTGTTGGTTTTGATGATCTGCTGCAAATTGATGCCGAGGACTAAGCTGACCAAACAAAAAAAACCTATCAGTTGCACCCGCTTGGTGATTGTCTGTTCAAACTGTTTGTTTTCAGCCACTAAACGCAGGACCTCCCGCTTATCAACCTGATAAACCCCCGGGTCAGTCACTGCCATCAATGATTGCCTCTCGCTTAACAATCATCAACATCATATTGTTAAGCGCATTCACCATGGCGAGTTTGATAAAGTTAAGTTCAATAGCGGCTAAATCAGCCACTTCCGCTGGTACTTGCAACGTCACCGACAACTGTAACTGGCCCTGTTTACCAGCGCCTGATTGCCTCACCAAAATACACGCCAACCCGATTTTCAGCGGAAACAGCTGATGCTGTTGCAGCAATTCACTGGCGGACGATTTCGTTGACACATTGTCCACTGCTAGCGATTTTTTGATCGCCTCAGCGCAGCCATTGAGCACAGACACCTGGATTAGCGCAGTCAAGCCAAAAAATTCCTGGGGCAATTGGGCATTCACTTCGAGCGATTGCTTATCGGTCAGTGGTTCGATAATCACTGGTATGGCAATCGGCAGCGTTGTCACTTCCATGGTTTGTTCTCGCGGTATGAGTCAAAAGATTGATGAAGGGGATTATTGGCAGATAATAAAGTTATTTGCTAAAGCCTCAAAACAGCGCTTTATTGGCACCTATAGCCATTGTGTCATTCGTTAAGAATATGTCATCAGTTAAGTGTACTTTTTGAAATTTTTAATCCTGTCATTCAGAGTGAAATTAATTCAGTGAGAGCGGGTATGGTCACTGGCCCCGCTGATCACAGTTGGTCGAGTGATTGATGTAAGGCTTTGAGTATGAAAAGTGACCTGTTGACCCCTCACCCCATTTATCAAGGGCTTGGGCCAACTGACAAGAAGAACCTAGCAATAAATCCGGCCGAATAATTGTTTGCCACCACATCCCGACGCTTAGAGTTTGTTATTTAGTAGAAAAATTTGGCGAAGGTGACTGTATTTCGGTTAAGGTCCACTTTTCGAACTCACCACCATTAAATTTTAATTCTCCTAAGTAATTATACTGATATTCCCTGTAATACAGTCGCGCAAATCCAAAGGAAATCACACTGATATCAACCAACGAATTGTCAGTAAATGCTTTTGTCGGCCAAAACTGGGTCAATCCAACATATTTATTGTTCACTCTGATCGCTTCATGAGCCCTGAATACTGTACGTATGATGTAATCGTCCGTACTGAGAAAAGCCAAAAATGCCGGCGTTGCCAAGCCACCAAGTGAATAAACAAGTGATTCTTTTGGATGCTGTGATCGGGTAGTTGCTACAAATGAGGCGCTTGAGCTTTTATCAAAATCTGCCCAGACAAATCCATTCGACTGACTTAAGCGGTCCAACGTTGCTGCATTGCTATAGTCCCGGGTAAAATCATCAATGTCTTTGCTCAATCGTTTCATTTCGGGCTGCTCTATCGCATCCACATATTTTTTGAAGTCTTGCAATACTGTCTCTCGATTTATCTGCTTGGTATCGATATATTGAGACACCAAAGATCCTCGGCGGCCAAGAGAAAGAGACTTGGTGATTAACGCTTGTGGTTTATAGCCCAACTCGATGCCACCATGGACATTAACGATAAAGTTGGCCACCTTGTCTTTGTTCAGTACGCCAATATAAATCGCCAAGGGAAATAATTTGTAAGCACCATATATGCTTTTATACACCTCATTGTGATCTGCTTTGTATCTTTGCTTCAAATAACGCTGATAAACCTTATAATCCTTCTCTGGATCTGAACCTGCACTATTCTGTGAGGCGTGTTCATGGTTACCTCTTACTGCAAGTACCTTGGTGGGGTTTGTTGCTTTCAATTTCAATAACGTCATCAGGGTTTCGGTACCATAGTATCCCCGGTCCACATAGTCCCCCAGAAAAACCAGATAGCGATTTTTGTCTGTTATTTTCCAGTTGTCGTCAACATATGGCGCGATAAAGGCCAGCATTGAAAAAATATCACCATGAAAATCACCATGGATAGCGAGTTTGGCTGTTTTGTCCAGCAAAATACTTTGGCTGAATCCAGCGTCATATTTCTTTTCTTGCCAATTGCCTTCTTTTTTCTCCAGTTGCGGCTCGTCGAATAGACTGTCCAGTTTTTGCTGGGGATCAACCCAATCAGTGTCGTTTTTAAGAAATGTCTTCATTTTATCTTTATACGCCTTCATATTACTGTTAACAGCTTTTAACGACAGCAAAGGGTCGACGACATGGTCAGGCTTTTTACTCATTGGTAAATGAGTGTCACACTGTGTTTTCCAACTTTTAAAGTCGGGCATTTCATCCAAGGGTAAGGCAGTGACTGCGCAAGAAATCATATACATCAGTAACAACACTATTTTTTTCATATTTATTCCTTTGTTTTTTTAAATGTGGGTGCTGTGCCAGGTCAAAGGCTAACTTTGCAAAAAATCAACACGACGGTTAAAGCGATCCTGAGGGACTTGTTGCCATTGACTCCTGGACAATAAATCGTCGCTGAATGGGGCAAGGGCGTTGTCGGCAACCCATTTTTGGATCTGCTTTCTGGCTTGAGGGGTATAATCACCCCGATATCTCAAGTCAATCAACACCTCTTTGATTTTTACCTCAAGATTATCCCAATTAACAGCACCATACGTTGCCACACAATCTGCTTTACCACAGATGCGTTGCACATCTTCTGCCATCTCGACGTAGCTCGTTTTAAACAGCTTTTCCTGGGTTTGCATGGTGATCTCAAACTCAGCTAAATCATGGTCAACAATAAATTGCTCTGCGTCTGCACCATAAAGTCCTGCCGCCTGAGCCAACAACTCGGCAATACTTTGAACAATACCTGCCGCGCCAAGATCAGCCGCAATTTTGCTGCCGGTTTTCTCTTTCATGTCATACCCACGACCTATGGTAAGCCCAGATGAAGCTGACGGAACACTCAATGTACGGCTATGATAAGCCCCTCCTTCCGTGCCTTCTGCTGCGTAAGTTAATAAACCTTCGGTTATTGCCATGTCAATTGTCCTCTTGTTGTTTGTTAATTAGCTAGTGCGTAAAAGTGATAGGGCATGTGTCGTTTTCCACATATGATAGATGACTCTTGACCCCTTAATCTAGAAATTTGAGGTTGTTTTTAAACTTTATTTTCACATAAATACCTGTAAAATAAAGCTTTTATTTTAATCGGGCTCTGACCCCGATTATGAAGCTGACAATAAAGCGCTTGTTTATCAAACTGGCTTATCAATCCACTCAGCGCCTTTTGTAAATCAATTTCAACCCCACTCCTGACCCACACCAATCAGCGTTTCACATACCCAGCAATGCTCTCATTGGAAGCACCTTGCTCATAAAACTGCATAGGCTCTTGGGCTCTGGAAATCGAGTTAGCCCCTATTATCAGGTTCTTGCGTCAAGAACAGACTACTTTCCCTTTGTGTCTGTTACTTAGCCTTTTACTGCTACTGCTGTAATGAAAATCAATTGGATGTAGACCGATGCTTTTCGTCAGGGTTATTGGTAGGATAATACCTTTGGTCTCGGTTCTAGCGAACAAAAATTCCTCGTCAAACGTTACCGTTCCTATCCGGTACAGCTCGTTTTCTTTGATCTCCTGAGCCACTTCGCTCTCAGCATATGCTACATGACGATGTTTGAACATCATATCCACTTGATCATTGGGCCTGTTCGGCTCCAAATTAAGAGGTGCAAATCTTATCAGATCGTGTGTAGACACGTCGTAGATTGAATTATGAACGTTAGGGTCTCCACTGGCAGTCTCAAAATGGCAGGGAATGTTTGTCCATAGCCGTTCGGGCCGATCCGGTTCTCCGAGTTTCATATCCATGATCCAGCCTGTTTTATCCCTGGTTTTTCCTCCCTCCACAAATCCTCGGAAGTTTGAGGTTTTCGTTAGGTTTGACCGCACTGCCAAATCCTCACCTTTTCGATAGGTATCCAGAATGTCATTTTCATTATCTCCCACATGCACGTTTCCTGCTTCTTTAGCGACATAAATCCCTATAGCCTTCTGTAATTGCTTCGTTCCACTTTTAATTTCGCAGACTCCGAGTTCTAGTCTCGAATCATCAATTGAGCTTACACTAGTCCGCTGCAAAGCCATCGCCCCCATAGCCGTAGCCTCACTCTCCAACCCCGCATTATCATTCACCGCCATACCGCCAACACTGGTGTTTGTCTGAACCCGCCCCTGCATCTGCTGCACCACATGCCCCAATTCATGGGGCAAATGATGCTCTTGACCACTAGCTAAATAAATCTCATTGCCCTGGGCGTAAGCATAAGCCTGTACCTTCACAGGTTTGTCGGAGTTACGATGAACACGAACATGGTCAAGACTTATGCCCGACAGATCTTCCATACCCGTTTTCAGGGTATCCGGCAGCCCGGTTTGATTTGGCTGACGCTGCACAATTAATCCTGCCCGCTCTTTTTCACGCCTTTGCATCAACGGGGTATTAGCTAAACGGTCAACTGCTGGTGTTTGCCGGACAGTGTCGTAACCGCCCTGTTTATCTGTCTGATGTTGATTTTGTGTTTGGTACATAATCATATTCCGGTTTAATTTATTGTTTTCATGGGTATGTCCGCCTGTAAGGTGGCATTAAACCCAACTATTCCCGGCGGGACGTCGGTCCCACAACCCATTCATACGAATTACCTCGACTTATATTTCTCCCGCCGAATACCAGTGACCACATCTTCCCCTGCGATTTTTCCACCATGATACTCCAACGCCATTAACGAAGCGTAACGGATAACACTATTGATTTCGGGCGGAGGCAGTGGGTCAAATGTCGTTTTCCACATCTAAATAAACATTTAAATATAAACAGCAAGTTAGAGATATTTTTTAGCGAACCTCATGCTGTTAGTTTGTCATCTTTGGCTGCAAAATAGCGTTGATTGTGGTAAACGACGACCCCTTATCTCTCATCTTAATTCCAAATTAGAAAACAACCCCAGTGCTATGAAAAATATTGTTTGCTACCGCTAAACTCCAATAAATCGAGTGACTGCGATGACTATCAGTTAATTGTGGAAAACAACGACGCAATCGGCGAGTTTTAAGGACCCATAAGCCAAATTAATATGTTTATACTACTCACAACTCCATCAATGCAGATTCTCCAAGTGGTATTTCAGCTGTAAAAGTGAACAAAATCAAGTGCTTTCCCTTTGATTATGGTAAACGACACCTAATCCCCTTATAGTCTTTTTTGATTGGGGATATGACGTATTTTTCAAACTTGAGCCTGACCACTCTCTTCTTGGGTTATGGCAACAATGCGTTCGTATCATTTCCACCTGGACCTTGCTGATTATTGCCTAAATAATTCAACAAAGTAGTCAACGCATTGCAGAGCCCACCTTCATTTCCAAACACGCCGTTAAGAAAGTTGCTGATTGCATTATATAATCTTCGCAGAAGGTTGAACAACGGACCTGTTATCAGGTGAACGAGCGCCTCAAAGCTAGCCGTCACCAGACCCATCGCCACTGTCATGTAGCCATTAAATTTCCGCACCTGGAGGTACTTTTGTGAAATCCGTGCCATGATACGCTAGTAATAGAGCAGTCAAATGTTCGGCAGCACTGCTAAACAGGAGACCTGTTTGTATACTTTTATCGTGTATTGGCATATCTTTATTATCTATAATCTTAATAAAATTTAAAAAGATTGAATAAAATGATCGAGTTGATTCAACAACTTCCATGACGAAATCAACCCAGTTGCCAGTTTCTCCATATGCATATGTAACAGTGTTTGTTCCCAGTGCTATACGGCCGTCCGCACGCTCACTTTTCACATCAGCTATGAGCGTCCCCGCACTTGTGTATGGCCAAATTGGATACTGGTTACTATTGTCTAGAAATTCCTTAGTGAAACTGTCTAGTTTACCATTACTTCTCAATCTCTCCTTGCCTAATAGTGCAAGCAGCTCGTTTTCCTGATCAATGTTCGATATTGATTCACCATCAACTGTGCCAGTCATTCTGCGTTGAATAAATCCACAGCCCGCAGCTTTGAATTCTTTCTCTAGAACTCCGTGGTCAGGTCTTGAATCGTGAATTGGGCATACAGCAGTCCGCTGCAAAGCCATAGCCCCCATAGCGGTCGCTTCACTCTCCAATCCAGCATCATCATTCACCGCAGCCCCGCCCACATTTATGGTAGGCTTAACCCGCCCCTGCAACTGCTGCACCACATGTCCCAGCTCGTGGGGTAAATGATGTTCTTGACCACCAGCCAAATGAATCTCGTTGCCCTGAGCATAAGCATGGGCCTGTACCGCCGCCGGTTTGGCAGAATTACGGTGAACGCGAACATGGTCCAGACTCATCCCCGACAGGTTTTCCATGCCTGATTTAAGGTTATCTGGCAGACCAGTCTGGTTTGATTGGCGCGGCGGTATTAATCCGGCCTGTTCATTCTTGCGCCGTTGCATTAGCGGTGTATTGGCCAAACGGGCGGCTGCCAGTGTTTGCCGGGCGGTGTCGTGACCGCCCTGTTTATCTGTCTGATGTTGATTTTGTGTATAGTACATAATCATGTTTCCGTAATGTTTTGCCATGAGTGTGCCACCGTAATGTGATAACAAACCCAAGCTGCGACGCTTGTCGAAGCCGCCAAACTTGTGGGGATAATCCAATATTAAGCTAACGATAAAAAACCAAAGGGGTCTACCATTGAAATTAGTAGGTGAAAAGTAAACATAATCAGGACACCTAATCATTAAACCACTAAACTTAATAATAACAAGCGTGTGGCTAAAGGGGTCCGCTATCGAAAGATTAACTCGATCTTGAAATGCCAATGCAATATCTGCCAACCTCGACATTTCCAATTAATAGATCAAATACATTGCCAGTTCTCTTGCCTCATTGTCTTTTTGGGATCCTTTGATTAGCCTGGTAACCTCCTCCACGCTAACTTTATAGTTACCCGCAACACCAGCTATCACTTGCTCCATTGTTAAATCAGGCTGTATTACCTTACTCTAGTCTTCTACTGCCAATTCGGGCAACAGTTCTTCATAAACCCACTCTCTAAATCCTTTATCACCGATAAGGCTTGACATATTACCTTTGCGATTAAACTCTGCGGTTTGTTCATCAAACCCCATCTTGACATAATTGGCATAACCTTCAAATTACACCGCGTGGCCTAATATAGCATAGGTTTTATCTCGCTCCAGCCACGACATTGGCTCGACCAAACCTATATAGGCCGGGTAGCTTGACCATCGAGAATCAGCTAATTCAGTCACTAGAGGGTGCTTCATCTCAACTGGGTTGCCGTGGATATTCCGAGACAATTGTAAAAGATAGCGGTCTTGAACAACCAGAATGGATTTGAACCGTCCTCGAAAAAGTGGCCCGTCAGTCCTTCTCAGACGATTATATCTTCGGGTGTAAACACCGTTGACATGTCGCATTACCCGGCTAAGGTTTGCCTTTGGCGTTTCAATCAACAGGTGTGTATGGTTACTTATAAGGCCGTAGCATGAATGATACAATCAGATCGTTGACAAGCCTCGGCGAGTGTATCTAAAAATGCTTGAAAGTATGTTTCGTCATAGAAAGTTGTACACCCGTCTCTCCCACGATTCACCACATGGTAAAAAGCGTGTTAAAACTCTATTCTTGGATGCCTTGTCATGGAATAAAGCTTAGTACTATAAGCATTGTGAAGCACCCCTATTCTTCATCAATCAGTAGTGATCACAGCGTGCCCAGAATGCAGGCTTGTTACTATATTCCCATTTTCCAATATAAAATCACACACATAATAACCAATAACGGGAATTAAAGATGCAGTTACAGTGCGTCTTGAAAACTGCCCTCTGATAACATTAATAGTAATGATGTTATTTGGTCCCAAAGTGTAATCAGTCACTTTATCTTTGCTAGCGATGCCAGCTATTGCAGCGCTCGTTTGAAAAAAAATTACATTTTTTCCAGGATCTGCCACTAATGTCTGTAGCTTGACCGACGTTTTATTATGTGGTGGTGGCCTATACTGGTTTATTGGAGCAAACCGGGCCATGCCTCCACCCGTACTTTTATATTTCGAGTTTGGGATGTTTGGGTTCACATTATCGGTTGTCCATGTTGCTACTGCGTTGGACCACATCATATATCCAACCGACGTAACAGGTAATGTCGAAGCAACCTCATCTCTAATATCAGAACGATGTAATTCCTGATTAGCATTTATCGTCGCCTGCCTTCGACGCCAATCGCCAGACCTCCCCGGGGAGTGCGGCGAGTTAGAGTTTAATAAACCTGGGTATTGTAGGACACGACTTGAAAAGGGTGCATCTGCATGATCTTGCGCAAAAGCCTCCATTCTGTCACGATCCATAAATTCAAAAGTGGATGTAAATTTGATAAGACTCAGCACTCGGTCCAGCATGTCTCGACTTGGTGCAGCTCCTTGGGGGCCATATCTTTCTGCCGCGTGTGTTTCGGTCATATTGACCTTTTTATTATTGGCAGTCCATTCCAATTTTCGTTGAATGGGTGAACCACTAATATTCGGGGTCGAAAGGACACCACTCGCCTCACTGCTTTCCTTCACAACTCTTTGCAAAGCTATAGCCCCCCATAGCCGTCGCCTCACTCTCCAACCGGGCATCATCATTCACCGCAGCCCCGCCCACACTTATGGTAGGCTTAACCCGCCCCTGCAACTGCTGCACCACATGGCCCAGCTCATGGGGTAAATGATGTTCTTGACCACCAGCCAAATGAATCTCGTTGCCCTGGGCATAAGCATGAGCCTGTACCGCCGCCGGTTTGGCAGAATTACGGTGAACGCGAACATGGTCCAGACTCATCCCCGACAGATTTTCCATGCCTGATTTAAGGTTATCTGGCAAGCCGGTCTGGTTCGGCTGGCGCTGCATGATTAATCCTGCCTGCTCTTTTTCGCGCCGTTGCATCAACGGTGTATTGGCCAAACTGGCCGCTGCCAGTGTTTGCCGGGCGGTGTCGTGACCGCCTTGTTTATCTGTCTGATGTTGATTTTGCATTTGGTACATAATCATGTTTCCGTAATGTTTTACCATGAGTGTGCCACCTGTAACGTGATAGCAAACCCAAGCTGCGATGCCTGTTGAAGCCCCAAACCTGTGGGATAACCCCATATTAGGCTAACGATTTCATCCCTTTTGTAGCGTGCATTTAATGCACGATTTGTTTCTCTGCAAGACCTTTGTCGTGCATAGAATGTACACTACGTTGGGTAATTCCAGCAGGTGATTTATACAAATTGCCCCGACTTATATTTCTCTCGCCGAATAGCGGTGACCACATCGAGCTGATTAATTTTTCCATCATGATGTTCCAGCGCCATCAAGGATGCGTAACGGATCACATTGTTAATTTCGGCTCCGCTAAGCTCATATTGCTGCGCCAGTTGGCCGCAATCAATATCACTTAAATCGGCCTTTTTACTAAACCCTTGTTGCCACAGTTTTAAGCGTTCATTCGGGCCGGGGTTGTCAAACAAAATTATCGACTGAAAGCGGCGTAAAAACGCTTCATCGATATTATCTTTAAGGTTCGATGCCAAAATCACCAAGTTGCTGCAAGCTTCTATGCGCTGTAACAGGTATCCGGTTTCCATATTGGCATGGCGATCATTCGAACTGCTGACCTGGGTTCGCTTGCCAAACAGGGCATCGGCTTCATCAAAAAACAATATCCAGTCTTGCGACTCGGCGGTTTGAAAAATGCGCTCTAGGTTTTTTTCGGTTTCACCTATATATTTCGATACCACCTGCGACAGGTCGATACGATATACCGGTTGGTTTAAGGTTTTACCCAGCAGCGCGGCTGTCAGGGTTTTACCTGTGCCCGGCGGACCATAAAACAAGGCTTTGTAACCGGGTGACAGCGCTTTGGCCATATTCCACTCTTGGCGTAAGGTATCACCGTGTTGCAACCACAGTTGCAGTTCGTTTAAATGGCTTTGGGTGCCCGGTGGCAAAATCAAATCGGCCCAGCTGAATTGAGTGGTTAATTCCTTCGCCGGAAACTGAGCGCTGAATTTGGGCCGCTGCCCGGCCAACCGACTTTGACCATGCAACAGTTCCAGGCGGGTTTGCGCTGTCAATTGCAATGGCCTGTGAATGTTTGCTCCAGTGCTTTCGCTCTCATCCCAAAACAAGATGTTTTGTGCAAACAGCCAGTCACTGGCCGCAAAACTTTGCTGTGCCATCAACGCCGCCACCCGGTCAACCCCGGCCAGTAGAAATAGCGCGGTTTGCAGAGTCGGTTTAAATCCCGGCTGGTTGTGGTTGTGCAGGCCGCCAAACTCGGCATAGGGTAAGTCATACATTTGGTTGCGGGTTTGCAATAAGTCCAGTTCATCAGCAGCAAACTCAGCAGTCCAGGCCAATATCAACAACAATCGCTGCTGCGGATTGAGCTGATGTTCGCTGACCCGTGCGCTGTAATGGCAGTTTGCGCTCAATTGGGGCGGTGGCACATTAACAAAGTCAAATTGCTGCTCATTAAAGTAACTTTCAATGCGCCGCGACAACACTTTTTTAAACCAGTTAAATTCCTGTTCCAGTCCGCGCCAGTGTTCCGGCCAAGGTTGCAGGTTATCGCCATTGTCCAGGCGCAGTGTGATGGTTGGATTGATTGGCTCTGGGTTAATCAGTTCTGCTTGCATTTAAATTTCTACCGGTATTTGGGCGTAATATTCGCCTGCTTTTACTGTGATATCGCCAATCACTTTGACCGCTTGACATTTCACCAGCTGACTCGCTAACGGGTTAGGTAAATTATTAAGCTCGAAATCGCCATTTCCATCTTTGTTACCCTTGAGTTTTATACCTGTCCAAGGAGCCTGAGTTAATGGTATTTGTTCAGCGGATAAAAAAAACCTACCATCACCTTCAGCATAAAACTCTGGAGGGGTAATATTCGGGCTTTTTGCATGTTTCTTCGCCCCACTGGCATCAATTGAAAGCCCAGTTACACCATCAGCTGTGGTGATTTTATATCGCCAATAAACCGCACGACTGGTTAAAGACAGGGATATCGACTGAGCACACTGTGGCGCATCAGGCAAGGCACAGCTCATAATAGCCATAGGCGGATTGGCGATTAATGCTCTGCCAACAAAGACTTTTTTGCCATAGAAAGATCCTTTTATGTGATGCTTTCTATCCGGATCAGTCAACTTATACAAACCATCCGGCCATTGAGAAATATCCAGGTAATATTTTGCCGGATCTGAATAAGCGGCATTGCCCTCGCCCCCTGGTTCACTGGTTTGTTGAAAACCATCAGCAGGCGACTTAATCAGCTCTACAGTGAACCGCTTGGTATTCACCAACAATCCTTTTTGCTGTAACGGGTAAAGGTTTTTTTTTGTGAAGTTAAATGAATAATTTTCCTTGCAATCACCATAAAACACCTGTTCACCCGGCCTGAACACAGGCATATCAGTAAAGTTTGGCATGTAGGGTTCATTCGAATAAACAGCAAAACTACAGGTACACTCTGGTGGCGGCTCAATAAAGTATTGCTCGCCTTGCTCTTTGGTCCTGCCAAAAACAAAAAAGCCATCGGCAGTGGGTTTGAATTGCAATTGCAAATTAGCCAGCAGGCCCTGTGTTTGTGCCAATGGTTTAATGGTGAACAGGTTTGACGCCTTGCTATCGTTAAAATAATCATGGCTATAATTCAGTTCGAGCACTTTCTTAAATAACATCGCTTAACCCTTATTGACCAGTTCAATGCTGTTGATCACGCCATCCTCGCTGGCAACTGTGCTGTTTTGAATGGTTAGCATTTTGATTTGATAAACCACTGACGGCATTTGTTTCATACCCAGGTTACCCCAGACATAATGCATTTCTTTGAGCGGCAACGAGTTGAGTTCAAAGATCAGTTTATCATCGCCACTAAAACCGGCATTCGCCAACCCCGGGGTATTGGCCAGATTAAACAATGGCTTGCATTGGAAAAATTCCATTACCCAATAAATAAGATTCAATTCGGTTTTATAATCCTTGGAGTGGTTGGCAATAAAGATCACCTGCAAGTTAAAGTTAACCGGCGGCTGGCTGGTCAGCAGGTGATTACCCACCACACGACGATTGACACCACCTTCGCGCAGACTCAGCTGTTCCTCTATATTCAGCAGGCTAAAATACAGTTTGTCACCTTGGGTAAAAAGACTGCCGATATTTGGTGCCGGATTGGTCAGCGAAACATGTTCGCTGCCATCCACCCGGCTGATTTTGGCATCCAGGTAACCATTCAATTGCTTGCCAATTTCTTCTAATATATCGCCTAACATCTTTCTTCCTCGGGTTTCGACAAAAACTAGTAACGCCACTCAATGGTTATCAGGTTATCCAGCCAGGGCAGTTTGATGGTGCTGATACCCCAAGGCAGTTTTTTTAACAAAACATCGGCTGCTGCTCCTTCAATTTGTAATAACCAATGATTGTCCTTGTATTTTAAGACGCCATTTCGCTGCAAAAACAGCTGCCGCAGCCAGTTTACTGAAACATTGCCTAGTGACGACCAATGCCCAATCACTGCCGCCAACAATTCATCAATGGCTTGCTGTTGTTCCACAGCTATCTCGATATTCAGTGCAATGGGTAGGTTTGGTGACACTCCACAGAGCAGTTTATTGAACAATAAGTCATGCTCTGACTGGGGGGCGGTGGTATGCGCCAAATAATGTAATAACAAAACCGCCTGCTGGGGGTCGGTAAATGGTTTGTCTTGCAGCTGTTTATTTTGCAACTGTTTATTTTGCAACAACCCCAAACGCTCAAAAAACGTCGCCCAAAAAGGCCATAACATCACCAAACCACTGTTACTGATATAATGCGCCTGGTCCTGCCCGGTCGCGTCATATTGTGAAAAAACATCCCCGCCCTGCGCAACGCTAGAGTAAACAGGCTCACCTGCCGATTGCTGAACTGACGATTGAGCTGATGTTTGCACCCTTACCTGCCCCACATCAGCCTGTTCTGCCGACCTTTCTTTGCCGCTCTGGGTTCGGTGCCCCTCAATATATTGGCCTTTCGACGGTTTCAACTGTCCCGTACCTGTCTGTCCAGCCGCCCTTTCTTTGTCGCGCGCCGTTGGCTGTCCGTCAATATGTTGATTTTTAGACAGTTTCAACAACCACTGTCTGGCCAGTGCAGGATTGTGTTGGCTCAATTGTTTAAGTTGTTTGTACAAAGTTTGCTGTTGGCTGTCAGTCAGCTGAGGCTTTGACCATCGCTGTGATCGTGCTATTTGCCGATTTGTGTCGGTGTTGGTGGTGTTGGTACTTGTGGTGTCGCTATTTGCTGAGCGCATCGTTAGCGTAGCCAATTGATCCAACGCTTGTTGATGATCAGCGCCGGTCAACTGTACACCGGGCAGATTATCTAACCACTGGTAAAGTTGCCGACCATCCAACAACTGTAACCATTGTGTTAATCGCACCAGCTGTTCAATATTTAACAGCTGCAACAGCAAACGTTTGGCTGACTCTGGCTGGTATTGGATAAACTGTTCAAGTTGTTGGCGTAATGTTCGTTGTTGTTCATCGCTCAAATGAATGCGAGCCAAATCGCGTAACAACCCGGTTTGGTTAATTGTCGTGGTTCTTTCCAGCACATTGGCCAGTTGTGGCGATGTTGCGCCGGGCAGCGGTGTTGTGTTCGCAATCGGCCGTTGCAAAGGTATGGGTTGCGGCCTGTGCTGATGAATAAACGCAGCAGCTATGCCAATGATATCGCTTGAGGTGCTTGCGGTATTTGGTGTGCTGCCTGTTATTGAGTATTGCAGCCAACAACTCAATAGCGAGATACGCTCTACCGGCACGGTGATCTTTGTCGCTTTAACCTGCCGAGCCAATCGATGGTAATACTGTACGGCTTCATCCGCTGAGCACCGTTGCAATAACGCAACCAGTGCAAAACCTTCACTTGGTGACAACAAATTAAGCAAACGCTGTGCGCTATGGTGATGCCGGGCCAACAGCGGCACCAGCGTTGCCACCAGTTCTGTCGGTTGTTGTTTCATTTGTAAACCAAGTTGGCTGGCAATATCGTATTTTTGTCCCCACCAAGGCAAATGGCCCTGACGACAATAATGTTCAATCAGCTTAAGTGATCGCTGTTGCAGGTTTTGCCGACTGACATTATTGCCTTTGTTTGACGTCAATGTTTCGATCAGGGCGGCTTTGAGTAACTTTCGTGCTCTGCCGACAAACGCCAAGGCCAGCTGACTTGGGTCAATTTCGCCCAAATCAATGGCCAGCTTTTCGATGCAAATAATTTCATCATCATCACAAAATTCACTCAACAGCTCATCAAGCATCGGTGATATTTGATGGCGATAAAGCGCACTGAGTTGTTGTTGTAATAAAAAGCTGCCGTTTGCCGAGGCCAACTCAATATCCAGCACTTGTTTTCTGATCAAATGAGTTGCAGTCATGCTGCTTTCTCTTCAAGCGTGAAATAAATATGTGCGGGGATCAACGCCAACAGGGTTTGCCAAGTGTATTTGTGCAGCGTATCACTGCTGGTTTCAGGGCCGACAAAGCGTTCGGGCAACTTAACGGCAATATCAAAATAATCTTCTGCTTTAATATTTGAAATTGAAAATGCAATGGTATTAAAAGGGATCGGTAACTCTCGCGCCAACCCGTTGTCTTCAATGACCACTGCATCTGCTGCAATCGCCAACTTGAGGGCAATGATCTGTTTCAGGCCATCAATTTGCCCACGACGCCCTCTTAGTGGCACGATTTTATTGAGGTAATTCTGCTTGGCGGCCAAATACACAGCCTTGTTCACCAATTCGTCTGGTACCTCTTTAATCTTATTGTAGATTTCCAACGGCATGTAAGTTTCAGCAAACAATGCCAACAAGTAATCCAGCAGTTTGTTTTTTTGCAGCACATTGGCATCACCAAGCCCTGCCGCCAAATCACCGATATCAGTATCGTAGTCACTGGCAAAACAACCCAAAGCATCCTCAGGTAACGGTTGGCTGAAATACGCCTGACCAACAGCATTGTTAGGAGGGTTAGCTTGTGGGTTGGTTTGCATCGCCAGTAAATTGGCGACCTGATCTAACTGGGCAAAATAATCACACAAGGTTTGGTCAAATAGTATCAAGTAAGCCCGCAACTGGGATGCCTGTTCTGTGTCCTGCGGTTGGGCATCAGATAACAGCCCCGCGCGACCCACCCCATAATAATCCGGCAGCTGGTTTTGCAGCGTCGAATACTCTCCGGGATGGCGGTATTGGCCTTTGGGATAGTCGATATCAATCGCGCTGTTGACACTGCAAGTTGTCAATTTTTCACCCTTTACATTATGCTCACCCAAGTCAATACCGTCCTGAATGATATTGATGAAAGCTTGGCTAAAATAGGGTATTTCACCGATTATTGACCATTCGTCTCTATCAGGTTCAAGATTGGCTTCTTCGATCCCCGCTACATTTTGCAGGCAGTCAATTAATTTGTCCGGAGCAAAAGTAAATTCAGGTCCAGTTAAATCACTAGGGAAACTGGCGACGGTTCTTTGCAACTCTTGCTCGGAAACAAAACCGTTAACGGGTATTGGTCCTTGTAAAATATCACTGACCGATTGGCCGTTGTTCAACAGTTGTGCAAAACTGTTTTTTTCAACCGACTGGGTGAAAAATTGACTCAATACAGTGGTGAGTTCAAGTAGCACCTCAGTGGGGTTGGCGGTCACGGTCAGCACCACGTTTAATGTCAATTCAATCGGGCATGGTTCAACGAATTCGATGCCGGCAAAAGCTTCCGACACATTGCGTTGTCGATTAAGCTCGTCTTTAATTTGGCTTGAACGTAATGGCAGCTCATCAGTAGTCAAATCTGCCGACAGATCTACATAAACATAATACAATCCGGTTTTGTCATGGCCATGAACCCAGGCATTATTTACCCCGGGTATATCCAGCAATACCCGACGATAATCGTCTGTGGTTACCGGCGCATTGGGCAATACCTGTTGGGCCGGGTAAAACTGCTGTTGTAATGCCTGATGATGACTTGGCCCGGATGTCAGCAAGTCTTCAATGGGAAAATCAAGCCGATAACTTAAATCGCTGATGGCAAAACACAGGGTTTCGAGCAGGGTAATGCCCGGATCGGAGGTATTATAATCTGTCCATTGTGGCTCGATAGTATTCATTGACTGGATCAGGGTAATGCCCTGCTCACGCAACGAGGGCCAGTCAGCTATGCTATTGAGATCAGCATCTTGGTGTTTAGTCATCTTAAACATTCTCTAATGCTGGTGCTGCTTCTGGTTCTAATTCACTACCGTTAACCAGTACCTTGCCACTGTTTAAGATAAAATAATTTGGTCCAGCCGTTGCTGCTGCATCGTCCAAATTGACATTACAATTGATGATCATGCCATAAACATAACAAGACGAACCGCTACCATCAACAAGAACCCCTCCACCTTGGGATACGGCTTTGCATTCATCGGGTACTGGTATTTCACTGAGCGCAATGTCTTCAACATTACCACCTCTGGCACGACAATCTCTAATGTTGCCATATACTGTCACTGCGGAATCTCCCTCGGAGTAAATGCCTCCACCCCCACCAGCACCGGCACCACCATAACTTCCTTTAGGGAGGTCAGTTTCACCTATTGACAAATCACTTGCGTTACCACCAATAGCGTGGCAATTTATAATATCACCGTAAATAGTCACTTCTGATGAATTCTCTGCCACAATGCCACCACCAGCACTACCGCCACCGCCCCCGCCTCCGGAATACATATATGTTTCATTACCATACTCAACGACATCAGTACCTCCCCCTGCGCCACCTCCCCCACCTCCACCGCAGTTATAGCCGCCGCCACCACCGCCACTACCATAGTTATTACTCAATTGATCCAATCCGTCACCTAATATACCATTACCACCGCCCCCCTTGCCCAGTCCACCTTGAGCTGTGCTATTGTTATTTCTCCCCCCCATCCCACCATAATCGCCTTCGCCTTTAACCGCTACACCTTGTGTCTTCCAGTACACCCCTCCTTCGCCTCCCTCTTTTTGTGTACTACTCATTCCTCCCGTGCGTCCCGGTGAATAATCTCCATCATTATATTTTCCACCATGCCCGCCAATAGCCCAGCAATTATTAATAGCCCCCTTAAAGGAAATGGTGGCATTATTGGAATAAATGCCTCGCGCTTTTCCTTTACCATTAATATTTGCTGAAATAACAATGCCCGTTATTGGATTTGCAGCAGTCACTGTAATGATGGCCTTTGCAGTAAAGTCTCCATTCTCCCCTAACTCTGGAATCAACAAAGTGTCTTTGTCAAAAGTTAAGGTAATATCAGATTGGGTTATTTTGATATTTTCTTGCCAAAAACCCTTATTGGAGATCACGTATATATGACCACCTGTGGAGCCAATTGTGTTTAAAGCAGGTAAAATCTTATTAAAAATCTCGATTTTATCACTAAACTGCTCGTATATACTCTGTTGCTCTTCAGTGGTAACAAGATAATCTGCCCCCGCAAACTGTGTATCTATAATATATTGCTTGATTAAATCTTTTATCTTATTTTGCTCAGAATTAATTAGCTCCAGCTGAGTTTTTTGATAGTTGATGACAGCGTTCGTGGTTGGCAGGTTATCATCAACATTAGGCTCAACTATTTCATCAACAATGGCATTCACCTGTACAGACTCTGAATCACCAACCTGTAAAGCCGTTAATGCAATAGCATTATTTACCAACTTTATTGTTTGATCACCTATGAACGTAATGCGATTAACTTCATTTATGTCACCCACTTGCAATTCGTTAATGACCACACAATGCTCATCAGCTGCGGTCAAAGACAAGTTTCCTTGCGTACTTGCAATTTTCAACTCTCCAGCAGCCTTAATTTCATCAGGTGAAATGGTTAGCGAAGTCGCATCATCATCCAGTAAAAGATGGCCTTTCTTACCTTCAACAGGACCTATACCGTCATCTTCAATATTCAACGTTGAGTCAAAAATAGCAGCATAATCTTTACCCTCTGGTCGCTGGCCATTGTCAAATTTCCCACATAGATGCTTTCTGGCTTTTGCCGTACTGGCAGCAGGTTTTGGCGGTAATTGCTCATTCATTCTGTTATTTCCTCTACTCGGGTGTCACTAATTTGATGTTTTATTGCAGGCACGTAGACGGCCAAAATATCATGTTTGGCGATAAGGCCATTGGCATCACAGGGCGGCAAAGACAGCTTGGTTATTTGTTTGATATAACTTTTTTGCATCAAACTGCGTCTGAGCTTGTTAAAGTCCGGGCGCTTGCCCATAACGGGTTGATTATGTTCATCCAACAGTTGCTCGGCCAGTAAAGCCGTTACATCCTCATTGAACTGCTGAACCGGGTCATGGTGACTATCAAATTGGGCCCCCATCGCTGCGCTCAGGTGCAGATAAACGGGGTTTTCAACAGTGATGGCCGCAAATTCAGAGCTGTATTTTTCCAGATAGTCTTTAATCTTGTTCAACAACCTTTGCTGTGCAATGGGGTAAATGACGTCTGCTGCATTCACCGGCCGGTGAATAATAATTTGAATTTTCAGCTGGCCACGATCTTGAGATTGACACAGATCAGGATGGTTGCGCAGTTGTGTCGCAGTAATGCAGCGCACTTGCTTTACCTGTGGAAATTGCGCCAGCACCAAAGTTTCATAATCGCTGGCGGTTATTGCCCTTTGTCTGTTGCCCAAACGCTCGCTGGCCGTTTGGCCTAGCTGCTGCCCGGTTTGTTGTTGCCTGCCAGAAAACGAGCTAAATGGTTGATGAACTTGATGTATTTTAGGCTGTTGGATAACAAAGCTGTTGATACGCTTTGCAGGCAAACCCGTTTGTAAATGCAACGACGGTTGCTGTCCCGCCTGTTGTCGGGGAGTAACATAAGTGGCCTTAACCGCCTGTGTTTGTATGTAAAGTAGCTGGGTTGTCGACGAGGCGTCGTTGCTTTTTATAGCGGCTCGCAACCACAGCGTGTCACCAAGCATGTCCTGAGATAAAATGTGCTGAGGTACAATGAAAGACAATATATAAGTATCGCATAAAGGGTTAATATCTGTACTTTCAGGCTTAATATCAATCCATTCACCAGTCTTTTTTTTCTCGTAAGTCCACTTGATAGTCGGCATATCATAACGTTGTCTGCCGTTTTGCGGGCCTTCTTTTGCAAGGTGCTCTATCTTCAGCAGCAAGGTGATTGTTTGTCCAGCCACCACAGGGGTTAATTTCAACAGTATTAAGCTGCCAGTGGCGTCAGCCTCAATCAGCTTTTGGCAAGACGTCAACACGCCTGTTTCATTGACGTATTCTAGGTTACAACATAGCGGTGTTGACTCATAGTCGATAGACAGTGGTCTTAATGCCGGCGTATAGGGCGGGTAGACAATGCCCAGCTGTTTTTCTAAATCACCATTATTACCTTGGAGCGTTGTTTGGTCTGCTTCCAACTCGCCTATCCTGCTACTCAAATCCCTTTTTAATTCTTCATTTTCCTCAACAAGTATTCTGGATCCCAGTAAACCGATCTCTTGTTGGTTCGTCCCTATCAAATATTGATTGGCGTTAATTTGCGCTTCTATTTGTGCCTGCTGATTCTGGGCAATAAAATACTGCGGGTATAAAAAATCGCCTGCGGTTAATTGCAACTGGTAATATACCGGCCAATCAATGGGGTCGAAAAAAGAATAGTCCTGGTTTTCAAATTGGATGGATTGAAAAAACGCCTTTGACACCTTCCCTGCAAATTCCAACCCGGTAAAAAGACCTTGCTCCTTGCCTTGAACAATACTTTGCCCATTAACACCACAAATAATCAAGTTTACCTTAAAGGTCTTTATATATTCTCCAGTTATGCGCTCAGGCTTAGGGTAATAATTGTAAATATCATCGATTGCGGGAAAATCAGCCTTATTGGGCACGGCACCAGGCACCCATTGGGTATTTATAGTCAATTGGTCTAACGCTTTGGTGCATATCTCGGCGTTGACAAAGTAAAAGCTCGCCCCTTGGCTGGGTTCAAAGCCAAACAAGTCAAAAGTGGCATCATTGTCAAAGCTGCGCAGTTCATTTTGCAATTGCAGGTCTTTAAGCCCCTTGACACCCACTTGAAGAGAAATATCTGTAAACCCGAAAGCACCTGCTGCTATTGGAATAAATTGGATGACGGGTTGAGTGAAAATGCAGCCTTCGATATCAAGCGCTGTCACCGGAGGGAAAAATTCATTCAGTTTAAATGTAATGGTGAATTCCGATTTAATTTTCGATTTGTCTACCGTTACATTATCACCGCCTGCTAAATCTGTTGGTATACCATCGCCATTAAGCTGTCTACTAGCCAGTGTTTGCCAAGCAGTTGCGGTTGATATTTTAATACAGTTGATGTTTGCCTTGAAATCATCAATTGCAGCCTCATTGCCAAACGTCATGGTGATAGTCCGCGTACCCTCGCGCAAGTTCAGCAAAGGCGACATTAAATATCGCACAGCCATTGAATAACAGGTTTCATCTGCTGTTTCGGCTGACTCTTGTGTCGATTGGTTGAGTACATATAAAGGGGCAACGGCTTGCCCTTTGGTGGCATCATGAATATTAACTGTTTGACTGCCGACAGCGATATGACGAACTTCTGTGACTCTGGCTTGATTAACCGCCAACGACTGGTCCAGCACATATTCCAGCGCCTGTTTCTCGTGTGCTGCCGGTGCCGTAAGCTGACAACCCGCAGCCAACACACAGCTATTGACACCTTGTGCCAATTCAAAAGTCAAATACACGCTGTCGGGTACTGCTTGTTGCGGCTGAAACTTTAACACTTTTTGATAGTAAAAATGCATATGCTTGGCCGTCAGCTGTTTAAACTGATCTTGCGGCTGTTTTAATAATTGCAGAAAACTCAAAAACAGCTGCATGTGGGGCTGCACTGCGGTTATTTGGTCGGTTGACTGCAACTCTGTCGTCAATGCTTTAATAACGCTTTGGGGTAATTTGTTTGCTGCCATTTCAGGCCGTTCGCGCAAAAGCGCTGACCCATCGACCAGACGCTGTATTCGATTGATATAGTCTATCAGTGCTTGCTGACCTGCCAGCCGTTCAGGCAAGAACTGACCAAATGCCAGACTTTGCGACAATAATGCGCAAGACTGAATAATATCCAACAAATTACGATCATCCAATGACACAAATTCAGGCTTTAACCGTGGGTTTTCACGCTCATGCTGACACAAGGCATTTATTGCAGGCAGCTGCTCGTTGGTCATGATATCTGCACCTTATTATTCATGTTCACCGGGACAGAATGACCTTTAACGCGCATGGTCGTACTTGGGGCAGGCGGCACCGAAGGTTGCTGAGCCGGTACCAATACCTTACCGACACTTTCAAATTGGCCGCTAGCCAATAATAACGGTTTGCCGTTACAACTGATTTTTTTGCTGCTTTGACTGGCCTTCAGTTCGCCAGCATTCAATAGCAGATTACCTGGAATACTATAGGGTGATGCAATATAACCATCGCTTACCTTTATGCTCGTACTGCCTCGCAGACAAACAGCCTTACCGTTAACAAAAACCTTGCAATGGCTGGTCTGCTGTAATTTTCCGGCGACAGGCGGCGCATTGGCAGGCAGCAACAGCTTTAAAAAATTAAACGACTGATTGGCAACCAATGGAGCAATGGCCATCAGTTGGACACCCCGGTTAATGGCAAAATGTTGGTGCCTTCATTAAGATAAAACGGAAATACCATGTTTTGTCGGCTGTTGGTCGAACGGATACGATAATTAAGCTCGATCAACAGTACACTCGCCCGGCTGTTATCTGTTGAAATGTTGACCTCAACCTCACCAACACGGGGTTCATTATTCAAAATAGCCTTGCTGATGGTACTTTTAATATTTTCCTGACTTTGATAATAACCATCGCCAAAAAGATACGCCTGTACGTCGCAATAAAATTCAGGGCGCATCAAACGGGAAAATTTGGCCGTTTGCAGCAATATCACTAATGACTGGTAAACATCTTCGTCACCACTGGCCATCATGACGTTAGCGCCCTGCCCGGGAAATGCCGGAGGAAAATGCCAACCTGTACCGAGGAATGAGTTGTCTTTATTTAACATTTTTCAGCTGCCTTTTTGTTGTTTGTTATCCACCCGCAAGGTCAACGCTTGAACCTGCCAGTTTGGCGTTCTTTTTAGACTTGGCGTTAAACTCACCAGCAGCCTTAAACAATAAATCTGTGCTGGAAATCAGCTCAATGCCCGCTTTTGACATCTTGATTTCATTGCCGTGTTTGTCTTTCAGTGATATGCCGTTACTGTCCAGTGTCAGGTCATTTTCAAAAGCGTCTTTTAAACGGATGCCGTCTTTGCTCAGGTTTATTTCGCTATTAGGCTCGCCTTCTTTGCTCGGTGGTATCAGTAAACTGATAACCTGACTGTCGTCTTCAAATGCCAACTGCAATTTACCTTGGGTGACAATACCCTGTCGTTTATCGTTTTCACCAGTGCCATAACCTTGCTCAGGTTGGTTTTCTTGGCTGTAGGCCCCACCCAGAATAATGGCGCTGGCGGGATCATTGTTAATAAAACCGACGATCACTTCGTCGCCTTCGCTTGGTTGAAAAAACAAACCTTTTTCTTTACCGGCATTGATTGCACAAAGCCGCGCCCAAACTATCAACCCTTGTTCGTTTTCTGGCGCTTCATTGTTACTTTGCAAGGCAGGAATGCGCACTGGCAAACGCTGTTTTCCCTCGTCGTCTTCCATAAAAGACTCAACAATGCCAACTTGCAAACCGTTGATCGCCGGCACCAATCCTGCCGCAGGCAAGGCGTTAATATCGGGGTACTGTTCAGCATACCATTTTGACGACAAACCAAATTGCACGATGGTTTGCCAATCATTAAGTGTCACTTTGTGCCTGACCCCGGTGATCAGGGTTGTGCCATTGAACAACTCGCCTACACCTTGAATATTGATGAGATCACCCAATTTTATCTTGGTATTGCCTGGCAACGTCAACGTACCACGAAACATCGCCAGACGGTCTTTTTGCATGGCACTGTTGGCCCAGGCTTTTGATTGTAAAGTTGTACCAGCCACCATGGCGCTCAAATGGGCTGTTTGGTGGTTTGTTTTCGCGGTTATTTGACTAAAGTCCAGTTGAGCGCCTTGTGACAAAACCATAGGTTCAGCTGCCTGCGCAGCGGGCACTTTTTGTGTCTGTTGGTCCCAATACTGTGCAGTTATGCCGCCGAATTGTTTGCCAATATTGGCATTCATTTCAAAAGCCAAATGGTCCGAGCTGCCATAGTTAAAGTCATGTTTCGTACCTGATGACAAATCAACTTTTTTGGCCGATAATTTGCCATTGTCAACCATCACTATCAATTCGTTGACATCAGCTCGCATCAATAAAAAGTCCCAGTCGCTGCATTGGCATTGAACCAACGATCCTTTCCCTTCCTGATTGTCAATCTCGCCAATACCAACTGCGTTTCTGGACAAAATGGTCTTGATCACCTGTTCTGTACTTTGCTCCAAATATACCGCACTGCCTCGCGATGTATCGAGCTTGCAACACTCGTCTTTTACTTCCACCACCAGTAGTGAACCGCCCCCGACTGCTGAGCGGATGTTATGACTGGTCACCAAACCTTTAAACTCCCAATCGTCTTGCAGTTTGATTAAAAGGCTGTTGCCCAGCTGCAACATCGCTAACCCACTGGTGGCAAAATGGTTGTTGTTGATACCCAACACCAAGGTGACATAAGGTATTTTGTTGGCTACACTAACCGTTTCCAAAGAGACGACTTCACAGTCGTCGGCTATTTTATTGCCACTTGGGTCTTCAATCGTCACGGTTGCTGTCATTACAGTTCTCCTACCGGAGGACAGATAATTTTTTGACCATAAGACAAGTTTCTAAAATCATTCAATCGATTAAATTTGGCCAATGCCAGATAGTAGCTTGGGCAATCGTAAATTTCGTTGGCGATCAGCGTCAAGTCACTGGCGGCCTCAATATAACGAATGTGGGTCATATCCGGTGATTGTTTGTTTTCTTGTAAAAGCAAGGTTTGGCGGCTTTCATCGCCAATGAAGGTACAGTCCAATTCAGCACTGAGTACCTTTCCCTGCGCATCAAACAGGGTGTAGTTGATGTCAAGCCGCGCTAACCGACAGTTAAAATCCAACCCTCCCCAATTGATAACCAGAAAATTGGGCTGATGAATTTCTCCATTGTATTGGCTTGTTAACACTTGAAACTGTTCGATGAGCTTGTCAATTGACGTATCTTTTAACGCCAGTTCGAAATGCATCGGACCATTGCCATCAAACAGCAGTTTAAAACTGACCTGGCGGGGCGGGGTAAAATTATATTGCTGTGTCCGACCACTGGAATTGATGCCCTGTGTTGACGAATAGTTGACACTGGATGTTTGCCGCAGGCTTTGCGGATTAAACATTGCAACCATGCTGCTCAAGGGCTGTGTGGGTTGATCTCGCTGCGCATTCAAGAATGCCCTCACGATAAGCTTTTGTAGTTTCACTTATCGCTCATCCTTGCGTTCAAGGATACGCGCCACTTGTTCATCAGTCTGCTCGAACGGCATATTGTTATTTGCCACCACACCCTGCGACTCGCCTTGTTGATTGTTGGCAACACGGGCTTTTATTTGTAGTTCTTTGATTTCAATCGCCATGGTTAGTGTCTTTTTATCGTCAATTTTTTATAGGTGAATTCAAGGGTTTCGATCATCAATTTATTCGAATCAGCATCAAGGTCACTGATTGACCATTTTTTTGGACTCGCCTCTTGAAACAACCAGGATATTTGAGGCTGAGCATCGCTGTCCAATAAAGTGACCAGCACATTGGCTGGTCTAAAGCTTAATTTACTCAGCGCCTCTTCAAAATAGTCGCTGATCAATGAACCCGTTGCCATGCCCCGTTTCAGTATCAGGTTGTCATATTTGACACCACTGCTCAGGTGGTTCATGGTCACTCCCTCTTGCACGTCTTGAGTATTAAACTCACTTGACAGACCTTGCACTTGTTGAAAACGAACATCACAAGCATTGGCGGGGCCAAAAGCCTCGCCAAAAAAATCTACCCTGAAGTGATAAGCAACCGGTATGTTCACAGATTACCCATTCTCATATTTAACGGTAATATCGTCGGCTGCCAATTCCAGTGATTCAACCGCAACATCGTTAGTAGCGGCGTTAAAACCGGGCGCATCCAGTTTCAATGGAAACGCGCCTTTAACTGTCCAGGTCACAACCGGCACTTCGCCTGCCTCGTCCAATAAGCTAATGGTGATCTCCTTTTTATCTACCTTAGTGATATTTATTTCGGACATCCACTGGTACAATTCACTACCCATTTCCGTCACCCCGCGCTTAAGGGTCAATTTAGGGTCACCTTTTTGCCCGGGCATATAGGTATTGCCATCGGAGGCACTTAGCCCGTCTTTATAGGTAATAAGTTGCCGTTCGATAGAAAGTCCTGAGACTTCCTGGAAACGCATCTGCTTGTCACCAATCACGACATTAAAATGGTATACGGGTAACGGATAAATATTTTCTCCTGGCATGCTTTTCTCCTGTTGCAAGCATTATGTTTATCTATGGCTAAGCCGAACTAAGCCAAAGGGTAGCTGCTACTTTTGTAATAATTGTGTGACATCAAGAATAATAAATTCTGCCGGGCGGACAACAGCCAGGCCAATGCTGATTTTCATCCGGCCTTCAAGAATATCCTGGGGGGTCATGGTGCTGCCCAGCCCCAGATTGACAAAAAAAGCATCACCCGCCGTTGAGCCGGCCAAACCCCCTTCTTTGTACAACTTTTCAAGGAACGCCTCTATCATGGTTGTTACGGTTAGCCAGGTCATTGCGTTATTGGCTTCAAATACATAGGCTTGCAACGCAATGTTAAGTGATTGTTCGACGTAGGATACGGTGCGTCTGACCGCGATATAACGCCAGTCGTTGCTATTGCCGTCCAGTGTTCTTGCACCCCAAACTAGGTTACCTTTACCCGGAAAATGGCGAATGGCATTAACTGATTTACCTGAGGTTGCGTCGATATTCAGACTTGCTTGCTGATCAGCGGTTATTTCGTCACTAGGTGCAACCACCGCATTAAGACTGACATTGGCTGGTGCCATCCATACCCCTTTGTCTTTGTCTGTTTTGGCATAGATACCTGCCATGGCACCTGTGGGGGGGAAGTTCTTGATTTTTTTATTGGCAACGGCTGCCAATATTTGATTATACATTTGGGTATTTTTGGTTTTGATTTCTGCCCATGTTAACCTGTCAACGCCGAGTAATGCTTTCAGAGCGTCTTTATCGGTCGAGTCACTATTTTTTATGGTTATTGAGTTTTCCCCGTCATCGTCGGTATAAACATAAGTGAGTGAGGTGTTTAGATAGGGTGTATAGGCTGCACCATATTTCAGATAGTCATTAGCCAAACTTGCTCTAAACGTAGCGATTTCACTATCATCCCCATATTCTGTGTCAATCAATAGAAACCGGTTCAACTCGGCACATTGTTTTAGTGCGGTATTACACAGCTCGATATAGTTTGTTTCATCTGCAATATCAGCCAGTACCACCATGGTAATATCTTCTTTGGTGGCCAAGGGTTGTAAAAATTGGTCAAATGAGCTGCTTGGGTAATCTTCAACCGACATGACATAACAAGTACCACCACCATTGGCAAAAAACATTTGCATTTGGTAGTAGAGGTTTACTTTTTCATCTAGCCCACTTATGGAAACATCTTCCAAAACAGTTTGAGATGGGTCACCTTCGTCTATACCAATGGTTGCAGTAAATTCCTGTACTTGGGCAGTGCCAAATTTTTCAATATATTCGGCTAGGGTATTGATTAAAACAGGCTCAGAGTTTGGCACTTTGAGTTTTGTCTTGCCAACAAAGACCGGAATGGCCGTATCTACGCCCACAACCGACATCGGAAAGGCATCTATCTCATTAATATAAACACCGGGGGTTTTATAAGTTTGCATCACTGTTCCTGCCTGATTTATGGGTATTGGTATTAGTTTTGTTGTAATTGGGTGACATCAAGGATAATAAATTCAGCCGGGCGTACCGCAGCAAGCCCAATGCTGACTTTCATCCGGCCGTCGAGAATATCCTGAGGGGTCATGGTGGTACCAAGTCCGACATTGACAAAAAAAAGCATCCCCCATGGCGCTGCCAACCAACGCCCCTTGCTGCCAAAGGTTTTCTAGAAAAGGTTCTATCATTGTCCGCACCAGTAACCAGGTCATGGCATTATTGGATTCAAAGACATAGTTGAGCAGGTTATTTTTGATGGTACTTTCGATGTAGCTGATCAAACGACGTACACTGATATAACGCCAGTCGTTGCTGTTGCCATCCAATGTCCGTGCGCCCCAAACCAAAGTTCCCTTGCCCAAAAATGGCCGGATGGCATTGATTGACTTGCCGGTTTTTGGGTCTTCATTCAAGTTGGCCTGCTGCGCCGGGGTAATGGATACTCCCGGGGCTACGACTGAATGAATACTGATATTGGCAGGAGATTGCCAAATACCCCGTTGCTCATCGGTTTTATTATACAATCCGGCGATAGCACCACTCGGTGGAAAGCTGCTGATTTTGGCCTGTGCGTTTATTGCCGCAAGGACTTGATTGTATTTTTGGGTATTGTTGTCCTTAAGCTGTGGCAACGGCACCGAGTTGGTGGTTAGCCATAACTGATGAGGGTTTTCGTCAGCCAGCTCTCCATTGACAGGATCCTCACCGTCGCTAAAATCAATAGCAAAACCGCCTTTTTCGGCTGTGTTATTCCATACTTCCTCTATCGTTGCCAATGCCACAGGCGTTTCTTCTCCGGCATTAATGGTCAAATTATTACCGTCAACAATACATTCGACAGAACCTAAAGATGAAAATGTCACTGTTGGCTTGCCCACCTCATTACCAACATAATCAATTTTCAAACCAGACAAAGTATTAGTATAAAAGCTGGCACAATTCAGTGGCTGTACACCCTCTGTAGCCTCAACACCTTCACCACTTTTTTCATGCAGCACAGTAACCGAGAATTCTGTCAATTGACTAGAATCGTTCTCATACACAGCTCCAACAAGCTTTTGATTAGTACAATCCGATGTAAAAGTGATCACTAAATCAGCTGAACTTGCTTCAGCCTTGGCGTCTACGTCAGTCAGTTCACCGTCTTGCCTAATGGTCACAGTAGGATTGGCCAGCGGTGAACCCTGATAAGTAATAAACAACCCTGCTACTGTTGTACAAAAATGACTTTGGGCAGAAAATCTGGTTTCTTCCTGTGAATCGACCTCAGTTCCATCCTTACCTGTCATGGCCTTTAACGTAAACAGGTCCTTATCCTTGTCGTCCCAAGCATCCCATTTACCAATAATTAGCTCAACAGTATCACTTGATGCAGCATTAATCGTTAAAGCATTTGTGCCAACAATAAAACCCTCTCCCGCTTCATCAACGTTAACGGTAAAAGACGCTTCCTTTTTTTCGCCTTTGTAATTGACTTTAAATTGGTTGGTTTCTATCCGCTGCCGATGACCATAAACTTTAATCTTACTGTCTGCACTGGCGGTATCGACTGACTCAATCACGGGATTAAGACTGGTGGCCAAATAAGGCGTGTAGGCGGCCCCATATTTCAAGTAGTCGCTGCCAGCAGCATTTCTGAAGTCATCGATATTGTTGTAATCGGTATCAAAAATAACAAAGCGATTTTGCATTTTATTGCAATGAACAAGGGCCGCTTTATATACATCACCAGCGTCATTACCAAGATAATAAGCTGCGTCAGTTAAAGTCAGCAGGGTAATATCCGGTTTTTTCTCCAAACTGGCAATAGCCTTCTTATAATTATCGGCTTCTGCCTCACCTCCCGCGTTATCGCCCAAAGACACGATATAACACACCCCTCCACCATTATTAAAATACAGCTGCATGTTGTAATACATAATTTGCTTGAGTCGCTGAACAGGTCCAACCTGTATCGGCTGCTGCTCACTATCAGTGAACTCGACCTCAAGCGGCTCTGCCAAACTGGTGCCAAACAAATCTGTATACGCTAACAAACTACTGATTTTAACTGGCGTGCCCTGACAACCGTTCGGACACTTCGCCGTCATCCCGATAAACGCAGGAATGGCGGTAGATAAAGCTGCCATCGACATCGGCAGTGTTGATTCTTCATTGATATAAACACCCGGCGTACTGTAGTTCATACTGACACTCTCACCTTTTTGTTGTTGAGGTTGCTGTTACCTTTAGTATGCCATAGTGTATTGAACCGATTAACACCTGACCTTTGTTCAGAGCACAACATTCTTTGTTGAGGGCACTTTTGTTAAGGGCTGTGTATTTTGCAATGATTGACGATATTCTGAAGGGGATAAACCATAAGCCCGTTTAAAGGCGGTAGCAAAGTTGTTTGAATCCGGGTAACCCACTTGCCCGGCAATTTGCAGGATGCTCTGAGAGGTTGTTTCCAATAACAGGGCAGCGTGCGCCAAACGCTGCTCGGCTAGCCAATTAAACAACGTTGTGCCAAAGCAGGCTTTAAAGGCGTTTCTGAGCTTGTTTTTATTGGTGCCCATATGGCGCACCAAATCGTTTAAGCTGACTTCATTGGCCAATTGACGGGTTAAGTATTGGGCGGTTTTATCCGCCAAGAGAAAATCAACCTGATCACACAAACCTAGGTCAAATGGTTCAGCTTGTGTCGCTGCATTTAGCTGCTGTGCAACCACCTGCGCCAGATCGTACTGATAAAGGGCGTGTTTTAATCGATTTTTGAACTCGGCCACAATAAGAGGACTACTGATATAATCAAAAACGCCGAGTCGAAACAATTGTGTTTTTTCGCTGTCAACAACATCAACAATGGCCAGGATAAGCGGGGGCGTTGACTGCCACTGGCTTAAACGCTGTTGCATTATTTTTATTTCGGTTACTGCACTATCGGTATGGCTTTTGACATCGACAATAGCAACAGCGGCTTTAGTCTGTTGTTCATATTGTCCTTGAGTTATCTGAACCCCCTTTAAGCCCATTTCACTTAGCACCAAATTGAGCTGTTGTTGGTCTAATGATTGGATATCTATCAATAACACTTCTCTTTGAAAATTTTTTGTTCATCTAAACACGACTCCGATTGATTAATGATAATCGGTGTAGTGCACATGCTAATAGCTTGCGAACTACACCAGAACACTAAATAGCCGGGGATTGTACCTTGAACATCCTTATATCTCTACCGACATGCCATGCTTAAAGTAAATACCAACAGAAAACAGCCCAAGGTGAAGAGCCAGCTACTCTAAATAATCTGCTTATTGATTTGCCAGTGAAATAACATCTGCCAATTTATCTTGGTAATCAACAGTATTCGGTAAACTCTAACGACTGGTCTGCAATAAGAAACTGTACTTATTGACATTTATTCCGTGAAGCACAGATTTCAAAGCCATAAGATAATAGGCCATTGAAATTAACAGGACTGTCACATTGTCGATAAAACAAACATCCCTTGCCATGCTATGCATTTTCTTTTTATTGGGCTGCACCGATGAAATTGAATTTGTGTTTGAGCAGTACAAGCCCACTATAGAGACTGAAATGGTGCAAACCCTTCCCGTTATTCAAGCGTCATCACTGTTATACGAAAGAGCCACCTCACATAACAGGCAACATGCCCAGTCGGCACTGACGAGATACTTTGGTCAAACCATGGTATTACAATCACTCGCCAATGCACCGTCCGGCATCATCGAAATTATTGCCAAGGAAGTGAGAAACGGGCAGCAACGAAAATTTTACTTGATGCCAGACTTGAAACATTTAATTGCCGGGGTCTTATACTCCCCCTACCTGAAGCCTGACGATATTACCGCACAGCACAGCAAACAAATGCTATCGCTGGCTCAACGTAATCAATCACAAGCCTCAGCCACGGCTGATTTTAAACAAACACTAAGAGATGCAATCAAAAACCAGCAACCATCCAAGGCAACACTGGCTCAAGCGACACTGACTCAAGCGACAAGAAACAACCTTGAACAACATGCACAAGCCGCTCAGTCCCACCTCAAGACAGTCAATGACTTCTCACCGATTTTGCCGCAAACCGCCCCACTACCGACCAATTATTCAGGTATTGATGCCGAAGGGATTTATGCATCACTTGAGCAGTCACAGTACATTCGCGCTGGTAGCCATTCGGATAAGGTCTTGTATGTATTTTTCGATTTTCGCTGCCCTGCCTGCCTCAAAAGCCACGCCGACCTGTTACCCAGAATAAACAATGGCGACGTGCAAGTGCGCTTTGTGCCCGTTGGTATTCTAGGCAAAGCGTCCGAAGCCAAAGCCACCTATGTGTTGACCAAAGACAACATGGACCAGCGCTTAGCATTAATGAAAACGCTCATGGGTAATCAACCCATCGCGCAACTACTCGACGAAAAACCAGATCGCGCCTTATTGGACAAGGGCTGGAAACGCCATTTGAGCAATACTAAATTGTTGATAGCAACCAACAAAGTCATGACCCCCTTGATGGTGTACCGTACTGAAAATAGCGTTGTAATGAGAGCAATCCCACCCGGTAAACAAATGGCCGCAGCCATTCAAAACATTCGACCAAATGGCTGATGGAAACCATTCCAGTCAGCGCTGAAATCCCGGAAAAACAAGCTGACTGGCAACAGTCAGTTGACCGCTATCGCACCAGTGCACTCGCGCTGCCACAAGTCCGAGCGGGTGCCGTTACAACAGCCCAAGCCCTTAGTTGGTTGACAGCGGTATCAAAGCTACACAACCCGCAGGGCGTTGAGCGAGTGATTAATCAAGCCGGTGGCTTAGGGGCAAAAGAGATCCGAGCGTTGATTGCCAATGAACGACAGGGAATACTACCCAGCCATTGGTGTTCAAGAGATTTATTCGGCCAAAAAGCTGCAATCAGTGCCACTGCCAGGCACCGCTAAAACAGACCGAGAAGGCGTGGTAACCACCATTGCCCGTAAGATGCTCGAAACGCACTATGGACTAACGCGAAACAAGGTAGGTGAAACCCAGATGGCGACAATACAAGGCGGCAATCATCCCTGGATGATATCTAAACCGACCTTGTTAGGCAGCAGTGGTCACGACACTTTTTTGTACGATAGCCATATCAATCGCCAAGAAACATTAAGTGGCTTCGGACGAAATTCGCCTTCACTACCACGAACTGGTGGCCAATACCCGGCATATCCAATGTGCCCAACTTTATCAGGCCAATCTAACTGTCGACAAATCTATGTTAGATAACTTAGTCAGGATGGCCAAAGTTAGCCCTAGCGCTTTCCAAGCAGTATTAACAATCACCGCCGAAATGGCACAAAAAGGGCGTGAAGAGATTGGGTTTGAGGTGATAGCCGTACACCGAGATATGCGTTTATATAAGGAAATTTTACAGACCGGTAACTTACACTGGCACAACATTCTCAATGGCATCGCACCCATCATTAAAGTGGATCCACCAGCTCAGCTTTCAGCACAAGACAGCGCCATATACACCGAAAAAGCCAGCAAATGACCGTGGCTAATCAAGTTCATCAAGCTGCGTTGGCGCTAAAAGAACGCAGTAGCCGCGATTTTGTTGATACCGTAATAAAGCTAGGGATACGCGACAATATGCAATCCCCCTATGCGGGTGCGTCGGCACGGACTTATGACAAACTGGACGTAGAAGCCGCAGGTTCATATTTAGAGCACAAGCTGGGGGTAGACCCGGGCTCATTTTCGCGAGCGTGTCATCAATACCAACCAGCTGATGGCTGATAGTCAAAATGGTCCCATCAATGACTTAGGTCATTATCAATCCTTTGGAGGCGTGGTGCGCAGCAAGCTCGGACACCATTGCCGCATCTATTGGTTTGGATTTGAGCCGCTTTACCAGCAGAGAAATGCGCTGTTATAACGCCACCCAAACCAGAGGACCAATATTTGATGCTATCGAAACCATCGGACAAGCGGCGAGCAATAAACTAAATGAGTTACATCAACAGCTGATGCAACTTGAACAAGTCAATGACCCGGCACTTTTTCACCAGACAACAACGTCGAAACATTCTCAGCCAACCAGCACAGTAGGTAAAATATGACAGCCACCACAGAACCCTACGTGATTATTGCGGTTCAGTCGTATAACCTCGACAAAAACACCCTGTATGGCACTCGGGTGCCCGACGGCAAACGTTTATTGATTAAAAGCGAACTTGTTTCACCTGCCAATTTCATTCATACCCTTGGTAACCCTCAGCTCAACAGCTATGCGCCAAAAGGGGCGCTGGTCGCCTTATTTGATGTCAAAATAATCAACCAACAGTCTGGTTAACGCTAGCCACATCGGCGTCAACACTATCAAAAGAGCCACAAAAAGAAGATGTGTTTGTCACCCCTATCAAGGTTGATCGGCAACCAAGACAACTGGCCTCGCCGCAACCCAACAAAAGCACCTTTATTGAAGCGGCTGTATTGGATGAGCAGCCAGCGTCAGTCACCGACATCGCGCTATTACGCCAAACCATCGCCCAGATGATCCAAGGCCAAGGCGGGCGACCAGCGCTCAATGGTACGCGCGGGTTCATGATCCGCTATGGCTTCTCCGCTCCCGATGGCTCAACATCCTCTAGTGGGTTTGAATTCTATCAACGAAAAGCGGAGACCCCAAACGACACCATTGAGCGGTTCTTAAGTGAACCAGCCAATGGCGCAAAATTAAACCTATTCAAAGGATTATTAATCGCGGTCAAAGAAACCCTTAAGCGACCCAATGGGTTTGTTCATGTGTGTGGTTTAACCAAAGCAAGGGTTAACGATTATGGGCTCGATGACAATAACCATCGCTTAGCCCCGGTTGCCAAACTTCAAAACGACTATCAACGGTGACCATCAGGCAACTTGGTCGCTGGCCGCATTTACCACCGCTAAAAATGGCAACCAGCAGTTAATTGATAACATCATCCCGCTGCCAAAGACTAAAGTGATCACCAACCCATCCGGACTACTGGGCCGACATGCCAACGAAGAAAGTGTGCCGTTCAGGCTTAATCCCGCCAATCCTGCCATGGCCAACGCGGCCAAAACCGCCCCACCACAACCGGGTCAATCCATTGCGGGCTTTCCCTTAACGGTTGGTGATTATGTTAATAGTAAAGGAAAAAGCCAATCTTTTAACGTCTGGGGCAACCCCGCCGCCCTGCAGCAATGGCAAGCGCGAATTTTGCAGGCTAGCGGTGATCAAACCAAACCCTACAGTAACAAAACCGGTGGTTTGAGCTTTCCTAAGTTTTATCGCCAGATTGTCGAATCAAACTTATCTGACTTGCTTGGCACCCCGGCCGTTTACATCGACAATTACAAAATTAGCGACCAATACTACATTACGTTTAGGGGGCGAATTACAGAACCCCCTTTTAAAGCGGCCATAGCAAAGCTGGCACAACTGTATGGTGGAAAAATGTTGGCCAATGGTCAAACGGTGTTTACGGATAACCTCAGCGCCACGATCATCAGTAGTGCTGGCGGTTTGCTCAAACAATCAGCCACCCAGGCACCGACTAAAGCGCCAACTCAACCATCGCTGCAACCCCAGCCAAAGATAGCGACCAAAAATAAAGCTAAAGCAGGCTCAACTTACCCTGAAAGAGAATCCTTCCCTGCCTGGCTGGATCGTAAGTTTGGCAATGACCCTCATCAAATGATGAATCACTTAAGCGATCAGATTTCAATGGTCGCCGACCAAGCTCAAATAGACTGGCAGGCTACAGCACCGAATGTGATATTTAATAGCAAGGATGTATTAACTGGCAATATAAAAGATGGTAAAACTGTTCACAATAAAATCCCGTCACATCAAGGGTCTGTCGCTTTAGGAGCTAACACAACCCTGTCAAGAAAAGGGGATATAAGATTATTTTCACTGAATTTTATTAACAAAAAAGTATTGGTTGAGGGTTCATTTAATTACAACCCCTACAACGACCTAAATAACTTATATCAATCTGAAGTTTGGCAAAGAAAACCATCAACGATACCCGACGTTAATAGAGAAAAACTCAAAGAAGACCAGCTGATACGGGCAGAAAAAGCACAACAACAGCGAATCGAAAACATCGCGTTTTACCACACTCAAGTGGCCTATTGGAAAAACCATCACCCCGGCTTCTCGCGAGATATTTATCAGCACAATTACTACCACAATAAAGGGCTGCACGGTCTTGAAAAATATGTCGACTTGCGCATCAGCGGTAAACCTGACAACCCCCATTTAACTTACCCGATTGTCGATATCAATATGAACTTTGTCGGGGTGCAAAAGCTGTTACACCAACCCATGATCGATGAAAAAGGAAAGAAGAGAAACAAAAAATTCAACCATGGCTTTTCGTTCAGTAACCCAGAGACTGGTGAGGTGTTGGGCACACACTGTCTTATTGGAGAAATTAAGGCCAATGAGCCGATTGGTTTTGTCGAGGGTTTAGCCGATGGTTACACTGCTTTCAAAGCCAGAGGACATGCCATTGTTGTTTGCTTAAGTAAAAGCAACATGGATAGTGTTATTCATCTATACCGCGCCAAACACCCCAATAACCCATTTTTAGTGTTTGGTGACAACGATATATTCAAACCTAAGACCGGCAACCCCGGGGCGATGGCCGCTTTGGAGGCATCATATAAATACCAGGTTGACTACTCACTACCAAGGTTTAACGGCTTGCCAGTCACAGACAAACCCACTGATTTTAATGATTTAGAAAAGATCGCCGGACTAGATCTAGTAAAAAGTCAAATGGCCAACCTGTGGCAACCACCCAGCTCAGCACTGCATTACCATGGCTCTCGCATGATGTATTGCGGCTTGGACAAACTTGAAAAAGAAATCAGTAGCAGTATAAACGCACTGAGAAGTGCCCAGCCAGCTATCGAAATGACAGACCACCAGTTGGAGAATATCTTTATTAGGGCTGCATTAACCGTCCATTCGTCCGAAGAGATTAAAGCCTATGCCGCCAAACTTTGGCAAAGACACCGCTCTACTCCAATAAATAAAGATCACCAGCCGCAACAACAAACCGATCCAGTGCAAGCCGAAAAACCCTCTGCACCCAGTGACGTTAAATCAGTTGATTCTCAGCAAGCCAGTGATACGCCGGATATTGAAGCCCCCACACCAGCGACATTACAAACACCCTCAGTAACGGCCAGTTTCAGCGAACGTTCAGTGTCGTCAAGCTATACCGAAACCACTTATACCAATAACTATTCTGCCGCTGAACACCAAGTTCAGGTGACATTTGCCGAGCCATACCCAAAACCCACTGTCGAAGCAGCCATAACACCTAATGCTGGACCCAACGGTGCTCAAATCACTGTCAATGCCAACGGCCATTATACCTTGGTGCAATTTAACACCGATGAAGAAAAGCACAGCATAGAACAAGCGCTCACCTCAATATTTCCAAGCAAGACACCACTATATAACGAAGTACTCAAAGGATTTATAGCCCCCCACGATGCTGAGAACCTTATTCGGAGCTATTTATATCAAGAGGTTGGTTCACCTCGACTGTATTTTGGCCGGCCCATAACCACGGAGCCTGGCAGTCGCTTTATCATCAGAGGGGACTTTGGTGATCAGCAATTCAAAGATGAAATAGCAAAGGCGCTGTCATTGGTCACGCCTATCTATAAACCTGAAGAATTCGGCTTTGAGATCAGCAGTATTGATGCCCTTGAGTTTGTCGAGTCAGCGATTGCCCAACACTTACAAATTGAGCAACATCAACCACACACTGAAATAAAACAACCGCCTGTCATACATCAGCAAGTCAACCAGCAGCCAGCCACTCATCAGCCAATAGTCCAACAAGCCATAACAGCAGCAAACAACGAAGGATCGCTGGCACTCACCCAAGCGACCCATTTTAGCGGTTTAGCCGCAGCAGAAATCCTTGATGCACACCTCAGGTTGAGTCACAGCGAACCGGGATTATTAAGCGAGTCAAACTATGTGTTTGCCGCCATTTACGCCAGACAAGAACGCTCTTTTAGCCACCAAACAGCCGCTGCGCAACATAAGTACGCCCTAGGGGCGACCTTGCTAGAAGTCAATGCACTACTTGCCAATCTCTCAACACTTAACCCGGTAGTCGCCGCACAATTATTTGCAGCTCAGTCGTTTGCCCAGCAACAGTATTCACAGCTAAGTACGCCAGTGCAAGCGCCAAAGCCTTCTGAACCACCAGAGCCAGTGCCATCAACCAACATAAACCTCACATCGACCATTGACGACATTCTGGCACTCAGTGACGCCTTGAAACAAGTGAACAGCCAATTAGACCGCTTAAATACGTTAAACCCTTTGATAGCGGCAAAATTGACTGAGGCTGACCAACTTCACCCCTTAGCAGCTGTTCAACCAGCCATGCTAGTGCCGGGTCCTGAACAAAATCACCCCGCTAACGACCCGATTTTTGCAGATGAATCACTCGAAACACCATCAGCAGACTACGATGAAACCAGCACTGCTGAACCAATCAGCACACCAGATACAAACCATGAACCCATTGATATCGTCAACCCACGAATCGATGAGATACCCGCTCAAACACAAAATCCAGCCCCCCAAGATGAACCGGTTCAAAGTGGATTTGACTTTGAGCAAGCACCATCGACTGATGTCACCAATAATGCCCTAGCAACGCTGGTTAACGATGAAGCCATCAAAGAACCCACCCCAGTTACAGCGCCAGCGGACAGTATCGCAGCCGACTTTATTGCTGTTGACACCAATGAGCCACCCGCTGAGATACTCGGTAAGCCTTCTGTATATCCTCAAGTACCTGAACCACTTGATGATAAGCCAAGCCCCGATGAAAAAAACCGATTAGACACGGTTGTTAATGAAGTCATTGATGAAGACGGTTCGATAGCGCAAAAACCCACCTTGGCAGTCGCCGACCCGATAGCAAACGATTTTGTCACGCCTAAAAGCCAAAACAAATCAGACCTTAAAGCCAATCGTGCCAAGACCTTATTAGCGTTTACCCGTCAATTTATCAAAACCAATAAATTGGGTCATCAAGGAGAACACTTTGCCGATCAGGCCATCAAATCTGTTGGCAGTCCCTACTACGACCCAAAAAAACAACGATTTGACCCGGCGTTATTGGCAGCAGATATCAAATATATCAATGACAATCCGCTGCCTAACTGGCAAAAAGGTCAGCAAGTCAGCACCGCAGCGGGTCTCTATTATGCCCTGTATAACGAGATTGCTAATCAACGTTTAAGCCAACTCAATGACTACATAGCGGCCTACATTGCAGTCAAAGGCGTGACCCACAACAAAACCTTTATGAAATATTTTAGCGGACAATCACCGTTAGACCTTGAGATAGAAAACCCCTATCTGGCCTATGGTAGATACGATAAGGATTTTCTCGACTGCGACCTAGACACATTAACCGAAGTCAAAAGCGTTAATGAACACTACCGCCATTTAGTGGCGCAGTTTCAAGCGCCTGAACAGGATTTAGTCAAAAACGTCGAAAAACCGATGACGCAGATTAGCGTTACTCCCCGGCAATTAACACAAGCGTCCGGATCAGCACAGGCGTACTACCAAACATTAATACAATTTAACGGACTTCACCTTGAATACCGCGAAACCGCTGATAGCGCAGTCAGTGACGGTCAATATTTGTTGATCATGGTCGGCGGCAGTCAGCAGGAAAGAGAACAAAAAGTACCATTACAAACCAAAACGTTGGCAACCAACACTTTATTCAGCAAACAAATAGACGACCACCTGCTGCGTTTGAAAAAAGTGCTGATTGGCAGTCTCAAACTTTATGTGATTGAGGACATCGAACAATCCACCTCACGCCTAAAACCCTATGATGATTTCCTTGTCGCCAATCAGGCATACAAACGTTTGTTGCCAAAATTACCGACTGAGGCATTAACCGACAATAACGCAAACTCAACCGCCAAACCCGCGCTAAGCCCAACCGACATTCGCGGTAAAATCGACGCCTTGATCAATCAAGAGATGAATTTTACCGATGCCATTATTGCGTTAAAACAACACTTTTCAATCGCTCCAGCGGATGAAAACGCGCTGGCAGCACTCTACAACCAATCGGTTAATCAAGGCAAAACCGCGCCCATCGCCGTCATACCAGCAACGCCCAAATTTGCTCAATTCCACCAATTTATGACCGCCTTAGCCACAGACGAATTGTTCTATGACGAATGTTTTGACGAGGCTTTTAGGCCCGGCGGCGCATACTATCAAAGCAATCCTTATTTTAATCCAAGCACCGCCAGAGTCGATACCGCTGCCAGCCGCAAGGACTTAAAAGACAATGGCTACCCGTCTTTCAAAGCATTCTATGAAGGGATATTTAGTGCGATTAACCACCGCGCAAGCCACGAAGTGGTTTTGGCCAGAGCAGGCGGTTACATCCCCAGTGAATATGACATCAACGAACCGATTGGCTTACAGTATAGCCAGCTGTCAAAACTGTTAACTGATCACGCGTCAGCTGAACCTTTACCGTTGCACTTGCCGACGTTTAAAGCTTGGATGAATTCCACCGGGGCATTAGGACCGATTCATCCGGTCTTGGCTATCAATTTAACCGGCACCTCTGCCGCTCAATTAACAGATGAATACGACACAGACGCGCTTTTGCTACTGGCTGACGTGCATGGTGCCCCCGTCACCAAAGATGATGATGAACACACCATTGCCAACAAGGTGTTGGATATCTGGTCGCAAAGGAGACGATTGTTAGCCATCACCGTCGATGAATTTGCCAGCATGTCGGTTGATGAACTGACCCTAATCGCGGCTGATATTGGCTTAACCACGGTATCGAACAGTACCAAAATGGCCCAGCAAATTGCCAGCCGCTTGGCGCACTTAAAGGATAATTCACACCTGCGGTTAGCACAATACAGTTATATCAAAGCAGCATTAAGCTGGGAGCAGGCAGGTCGTAAAGTGCCCGCTTATGTCAGCAGAAATATTTATGAAATCACCACCAATGAAAGCCTCTATCGCAATGATGCCAAAGAAATTGTTAAAAAAGTGGCTATCGCCACCTTAAGACAAGACATTGACCAACAATTAGCCTCAATAGTCCAGCTAGACCCGATCAGCCGAAAAATATACGCGTTACAATCATTTGCTAACCAAACCGTGGTGGGCTTGGCGGCGACGGATTTCGTCAAAGAAGGCGATTATCGTTACCGATTGTTAGGCGACACTGCGACTGCCGATTTATCAATGCCCGAGGGCATTAGTTACTATAATATGCTTGACGATAAAATGATCGCCACCCCGACCCCGCTACCAAACGATTATCTGGCGCAGTATCAACTCACACCAATTACTGATAAAGCGGTGGTTCACTCCCTATCATCCATCAAACAATGGATAACAAGCCAAGGCTATGGTGCGTTTTATCAGCAGTCCGCCGATCAACTCATTGTGATCCACCCCGGAGATGCAAAAGATGAATACTTCGTTGATCGGCTAAATACTGACAACAAAATGCAACGCCAGCCTTTTGCTAATCTTGACAGTGCCCTTATTTCACAGACAGACATACTGCACGGGTTTTGTGATCGAGACATCTTGGTGGAAGATTACATCGAACTCATTGACCAATCGATGTTTGATGTCAAACAATCGCTTCAAACCAAACTAAAAGCGACCCATTCATCGGCGGTAACCGATGCCACAATGGCCTCCATCGTCAGCCATCTGGCTGCTCAATCCGATCACATGGCTTTGTTTGTCGCCGATTATGCTGGTGAAAGCAATAGAACCATTGTTCAGTCGTTTATCGCTTTACAATTAGCACGAGTCAGTGAACTGGCCTACCAGAAGATATTAGGGGCAGAGGTTGAACAACAATTACAGCGTATTCAAGACATCAATGCCGCCATTACTATACCTGATCATGAAATGATGGCATCTGCCGAAACATCAAGCGAAGCAAGTCGGGAGCCAACAGATTTATCGTTGGCAACGCTGATCCCACTCAAGGCAATATCGGCACAACCCGATAACAATGAACCTTACTTAACGATGTTAAGCCAATCTATGGCACTTAACCGATTCAAAACGGCTTATTACCAGGACATGCCACAGCAACAGGCCAATGAATTGGCGTTGCATATGGTCAGCGGGACCTATCAAGGTCAATGGCAAATGCTGCATCACCAATGGGTATTACTTCATGGAACGGATAGTCAGATTGCCGCGCTTGATGGGTTTTATCACCCATCCAGCGATATTCAACTAAACCCATTGGAACAGCAGCCAGTCATCACTGACAGCGCAGAGCTTAACACCAAACTCCGTATCGGGACAAGTGTTTTTTATGATTTCAATGGCGGCTTAATCGGTGAGATCACCGAGTTTAATGGTGCTCTGCCTGTCATTAAAGAAAAGTCAGTCAGCTTTGTGATCACACAAGCCGAAGTATCCGCTAAAGATCGGCCCTTGCTTTTTAATGACCAAGGCATAGCGCTTTATTCAATGGATTTACCAACGTTTTTGCTCACGCCAAAACACCAAGCCAAATTTGAATTCAGTGAAATAGACCAGCTAGTTAATGAATTACCTTTGTCTACAGACGCACAAGCCCGCCAACAACTCGCTGATGGTTTGCAGTCACTGAGTCTTAAGCAGCTTTCTGGCTATGCCAAAATGACAGGCACCGTACATGCGGGTGATAGAACAACCATTGAAGGCGGTATTTATGATCAGGCGCTGGTCCTTAACGCCCTGTCAAATACCCCAGAAACACCCGAGACATTGTTCTATGCCCTGCCCGATGACGAAAAAGCGCGTTTCGCTCGATTTTTTGGCAATACCAGCATGGATAACTGGCTTGACATCGCCAGTCAAAAACTCACCTTTGGCATGACGGCTAAATTATCGTCACACTATGAAGCGACGCAAAAAGTAGCGCAACAATACGGCTATATCCGTAACGACACCAAGGTTTCAGGTGAAAAACACAGCGTTATCAACACTGACTTATTAACCGTACTTGACCACAAGAGAATGTTCGACACCCTATCAAAACAGCGCGTCGACGCGCTCTGGGTTGATAAGGTGCTGACACATGGTAGTGATAATACCCAGGTAGAAAGAGCGACGGCCATCTGGCTATCACAATTAAGTCATTTAACGCCCGATACTTGGCATAATGCCATCAGCCAAGCCGTTAGTCATATCACCTTTGAACCCGTGGTCGACAATGCCACGTTACTGTGGCAGGGAAAAAACCATAAAGGCGAAATCGTCACCAACTCATACAGCTCAATTATTGGCGCACTAGAAGAAGCAGAGAACCTGGCCATGATTGCACCGGTGTTAGCTGCCCAAACCCCGGTGGCATGGATAGATGAAGCATTGAACCTCGCAAAAGGCATGACAGTCCATGATATTGACGAGTCAATTCAAGATAAAACACTGTCAGTCTATCTCGATGTTAAAGGCAATACGAAAATCCAACACATCAGCCTTGCCCGGGTAGCCGTCATTGATGTTCAAGCAAATACTGATCAATTTAATGCCCTATTAAAAGCTCACAATGGCCATTTTGATAGTTTGCTGGACAAAATAACCACGCAAAAAACCCAAGCACTAGAGAATCAGGCGTGGCAGAGTGCTATACTTTTTGCTTTCGCGCTAGAACATGCCCAGCAGTTAAAGCAATCGTACTTGACACTCAAGGCTGAATTGCCTGCTGGCGAAAACATAACCATTGAAAATGGCCGCTTTTTACTCACCTCCGCCAACGAGGCGGCGACGGTAAAGCCTATTTTTGACACTTTGCAGCAGCTAGCGCAAAACCAACTATTTCGAAAAAGAATAAAGACCAATAAAAGCTTAACAGTATTAACACAAGGCAAACCTGCTCAGGAGCCTGAAGCAAACGACAAAAAGGTAGCAAGTAGTGGCCCAATTTCAACAAAACCGATTCGGCATGATGATAGAAAAACACTGGCGGATGTCGCTGCCCCAAGCAACCCAGAAACTAATCAGCAACAATCAGTGGCAAGCCCACTTGATGAACGAGCAAGCACAGTTGGAGACACTGCTCGACCAGCTAACCGAACAACTCCAAGAGAAAAACCCACAACCGGCAACCACCGAATACCAAGTACTGATGAGCTACCATCAAGAGATAGCCGCCACCGCGCTGGAATTAGCGTTGGCAGCGAGACTACCCGAACCAGAGGCATAGATTTTTTCTTACCGGATGCGCTGGAAGGTGCCGTGTCGGGATTAGCTAAACATAGAGCTGACCTGAACATCAAAGCACTTAACGTCAGGCAAGAGATTAAACACACTGCAAGACAACCCACCGCACAAGATAAACAAGCGCTGGTAAAATATTCTGGCTGGGGTGGTTTAGCTTCAATACTAGGCAAAAGTGATAACCATCCCATATTGTCACAACTCATACAACTGGTTGACCGCGCAGAATTGGACGCGATCAAAAGAAGCAGCTTAACCGCTTTTTACACCCCCCCCAGTATCATTCATGCGATGTGGGATATCGCCCGGCATTTAGGCTTTGATGGCGGGCGATTTTTCGACCCCTCCACTGGCACAGGCCATTTCATCGGCGCGACGCCAAAAGACATAGCGGCAAACACCGCGTTTTCTGCCAGAGAACTGGACAATGTAACCGCTGATATCGCCCAAATGCTGTATGGTGAAAACATTATCAAGCACCAAGGCTATGAGAAAGCCAAAATACCGCCCAATTACTTCGATTTGATGATGTCAAATATCCCTTTTGGCGATTTCAAAGTCTTCGATCCTGAATACCGCAAAGATAATCACTTAATCCACGACTTCTTCATCCTCAAAAGTCTCGATAAGGTCCGAGAAGGTGGCGTCATCGGCTTTATCACCTCAACTGGCACCATGGATAAAGCCAATACCACGGTGCGAGAAAAAATCGCTGGCAAGGCCGATTTGATTGGCGCTATTCGACTACCTAGAGAGACTTTTGGTCAATTTGCTGGCACCCAAGTCAGCGCGGATATCCTTTATTTCCAAAAACGCTTTGCCGATGAAAAACCGCAAAATACCGACTGGGTAAACACCAGTGAAAAAATTTTTGTATTCTCTGAGCCCGGAGAAGATAATGACTACGATGCCCATCACATTAACAACTACTTCATTGATAACCCACAGATGATCATTGGCGAAGCGGTTTCAATTAAAGGCCAATTTGGCCGAGAGCTGGCTATCATTTTTAATGGCGATGATATTGCTGCTGAAATCAAAAATAAAGTCGACCATTTCCCCGCTGGTATTCTTAATGAGTATCGTCCCGAAACAGTGATTACTCCCACTGAACACGCGCCCATTGACTACCACAAAGTGGATGCAAACCAGCTCAAGCCTGGTTCCCTCGTTATTCAACAAGGTGAAATACACCAGATACACCCGATATATAACGAAGCGCTGGAAGATTATGAGCTGCAATCGACGGCTTTCAAAGTGCCAAAGACTCGCGTTGACAATGTTAAGTCAATGATTGAACTGCGTGATCAGGTCAAAAGCCATATCAGATTGCAACTCAACAATGGCGCAGAACAGGCGTTTAATCAGTCCAAAGACACCCTAAACCAACTTTATGACCAATATATTAGACAATACGGTCCTTTAAATACCAAGGCCAACAAAGCCTTGTTCAAATCCGATCCTGATGCGCCATTGTTGCTGGGACTAGAGTTTTTTGACAGCAAAGCGAACATGGCAACCAAGGCCGATATTTTTACCGTAGCAACGATTAGAAGTCAAATAAGCGCCCATCAGGCTGAGTCGCCGCAGGCAGCGCTACATATATCATTGGGCGTGAGGGGTAAAGTCGACCCCAGTTACATTAGTAACCTGTTAGACCAACCCTGGGATGAGATCCATCCACAACTGGCGGATGAAGTGTACTTAAATCCAGCCAATGACAACTGGGAAGCCAGTGCCCACTACTTATCCGGTAATATCAAAAATTAAGCTAGATGCAGCGACACAAGCCAATGAGCTTGATCCACGCTATGAAAAAAATGTGACGGCTTTAACCGCTATTATGCCGACGCCCATTGAACCGTTTGAAATCAGAGTGCGGTTAGGCGCAACCTGGATCCCCATGCGTTACATGTCGCAATTTATCGAGCACATCGTCACGGGTGAAAACGACACCGTATCAGCGGAAAAACAATTCAGCGTGGTGCGCAGTGATGCCAGCTGGGTGGTTCGAGTAGATAAAAGGGTCATAGAAGGTAATGAAGGTCGTACCAAAGAAATGTTTGGTACCAGACGTCTCAGCGCCGATGCCATCATTGAAAAACTACTGAATTCGCGCAAAATTGTGGTAAAAGACACCAAGCTTGACAGCGAAGTGGTTAACTCAGAAGCAACACTTGAAGCCAACCTCAAAGCCGATCAAATAAGCCAGGCATTTAAAGATTGGGTATGGGCGACGCCAGCGCGTATGGCTGAACTGAGCAAAATTTACAATGAGCAATTTAATGTTTTTGTTGAACAACAATACGATGGCTCTCATTTTAGATCTCCCCACGATGTCGCCCCTGCTGATGGGCAACCCGTTTAAACCACGGCCTCACCAGTTAAATGCCATCATGAGATACATCACCGATGGCAGTTTACTCGCCGCCCATGGCGTTGGCTCTGGCAAGACATTTACCTTATGTGGCTGTGCAGTGGAAGGGCAAACGTTTGGGTGTGCATCGAAAACCGCTGATGGTCGTGCCCAATAATGTGCTATCCCAGTTTGCAGGCATGGCACTCAATCATTACCCTAATGCCAAAATACTCACCCTTGACCCAAAGAAAATGACCAAAGCACAGCGACTGGAAAACACCGCCAGAATCGCCACCGGGAGACTGGGATATGGTGATCATGGCGATCTCCAGTTTCAGCAAAATTGCCACCCCACCGGCATTTCAAACCAAAGTCATTGAGCAAGAAAAATGGCAACTTGAAAAAGTGCTCCAGGGACTAAAGGACAGTGATAATGATGCAGCAAAATTTTCGGTTAAAAGAGTTCAAAAAGATCTACAAACGCTAGAACAAGACTTAGTAAAATTAACCGACAACGAACGTAAAGATGAATTGCTCTATCTCGATGAATTAGGCATTGATGCAATTTTTTGTGATGAAGCCGATAACTTCCTCAATTTATCTACACCGACCCAAATGGGCCATATTCCAGGGGTTAATACCACTAAGTCCCGGCAAGCGACGGCCATGTTCATGGCTTGCCGATTTATCCAAGAGATGAATGATAACCGAGGCATTATATTTGCCACAGGCACCGACATCAGAAACTCCATGAGTGATATGTATACCATGATGCGGTTTCTTGCACCCCAAGTATTAGACAGTGCCGATGTCGGATCATTTGATAGTTTTATGGGCACTTTTGGTGAAGTGGTCAAAACCATCGAAGTCAATCCGGAAGGCTCGGGTTACCGCGAAAACCAGCGGTTAAGCAAATTTATCAACATCCCAGAGATGGGATCGCTTTACCGCCAAATCACTGATGTTATTCCCTCAGACACGCTAGACCTTCCCCGTCCCATTGTGGATACTCGTGCCGTTGCAGCCGAGCCTTGCGAGTGGACTAAACGCTACATGGAATACCTCTCTCAACGGGCAAGGAGCGTGAGAAGTAGTCTGGTTACACCTGATATTGATAATATTCTCAAAATCTCTAATGACGGCCGCAAAGCCTCATTAGACATCAGACTGATTGATCCAAACCTGCCTGATTTTGCTGGTAGCAAGGTCAATACTTGTATCAACAATGTCATGACTGAGTACAACGCTGGAAAAGGCGATAAATTAACCCAACTGATTTTTTGTGACATCGGCATTCACAAAAAAACCACCAGCTTTTCTGTCTATGAAGAGATAAGGGGTAAGCTCACCACCCGAGGTATTCCAGCGGATGCCATCGCTATTGCGCAAGACTACAACACCGAAGCCAAGAAAAAAATCCTGGAAGAGCAAATCAATAGCGGTGACATTGCCGTGTGTATTGCCTCAACAGAGAAGTTAGGGGTCGGCAGCAACGTGCAAAAAAGACTGGTTGCCTTACATAATCTCGATGCCCCCTGGCGACCGAGAGATTTGGAGCAACGGATTGGCAGAATTGAGCGCCAAGGCAACCTCAATGACAAGGTTAGTGTATATAATTACTCGACAATAGACTCTTTTGACTTATTCATGTGGGAGACGCTGTACCGCAAAGCGGGCTTCATCGTTCAGGCCAAGACAGACCCGAAAAATGCCGCCAGAGAAATCGAAGAAGACATCAGCGCCACCTATGCTGACGTCATGGCCATCACCACTGGCAACCCTAAAATCAAACGCAAAATTGCCCTTGACGGTGAAGTTGAGCAATTAAACACCCTAGAGCGGTCACACCAAAGAAACCAATGGGAAGGCGCACAGCAAATAGACCGCCTTAAAGCGAGTTTAAGCCGATTTGCCAAAGCAATCGACTTTAACAATGATGAAATTGGCAAACTCAATGGGGCGAAATGGCAATTCAAAGGACAAACCTTTGAAGATGTTGATAAAGCGGCAAAATTCATCAAAGAACACTTGCTCACCATAATGAAAAGCCAAGAAAAAGGAAAACAGGATTTAATCATCCCCATCGGCAAATTCGGCGAAATGGAAACCAAATTGCGCTTTGACGGCAAACTTGAACGATACGTTTTACAGGCAAAAGGTGAAGAAACCCACATCGCCTCCACCAACAAAAACTTCATCCGAATGATCAAAGAGATCGTTAAACTCGCACCAGCCCTAGCAGAGAAAAACAACAGGGTAACAGCAGATATCACCCATACTAACGAGCGTATCGCATCATTACAGTCGATGCAGGGACAACCTTTTGAGCACAAACAAAAGCTCGATGACTCAGTATTAGAATTACAAACAATCACCCGAGAACTGGCAGAAGAAGCCAATGCACAATTACAAAACCAAGAAGAAAGTGTGCCATTCGACACACAGCTAGCAAATTATCTAAAAGAACTGGGGATTGATACTGTCATTTGTGAAAACCAGCCTAGCCCGGATGCGCTGGCCGAGCTATTGGGTGACGATGATGGGGAGGTAGAAAAAGAGGTGACGATGGTGATGTGAGAGACAACCTGATGGCAAAGGTTGGTAGTCAGTGGGAGTTATCCCCCCACCATTAACGCCATACTATGTAGATCCTTCCTTGTCGATAGCCGGTGGGTAAAAGTCACTTGGCTTAATCCTTAAGTCTATAAAGTGAAATTTAATTTCTCGGACTTTTTCCATCATCTTCACCTTTTTAGTGCTATCGGTAGTTTCAATCAACAATGTTTCAAGACGACAAATTTCATTCACCACTTCAGCGACGTGCTGTTCATCTGTTGGTTCGCCTTGAGTAAAACGTTGATCAACGGGTGCCCATTCCTTTGCCAAACGGAAGGTTTTAACACTCATTTTAAACACATAGCGGAATATGCTTAAAAAGCCGATGATTATCATTATTTGTTCCATAACAACCTCTAGGCACTATTGGCTTGTTTGAAGCGATCCATACTGATCACATTACTGTCACCGGGCGGTTTGAACCAGCCTTGTCTTATGCTCATGCGAGCGATACGAGCTTTAATTGAACTAGCTTTACCAATTAATTCCCACACATTGTCAGGATGTTGAAAGGCAACTTCCTCTACTGCGCAAAGCTCATGGACAATTTCAAACCGCTGTTTGTCATCGGCTGTCATACCCGGATAGGTCACTGTTTTGGTATGATGAATTGAAGTCCAAAAAACCTTTATCGTCCCTAACAGAACAATAAAAAAGCCACAACAGAAAACGATTACAGCCATAATTCCCCCTACGTTTTACTTGTCTTATTTGTTTTAATTATCAAATATTTGTAGCTCTCTTTACCTACAACAGTAAGTGCTACCAATAGAGCCCCAATATTTATGCTCGGCATACCCCATTGATACAAGAGTTCTAAATAAGAAGTGTCCCATAAGTACCTTTCAGCCAGTCGAAACAGGTCCAGCATCGCGGCAGCAAAAAAACCAAGCAACACTGTTCTTGTCAATAAGCTGTTGGGGAGGTTGAACTTCCGATGGATAAGATAAATAGAAAGCATAGCGACATTAGACATTAAGCAATAACCCAAATACCAAGCAAATAACATGACGTCTTTATGCGTCTTTAACCAAAGTTGTAATGATGTCAGTTTAATATCAGGGTCTGTCTGTAAAATAAGCTGGCCATATCTATAACCTAACCCACCAATCACAATAAGCACCGCAAGCGACACAATGTTAGATCTATCAGTTTCATTTTTTGTTGGCAAATACAAACAAATAAAGAGCAAGACAATTTCAATCAACCACTGAAATTCTACGATTGCTTGTAACCACTGCATTAGTGAAATCAATTCTGACATTCAATATCACTCCTTAGTTTTGAGGCGGCTGAACTCCACCGCCACCATGTACAACTTGCGTTTCGATTACCAATTTACGTTGATTATCTGGGTCAGTGATTTCATATACAGTAAACGCATTTTCTATTTTATTTTTAACAGAAACATCAGACTGATCGGCACTAATTTTGTTGGCAATCAATGAGAGCTTTAAAGCGCTGCGCTCTTGACTTGTCAGCAGCACACCAAAGGTTTGATCAAGCTGTACAGCCTGTTGTTCAACGGCAACATTTATCGCATCGAGTTCATCACCGGCATAAGAGGTTAATGGGCACAATAAAACAGCGCCCAATAATGCAAGATTTAATTTATTCATGAAGTTTTCCTATAAAAAGTTTTGAGGTTTTGTAGTCCATTCAATAAATATGTCCATTTGTAGTGGGGATAGCTGCTAAGGCAAAGTTAACAATCGGGCAACATTAAACACTAATTAGAACGCCGTTGCAACAATAACTAAAGTGGCTCAGAGGGGACCATTGATGACATCTGGTTCAGTAATACAGGCAACATCAGATCAATTCAAAACCAATCTGACAAACATCAGGGTCGTTGACATAGCTGGAGTGTAGAACTGGCAGATCAAGTGACTTGTTCAAGAACCAGAAGACAACGTACTGTTCGTTATTCAATGAGAAAATTAGCTGAACGATATGAGGATTGAAATCGTAGTTTCAGAAAACCAGCATAGGTCAGTTATTGGGTGAGAATATTTACAAAACGGCTAAGTTGATGGTGATGTCAAAAAGGGGGATTAGCAAACGCCCAGTAGCGCCATAGAACATAATACTAAGCCCGCTAATAGCTAATTAAAACGTTAAATATCAGACCTTACTGCTTCGGTATTGCGACAAGATTAACCCCGATAATTTCACACACTTCAAAAATAAATCCTGGACGGTATGGTCTTGAATTAAGCATCTTATCAAAATAGGGGCGTGATATCGTTCTCCCTCGCAAAATCGACAACTTATCCTGACACAGGGGCCGCCACGCCATCTCGGCTTTTGCCAGACAGTTGAATTTGGGCTTTAAGCCACTCGCTGGCTTTCTTGTCATCGGCAGTCATTCTTTCTCAGAGTGGTTGCAGTTGCATCTTAAGCAGGTAATAATAACCCTTAATAAAGGGTTATTTACGACTAAATTAAGTTCAATATTAGGTTTAAACGTGTGAAAACAGTTGATGTAGAAGAATATAAAAAATTGATTGAATGGCTAAAAATACAGCGCCAAACCGCACGGCATACTCATCGAAGTTTGGCACCACTTTTAAATGTGTCTCATGCGTCTATTTGGAAAACTGAAAGCTTAAACCGTCGGCTTGATATCATTGAGTATATTAGGTACTGTAAAGCATTAAACGCAGACCCAATGGAAGGTCTTAAATGTTTAACAGCCATGTACCAAAGCCAAACAACTAAGGCGGCGTAATGCTATACAAATCACTCTTAATCAACCGATGATTATTCGGTTCTGATAAATTAAAATTGGCCTTAAAAACATCCCCTATTTGGCAAGCATCAGGGTCATTGACATATCCGGACTCCTTGCCCTGGTCTTGAGGGTAAAATGGTCCTCTATAAACGTAATTGTATTTCAAAGTGTCGTTTATCTCATCGCCGTCAAATAGTGACTGGTATCTAACGACACAGCGATCAATCAGCGCCCCATGACGAACAATGTAATTAACGGTGTCGCCTTCACTCACCAGCATAAAATGATGTTTATTAGGAATGTCTCTTTGATACCCTCGTTTACGCATATGATCTGAGACCAACACGTAAATGACAAACAGAAATACCATCGCCATTGTTATATTCAATCGCCGAGCTTGCTTTGGCGTGAGTTCTGGTGCTTCTATATTCATTTCATAATTACCGTTAATCATATAAAACCAATTATTGTACACGACAATACACAGGTTGTTAACAAATATTGTGGATAACTCTTGAAGCGTCGCACCACTGCAACCGCCATGGTGCGATTGAAATAGTGGATAATCCATAGTATTGGAAAAAACTCGTGGAATTGTTAATAAAAATGGTTCATCATAGTCACTCAAACAAAAACGTAAATTAAAAAGTGTAACTCAGTGAACAGTGAAGACAAGCGTAAGAAAATGACCAAGGTGATTAGATCACGACTAAAATTCAAAGCGGCAGTAAGCTACCTATCTTTTATAGGCATTAACATCTTGATATTGGTGTCTAAGGCTACGCTTAACATACCGAATCTTGCTCACGCGCTAATAAGTGTTGTTTTGGCCGCATTTTTAGGTCATAAGTTGACGAAAACTTTTTTACTATTACGTAAAGTATCCCAATATAATGACGCTGAAATTGATTTTATTTATAATATTTTGATTAACAAGGGCATGATGCCTAAGGATGAACTCTCCGCTTAAACCCATTAACTCGCCACCTTGTACCCTCCCATTCAAATTATCTCTACTTATTGAAAAAACCTAGTTGCAGCCCAGTAGACATCTATAGACACTATTGGGCAACTATTTTTGGCGGTTATACCAATGCCCAAACTAATAAAACCTGATAGAGATTTGACCATATGTCCACTGTGCGCCAGTGAAATGCACATGCAACCGCCCGGTGCTCAATCGCCTACCCGTTGCCCTCACTGCGAATATCTGGAGCCCGCTGGCTCGGCTCATTTGGTGACTTATTTACAACGGATCATGAGCGAGTACTGCCACAAAAATGGTCTGTCCAACGCCGAGATTGATAACCGAGACGTCCCTTTAAGCATCTGCTTTAAAGGAAATGTTTTTCTCACTCATTTTATCAACCGTGGTAACGAACTTTCTGCGCATATCTTTCCAAATCAAAGTCAGAATAAACCTCTATTCACCACACATCATGACAACGAAGGTTTATTTAATACCAGAGTGGTCACAACGGATGCAGATTTTTCAGGGCTTGGAAAGTCGCTACTGTGGTTTGTGCACAGCGTTCATGAAACCTTGGATATTTCTCAGTCCTTGAACGCAACCCATAGCAACAGTGTCCTCAATCTTGCGTTTCACCCCCATCATAACCGACAGTTATTAGCTCAAATGCCTGGCAGTGTATTGAATGAAATCGCTATGGCAAACGCACAACGGCCTGCCCAGTCTGGAGGGATTAAGCTTGGATGAAGACAAACAACAATTGAATATGGCGCAAGTGGCATTAAACCAAATGCTTTTAGGTGAAGAGGGTGACGAAGGTGAAATGCAGATAAATAATCACCATGAGCCAGCTCAACACATTGATGTTGCGCGGATACTTAACGGCATCCGGGCGTGCTCACCCTTTTTAACCAGAGCCGTACAAATGCATGAGAGCGATGTGATGAGCAGCGTTGATGAGATGCTAAATGCCACCCGGCAACTGTTCAACGCTGTCGCTAAAGAATGCCTCAGGCAAAAAATCGAGGTTAAAGATGAACAATGGGGCATCGTTAACGCCTTATGCATCGACTTCGTAGCTAACCATTGGTCTGCTATTGATTTTAACCAGCCAGTTTGGGCAGCGCTGATAGTGAAATTACTCACTCAGCAGCAGCTATTTGTATACCGCCACCCACTCGCTGCCAACATCGCAGATACAGCAGCATTGACCATCGACATTGGCGTCAATACCGCGTTGCTCCAGGCGTTGTCCTCGTGTATTGATATTGACAAAGAAGGTGAAGCCACCTTACAGCAACTGGTCATGATAGTGCGCAATACCGCAGAAGTATGCATGAAACGGCTGGCAAGGTTTCATGTGCCTGACGAGCAAGAAGATCTTATACGCGCAGAGATAATTAAACACAGTGCTGAGCTATTATCTGCCATCATAACGACCGATACCACCATCGTATTTGCCCGGGTCATCCAGCAGTTTGAAACGTTTATGCAAGTCCTGACAGAATCCATTTTTGTCAACAGCAAACTGGTTAAGTAAATGTGGCACCAATCAAACAGGGTAACAATTGATAATCAAAAAACGCGATGGTCCGACACTTCGGTGAATTCGCGTCTACGGCCTACCAGCTCTGCCGTAGACGAGGTTTCAACCTCGTGAATGTTGAGGATAACTGTAACCCTAATTTGCTCTATATGGTCGGAGCCGTAAATGTTTAGCCTAATAGAAACGCTAGTGATGCAAACACGCCGTCTGCGTAATAAGGGATTTGACCAACCAGTATCAGTAACAGTCACTGATAAACATGGTGAACCAATAGAACGAATAGTGACAATTCGCGCTATAAGTCAAGCAGACAGCGAAAAACTGGCCAATCGCTATAGGCTAAGATGGCAGGCACAACTACAGGCAAATAAACTAGCGCAAACTTTCGGCTTTATCGGCAGAAACCACCTAAAAGACAAGGACAAAAAAGGGTTTCTCAACGTCTTTAAGGTATACAGTTATCAACAAGCATTAAACCATGCCATTAGGCCACTGGGTATCAGACATGGCAAATTGCTCAGCAGTGCCCTAACCCAGTTTAGCAATACCCCGTTAGCTGATACGAAGCCGCCCTCTCCTGCAAAACTCAAGCGGCGGTTAAAATACACTTTATATCATGTCGCCTTTAATTTGGGCTTTGTCGCTGTGTCGATGGCATCGGTTTATATCGGCCAGCAGATTAAAGGCCACTCCTTTGTGTTGCTTAACCCTTATTATATTTTTGCGTTTTTTTGTGGTTTGGTTGGGCTGATGGGGGTTTTAAAGAACATCAGAGATCGGCATTGTATAAAACGAATGCTGGTGGGAGCCGTTGACTAAATGGCTGATTTTCAAGATATGATCCATCTAGCGGTTAACAGTAAAGCATCGCAGTCAATTGTCATTCCTTCTACGCCAGAGTGCATTAAACGCACCAGTAAACGGTCAAAAATTCCCGTACTGGTATTAAAGGCGTTCAAACGCGTGGAAGGAGCCAAAAGCGGCCACATCCGAATCAATACCAACGGCAGTTATGATGTTGGGGAGTTTCAAATTAACAGCATCAACTGGCCAATGCTTTATCAAAATCATGGCATCACGCCAGTTCAATTAAGATACAACGGATGTATATCAGTAAAGGCGGGGGCATTACTTATCCGTCAACATCTTGATGCCACCAATGTTAATACCATCCATTCGTGGGATCAACTGTTCACACTACTCGCCAATTACCATTCAAAAACCCCCGAACATAATAAGACCTATAAAAACAAGCTAATGGCCGCTTTACATCAAACAGTCATGGAGAATGAGTAAATGGCCGGACACCATGATGCTGACTCAAACGCCGCGACCACCTACCTTGCCTTAATGGCGAGTGTCATATTATTCTTCATGGTTATTTGGTTTGTTGCTCACACCCAGATTGCTCAATTGGTGTTAAATGTTGCCCAGTGGATGCTGGAACAACTGGCAACATTGTCGGCAGTGTCCAAAGGCAATGGCATCGCCGAAGGGTTCATTGCGCTATTATTTCCCGCAGAAATTATCACCGCCATTGATAACTTATTGACCATGGTCAAAAGGCAATCACCTAAGCGACTATCGTTCCAACAACTGGTTGAATGGATAGAGGTTATCGGCTTAGTGATCCGCTTCGTCTTGCCATTTATGCTGGTATGGTCGTTAACCACCATCTGGTGGCACACCAAACCCGCCAGATTAACCCGCCGCTTTAATATGGTAACTTTGGCCCGGTGGTCAATGCACAACAATCCACAAATCAAACCCGCTATCACCGCCAATTTACTCGAAGTCAATCCAGATAAAGGCCCTCACCGACGCGAAGTCAGCCCCATCCGCTTTGCCATCATGCATTCACTCATCAGCGCTTACTCGGTCGACCTGCGCAACAAACTGCAACTGCCCATCGTGCAGCCAACGTTCAAGCGTCAACTGAAAAGAAGCAAAGACCATGAATTCATTGTCGACAAGTTAAACAAAAATGGCATTGCCCGATTGCATAATCGTTGCATTCTCCATAATGAAAAAATCAAAGTCCTATTCATCGAGCAACTTGGCCCTCTTTGGCAAGAAAGCAGCCAGTTGTCGCCATCTATTCGATCACTATTTGCCGTTTTTATCACTTTCGCGCAAGGTGGCGAAGAGGCCAAAGCAACAGCAATAAAATTATTGATGCAAATGAATCAAAGCTGGCAAGCACCAAAAAAACGGCGGTTTAAATCAGACAAACCATGGCAAATGAATACCAAGGGCGCTGACGAATTAATCAGTCAATATGAACCCACCGCCATCGTACAAGCAGTCATCATTGCCCATGCCTATGAGACCACAGTCATGCAAGCGCTGCTGCAGCTAGCCCGAGCAAAAGGCAAGATGGCCTGTTCATGGTTCTATTGGCTTAAAGAAGTTGATCGGACGCTATGGTATTCGCTGCATCAAGAAGGGGGTAACTGTGGCTGGACGGAAGCCGCTGGCCCCAGAGCACATAAGCTGGCTGAGGATGATGCCAAAGGAGCCATTTATCAGCCGATTGTTGAAGAAGGTGTGAGGGCATTTTATGAGTTTATGACTGAAACAGAAGGCTGGGTACCCAAAGACAGCGAATTACCAACACCAACGGTAGAAACACAATGAGAGCGCCGCAAAAACATAATAAAGTACGCAAAAACATTTATATTGATGCCCGCAGTTGGTGGCTGTTTTTATATGATGAATTGCCAAAATATCAATATGCCGCAGCAATGGTTGTATTGCTTTGCGCCGCATCCTACTACACTGCCCTTTTTGCCTTCTTAGCAATACCAATCATCCCGCTCTTAACAGTTTGGTCTTCGCGACTAAAGGCCAATAAATCCATGCCAATGCACTTACCCATTGACCTTGCCAGGTTTACCGACCAACGTGACCACCAACCCGGAGATCGCACTAACCTCAATAAAGCAAGAGGCACGATACATCTGGGTAATGCGATCAACAACCAGCAAGAAATCTGGACTTTAGGGCGTAAATTACTGACCCATTTGCTTATCCTCGGTTCGACCGGTTCGGGTAAAACCGACATGTTACTGTCACTCACTGGCAGTACAGCCTACTCGATGGGTGGTGGCGTCATTTACATCGATGCCAAAGCCGCAAAAGAACTGCTATATGTCTTTGCCACTATGGCGCAATTATTTGGCCGAATGGATGATGTCCGCGTCATCAACTATTCGACCGGCAATCAAACTATTGCGCTAAGGCACTGGATAAAAAAATCCAATACCGCCAATCCATTTGCCAGAGGTGATGCCAATACCGGCGCACAAACGTTAATGGGTTTGTTACCGCCCTCCGGCGGCGATAATCAGTTCTTTCTCGACAGAGCCATATCCGCCTTAACAGTACTAATGCCGGTGTTGTGCGAATTAAGAGACTATGGCCATTTAAACATCTACCCGTCACTGATTGGCCATTTCATCTCCCTCAAGCGATTTATTCAACTGGCCAATAATAAAATCATCATGCCACCAAGGATCGGTGAACAGGACGGTGATGAATTAACCGGAGTAACGATATCAGATAAAAATCGCAGCCAAGTGATTTACTTCTTAAAAAACTTGCAGGTAGAAGACTTATCAAAAGAAGATCCCGGCAAACATCCGGAAGAAGCCAGGCGTCTTTTTGGTTATGCGGAAGGTTATTTTGCCCGAACATTGGCGAATTTGGCAGGTACCTACGGACATATATACGAAACGGAATTGGCAGAAGCAGAGCCCACTAATGTCATCAACCAAAACCTGTTGCTGCTGGTACTTGTGCCAGCCATGGAGCAATCAAAAGAGGAATTATCGGCATTAGGCAAAGTGGTATTAAGCGCTATCAGAGTGGCCATGTCGATGGGACTCGGCGATGAGTCCGAAGGCGATTATGAAGACGTCATTGAGAACTTACCAATTGACCTTAAAATTCCCAGCATCATTATTATTGATGAATACGCCCAAATTGCAGTGCCGAATTTTAGTGTCACCGCAACCCAAGGACGAGGGCTGGGCATATCATGTGTATTTAGCGGGCAAGACCTTCCCGGGTTTTATACTGCCGGTGAAGAAGATGCCGACATGATCATTTCAAATACCCTAACCAAAGTACAAATGAGATTGGAAGATCCACACAAAACCTGGGAAGCGATTAAAACCATCGCCAGTACCATGGATGTTTACAAAGATTCAGGTGTTGAACGAGGAGCCGGTATGAGCACCTATCAAAGCCAAAATGGCGCATCCGTCGAGAAAGTAGATCGGGTCGAATTTCTTGATTTAAAACGCCAGATTGAAGGCGAAGCCCATGTTTTCTTTGATGATGAAATCATCAGAGCCAAGCTTTTTCATCATGGCATTCCCAAACGCAAAATCATTAAAAACTTTCGTTACAACCGAATGTTAAAAATAAAGCCGCCACCAAAAGAACTCACGTTTAAATATCAAGACAACATCATCAACAATCTGCAATACCATCAATGGCTGGATGAAAAAGTTGGCGTTACAGGTAATGAAGATCTGTTATTTCAAGAGCTGGCGAAAAATGCCGCTACCACCGATGATATTTGGCATTATTTGCACACCCCAGCCAATAATAAAGTAACTGACAAGTCAAATGACCTCACTGATGCCCTGCCCCAACAGCCTAAGCCTACCGCCATCGTCGGCAATAGCATAAGCCTTGAAAAGAAAAGCCCGCCGCCGACTAAAAGCGAAGACGAGGTTCAAGATAATGAAAACAGCAAACCCGCTAAGCTATCGCTAAAAGCAGTCGCTTTACAAATTAATGGCCTCGTCATTCCGCCGCCAGCTGAAAAGACCGATGAGCCTGTTGCAGTGCATACAAACAATGAGAAAGCCAATCCGCCCCTAAATATCAAGGACGTCTTAAGCAGAGCAGAACATGAATGGGTATTCAGCGTCGGTGTCGACACTGAGGGCGTATCCCTGCCCCGCAGAATATTTGATGACTTGGCAACAATTGACACCTTAATCGGATTAAGTGAAGAAAATGCCCAAGCCGCCGCACTATCAACAGTCAATGCAGTAACAGAACAAGTGCATTACACCAGCGAGCCAGAAATAGAAACCGCAGCAGGCGATATGGATACTTTCTGGGCCTCGCTCAATCGATTAAGGGCATCGCAAGGGCAAGAAAATGGCTCCTGAGCAGAGCAGCCAATAAAATCGGTTTTGAGAAAACAAAGCTTATACAACCTCATCAATCGGCTCTGCTTTTTCGGGGTTATAAAATACCTTTCAGAAGGTTAGGCTCTCAAATTAGTGAGAGCTGTGGGTTGAATTGATCGCAAGATTTAAAAACTAGTACTTAGTCGAACATAGGCAAGTTCGCATTTTGCGTGACCTTCTTTAACTCGTAATTGAATTTTTTTATTTGACATGTAAGCTGCCAATAAACTTGAATACATTTCTTTTGAGTTTTCTGATGCCGGATTAATCGTAAAGTATACATTCGAAATAGCAGTACAATTTGCTAACTTTTCATCTAAAGGAGTACCCACATAAATAAGCCCATCTGCATTAGTGTACAGCTCTGACACAGTTGATATGCACCCCTAACTTGTACATAAATCTTCGGCAAATACTGCTGGCGATGAAGCTAGAAAAGCTAAAGCGATTAAATATTTTTTCATAAATCCTCTTAATTTGATTTGAAACTAATGCCACATTCACCGGCTAAGTTGGTGATATGTGGCGTTATGACCAACCTGCCGTGATCATCATTATAAAAGTCGCTGGGATAACGATAAACCTGCCGCCAACAGCTAATTTAAATACCTATTCTAGTTGAAACCAAAGTCGTAAAGGACATACGATTTTTCCGATTTAAATTTAGTCGTCAAAAACGTATGTCTTATTTGGTTTAAACTTCTGGGTAACGTTGTTCTGCTTGCGTTTAAAGGTCCTTTTTAATCACGATAATTCAACATTCGGCTTGATCTCAAACGTTCTTTTATTTTTTGTTAAATTGGACTACGATCCCGATTTATTTTGGCCTTTTTAATAAGCCCCATTGACCGTCGTGGTCACTGGGGCTTTTTTATTTGCTGGTGGGTTGGTTTATGCTGACCCGTAATACTTTACTGACCATTACCAACAGCTTGGCCAAAATTATATGCATTATTACGCAATGAATTTTCTGCTGCATGATTCCTGGGGTATGAGGAATATGCTTTAAAACGTTGGCCGACCAGATAGTCGTTGGCTGTTTGCATACCAACATTACCATGAACAAATCCTATATGATGGCCAAGTTCATGCGCAAAAGTATCAATGACTTGATGTCCTTTAAAGAAAGAGAAGCCAAAACCTATCTTCCCTGGTACAGATGCATCACCATGAGAAGCAGATGAATAGAAGAATGCTTTGTCACTAACTAATGCATCTATCATCTTAATCGCTTCATTTGATTTACCAATCAAAAAATCAGCAGTCCCAGCAAATGCGTCGTTATCCGAAAAACCATAAAGCTGTCTAACACGCTCGTAATTAGGGTTTCCTTTTCCTGCTTGTAAGTCAGCAATAAGCCCTTCTAAAGCCAGTTTTGTTTGTTTCGCGGCTTTCAAAACAAAATCAAGACTGAATTTACCATCTCCAAGCGCACCTGTTGTTTTTTTGTTGCTCAAATCATCACTCCAATCAGCCCTCAAAGCCGCTGCAAAAGCTGCCGAGTAAGCACCATTCTTAAATTTACCTCCAGTTAATTTAGAGATGGTGCCGCCAACTATAGCCGCACTAATAACTTTAGCCCAGCCTTTACCACTACCTCCGCCTATACCAGAACTTAACCCAGCTGCCCAAAATCCATGCCCAAAGTTGCCGCCTTGTATTTTACTAGCAACACCACCTGCAAAAGCCGCATAGGCCGTACCATACTGCCCCACGCCAGCAGTAAACGCGCCCATTAATGCACCGTTGAAAATGTTACCGCCATTGACTGCTGCTTGTGCTGCACCTGATGCTGCACCAACTGCTGCTATCTGCCAGCCAATTTGGGCACACGGTTGTCCGCACAAGTACGCACCCACAACAGCCACAATAACGCCTATAAAAGGTCGTACTTTCTTCCACAACTTACTAAAAAAACTAAACCCGCTTGGATCCGTCAACGACAGCGGATTATTAATCACATAAGCATAGCGATTATAACTTTGGCTATTTTTCGGTGCCTGAATCAGCGGATCTGCCTGCAAAAACCGCCCCAGCGTCGGATCATATATCCGCCCATTCATGTGAATAATATCCGCATGGTCGACGCTTTCATGGCCGGTGAAACCACGTTTGGTGATATTCAACACCTGACTAAGCGATAGGGTGGTGTAGTCTTGCAACGAATCGAGCATGTTGTTGCTGGCGATGATGGTCTTTTTGCCCCAGGCATTAAAGTACAGCTTTTGTTGGATGTTACCGTCTTTATCGGTAATGGTATCAATGCTGCCTAAATGGTCTTGATGCAAGAAGCTGATGTCGCTGCTGCCATTGTCACGTAACAACTCCACCGCACCTGGCAAGTTACGTCGTATCACTGCCACAGTACTATTGGATTTACTTTCGACCTCAATGTTACCAATATAATAGGTGGTGGTGGTGACATTAGTGCCTTCAACAGCTTCTGTGGTGATGCGTTTGTAACGTGAGCGGTTAGTGCCATAAGCAAACGTGGTTTGGTCGCCATTGCTGCTGGTGATACGAGTCGGTTTGTCGAAATGCGCATAGACAATGGTACGGTCACGGCCCGATGTCATGTTGCCGTTATCGTCATACTGATAACTTTGTGTGGTACAACCGCTGCTGCCAATGCCACTGACCGCATGAGGTTTGGCGGCGTTATAACAGTAGTTACCGACATGACGTTTCCAGTTAATATTACCGTTGGCAAAATAACTCGCTTCAAGCACATTGTTAATATGCGTCAGACGATTCAGCTCATCGTATTTAAAGTCTTCTGATTGACCTATTGTGCCATTTTTAAGCGTATGACGGGTGCGACTGTAGAGGTTGCCCAGCCCATCAAAGCTATATTCGTTATCTTGAATGTTGACACTACCCTTGCTCGCCGTGATACGGTTTAACTGGCCATTGGCTGGGTTATAGGTTTTATTTGAGGTGATTTTACTGTCGTTTTGGCTAAAACCAGTGGCATTACCCAGCGCGTCCATGGCGGTGATACGGTAATACTCTTTGGCATCACTGGCTGCACCGTTGCGGGCTTCTTTTTGCGATATCAAATAACCTCGGGCGTTATAGCTATGTTGAATTCCCCAACAGGCTCCGCTGATTGCATTACCTGTTTTACAACCGTTAAGACTAGTCGCATCAGCATCAAACTGTTGGAAAACCCGACCATATTGGTCGAACACGGTTTGTTGACTGTAGATGCTGCCATCTAGCGTGGTTTTTACCACAGTGGTTCGACCTAATGCATCATAGCCGTAGGCTTTGAATTGGCCGTTACCACCTACCGATTGCAACAGATGACTGTTACCAAAATCATAGTTAGTGCTGTCGTTGACACCCGGACCACTGACATTACGCTCTATCGTTCGGCCCAGACTGTCACGATAATAAGTGGTGACAAAGCCATTGGCACTGGTTTGGCTGATTTGTTCACCAAGGGCGTTATAACGGTATTCCCAATGACCTTTGTTTGGGTCGTCCATGCTGGTTTTATTGCCCCAGTCGTCGTAGCTGGTGGTGATGATCACACCATCAACGCCAGTGACCTTAGTCAGGTTACCAGTCGCATTATATTGATAATAAATCGTGCCTGATTTGTTACCTACGCTAAGTAAATCGCCGAGTGTGCTGTTGACCTCGATTTTATTTTGGCTTTGCACACCGGCTGTTGGGGTATTGAAGGTGATCCCCGTCTGAGTGCTTAAAGTGCCATAAAGAATGCTGGTTGAAGAATCATCAGCAGTAACAGAACTTTGTGGTCGACCAAATTTGTCATAAGTGCTGTCATTCCAATATACAGTCGCACCGGCATAATGGGGCATGGATTGTTTGATGGCGCGACCAAAACCGTCATAGCGAATTTGTTGAATGATCCAACTGTTATCGGCAAAACCCTGTTTGGCACTGGCGACTTCACGACCCATTACATCAAAATATTGGATAGTAGTGCCTGATCCGGCAGCAGTAGTGGTTTGGGTAAACTTATAGGTTTCACCAATTGCTGGCCCCGGATTTGAGTAACTACGGGTGACCTGACCAGATTGCCCCATACTGTTGGCAGAAAAATATTGGCTGCCAAAACTGTCATAACCTATTCGGGTTTTGACGCCATTAATGTTAGTACTGAGCGTTGGTTGACCCTGGTTATTCCGGCTGTTGATGGTCAGGCTGGTGAATTTATCATTGCCCTGCTGAGTCATGTAGCGGCCTTGTGCATCAAACGAAGTGACTTTTCGACGGAAGACTTTGCTGGTATTGCTCAGGTCATTGTCGGTGAGCGGATTGACACTCTGACAATCAATACTGCCAAGGTTAGCGTGGCTAATTTGTTGATTTTCGTTACCAAAAGCATCATAACAATGCAGCGTTTTCAGCTGGTTTGGCAAACCCGGTGCAACGGTTTCTTGTTTTAACATGCCACCAAAATTGGTCGAATTGTCATAATACTCAAATTGCGATACTCGGGGAATGTTACGGGCCGGAAACGCATCAGCACGGCTATGTTCTACAGTAGTTTCGCTGACCCTGCCTAACCACCAGTGTTCGACGTTATCACCGTTGTAGGTATTGGTAGTGGTGACTTTGCCTGCGGTGCTACCGTTAGCGTTTTTGGTGGTGACAGTGGCCGTTTTGAGATTAGCATGATTGTCCGACTGGATTTCATAGCTGTTGGTGGTGACAACCGAACTCATTTGATTGCTGGCAGTACCGCTGTCATTCAGCGCATAGTTGTTTTCGGTGCTGCTAAGCAAATATGGAAAATCAACGTTATTTTGCTGTAAACGATGCAAACCATAACTATTTTTGGCATATTTCAGCCGTTGATTAGCCGCGATAATGGTGCTGCCATCGCTATCAATTGCATCAGCCTGCGGCAGACCGAGATAACTGATGGTCGCTTTGGGCATTCCGGCAAAAGGATAGTCCTGATGATAAACGGTTTGCGTTGTTACACCGCTTTGCTTGTCATAGCTGGTGAGCTTTTCAAAACCCAACATGCCTCGGCCACCCGATTGCACTCGCATTCCTTGATAATGGTATTCAACAGATACCGTATTGTGCTCATCATACTGGCCATTAACATAACCCGGCGCATCAGACTCGGCGCTACGAACCACATAACCCGGGGTGACTATATCAAATACCGGTGAGCCACTACCATAATCAAGCGTCTCGGCATTTTGGCCTTTGGTATACACCTCAGGGTTGTTTAAACGTTGGTAATTGATGGTGGTCTCATTACCAAAACCATTGCGAATAGTGCCAATCAAGTTACTCGGGGCGAAGTTATTATCGCGGTTAATGTAGAGCTTGATTTGTTTTTCGCTGCCATCAATGATGGCAAAATCAAGCAAACCGTTACCGGCAAACCCAGCTAAAAAGGTGCTGTCTTGTATTCTGTCGTAATTGCTAAATGGCCCTACCAGCCTTTGTTTGGCAGAAAACACGCCGTGGTTCTGATAAGACACATACCAGGTTTTATCGGTGTTATAGAAAAACACAATATCGGCCTGACCATCCCCATTCATATCGCTAATCACTGGACGAGAGATATAGGTATATTCTCCCTCACCAATAGACACATCAACCGGGTCTGAGAAACCCAGACCGGTGCCATATTTGATTTTCCAGCCGCCGCCACTATAAAAGATATCGCTATAACCATCGGCGTTAATGTCTGCAACGGTGTGGCTATTGTCAGTTCGTAAGCTATCAGTGTTTGATTCAGCGGCATAACCGAAGAATTGATACTGGCCATCAACGAACACAAAGGCCACCAAATAACTCTCTCGGTAGACGTGTGCGGGATCACAACGCTCAGGATATTCGTTGCAATAATCATAACCAGCACATTCCTGATCATTACAGTCAGTTTCTTCAGATTCAAAATAATCCGCGCTGCTTAACAATAAATCAGCAATACCGTCATTATTAAAGTCATAAACCCCACTACCAGCGGCGATGGCCAGTGATTCTGTACGGTGATAGTAGTCAATGGGTACCTCAACGTTTCTGACCGGAAAATCAACCAGTGCAGCCGTTTTGGCGGTTGCCCATTGCATTTGACCCTCACTGTTTTGCCCTAACCCTTTGACAATGTTGATGGTGTTGCCACTATAGCTGGCACTGAGACTACCGCGATAAACCAAGTCGGTTAACGCATCACCATCGGTATCAAAGAACAATAGGTTTTTGGCTAACCCCACTTGGCTTTTGGTTAAACCACCCAGTGAAAACACTCGGGTTTCGATGTCTCTGACATCAGGCTCGCCATGCCCGTGGTTATAAGAAATTGTTTCGGTAATGCTGTTGTTGAAGTCAAAGTAATACCAATTGTCACCTCTGTTAAAGACCAGTTCGACTTTGCCGTCACTATCGACATCCACGGCTCTTAGGGTGACTGATTTGTCACTGTAGAAGGCGTGGATGTTTTCTGCGCTGTCAAAACTATTGGTTTGAGATCGCTGGTTATACTTCACTTTAATGGTGTAATTTTTGCTGTCGCGGGTCGTCATATAAACCAGATCGGTCACCCCATTGCCATCAATATCGGCGGGAACAACACCCGCGATAGCATCCTCAACAGTATGCGGATCGACAAACCAGACATTGTTTGTTAATGGCAACCAGTCAAAATTGGTTTTAGTTTGGCAAACCTGAGTTGCCTCAGCGCCGGCACAGTGCTGTATGCCAGTTAATTGAGTCAGTTCACTGATGGCGGCCTTTTGATAGTCAAGTCGATAACGTTGACTAGCACCGCCTTGATGAGTGACTTCTACCCCGTCAAGTCTGGCGGTTCGTTCAACAACCAGACCGTGGAGGTAACCCTTGCTGGTATCTGTTCGAGCCGCTGCGGTATTATATTTAAACGAAACGGTATGGCCACTGTAGCTAATCGTGTTGATGAGCAGTTCATTACTACCATGATTGCTTTGGTCATAATTGAAATTGACCGCATTACCGAGGTTGTCCTGGATTTTATTCATCATCCAGCTCAAGGCCACAGCGCCATTTTTCAGCGCACTGTCAGTGGTGTTGCCGTAATAACTGATTGAGCCATCGGCAGCTTCAACGGTAAAGTGATCAGGTCCATTGGTTGAACCATAAGAGGTAATACGCCGCTGGCTGGCGATTTCGGTGCGATACTGTGCCCCATTAGCGCCATAGGTACCGCTGGTCACAATCAGTTTTTGGCCATCGAGACAAAAGCGATCATCATCGCCCAGGTTTAACGCTTTAATATTGCCATCTTGCTCGGTGGTTTGACGACAACGACTAATTGAAGAAAGACCGCTGAGGTTCCAACCGACACCGAGCAAACCATTACCTCCCGCTGAGCTATAACTCAATGCCAGCGATGGCGTGACACCCGCAATGCCTTGCGGCAAAGCTAGCGGTACGCTATAGGTGGCTGCACCAGATTCATCAACTTTAAATGCGCCGGGCAAGGTGCCGATAGCAGTTGACGCGGTGTTCTCTGGGGGTACTGTGGCTAATGTTGGGGTTGTTGTGGTGGCTAAGTTAATGGGGGTTGATGAGGAGTTGTCATCGGCTGTTATCGTTCTCGTTGCCTCAAGAAATTGATTTTCATCAGCCGGCAAGCGATTACCATAAACGTCTTTGCAATACCATTGAGTTAAATGTACAACCGGTTCGTTATAAACATAGTTTTGGGTTTTTCCTGATGCTTCACGCCCTGTCTGACTGTCTGAGGCCAAATAACATTCATCGGCGTTGGTGATATTCCAGTGAAAGGCAATGTTTTCGCCAATAGCGACAGTTGCGGGGATCCATTCAAATTGTACAACCGCCATGGCCGGCGCTGCTTGTAAGGTGATGGTGTTGGACGCTGGCGAATAGGCACTACAAATGTCATCAATATTACAGGCTTGCACCCGGTATCTGTATGACCGCACCTGCTGGTTGTAAAATGACACACTGGTACTGGTGTATTTAGTACGATTCTGCCAAGCTGCGCCATTAAGACTCACTTCACGGTAATAGTGTGTTGCACCCGCAATAGCGCTCCAACTCACAGTGATATCATCACCCGTTGCTGCCACTGTGGCCGTTGGCGCTGCAGGTGCCGCTGGTATAGGAAATACAGTGATAGCCACCGAACCTGTCGAATAGGCTGAACAAATCCCATCACTGTTACAAGCCTGAACCCGATAGCTGAAGCTCCCTGCACTCTGATCGCCCATGGTTGCACTAGTGTCCGTATATTTGTTGCGGTTCTTCCACAAAGTGCCATTAACGCTGACTTGACGATAATAATGGGCGGCGTTGGCCACGCTATTCCAATTGGCCGTAATATCGTTCCCCCCAACTTTGCTGACCGTAGGCGTGTTCGGGGTTACCGGGATTGCCAGCACCGTAACGGTTGCTGATGCTGCTGAATAACTGCTACAAATATCCTTACTATTACACGCCTGAACTCGGTATCTGTATGAGTGCACTTGTTGTTCATAAAATACCACACTAGTGCTGGTGTATTTATTACGATCCTGCCAAGCCGCGCCATCAAGACTTACTTCACGATAGTAGTGGGCGGCATTTGCCACACTATTCCAGCTGAGCGTAATATCGTTTCCATCGGCTTTACTGGCGGTCGGTGTGCTAGGTGTCACCGGGACAGCTAAAACGGCAATGGCGGTAGATGCTGATGAATAACCACTGCAAATATCATCCGCATTACACGCTTGCACCCGGTATCTATATGAGTTGCGTACCTGCTGATTGTAAAATGACACACTGCTGCTGGTGTATTTCGTACGATTCTGCCAAGCTGCGTCATCAAGGCTCACTTCACGGTAATAGTGTGTTGCACCCGCAATAGCGCTCCAAGTCACAGTGATATCATCACCTGTTGCGGCCACTATGGCCGTTGGTGCTGTAGGAATGGCTGGTACGGGTAATACCGTAATAGCAGTCGAACCAGCTGAATAGGCTGAACAAATTCCAACACTGTTACAAGCCTGAACCCGATAGCTGAAGCTACCTGCACTCTGATCGCCCATGGTTGCACTAGTGCCAGTATATTTGTTACGGTTTCTCCAAGTTGAACCATTAACGCTGACTTCACGATAGTAATGGGCGGCGTTGACCACGCTATTCCAACTGGCCGTAATATCGTTACCCCCGGTTTTACTGGCGGTCGGTGCGTTCGGTGTTGCCGGGACTGCTAGCACAGCAACGGCGACAGATGCTGATGAGTAAGCGCTGCAAATATCATCCACATTACAGGCTTGCACCCGATATCTGTATGACCGCACCTGCTGGTTGTACAATGACACACTGGTGCTGGTGTATTTCGTACGATTCTGCCAAGCTGCGCCATTAAGACTCACTTCACGGTAATAGTGTGTTGCACCCGCAATAGCGCTCCAACTCACAGTAATATCGTCACCTGTTGCTGCCACTGTGGCCGTTGGCGCTGCGGGTACCGCTGGTATAGGAAATACAGTGATAGCCACCGAACCTGTCGAATAGGCTGAACAAATCCCATCACTGTTACAAGCCTGAACTCGATAGCTGAAGCTACCTGCACTCTGGTCGCCCATGGTTGCACGGGTGCCAGTATATTTGTTGCGGTTCTTCCAAGTTGAGCCATTAACGCTGACTTCACGATAGTAATGGGCGGCATTGGCCACGCTATTCCAATTGGCCGTAATATCGTTACCCCCGGTTTTACTGACGACAGGCGTGTTCGGTGTTGCCGGGACTGCCAGCACCGTAACAGTTGCTGATGCTGCTGAATAGCTGCTACAAATATTGTCAGCATTACAAGCTTGCACCCGGTATCTGTATGAGCGTACTTGCTGGTTGTAAAATGTCACACTGGTACTGGTATATTGTGTGCGATTTTTCCAGCCTGCACCGTTAATACTGACTTCACGATAGTAGTGAGCAGCGCCTGATATCGCATTCCAGCTGAGCTTAATATCGTTTCCACCAACTTTGCGGGCGGTCGGTGTACTAGGTGTTACCGGAATTGCCAGCACCGCAACGGTTGCTGATGCTGCTGAATAACTGCTACAAATATTGTCAGCGTTACAGGCTTGCACCCGGTATCTATATGAGCGTACTTGCTGGTTGTAAAATGTCACACTGGTACTGGTATATTGTGTGCGATTCTGCCAACCTGCACCGTTAATACTGACTTCACGATAGTAGTGAGCAGCGCCTGATATCGCATTCCAGCTGAGCTTAATATCGTTGCCGCCGAATTTGCTGATTGTGGGTGTCGCTGGCACACTGGGGATCGGCAATGGGATATTAACCACAATGCCTTTTTTGCCTGAAAACGCACTACAACCGCTGCTGTTACAGGCTTTGACTTTATAGTAATAAGTACCATTGGGTTTGTAGCGCGATATTGAACGACCTGAACCTGAGTACAGTACACCACTCAATTCACCTTGTAATTCATAACGGCTGGCACCAGATGATGATCCCCACGATATACTATAACTGCCGTCATTACCCGAAGAGGGTACGCTTAGTGAAGGTACGCTAGGAACTGGTGGTGGAATATTAACCGTGGTCCCTCGCTTTCCTGAGTAGGCACTACAACCGCTGCTGTTACAGGCTCTAACTTTATAATAATAAGTGCCATTGGATTTGCTGCGACTGCTCGAACGCCTTGTGCCAGAATAAAGTGTGCCACTTTGCTCTCCGACCAATTCATAACGGGTGATATTTGAGACACTTCCCCATGACACTGTATAACGCCCATCGCTGTCTGATGACGGAACTGACAGACTGGGTATACTGGGGACTGCTGCACTCACCGCAAACGATAAAAACAAACTGAGTATAATCACCCAGGATCTAAAAACGTTTAACGAAGGTCGTTTATCAAGAAGCATTGATATTCCTTAAACTGTATCCTAAATTTTAAATAAAACAGGACCAGTGATATAGTGTGGCTAACTTATAAGTGTTTGGTTAGAATCCTAATTTCATTACAGGGGGGTAAAAATACCAACATACATTCGTTGCATTATTCAGTATTAAAATAAAACCATCAGCTTCCTTGTGACCTTTATTTTCGAGCCGTAGTATAACGATTTCTTTTACCATTACGACAACTTTTTGGATCTATTTTGTATCAAGTCAGATACAATCGAAATTTGAAACATAGGCGAGACTGTGGTCGTTGGTTCGGTTATGCTAGGTGCTCAATAATAAGTGAAAGGTGGGATAAACAACACAATGTTACAGGCACTTTTACATGGTAAGGCAGGAAGGATTGAACACAATGGTGAAACATCTGTCAGTTGGCGTAACCTGTTTAAAACCCGGGAAGATTTAATAACGGCGGCGATATTTGGCCGTTTTGCTTATCTGTCCTCAGCAGTACAAAATCATTTGTTAACAAACTGGTATGGTCGTGCTGCCGAGCAGTTGCCACACGGTTTTACTGGGTTTGAAGCGATTGAGTTTTGGCCGCGATTCCAGTTAAATAATGAGGGTCATAAACGAGAGGTTGAACCGGATATTGTTATGAGGTTTAAACACGTTAACCTTATTATCGAAGTCAAACCACCCGCTGGCGGCAAGCAATATCTTGAGCAATGGCGTAATCAGATTGAGGCGTTTATTCAGTCTGATGACAAGGCCAATTTATCTTTGTATTATCTGGCTATTGGTCGCATTGAAAGTGATGATATTAAACGTTGGGGTAATCAACTAAAAACCACGTTTGCTGGTCAGCTTAGCGCTGTTGCAGGATTAGAATGGCAGTTAGTGACCAATGCAATCATTGATTTGCAACATGCTGATGCTCAATTGCCTAATGAGCAAGACCGACGGGTGTTGACTGATATGGTTGCCGCTTTACACTTGTATGGACTAAAAACCAGTCACTTTAAATGGTCAGCTTTAACTTGTGATTATTCATCGGTTCCATTGACACTCACCCATTCAGCGCTGAAAAAAGATCTCAGCGGTTTTACGGCGATAAAACACCACACTTTTCCATCGATAGATTTAAACCTCATCAGCCAATGGGCAATAAGCAAAGGTAAAAGATAAAACCATGAGTACAGAAAAGACCACAATAAGCCAAACCAAAGAAAACGATTTGTTTTTACAGATACGCACCGCCCATCGTTTATTGGCGGCTTACTATCAACGGTTATTGCCGACGATAGATGATATCGCCAAGGCATTAAGCCTGACTTATTATGGTTGGTTACCCGATCACTTTGATCGACCTTGTAAATTTGGCACCGATATTTTTTCAAAATGGCAGTGGGATCTGTTGCCGGGCAACTGTACGCATTATATTTACTTTGATGGTAGCAATGCAAATAAGATTGAGAAAGGTCACTATCTTTTAGAGTTTTTTGTCATTTCTGATAGTGGTATTGACACTGCCATGGAGGAGGAGAATCGACAGCAACCGGATGCGTTAAATTTGCCTGTACCAGTTGAGCAAGCAACCAGTGTCTTGCGGGTTGGTTTATATGCACCTTATAGAAATAGAAAGGCTAATTGGTACGATGATTTGTACAATCAGTGCGATCACCCCGAGTGGTCTGAAACCCCCGATGCACAAAAAGTGGCAGGTAATGTCGGTTGTTATATTTCTGGTTTTGAAATCCCTTTGGCTGAGCTGATGGAGAATGATGCAGTCGAGTCCATCAGCAAGCGGATAAATGAGTATAAGCAGCATTTGTTTGATGCGGTAAAAGGCCGTGGTTAACCTTTGATGGTGGTTGCTTATTGATTGGCAGGGGAGTTGTAGAGCAGCGGCGTATTTAGCTGGCAATATTGTGTAGCGTGAAGTGAATAAAAGCATGTAGTTTAACGATCTGTGGCCTTTTTCATACTTAAGTCAGACTGATTAAAAAACCCCATTGACCATAGCGGCATCCCATTATCATATTGATTGTATACATGGTTTGGGTCAGAGGTGTCGGCAGGATAACCTTCAATCGGCGCATGAGTTAAAGTGGCACCCTGCTCAGCAAGATCAAACTGAGCATTGAGTTTGATCAATTGTGCTTCGGTATCAGTTTGAGACACCAGTTTATCGTTGTCATCTTTGTTTTAGGGTCGATGTTTTTTTGTTCTGTCGTCTTATTTGCAATAGATATAATAACGCATGAGTGTTACTACCTTCCTGAAAAAAAACAATTTGAAATTGTGGTTTAAATTAAGAAAAAACGGATTTGGTTACATCGCTGGCATTGTTGCTTTTGGGTCTGCTATCGTCGGGGTTTTACAATACACACAAACTTTTCACTTGGATGTCAGTGGTAAATGGCAGCTAGACCTTACCATTGAATCGACGTCATATACCCCTTATAAAGATTTAGACGTCAGATATATTCTGTATTTACAACAAAATGGTAAAGTAATTAAAGGCAAAGGAGAAAAATGGCTGGTCAATAATAAAGAAATTCCATTTTCAGCTCATACACGAATAGAAATGGAAGGTACAATCTTAGAAAATAAAGTGTATTTGTCTTTCGAATTATTTGGTGCCAATAGAGTTACCGTAGGTGAATTAGATCTCAGGTTTAACCCCGACAAAAACAAGATGACAGGAACGTTTTCAACCACTGGCGCGAATTCAATCGGCCCAGCAATCGCAACAAAAGCGATATCTTTAGCCCCCAGTAATGACTAGCGCAAACGCTAAGTATCGGCTTGTTGCTGTTAATTTTCGTCAAAGGATCCTAACTCTCATATAAGATAGCCTGTTTCTGCTTTATTTATGCGTGGCGATTGCGGTTTGTCATCGGTTGAGGTCTAGATACCAGTGGTTTCGGTCGACTCTGCTGCATCGGTAATGACATCAGCGGGCAAATCCAGATCGACTTCTTCTGGGGCATATGAATTAAGTTTTGATAAAAACCATTGGTTGCAGGTGAGGCTATTATCTGTGGTTTTTGGCGATGACGAGAATAAAGGCGTTTTTATTAAAATGGCTTTGCTCAAAATAATAATATCCGTTCGCATTTGAATGAAATAGCCACAAGGCGTTGGTCGCCTCCAACGATAGTGGTCAGAATCAAGTTTAGCAACAATGCCAATCCGATTTTTTCCTAATTAACCTATATTTGGCGGTATTTTCTTTGAAAAAAGACTAAATAATGCTCATACAAATTATGAGCGGATAGTTGGCATACCTACTCATTGTTTGTTAACTCCGATTCGCTTTCACCACCAAAGTGAGATAGAGGAGTATTCAAAACATACAGTTCACTACATCAACCTAGCTGGTAGCCGATTTGATGGGCTTTGGCAGGCCCTTGAGCAGTTAGCAAAAAAACACCACTGTGCAACCCTTGCTGTTATTAACTTCGACTTATTCACCCTGCTACCGTGCCTTTTCCCTGTTGTTGGTTATACTCTGCGATTCATCCCACCGTTTAAGACAAGTTACAACCCAGGAGATACAGATGTTATTGAAATTATTAACCCCCTTTTTGTTATCTTTACTGCTGTTGCCAAGTGCCGAAGCCGCACCTGTCACTGACGGCATTCCACTTCCCTCGGCCTATACCCAGTCCGGCACGGTTTACCTGCCACCTGAGCCATCCCTGCGCCCTCTGTTGATGATAACGAAAACCCGAAAGCCAGCAAGTACTGCCAAAGCCACGGTTAACCAAACGACAGACCAGCTAATCACGAATATCCTATTTGCCGATACCAACCTTGAAGCCTGCGTACTATCTGCTGCCAATGCCTATAACTGGACGTTGGTCAGTGAAGTCACTCAGCTGAAATGCAAGAATCAGGCGATTGTCGATCTGGACGGTTTGCAACAACTGACGTCGCTCTATTTTTTGTCCTTAAGTGCCAATCAAATCAGCGATATTACGCCATTGACCGGCTTAACCACCTTGCAGTGGTTATACTTGGATAATAATCAAATTAACAACATCGCCGCACTCAGCCCGCTGGTATTTTTGCGTACTTTGTATCTACATAGCAACCATATAAGTGATATTACGCCGTTGAGTGGATTGACAACCTTAAGTCGGATCTACCTCTCCGACAATGACATCAGTGATATTGTGGCCTTGTCTGGTTTACAGAGCCTGCAATACCTGCTGCTCGATAGAAATAAAATCAGTACGCTAAATGCCTTAACTTCGTTGACCTCACTGAAAACGCTCTTTTTGTACGACAATGCCCTCAGTGATATCAGTGCGCTCAGCGGCTTGACCGATTTAACCCGGCTGCACCTGTCGGGCAACCAAATCAGCGATTTATCCCCATTAGCCGGATTAACCGCGCTTGAATGGTTATTATTGGGGGGTAACCAAATCAGTGATGTGACGGCGCTGGGTTCAATGACCAGCCTGCAACTGTTAGACCTCAATATCAATAATCTCAGTGACATCAGCCCGCTAAGCCCGCTCGTGGCGCTGCAAACCTTATACCTCGGATATAATAACATCAGTAATATCAGCTCATTGGCCAACCTGACCGCACTGCAAACATTGCTGCTACAAAACAACCAACTCGGTGACATTGGCGCACTGAGTAACCTGACCAGCCTGACAACTCTGTACCTTCAATATAATCAAATCAGTGACATTGGTGCACTGGGCAACCTAACCAATTTGGAAAACCTGCAACTTCAGAACAATCAGCTCAGTGATATCACCGTACTTCAAAATTTAACTAACGTGGTCACCATCAATTTGGGCCAAAATAATGAGATCACATGTAGTGAGCTTGATTCCTTGGAAGCGGCGCTCGGTACGGGGATAGTCTCAAGACCGACAACTTGCCCCGCCGCTGGGCTCATCGCCACTATTCCTTTTGCTGATATCAATCTAAAAACTTGTGTTTTAACCACGGCCGACAGCAAGGGATGGACCCTAGTCTCTGAGGTCACCAACCTTAGTTGTGCTAATAGGCAGGTCAGCGATTTAACCGGTTTAGAGCACTTAACCGCATTGCAGCTTTTAAGGCTGGAAAACAACCAAATCAGCGATATTTCTGCCTTGACCAACTTAATCGCATTGCAGACTTTATATGTGCACAACAATCAAATAAGCGATATATCTGTCCTGACCAACTTAACCGCATTGCAGCTTTTAAGGCTAGAAAACAACCAAATCAGCGATATTTCCACCTTAACCAGCTTAATCACATTGAAGACTTTATATGTTTACAAGAACCAAATCAGCGATATTTCTGCCCTGACCAACTTAACCGCATTGCAGTTTTTAAGGCTGGAAAACAACCAAATCAGTGATATTTCCGCCTTGACCAACTTAATCTCATTGCAGCGTTTATACCTGAACAACAACCAAGTCAGCGATATTTCTGCCCTCGTCAACTTAACCGCATTGCAGCATTTATTTCTGGACGACAACCAAATCAGCGATATTTCTGCCCTCGCCAACGCTAACTTAACCGCATTGCAGTTTTTAAGGCTCGACAACAACCAAATCAGTGATATTTCTGGCCTAGCCAACGCCCACTTACCCGCATTGCAGCGTTTATATCTGCTCACAAACCAAATCAACGACATTTCCGTCCTCGCCAACGTCAACTTAAGTGCATTGCAGGACTTATATCTGCACGACAACCAAATCAGCGATATTTCCGTCCTAGCCAACGCCAATTTACCCGCATTACAGCATTTATGGCTGGGCAACAACCAAATCAGCGATATTTCTACCCTCGCCAACGCCAACTTACCCGCATTGCAGCTTTTATGGTTGAACAAGAACCAAATCAGCGATATTTCCGCCCTCGCCAACGCCAACTTACCCGCATTGCAGAAATTATATCTGCACAACAACCAAATCAGCGATATTTCCGCCCTCGCCAACGCCAACTTACCCGCATTACAGCTTTTATCCCTGGAAAACAACCAAATCGGCGATATTTCCGCCCTGACCAACTTAACCGCATTGCAATATTTACAACTGCACAACAATCAGATCAGCGATATCTCCGCCCTCGCCAACTTAACCGCATTGCAGAATTTACGGCTGTACAACAACCAAATCAGCGATATCTCCGCTCTCGCCAACTTAACTGCATTACGGCTTTTATACCTGCAGAACAATCAAATCAGCGATATCTCCGCCCTCGCCAATGCTAACTTAACCGCATTGCTGTATTTAAACCTGGAAAAAAACCAAATCAGCGACATTTCCGCTCTGGCCCACTTAACCGCATTACATCGGTTACATCTGCAAAGCAACCAAATCAGCAATATCAGCGCATTGTTTGGTTTGATCAACGTCAGTGAGATTGATTTACGGGTCAACGACGACATTGCTTGTGCTGATTTTGATGCGCTAGACTCTGCATTGGGTCCGGGCATTGTACAGAGATCTTCTAACTGTCTACTTTAAGGCACAAATACAAAAAAGAGGTTCAACGTAGGTTGCGAAACCCGCAATCGGTGAGGGATTGTTACCTTGAGGGTGCCAACGTAGTGTAATATTCTTTACAACAAAACCACAGATATGAGCAGTAGGGTGTGTACCAACGTCCCCACTGTCCATGTCTATGCGGATGCTGTTGAAAAAGTATTATTGCCTCGACGCAGACGTAAACCATAATCGTTTACTCCAGCGGTTATTTTTCGCCGAACGCCTTTTTTTTGGTTGGTTTTTCTTACCCCAATCTTGCTATTTTCTGTTTTGTTAGGCGTTGATTTAATATCTAATAATTGGTCACGTAATCAGGTGGCGTTTTCAATTAGTCCCAAATTAGAAGGCAATATATACTATCAATACTTGGATCATTGAAAACGCTACCTGACCTCTAGATTTTTTACGGTTAG
>CBDIDQ010000109.1:0-50787 GCA_965277695.1 Alteromonadaceae bacterium
CTAGCAATTAGCCGATTTCTATCAACAGGCTCATCTGAGTGCGAACTGATATCTGTCCAAGGCTGATCAATTTTCTGCGCCTGCTGTTCTGGCATGTTGATATTAATGCCGATGCCAATCACAACACCGCAAGGACCATCAGCCTGACCTTCGAGTTCAATCAAAATACCCGCCACCTTCTCTTGCTCAATCAACAAATCATTGGGCCACTTCACTTTTACCTGACTCTCAGTGAGCGATTGAACTGCCTCACGGGTGGCAATGCCTACCGCCAGACTCAACCCCATCGCTTGTTGAATACCTTCAAACTGCCAGAACATTGAAAAATAAATGTGTGAACCAAAAGGTGATACCCAAGTTCTACCACGACGTCCACGCCCTGCACTCTGACATTCAGCCACCACCGTAGCGCCATTACTTAAGAATTGCTGCTGGCGAATTTTCTCCAAAATACACTCATTGGTAGACCCGGTAACATGTTTAACCTCAACACTCGGAGCCTCACCAGCCAATTGATGATAATGTGAATCAATGTCCGCTTTTGATAAAAGTACCAAAGAATCACATAAACGATAACCTTTGCCTGTCACCCTGAATACTTCAATACCCAACTCACCTAACTGCTTAATATGTTTGCTGACCGCCGCTCGGCTGACGCCCAATAATTCACCGAGTTTTTCACCGGAGTGGAAATGGCCATCTGTCAGACAATTGAGAATAATTTGTTTCTTGTCAAAACCACTGGTTCGTTTACTATCAACTGCGACCATTTCGTGCTAACTCCTTATAACAATGCTGGATGCCAGACTGCCCGATCACTTGAACTTCGGGTTCAAGCATAATTTCAAATCGTTGAAAAACACGCAGACGCACGAACTCAATTAATTCAATCAATTGTGCCCCCGTACCATTATTTTGATTGGTAATAATCAACGCATGTTGATGATAAATACTGATACCACCAACAGCCTGCCCTTTTAAATCACATTGCTCAATCAACCAGGCTGCGGGGATTTTACATTGCCCATCATTAACTTTGTATGATGGCATTGCTGGAAATATATCAGTTAAACGTTTTGCCAACACATTATCAATCACCGGGTTTTTAAAAAAGCTGCCTGCGTTAGGAATTTGAGCCGGATCGGGCAACTTGCTTTGCCGAATAGCAATCACTTGATCAAATAGCTGACGAGGCTGGCAAGCTGTGCCCAATGCCTCAAGTCCGCCGTAGGATAATACTGGCTGCCAGCGCTTTTTCAGTTTCAACCCAACCGTAGTGATCACGCATTGGTCGCATAATTCCCTTTTAAATAGACTATCACGATAAGCGAATGCTAGTTCACTTTTGTTCAGGCGAACAATTTGCAAGGTACGCTTATCCAAATATTCAACAAAATCACAAACATCTTCAAACTGCACACCATAAGCGCCAATATTTTGAATCGGTGCCGCACCAACAGTGCCGGGGATTAACGCCAAATTTTCTAATCCATAAATAGCATTATCCAAAGTCCAACACACCAATCGATGCCACTCGTAACCTCCATCAACACTCAAATAGGTGTATTCACTATCTTCATGAACAGATAAACCGTCATTAACCAAGCGAATAATCGTGCCATTATAATCACAACTGAAAACTGTGTTAGTGCCACTGCCAAGAATGAAATGAGGTTGTTCAAACAACCCCTGAGTGCGAGCAGCATCAATCAATGCCGCTGAGCTTTCGAATAATTGCAGGTTAAGTGCCTGATAAGGTAATGAAAAGCTATGTAATGGCGCTAAGTCAGTCAATCTAGGCAATGTGAAATAAAGTATAAGGAAGAATTGCAGGGCAGTTTACACTACCCTCAGGGTTTTCTGAATAATAAAATCAGTTAATGCTAACGGACTATCTACCCATCACCGATGAACAACAAACCCTGAGCAATGGCATATCTCACTTGACACCTGTTTGCCTTTTAATCATTGAAATACTCAGTTAGTGCTGCGTTTAGCTTTTTTTCATCGACTAAATCATCCATTTCAAATAGTTTTGAAACAAAAATATAAGCACTGTCATCTTCAATAAATAGATTATTTAATTTCACGATTATTTATCCTTAAAATCTTTAATAATTTCTTGCTCCACTACTGTTGTTGCCCGTTTGTTCAAACTAAAATGGTTTATCTTTTTCCTCACCAGACCAACCCCAGTCCTCTAATAACTCAGCATAGTCATCCACTGAAAAGTCTTCGTTTTCGAAAGGTTCACTTAAAACCGAGTATCCATACCCCAACGAGATAACCTCATCAATATAAGGTTCTATTTTCTCATTTTTACTAAGTACCAACATTCCATTGTGCGCTCCAAACTTCCTTACGAGAAATAGCGCCTCTAATTCGTGGTTAGAGCTTAACTGCAACGAAAAAGGCACTTCAAGCTCAAATTTTAATTCCTTTGAAGCCTTTTCCCAAAAACTAAGTAGTTTTGTATACATCAATACGATCCTTATTCATCAATTTTCTTTTCAGGTATATGGTTCACTGGTCCAACATGCCCATGAGGCTCTTGTCCGTGAGGTCGATTTGGATGAACTTCGAGGCCACGAACCTTGTTTGATGGAAATGGATCAGGAAGTTCGGAGTTAAGTTCACTATATGCATTCATATCACCTTGAGTGACACCATCATTTTTTTTGTCGCTTTTTGCCATATCTACCAATGCTTGCTTTTTTAAACAATGATTTGCTATGTATTCGGTGCCAATTGACTTTGGTATCGGTGCGGGTTGAGGTTAAACAACCGGAAAATAAATAAGCATATCCGGGCAAGGTTTTGTGTTCGTATTCGTAAGTTCTTGTAAGTAATGCCGCGCCACCCACTTTATCAAAAATGGCTTCTTTTAGTAAATCGCCACTGCTGTTATCGGCAATTTGGCCGTAGGTGTATTGATGAATGTTATCGTTTGAGGTGACTTGAACTGTGCGGGTTTTATTAATAGCAGAGACCAATGCGCCGTCTTCTGTGATCTCAAAACCGTCGATAATCGCGTAATCCCAGCGGTAAACTTCGTCAGTTGTTAAGCTGATTGTTTTGCTTTGTACCATCGAAATCGCGTTTCTGGCATAACGCAGGTTCGACGGGTGATGAGGCGAGTTTGCCGTGGTAGGCACTAAGCAGGTATGCCACCACCATGGGTCATCGTAGGGCGGCTCTAAATCGAATATTCGATTTTGGCAGACCGTGCGGTCCGTAGGAGCGAGCTCCAGCTCGCGATGGAATTCATTTCTAATTTCGTGATGAACAATAAGGAGAGTTGGTGGTGACTGGTGGGTCACGGTCGTTGCACTCCCTTATCACGAGCTGGAGCTCGTTCCTACAAGCTTTTAATTCCATAAATTCGTGGGATGCCAAAAATAACGGCGTTGTGTTGATCAAAATAGCCGAGACCAAAAAACATCATGGTTGACCAATTTTGCCTGATGTTTGACGCGCACAGGCAAGCTGGAGTTGCCGGGAATAGCCAACTCAAGCAGCGAAAAGGTGCCTGTTTGAGTCAAAGGGTCAATTTGCTCACCAAAAAGTGACATCGCTGACAGCGGCTTCTCATCAAGTAAAAAAACGGGCTTGTCTGGCGGTCAGATCATCTTGTTGTAACAAAGTGCTGTCAGCGGCGGGCGCTGGGTTTGATTCGGTCTGTGCTTTTGCCTCTGATATAGACTAAAGTGACAGAGTAACCAGTAGCATGGCGGTTAATGAATTGAGCAAGCGTGACATGAATTTCTCTATGTTGTTTTTTTTGGTATTTAAGACCGGGGATAATACAGGAAAATAAAGCATTTTCAACACCGTCATTGAATTGTTCTTATCAACCCACCCGCCTAAACCACCTTGATTATTCCCGCTTCGCCCAAATATAACCAAACCCTGCGCCAATAAATTAATAAAACCCATTGACCGATAAGAATATGAACAAAAACCTCACTCGCTATATCCCACATGGCTTTATCGCCGCTGGCATGATGAACATCGGCGGGGTACTGCTGTTTTCCCGCGCCTTTACCAATCAAGCGATTAATCAAGCCGATCCGGTGGTGATGTCAAACTTCGGCTTGTTAATGATCATCATTTGGGGCTTAGCCTACATTAGCGTGGCAAAAAACCGTCGGCAAGAATATCGCTCAAGTTTGCTGGCTCGCTGGCGTATTTGCCATCGAAAAGTTAATCTATGCCGCGACTTGGGGTTGGTGGCTAAGCCACAACTCACTGACGGCACTTTACAACAAAGATTTGTTTGCTGGGGTGTTTTATACGATTTATGGCATTAACGATCTGTTTTTCATGATTTTTTTCGCTTGGGTTTGGGCTAATACAGCTAGCACAGCTAATACAAATAACAACAACGGAGTTAACTAATGGTTTGGGATATCAATCCAATAATGATTTCAGTGGCGGGTCTAACCGTTCACTGGTACGGCTTTCTATTTGCAGTGGCCATTATGTCGGGTTTTCAAGTGATGAAGTGGATCTATCTCAGCGAAAAAAATAATGTAGAAGCACTCGACACCATTTTGATTTATGCGGTCGTTGGTATCATCGTTGGTGCCCGATTGGGCCACTGCTTGTTTTATGATCCGGCGTTTTATTTAGCCAACCCGCTGAAAATCCTCGCCATTTGGGAAGGCGGTTTAGCCAGTCACGGTGGCGGATTAGGCGCTATTATTGCGGTGTTCTTTTATGTCCGTAAAACACGACATCAAACTGCTATGGCTACTTGACCGCCTAGGTATCGCCACCGCTATTTTTGGCTTTTTTGTCAGAATGGCCAATTTTGTTAATTCAGAAATCGTCGGCAATCCAACCACCGTCGCCTGGGGTATCGTCTTTGCTCGCGTCGACAAACTTGCCCGCCACCCGGTGCAACTGTACGAAGCTTTTTCTTACCTGAGCATTTTCTTTATTTTAGCCGCGCTGTTCTTTCGCACCGAAGGCAAGCAAAAACCGGGTTTCTTGTTTGGTGTATTTCTTTGCCTGATTTTTATCGCTCGCATTGTCATCGAGTTTTTCAAAACCAAACAAGCCGCCTACGGTAATGAACTAGTATTCTCTACCGGACAAATGCTCAGCGTACCCTTCCTATTGGTTGGCATCGGTTTGATCGTTTGGTCTTCAAAACAGCAAAAGAAACCAGCGTAAACAGGAATATCCAATGAACAAACAAGTAACCCTGCAAGTCGCCGACTATTCAGACCCACAACAAGCCAAAGATATTATCGAGCTGCTGGAGGGTTATGCTACCGATCCAATGGGCGGCGACAAGCCCTTGAGCGATGAGGTTAGAACCAACCTTGTGGCTAATCTGTCACAGCGGCCCTATGCCTTTAGTGTATTGTGTTATGTCGATGGCAAACCCGCAGGACTAGCTAACTGCTTTGAAGCGTTTTCAACCTTTAAATGCAAACCACTGATCAATATCCACGACATGGTGGTATCAAGTGATTTTCGCGGCCTTGGGCTCAGTCAACGCTTGCTTGGTAAGGTAGAGGAAGTTGCCCGGGAAAAAGGCTGTTGCAAAATAACCTTGGAAGTTTTAGCAGGTAATCAAACTGCGAAAAATGCTTATATCAAATTTGGCTTTGCTGGTTATGAACTCGACCCAGCCATGGGTAAGGCGCTGTTTTGGGATAAACCGCTATAAATAGCTATAACAGTTCAATTTCCATATCATTATCGGCTTTATCGTCTGCGGATCCGCTAGTGATAAGGCCCTGTTGATAGATTTCTTTAGCAAAACGTTCCTGCTGACTAACCACATCTTGCATACTCAATATCACCGTTGCCAAATCTCTATTGACCAAACTGGCGTCCGTGGTGTCATTACTGATATTTTTCAACAAAGTACGAGTGAACGATTGGAGTTCTTGTTTTGCTTGTTGCGGTAAATCCATCAATTTCAATTGACTGTCAATTTGTTTGCTGATCGACTGTATAGATCTTAAAATACTGCCATTTTTTCGAATTTAATCGACCAATCAAACCAATCAATTTATCCCTGATCTCGCCAAATGAGCGAGTCAGTTGTTGCGTTTGTTCACTAATTGATTGGCGCTCTATAAGTCCCACCACCTTAGCATTAATAGCACCAGCGAGCGTGGGTAAACACTCGTTGTAAAAATTATATTTCTGCTGCATTTGCTGTGAACCCTGTTGTGGCAGCAAAGGCATATTTTTAATCAACACACTGACTTGAGGATGATTGATGATCATTCGACTACCCAATTGCAATATCGGGTTGTTGTTTTTGCTGTGAAGCAGAATTTCTTTTTCTAACGGCTTGATAATGTTGTTGTTAGCGAAAAATGTTTCGTTATGTCTAAACATAACAATACAATTTAAACCCCAACCATTGGTCAGCACAAAAAATCGCTTAGCCAAAGCAATTAAACATTCAATACTGTAGGAATCTTCGACAAATGACATCACTTGAGCCAATTCACTAATGGCTTTAGGTTTGGCTTTATTGATACCGATGGTTTTAGGTCTGGTGGTTTTTTGCTGGCTTTTTTGTATTAATGCGGCATTTTTCAATTGATTTTGCTCAAGTACTTTGATTTTCTTCAACAACACATCAATGTGAAAAGGTTTTACGATGTAATCATCAGCGCCAAGTTCATAACCGAGCATAATATCTTGTTCAGATGATTTTCCTGAAAGGAATACTATAGCGATGTTGTTATATTTGGCGTTAGCGCGAATTTGTTTACACAATTGATAACCGTTGATCTCCGGCATTTCAATATCAAGTAAAATCAAGTTCGGTTTTTTGCTGTCTAGCAGCGTCAGCCCTTCTTTAGCTGAATGGGCGTGGAATAACTCAAAGTCTTTACCTATCTGTCTTTGAGCTATTTTATGGACAATTGCATCGTCATCAATTAATAAAATTCGGCTACTCAATTTAAGTTTCCGTTTAACTTTTGAAATTCATTACAAACAAGAAGCACCAAGGATACTACAGCCAGCGGTAATAGAGTACATCAAGATTGACATTTTTATCAGAAAATCCCCCGCGTTAAAGATACCCCACAAATCCATTAGCATTTAAAAACATTACTATGCTAAGGTTGAACGACAAACAATACAGTGGGTAAATAACTGTATACAACAGTTAAACGGTTAATTTAAAAGAGAAATCAATGTCCATATCTTTATTAATTGTCGATGATTCCGAATTTTCCCGGAACATGATCAAACGTTCATTGCCGCCTGGGTGGGATGTGGTAATTGATGAGGCTTCAAGCGGTCTTGAAGCCCTCAATTACTGTAGTTCTTTGCAATTTGACGTCATATTCCTCGATTTAACCATGCCAGACATGGATGGCTTGGATGTCTTACAGTCACTAGGCGAACGAGGTTACCAGTCAAAAATATTTATTATCTCGGCAGATATTCAATCAAGCTCTGAACAAATTGCTTTAGCACGTGGGGCACAAGATTTTTTAGCCAAACCCATTGATGTCGATAAATTAACCGCTATGTTACAACGTCATGAGGTGCTTTAATGTCGACTAAACAAAATTTTACACCTTATCAAATAGATGCACTCAAAGAACTCACCAATATTGGTATGGGCAAAGCGGGTTCAATGTTATCAGAGATATTTGAACACCGAGTCACCTTGAGTGTGCCCGATATATCGGTCGTTGATTCTGATAAATTAACCCGAATGTCAGAAAAATTTGCCGAACATAGCCAAGTAGTCAATATTATCCATCAATCTTTTATTGGCGATATTGAAGGGCGTTCAACCTTTGTGGTTGGCGAACATCACTTTGAAGGACTGGTCAAGATCCTCGGTTATGCCGAGTCCGATGCATTAGATGAAAAACGCCAGTGTGAGATGCTGCTGGATATGTCAAATGCGGTCAATAGCTCCTGCTTATCAGGTTTGGCTGAGCAACTTGGTTTGGACATTGAACTAGCCCACCCCTTAATTGCCTCATTTAACAAACCCAGTTCTGAATTTGATGATTTTATTTTTATTCAAAAAAATCAAGAGGTTTACGATACCCTGTTGTTTGAAATCAAGTTTTTTATTCAAGACTTGGATTTATATTGTGACAATGTGATCTCGTTAAAAACAGGCTGTTTAAAAAATCTCAAAGATGCACTTGAGAAGGTAATTTAATGAACGCAGATGAATCGTATATTGACTATTCAAAGTTATTACAAAACCTGTCAAGTGTCGGTTTGATCATTTTAGATAAACGCTTGAATGTCAACTTTTGGAACCGCTTTATGGAGTTACACAGCCATGTTAAAGCGGACGAAATCACCAATCGAAAGTTGACCAGTTTTTTTCCAGATATCAATGAATTGTGGTTGAGCAAAAAAATCAACACCACTTTTATTCTGGGTAACCAAGCCAACACGTCATGGGAACAACGGCCTTATTTACTCAAGTTACCCAGCACCCAATCATCTATTGATGATGTTAATTTCATGTACCAAAACTGCTCTTACTTTCCGATCAAAAGCGCCACCAATAAAGTCATTGCGGTGGGTATTATTATTCATGATGTGACAGAAATGGCGGTGACCCAAAAGTTATTAGAAAACGTCACCAATAAGGCGGTTGAACTAGAAGAGATCAGTTCACTGGATTATTTGACCGGATTGTATAACCGACAATTTTTCTTTGAGCAACTAGGGCAAGACGCTTCACGTTGTCGCAGACTTGATTGGGGCCTGACAGTGGCAATTATTGATGCCGATCACTTTAAGGCCATTAATGACACTTATGGTCATCAAGCAGGTGATCATGTACTCAAAGAGCTGTCAAAGCGATTACAAACCACCTTACGGGCCACTGACAGTCTATGCCGCTATGGTGGTGAAGAATTTGCTTTGATTTTGCCTAATGTCGACCCCGAGCAAGCTTATAGTATCTGTGACCGACTAAGAAGCGGTGTCGCCAACTCTCCAATCATTTATAAGGAGCAAGAAATAAACATGGCCGTCAGCATTGGTTTGGCACAAATGGCACTGGATAAACCGCTAGAAGATATGATTGGCGAAGCTGATACCGCACTTTATTTAGCCAAAAAGAACGGCCGCAACCGGGTTGAACAATATGTTGCCCAATAATCACCGCGAGCCAACTGGCCGACGATAATGACAACTACACCTAAACTCAGCAAACTGTGGTTTTTAAAATTACCTGAATTAACCGGGCTATCCCATCTAAAACTATCAGCCCTGATGACGCTAATTTTTGTGTTACTACTGGTCATAACCGGCTTGCTGGCACAAAACCCCACCACAGGCAGCTTCAAACATCTAGGCTCAATAGGCTCGGCATTGTTTGTCAGCGTCTGGATCCCCACCGCCATTTCTTTGGTGGTTCACGTGCTCAGTAGCAGCAAATCCTATCTTGATGAACTGCGCCCGGTTTTAAGCTGTTCAGACGAGGTTTTTTTACAACTCAAAAACAAAGTCACTCACGAAAAACGCATTTTTCTCATCACCTGGGGTTGTGTCGGTCTGGCCGTCGGCGGCACACTACAATGGGAGCATTTACATTATTTGCTCACCACCGACAAACAGCTACCGCCATTTTATTATCTGTTAAATCTATTAGTGCTGTTTTTGTGGAGTTTGATGTTTCAGGTCTTCAATACACTTATTCGTAATGCCCGACTATTTGGCGAAATTGTTGGTGACCACCTTGAGGTCAATCTGCTGGACTTAAAGCAACTGTCTCCCTGTTCCAAAGTTGCTATTGTACCAGTATTGCTTGCCGTCGGCTTATATGTGGTTTATCCGCTCAACTGGGTAGGCAAACCGCTGGAGTTGTCCGACATGTTCTTTCCAATGCTTTTTACTCTACCCTCCTTGCTGCTGATGTTCTTGTTGCCACTACTACCGCTAAAACGAAAAATACAACAGCAAAAAGAACAGCAAATCTCAGCAATTACCAAGGCTATCAAGGGTGACAAATCCGCGTTAGCAGGCAGTTATTTAACGCATGAATCCAATACCGTGACCACACTCGAAATGCTCCAATTTCGTCAATATATTGAAAAGCTCAACGATTGGGGTATTGATTCACCTGCGCTGAAAAAGATCAGCTTATATGTGTTGTTGCCGCCTTCCACCTGGGTAGCAGCGGCATTGGTTGAGCAGTTGGTGACAGGCTAGAGTCAACAATTCATAGGCGCTGTATTTATACAAATGTCTTGTTAAATCTATCAAGTCGATGGTTCGACATTTCGAATAACCCCCTATTTACAAAGTCTTACCACCAACCGTGTGGCGTCTTCAGCAAAATGCACAGCCAGCGAGCCTTGCTGAATTTGACAAAACAGCTTGGCCGCGTACTTGCCAATGCCCGCCCCTGCTGATTCATTGGTCGTGGCATATTTCTCGAAGAAACGTGATCGCAGCAATTCAGGCACCGCACCCAAATTATTTAATACCACTTCAATGTGCTCGCCAGCATTTTGGTCGCTGACAGCCTGTTCACTAATCGTTATCTGAGAGCCTTTCGGCGCGGCTTCAACAGCATTAATAAACAAGTTAGAAAACAACGAATAGGTAATGGATTGTTCGCCGCTCACCTGGGTCTGAGCGTCAATGTTCAATGCCACTTGCAGGTTTTTAGCCTTAATTTGATGATCAAAGGTGGCAACAACCTGCTGCAATACTTCAAGCAAAGAAAAACCAAGCCGCTCAATAGTATAATTACCATCTTCAATCTTGATAATGGTCAACAGGTTCGACACCATCGAATTAACCATATTAGCAGTCGACAAAATACTCTGGGTATTATCATCTACCCGTTTAACATCATTGGCATAACGGTGCGAATCCTCGGCAAGCGCAATGATGGCTGCCATCGAATGATGCAAATCATGCTGCACCATCCGATCCAAATCCTCTCTCATCTTGAAGTTTTCTATCACCGTTGCCAGCTGCCCCTTGCTCGCCCGCTGATATTGCCATAGCTGCTTTTGATGTTGTATCCGTATATCCACCTCAGCCGCAGTGATCGGTTTACTAATATAATCGCCAGCCCCCAATGCAAACCCTCTGGCGATATGACCAGGCCGCTCTGAGGCAATAACCAAAATCACCGGAATATCCTCAGTCTGTGCATTACTCTTAAATATCTCAAGCAGCTTAAACCCCTTAAAGTTAATCGCCGTAGTATCGAGCAAAATCAAGTCCGGTGGATTATGTGAATGGCACAACGCCAACGCTTTTTTACCACTGCTGGCCAATTTAACCCTGACTTGCGGTTTGAGCACATCAGCTAGGGTTTGACTGTCATCGCCGACATCAGCCACCAATAACACCACAAAATTATTCTGCGATTTACGCCTCTCCACTCGCGCTGAAGACCCTGTAGATTTGGCTGTTTTAAGCCGCTTATTTAACGGATTAGTGAAAGCACTTTCAATGTGTTTTGCTAACTGATCAAAATTAAACGGTTTGGCGACATATTCCGACACCCCAGCCTTGATAGCGGCGATAACGTTTTCTTGTTCAACCAGCGTTGTCGACATGACAAAAGGCAGCTCCCGAGTACTAGGGTCTTTGCGAATATTTTGTAGTAAGGTGATGCCATCCATTTTGGCCATCAACCAATCTGAAATAATAATATCAACCGGGGTTTCAGCCAAAGAGTTTAACGCCTCCAGCCCATTTCTCGCCTGAATCACCTCTTTAAACCCCATATCAATCAACATACGCGCCGTGGCTACCCGCATGTTTTCAACATCTTCGACCAATAATACGGTGCGATTGAGGCAAGTATTAATCGCCTGCTTGGGGTCGTTTGCAGTTTTCATCATCGTCACTGTTGAACAAATCAAAGGATCTTAAAACTGTGGCAGATTTCTGCTAATTGTCTAATAATATTCGAGGGTAACCAGTCGTTATTGATTGACCCTAAACCACCCGGCAATCGAATAACGCACAGCTTTGGCAGGCAATACCTCATGGGGAAAACGTTCACTTTCAAACAGTACTAAGGTCCCGGCTTTTACCGCGACCTTTTGTAACACTTGCGCCGAGTCTTCACTGTAGAGTAATAACTCACCGCCTTGTGATGGCGTATTGAGATAACACACCGTGCTAAACACCCGATTTGAACGACCTTTAAAGGCATCAAGATGCTGCTTGTAAAAGTCACCGCTATCATATTTGGCGTAATGACACTCGTAATCAAACAACCCCATGAAAAAGTGACGATTAACCGCCAAGCGAATACCATCCATTAAGGTCAAAAAATCCTGCTGAACGCCACTGTTAGCATCTAACCACAAGGTTTTATCTTTACGAATGGTGTCATCGAGCTGTAAATCCTGCTGACGCCCAATACCAGCAGCCTTAAACTCAGATTGGCGTTCAATGCAGTCAGCTAAAAGCGCTTCAATCAATGCCGCTGGAATTGCCGCTTCGATTACGGCATAACCTTGTTGCTGGATGTTATCGAGGATCGCTTCAATAGCAACATTCAATTGCTGATTCTTCACAGCGCTTCACTGTCGGTTGTTAACAATAACCGCTGCAATTCGGCCAATGAGCTGACCTGATAGTGCGGTTCAATACCTAACGGTTTTTCAGCGCCGGCGACATTCAACCAACAAGTATCAATACCGGCATTAAGTCCGCCTAAAATATCCGTATGCGGGTTATCGCCGACCATTAGGATCTGCTCTTTCGGTGGATTGTCCATCAGGCTAAAAGCGTGTTCAAAAATGTTCGCATCAGGCTTAGCCATACCCACTTCATCAGAAATAATCAGCGGCGAAAACAACTCTTTCAAACCAACACGTTCTAGTCGAATGGTTTGCAGTTCAGTAAAACCATTGGTGATGATCCCCATATTCACCTTGCCACTAAGCGCATCGAGCAAAGCCTGAGCCCCGGGCAATAAAGCACAAATCTCGGCCATTGATTGTAAAAATGCACTATTGAGGCTTTTCGGTGACATATCGAGCTTGTCGGCCCACGGTCTCATCCGGGTATGTTGCAAATGCGTGGCAGTGATTTGCCCCGCCGCATACTCCACCCATAAAGGTTCATTGATGGCTCTATAGTCTTGATAATCCTGATGAGTAAAATCAATATCAAACTGCGAAAACATCCGCTTTAAGCCGCTAAAGGCATCAAAGTGAAACAAGGTTTCATCAGCATCAAACAATATCCATTGGTATTTCATTAATTAACGCTCTCTTTAATTGTGTTTACGTTGATGTGCTTACGCCGCGTATTTTGCCACAAGTCATCACTGAGCACCATTACACTAAAGCGTCCGCCCGCGATATCTCAATGTCAACAATACAGTCGAATCTCTGATCACCTTCCGGGCATTTCGCGCACGTACAGGCCCGCAGCATCATAAAACTATATACAACAGCATCATTATCGTTATAATGTCTGTGTCCCCTGGATATGTCTGTGAGTTGGTATTGTCCCTGAGCCGATATCAACATCTAAGGGTTTTGTTTCTATTACTATTGAGCAAGCCTGGCCAGTACCGGGAAGCCTACGGTAGCAAAACAGTTCCCGCCTTGAACCATAGGGTTCAAGGACATTTATCGACCACGGCATAATCGGGGGCATTCATTTTCTACCAGCCGCAACTAACCAAAACCCCTAATTTATCCTGTAAATCAAACCCGTGAACTAAGCCTGTGAATAAGCCAGTGAAGAAGCCTGTGAATAAGAAACAACTACGCCGTCAAATCCGAACCGCTCGTCAACAACTTAGCCAACAGCAACAAGACAACGCAGCCAATCAACTTGCCGTTCATGTATTAACACAAGTGAAACAACACAACCAAGGACACGCTGAGAAAGTTGCGCTATTTCTCAGCATGGACGGCGAAATCAATACCCAACCGACCATCGAACAACTATGGCAAGCAGGCATTGAAACCTATCTACCCGTGATCCATCCGTTTAATGATAAACAGTTAATATTTCAGCGTTATTTACCAGATACTCGGTTGTTTCGCAGTCATTTGGGGATGTTAGAGCCGCAATTGAACTGTCAACAGCTATGTCCGTTGGAGCAACTCGACATTCTCTATACCCCGCTAGTCGCTTTTGACGCCAAAGGGCACCGTTTGGGTATGGGTGGCGGATTTTATGATCGCACCCTAGCCGGGCATTATCGGCAGCAGCGCAGCCAACCCCAAATCATCGGCCTCGCCCATGATTGCCAACAAGCCGATGCAGTACCCACCGACCCTTGGGATATCCCACTGACCGAAATTATCACCCCGACTGAACATTTTCGCTTTTGATTTTGCTTTTAATTGTTCATTATTCATTGTTAATGATTCATTTCGCGAAACCTTATCAAGCCAACGGCATATCTAATAACCAACTGTCATTAGCCGTCTGTTTTCAGTGCTAGCCAGTTCCCCCCAAAATCGCTATACTTTGCGCCAAATAATTCAGTCGTGAGAACAGCGCAACATGTCAGCAAAAACCAGCCAAGATGAAATGAAAAAGGCCGCCGCTTGGGCCGCCTTAAAATACCTTGAAAAAGACGCCGTAGTCGGTGTTGGCACCGGTTCAACCGTTAACCATTTTATCGACGCGCTGGCCACGATGAAACATGAAATTGACGGTGCAGTATCAAGCTCAGAAGCCTCGACTAAAAAACTCAAAGCCTTGGGGATTCCGGTTTACGACCTCAACGGTGTCAATGAATTATCGGTTTATATTGATGGTGCTGACGAAATCAATGCCAATAAACAAATGATCAAAGGCGGTGGTGCCGCCCTAACCCGCGAAAAAATTGTCGCCGCCGTCGCCGACACCTTTATCTGTATCGTCGACAACAGCAAAGCCGTTGACGTGCTCGGCGAATTCCCCTTACCGGTTGAAGTTATTCCCATGGCACGCAGCTTTGTCGCCAGAGAAATCGTCAAGCTTGGCGGCGACCCAGTTTACCGTGAAAATGTCGTCACCGATAACGGCAATGTAATTCTTGATGTTTACCACCTTAAAATCGAACAACCCGCCGTGCTCGAACAGCAACTTAATAACATCGTTGGTGTTGTCACCAATGGTCTATTTGCTCAGCGCAATGCCGACATTGTGATCACCGGCACCCCAGCAGGACCGCAAATCAGCCAATAATTAACCATTAAATCTAATCACCACTAATAGAGAAGAGAATGAGATAGCCATGAACACCAATTCTTTTGCCAAAGACAAAATTAAAGTTTTACTGCTCGAAGGGTTACACCAAAGTTCTGTCGATAACCTGACTTCACGGGGTTACGAAAACATCGAATATGTCACAACCTCGCTACCCGAAGAAGAGCTCTGTCAACGCATCAAAGACGTTCATTTCATCGGCATCCGTTCTCGCAGTCAGTTAAACGAAAACGTCTTAAGCCACGCTAACAAACTAGTCGCCATTGGTTGCTTCTGCATCGGCACCAATCAGGTTGACCTGATAGCCGCGCAAAAACGCGGTATTCCAGTGTTTAACGCGCCGTTTTCTAACACCCGTTCGGTTGCTGAACTAGTCCTTGGTGAGATTCTGTTATTAATTCGTGGCATTCCAGAAAAAAATGCCATGGCTCATCGTGGCGAATGGCTTAAATCAGCGGTTGGCTCTTATGAAGCTCGGGGTAAAAACCTAGGTATTATCGGCTATGGTCATATCGGTACTCAATTGGGGATCATGGCAGAAAACGTCGGCATGAACGTGCGTTTTTATGACATTGAAGATAAATTACCACTCGGTAACTCAGTGCAAGTTCAATCACTAAATGAGCTGTTAGAGACTTCCGATGTTATCACCTTACACGTACCAGAAACTGATAACACGCAAAACCTGATTGGCGCAGAGCAGCTGGCGAAAATGAAGCAAGGGGCGATTTTGATCAACGCATCTCGTGGTACTGTGGTCGATATCGATGCCTTAACCGAAGCCATGCGCAGCAAAAAGCTCGCCGGTGCGGCAATAGATGTTTTCCCGATTGAGCCAAAATCTAATGCTGACGAATTTATCACGCCATTACGTGAATTTGACAATGTGATCTTAACCCCACACGTTGGTGGTTCAACCCAAGAAGCGCAACAAAACATCGGTATCGAAGTGGCCGGCAAACTGGCCAAATACAGTGATAACGGTTCAACCCTCTCAGCGGTCAACTTCCCTGAGGTATCGTTACCTGCTCACAGCGGTCGTAGCCGAATTTTGCATATCCACCACAATACTCCGGGGGTATTAACCAAAATCAATGAAGCCTTCGCCAAGCACCACATCAACATCGGCGCTCAGTATCTGCAAACCAATGAAAACATCGGTTATGTGGTGATTGATATTGATTCTCAGGATGCCGAAGTGGCTATTCGAGAAATCAAAGCGGTTGAGGGGACTATTAGAGCGAGAATTTTGCATTAATCCTTATCTTTGGTAGGAGGGGCGTCTCGCCGCGATAAAGGGCCAAGCCCTTTCAAAAACATTCGCGCCGGGACGGCCCTCCAATATTGAATCAATCCCCAAACCTCATCGCCACAATATCCCGCCCTTGCCCACGATACCTGACAAACCGTTGTTGCAACGGCAAAGGCAACTCTTGCTGCGCCAATTCAACAAACCCTAATTGCTGATAAAACCCGGTTAAATGTTGGTAAGGGAAGGTATAACAACTCTCGGTTAAATCATTTAGCATCGCTGTCAATAATGTTTTTGCCACGCCCTGACGCTGATAATGATTATCCACCTGAACCCCGGTCAAAAAACAACAAGCCGAAATATCAGCCAACCTAGCGGCGGCGATAATTTGCAGTTTACGCCTAGTGACATAAACCCGTTCATTGCCCTTCGCCTTCGATCGAGCCCTTTGTTGCTGATAAAACTTATTGACCAGTGGCAGTTGTACCGGGGATAACTGTTCGACCAGATAGTTTGTTGCCATATGGGTTTATTTACCTGTTTTGGTTGATTATATGTGGCTATATACCGATTTATCACTTGCACTTTTGCTATTTTAATTCACAATGGACCCTAGTTTGTAGTAGGAAAATAACATAAAAAATGTCGTTCAAATCGAATTTAAAATTAAAAGTAGTTCACAAAGTCAATGGTGGCTTCGCCCTGATCGTTGCTTTGTTGGTTATATCGAGTCTCAGTGCCGTTACTAGGCTCGGTTCAATCAACAGTTCGACTTTACAAGTCAATGATCTGGCGGTGCCAGTGCAGCGTCAAAGTAACCAGTTACAAATCAGCTTACTCAAACAAGCCAAGTTAAGCACCTTGAGTTTCAATCACAACAGCGTATTACAAATTGATCAAAGCATCGATAGATTCGCCTCAGACACTGCCCAATTCAATCAAGCTTACCAGCAACTCGCCCAACTCGTCAGCAAAGAACCTGAGTTAAAAAACTATCTGTCTCAAGCCAACGCCAGTTATCAAGGTTACACTGAAGCGGTGAATAGTATGCTCAGTGCCATCAAATCCCGTATCAGACTAAGCATCAATATCAGTCAAAGCCATGAGCAATTGATCACTGGTATTGATGAAGCCGGAGCAATTTTGCTCGAATTATCTTACCTGGAGCCAAACAATAACAATGCCGCCACTTTGGAGCAAATTGCCGGTGCTGCCAATCAGCTTGACGGCTATTTACTCGCGATTATCAATACCGCCAAAGAAATTGTGATTTCTACCGATCCGGCAAAAATCCAAAGCAGCAAAGAGACCGTTGAATTTACCCTGAGTAATCTCGATGCACAAATTGGTTACCTTAAGACCCTCGCCGCCGACGTTGATACTGGCGAATTATTGCCACAATTTCAAACCGAATACAGTAAAAGTGCCACCTTGCTTCATGGTGGCAACAATCTATTTGATACCAAGCTCAGTCAATTAAAGCAACTGGCCACCGCGCAACAGCAGTTAGCATTAGCAGAGACCGAAGTCAATCAGGCCACTGGCCATCTTGATGCATTACTCACAGCTGCTGACCAACAATTCAACGCTTTACAGCTGGGTGTGCTGGATAACGTTGATAATGGTAAATCTCAAGCCTGGCTGATGATGAGCATACTGATCTTATTCGCCGTTATTTGTGCCATATTGACTACCCGCGCGATGTTATTACCGCTATCGAGCATCAATCGAATTTTAGGTTATATGGCACGTGGCGATTTAACCCGCAAACTCGAAGTCACAGCGGCCGATGAATATGGCGAGCTGTCGACCAATGTCAACAAGGTCGTAGACGACTTAACGGCTTTGATTGGTCGTATTGGCCAAAACGGGGCACAACTGATCTCAGCCGCCGATCACTCAAGCAATGAGATCTCACAAATGTCGGTGTCAATTGATCGGCAAAAAGACAAAATCGATGAAGTCACTCAAATCACCACGCTAATGAATCAAAGTGTCAACTATGTCACCGAGCAAGCCAATACCGCAGCGGATGAAATGCTGCAAGCACTAGAACAAAGCCAACAGGTTGACAATATTGCCCAATCCAACAATCAGCGCATTAGCAACCTTGAGATCCAACTCGAACAAACCACCACAGTGATTGACAAACTACAAATCGAATCCAATAACATCGGCGGTATCTTAGAAACTATTCGTGGCATTGCCGAACAAACCAACTTGTTGGCGTTAAATGCCGCCATTGAAGCAGCCCGTGCTGGTGAGCAAGGCCGGGGGTTTGCCGTGGTTGCTGATGAAGTACGTTCATTAGCCGGACGGACACAGCAGTCGACCGCAGAAATTCAGACCATGATTGAAAACCTGCAAACCCAGACCAACACAGCGGTTGCCGATATCACCCGAGGCAAGCAACAAGCCACTGAATGCGTCAAACACACTGATGAACTGACCCAATCGCTGGCGCTGATCAACCAAGCAATCAATCGAATGCATGGCATGAGTGCCGAGATTGCTAATGCCGCCCAACAACAACTGACACAGAGCGAGCAAATCAAACAACATGTTTCTGATGTGGTGCAGATCGCCGACGAGAATGCCGAAAAATCCCATTCAACCTTGCAAGACAGTCACAAAGTCGCCAGTTTAGCAGGAGAGTTAAACAACTCAGTTAATACCTTTAAGGTCTAAACAGGTACCTTAATTGAAAGCTACTCAAAGTGATAAAACTGGGTTAAGATTAAAACTATCGTATTGGGTGGTCTGGCCAAATCAGTGGCATCACCTACCTCTAAAGTAACCACATCAAAGTCAATTAAGTCACCTTATGGAATTTTACAAACTACTACTTGAACTCTTTAAAAAAATTCATGACAGTCATCGCTTTGCTGATATATTACCGACACTCGAAGCCCAAATTCTCGAACTCTTTGATGCCCAACGGATGACCATCTATCAGCGAAATCGCTTTAGTCGTGACATTGTTTCACGGTTTAAATCTGGTGATGAAATCAAAGAAATTCGCTTACCGATTGGACCCCAGTCACTGGCTGGTTATGTTGCCCTGAGTTTACGCCCACTATTACTTAAAGACGCTTATGATGAAGAAGCCTTAAAAACCATCCATCCAAAATTAAAATTCGCCCGCCGTTATGATAAAGCCACCAACTTTCGCACCAAAAGTGTACTCATAGTCCCTATACAAGATAACGGTGTATTATTGGGCGTGGTCCAATTTATCAACCGCAAAGACGGCACCGTTTTTACCGAGCAGGACGCGCGTAAAGCCATTGAAATGGCATCTTTGCTAGCACAAAAATTTCGTTATGAACTCGGTGGAACCAAAGCACCATTTGATTATCTTTATCACTTGGGTGCAGTGGTTAAAGAGCAGTTGGAGCTTATTCATCATGAGACCAAGCTGGATGTGCAATTAAGAAAACTAATGGACGATTACAAGGTCAGCAAAGAGCTGATTGGTTTATCGCTTGAGGTCTATTACCAAGTACCTTTTTTAAGTCATGATGATGAAAAATACCATGTTCATGCTGCCAACGACAAGCTTAACCTCAATTACCTGCAAAAGAACAATGTGGTGGTCATTGCTGATGTTAATGAAGATCCAGTGATCTTGATGGCACAGCCTAATGATGCCGACTTGTTATTAGAGATTGAATCTGCCACCGGCATTTGTAATTACAGTATTTGTGTGGGTGTGCCCGAAGACATTAATCGTTATCTTGGTACCCAATTACCTTCTGCCACCAATATTGGTGAGTTGGGCGACATTCTCGGTGAAATCGAAGAAGACATCATGGTTGATGATGCCCTTGGCGATGAAGACGGCGTTAGTGAAGAAGCTCCGGCGGTGGTTAAGCTGGTCAATCGTATTTTGCATGATGCAGTACAAATTGATGCTTCGGATATTCATATAGAACCGGCCAAGGGCAAAAACCCCACGCAAGTGCGAATGCGGGTTGATGGGGTTTGCCAAAAAATGCTTGAAATACCCGCCAGTCACCAACCGGCGACGGCGGCGCGGATCAAGATCATGTCACGGCTGGATATCGCCGAAAAACGCTTGCCACAGGATGGTAAATTTACCGTCAAACTCGGTGGTCACCCAATTGAAGTACGGGTAGCGACTATTCCCACCGTCTTTGGTGAGGGTATCGTGATGCGGATTTTGGCAACGGGCGGTGCGATGCCTTTTGACAAGCTTTGTTTATCAGATATCAACTACAACATGCTCGATAAACTGATTTTGCATCCCCATGGGATTTTATTGGTGGTGGGGCCGACAGGCTCAGGTAAAACCACCACGTTACATGCGGTATTGGGCAAACTAAACACCCCAGAAAAGAAAATCTGGACTGCCGAAGATCCGGTGGAGATCACCCAGCCCGGGTTGCAACAAGTGCAAATGAATAACCGTGTCGGACTTGATTTTGCCAGTGCCCTAAGGGCGTTTTTACGAGCCGATCCGGACATCATCCTGATTGGTGAAATGCGTGATAAAGAAACCGCCCATGCCGGGGTTGAAGCCTCGCTGACCGGTCACTTGGTGCTGTCTACTCTGCATACTAACTCAGCACCAGAAACCATTACCCGCTTACTTGATATTGGTTTGGACCCGATTAACTTTGCAGATGCAGTGATTGGTATTTTAGCCCAACGGTTAATCAGAACCTTATGTAAAAGCTGTAAAGAAGCCTACAAACCGGAGCAAAAAGAAATTGACTTTATCCGTCGTCATTATGGTGATGAATACATCGACGAACTCAACATTAATTGGTCAGAATTGCAGCTGCACAAAGCGGTGGGTTGCCCTTCGTGCAACAACACGGGCTATAAAGGTCGTGTTGGTATCCACGAATTATTGCCAATCTCAGCCAAAAACCGCAACAACATCTATTCCTCAGCGACCGTAGAAGTCATCGCTAAACAAGGCATCGAAGACGGCATGAGAACCTTGGTTCAAGACGGCATAGTTAAAGTCGTCAACGGCATAACAGACTTCAAACAATTGCAAGCCATCAGCAATTTGGAATAATCCATATTGCCTAGGAACGAGCTCCAGCTCGTGATAACCTTTGATTCAATTAAAATCGTCGTAACGTAGGAGCTCCAGCTCGTGATAATCAGTTTAAAAGGTTTGGCGATAAAACCTCTCGCGAGCTGGAGCTCGCTCCTACTACTAATCCTTTCAATCAATTATGCCGCCGCTCAAACACCTCAAACACAACAGTCACAGTGGCGTACTATTTCCCCTGAAAACACCTTATACATGGATACCCAAACTGGACGCGTTATTTTTGAATTGAACGAAAAATTCAGCCCGCAGCATGTCAAAAAAATCAAACAGCTGGTACGTTCAGGCTTTTATGATGGTTTGACCTTTTATCGAGTGATTGATGAGTTTGTTATTCAAGGTGGCGACCCAGATGAACAAAGCGCTAATCCTTTGGCGAAAAAAACCGTCAAAGCCGAATTTGAACAAACCATTGATGCAGCAACGCCCTTTACCCTAGTGCAATCGCCAGATTTACTCGCTGAGCAAACGGGTTTTGTTGATGGTTTTGCAGTCGGACGAGATCTGAAAAACAACAAACAATGGTTATTGCATTGTCCTGGTACAGTAAACCTCGCCCGTGCGGTGCCGGCTGACAGCGGTACCACAGATTTTGCCATAATGATTGGCCAAGCTCCCCGTCATTTGGATCGCAATATGAGCATTTTTGGCCGCATCATAGATGGCATGGAACACCTTAACCTCATCAAGCGGGGCAAAAGGGATGAAGGTGGCATGATCAGCGCCTCTGCTCAACGCAGCAAAATAGTCAAAATGACCATTGCCGCTGACTTACCCAAAGCAAAGCAAGCGGTGATCAGCGTAGAAAACACCAACAGCGACGTATTTCGTCGTTACTTAGCCAACACCCGACAGCGGCGAAACCCGTTTTATCTCAACAAAGGCAATGGTGCGCTAGACATCTGTTACATCAATGTCAAAACACAAGTGAAACACCCTTGATTTTGCGCTTAATTATTCATTGAAAAGATTCATCTTATGTTCAGTTAGCTTGCGTATTATTGTCCGCAGTGTTCAGCAACACCCTGACAAACATTACCCAGACGAGCAACCCAGCGCAATAGCTAATGCCAAGGAACTAATATGAAACTACTTTCACTGATAACACTAAGTATTGCTTTACTGGTTACGCCGTTGACAGGCGCAGCCAAAGAGCATCGCAAAAACAGCCACCACGTAGTGGTCAGCGGCGGTCAACATCATGGTCACAGTGGTTATCATCACAGCACCCGATCGCACAAACGACACTATTACAAGCACTACAACAAGCATCGTTCATACAACCGCTACCACAATCACAGCAGCAAAATCGCCACCGCCTTTATCGTTGGTGCTGCATTTGGCGCATACGGCAGCCATCACAATGGCCACGCTTGGTGCCCCACTCATCATGTTTACCACACTCACAGCGTCAGCTATAGCCATCACGACAATCATTACTACGATGATCGTCCGCGCAAAGTTCAAAGCTATCTTGAGGAAGACGAAGGTCGTTGTTTTCGAGTGACAGAATATGACAATGGCGACGAACGCAGAAAGCGCATCCGAGACCATTTATGTGATGAAAACGATTGGGAGTAATATAGGATGTGGTGAGCCAGAGGCGAAACCCATCAAAACAATTTAGCCGTATCATAGGGATGGATGGGATGACGACACCAAACCACAATGCGAATTGATTAATGTCAGGGAGCCGCTTAATCAGAAAACAACGCAACATTATAAGATCTCGTCGGGCCAAGCAAGGTGGCTGGCCCCATTCCCATAAAATCGTCTCAGCATCTAAGCTTTTGATTTTGCTTTTAATTGTTAATTGTTAATTCAACCCCGCCTACAACACCAAGCCAATCACCAAATACAACGCAATGGTCAATCCGCCGCCAAGCAAAGCATAGGGTAACTGGGTCTTCACATGTTCAATGTGATCACAACCGCTGGCCAATGAGGCAACAATCGTGGTGTCTGAAATTGGTGAAGCATGGTCGCCGAAGATACCGCCGCCGAGCACCGCACCAACTAAAAATGCAGGTGGTACGCCTGTGGCAAGTGCTGTAGGAATAGCGATGGGGATCAGCACTGCAAAGGTACTCCAAGATGAACCCGTAGCAAAAGCCATTGCACTGGCCGTCAAAAAGATCACTGGAGCCACCAACAACAGCGGCAAATCGGCGCTGAGTATACCGCTGACATAAATACCAGTGCCGAAGGCTTTCACCGCATCACCAAAGGCAAAAGAAAGCACTAAAATACCCACCACCACCAACATATTCTTAATCCCGGTCACTGTCGCCGATGACACCGCTTTAACCGTCATCACTTTACTGCCAAGTACCATAATAAACAATAATGCCGTTGCTGAAATCACCGCCCACATTACTGAAAATGAACCAGATCCTTGACGAATATCACCATTACCTGTCCACCACAACAAAGCGAGTGTTTCGACGATCATCAGCACAATTGGCAAAACAAAATAACGGGCTTTAGTGGCTTTTTCATCAGCCTCGCTGTGCTCAGGTTGTTGCTCAGGCTGTTCGGATTGCTTGGCCAAATGCACATTCAGCGCGTTTTCTGAATGCTTCATTGGTCCGAAAACCTTATTCGATACAGCGGTATAATAGGCTAACGCCACAGCAATCAAGGCATAAAAGTTATAACCCACAGTGTCAATCAACAAGCTAACACCGTTATCAATATTCTGTCGTTCAATCAGTCCTAAAATATATGCACCCCAACCGTTAATCAAAATCAACACACTAATCGGTGCACAGGTCGAATCAATTAAATAGGCCAACCTTGCCCGACTCATTTTAAAGCGGTCAAACAATCGCTGACTCGACATTCCGGCAGTAAACAAACTCAAATTGGTATCAGTAAAAATCACCGAGCCCAGCGTCACTGGCACCAAGGCAGCACGTTTAGGTGAAGTCACCCAATTACGTTGGGTGATGCGATTGACAAAAGCATTAATGCCACCACTTTGCTTCATCACTTCGAGCAAACTGCCGATCAACAGACTGTAAATAATGATCTGCAAATTTCCACGGCTGCTGACTGTCGCCCATAAACCCTCACCTGTCTGTACCACGCTTTGGATTGGTTGATAACTGCTGGATAAAAAATAGGTCAACCACAAACCAAAAGTCAGCGCCAGCAAAGCGTTTTTACGCCAGACAGCCACCGCGATAGCAGCGATAGGAGGAATAATGGTAATGAGCGTAGGTTCAGACATGAGTTTGATTTCTGATGATAAATTGTCGACATTATGCCCGAGCCCGCTCCACCTTGCCAAGGCTTTTAACCTAACTCAAGCGAAGGGCAGGCTAAGAACAAGCGAAGGGCAGCTCAGCGGCAAAAAAACCAATCAAGGCTTTACCCTCACCTTAACTTTGCTATACTGGATATCTATACATTGAAGATTCGACTACACAGGGTAATATAATGGCTGTAGAAACCAGATACGTAGTAGTACGTGGGGGTAATGAGATCATGACATTTGCTGACAAAAAAGCCGCTGATGAACATGATCGAATGCTCGACATGGCTGACAACATAGCACAACTCCTCGAAGGTGCAGCAGCACTAGAGCTATCAGATAAAACCCGCGAAGACCTGAGTATTTATCTGGCGAAAAACCGTGAAGAAGTGCTGATTGCACTACTGGCGAAAAAAAGAGCCACACCCACTGATACCGCAGCACCAGCTGCCAAACCTGCGGCAAAAAGCAAGAAAAAGGCCGTCGAATAATCGCCAACAACCCCCTCAATGAACGGATATTAAGCCAATGAATATCAAACACCTTATTACGCTAAGCCTCGCTACGGTCTTGCTTTTACCCCCCGTGTTTTCTTCCTCAGTGCTTTTACCTTCAGTGCAAGCAGCGCCAACCAAACCGCCAAAAGCCTGTACCGCCAAAGAATATCGTCAATTTGATTTTTGGCTTGGTCAATGGGAAGTCAAAGACAACAACGCTAAGGTAGTGGGGTCGAGTCACATCCAATCGATTTTAGCTGGCTGCGGACTATCAGAGAGCTGGACCAGTGCCAGCGGTAATAAAGGTGTTAGCTATAACTTTTATGATAATACGGTTGGGCAATGGCATCAGACTTGGATTGATGCCCAAGGCGGTGCACTCTACCTTGATGGGCAATTTAGCGACGGAAAAATGGTGCTGCAAGGCAAAACACCAGACAAAAAAGGCGGGTTTACCTTACAAAAAATCAGCTGGACATTATTGCCTGACAAACGGGTAACACAGTATTGGCAAACCTCAAGCGACGACGGCAAAACCTGGACAGACGCTTTTCTTGGCTTTTATTCAAAGCAAACACCTTCAAAACAATCACCTTCAAAACAATCACCTTCAAAACAATCACCTTCAAAACAAGCACCTATAAAACAAGCACCTATAAAACAAGCCGCCAAAAAACCATAAAATCATCATTGGTAACAATTGTACCCGGGATTTTTGGGGAAATGTTTAACAATTTGGCAAAAAATTGTTTACTATTGCGGCCGTCTTCCTAACTGAAAGCAACGCAAAGAGAACCCGATGAAAAAATTTGTTTTGGCCCCTATCGCGCTAGCCCTGATTATGAGCGGTTGTGCAGATACCACAACTCAACCTATATTAGCCTCAGCAGCGCAAAAAGTAGCTCAACAAGAGACTCAAGCAATGACGCAAAGCAACCCATTTTTTAAGCCTTTTGACAACGAATTTGGTTTAGCGCCTTTTGCTAAAATCAAAGACAGTCACTTTTTACCAGCCTTTACCCAAGGCATCAAAGAAAATCTCGCTGATTTTGACCGTATTGCGAATAACCCGGCACCAGCCACTTTTGAAAACACCATCGAAGCACTCGAACGCAGCGGTCCTTTACTTAACAAAGTCGCCAACGTTTTTTATAACCTGACCGGAGCCAACACCAACCCAGTCATCCAAAAAATCAATGCAGAGATCTCACCGAAAATATCTTCATTATCAGATGATATGGTCTTAAACGATGCGTTATTTCAACGAGTAAAAGCCGTTTATGACAACCGTAACAAGATTGAGCTTAATACCGCCCAAAGCAAATTATTAACCGACACTTACCGGGGTTTCGTTCGCGGTGGTGCCAACCTCAATGACAGCCAAAAGACCACTTTACGTGATTTAAACGGTCAACTGTCCACCTTATCTATCACCTTTGGTGATAATTTACTGGCCGAAACCAACGCGTTTAAATTGGTGATCGACAAGCGCAGCGATTTGGCTGGCTTACCAGCAAACGTCATTACCGTCGCCGCAGATACCGCGACTAAAAATGGTCAGCCGGGCAAATGGATATTCACCACCCAGCGTCCAAGTTTCACCCCTTTCATGACCTATGCTGACAACCGTGAATTACGCGCTAAAATGCTCGATGCCTACGCCATGCGTGGTAATAACGACAATGCCAATGACAACAAAAGCGTGTTGGCTAAAATGGCGTCATTAAGAGCCCAACGAGCGCAGCTGTTAGGTTACAAAACCCACGCTCATTTTATTCTTGAGCAAAATACCGCCAAAACCCCAGAAAACGTCTTTGGTTTACTTGACAAAATTTGGCCTGCGGCGATAAAACAAACCGAAGCCGAAATTGCCGACATGCAAGCAATGATTGATGCTCAAGGTGGCAACTTCAAACTTGAAGCCGCTGACTGGTGGTACTACGCAGACAAAATTCGCAAAGACAAATATAACCTTGATGAAGAAATGACTCGTCCATATTTCTCACTCGAAAACACCATTAAAGGCGTTTTTTACGCCACCGAACGCTTATACGGTTTAACCTTCAAAGAAAGAACCGACATTGAGACTTACCATGAAGACGTTCGCACGTATGAAGTGTATGACAAAGATGGTTCTTTAATGGGTTTATACTTGGCTGATTTTTACGTCCGTGATTCAAAACGAGGGGGTGCGTGGATGAACTCATTCCGCAAACAATCCCGCTCATTGGGTGCCGATCTAAAACCTATCATCGTTAACGTATTGAACTTCCCTCGCCCAACTAAAGATGAGCCGACGTTATTGACGTTTGATCAAGCCAGCACCTTATTCCATGAGTTTGGTCATTCATTGCATGGCTTGTTGTCCGATGGTTATTACAATGCCCAAACAGGCACTTCAACACCACGCGACTTTGTTGAATTTCCTTCACAGGTAATGGAAAACTGGTTATTTGAGCCGGAAGTTTTATCTCAATTTGCCAAGCACTATAAAACCGGCGAAGTCATTCCACAAGATCTGGTGGCTAAAATCCAAAAAGCCGCTCAATTCAATCAAGGCTTCTCAACCACCGAGTACATGGCAGCAGCACTGCTAGATATGAGCTGGCATAGTCGGACAGATACTAGTGAAGTGAAGGATGTGAATGCTTTTGAAACCAACGCCATGAAAAAAGCCGGGCTGATTAGCGAAATTATTCCTCGCTATCGTTCAACTTACTTCTCGCACATCTTTGCTGGCGGTTATTCATCAGGTTATTACGCTTACATCTGGTCAGAAATTCTCGCCGCCGATGCCTTTGCCGCATTTAAAGAAACTGGCATATTTGATCAAAAAACCTCAAATGCGTTCAGAGACAACATCTTGTCAAAAGGCGGTTCAGACGATCCAATTGAACTGTACAAACGTTTCAGAGGACGTGAAGCTAAAATTGAACCTTTGTTGAAACAACGGGGTTTAATGGCTAATTAACAGCCAAAAAAATGGAGGGGCAAAACACCCCTCCTTTTTATCTACCTATCAGACTGCAAATAACTCGACAACAACCCATACAACGCATCAAAATCCAACGGTTTAGTTAAATATTCATTCACCCCAGCTGCCATCGCTTTATTACGCTCTTCATTTAATGCATCGGCTGAAATAGCAAAAATAGGCACGTTTTTGCACAACTCATTATTACGGATAATTTTGGTGGCTTCCATACCATCCATCACCGGCATTTGCATATCCATTAAAATCAAATCCGGCTGCAAGGCCAAGGTTTTATTAACCCCTTCTTTACCGTCAAATGCAACCGCAATAGAAAGCCCGGTACTTTCGAGCAATTGCATCGCGATTTCGCGATTCATTGGATCGTCTTCAACAATCAGCACCAACTTATCTTTGGCAAAGCCGCTCAAATCAGAAAGACTATCAACCACTAAATCGCGAGGTTGACAGGCTGATAGACAAGGCACTTCAAAATAAAAACTCGATCCTTCGCCTAATACGCTCTCAAGCCAAATCTTGGCATTGAGTAAATCAGCGATCTTCTTGCAAATGGTCAAACCCAATCCGGTGCCGCCATATTCTCGGGTGATCGATTTATCCACTTGCTCAAACGACTCAAACACCTGATCAATTTTATTTGCCGGAATGCCGATCCCCGTATCCGTCACTCGAAATAACAAGCTGCCTGATTTTGGCTGCGACAGCCTGATTTCGATCCCCTCACCTGCGCCCGTAAACTTCACTGCATTATCAACAAGGTTCATTAATACCTGAGTTAACAGCGTATTATCAGCAATAACATATTCAGCCACATCATGATCAACAGCATAAGAAAGGGTGATCCCGTTCTTCTTCGCTTTACCGTTATTTAAACTATAAACTGATTTCACCAATTGTTCAGTTTGTAGCTCTTGTGGGTTACTTTGGATTTTGCCTGCTTCAATTTTTGTCAGGTCGAGAATATTATTAACGATGTGACTTAAATTTGTTCCTGCGAGATTAATTTGCTCTAAGTTAAACTTAAATAATTCAGGAATATCAAGGGATTGAGCTTTTATCAACAGAATCTGAGCAAAGCCGGTGATCGCCCCCAGTGGGGTTCTGATCTCGTGACTCATATTGGCCAAAAACTGGGTTTTGGCCAAATTCGCAGCTTCTGCCTGCTCTTTAAGTTGCACCAGCTTTTCTTCCACCAACTTTTGCTCATTAATATCAGTGTTCGAGCCCAGCCATTTAATGATTTTACCTTGGCTGTTGCGCATCGGCACAGCTCGGGTCATAAACTGATGATAATCGCCAGCGGCATTGCGAATACGAAACTGAATTTCAAAATCAGTACCGTCGACAACTTTTTCTTGCCATTCGTCGATCACCCTTTGCCGATCATCTGGATGCAGTTGCTTAAGCCAGCCATAGCCGAGCTGTGATGCCTCATCATGACCGGTGTATTCTAACCATTGTTTACTCAGGTAATCACAAGGGCCTTCGGCTAAACAAGTCCAGGTTAGCTGTGGCATTGAATCAGCCATTTCTCTGAAACGAATCTCAGTTAAGCGCTTTTCCTGCTCGATTTGTTTACGCTTGGTGATATCCTGGTTAATGATCCCCACTCCCTGTACCCTACCATCAGCTGATAATACCGGATAGTAAACCACCCGCCAATACTTTTCCTTTGGACAAAGCGTCGCCTCATCATCATGATTTTCGAAAGAGACCACGGTTTGAGTATCAATCACTTTTTGGATCATCGGTTTAAAGCTATCGAGGATATCGCAATGGGGAGGTGACAAGGTTTTGCCAGTGCACATTGTGCCTGTATCAGCCATGGCCTGATTAATGTAACGACAATTAAAATCAGTATCGAGGAAACCCAAACCCATCGGTGAGGCGTTATAGATATTGCTTAACTCATTGAATTTTCTTTCAATAACACTATGGGCTTGTTGATACGACACCACTTCTTGACGTAGATGAGCCAATTCTGCAATTAACTGTTCAGTCGTTTTATCTGTATCTCTCATTTCGCTCCTGCTTATTGGTATACAGTCACATGCCGCCTAATAAACAAACAAATCGCACCAAATTAGAGTTATTTACCACAAGCTGACCTTTATAAATATAGATGAAATAGTGTGATTTGGGGAAGAATTAAGTGATCATTTACCAGACCGCGAAAAGCCCTGCGACTAAAGACAGCGCCAATGTTGTTAACATTAGCGCTGTCAGTAAGTTTTTATGATTCTGTACAATCAGCCCGGCGACAAAAGTACCACCTAATACAGTGATATAGGCCATAGACTGCCAATGAGCATTAACCGCCAGCATTGTCGATGGCGACAACTGAGCAATGATAAATCCGACGCTAGTTGCCACTATTGTGCCGGGGATCAAGGCCAAAATTGTGGCCCTGATCAGCGCTAATGTTACCGGTCCATGCGTCGGCTTTATTGCTTGCTTATTCAGCCACATAATATGACCTGTCAACAACAACAGACAAAACATCTGAGTAAGTAAAAAATACAGCCACTTAAGCGCATAAGCGCCCTGATTTGCGGCAAAACCAGCGACATGGAGCTGCTTCAATACACCTAATCCCTGCCTGAAAGTATTATCTTTGGCTGCACTATTTTCGTCATAGTTATCAAACAGCAGCTGTAAATCTCGCAAGCGGTAAAACAAGTCTTGATTGGGGCTAAATTCATCGCCTTTAAACTGCAAACGGACCACCGCATTTTCGTCATTATAATGTTTGATTTCCAACGATTTTGGGGTTAAATCACTACGCGCTGACGCCTTATCTTGCAACAAATTAAACCGGGAGAGATCAAACTCATCGGCTCTGCCACTGGCCTTAATATGGTGAGAATAAAGCCCGGCGTCGGCCACTAAAGCGCCTTTATCGCCTTCATATAACAGCGCTGCAAAAACGATTTTATAAATCACCACCAGATTAAAAACCCCGCCGGTAAAGGCCAGTAACAACGAAAATGGCAAGCCGACTACACCAATCAACTTATGTAAATCAAGCCAGCGATCTCTGGGGTGATCAGCGCGAAACTTAAACAACTGCCCCACTAGCTTTTGCCAGTGAATGATCACCCCAGAGACAATCACAAACAGCAAAAACAGTGCGAGCAAACTGGTAATATACCGTCCGCCAGGCAACATCAAGCGACTGTGCAAATGAAATAGAAAATCGCCGAGACTGGCATCGTCGGCGTCACTGATAATCTCGCCGCTTAATGGATCGATGATTAACTTCAACTTCGCTTTACTGGCCAAGTCAGGCTGCACCTTAGCCTGATAATATTGAACATTATCATGCGGATAAACCAGCTTAATGGTTGCCCCATTGGAGATGGTCAATTGTTGTTTGAGTTTTTCGAGCACTTCGAATGGTGTCAATTGGGTTGCTGTTCTGTTTTGGCTGTTTTGACTATTTGGATAGGAGTGCCCTAGCCATTGCCAGTTATTAATTTCGACTCTAAATAAACTAATGCTACCAGCAAAGAAAATCACAAACAGCAACCCACTAAGCAACATCCCCAACTGATTATGGGCCTGACTAATATTTTTAATTACTTGTGAATTCATCGATAAAGCAGCACGTTTATTATAATAAGCACACAGAGCAATGCTCCAATACGAGCCATTGCCTGCCGTTTAAGTTGGCAACCATAACTATAAATCATCACCCCAACCCATACAGGCAATACCAACAATATCGCCATCAGCATTCGAAAGTCCATCCCGCCGGGCAGTAACTTAACCGCAGTCAAACTAAAGCCCAGCGAAACCAATAAACCGCCAAAAAAACCCATCGCAGTTTTTAACCACATCTGGCTGACAACCGCCATTAACGATACACCTGCTGTTGTTTCGCTGACAACTCAGCCACCTGCTGTTTAGTCAAAGATAACAACATCGCCTCAGACTCTCTTGCATACAGCACCGCCAACAGCGGTATCAGCATAAACGTCAACGACAGCCCGCCCACAACCAGCGCCAGACTAACAATTAAAGAATACTCATAACCAAAACTAATGCCAGCCGACAATAACACTGCCAAAGCACCAACCACAGCTATCCAACGAGGCAAGCGCTGTGTCAATAACTGCTGATTGGCACAGCCCAGATAAAACAACAAACCGCCGATAAACACCAAAACGAAACCCAACATAAGCGACTTCCCTTTTTAAATCTAAATAAGAACTATTATCATTCGCATTGTAAAGCTATTTTGGCTGAGGTCAAATGCTTTGTTTGTTCGATTTATTTTATGGGGGTATCTACATCACGTGAGCTTTCCCGTAGACGAGGTTTCAACCTCGTTAATGTTGAGGGATCGCTGTTACAGTTTGTATCTGATCACATTTCAGCGGGATCATTTTAAACAACAAAAACTCTATTTTTTTTAACTCCTATGACAGCTATATAGAATTACAATAAAACCCGAATTTAAAAAAATAATTATTCCGGGGGTTGAAAATCAACCTCACAACCTTCAGTTGTAGTTTTATTAAACACTCCAACAAATCACGATAGCTCGGGCTTACGAACCTAGAATTATCACCTTGAAAAACATTTAATAAGGAGTCCTGTTTTGGCCAAAACCAAAGAAGGAAAGAAGATCGTAACCGTTCCGGGTCACACCAAGAAAGACGGAACAGTAGTAAAACCACATAAACGCTCTACACCAAACTAATATCAGGTGTAGCTGGGCTACAAGGTCTTTAATTCTATATTAAAGACCTTCATAACTCCTCGATAATATTGGACAAAAAGTACAATGTACAATCTTGATTCACTTGAAGCAGTTGTTGGTATAACCAAAAAGTAGGGACTCAAAATATCTGTCAAAGCCAGAAAAAAAGTGCAATTTACGCCCTTTTCAAATTTTTTTCGAAATGCTTCTGACGAAGAAAAGCATCAGTTTTTTTAATAAAGTCACCAAACAGGCCGTTGCAGAACAACGAGCAATGATTAAGCAGGCAGAGCAAATGGACAAGCGCTGGTTCGAACAGATTGCGAAGTATGCCGACTGCTGTTATCATAACAAAACTAACGTATAAACAGGTCTCGCAAGAGTGCGTTAGTGCCGCCTCATTGAGGTTATCGCCCAAGAGCGTGATACACATTTTTGTCAAAGGCCCTGATTTAACGATTAAAAGCACCTTCATCGGTGCTTTTTTTTGTCAGATTTTTATCTACGATGTGGCTTAATGGGTTTATTGTTCAGCGTATTGTAAGCAACTATAGCAAAACGTATCTTACCAGCCTTAGGTGAGTTTCCTTTTGTTCTGACATAAGCTGATTGAACATAAAGTTGCAAATCTAGCTCACTCTCCTTACTTTTTTGAACAGTAAAAAACACTTCAAGCTGTTCTCCGTTAGCATTATCTATCCTTAGAAAGTTTCGTTTACCAGTATGATAAACGAAACCTTGCTCCAGTGTCTTGATTATTTTTGGTAATTGAAATGATAATTGATATCGCTCATAACTAAACGTTCGAGTCTCCCTATTATCAGAGTAATTGAGTGCGGGGTCATTGCTGTTCTGGTACATCACTGTAAAACAATGCAGCGAATAGATAATCCGAATTCGATAGGTTTGCGCAGGCTTATCACCCTTGGCCATATGTACAAACTCCCACACTTGAGGATGTAAATGCAGAAGCTTGAATTCATGTAACTATTCAGCTTGTGGATAACTCATGGTAGGAGGGGCGTCCCGCCGCGATAAATGGTGCAGCCATTTCAAAAAACCGTTGCACCTTCGGCACAAATCGCGCCGAGACGGCCCTCCTACATTGTTTGATGTCATTTATCCACAGAATCATCGGTTTCGCTGAATAGTTACGAATTCATTAGCATTGTGTCTGAATGGTTTCCAGTTAATCATTCAATGTCCAATTTGGTGGCTAGTTTTTATTATACTATCCACCTTTAAGTCAATTTTCTTGTAGTTTAAATGATTAGCTTGATATTATCACCATCGCATTCCTATTATCTTGAGTATTTTAACCTTTGTCGAAATAATACAAATATAATATCAACAAAACCTACCTAACCGTACACCCCTTTACCTTACCCGGCCCAATCGGATTGACGCAGCGACTGCGTATCTTCGGCCGTTTACCGTGGTTATAAGTAAACATAAAGTTTTCTTGATTAGTTTCTGGTGCATGACAGGCGGCGCAGGCTTCGACTTTGCCCGCCACATCAACGACTTGTGGGTTGTGCTTAATCGGCAATCGGCCTTTGAGGTAATACCAATCACCGCCTTCGGGGTAATAACCTTTGGCCATTTTTCGCATGATAGTCCACTCGACAGGTGATTGAAAAACCTGCGATGTTTTGCCCGCCGCACATTGCTCTGCTAAGCCTGTTTAACCCGGTATCGCGTATTGGCAAGGCAGGTTTTCTTTGACAATAATACTGCCCGGTGGATAAACACCAGTGATTGCACCTTCTAGTCCTTTATGGTTGACGAAAATACGGATAAAAGTGCCATGGGGGTTTTCGCCGGGGTGTTAACTCGATGCGCAATAATTTGCTGTAATTCAGGTTTAAAATTAGCTGGTTTTTGGGCGCGACGTAAAAACCAACTAAAGTCAGAATACTTTGTGGCTACTGTACGCCAATAAGTTATAGTCCTTCCAGTCACCTTATTATCTATTTGCCAAAAGTGGCTTGTACTTTGCCGTTAAACAGTTTGTTGCTCACCAAATAATCAAACATGGTTTTGTTCATTCGCACTTCATAACGGGCTCCGACCATATAGAGCAATTTAAGGTTACAGTTATCCTCAACATTCACGAGGTTGAAACCTCGTCTACGGCAGAGCTGGTACGCCGTAGACGCGAATTCACCGAAGTGTCGGACCATCGCGTTTTTTGATTATCAACTGTTACTCTGTTTGATTGGTGCCGAAATAATATAGCAAGCCAGCAGCCAAAACCTATCACAGCCGAGTAATATAACACAGTCTTTGAGCTGTATTTAGGTGCTAGACAATTACCATTAACCGGTTAAGAAGTCTTTCGACAATCACCCACTGGCGCTCGCAGCACCGCAAAGTGAATAAATAACAACCAAAACTAGATTGATATTCAATCACTCCCGGTGTAATCCAATTAAAATTCACATTTATTGCATAAAAATATACAAAGTGTAACAAAAAAGCGCTAGTATGAGCGAAAACCCTAAATGAAAGTGAACCTGAGAATCGATGAAAAAAATGCCACTTGCCTTGGCTGATGCGCCCTATTTGGCAACCCTTGACTATAATAATAAAAAGTTCGGTTTCACTCCCCTTAATATTCAGGTAATGTTCTGGGAGACCTCGAATATTACCTCAGACAGATTTTTCTTTTATGTTTATCAATAGGACCTTAACAAATGACGTTATATAACCATGATCAGGTCAAAGATAACTGCGGATTTGGCTTAATCGCTAATATGGATGGGGTTCCCAGCCATAAAATTGTCCGTACAGCCATCACTGGCCTGGCCAACATGCAACACCGTGGCGGTATCTCTGCCGACGGTATCACAGGCGACGGCTGTGGCCTGCTGTTGCAAAAACCAGACAGTTTTTTCAAAGCGATTGCCGCTGAAAACAATTGGCGTTTAGGCCGCGTTTATGGTGTCGGCACCTTCTTTTTCAGCCAAGATGAAAAAAAAGCCCAATATGCCCGTGATATTATCGAGCAAGAACTCATTAACCAAACCCTGACCACCGTCGGCTGGCGCACCGTGCCAACTAATCCGGATGTACTTGGCGAAATCGCCAAAGCCAGTTTGCCTGTTATCGAACAACTCATTATTAACGCCCGCCCCGGCTGGAGCACCATTGATTTGGAGCGCCGCCTCTATATCGCCCGACGTAAAATTGAGAAACGCTTAGCCGACGACGGTGACTTCTACGCCTGTAGCATGTCTGGTCAAGTCACCATTTATAAAGGTCTGGTTCGCCCAGCCGATTTACCAAAGTTTTACCTCGATTTAGCTGACATCAGAATGCAAACTGCAATCTGTGTCTTCCATCAGCGCTTCTCAACGAATACCTCGCCTTTATGGCCATTAGCCCAACCTTTCCGCTATTTAGCGCATAACGGTGAAATCAATACCATCAAAGGTAATCGTCAATGGGCCAAAGCCCGCGAACGCAAATTCCGTTCACCCTTGTTACCTGATTTACCAGAAGCAGCGCCATTTGTCTCAAGCAGCGGCTCTGATTCAGCATCACTAGATAATATGCTCGAATTGTTGTTAGCTGGCGGCATGGATATATTCCGCGCTATGCGCTTGCTGATTCCACCAGCATGGCAAGAAAGTAATCAAATGGATGATGATTTACGCGCCTTCTACGAATTCAGTTCGATGCATATGGAGCCTTGGGATGGCCCAGCTGGCGTGGTGATGACCGATGGTCGCCACGTTGCCTGTAATCTTGATAAAAACGGCTTGCGCCCTGCTCGCTATGTGATCACCAAAGACCGCTTAATCACGCTGGCCTCAGAGGTCGGTATTTGGAACTATGCCCCAGATGAAGTGCAAGAGAAAGGCCGTGTCGGCCCAGGTCAAATGTTTGCTATTGATACCTTTACTGGAAAAACTTGGCACTCAGAAGAAATTGATGATGACTTAAAACATCGTCTGCCCTATCGCGAGTTTCTCGACGACAATATCAATCGCCTTAAACCTTATGAAGAGTGCCGCACTGAAGTAGCTGACAAACCGCTGTTCAATGATCGCACCCAGATGATTTATCAAAAACTTTACGGCTATTCGGTGGAAGAAATCCATCAAGTAGTTAAAGTGCTGGCCACCGATGGTCAAGAAGCCCTCGGCTCAATGGGTGACGATACCCCAATCGCAGTACTGTCTGAACATCAACGTTCAATTTATGATTACTTCCGCCAGCAGTTTGCTCAGGTCACCAATCCGCCTATCGATCCGCTACGCGAAGCCCATGTAATGTCATTGGCGACTTGCGTCGGTCGTGAACAAAATGTGTTTAATGAAACCTCAGGTTATGCTTACCGCATCATTTTCGATTCGCCAGTGTTAGTCCACACTGATATGAAGCAGCTGCGTGAGTTTGATCACCAACATTATCGCCACGTTACTGTATACCTCAATTACGACCCACTACTGGGATTGGAGCAGGCCATTAAAGACCTGTGTGATCACGCAGTAGAGCTGATCAAAAATCAAAACACCGTAATTTTGGTGTTATCAGACCGTCATATCAAAGCTGACAGGCTGATGATCCCTGCGGCGCTAGCCGTCGGTGCAGTACAACAACGATTAATTGCTGAACACTTGCGTTGTGATTCCAATATCATTATCGAAACAGCCACGGTTCGCGACCCACATCAATTTGCGGTATTGCTTGGCCTCGGTGCCACAGCGGTCTATCCGTTCTTTGCTTACGAAGTGATCACCCAATTAGCCGCCAAAGACCATATCAAAATTCCGGTCAAGCAGGCGTATATCAACTACCGCAAAGGCATCAACAAAGGTTTGTTGAAGATCATGTCAAAAATGGGTATTTCAACCATGGCCAGTTATCGTTGCTCCGGTCTGTTTGAAGCCGTTGGTTTGCATCAAGATGTCGCCAAACTTTGCCTGCCTAATATCAGCAGCCGTATCAGTGGTGCCAATTTTGATGATTTGCAAACAGATTTAGCCATTCTCAACAAACGCGCATGGCAACCACAAAAAACCATGAGTCAGGGTGGCTTGCTGAAATTTGTCCACAACGGCGAATATCATTGCTTTAACCCAGATGTAGTGACCTTGCTACAACAAGCAGTGAAAAGCGGCGACTATCAGGATTATTTGAAATTCGCTTATCAGGTAAATCATCGTAAAAACAAATGCTTACGTGATTTAATGGCATTGAGCACCACGCAAACGGCGATCAGCATTGATAACGTCGAAGAAAAAGGCTCTTTGTTCCAGAGATTTGACAGCGCTGGCATGTCGATTGGTGCACTCGGTCCCGAGGCGCACGAATCACTGGCGATGGCAATGAACCACTTAGGTGGTTACTCCAACTCTGGTGAAGGCGGCGAAGATTCAGCCCGCTTTAACTCACCAAGAAACTCGCGAATTAAACAGGTCGCCTCAGGTCGTTTTGGTGTCACTGCGTTTTATCTGATGAACGCCGAAGTCATTCAAATCAAAGTTGCTCAGGGTGCCAAACCCGGTGAAGGCGGTCAGTTACCCGGCGGCAAAGTTCAGGCGCATATCGCCAAATTACGCCATTCTACCCCGGGTGTAACGCTGATCTCACCACCACCTCATCATGATATTTATTCGATTGAAGATTTAGCCCAGCTGATCTTCGATTTAAAACAGCTTAATCCTACCGCACTGGTCTCCGTCAAACTGGTATCAGAGCAAGGCGTAGGCACTATCGCAGCTGGTGTCGCCAAAGCCTATGCTGACTTGATCACCATCTCTGGTCATGACGGTGGCACTGGTGCGAGCCCGCTAACCTCAGTGAAATATGCCGGTAGCCCGTGGGAACTCGGTTTATCTGAGGCCCATCAGGCACTGGTTGAAAATGGCTTGCGTGACCGTATTCGACTACAAGTTGATGGCGGTTTCAAAACTGGTCTTGACGTGGTTAAAGGGGCGATCCTTGGTGCAGAAAGCTTCGGCTTTGGTACCGGCCCTATGGTTGCGCTGGGTTGTAAATTCCTGCGTATTTGTCACCTGAACAACTGTGCGACAGGTATTGCTACTCAAGACGAGCAGTTGCGTAAGAAGTATTTCCGTGGTTTACCTGACTTGGTGATCAACTATTTTGAATTCATCGCTCAAGAAACCCGAGAATTGCTGGCGATGTTAGGGGTTGAATCAATCAACGACCTGATTGGTCGCACTGATCTACTGACTTTGTTGCCCGGTCATACCAGCAAACAAAATCAGCTGAACTTGCGCAGCATTATTGATTCCAGCGCTGTCCAATCAGACAGCTCGCTGCATTGCACCAGTCGTAACGATCCGTTTGATAAAGGTTTGCTTAACCTCAAACTGGTTGAAGATTACCAACGTTACTTGGATGATCCGGCACAAGTGAGTTTTACTTATGAAATTGCCAATACTGACCGCTCAGTAGGTGCCACGTTAGCCGGTAAACTGGCGCAAAAACACGGCGACAGCGGCATTAACCATCTGCCTATTACCCTGCGCTTTAACGGCACCGCCGGACAAAGCTTTGGGGTATGGAACATCCAGGGCATGAACCTTGAGCTGGTGGGTGACGCCAACGATTATGTCGGTAAAGGCATGTCAGGCGGCAGCATTTCAGTTGCCCCACCAAAAGGGGTTACCTACATCGCAGCCGAGTCTGTCATCATGGGTAACACCTGTTTATATGGTGCCACAGGCGGTTCATTGTTTGCAGCGGGTATTGCTGGCGAGCGTTTTGGCGTCAGAAACTCCGGTGCAACTACAGTAGTCGAAGGCTTAGGTGACAACGGTTGTGAATACATGACTGGCGGTACCGTCGTGGTGCTTGGGCATATTGGTATCAACTTTGGCGCTGGTATGACTGGCGGCTCAGCCTACATCTATGATCCAGACAACGCCGTTGAAAAACGTCTTAATGGTGAGTTCCTTGATCTTAACTCTGTTGATCATCCACAAGTTCAGCAACATCTCAAAGGTCTGCTTGAGCAGCACTATGACAACACCCATAGCGTCAAGGCTAAAGACTTGTTGGCTGATTTTGAGCGTGAGGTAAAACAGTTCAAACTGATCAAACCTAAAGCCACCACCATTGAGGCCCTAGTTAAGAGCTTCCCCGGTGCCAAAGTGCAGTCCCAGAATGAAGAATTAACCATACCAGTGAGGGAATGCTCATGAGCCAGAATAACGACTTTCAATTTATCCAGGTACAGCGAGCCGGCGCACATAAAATCGAACTGGAACGCCGCACCACCGAGTTTGTCGAGATCTACCAACCGTTAGACCAAGATCAAAGCGCAATGCAGGCAGACCGCTGTATCGATTGCGGCAATCCTTATTGTGAATGGAAATGCCCAGTACACAACTATATTCCGCAATGGCTTGAACTGGCCAAACAGGGCAAAATTCTCGAAGCGGCAGAGCTGTCACACCAAACCAACAGCTTGCCAGAAGTTTGTGGTCGGGTTTGTCCGCAAGACCGATTGTGTGAAGGTGCGTGTACGCTCAACGAAGAGTTTGGCGCGGTCACCATTGGCGACATGGAAAGATACATCGTCGATACCGCCTTTGAACAGGGCTGGCGTCCAAATTTGAGCGGTGTTCACAGCACTGGCAAAAGAGTCGCAGTGATTGGCGCGGGACCTGCCGGATTAGCCTGTGCCGATGTACTTATCCGCAACGGCATCAACCCGGTGGTTTATGATCGTCATCCACAGATCGGCGGTTTGCTGACCTTTGGTATTCCGGCCTTTAAGCTGGAAAAAAACATCATGGAACGACGCCGTGAAATCTTCGAAGCCATGGGTATTGAGTTCAGACTCAACACCGAAATCGGCAAAGAGATTGGCATTCACGATTTGCTCGGCGAATATGATGCGATTTTCCTCGGCCTTGGCGCATACAAGCCATTGACCCTGGATTTGCCAGAAGATAATACACCTGCTCAGCAGTTACATCAGGCATTACCTTACTTGATTGCCAACACCAACCGAATGCATGACTATCAAATGGATGGCGTTGATTACGTCGACATGAAAGACAAAACAGTTGTGGTACTCGGTGGCGGTGATACCGCGATGGATTGTGTCCGCACAGCTATTCGCCAAGGTGCCAGCAAGGTTATTTGTGCTTATCGTCGTGATCAGAAAAACATGCCGGGCTCTGCCCGTGAAGTCGCCAACGCCAAAGAAGAAGGCGTCGAATTCATCTGGTATGTGCAACCCATCGGCATCGAAAACAGCGATGACGGTCAGGTCACGGGTATGACATTCATCAAAACCCAGCTCGGTAAACCCGATGAAAATGGTCGTCAACGCCCAGAAAACATCCCCGGCTCTGAGTTCACTTTACCCACAGATGCCATCGTTGTGGCCTTTGGTTTCCAGCCTGAGCAAGCCCCTTGGTTGTCAGAGCTGCAAATCAATCACAACCGCTGGCATCAGATAGAAGCCTCAGAGACCAGCGAGTTTCCAATGCAAACCAGCCATGAGAAAATCTTCGCTGGTGGCGATATGGTACTCGGCGCTGATTTAGTGGTGACTGCGATTGCTCAAGGGCGTAAAGCGGCTGAAGGGATTGTCGATTACTTGGAGTAATTGTTAAACGTTAAGGTAGTAGAGGGCCGCTGTGCCCTCTTTTTTTTGCTCTTTTTTGTCATAATTAGTCGCGGAGATTTTGAAAAAGTTGGACTTGAGTATGTAGCATAGTTGCGGCAAGTCTGAAGTCTTTAGTATGCTCAACAAAGGGTAATAAAGCACTGGCCAAATCACCGCTATTATCGTAAAAGCCTTTCAGTTCTTGATAAATCAATTTGAAGTCGTCTCGCTCACCCATGGTGTCATCCTCAATGCTATTACAACAGCGATTACTGCATTAGTGCTACTTGAGTTATCGGGTGCGAAGTAAAAAACCTTAATTTATTTTGTAACTCATTTGAGGATTTGTGTTAATGGAACTGGATGATGGCGGACAAAAACCCGCCAGTATAGGGATTGTTTCTTTTCTCCGTACCTCCATGTCTCCGTGGTGAAAATGCTTTTGATTTTAAAGAACGGAGGGCTCCAAAAACCTCAAAAACCCATAAACTCAGAAGACAACACCAAAGTCCCAATAACACTACCGTTACAGGGTCAGCTGGGCTTATCAAGGTTACTGGAGCGCTTCGTTCCTTAAACACACAAAACCAACGACCACGGAGGCACGGAGATACAGAGAAGATCAAAAGCGATTATTGTTTAAATTGTTAATCACCGACCTTAGTCGCCAGCGTATCGTGATGGCTTAAAATTAGCTCTCGTAAATACAAACCTATTGCTGAGCGGCTGGTGAAACCAGCATCTGTTGCGGCCTTTTCAAAAACCGCTTCGGGTAAATCAGGCATACTGGCAAAAGCAGCTAAATCAGGGTAAAAACCGACAGTAAAGCTATCAACATCACTGCCAAAAGTGGTGGTAAAAATCACATTTCCGGCTCTTTGAGTAGCATGATAATAGGCGTTTTCCATTCGTCGCTGGCCTAACAACTCTTCTTTTTTACCTGCCACGGCATGGAACATTTCAATATGGTAGAGGGCGTTTTTCTCGGCACTTTGACGAATATGCTGCCAAGAATGATCGGCAGTAGCCAAAAAGGAGTGTTGAAAAGCAATCGGCGTAGTTAATACCATTTCGGTGGCTGGTGTTTTGCCTGCGGGGTCCATCAGCATCAAATCCCAGTGATCGCCCTGACTATGGCGCATGATCACCAAGTCGCCTTTTTTACGCTGACGTAATTGGCTGGTTTCTTTGAGCAAGGGTCCCAAACTACCCGGCGTTGCCCGTAACAAAGTGATGCGATATAAATCATCAGCCGCCGCATAAGCTGGTGAGCTCAACAACGCAGTAAAAAACAAGGTAGTAAAGAGTAACAAGAGGGTAAGCAGATTTTTCATTATTGTTTCCTGTAAATATCTTTCGGTAAATAGCTTTCAGTAAGTAAAGGGATCCGCCAAACACTTAAACCCTGCGCCCGACGAAAGGACCGGGAGTATCACCCTTTTAATCATTCACTGTCCAGCAGTTTAATCCTCTGGCTAGTAAACTCGGCTCTGTCATTGTCAGTTGCAGTTTCTCGGCATTCACCTCTGATATGCGAGCGGGTCGGGCTGAAATAGCTGTCCAATTCAAGAAAACCTTCGCGACAATAGCCACTTTGTTCAAGATACAGCTCAAGCTGCTCTGTCATCCTTGATTGGATTTTTTTCGTCAACGCTTCGCTATCACTTTGCGCTTGCCTAGACTGGCCTCCTCCTTTACCACCGCGTCCGTCGCCTTTACCGCCCCGGCCACCACTGATGCCTCCTCGTCCACCGCTACGGTTTTTATCAGCACCCTCACCGCCGCCACGTTTACCCCGAGCGTTGAGGCTGTAATTAAAGCGTTTAGAGCCATCTTCAGTGATATTGGTGACAAAGTTTTCATTCATCTTGTTAATGTACTTATCCTGACTAGAACAACCACTGACAACAATAGCTGCGCTCAATAACAAAACAGGCAATAAAGCAGTGATTTTATGACGATTATTCATGTGTTTTTTTTCCAATTTTTATCCAGTGCTTGATCCAACGCTTCACCTTAAAGAGTATTACCAGAACGATAATAACGTGCCCACTTTGATTGGGTTGACAGCCTAAAGGTAATATAAAGACTCTGACCATATAGCGCAAATTAAGGCGACAATCATTCTTCAACATTCACGAGGTTAAAACCTCATCTACGTCGTAGACGCGAATTCATTCTGTCTCTTGATCACATCTTTAATGGTACTATCTAAATTTGATTGTCACTATTTAGCGTAATTGCTGATTTTGCGAATAAATTTGGGCATTATCTTTTTTATCTACAAAAGGTGGGCGTTGCTACGTGCTGTTACATTTTATCGAAACATAGAGCCGTCGCGCCCCCTAAAAAGGCGGTAATATCAAATGATTGTGATTACCTTTTAGAGAGCAGGCTCTTGTACAGTGGCGCAGAGCCTTAGTGATGCACACCAATACGAGTAAGTCGGTGAGGATTTCCAATTTTAATTTTGGCGATAGTTCCTTTTTCATACTTAACCGTTTCAATGCCGATGATTGCCAGATGATGTTATATGATCAGCGCTAAATTAATTACAGGCAGAATCATCAGTTCAAGTCCGTCGCTGCTAGACTGTCCACTTTTTGTGTGTATTTTGAGGAACATCCTCTAATATTTGACCGTTGTTCATCCTGATAGGGCAATGTTTTCTGTCATGGTTCGGTGTCCATCAAGCATCAGCATTAACGCCGCCCAACCCTCCCAAATAGTTTTCGTACTCACTCGTCCTGTCCTTTTACTATCGTGCCAGCCGCCCAGTTTCGCCAATGCATAATAACCCCAAAAAATGGAAGGCGGTTCTGTCGGGAGTTTCTTTTCCTCTATTTTCAACCACAGCATTTGCCATTCCACCACACTGAACATGAGCTCACAGGATTGCTGTTTGGCTTTTTCTTTATTTTCGGCCATCTCCTTTAATTGCATCAACCGCACTGCCACAAACGCTAAAATGGTACCCATGCGTTCAGTATTGGCACGGGTTTGCAGCCTCAGTTTTTCAACCTGAGTACCCTCTGATTTCCAAACTTTGTGGAAATCTTCTATCCGCCAACGTAACTCATAGTAGCGAACAATTTTTTGCGCATCTTCTATCGTGTTGATTGGTTCATTGGTGTATAAAAACCAGCATAAATCAGACGCTTCACCGCGTAAGTCAAGCTCACGGCAAATCACTAAGTTCAGCGACATTTCATCTCGGGTGTTTTTATCGGCGTCATGTGTTCTTTTGAAGGAAACTGAATGGTAACTGATGCCCATTTTCGCCGTCCGAGCGGGTCTATTTTTGGTGTTTTTACTTTTCCCTTTTTGTTCAATTTTAAGGGATTGTTCAGCCGCAACCGGAAAGTTTATCATATCCTTTAATTTGACGGTCTTATCATGATTGGGCAATTGAAGCGCTCGATTGTGCTGACACCGGATAATAAATCGCCTATCGTTATTTAAATGTTGATCCATATACTCATATGAGTCAGCTTCTCTGTCGCACACATGAATCACATTATCAGTTCGGATGAAGGTTTCGTCCATTTTGGCAGCAGATTCTTCCCAACGATAACTATCTTTCTCCTCTTTAGGTCGCCGCGCCCGGGCTGAACCGGAACCTTTCAACGCTTTTGGTAATTCACTACGAATATAATTCTGTTGATGTGCCAAGCCAATCACGGTTTCCGTGTCTGCATCTAGCGCAAGAATAGAATGCTGGAAAAGTGAGCGGCCTTTGACATCGCGGTTTTTGCCTGCCGGATTATTCCCAAGATCGTCACACACATCATGTGTATAACTTAACCCTGTGGTATCTTCGAGCGCAAGAACAAGACGGCGCTCAGCACATTCTGCCGCCGTTGTTTCAAAACCGGCCTGAGCGATGGCTGACGCATCAACATAATTATTTTCAATAAAACGGTAGGCCCCTTCAATACTGGCAGAATCCTTACTCGCTTTAACTACTGACTTGCCCGCCCCGTCGGCCATATCAGCGGCGACCTTAACCAAGCGTTTTGTTCTTCTTTTGTCATTCAACTGCGCTTTTCCGAAAGTTTTTTCAGCCCAGCTTTCGGCATCGGATTCAAACATCTACTGACCACCCTGTGAAAAAAGCGTATTTGATCACAATGGTGAAAAAAAGCAAGTGAAATATCACAGTTAATTTCAATGATACTAAATAAGACACAAGTTTAAGCTGAATCAGACACAAGCCAAAAATGCAAATAAAGATGTGACTAAGAGACAGAATTCATTCGCGTTTTTCATAATTCCCATTAAATTAAACAAACGCTTTAAAAGATCCCCTCAGTGACAACCCCAGTGTTGTTAGCTACTGTTAAAATAAGCGTTTCGCCACAGTAATTGTACGGTTAAAACGCTAAAACTCAGTTTGATTCATCCAGGAAGCCTGTCATGAAAAAACCAGTTGTCATCTCCACCCTGCTCTGCCTACCGCTTTACCTGCCACTTATTGCAGCCGCTGACCACCCTAGCGATGAAGACATTGGTGATTTATCACTCGGCGAGCTGTTTAAACTTGAAGTGATCACCGTCACCTCACGTAAACGGGTCGAAAACATGCAAGATGTGCCCGTGTCTGTTTCTGCATTACAACACGAAAAACTCGATATCTATGGCTCAGGAGCAATGGATATTCGCTTTTTAAACGCCAAAATCCCCAGCTTATCTATCGAATCCTCTTTTGGTCGCTCCTTTCCTCGCTTTTATATTCGGGGGCTGGGTAATACAGATTTTGATCTCAATGGCTCACAACCGGTCTCTTTGGTATTTGATAACGTGGTGCTCGAAAATCCGATCCTCAAAGGTTTCCCGGTATTTGATGTTGAACGCATTGAGGTTTTACGCGGCCCACAAGGCACTTTATTTGGCCGCAATACGCCGGCTGGCGTGGTTAAATTCGATTCAAAAAAACCCGGTGATAGCTTTAATGCCTTCACCACTGTGGCATACGGCAGCCACAACAGTGTTGATATTAAAGGTGCGGTTGGCGGTGAACTCAATGACCAATTTGCGCTGCGTTTCTCCTATTTGCATCAACAAAAAGACAACTGGATTGATAACTTAGCACCGGGCGCACAACGTAATAACGTGCTCGGTGGTCACCAAGAAAGTGCTGCCAGAGCCCAGCTACTATACCGCAATAAAGCTGACAGCGATGAACTGACAATATTATTTAACTACCATTGGCGCGATTTAGCGGCCTCACCGATTGCCTTTCGAGCCAATATCATTACCCCGGGCAGCAATCAGCTCATTGCCGGTTTTGACGCCAATAAAGTCGCTCAAGACGGTGCCCTTCGCGCCATGCAAGATGTTATCAGTAAAGGCGGCAGCATCACAGTCGAAAACATTCGGGGTGCTCACACATTAACTTCAATCACCGCTTATGAAAATACCGAAGTACTGTCTCGCGCCGATATTGATGGTGGCTTCGGTGATCTATTCGCCGAGGACCTACCGAGCGGTCCCGGGCCAATTTTATTCACCGCAGAAAGTGCCGATGGCATCCCCCATCACCGTCAATTCAGCCAAGAGCTGCGCTGGTCTAGCAATAAAGACCACAGTAACTGGCATTATCAGCTCGGTGCTTTTTATTTTGATGAAGATCTCAATATCACCAGCGTCAGCTATGACTCCATTCGCAACGGTCGCCAAAACGGTAGTGCGTTACAAAACCAAAAAACCACCGCTTGGGCGTTATTTGGCACTCTTGATCATCAGCTGTCAGAAAAATTAAATCTCACGCTCGGACTACGTTATTCCAAAGATGACAAAACCTTTTTTGCCCAACGCCAACAAAACCCAACGCCCAGCAATGGCTCACCCGATCACATCACTGGCAGTGCGAGTCCACAGGATTCCCACGTCAGCTGGGATATCAGCAGCACTTATGATGTAAGCCAAGGGATCAACTTCTATACCCGTATCGCTGACGGATTCAGAGCGCCAAGCGTACAAGGACGATTGTTGTTCGGTGATGAAGTCACCGTAGCTGACTCAGAAACCATTCTCTCCATTGAAGCTGGCATCAAAGCCGATGTACTGGAGCAACGAGGCCGCATCAATGCATCAGTCTTTCATTACACCATGACAGACCAACAAATCACCGCCGTCGGTGGCGACAGTAACTTTAACCGACTGGTCAACATCGATGAAACCGTCGGTTTTGGCTTTGAAATTGACAGCGAATTCGCCCTCAGCCGAGACTTTTTGCTGACCGCCAGCATCAGTTATAACCACACAGAAATTAACGACCACAATCTAGCTGTTGCCACCTGTGCTATCTGCACCGTACTTGACCCATTAAATGTACAAGGCAAAGCCTTGATTGATGGCAATAACCTACCCCACGCGCCCCAATGGATCAGCAATTTCACCGCCCGCTATGCCATCGAATTCGGCGACGGCGAGCTGTTTGTTTACACCGATTGGTCTTATCGCAGTGCGATTGACTTTTTTCTTTATCAGTCAGTGGAGTTTGAAGGAAAATCGTTGCTCGAAGGCGGGTTACGAGTCGGCTATCGCTGGGAAACACACAATCAGGAATACGAACTAGCATTATTCGCCCGCAATATTACCGACCAAGAGAATATCATCGGGGGTATTGATTTCAATAATTTAACTGGGATCATCAATGAAGGGCGTTTTATTGGCGTTGAGCTAAAAATGAATTTCTTTTAAATAGCTGACGAGGCTAAACCTCGCCAGCTGTTGATACCAGACTACTTGGCATTATCACTTGCCTTAAGCTCTCCGGCTACTCTCTCAAGATCAGTGGCTGCTTCTCTAAGCTCATTAGCCGCCGTTGAAATTCGGCCAACGCCCTGATCAACATCTTTGGTTAACACTTCTACCGACGATAGTTGCTGTGCCACATCGTTGGCCACCACCGATTGCTCTTCATTCGCTGTGGCTATCTGTTGCATCATATCGTTGATAATGTTGATGCCCGTAACAATGTGCCCCATCGTCACGCTAGCGGATTCAGCAGCTTCTACTCCACCACTGACCAGCGTCAACTCTTCGTTCATATTGCTCACTGCACTCTTACTTTTATCCTGATTAAACTGGATAGTCTGCGAAATCTCACCAGTTGAGGTCTGTGTTCGACTAGCCAGCAAGCGGACCTCATCGGCCACCACGGCAAAACCTCGCCCTTGTTCACCAGCTCGGGCGGCTTCAATCGCAGCATTAAGTGCCAACAAATTGGTTTGATCGGCAATATCATTGATCACCCCGACAACCTGGGTGATTTGCTGACTCGAAGCATCCAACTCATTGATATTCACTGAGTTTTGATTAACTGATTCAGAAATATTACCCACCGCCGTGATAATCTGGTTAATCACTTGTGCCCCTTCATTGGCTAAATTTGAGGTTTCATCGGTTTTACCAGCGATATCGACTGCACTACTAGAGATATGTTGTACTGAGGTCGACATTTCTTCCATCGCCGTCGCCGCACTAGTGATATGGTCCACCTGATTATTTGAGTTTTCAGTCAAGTTTTCACTCACCTCACAGACCATTTTGGAACGATTAGCCACTAAATCCGAAAGCGTCAAAATCTCTGCCACTGAACTTCTGACTTTACCCTGCATATCTTCATACAAGTCACCGAGGGAATCCGACAATTGTTTACTGCGTCTGGCCATCGCCATAAAGTCCAAAAAGATGCCAATGCAAAGAATAAGATAACTCACCGCTTTGAGATAATGGCCAACGTGAAAAGCATTATCGAATAAACGACTAGACCAAAATGACATATACAGCTGAGCAACAACCTGCGCCAACAGACACAAAATGATCGCCATGGCAAATACACTGGGTTCTTTTTTGTAATAAAGTGGGGCCAAGAAAAACAAACAGATAGAATAAAAAACCAGTGGGATAACATCATAAGGCCGGGCAAATAATGCGTCTTTAAACATCGACTGAGGTAATTCGGTGCTATTAGAGGTCATACTGATAATAATAAGCGCCGTCGGCAACAAGATCACAGTCACCCCAATCATAAAGGGTATATGCATACTTTCCTTGATTTTAACCTGCCATAAAAAAATCAACCCGGCCAACATGGCGACGGCGTTAAACATCCTCGCCTCCGCCCAAGTAAACGGGATAACCACAGAGTTCGCCGTTTTCGCCTCCAAAATCCTCGAAGCGGCAAGAATATGATAAGTGTCCATCATCGCTGACATCAATACCAAGATGCCAATAAAAGGCACCACAAATTTTCTTTCGATTTTATAATGACCAAAGGCCAACATCCCGGTCACAATGGCAATCGCAATCCCCATAAATTCAAAAATGCCATGCCAAGTGCCACCAATCAGGGCAAAAAACATATGGTCGACAAATTTGCCTACCGTTGGCTTCGAATCGGTATCTAAGTTAGCAATATTTTTGCCTTGCTCAATCAGCTCAACATGATTGTGGACTTGGGCATTGCTGTTGCTATAAGGCGTAGAACCAAAATCTACCCCCATCAGATTAAACAACACCGGAGATAAACAGAGAAATAATATCAGCGTCAGCCAAAATCCTGATATCCTTGCCGATTCGACGTTATCAGCCAAAAAGGCATCACTTTGTTTTTGTTCTTTTTGCCGAAACGAATCATCGGCAAGTGTAGACGTATTTGAATTCATAACCTCATCCTAATGGCGGAATAATAGCAGACCTATCTTGCTTACCATTTGAATAACAATTGGCCACGACAACAGGCCGCATTGAAGTTACCAAAACGGTATCACATCTTATTTAACTGATTGTATCTTATAGAAAAATACCCCTTGGACGTTATTCGGGGGTAACTCGTTAAGCATGTCAGAGGGTCAGGTATAAAGCAAGAAATTAAATCCCCCGAGTCAGTTTTTTGTACAGATTCCTTTATACAAGCTTGTCAAAAGTGCAGTAGCCATCATCATTTACTTGAGTAAATGACCTACCCAGCCGATAGCCAATTAACACTCAGCTAAACTCACTTACTAACTTACTAACTTACTAACTTACTAACTTACTAACTTACTAACTTACTAAGAGGCGACAGTGAAACACTATGGCTTATCAGATTTATAATATGGGCTTGGCAGTTCCCGTATCTAGCCAGCGCTTACTCACTAAACGCAAGGTCTTACCCTTGTCAAAACAGGCTAACAGCCCCGGCATCGGTGACAGCGAAAACGAAGAGCGGGTTGACGTTATTGAT
>CBDIDQ010000110.1:0-93097 GCA_965277695.1 Alteromonadaceae bacterium
CCCGGGCTGAGCAGCTGGAGCAGTCATTACCGCAGTGGGGCAAGGCGCTTTTTCAGGCGATCCAGGCGGGTGAGTCGGCGTTGGCAGTGCTGACAGCGTGGCGGCAAAACAGCGCTAATTTGCGTTTTTCTGTGCAGGTTGATTTTGAGCCGCCGCAGAACAGCGATGAAAAAGAAGCCATGCTATATCGCAAGGCAGCCAGTGATTTACTGGCTTTACCTTGGGAGATAATGCACGACAAATATGGTTTTCTTTCACAAGGTGGCAATCCGATACAGGTGCGGCGGCGATTGCCTAAGCATCAACAGACCTTGGCGTATTCGGCAAAATTGCCTATTCGGGTGTTATTGCTCAGTCCTCGGCCTGAGATTGACAAAAATCAACAGCGCGTAGGGTATTTAGATCATCGCAGCAGTGCGATGCCTTTGGTACAGGCGATGGAACATTTGGGTCGGGATTTGGTTAAGGTGGATATATTGCATCCACCGACATTTGCCGCGCTTAAAGCGGCGTTGAAACAGGCTAAAGCCGATAAAGACCCTTATGAGATTGTTCATTTTGATGGCCACGGGGTGTATGACCGTCAGTTGGGCTTAGGGGCTTTATGTTTTGAGGACCCTCGCGATAAGGATAATTTGGGTCAGCGATTAATGCAGCAGATTGATGCTGAAAAACTTGCCGAAGCATTGCGTGATTATGGTGTACCGCTGGTATATCTCGATGCGTGTCAAACGGCGCAATCGGCAGATGACCCTAAAGCATCGGTGGCGGCGAGTTTGCTGGAGCAAGGAGTGACGGCAGTTGTAGCAATGAGTCATTCAGTGTTGGTGGCCACTGCCCAGCGGTTTATTGAACCGTTTTATCGCAGTCTGGCAGACGGTCAGCGGATAGGCGATGCGATGCTGGCAGGGCAAGCGGCTTTATATGATGATAGCCATCGCTTTAAGGTCAAAGGCGCAGGGGACTTGGCCTTGCAAGACTGGTTTGTGCCAGTGCTGTATCAAGAAGCGGATGACTTGCAGTTGTTCAGCGTCAAACCCGGCGAAGCAGCTGCTCGGGTGATTAAACTTCAACGACAGTTACAATTGGGTTATTTGCCCGACTCGCCAGAGCATACTTTTGTTGGCCGCAGTCGTGAGTTATTACAATTAGAGCGACTGCTACAACAAGCAAACTATGCGGTGATTAAAGGCAGCGGCGGCATGGGTAAAACCACCACCGCCGTCGAATTAGCCCGCTGGCTGGTGCGTTGCGAGCAATTTCAGCGCGTCGCTTTTGTCAGCGTCGAATCTGCGCAAAACTGGCAAGCGGTACTTGATAGCATTGGTCACCAATTATTACCTAAATATACAGTCACTGAATATGGCAATGACCTTAAAAAGGCGCTACAACCCATCGCCCGGGCATTACGAGACTTCTCTACCCTGATTCTCATCGATAATATGGAAAGCGTATTACCGGATTCACAAGGCAATATCCCGGTTGGTGTCGCAGATGTCTGTGAATTATTGGATTTATGCGAAAAACTACTAGCGGAGTCAGACACCGCCCGACTGATTTTCACCAGCCGCGAAACTCTACCATCGCCGTTTAACAGCGGCAAAAACACCCTCACACTAGGTCGCTTACACCCCAACGAAGCCATTGAACTGGTCGAGCAGGTGATGACAGAAAATGGCTGGCAACCGCCAGTTAATGACGATGCCACAACACCAGAAGAAATCACCGAACTGGTCGAAACCGTCAACTGTCATCCCCGCGCATTGGTATTACTGGCCAGAGAAGCCAAAAACGGGGTGAAAATCACCACCAACAATCTCGCCGAATTAATGGCACAGCTAGAACTAAAAAATAAAGGCAACCGCGAAAACTCGCTCTATGCCAGTGTCGAACTCTCTTTACGGCGTTTACCTGATGAAATGCGCAAGCAAGTCAATCGACTAGCGGTTGTTCATGGTGGCGGGCACTTGGGGATTATGGCGATAGTCATGGGTATTGAAGCTGACGATGTTGGCCCAGTGGCACAAATGTTGGTGGATGTCGGTATGGCGGAGCTAATGGAATATGGCTATTTACGCCTTGACCCGGCATTACCTGCTTATCTTAAATTGGGGCAAACAACAGAAGTTTTGGCTGAGTTGGCAGCGATTTGGTTTGATGCCATGGTGCAATTGGTGGAGGCGCTTTATCAGCAACGTTTTAAAGACAGCACAATGGCATCCAATTTAACCTTGTTTGAATTGCCTAATCTGCTGGTTTTGCTTGACCAGTTACAGCTTAAGCTTGAGACCGATGTTTCGCTGGCTGAATTTGCCAGTGATATAGCGGGTAAAATAGAACAATTGCTGGCTGATTTAGGCCGACCTCAGGCGCTGGCTCGGGCGGTTGCTGTGCGGGAGCAGGCGGCTGAGATGATCCCTGAGTGGGGGCAGGCCAGTTTTAATAATGAGCGATTACAGATTAATCAGTTGTTGCAACAAGGGGCATTGCAACCTGCCTTTGAACAGGCTCAGGCGCTGTTAGAAAAGGCGCAAAAAGCCAGCTATTCAGGGGTCGATTATGATTTGGCTATGGCGTATTGGCTGTTTGGCAGTGTATTAGAGCAAGCTGGACAGGCAGCCCCGGCCCTTGAGTTGTTCACTCAAGCCCAAGGTTTATTTGAGGCGCTGGGACGTGAGCGCATGGCTGCGGTGACGCTGACGGAGCAGGCTGATTGTTTGCGACATTTAGGTCAGCTTGATGCGGCGGTTGACAAATATCAGCAAGCCATTGAACTAGCTGAAAAACGCCAATCGTTTCGGGATGTTGCAGTTGGCAAGGGGCAACTGGCTGATGTGTTACGTATGCAGGGTAAATACGCCGAGGCCATTGCAGGGCATGAAGCAGCACGAGCCATCTTTGAACAACAAAATGAACCGAGAGCAGTTGCCACTGCTTGGCACCAGCTGGGTATGGTGCATGAGGATGCCGGACAGTATGAAGCGGCAGAAGCGGCCTATCGCCAGTCGCTGGAGATTTTTACTCAAAGCAATAAACGGTCAGAGCAGGCAAGTAGTTTGGGGCAGATGGGTAATCTTTATGGCAGTCAATTGGGGCGACCTGAGGAGGCAGTGACTTTTTATCGTCAGGCGGCAGATATTTTTGTTGAATTGAAGGATTTGCGCAACGAAGGTGTTACACGAAACAATATCGCTGACACACTGGTTAAACTCAAACGGTACGATGAAGCCCGGCCAGAAGCCCAACGGGCGATTGTGTGTAAAAGTCAATTTGGTCATGTCGCTGAGCCATGGAAAGCTTTTAATGTGCTGCATAAAATCGAAACCGCACAAGACAACCCCATAGCCGCCAAAATCGCCTGGACACAAGCCCGGGATGCCTATCTTGGCTATCGCCAGCAGGGCGGTTATGCGCAATCTTCACCGGGAGAATTGGCTGATGAAATATTAAATCTTATTGAACAGGGCGAAGCGGATAAAGCCATCGAAATGTTAACCGAAATTGCGCAAAATGAAGAAATGCCAAAATGGTATAGAACCTTTGCCAGCGCCATCAAGGCGATTATCACCAACCCAGCGGACAGCGTGGTGACCGATGATATGGCGATGGATTATGATGAAGCGGCAGAGATAGTGTTTTTTATTGAAAAATATCAACCCCAATAACATCAAATCCATAACGAAACCACACAGGTAGACGCGAATTCATTCGCGTAGGGAGCCAAAGCGACCGTGGACCCCCAGCCAACATCAAACCCTCCCCAAAAAACCGCCCCCCAAAAAACCAAAAAAACGCGAATAAATTCGCGTCTACGGAGATATAAAAAAGGGGGTTGGCACAACGCCAACCCCAAATCCAAACAATAATGTTATTCCACCGTCACACTCACCCCAGAATAATCCCCGCCACCTAAGGTGACATAACGCCAACCTCGATTAGCAACAACCGTTAAACGCTCCTCAGTAGTGCCGCTGGTCGCCGAAGAAGCCTGCGCATTATTGGCATCAGCCCAGGTATCGGCATTAAAGTGAATGTCGACGTCACCCTCACCGCCGCTGGTGGTGATGGTCAGTGAAGTATTGTCTTGATCAACCCAGACATAATAATAACCGGTGCCGCCGCTGATACATTGTTGTTGACCCTGCTCCAATCGACCGCCAGTTACTGTAGGGTTGCCACAGTCGCTCGGGGTTGGGTCGCCGCCATCTGAGAATTGGAAGTCGTTCAGTACATCCGCTTCGGTTAATACCGCGACACCTAAACAGGCGTTGTTGCTGTCGGCTATCATCACTCGGCGTTTGCCAAACCAGAAGTCGGCTTGATAGCTTTCGCCTTGGGCCAAGGTTTTGTAGAGGTCGTCGGTTAATGGCAGCCCGGTGATATTGTCAATACGATACAGGTTCACCGGGGTGGCGGTGGTATTGGTGATGGAGAAGTTATAGGCGCTGTCGCCAATCAGGTGTTTTTGCACTAAGTCACAGCTGCCGATGGTGTTGGCCTCTGGAATGACCTCAGGCTCGGCGGCGTGTTCTACCATCGCTGGTTCAACGCTGTAAGTGGCCAGTGGTTGGTCTAATACTGCCACGCCTAAACAGTTTAAGCGGGCATCGGCGACCATCACGCGGCGATTGCCGAACCAGAAGTCGGCGCTGTAGCTTTCGCCTTTGGCTAGGGTGCCGTAGCTTTTGTCAAACAGCGGTTGGCCAGTTTTGTTGTCAACGCGAAATAGCGATACCGGATAATCCGTGGTGTTGGTGATGCTGAATTCGTGCGACTCGTCCATTGGTAAATGGGCTCGCATTAAATCACAGCTACCAAACTCGTTGAGCGCTGGGATGTTTTCTGGCACTACGTCTTTAACTAGCTCGGCGTCTATGGTGAAGCTGTTAACCGGGTCGGTCATTACCGCGACACCCAGACAGTTGAGGTTGTTATCGGTCATCACTAGGCGGTCGGCTTCACGCCAGGTTGAGGCGGTGTAGCTTTCGCCTTGAGCGAGGGTTTGGTAGTTTTTGTCGAAGTTCGGTGTGCCTTTGTTGCGGTCGAGCCAGAACAATGAAACCGGGGTATCCGTGGTATTGGTGACGGACATTTGTGTGGTGACAGCATCAATTTCACGGACATATTGTTGCTGTAATGAACAGCTGCCGATGGTGTTAGTGGCTGGAATGGTTTCAGCCGCAGGGGCGACCGCAGCTGAGTTGGCGGTGACAAAGGCGGCAAAACCGTCTTGTGTTCGCGCTGCAACATCTTGCAGCACAGTGACGTAGTTGTCTTTGTCGCCCGCTTGCAGCGCAGCGGTGATGGCTTGAATGTCGTTGGGATGGGTTTCAGACAAGTAACGCATGGCAAAGTAGCTCCATGGGTACAGTTCGTCATAACCATAAGCCATAAATAACAGGTTATATAGCGGCGGCACCACTAGCCCTTCAACGGTGTTGAGGGTGCGAGAATGGTTGGCTCCCATGGCCATATATTCCGCCATGCCTTCGGCCCATGAGACGTTATAGTCGTAGTAATTAAACGCCCCAGCTTTGATATAACGGCCATCGAGATAATGGACAAATTCGTGTCTGAGGTTATAGATTTGGTCTTCATATTGACATGATGAGCCAACCCAGGCATCGGGGCATTGCATCGCAATAAAGCGAGCTTGGTTACCGGTGATTTCTGGGGTGCCTTCTAAGTACATGCCGCCGTTGTCGGTGGCGATGCCAAAGAATTCTGGAGCATATTTTTCGTAATCTTCTGGGCTGGCAAAGGCAATCACTTCAATGGTGTCGTTTTTGTCGTTGGCGACCGGGTTGCCACGGGTGTTGAAAAAATCATGGAATTGGTTTTCTTGCTCGGCCATGTCAGCACATGATTGGGCCAAGGTGGCTTGGCTGATGGTGCTTTGGGCACGAATGGTGATCTTGTCTGTACACTGGTGAGAAACCGTTAAGATGTCTTCTTCTTTAGGCGGTATCACACAATAGCCAGATAGCGGATCGCTGGCTTGACATTGACGTCCAGCAGACTCCAAATAGTTTTTGGTGACGATGGTTTGGGTGGTCTCGGTGGAGATATCCAGTATCACTTTGTCATGAATGTCGATCATCATGCTGTCGAGTCGTGCTTTGGCTTCATCGCTAGCTAGGGCGGCAATTTTGCCCAGCGCATTAAAGCTGTGGGGTAAAATCCATTTGATATCGTCCTCGCTACTCCAGCGTTTGTCGAGGGCGGTTTCGCCTAATAAGGCAAAAGAGCGCATCACTGATAATACATCTAACATCTTGTCGTTGTAGGCGGCTTTAACCGCTGCATCGCCATAAGTGACGCCTGAGGCCACAGCATTTAATGCCGCCATTGCGGCGTCGCCAAAGTTGCTGTTGCCAAAGGGGTTGGTTTGCAACGAGTAATATTGAATTAAGGCTAACAGGTGAGGCAGTTGCTCGGCGTAATAAGCTGCGCCGGTATTTCGTTCGAAGTTGTTTAAGGCTTTGGCGTAACCTTCTTGAATGGCACCACCGTCGGCGCTTAAAAAGCCTGACATTGTGGCCACTGCTTGCAGCGCAATGCTAAGGTTAGCGCTCTCTGATCCGGTCATAGTGGCGGCGTAGAATTTATACGAACCCATAAAATAGAGTAGCTGGTTTAAATCCGGGTCAGTGATATCGTCGGCACTGGCAAGATAATGAATAGCGTTAGTGACATCGGTGAGTGGGTCGTTGGCGGCACTGGCTAGCGCTTCAAAATCGCTATAACTGGCGGCTAAAACCGTGCTGATGATGCTGCCGTATTGGGCTTTTGAGCTGATAGCTGGGGCAGGTAAGTCAACTGAGATATTGGTGTCATAAATAATATAATCGCCCATTGGCGGGGGAATATCACCACCGCTGACGCTGACCAGTAGGCTGGTTTGTGTGATGTTGCCACTGAGTCTGAAATAACGTTCACCAGAGCGTGAGACAAAAGACAGGCTTTCGTCATTGGTGTCTGGTGTTAGGCTGGTGGCTTCTTCTGTGCCACTCCAATGGTCGCCGGTGTATAAGATGATGCCCGCATCGATGCCAGAGAAAGTGCCGCCTGAGGTGGTAATGGTGACATTTGAATTGTCGTAAGGCACATCAACATAAAGGTAATGACCGTAATCGGTGAGGCAAAGGGTTTGATTGGCGCTAACTTCGCCTTGGCGTTCCATGGTTTTTGCGCCGCACATCGCTGCTGCTTGTGCCCCTTGGTTGCCTAGTGTCAACAATATTACACTGGCTAATAACGATTTCCTGGTCTTGAGTTTCATACTATTTCCCATTGTTTGTTTATATTGTTTGTTTATATTTTTTGTTTATATTGTTTGATTTTATGGTGTTTGTGAGGATTTGGTGTTGAATTCATCGCGCCGGGACGGCCCTCCTACCTGGGTTGTAGGTGTAGGAGGGGCGTCCTCGCCGCGAAAGGTTTTTTTAACTATCTACAAGTGGCATCGAAATCAACAACCACTGTGGCACCGCTGGCACCGCCGTTGAATCTTAGGTAAGACCAGTAGTTTGAACCTGCTGCCATTTCAATACACTCGGTGGTAGTAGTACCGTTTGACTCAGCATCAAAGCTGGTATCACTCGGCCATCCGCCATTTTTGTAGATGATGTCTAAGTCGCCTTGACCGTGACCGGTAGTGATAGCAATGGTTTGATGGGTGTTAACATCGCCTAAGCTGACCCATACTTCATCGCTGGTACCGATACATGCTGGCACACCGGCTTCAAGTCGACCACCGGTAATAGGCGCTTGAGTGGCACAGGCATCAGGCAAGGTTGTGGTGCCACCGCCGCCACCGGTCGATGGTGAGATGGATACGGTGTAGTCTTCTGCTTCGCCGTCACCGATAGTGCCACACGGTGAGGCCGCTTCGCTGTTATACTTCATCACGATACGCATTCTCGCCTCTGTGCCATCAAAACCGGCTGGAATAGTGATGCTACCGCTGACTTGTCCTTTGCCAGAGATTGGCGCAAGGACTTTTTCGTCACTGCTAAACTCGCCATCAGCATTGAAGTCAATCCATGCCATCCAAGCTTCGGTGTAGTTGCCACCGGCCGTTAGGTCGATAGTGTTAGCACCTGTGGTTAATGGAATAGTCAGGTTAGTGTTGTCGGCATAACCGCCGTCAGCTGCACTGGTATGGCTAAATCCATTGGCTGCAACAGCAGCAATCCACTCGTAGTTGGTGTTACCTGTTACTGTACAAACGTCTGCTGGTGGTGGCGGCGGGGTAGTATCTGCTGGACGCTCATAATAAACCCGCAATGTGGCATCGGTGTAATCAAGGAAAGGTTCGATCATGATGTTGACCGTACCGCCGCCTGCACCAAATTCACAGTATTCGCTCAAACGTGGTGCACTGAATGGTCCACAGTCAAACGTGGTGGCATCTGGCACTTTGTCGATGCTGACATACATGTCTGGATCACCTTCGTAACCACCAGAGATAACCGCAACCGTTTTGGTGGCATCAGCTGGCACTTGTAGTTGGTAAGTTTTCGCCGCAGAGCCTTTAGTACCGCTCAGTTTAGTGTCTTCAACCAAAAATACCCGTTCACAACCGTTACATAAGGTTGGATCTTCAACACCAATTACTTGCAAGGTGGCATTGTTGTATGCGGTGAAGGCATCAACCGCAGCATGGTAAGTGTCAGTAGACGAAGGACCTGTGATTGTGACCAATTCAGGGGTGCCAGTCGAGCGGAATGAGATGTAATCTGCTGACCAAACACCACCAGTTTGTGTTGGTGCTGAGCCTTTAGAAACATACATATCTGGATCTTCGCTGAAACCATCAAGGTAGAAAGCAACGGCTTCGGTGCCCGCTGGTATGTCGACAGTAAAGTTGTCCACTTCGCCTTTGGTGGCTGACAGGTTGGTGAAACTGCTCAATACAGTGCCTTGTGGTGCAGTATCTAGTCCGGTAACGCCATCCCATGGATGATCGGCATTGCTGGTCAGGGTTTCAAGACCGGTAGCAATTAAGTTTTCGTTGGTCCATAACGTCGCACGAGCGGCACCATGAAGAGCAGCTGTCATACGGCTGACTTGATCGGCGGTATACATGGCGTAGTTATCAGAGTAGTGCATGAAGTTTTCGGTATTGGTCGGTTTGCCCATACAGTTAGGGGCGTTGTCTTGCAAAATACTGCTGCTCATTTGCGGGGTATCACAGGCGTTGTCACCAGTGGCTGAACAGAAAGCTTCTTGATGCACTGAACAGGTATCACCATCAAAAGTATGTGGCAAGTTGAGCCAATGACCAAATTCATGAGTCAATACTGAGCGGAAGTTTTCATTGGTATTGGTGCCGACATAATCACCGTTGTAAACCACCCGAGACAGTCCAGCTTGGGTCATGCTCAATTGTGGATACCAGGCAACCCCTGAGTTGTTGGTTTTACCATCATCATATAAGTCATTCATGATGTAGACATTCATGTATTTGAAGTTATCCCAAGCATCGGCGGCAATTTTTGCGTCTGCATTAGAGTCATGACCGTAACCTTTACCGCTGGTGGTGTGGCGCACGATACCGTTGGTGGCGTTACCACTAGGGTCTTTTTTGGCTAAAACAAATTCAACATTAAGGTTGTCACGAATGGCTTGGAATTCGGCGGCAATCGGACCATCTTGAGTATTCAGCCCAGTAAAATCTTCATTGGTTTTGTTCAAACCATCAATAATTTTGGCTTCGGTTAGGCAGGTAGCGCCGGTAGTACAGTTATAGGCATCACCATAAACATGGAAAACCACCGGAATGTAATAACGACCGGCAATGCCATTGGCAACCGCAGAAGCGACGGCGGTTTTTTTCTGGGCAGAGAGCTTAGTTAACAATTGATTGGCAAAGCTGGCTTTATTTTGCAGCTGCTTGGTGTTTTCTTTTTGCAGCTGGTTCCAGTCTTGGGCGTTGTCGTCAGTACCACAGATATTGCCCGGGGCAAATTTGTCTTGTTGCAGGCTGGCGTTGGCATTTTTATCTAGCTTATCGAGTTTATTGAGGGTCGGCATTTCGCCTGCGAAGGCTGTAGATACACCGAGCATCAGTAGGGTAAGACCTGCGGCCTTGGTCGTATTAAAGGCCGTATTAAAGGTCGTGTTAAAAGTCGTGTTAGACATGAAGTTCTCCTTGGGTTCAATTTGTATGGTTTTGCTTATTGTTTTATTTATTAGTCGTGCTTGTTTTTGTTTTATCTGCTGCTTTATATTTCCTTTTTGTTGATTTTTTGCTGTTTATTTGCTGTTTATTTGTAATGAAGGAACTGGTGTTTCTATTACCTCGTTACATAAAAATCAATTAAAAGTAAATGGCTCGTCAATGGGTGAGTGGTTTTTAGACAATACAACAGTTTTATTTGATTGTATACAATAAATTAATATTGTGTGCTAAATAATTGTAATATAAATAAGATGTAAAGCTTTGGGGGATGACAATGGTTGATAAGGCATCAATTAGGGCCTTTTTTAGACAGGTATAAAGCTTTGACCTAGACTGATTTATTAGGCACTTAAAGTGCCTGACAGAGGACCTCGTGTCTACTTGCTTAGTGTTGAATGCTGGGTGTTTAATTTTTGTGAAGAATGACGACTAGCTGAACATGAGCCTAATTCGAACAATGAATAAAGAAGGTATTCCCATGCCACATTTGAAAACATTCATCCAACCAATGTTATTATCGACATTGCTTTTTATGCCATTCGCGAATAGTGATAACAGTAAGATCACCAAAAACATCACAGTCAAATCTAGCTACTCCAGCACCCTTGCGCTATCGAAAAATGATGCCCTTATTTGGTCGGTTAATCCAGACAGTGATAGCGTTTCGGTGATCCGCACCGATACCAATACCTTGATCAGTAAAATTGCTGTCGGCGACGAACCCAGAAGTGTGGCGTTGACGCCTAATGGTCGTTTTGCTTATGTCGCCAATGCGGCTGATGGCAGTGTCACGGTGATCAAAATCAACAATGGCAAAGCGGATAAATTCAACGCCTCGGTTGACCAAAGTGCGGGTAACAACGGGGTGATCACCACCGGCTCCGAGCCCAATAATGTGGTGGTTTCACCCAACGGGCAACGTTTGTTTGTCTCTAATAGTAGTCAGGACACTATTACTGTGATTGATACGAAAAAAAACACCATTGTAGGTGCTGTGGATTTAAGAAACAGTTTGTGTAATGTCGGTGATAGTAATCGTCATTTTCAACCTCGTGGGTTAGCGGTGACAGCCAATAGTCAGCAGCTTTATGTCACTCGTTTTATCTCTTTTACCCATGCTAGCGGTGTGCAGCGAGACGACTTTGGTAAAAGTGGCGTGGTTTGCCGTCTTGATGTGGATACTTGGTCTAAAGCTATCAGTGATTATCAACCGGTCCGGGCGATTGAGCTGATGGCGACCAATACCGGGGTGTTAAATCAGGCGGGTGAGACCACTCATGCTTTTCCCAATCAGATGCAAAACATCGTGATCAGAGGTGATAAAGCTTATTTGGCGAATATTGCGGCGGCACCAACCGGTCCGGTGCGCTTTGATACCAATGCTCAGGCTTATGTCACTCGTATTGATGATATAGGTGGTACTGAAAGCGATGGCGGCAGTATTAATTTGCATTTAGGCGCACGTGATCCCGAGGCAGGCAAACCCGAATTGTATTTTGCTAATCCGTGGGGCATTGCTTTTACCAACCAATCGGGCGCGGGTTACGCTTATGCTATTTCGGCGGCTAGTGATATGTTGGTTAAATTGAATGTTTCGGCTTCGGGTGAATTGAGTTTTACTGTAGATGCCGATACCACGCGTTATATTGATTTGAATGATCCAGATAATGCTGCAACCAGTGGTTTTAATGCGGGTAAAAACCCGTTGGGCATTGTGATTAATCGTACTGGCACACTGGCGTATGTGTCCAATTATATTTCACGCAATATCTCGGTGGTTGATTTAACCACAGATACCGTGACCAAAGTGATTGCGGCTGATGATTTGCCCCAGCCGGGCTCTGACGCTGAAATGCTGTTGGTTGGCGCTGAGATGTTTTATTCCTCACGGGGTAATTTTGTCAGACCAGCGGGAGCGGGTGGTTCAAGCCGTAATCGCTTGGGTGAAAAGGCGCGTCATAATTGCTCTAGCTGTCATCCAAGGGGATTAACCGATGGCATTATTTGGCAATATGGTCCCGGACCGCGTAAAAGTATCGCGGTAAATGGCACCTTTAATCCCCATGACCCGAGTGATCAACGGATGATTAACGCCACGGCGATATTTGACGAAGTGGATGATGCTGATTTGAACAGCCGCCGGGTCTCTGGTGCCGGTCGGTTATCTTCACCATTACCTTGTGAAGAAATTGCGCCGCTGACCGGAGCCACCGAGGGGCTTAACAACCCTGATTTAGGTTTGATTTTGGGCTCTGAAGGGGACTTTGAATTTGCCCCTTGTGTGCTTAATCAGTTTGCTAAACCCAATGCCAATAGACCACAAGCAGAGGTACAATTACCCGGCAGTGCGACTAAAGTGCGTGCGCATGATGCGCTGGTTTATTTTCAACGGGTAGGGTTGCGTACCCCTCATCGTCCGATGACCAGCGATGAGTTGTCGGCGGCAGGTAGCGTCACTGTGGGTGGTGTCAGCAGTGCGGATATTGCGGCGGGTGAGCAATTGTATTTGGCGGCTGGCTGTCAGGCTTGTCACAATGGCGGCAAGTGGACTAAAAGTCATAAAGACTTTGTTTCACCGCCAGATATGAGCGAAGTGTTCAGCGAAGGTGATGCGCCCGGAGCCAATCCCTTTCAGTCTATGGATCGCTTCCTTACCGATATCGGCTCGTGGAATTTGAACGTGGCAGGAGAAAACAACGGTATCCCGGGTTACCGCGAAATTGGCGGCATTGAAACCGATAGTATCGGCAGAAAAGCCATGGGTTTCGACCACAACGGCGATGGCAAAGGTAATGGTTATAACACAGGTTCGATATTAGGTTCTTATAGTATTCAACCTTATTATCATAATGGGGCCTGCGAAACTATTCTTTGTGTTTTGTCTAACGTAGAACATCGTCGCTCAGGATTGGCAGCCGGTGCGACAGACCCGCTTGATGGAGAAGCCGCCCGCAAACAGTTGGCGACTTATATTGAGTCAATTGATGAAAGAACTGCGACACATTAATCAAAACCACGCGTGGGCATGAAGGTGCCCACCTTATACTTTCAACGGCAAATACTTGCCCGCTAATCTCTTGCTTGATCGTCCGGACTTACTTGTCATTTTATAGGTTGTTTAGACATGATTTACCTTTATTTTTTATCTACATAGTTTTATTTTGAGGTATTTTTCATCCAAACTTTGGCATCAATCAAACAGGGTAACCATTGATAATCAAAAAACGTGATAGTCCGACATTTCGGTGAATTCGCGTCTACGGCAGAGCTGGTGTGTGCCGTAGACGTGAATTCATTGGTGCTTTTTACTGACAAACCTCCGCCCGAGTGGCAAAGGTATCAACTGAACCCACCCGATAAACCACGGTGATATCGCCACCGCTGCCCGTAGTGCTTACGCCGTTGCAAAAAGGCGAGCCTAAGGCGGGTTTTTGCGTGTAAGTTGATGGGGTGTTGATGCGAAACTCTTCGCCAACGCTGGCTAGGTTGCTCAGCCCCGAAATATCTAGCAAGCTGTTATCACTGTGGATCCACAATCTGCCTCCGACATGCGTCAATGCCGCTAAACCATCTAAATCGGTGAGGTTTTGAGTGCCGGTTAGATTCAAATCACCACCGACGGTTTCTAGGTTAGCCAGACCATCGACATTGGCGAGATTAGGGTTGCCATACAGATAGATATGATTGCCTACTGTGGTTAGCGAGCTTAAGCCGTCGACATTATATAAGTCGTTATTGGACATGCGGATGGTATTGCCGACCTCAGTGATTTTTTCTAGTCCGGTTAAGTTTTGCAATTTCGGGTTGGAGAAAATCGATAGGTTACGTGAGTTCAGATACCCTGTGGTGCCGACACTAGATAAGTTGCTCAAGGCAGAAATATCGGTTAATTCAGTCGTATAACCAATATTAAGTCCTTCGCCGACGAAAGTTAACGACTCCAGTCCAGTCAGGTTAGTGGTGGTATCATTAATGCCAATTTGCAGTGTACCTTTGACTGTTGTCAGGTCAGATAAACCCGAATAGGAGATGATGTCATTTTGATTGAAAAATAAATCTTCTCTGACTTCGGTCACGCCTTGCATGAAGTTGACGTGAGTTAAGTTATGGTTGACTAGCTTTAAAGCGCCCAGTGATGTGACACCGATAGGCTGCTGGGGTAGGTCAGCATCAAATAGGTTTTTGCCTTGAATTAATACGTCGCCCCATACGGTTTGCCATTGGTTGATATCAGTGAATGTGCTCAATTGACCGTAGGATTGAAAGAAGGCTAACCAACCATCAGCAGCGCCATCACAGCCGTTGGCGTCGATTAAATCGAGTGCCGCTTTGGCTTGCACTAAGCCGTGACCATACAAGTCATCTCGACCTGAGCTGCCTTTATCTTGTGCGGTGAGCTGTAAAATCTCGCGAATTTCTTGATTGCTACATTGTGGATGATGACTCCAAACTAAGGCGGCAACACCAGAGACAAAAGGCGCGGCGGCTGAGGTGCCGTCCATAAAACCATAGCGGTTATTCGGCAGGGTAGACTCAACGCCTACGCCGGGCGCGACCAGTTCGATTTGGTCGTTGGTTTGGGTATATGCCCAAGCATCACCGGCTTGATCAACGGCTCCCACAGAAATAACTGAATCATAAGCGGCTGGATAATAATAGGCGCTGTTACCTCGATTACCGGCTGCACCCACTAGCAAAGTGCCACTATTATAAGCGGCATCAATCGCAGCTTGTTCGGCGGCACTGGATTTGCTGCCCGCCAGACTCATATTGATCACTGTTGCACCGGCTGTTTGACAGGCTTCTACAGCGGCAATGACGTCTGAGCCCCAGTATTCCCAGTAGTTGGCTTTGTGGATCACTTTAACGATATGCAGCTTGATTGCGCCATTCGGTGCAACACCTTGTGCGCCAACATTGTTATTTAGCGATGCGATAGTGCCCGCGACATGGGTGCCGTGACCATAAGTATCGGTTGACCAGTCACCTAAATTGACTGTGGCGGTTAAGGTATTGCTGACTTCACCGGTGACGTTAGCGCCGCTCATTAAGTCTTCATGATTGATGTCGTAGCCGGTGTCGATGACACAGACTTTTTGATTGCCAGCCACACTGTCACTGACCAAATCGGCTTGCACCATGGCGATGCCATAGGGGACGCTGGCGGCTTGGGCGTAACGCGGTGGATCGTCTTCAATGCGTTGCACCTCTGGATTGTTTTTTAGTTGTTTGAGCTGAGCAGGGGAAAGTTCGGCAGCAATCGCTGAAATCGATTTGAGCTGCTGTTTAACTTTGCCGCCGTGCTGCTCAATAAGCTGGTTGGCTGTTGATAAGTCAGCAGCTTGATTAATTTTGGTGGTGTTTTTGAAAGTGACGATATAACGGGGTTGAGGTTTTTGTTGAGCTTTTTGTTGATGTTGGGTGGTTAACTGTTTTGCGGCAAATGCTGGGGTTGTGGTTATGGTTGTGGTTAATATCGCGGTGATGAGTGTAGCAAGCTTACTGGTCTTAGTGGTCTTAGTGGTCTGATTCATTCTTAATCCTTTTATTACGGCTAAACAAAGAAGTCGGTGAGAACGCCCCTCCTGTTTGGGAGGGGCAATAATCCATTGCTTATCTTACATAAATCTCAATGTTAGCCGGCGAATAATAAATCAGGCTAGTGGTGCCTGTGGTGCCGTAGCTGCCTGAGCGGGCTTTAGGGAAAAAGCTATTGTCATACATAGTTACCGAAGTGAAAAACTGTGGGCTGTTAGGATTACTTAAATAAGTGTAATCACTGCCAGAGAAACCACAAGCCGACTTTTCACTATGGAACACCGGGGTATTGGCCAAGTCATCAACCAAAACTGTACAGTTGCCAGTCTCTAGTTGAGTCAGGTCAAAGATAACCCAGTTGTTGGTGTTGCCGTCGGTGATCATCATTTCTGTACTGTTGGCTTTGATGGCTTGCCAAACTGAGGCTGTCACATGATTGTTGGCCTGAGTCGCTGGATCGGTCAAAGTTGCTGCACTGACGTGTTCAGCCGGAGCACTGTTGGTTCTGGTATCAACTAGGGTCCAACCACCACCGGCAGTTTCCATATTACAATAACCGGAGAAGCCGTTTTCGGGGGTGTTAAGGTCAGGTATCAGGTTAAAAACACCAGTCGCTGTGTTACCTGCATCCCAGAGTTGCTTACAGTATCTGGGGTTACCGGCAGCAACTGCGCCGCCACAACCATTAGCATCGATATAATCGACGGCGGCTTTGGCTTGTACCAATCCATTACCATAAGTATCGTCACGACCCGCTGCGCCTTTATCCGCTGCGGTGGCGTTTAATACATTACGAATTTCGTCGTTGGAACATTGTGGATGATGACTCCAAACCAACGCGGCAACACCGGAAACAAACGGGGCGGCGGCTGAGGTGCCATCCATAAAGCCATAACGGTTATTCGGCAGGGTAGATTCAACGCCTACGCCGGGAGCGACCAGTTCAATTTGGTCATTGGATTGAGTGTACATCCAAGCATCACCTGCTTGGTCAACCGCACCAACAGAGATAACTGAATCATAAGCGGCGGGGTAGTAATAGGCGTTGTTGCCTCGGTTACCTGCTGCGCCAACTAAAAGCGTGCCACTGTTGTAAGCGGCGTCGATAGCGGCTTCTTCGGCGACGCTGGATGTGCTGCCCGCCATACTCATATTGATCACGGTAGCGCCAGCTGTTTGACAGGCTTCTACAGCGGCAATCACATCTGATCCCCAATATTCCCAGTAGTTGGCTTTGTGGATCACTTTGACAATGTGCATGTTGATCAGGCCGTTAGGCGCGATGCCTTCGGTGCCGACTGAGTTATTTAATGACGCAATGGTGCCTGCAACGTGAGTACCATGGCCATACGTATCGGTTGACCAGTCGCCTAAATTAACGGTTGCAGTAAGTGTATTGCTGACCTCGCCGGTGACATTGGCACCGCTCATCAGGTCTTCGTGATTAATGTCATAACCGGTGTCGATGACACAAACTTTTTGATTGCCCGTGGCTGAATCGCTGACCAAATCGGCTTGCACCATGGCGTTACCGTAAGGTGCGCCGGCTTGGGCGAAACGCGGTGGATCTTCTTCAATGCGTTGAACTTGTGGGTTGTGCTTGAGTTGTTGCAGCTGTGCGCTGTTTAACTGGGCAGCGACCGCTGAAATAGATTTAAGGTTATGTTTTACTTTGCCACCGTGCTGTTGGATCAGCAAGTTAGCACTAGATGGTACGAAACCGTTTTTGTTAAAAACACTGGGCTGGCTGCCGACTTTGGCTGCGGCGGTTGTTTTGTCGTTTTTAAAGGTGACGATGTAACGTTTTTCGCTGGTTTGCTGGATTGGGTGTTGCGGTTTGAGCTGACTGTCTTTAGTGGGTAATAAGGTATGTGTGCCTGAGTTGGCTGATAGTGAAACTGTGGCTGCGATTGAGGCAATAAAAAGCTTGGTTAAACAAAATGTTTTGTTCATTGATTTTCCTTTTTTACATTTAAACTATTGACCTTAGCAAGGAAGGCTTCCCCGCTGTCGGTTGAGGAATGTACGTAATTTGTTCGATGTTGTCAAGGGATGGATTGTATAAAAAATAAACAGTTGGGAGGTTGAAACCTCGTCTACGGCAGGGTTGATGCGGCGTAGACGAGAATATATTTCGAGCTAATTAAATAAAACCAAATTAATAATCGGTATCATCACGGCCCAGTCGACAGGCAAAGGGGCATTTTCATCGCCGGTGCCGGTGGCTTGGCGGGATTCGCTGGCACTGATCACTCGGCTGGTGGCTTGGGTATCCATAAGCGTTCCATCCACTTTGTAGAGCCGATCACCCGTTTGGTTTTGCTGACACCAGCGGTATTGGGTGTAGCTGTTACCTGCCCTGTAAGTATCCGTTGATGGCGACCAGCTGCCACAGGCGAAATGACTGCCATTGTTAGTCCAGTTGGCTGACGAGACTGCGACTGTGCGATCTTCGATGTCATTGATGGTTTGTGGGTGGGTGATCACCGCACCGGTATCTCTGATAGCACCTGAGATGGTGTCATATTCACGCGGTTGCTCATCCTGGGTTTGCAGTTGGTTGTAACTGCTCGATTGAATGAAGTTAACCGTTTGTGTGTCGATCAGCGGCAACCATTCAGTATAGTCATAACGGGGACCTACATTGGTCCATTCAGTAAACAAAGAAGGGTAATGAGACCAGTTGCCGACGCCTGTAGCGGCTTGTGATTGCGCGGTATTGATGGTGCGGATATCTGGTTGGGTGTTGATTATTGTGTTGCTGTTGACGGTGTAAAGCCGCTCACCGATTTGATCTTGTTGGCAACTACGATTTTGCGTAAAGGCGACGTTATAACCGATGGTATTGGCCGTTGGTGACCAGTTATCGCAGTTATGTGCTGCACCGCTGTCTGCCCAGTTTGCCCATGTTACCGTGACAACACGCGCTTCTGGACCATCAATGATCTGGCCTTCGGGGATAGGCTCGCCGACGTCTCTGATCAGGTTAGAAATGGTGTCACGCTCGCGGGGTTGTTGCTCGCGTGTTTGGTATTGCATATAAGTGCTCGACTGGGTAAATAAGGCAGTTTGGCTGCCAGCGACGGGCAGCCAAGTACTGTAGTTGTAACGGTCACCTTCATCAGCCCATTTGGTATAGCTAGACGGGTAGGGGATCCAATTTTGCTTGCTGCCAGTGGCGGTTTGGCTTTCATTGACTGGGATGGTTTGGCTTTCAATGCGGCTGTGGATGCTGACACCATCAGCCAGATAGGACCAATCTTGTGTTTGGCTTTGTTGGCAATCGCGGCTTTGTTCAAAAGCAGTGCCATAATCAACCGTGTCAGTGGCGGGCGACCAGACACTACAGGCACTGACTTCACCGCTATTTTGCCACACGTCAGCGATGACATTGACGGTGCGGCTTTCGCTGTCATCAATCTGCTGATTGTGGGTGATGGGCGCGTCGACATCGATGACTAAGCCGTTAATATCGAGTGCTTGTTGTTGTTCCGTGCGGGTTTGCTTTTGCTTAACATCTTGTGATTGGATGAAGTCGACGATTTGGCTGTCGGCTACTGGTGTCCATCCGCTGTGGTCTGTTGGCGCACCGTCATTCTCCCATTCGCTATAAACCGAGGGTACGACTGTGATTGAAAATGTCAGTGAGTCAGTTAAAGTGTCATCAGACACGGTGAGTACAATATCGGTTAAAACCGCTGCGCCAGTGCCGCCAGGTGTGCCGATAACTTGACCGCTGAATGGATCTACCGTCAACCAACTAGGTTCGTTTGCAATGCTGTAGGTTAGTGAGTCACCTTCGGCATCGGTGGCGGTTGGGGTGAACAGATATTGGCGGTTTTCGTTAACACTGATTGGCGGGGTGCCGCTAAGTTCTGGGGCGGTATTGGTGATATTGTCACAGCCATTGAGATCAATTAAATCCAGCGCATCTTTGGCTTGGATCAGGCCATAACCATAATGGTCATCGCGTCCAGCGTCGCCTAAATCTTTGGCGCTTTGTTGCAGAATCTCTCGAATTTGGCCGTTAGTGCAATCGGGGTGATGACTCCAAATCAAACCTGCTGCACCAGCAATATAGGCGGTGGCAAAGGATGCGCTGTCAGAGAAAGTATAGCGATTATTAGGTGCAGTGGATTCGATGTTAACACCTGGGGCCGACAGTTCAATCTGATCGTTAAAGTGAGAAGATATGCTGACGGCCTCCTGTTCGTCGGTTGCGGCAGCGGAAATTACCGAGTTATACGCTGCTGGATATTTATATGCCGCAGAACCTCTGTTGCCTGATGCACCGACCAATAAAATACCAGCGTCATACGCGGTTTGTATGGCTTGCTCTTCGGCGGCACTGTGTTTGTCACCAGCAAGGCTCAGGTTGATGATATTCGCACCCGCTGCCTGACAGCGTTCAACGGCGGCAATGACATCAGAGCCATAAAATGGCCACAATGACGGATTATCGATAATTTTGACCACATGCAGGTTGATATGTCCACCGGGGTTAACCCCAGCGATACCAATATTATTACCACCAATGGCGGCGATAGTGCCTGCCATTTTGGTGCCGTGGCCGTTGCTGTCTTCATCCCATGTGCCAATATCTGTCGGTTCAGTCAGGGTGTTGCTGACTTCACCCGTGATATTGGCGGGGCTGGGTAAATCTTCATGGTTGATGTCAATGCCGGTGTCGGCAATACAGATTTTGATATTGCCAGTATTGGCATCACTGAGTTGGTCGGCTTGAATTTGGCTTAAACCATAAGGTTGCGATTCGGCTTGAAAAGTACGCAGTGGATCTTCTTCGACTAGTGCTACTTCGGGATTGTTTTGTAGTTGTTCAAGCTGTGTTGGTGTCAGGTGAGCGACGATGCCGGCAATAGAGGGCAGAGCGCGTGTTACTTGGCCGCCAAGGGTGCTGATCAGGTTGTCGGCCCTATCTGCTGAAAAGGCTGCTGAAAAGGCTGCTGAAATTTTTGCCTGGCTGGAGTCTTTGCTATTAATGCTTGGGTTTTTAAATAGGACGATATAACGTTTTGGGCTTTTTATTTCGGCTTGTGGGTCAGTAGTAAAGGCATTGGTGGAGGCGATAACTGGGGTCATTGCCAGTAAAAATCCGGCAATACCAGCAGCAGCTGTTTTGTTCATTGAGTGTCCTTGGTTTTTGTTGTTGATACTTTTTTAGATCGTTAATGAATGTGCCCGAAGTGACGGTACAAGTCAAGGGGCGAGTTTGGTGTTACCGCCACCGATTGCTAAAAACTTGCTCATAACTTGCTCATGACTAAGACATGCCATAAAATCTATGTCAGCTGTGAATCGGTCATGATAAATTCAAATTATTTTAAAAGGTGTTACCAATGAAAACGATTATTTTTTTGATATTGCTTACTTTATCGAGTTCTAGTTTTGCTGCTGTTGAATGGACAGATGGTAATTACCAAGGACCCGGTATCGGTGTGACAGATGTGTATCCGCAATGGGCCAATCACTGGATCACTTTTAAGGGGAGTGATGGTAAACGGTATTTTTATTATTGGGGGGAGTCGGAAATGCCAAATGAAAAAGCGCAGATATTGCAAAGTATGTTGTTGACGGCATTGGCGGCTGATTTTAAAGTGAGTGTCGCAGCCGAGACGGTTGCTGTATCTGGTATGTACGAATTCACCTTTCTTAACTTGAAAAAATAACAGTACTATTTATTTAGGGTAAATTGATGAAAAAAATCAGTGTATTTTGTCTTTTATGGTTATTAGTTGGCTGTGCAAAAGGCCGCCTAGATGTTTATGATAGCAATGGGAAAATAGTCGGTGAATGTATTGCCCGATATGATTGGCATTTTTATGGGATTGACGATTCGGTCAACTATATGCTCAACCTTTGTGCCCAGCAGGCCAAAGCTGAGGGGCGTCATATCATTGACGAAACCATTCTCAATACTGATTTTACCCTGCCTCCAGCGCCCGAGGGCAAATCTTGGAATCGAAAGCTAGCGATGTTTCACTATAGAAAGGGCAATATTTCGGAGCAAAAGTTGGGTTATATTTTGTCTGATATTGAATACAAATATGCATTAAAAGAGCGTGATGCAGAAGCTAAATTAGCTCAAGGTAAGATCACTCAGTCTGAGTTTGACCAAATTATTAAAGACGGTATGGCGATTTGGTATGGTGAATAAAGCGTTTGAAAAATAGGAAATTATTTATAATCACTTTTTAAGTCGTTTTTGTGGATCGTTTTGTGAATACTCTTTAGTTAAACCTCGGCTACTTTCGACAGTAGACGAGGTTTTAACCTCGTTATTTTGGCTTAGAACTCAACCTGCTGCGCCAATCCTTGTTCTTTGGCCAATTTTGCCGCCACAGAAGCGACCGCCAAATCCTGTAAACCCACGCCGGTACCATCGAAGATAGTGATTTCATCATCTGATGTACGACCCGGGTGTTTTTTGTTGATCACATCACCAATGGAGGTGATTGCACTGGCTTCCATTAGGCCAGCGGCAATCGCGTGTTGGGTTTCACCTATGGTGATTGATTGGGCGATTTCATCGGTGAAAACCGTCGCTACGGTCATCAACTCAGGATCTAGCTCCTGCTTGCCTTTGGTATCTGTGCCCATACACGCGATGTGCGTACCTGGTTTGACCCAATCTTTCATCATTAATGCTTCGTGAGCTGAGGTGATAGCAATAATCACATCGGCTTGTGCGCCAAGCTCTTCACGCTCTACCGCCTCAAAAGGTAAACCGAGTTCTTCGGCGACCTTGCCAAGCCCCGGCAACATGTCTGGATGGAAGTTCCAGGCAACCACTTTTTCAAATTGGCGTTGCTCAGCAGCAGCGCGCAGCTGGAAGGCGGCTTGATGTCCCGCGCCTATCATGCCAAGGACTTTCGAATCTTGACGGGCCAGATGGGCGATTGAAACCGAACTGGAAGCCGCAGTACGTACGGCTGTCAGGTAGTTGCCACCAACCAGTGAATCGAGCATTCCGGTGTCTGGGTCGAACAAAAAGATGGTCGACTGATGATTGGTGATCCCCTTGGCCATGTTGCCCGGCCAATAACCGCCGGATTTGACTCCTAGCACCATTCCGGCTTTGTCAAAGCCGGATTTAAAGCCGTACAGCGCATCGGCATGACCGATGGCTTCGCGGATCACCGGAAAGTTATAAGCATCTCCCGATGACATGGCGGCAAATACACTTTCTACGGCAGCAAAAGCGTCTTTTCGTCCAACCACTTGCTGACAAGTTTGTTCGCTAACGATTAGCATGATATTAACTCCTCTTATAAGTTAGCCAACGGTTTAGTAGGCATGACCACGGGCAGTGACAGGCCAGAGACATTCAACCACACCACCACGAATACCCACATACCAATCATAAATATTACAGGTGGGATCACAATGCCCGGGGATCAGTTTGAGCTTTTCATTGAGCTTGAGTACGTTATCTGGATCAGAGATAACCCCATGCTCATCAGAGCATTTAATGTATTCCACATTGTCACGACCAAAAATCACTGGCAAACCCGAATCGACACTCTGGGCTTTCAACCCGGCATCACAAATAGCAATGTGTTCTTTGGTTTTAGACATGATAGCAGTCCAGATAAACAGGCTGTTTTCGAACTCAGAAATGAACTCGCCGCCGTTATCTTTGACTCTTTGATAGTCGGCATCCATAAAGACATAAGAGCCACACTGCATTTCGTTATAAATGCCCGAAGAGCCTTCAAAGTAATAGGTGCCAGTGCCTGCACCACCGATAATATCGCATTCGAGTCCGGCGGCTTTTAACATATCTACTGAGGTCGACACCATATCGACGGCGGCGTCAATTTTACCTTTGCGTTCGGTAAAGTCGGCAATATGTTGCGCAGCCCCTTGATAAGCTTGAATACCACCAAATGTCAGGCCATCGCTGGCGGCAATTTTTTGCGCCAATTCAACCACAGGTGCACCACTTTGTACGCCACATCGTCCGGCACCACAGTCAATTTCAACTAAGCATTCGAGGGTGATACCGTGTTTGGTGGCTGCGGCTGATAAATCATCAATATTGCCTGAATCATCAACACATACCAGCACTCGGGCTTTGTGGGCAAGTTGCGCCATGCGATCAATTTTTTTCAAATCGACGACTTGGTTTGATACCAGGACATCTTTAACCCCACCAGCGACAATTGCTTCGGCTTCGGAGACTTTTTGACAGCACACGCCACAAGCGCCACCATGTTCAATTTGATAAAGTGCGATATCTGCTGATTTATGGGTTTTGGCATGGATACGGTGACGGATGCCTTTTTCTTTAATAAAGTCGCCCATGATTTTAACGTTTTTTTCAAACGCATCGAGGTCGACTATTAAGGCTGGGGTGCAGACGTCTTCTGCTTTCATGCCGACTTCGGCGGGGACATTGAGTCCGACTACTAAACTTGTTGCATTCATCTTTTCTGTTTCCTATTTTCGCTTACTTTTTACACAAATATTTTTCGTTCAATGGTTTTTATTTAATCAGATCACTTATTCATCCACGGCAGTTTTTTAAGGTCAACATTACCGCCGGTAAAGATCACCCCAACGCGTTTACCCGCAAATACTTCTTTGTTTTTAATGATGATTGCTAATGCCACGGCGCTTGAGGGTTCGATGACGATTTTCATCCGTTGCCAAGTGATATACATGGCATCAATAATTTCTTCCTCGGTGGCGAGCAGCACATCATGAACGTAGTTAGAAACAAAATGCCAGGTGCGGGGACGCATACTGACTTTTAAGCCGTCGGCGACAGTTTGTGGCGAGTCATCTTCAATGATGTGACCTGCATGGAATGAACGGTAGACGTCATCTGCGTTTTTAGGTTCGGCAGCATAGACTTTTGTGGTGGGTGATACGTTGGATAAACTGATACAAGTGCCTGATATCATCCCGCCACCGCCAATGGGGGCGACAACGCAATCTAATCCGGGAACGTCTTCATTAAGTTCTAATGCACAGGTTCCTTGACCGGCGATCACTCGGTGATCATTATAAGGGTGAACAAAATCAGCACCCGTACGAGCCACTAATTCTTCGAGCATCGCCTCCCGAGCTGAGGTGGAGGGTTCACATTCTAATACTTCACCGCCATAACCACGAACTGCTGCTTTTTTGGCCTCAGGAGCAGTACGAGGCATGACTACTGTGGCTTTTATACCGCGTCGACCAGCGGCATAACTGAGTGAAAGCGCATGGTTGCCGGATGAGTGACTGGCAACGCCTTTGGCTGCTTGTTCTTCGGTTAGTCCGAATACGGCATTGGAAGCGCCACGTACCTTAAAGGCACCGGCTTTTTGAAAGTTCTCACATTTAAAGAACAGTTCGGCACCGGTGAGTTGGTTAAGGTAGCTGGAGGTTAGTACGGGAGTGCGGTGAATATAGGGTTGTATGAGTTTGTGGGCGGCTTTCACATCATCGAAAGTCGGTATATATATTTCAGAAGTTTGAGACATTTTGTTAAGTGCTCCTTCTTGCTGTGGATAAGTCAGCGCCTGAGCTGGTCTGGCGCAGCGATAAATTAATAGTAGCAGGCCGATCACAATTTACAATTTTTCTGAAAAACTATTACAAATAGCTAAATAGTGTGGTATTCAATTGAAATATAACCATTTTTTGTTAACTTATTTACAAACCTATTCACTAACCCGAGCAGAGAACAAGCGCTATGACAATAGAACGATTAGAAACCAAACAACGTATGAGCCGGATAGTTAAACATAACGGTGTGATTTATTTATGTGGTCAGGTTTGCGCTGACGCAAGTCAGGGAATTACGGAGCAAACGCAAACAACATTGGATAAAGTGGATGTCTTACTTGAGCAAGCGGGCAGTGACCGAAAACACATTCTGTCGGCCACGCTTTACATTAAAACTATGCAGGATTTTGCTCAAATGAATGAAGTATGGGACAACTGGGTACCCGAGGGTTATGCCCCGGCACGAGCCTGTGTTGAAGCAAGTATGGCTCGCGAGTCGTTGTTGTTTGAAATTTCAGTGGTTGCTGCTGAAAAGTAGCCGTAATTGATAATCAAGGAACGCGAATGAATTCGCGTCTACGGCGTAGACGAGGTTTTAACCTCGTCAATGTTGAGGGACAACGGTGACCTTAATTGGTGCTGATGGGTACATGATTATGGCAAACGCGCTTAGGGAGGTCAAGGCGCGGTGGGGTTAACTTTGCGTTGTTTGTTATTGCTGTCAAAGCTAATATTTTAATGATGAACTGACATATATTCAGTCACAGCCTGAGCCAGTAATCCTGAACGGGTTTCACCATGTTTTTTAGCATATTGATCGACAGTGTTGAGTAATGATTCAGGTACAGTGATGTTGACTCGTTTGGATTTAACTGACAGTTTGCTCAAGTCTACTTCTATCATTGCCCATATACCGTTGTTGTAGGCTGAATTCTTTTGATGGATTTCAATGAGTGTGCCTTTTTGATGGAGTAATGGAATGGGGTCATTATCCATAAGCAGCCCTTCAATGTGACATTCTATAGCTTCTTTGGCCATTTCCATCGCCTCCTCTACCGTTGAACCTGCTGAAAAACAACCTGGAATGTCTGGTACAGTGACGCCGTAATCTGAGTCAGAATCTTTATGTATTACAATGGGATATTTCATAGTGTTACCTCTAATGCCAGCCTGCTTGTCGATAGATACTCTTTACTGTGCCAACAGGCAAATCTTTCCTAGGGTGTGGTACAGTTACTTTCCCTTGTTTGGAGGGGTGTTTGAACTGATGATGATCACCTTAGGTATGGTGCAGTACCCAGCCATCTTTCTTTAATCGTTTGATTATTTCTCTACTATTCATAGTGTGTATAATACACATTATTAGCGTTGAAGCAAATTTGGCGGTAGGGTTAACTGGTATGTTGTTGGTTAATTCTCGCCGCCAATATTTTAACCAGCACCAGTGACAGGTGCCAGGGTAAGACCATTACCACCAAAAAGACGATGACGGCTGGGGTTGATTCTTTAAAAAACAGATTGGCGATGCCCAGTGACATGCCGAGGTTTGACCAGGTGGCAATCAGTTGAGTTGTTTTCTTATGGTATTAATGGTGGCTGCTCTGTTTCTGACCAGTCGACTTGGCCCAAACGATGAGTTGAGGTTGAGTACGGTATTAAGTTGCTGATTAAAATCATCTTCTTTTGATTTGATAATACCGTTGCTTAAATAATACACTCTGTCATTTATTCGATGTTGTGGCTGTGCAGGTGAGTATTTTAGTGGCTGGTTGGCTTTTTTGCTGTCACAGGTCTGAAACTTTTGTTTTTCACCTTCAAGACCTTTACAGCAAGCCAGCATATTGAGGTAGGATAACTGTTTATCAGGGTGCTGATTTTGGCTGGCCCAGTGTTCTACCTTCATCTTGTCCTCGCTGATGCGCTGCATACAATAGGCGCATACATGGCCTTGTTCAGCTAACAGCGCGGTCCTGATATCGTCTTTGACTGAGGTGAAATGAGGACCGTCATATTCGGCATCAGCTTGTGTGCGATATTGGGTGAGAGCATCAGGTTCTTTATTTTTGTTGATTAGATACATCAGTCTTGTTCGTCCCAACCGGCTAACTCAATATCGAGTTTGGCGCTGACAAGCTCAGGGATTTCGCCATTTAACGTGTCTTCCAATAATGCGATTTGGCTGCTTGCGCGGTCAAAATCCTTGTTTTCGATAAGCTCATAGATAGCTGCTAATTGTTGCTCAACCAACGGTGTTCGAATCAGTTGATTGGTTGAGTCATTGACTAGCATTAATTCATTGAGAATATCGTTACTGGTCAGGCCATAGGATTGTTTGGGTCGATGGCATTCAATCTCATTGCGGTCATCTTGTTGCAATATGATAACTTGGTGATGCTTCACTTCACCGAGAATTTGCGGTGAGTGGGTGGTGACAATGAACTGACAATGTTTAAAAATCAGTGGCAATCCCCGGATAATGGCCCTTTGCCATGAGGGATGAAGATGTAAATCAAATTCGTCAATTAACACCACGCCAGCTCCATCCAATGGATCAGCTAGCGATGGGTTCAATAAAATCAGTCTTCTGGTGATATCAAGGATCAATGCCAGCATGGATTTTTCACCTTGCGATAACTGTAAAACATTCAATTTTTGCTGGTTTTTTTCAATCGTTAACATCAACTGCGGTTCAACTTGAATAGCGAGATTGCCGTAACCCGCCATAAAATGACCGATAACTTTGTTTAATATGGTTTTTATACTGGCTACATCAATGGCATTTTCTGGTTGGCTTTGCTTGTCCGTTGATTCTAATGTGGAGGTTAAATGCTGTAATATTAAATCGACCTCACCACTAACCTGAGTTATCTGTTTTAGCTGACTGAGTGCCGCATTTACATCAGCAGAGAATTTGGGTTGAGCAGAGCGGTGTTTGTCAATATCATCAATTCGTTTAAACCAGCGAAAAAACGCTTTAAAATCAGCCCTGCCATTAAGCGATCCGGTGTAACCATCAAATTTGTTGGCTTCACTGATAACCGCCAGCTCTTCAAATCCGGCGAGGTCTTTGGTATTAATATCCACGGCGCGGCTGACCGTGTAATATGCCAGTAAAGGTAAATTAAAATCGGTATTCAAACGATTGGCTTGTTTGTATAAAGCGCCTATTTTAGTAATGTCTTTAACCACATTCTTTTTATTGGCTTCACTGCCCTCAGGTATTTTGGTTAACTCCATTTCAGTGAATATTTTTTTGTTTAAATTAAATCGCGTTATTATCGACGAATAATCGGTGTCACTGCCCATGGTAATATCCAGCGTGTCAATTAAATCACCACTCCCGCCATTCTTGACAATACGATTATGCAGCCAACTTAGACTCATCGCAATGGTGTCTAAAACGGTGGTTTTTCCGGCACCATTATTACCAACAATAACGGTTAGGTGGTTATCGAAATGTCTTAGGTCGAGGCTTTTGATTGCTCTGAAATGATTGATTTTTATGCTGTTAATTTGCAGCTTTTGTTGACTGAACATTTGCACCGCTTTGGCCAAATACTGTTCAGCCTGAGTTTCATCCTTATCAACATAGGTGCCGTTTAAATAGTATTCATACAATTGATAAAGGGCATATATATTGCCTTTTTTGGCGTTGGTTTTTAATGCCCGAATGCCCGTTTCTTGGGGTTTGTTTTGTTTCATTATTTTGCTCTTAAGCCAAGAATAGTGTTGACCACTTGGGGCGAATATTTTGTCGCCATTCTTTTGATGAATTCGGGTTCAATACTGATGGAAAATGCCAGCGATCCCTGTAAATAACAACTGTCTTCTTCATTGAGAATACCGATTTTATATTGATGTATAAGTGAGGATAACATCCTTTTTTTCTCTCGTCCCAAAGACAGTTTATTGTCGTTGGTCAGGGTTATGCCAGTGACATGGCGATTATGTGCTTTGGAAGAAAACACCGTTTTCATTTCGTTGATGGTAATTTGCTGGTGGTAAATCGCTTTGAGATGTTTTTTTACCCGTGTTGGCACTTCGAATAAGACATTCTGTTGATTGGTCGAAAAGGTCAGATCATCGGCGTATCTGGTGTAAACAATTTTTTGTGTTTGACACCATTGGGTTAGCTGAGCATCAAAATCATACATAATAAAATTTGAAATTAATGGTGAGCTGGGTGCGCCGACACTGAGGACTAATTTACCGCCGTGGGATTTAGTTTTATTCCAAAAGAGTAATTGGGTTAGTAGCTGTTTTTCAGCGGGTGACCATACGATTTGGTTATTGTCGCAGATAGAAAAAAGAATGGATGGGGTAATGCTGTTGAAGAAATCACTGAAATCCATTTTAAGCAAATACCTGGATTTTTGATGTTTTATGGCATTGTCTTTAATGCCTAAACCCTTTTTGTAAGCAAATGCAGCTGGATGGGCTTGAAATGTGTTACTCAGGATAGCCGTTAAGGTTCGCTGTAGTGATTTGAGCTCTCTAGAAGGATGAGCAATCACTCGATTTCCGGAGGTTCGTTTGGCAATGGTATACACTTTGTATTTTTTTGGCGCGTTTTCGGCAAAGCGATTTAAGCTACTCCTGGTTCTTCCTGACTGTTCGCTAAGAGTGGCATATAACCTGGGCATTTTTTTCCTTTATGGCAGCTGGCAACAAAGAGTCTAAAATGAAAAGCAACGCTGATTTGATCAGCGTTGCTTGAACCCATTACTAAAGGAAGCGGGAGGGATTATCCGCGACCTTGGTGCGAGGAACGAGTATTTAGGTCGCGGATAATCGCTAACGCAAACACAAGACTTCCCAATAAATTTGAGTCTGGCTTATCGCCCGACTAGACTAAAAACAGTCCATACGCTAAAGGGTTAAACGCATTCTACGTTAGCCTAAACCAGTCTTCAAGAAAGAGTTGTAGACTTGGCATCATCGAAAATCTTAATTCCCACTATACTGAACATCATCAATATAAACATAGACATTGTATGACGTTTGGGCGCGGAAAAACCAAATCGCATCAATACTCACTTGAGAGGCGCTGAGGCTGCCGTTGCCGCCGCTGTCGTCTACGCCGATAGCGGCGGTTAAGCCGGAGCCGCCAGAATAGACCCAAAAACCAACTTTGCCATTATTCACCGTTAATTTGGTATTGCTGGCGCTGCTGCTATTGTCGACTAGTTTGATTTGCTCGGAGTAGATACTTAGATCGGTATGAGATTGGCCTGGGAAGAGATAAGGTGAGTGTGGGCCGATGGCCCACACTTTATTGATATAAAATTAACGACACTCTTGTTGGTTTGGTATTAAACATTCATCAAAATCGCGGGTACCAATGGCCGAACGACTTTCTGTTTTACTCTCGCTGCCATCACTGGATTTTACCGTAGCGGCTAATACTCTTTTGCCAGAGTAATAAACCACATAACGCTTATACCAATAGTCTTTTTCACGAGTACAACTACGACTTTGAGTGAATCGGATCCCTCTTCGTACGCTATAGGTACTAGGTGTCCAATTAGCACAAGACCATGCGCCGTAGTTCCAGTAGTACTCTTTGTCATCATGATTAACTATATAGTCTCTACAACCCGCCTCAGAGTCCGTTTGTGTCAGATTTACTGTTCTTGATTGGGTTTCAGTGGTTTTTAATTCCTTTTTACCGTATAGCCATAAATTATAAACTTTACGTGTGCGAGTCTGACTTTGTTTATAACTTCTGTGGCGAGTAAAAGTTGTGCCTAAGTTATGATTTTGGCAGCTATCATCCCAACCGCCATGGCCATATCCTGCTCCTGTATTGCTCCATCCACTCCACGGATCGGCAGGCATTGAAATAATCTCATCTGGACGACAGCCCGCTTCACTGTCTGACTGCGATTTATTCTCTGTGATGGATGATTGAACCGGCCCACTTCTAACGGTTCTGTTACCAGAAGCCCAAAGATTATAGGTCGTGGCACTGCGTGTCTTATCTTGTTTATAGGCTCTACTTCGCGTAAACGTTGTTCCTTTTAAGTGGGTGGTACAGCTTTTATCCCAACTACCGTAACTATAACCAGCACCATATACCCAGTTAGTATATTCTGTGGTTGTACCTGTAACGTAATCTCTACAACCATCTCTGGTTTGTGATTGACTTAAGGTTTGGTTGCCGGAAGCGGTTTCAGTTTCCTTAAAGGTATTGGCTTTGCCAGATGCCCAGACATTGTAAACAGAACGACTGCGTTGCCGTTTTTGTTCGTAGTTGCGGCTACGAGTGAAACGGGTGCCTATATTGAAGCTTGAACAAGATTGACTCCAGTCACTAAACCAATAAGCAGAACCTACATTGCTCCAGCCTGACCACGAACCAGCAGCCGTGCCTGTGATGTAGTCCAAAGAACCTGTTGCTGAGCGGGTGCCTGTTTTAGCGATGTTACGGGCTTCAGCGACTCGCTTGATTTCAGCGTTATTGGCTTGGTATATGCGTTGGCGAGCTTGAATTTGCTGGCAATTAGCACTTTGGGTAAATGCACTACCCAAATTTTTGCTTGATGTTGCTGGTGACCAGCTACTACAGCTATGTACACCACCACTATTTGCCCAGCCTGACCAGCTGACCACTACGCTGCGAGGCTCTGAACCGTCAATGGTTTGGTTGTTGACTTTAATCGCTCCTGTATTTCTGAAAAGACCCGAAATAGTATCGCGTTCACGAGGTTGTTCGTTACGGGGCTGATCTTGTTTGTAGCTACGGTTTTGATTGAAGTTAGCCGTTTGCGCATTAGCCGCAACACCCCATGAACCAAAAGTATGACGGTCACCGTCGTCAGTCCAAGCTGTAAACTTTGAGGTAGTAGCAATCCAGTTTTGCTTGCTGCCAGTAGCCGTTTGGCTTTCGTTGACATTAATAATAGTGGTTTCGATACGGCTGTGGATCGAACCATTGTCAGCATTATAATTCCAGCTGCGTTGCTGATCTTGTTTGCATGAACGAGTTTGAGTGAACGTGGTGCCAAAATCGACAGTGCCAATCGCTGGTGACCAAATCCCACAATCATCATGGCCACCAACATTTGTCCAAGCGGCTGGAGCAACAGTAATGGTGCGGTTTGCTGTGTCATTGATAACGCGATCATGAACAATCAGCTTGCCAACATTGATGATTGAGCTGCCTGAACTGAGTTCTTGCTGCTGCTCGGTGCGGGTTTGGTTTTGTTTGAAGCCGCGAGACTGAGTGAAGTCAGCAGTTTGATTGGCTGCTGTCGGTGTCCAAACCGTATGTTCAATCGGTGCGCCGTTGTTTTCCCAGTCGCTGTAAAGCGAGGCGACAACAGTAATGGTAAAGGGTAAGTCAGCGGTTAGTTCACCATCGCTGACGGTGATCACTATGTTATGGAAGCTGGTACCGTTGCCGCTCGGACTGCCGCTGAGTTGACCAGTATTGTTATTGAAAGTCGCCCAGTCAGGCTTGCCTGAAATACTAAATGTCAGGGCATCATCATCCGGGTCGCTGGCGGTTGGCACAAACAGGTAACTACGATTTTCGTTGATACTATTGGCCGGGTTACCGTCGATAATTGGGGCATCATTAACATTGGTGACTTCGATTGTGAAATTTTGATTTACAATCGCTTCGCCATCACTGACTTGCAGTTCAACCGAATGTGAACCGATGTTTGCATTTAATGGTGTACCACTTAATGTCTTACTGTTGAGATCAAATGTCAACCAGCTAGGCGTCACTGGGGCGCTATAGCTTAATGTGGTATTTAAGTCATCGTCATCGGCGGCAATGATATATTGATAATTGCTGTCTTGTGCCACTGAGGTTTGCGGTGTCGTTGAGATGACAGGTGCGTCATTAACATTGATGACTTCAATAGAGAAAGGGGTGGTTGATGCGCTGGTATCACTGTCGTCTGTTACTGTGATCACCAGACCGTTATAAATACCGACATCGGCGTTGAGTGGTGTGCCGCTCAGTTCACCTGTTTGCTCATCGAAGTCTGCCCATGAGGGTTGATTGATGATGCTGATTGTTAATATGTCGTCTTGGTCTTCGTCTGCAATCGTTGGCGCAAACTGGTAAAACTCATCTTCGTTAACGTTGGTAGCAGGTGTGCCGATGAGCGTTGGTGGGTTATTGATAATGCCGTCACAACCGCCCAAATCAATTAAATCCAGTGCGTCTTTGGCTTGGATCAAACCAAAACCGGTGTTGCTGTCACGTCCGGCAGTGCCTAAATCTTTGGCGGTTTGATGCAGGATGTTGCGGATTTCTGCATTATTACATTCCGGGTGGTGGCTCCAGACTAAAGCGGCAACCCCAGAAACATAAGGGGTGGCGGCCGAAGTGCCGTCCATCGCGCCATAACGGTTGTTAGGCAAGGTGGATTCAACACCAACGCAGAGTGGCGGTTTTAGTCATTTGTTATCCTGTTAATGGTTGTTTTTTTTGTTTATTTGTTCACCACCGGGGAAGTATTCCGGCAGCGAAGGGGACGCAATTTAAAGAAATATTAACAACAAGTCAAGATTTTTATGACATTAATTTGATAGTGAAACACCCTAGTTTTCCCCTTTCGTGTCGATAATTTGTTATTAACATAAACAACTAATTTATTTTTTGTAACTTTATATAACCTCTTGAAACAACAAATTAACAATGATACGATGCTGTGGCTTCAGGGGAACTGGAGCTACAAAAACAAAACATAATTATAACAATATATAAATACAAACAATTAAATACAAGCATATACATAAAAGGTAGGTACACGTAATGAAATTTAATTTAGCCAGATTGTCTACAGCAGTCGTTTTAGGTTCTTTAGCACTCGGTGCTAGCGCTAAAGTTGACGTTTTTGAATCAAATAAAGCTTTCTCTGGTTTGGAACAAGACATCCATTTCTTGGGTAATGACGGTCATATGCATCGTGGTAAACGTTGTGCAGAAGAGCATATCTCTGACAAGCGTAAACTGAAAATGCAAAGCAAACTGCAAGCACACAGAAAAGCCAGCGGTCATAATGCCCTGAGCTCTTTAGCAGGTGTTGCAGCTAATGATATTACTGTTCAATTCCACGTTATTTATTCAGATACCAAACGTGGCGGAATTGAAGGTAACATTCCTGATTCAATGATTTTTGATCAAATGGATGTATTAAATAGTGCTTACGCTGGAACGGGTTTCTCGTTCACACTAGGCGGTATTACAAGAACTAAAAACAATGGTTACTACAGCCGTTGTTATTCATCAGGTACTGAGTCAAAAATGAAGCAAGCTTTGGCTGTCGATCCGGCTAACAACCTGAATATTTATACTTGTTCACCGACTGGCGGCATCTTGGGTTATGCTCGCTTCCCTGATTCATATCCAGAAGATAGCCATATGCACGGTGTGGTTATGTTAGATGAGTCTTTGCCGGGCGGTTCAGCGGCACCTTATAACTTAGGTGACACGGCGACTCACGAAGTGGGTCATTATTTAGGTCTTTACCACACTTTCCAAGGTGGTTGTAATGCACCGGGTGATTCGGTTGCTGATACACCAGCTGAATCAAGTGCTGCTTATGGTTGTCCTACAGGTCGTGACACTTGTGCAGGCGGCGGTGCTGACCCAATCTTGAACTTCATGGATTACACTGATGATTCATGTATGAACCAGTTCTCTAACGGTCAGACTGATCGTATGCATCAAATGACGGACACTTATCGTCCTTCTTTGTAACTGAACCTTTTTCGGTTCAGATAAACCGCCGCCGGGTTAGCCCGGTGGCGGTTTTTTTGTCGGGTTATTTTTTGCACATCACCCCACTGGCGTTAGATGATATTGCTCAGAGTAAATACGTTGCTGCTCCAAGTCATAAATTTCCAGTGTCCAAGTGGCTGCTTCTTTAATATCATCAAACGGTTCAAGCATTGACCAGTCACCTTTGGGAGAACCCCATAAAAGCGTACTTTGCATATAACGACGTGTACCATCTTTGCTGGTTTTTATCCAACGTACGGCTAATCCTACTCTGTCGGAGTAGCGGTTGGCACCGGGCACGTCGACTTTGAAAATCAAGCCAAACTGAGGGACTTTATCTTTGACTGCCTTACTCTTGCTCGCTTTGCTTATTGTATCTTTGATCTGTGGTGCTCTTACTGGGGTAAGCTGATAGCCTGATTGCGACAGTTTATACTCGCCTGATTCACCAAACTTTTCGCTTTCTTCAAAAGTAAAGGCACCTTCTTTGGTGTCTTCAAGACTCACCTCAGTACCCGTTAACTCAAAGGCGTCGATAGCAAACTGTTTGATTTTTCGCTGCTCTGATGGGGTTAAAGTGGCGCTGAAAATAATCCAGGATAGGGTTCTACGGACGTGTTTTTTCGCCTGTTTTAAGGCGAATTCAGATTGTCTTTTGTAGCGCTTTAAGTTCATTAAATCAAGACAGCGAGAGAAGTCTTTAAGTGCCGCAGGCGCAGTGCAATAAAAACGTGCCAGCCTGATGTTGTTAAGGGAATTATCGTCGAGTGCCAGTGCTTTTTTAAGGTGAGTGTGGGCTTGTTGCCAGTCTTGCGCAAAGTGCTCGCCTTCCATATACATCCGGCCTAAACGGCTATGTGCCCCGGCGTAATCCAGCGCTGCGCTTTTTTGGTAATAGGCGACGGCTTTTTCCATGTCCGCTTTAACCAAATCGCCTTCGTGATACTCATTGCCGATATTAAGGTTGGCTCTGGGATGATCGTAATGTGCCGCTTTGTGATAGTAGGCCAGCGCCTTGTCTTCATCATCATCGACGTTATCGTCAAATGAAAATCCGTCGGCAATGCTGGCGTAGTCGTCGGCAATGGCTTTTTTGCTATTTTCATCCAGCTGCTGCGGCTGGGGTAGCGTCAATTTTAATGTGCGCTGCAAAAAATCACTGGTGGTTGCCGCTTCATGTTGATCACCATCCCAAAAACCATGACCATGGCCAGTGTTATGATAAAACAGGGTTTCAACCGGGTGATTGTTTTTCTGCAATACATAGTTAAAACGATTGGAGTGTTCAAAATCAGCAATATCATCGTCCCGTCCAGCAATCAATAATAGCGGGGCTTTGAGCTGTTTTGCCAAATAAACGGGCGATACCGCGACCATGCTTTCATCATATTGACCGACAGTTTTTGCAATGTGTTCTTTGTATTCATCGCCTGAACGGAAGTTACTGGCATTAAACAATAGTGGCAGGTCGTAAACACCAAATGAGGCGACTACACAGTCATATAAATCAGGATGTTTTATTGCCAGCATGACCGCCGAATAACCGCCATAACTGGCTCCTATGGCACACATGTTTTTAAATGAGTGTTGTTGCCTGACGAGGTTAACCGCTGCGGTGATATCCTGCTCTATTAGTCGGCCAAATTCTCCCACGCCTTGATTGAGAAACGCTTTGCCAAAACCCGCTGAACCACGAAAGTTGACCCGTAATACCGCAAACCCTCGGCTGGTATAATATTGTACTTCTTTATTGAAGCGGTCGCTTTCTTGTACGTCAATGGGTCCACCATGCGGTATTACCAGTAATGTGGCATGGTCAAAGCCTTGGGGTAAATTTAAGAAGGCTTCTATCTCAGTACCATCCTCAGCGCTGACCGTAATGTGTTGTGAAGCAGAGAAGTGGCTTTTGGCCAAGTCAGGGTAGGAAACCAGCAAACGACTGGCTAAGTCTTTTTGTTGGTCATACAGAAAATATTGACCCGGCTCGTCTGAGCCGTTCACATATAGTAAGTTGAGGTTGAAATCGTCTGACTGATCAAACACATAGGCTTCTTGGTTGACAAATGTTTTTGCCAGTCGCTGGATAAAGTGGTTTTTACGCTGATCAAAAAAACGGGTTTTGGTCAGGCCATACTCGGTATAAGTGACATAATTCAATTGGCCATCCTCAGTAAAGCTTGCTGAGGTTAAATCATATTTGGGATGTTGGTAAATGATCTCTCCCAAGGTTTGAGTTGTTATGTCAAGTGCCCGCAAAACCATTTTGTCAGTATCTTTGTCGGTAAGCATTCCGATACTTGTTTTGGTGATAAATCCAGTTGGTTGTAACTTGTAATCAACATCTTTGATGGTGCGCACAGTGTGCCACTTACCACCGTCAATTGAGGCGTATTTTACCGTAACCGTGTCATCACGCTCGTTGTATTCTAGCGTCAGAATGCGCTTAAAATGTGCATCGTAGGTGTAAATACTAGCTGTTTTTGACTGATGTTTTATCTGCTTTGCCTGACTAAAGTCGCCTTTGTTCAAGTCATCAATGGTGATGATATACAAATCATAATACAAAGCACGTCGGCTCTTGCGTTTGGCAAACATTACTTTGTTTGGTTGCTCAGGTAGATGATGGACTAGATAACCTCGGGTATCGAGCAGGTTAACCGCTATTTTGTTATCTTCACGCAGTGTGGCAATGACGCCAAACGAGCCATTTTTATTGGTTGCACGTAGGTAAAGTTGGTTATTATTAAGCCAGTGATAAAAGTTGAGCCGATTGTCATTGCCAATGGCTGTGGCGGCAACAAGTTTGTTGCTCTTGCTGTCAATAAAGTTGAGGTAGTGGTCTTTTTCAGCCTGATAGTGCATTGAAATAAAGTCACCAGTTGGTGATAGTTTCACCATACCAGCCGGGGCATTGGCAAATAACTTTTCGGCCTCTATAGGGCCTGTTGTTGGTATAATGGGCTCAGCTTTCATTGGCTCAGCTTTCATTGGCTCAGCTTTCATTGGCTCAGCTTTCATTGGCTCAGCTTTCATTGGCTCAGCAGTTATTGGCCCAAACCACATCAGGCTCAGACAAATCAAGATTAGTTTTATTAGTGTTGATTGACGCATTTTCTCATTCCTTGTGATGGTTATTGTTGGCTAGTGCTGGTGCTGGTATTTGCAGTTTTGGGGTAAGTGTCGGCTAGGTAGCTGAAAAACTTGTCTTCTCCCGGACCACCATAACTGACTGTTCGACTGGCAAAAATATTAGGGTAGCTGTCGGCCAAAAACTCTAACGCTTCAGATGAACGATTTACCAGTTCAGTACTGTGGGTTCGACGCCAGTAGCCTCTTTGGACGATTTCTAAGTGGCCAACGTAGCTGATTTTTCCCGCTGCGACTTCAAATTGCCAAGGGTCTTCATCGTCGAGGTAGAGCCGCCAGTAACCGTCCAGTAATACCCGTTCAATGGTGTAAACCCCGGCTTCTAAATCAACTAGCAGGTAGTTGGTGCCGCCTTTGATGTCTTTGGCGCTTAAATCAATATCCATAGGGCCAGAAATTTCAATTTTCTTTAAACTGCGGTTGGTTTCAACACCAAGTAAAAGAAACCCTTGGTTTTGTAGCAGTGTTTTGTCTTTATCTTGTTTAAGTGAGGTGACTGTGGTGGAACAACCGCTGAGTATTAGCGTAGATGAAAGCGTCAATAGGGTTGCAGGTAAGAGGGCAGTAGGTAAGAGGGCAGTAGGTAAGAGAGTGAGTAGTCGCATTAGTTATCCTTAATTTGCATGTCATTATTATGATTTTTAATCATTATCAAGGTTGTTTGACTGGCGATATTTAACCTGTGCCAGTCATCAACATGCGAACTATAGGCGATATAAATGTAATTACAATTGGTTTACGGTATTTATTTTTAATCGGTTATTGACTTGCCAGCAGCTTTCATCGCCCGGGCAAAGGCGTCTCTTTGGTTCATCGCGTCTTTGTAAGCCACCAAAGACGCGTCAACCGAGAATTCGAATCGTTGCGCCCAACCGAGTGTTTGTGCCAGTAATATGTCAGCCATGGTAAATTGATCGCCAGCAGCATATTTATTGTCACCTTTGATTATCAGCAAGGCAGATTGCGCTTTGGCAAATTCAAACGGTGCGGTTTTGCTGATGATTTCAGGTATTCGGTATTGCTCAGGGATCGCGAAGCGATGTTTGCCGGTGGTCCAAAGGGGTTGTTCTAATTCAGATAAAATAAAGAAGCACATTTGGTCATAGCGGGCACGTTCAGCGGTGCCGTCCGCAGGCATTAGCTGGCGTTCAGGTGCTTTTGCTGCTAGGTAGTTTACGATGGCGGCACTTTCACTAATGACCAAATCACCGTCCGTTAACGTGGGTATCTTACCTTGTGGATTGAGGCTTTTATAGTGCTCAGACCGAGTGCCATTTTTACCGCTACTGCCAAATGCCATTTCGATATAATCATAATCTACCCCGGCTTCTTCTGCGGCCCATAATGTGCGAAAAGAACGCGATAAACCCATTCCATATATTTGCATTGTCATCTCCAAGTCATTGTTATTCAAAATCAAAAATTAAGCCGCCAGTCTACTATCGACTTCAAACAATAAAAAGCTAAACCCATGCTTTGTGACGATATGTCGTCATCGATTTGACATTTGGCTTGTACCATCGCAGGCTTACATTTTATAGGATTGGTGTAGCTACATGATGTATCGTTTTTTACTTAATTTTATGATCGGTTTCAGTTTGCTGTTTTGTGTGCCTTTGATGGGCTGCGAGTTAAAAGTGAGGGTTTTTGTTTTTGAACCTCTGGTGATGAAAGATGACAAGGGGGTTTGGACTGGTATTGATGTCGATCAGGCCAAAGCATTATTAGACTTAGCAGGCTGTCGTTACAGCTTTGTCGAAATGCCGTTTGCCCGTGGCTTACATATGCTCAAAACCGGGGAAATGGATATGATGTTGGAAATATCTAAAACACCCGAGTGGCAAGAATCAATTCATTTTATCGGCCCTCAGCGCCAAGAAGTGATCCATCTTGTGAGTAAAAAAGGTTTAGTGCAGCCAATCACCGAGTGGCATCAATTGGAGCGCTTAAATCTGGCTTTATTACGTCAGCGAGGTACTTTTGTCGGTGAACGTTTTGAACAGATGTTGCAGCGAAATCCGTTATTACAACAGCGAATGACGCTGTTAGGAGACACTGGTGTTCGCATTGACATGGTAAAAAAGGGCAGGGCTGATGGCTTTTTTGCTGAAAGCGCCTATTTACAATATCGGCTGCGAACCGACCCAGACTACGCCATGGTTGAACTTCATCCTTTGGTGATCCACAGCTCTTCAGTTTATTTTGCCTTTAGCAAAATCAGCGTCAGTCAAAGCCTAATCAACAAATTGGAAAAGGCTTATCAGCAATTAAGCAAAACCGCAAAACTGAGGCAGATTGAAGCGAAATATAACTAATAATCTACCTGCTAAAGCGATCAATAAAGTTATCGAACACAGGGGCCTGTTTTAATCCATGGCCCCCATTCAGTTGATTTATCTGGGCGCTCATCCTCACCCGTTGCATACCAAGCATTGACATAAGCAAAACCAAGATAACCTACCTCATTACCGCTTTGGCTATAGATTTTATCGGCTTGCCACTGGGGCAGCGTACAAGTGTCAGGTTTTAATACGGCTACAGTAATGTCAACCGTGACGCTCAATCCCTGATTGTCAGTGGCAGTTGCTTTGAGGTGATGATTGCCAAAACTGTTTGGTAACCATTGGGCTGTATAGCTTTCACCTTGTTGAGTTAGCGCTAAAGCACTATTACCCGCATTGAGTGAAACATGAGCTATTTGGCCATCATCGTCTAAGGCTTTAAAGGTAATACTCACCGATGTCAGTGACTCTTGACGAATTTCTTCGCCATCACTCAACGTAGTAAAAGCCACCCAGGGTTTACATTGCTCGGGGCAGACAAACCCACCAGTGCCATATTCTTGTTCTAACGGCACCACTGAATCGGCGTAGTAGCTTTGTACTTTTTGGATCCAGTAATGATCATCCGTCGGCGGCGCACCAACGCCATCGGTGGATATGCCAACGCCAGCACCGAACAAGGCTAAAATTACACCAGCGTCTTTGGCTTGTTGAATATGACTACCCATGGTAATGGTATTGCCATTCGCAGAGAGGCTATTGTCCTGCGCTTTGTTTTGCGAAAAGTAGCTTTGTCTGAGTGGATCATTGGTGGTAAAAGTGTCACCGAAAAAGAAGTTGCTGGTGCTGTCTTCACCTTTGGTGCTGGTATTGTCAAGGATGGGAAAAGGTTGGCCAGAATAAGCACTGGTCGCCGTCGAACCATTAATATGTCCTACTGGCAATTGCCACAACACCATCGGTTTGTCAGCTACCTGATGCATCTGTTTGACAAAATGGAGATAGTTCATCCAGTGGTCATTATTGAAAAACCAGGTGGAATCAGCCGGGTTTGGGGTGTTTTGATGGATCATCGCATCCAGCCCATATTTATCAATAGAGACAAAATCGGCACCGTGGGTTAAGATACCGGCATCAATCCCGTATTGCATAGTTTGCTGACCCGCTTCTTCAATCGCCTTGCGACCTTCAAGCCAACCTAAATCATTATCGTCTGTGCGACGCAAAACGCCTTTACTGCCAGAAGTCGGCGCATAAGACCACAGATTCAACTGCCAACCAAAAAATACTTGATGGCCTTCACGACGTTTGGTGTTGATGGTGCGATTGATGCGTTCAATCAACGTTCTAATGGTACCGGCATTATCAGCAATTTGGTTGTCACCGACCACGGTGGCTATCTTGCTTGGATCACTCGTGCCTAGGTGCAACACGCCGTTTTGTTGAAAGTAACCCAGAAAATCCGGTTCGAGGATCACCCCGTAAAGTTCACCTTGGGCAGCGTTTTGTACTTGGGTCATGAAGATATCCAAGTCTTGAAAGTAGTCCTGCATATAATCAACATCGCGGATGTGAGACAAATTAGTGGTAAAACTTTCACCGCCATCAGGAATGTTGTAATAGACAAAAAACGGAATTAAGCCTAGGCGAATACTTTCAGCAGTAAAACGTTCAGCTCGTTTGCCGCCCCAGCCCTGCCAGCCACGTTCCATAGGACCACCATTAATATAGATATACCGCACATCCATGTTTTTGTTGGTCATGTCGATATCAATATCTCGCCAAAATGCGAGGTCCGGTTCGCTATCCTCAGACACCGAGCCAATCGATAGATATTGCGGCAATCCTGGCATCGAGCCATCAGCATGATTGACTCTCAAGCCGATATAATGAAACTCGCCCGATTGCAGCTGAATTTTTAATCCAGTACGACCTGCCGCCAGCCCGGTAAGGGTTAACGATTGATTATTAATGGTCCACTGGGCAACGTTGGTTTTACGAGAGATAACACTAGTGATGGGTTTATCGAATTCAAAGGTTTGGCCAATGCCCTTATCGATGACCAATTGCAATGGCAAATCGGCAAAGGTTAATACTGGATTGGTATTGATATTGGTATTGGTATTGATATTAGTACTGATAGGAGTAGCGGCCATACAGATATGGCCAAAACCAATCAGCAGTAAAATGATGATGGGTTGAAAGAAGTTTTTATACATATAACACCTTGCTTTATTATGGTTATTGAATGGAATTAGATTTAATGATAACGCTGTCATTTGAGCAAATTAGCTTAATCGCTCAACTGATAGCCAGTACATCAGCTAAAACAGCAGATTTTGTCATACAAATAGCTGAATTTGTTTTAGATCAGGTGGTAACCGGTACCTATCTGTTCAAATTTGACCCATACCGGGCGCTGACCTAGACTTAAGCAATCTGCCGTACCAAAGGAGTGTCACCGTGAAATCACTTATTAAAGCGCTGTTACTGTTTTACTTTGTCTCATTCGCCCCGTCCGCTGAGGCAGCTGCTGCCTTATGGCAAATCGCTGCATCGAATCAAATTAGCGCTGAAGCTAAATCAACCTCCGCTGTACAACAGTTATATCAGCAAGGGGTTGTCGTTAATCTTGACCGCAGTCAGTTGCAAACCCTTAAAGTTGGTCATTCAATATTATTGCCTGTGGGCAAATTCTCTGCCGAAGCTGTGGTTAAACGGGTGCAAGTTCATCAGAATGGCAGCCAGACTTGGTTTGCGGCGATTGCCGATGGCAAAGACTCGTTGCCAGTAGTGATCACCGTCAGTGATAAGAGCTTTTTTATCTCAATGGTGACACCGCAGGGGACTTATATCGTTAACGGTCTCAATAGTCAGGGCCGGTTGGTTGAAGAATCTGTACTTGATAGCGTTATCGACCACAGTAAAAATGATTTTTTGGTACCGCAAGACCTCCCGGCTATTCAACAGCAGCAAAAATCCTCATCCGAATCAGAAGCAATCTCACCAACGGTTTCAATGGCCGATGAAATCGTTCGAGTCGACATTTTAGTGGTCTATTCTACTGGTGCTAACACCTTGTATAACGGCGATGCGCAAACCCGAATTAATCATTTGATAGCGGTGAGTAATCAAATTTATACCGACAGCGGGGTGTTTATCCAAATTAATGCTTTGGCAATGGACGAGGTGAATTATCCTGATAGTTTTAATTCAGAAACTGGTCTGCGAGACATCACCAGCGGCAGTCACAGCGCCTTAACGGGTGTCGCCAATAGACGTGCTGCGATAGGGGCTGATATGGTGGTTTTTTTCCGACCCTATGCAGGTGACAATACATGTGGGATTGCTTGGGTTAATGGCAATAATGGCACTGTTGCTAATAGCTCCGGCGGGATGTATAGCCACACCAGTATTAATTGCGCCGATTACGTGAATGCCCATGAGATGGGTCACAATATGGGCCTGTGGCATTCACGAAGACAAGATGGCAGCGGTAATGTCTTTTCTTATGCCCTTGGTTATGGCGTGGACAGTAATTTTGTCACTGTGATGGCCTATCCCAGCGCCTTTACCAATGCGGATAAAATTTATAAATTCTCCAGCCCAACCCTCGATTGTAATGGTCAACCCTGTGGTATTGACAAAAATGATGCCAATAATGGCGCTGATGCGGTAACTGCACTCAATGCAGTGCGTAACGAATTAGCGGCTTTTTTTGTTGCGGTTGATATCGACTCCGATGGTGATGGGGTGCTGGATGCCGATGATGCGTTTCCATTAGATCCCAATGAAACCGTTGATACCGATGGTGATGGCATAGGTAATAATGCCGATACTGATGATGATAATGACGGGGTATTGGATACTGCTGATGCTTTCCCGCTTGATGCCACTGAGTCCGTTGATACCGACACCGATGGCGTAGGCAATAACGCCGACACTGATGACGATAATGACGGGGTATTGGATACTGCAGATGCTTTCCCGCTTGACGCCACTGAGTCCGTTGATACCGACACCGATGGCATAGGCAATAATGCCGATACTGATGATGATAATGACGGGGTATTGGATACTGCTGATGCTTTCCCGCTTGACGCCACTGAGTCCGTTGATACCGACACCGATGGCATAGGCAATAATGCCGATACTGATGATGATAATGACGGGGTATTGGATACTGCTGATGCTTTCCCGCTTGATGCCACCGAATCTGTTGATACCGACACCGATGGCATAGGCAATAATGCCGATACTGATGACGATAATGACGGGGTATTGGATACTGCCGATGTTTTCCCGCTTGATGCCACCGAATCCGTTGATACCGATAGCGATGGCATAGGCAATAACGCTGATCTGGATGATGACAACGATGGCATTAGTGATGAGGTTGAATTGGCTAGCGGCACCAATCCATTGGATAATAAAGACTTTCCTAGTGGGCTGATGCCATGGTTAAAATTATTGCTACCAGATAGTCAAACGGTGCCTCGCCAATAGCGGGTGAATAAGGGAGAAATAAATAGTGCTTTGCAATATCGCCAGAACGTTTCATAATACTGCGTTCAGATCCCTTCAAGGCAGTTTGTAAAAATCGTTCATGCGTGTATTTAAAGTATTGCTGATAATCGGCTTGTTGTTACTCCAGTATCGTCTGTGGTTTGGCTACAACGGCATCAAAGATTATTACAAACACCGCGAAGTGGTATCGCGCCATATCGAAGTGAACCAACAACTGGTGAAACGCAATACCTTGTTGGCGGCAGATGTCCTTGATTTAAAAACTGGCATGGAAGCGATTGAAGAACGTGCCAGAAATGAACTGGGCATGATCCGCGACGGCGAAACCTTTTTTCGTATCATCCCCGCCGAGGGAAAGTAAATGCCTCGGCAAACCATTGTACTTATTTTTGTACTTATCTTTATAATTTTATCTTCACAACCTCTCCCGTTTAGGAATTTCTTATGTCATCTGCCGGATTAAATCCCGACGATCTGCCTGAAATATACTGTGTCATTCCCGCCGCTGGTGTCGGCAAACGAATGCAGTCTGATCAACCGAAACAATACCTGACTATTGATGATAAAACAGTCATCGAACATACCGTTGAACGATTACAAACGGTGGACTTTATCCGTCAAATAGTAATTGCCATTAACCCGGATGATGACTATTTTGCCGCTTTGCCACTGGCGAAAAACGACCGGGTTGTGGTAGTTTTTGGTGGTGATGAGCGTGTTAACTCAGTATTGGCCGGATTGAAGCGCATTAGCACCAATAGTGAAGGGAGTGACGATGCTTGGGTATTGGTCCATGATGCGGCACGGCCAAATGTGACCAGTCAGGATATTGAAAAACTGGTGAGCCAGTGCCTAGCACAAAATCAGGGCGGAATATTAGCAACGCCGGTGCGAGATACCATGAAAAGAGGCGATAAATTAATTTCGCATACCGAGTCACGAGAAGATCTCTGGCACGCATTAACACCGCAATTTTTCCCCTTAAAACACCTTATTGAAGCGTTGGAGCAAGGCGTTGCGGCTGGTTTGCCGATCACCGATGAAGCCTCGGCGATGGAATATCAATATCACCCGGTATTATTGGTCGAAGGTCGTTCAGATAATATTAAAATCACCCGACCGGAAGATTTGGCACTGGCGACGTTTTATTTGCAGTAGGAATGAGCTCCAGCTCATGATTTGTGCCAAGCGGTCCGACGTCTCGGTGGAACAAGTTTTGAAACGGCTTCGCCATTTATCGTAGCGTGGACGCAACTCCTACATTGTTGAGTGTAAAAAACCAACAGCAACGTAGAATTATCCACAAACCAATAATGATGCTGAATAGTTATCAATTAACAGTTAGGAAAAGCAAAATCATGTTACGTATTGGTCATGGTTATGACGTGCACAAATTTGGCGGCGCAGGGCCAGTCACTTTGGGCGGGGTGAAAATCCCTTATACCAGCGGGTTGATAGCCCATTCTGATGGCGATGTATTAATTCATGCCATCTGCGATGCGATCCTCGGAGCCTTGGCTTTGGGTGATATTGGTAAGCACTTTCCTGATACTTCGGCTCAGTTTGCTGATGTCGATAGTCGGGTATTGTTACGTCAGGTTTATCAGTTGATGGGCGAGCAGGGTTATCAATTGAATAATCTCGATTCAACCATTATTGCGCAAGCGCCTAAAATGGCTCCACATATCGATGAGATGCGAGCATTGCTGGCTGCCGATTTACGCACTGATATCACTAACGTCAGTGTTAAAGCAACCACCACCGAAAAGCTGGGGTTTACCGGACGTAAAGAAGGTATTGCTGCCCATACGGTGGTCACGGTGATTAAGGTGAATCAATGACTATTGTTGATATAGCGGTTGTTGATATAGCGGTCGATAAAACTGTTAATAAAGAACTGGCAGATAGCTTGACTTCACTGGCTTATTTACATGGTCAGCCGACCTCAAGCGGTGATATTCGCGCCAGTCATGCCGATTTTGTGGTAGAAGAAGTGCTCGGCTTTGAATTGAGCGGTGAAGGCGAGCATGTGTGCCTGTTCATCGAAAAAGCGGGTGAAAACACCCTTTATGTCGCCAAGCAAATCGCCAAAATTGCTGGGGTGAGAAACCGGGATGTCAGTTATTCGGGTTTGAAAGACCGTCATGCGATAACCCGGCAATGGTTTTGTGTGCCAGTGGGGATTAAGCAGACGGTAGATTGGTCGGCATTAGCCAGCGATTCTATTCGAATTGTCAGCCAAACCCGACATTTGAAAAAACTCAGAAGCGGTAGCCATCGAGCGAATAAATTCACACTGGTGCTGCGTAACATCTCTGATATGGCTGAGGTCCAGCAACGGTTGGCGCAAATTGAGCAAACCGGTGTGCCAAATTACTTCGGCTCACAGCGGTTTGGTCATGGCGGCAATAATTTGCAATTGGCGCAAAAAATGTTTGCCGGAGAGTCGATTCGAGATCGCAAACTTAAAGGCTTAGTGCTCTCAGCTGCTCGGTCGTTTTTGTTTAATCGGATTGTTAGCCAGCGTATCGAGCAGCATTCGTTTGATCAGCCGATGGACGGTGATATTTTTCGCTTGGCGGGTTCACGGTCGTTTTTCAGCGAAAAAGCCACTGATGATATTCGTCAACGTCTTGCTAGTGGTGATATTCAGATAGCGGCTTCGATGCCCGGAGATGGTGATTGGTTGAGTACTTTGGCTGCTGGTGAATTTGAGCAAGCAGTATTGAGTGACTATACCGATTGGCTAGCAGGGCTCAAAGCCCAGCGGGTAGCAGCAGATTGTCGGCCCATCCGGCTTGATGCTGCCGAGCTGTCATCTGAGCTGCTTGATGAGCAAACTATCAAACTTGATTTTGTTTTGCCGACGGGGAGTTTTGCCACGGCTTTGCTCAGAGAATTGCTGATTGTGAATGATTGCAGTAAACCCGGCTCAAGGAACGACTGATGAAGTTATTGTTAAGTAATGATGATGGCGTAAATGCGCCCGGTTTGCAGGTGTTATATCAGCACCTTAAAGCGATTGCTGATGAAGTGACGGTAATTGCACCGGATAGAAATTGCAGTGGTGCCAGCAACTCGTTGACTTTGATTAATCCTTTGCGAGTGCAAACCCTAGATAATGGGTTTTTGGCGGTCAATGGCACACCAACAGATTGTGTCAATATCGGCATTAGTCAGCTGGTGGCAGATAAACCTGATTTAGTGATTGCCGGGATTAATGACGGGCCTAATCTCGGTGATGATGTGTTGTACTCAGGCACTGTTGCTGCGGCAACCGAAGGGCGACATATGGGGTTGCCAGCGATTGCGGTTTCGTTGGTTGGCAAGACACATTTTGCCACCGCTGCCAAAGTGGTGGTACAAGTGATGAAACAGTTACAGCAACATGCATTACCGGCTGATCAAATTCTCAATATTAATGTGCCGGATGTGCCAATGGCGCAGCTCAAAGGCATTAAAGTGACGCGTTTGGGCCGGCGTCATCAAGCGGATTCGATGCGACGGCAAAGCGATCCGTGGGGTCGAGAGATTTACTGGTATGGGCCGTTGGGCAAAGAATGCGATGGCAGTGAAGACACTGACTTTTATGCCTTGGCTCATGGTTTTGTCTCGGTGACGCCATTAACCGTTGATATGACTGCTTATCAGTCGATGCCAAGGCTTGAAAAGTGGTTGTCTGAGGTGGTGTTATGAAAAGTTATGCTAAATTCTTCCTTATTTTTCATTGGCTATTGGTATAAAAGCCACTATTTGATGTAATTTGTGAGAGAATGCCAGCTAACAGGCTGAATCTAGCAGTTAGTGACCTAATGTAAATGAACAAAGTGAAATTATCATGAGAAGCTCTTATCAACGCGCCGGGGAGCAGCTGGCACAACGATTAATTCAGGACGGGATTAAAGACCCGCTAGTGCTCAATGCGGTATCGGCAGTGCCCAGAGAGATTTTTGTTGCGCCGACATTGGCGCACAAAGCCTATGAAAATACCGCGTTGCCTATCGGTCAGGGGCAAACGATTTCTCAGCCGTATATTGTCGCCAGAATGACGGAACTTTTGTTGCAACATGGTGCTACCAATAAAGTGTTGGAGATTGGCACAGGTTCGGGTTACCAGACGGCGGTGATCGCCCAGTTGGTGGATAAAGTATTTAGTGTCGAGCGGATTCAATCGTTGCAGTTTCAGGCCAAAAGACGGCTTAAACAACTCGATTTGTATAACGTGGCGATGAAACATGGTGATGGCTGGCTCGGTTGGGCCACTAAAGGTCCTTTTGATGGCATTATCGTCACCGCTGCGCCTGATAGTGTGCCGACAGAATTGCTGTCGCAATTAACCGATGGCGGTATTTTAATTATCCCAGTCGGAACGCAAGAACAGATGCTCAGCGTGATCAAACGTCAGGGCGATGAATTTATTACCACAGATATCTGCGCGGTACGATTTGTACCTTTAGTGCCGGGAGATTTAGCTTGAATTTTTTAACCTCTTTTTTTTCAATCTTATACGATAAAGTTCTTAATTGGTCCAAACATAAACATGCGCCACGTTATTTGTCTGTGCTAAGCTTTTCTGAGTCGGTATTTTTTCCTATTCCGCCGGATGTGATGCTGGCACCGATGGCGCTGAGTAAACCTGATAAAGCGTGGCGTTTTGCTTTATATACCTCGATTGCCTCAGTGCTTGGTGGCATGGTGGGTTATTTGTTGGGTTACTTATTATTTGAGCCTGTGGTGCAGCCGATGTTGGTGAGTGTGGGTTATGAAGCTAAATTTGCCACCATTAGTGAGTGGTTTAACGAGTGGGGCATTTGGGTGGTCTTTTTGGCTGGGTTTTCGCCGATCCCTTATAAACTATTTACGATCACCGCAGGGGTCATGCAGATGGCTTTTTTACCATTTGTCTTGGTATCAGCGGTGAGTCGCGGGTTGCGTTTTTATTTGGTAGCTGGGCTGATGAAGTGGGGCGGTAAGGCGATGGAAGACAAGCTCAGACTTTATGTTGACCGGATGGGTTGGGCGGTGGTGATCATTGCGTTATTGGCTTATGTGTTGGTCTCATTGTCCTGAATTAATTTTTGGATGTGTTGATGGGGAATAAATGGTCAGTCCGGTTGTTATTACCGGCTGTTATTATCTTGCTGATAAATGCTTGTGCGGGGCGAACTAGTCCCGCGCCTGTCGAAAACGTGCATGTTGCCAGTAAACATCCTACCCACAAACGCCCCAGTGCCAAGCCCAAGCGAACGGTTAGTGGTAAATCTTATACGGTCAAAAAAGGCGATACGCTATTTTCTATTGCTTGGCGGGCCGGGCTTGATTACCGAACTTTAGCTAAAGTCAATAAAATCGGCAAACCCTATTCGATCTTTCCCGGTCAAGTGATTCAGTTCAAATCACCGAATAAAAAATCAAAAAATCCGCAGCAATCAAAAAACACGGCTAAATCAACGGCTAAAAATCCGACTAAAAGCCGTAACAGCAAAGTACCAATTAAAAAACCTTCGACCACAGTCCCAACTTCCCCTTCTTCAGTGGCAAAAAAAGAGTCAAGCAAATTAAATAATAATGTAGTAAAAACACTTGCAGAACAAAAACAAGGGGAGTATCGTCAATCTAAGCAACGGCAACAACCGCCAAAAAAAGTGCATAACAAGCACCAAAACCAACCCCCAAAAAAGCAGTATTCAAACAAGATTAAACAGTGGGTTTGGCCAACGACGGGGAAAGTCATTGCGGGTTTTTCAAATCGGGAAAATGGTAACAAAGGGATAGATATCGGGGGTAAAAGTGGGACGAAAATCGTCTCAGCTGCTGACGGTAAAGTGGTTTATTATGGTAATGCACTTCGGGGGTATGGCAACTTGATCATCATCAAGCATAACGATGATTATCTAAGCGCCTATGCTCATAACCGGAAAATTTTGGTGAAAGAAAAGGATTTTGTCAGTGCTGGGCAGAAAATTGCCGAGATGGGACAAACAGACAGCCAAAATGTTAAATTGCACTTTGAAGTGCGTTATCGTGGAAAATCAGTCAATCCGTTAAAATATTTACCGCAACGTTAAGCACATTGGAGTAGTCGACAGCGCAGAACAGGGTTCTGGTTGTTTAAACTATAGGAGAAGCTTATGGTTCAGCAAAACAAACAAAAATTAGAACAAAAAAGTGTTGGTGAGAAAGGTTCAGCTACAGCGTCGTCAGGCGCTTCAGAAGAAAATGAATTTAAATTGGGGGAGGTTAGCGTGGCGGTAGAAGAGGAAGAAGTGGCACCGAAGGAAGAAGTACAAAAAACCCTTGATGCAACTCAGATTTATCTTGGTGAAATTGGTTTTTCACCGTTACTTACCGCAGAAGAAGAAGTCTTTTTTTCTCGCAAAGCCCTCAAAGGGTGTGAAAGTTCTCGTAAACGTATGATTGAAAGTAATTTACGTTTAGTGGTTAAAATTGCTCGTCGTTATAATAATCGTGGTTTGGCTTTACTGGATTTGATTGAAGAAGGCAATCTGGGGTTGATTCGTGCGGTAGAGAAATTTGACCCCGAGCGAGGTTTTCGTTTTTCAACTTACGCCACTTGGTGGATCCGTCAGACCATTGAACGGGCTATCATGAATCAAACTCGTACCATCCGTTTACCTATTCATGTAGTGAAAGAGCTAAATGTCTACTTGCGTACTGCACGTGAGTTGGCGCAAAAGCTGGATCATGAACCGACTGCTGAAGACATTGCTACCAAGTTAGATAAACCAGTGTCTGCGGTAAGTAAAATGCTTAGATTAAACGAACGCATCGGCTCAGTGGATACACCAATCGGTGGTGAATCGGACAAAGTGTTGCTTGACGTGCTTGCTGATGAAAGAGGCATGGGACCTGAGCTGAAAATGCAGGATGATGATATTAAAGAAAATATCGTTCATTGGCTTGAAGACCTCAATTCTAAACAACGTGAAGTCCTTGCCCGACGCTTTGGTTTGCTCGGTTATGAACCTTCTACCCTTGAAGATGTTGGCAAAGAAATTGGCCTCACCCGTGAGCGGGTAAGACAGATTCAGGTTGAAGCCCTTAGACGATTGAAAGAAGTAGTCACCCATCAAGGGCTAAGCATTGAGTCCTTATTCCAGTAAAAGTTTCAATAAAAAGTTTCAATTAAAAAAAACCTCCCTTTAGGAGGTTTTTTTTCGCCTAGACTTTCTTCTCTAGCGTTTTAGGCGCTTCTTCTGCACACGGGCCATAATCTTTGATATGTTTAAACAACTGGCTGATTTCATCGTTATGAGGGTAGCTGAATTGATTCACAGCAGCGCTGGTACTGCCCGTTGTTTGAATTAATTTGCACAGGTTGACAATGGGGCGTAAGAGTTGAAACCCAAACATGATAGCGGTGCAGATAAAGGCAGCTAACACGACACTGGCCATAATGATAAGCATGTTGAGCGTGGTGACCAACTGACGAGAGTTGTCTAACACTTCTGCACGAAGTTGGCTGATCCCCGCCTGTAGTACTCTCATGCTATTTAATGCCGGCTTGTCATCAATAGCCACTTTGGCATCGATTTTTTCAATGATGTGAGCGGGAGGTTTTGGTATCTGTTTACTTGGCTTAGTATCTTGATTAGTGCCTTGGTTGCTGTTGAACTTTTGATACACCGCTGCGACTTTAGTGCTTTGGTTGAGATAACGGTCAAAAACGATTTTGATTTTTTTCAATGAAGCCCTTTCTGCGTTGAGCAATTGCAGGGCACCGGGTGATAATTCAAATTGGGCAAGGGTGTTTTGATTGACCAGTGCGACATAGTTATATAAGGCAAAGTAGAACTGCTGCTTGTTGTACTTCAATTGTTCAATATATTTGTCTCTGCTGGGGCCGCTTTCACCTCTGATCACCAAGTTTTTAAAGTTGTGAATCGCATGACCATAACCAAAACTGGTCAATATGGCGTTGAGGCTTTTGCTCCTGGGCTCTACTTCGGTGAGAAAAAAGTGGTTGTTGGCATTGAGTTTATTGGTATACATCACCGATGCTGTGACCAAAGATATCAGCATGATAAAGCTGACAATGGATAGAATAAGGAGTTTCTTTTTGAACATGTCTACGGGACCTTGTAGTTCGTACTAATTAACAGGCTAATAAAAAGTCATGAAGGTAAAGACTAGGGTGATGAAAAATATCACCGGCCAAAACAAAATTTTCACCACCACACCATCTTCGTAAGCCATAAAGGGTTGCTCAAAACGACTGGAAAATAAAATCGCACTGGCTGAAATCGATAAAATCACAAAATACATCATAAAATAGAATAACTCGATATAGGCAATGGAGTCGATATTGAGTTTTTCTCGTAAGTAAACATGGGCAACAATCAGGACGAAAAACAGGCCGGAACAATAACCGAGCACAGTTGACGCATTAAACCCCAGTTCATTCATGTGTTGCTCGTTTTTGGTCATGGTCATTAGCACCAAAAACAATAAAGCGGTGATCACAATGATAGGCACCATATCGGCAATAAACGGGTTGAGGAATTTTCTTCCCACTTCGATATTAAAATATAATTCCATCAATTCGCCATCATATAAAGCGTTGCCTTGACTATATTTGGCGGTGTTTAACCAGGGTTGGAAACTAAAATAACTTTGATGTAAACGCCAACCTTTGAGGCTGAGTTTTTCAGATAACCCGGGTTTAGTGCTCGGATTCATCATGCCATAAGCGTTAAAATCGGGTACCAGTCGATAGGGGTTATTGTAACCTGCGGTGGTGATGCGTAAGGGGATCACACCACGTTCAAAAGGATAAATTGAAGAATCAATAGAGAAGTCAACTTGCAGAGAAAATCGTTTGACCAGATTATTTGGCTGGGTGATATGTGGGGTCAGTTCGATTTGTTCTGCCTCGGGAAATTCTAGCTCAATATCTTCTAAGGCTGGGCAAGTCGATGATTGTTTTTGCTGTCCTTGTTGCGCTGACGTCAGGCAGTCGGTGTTTTTAAGCCATACCAAGCCAATCAGGTTTACTCCACCATCGTTAATGGACATCGAATCCACACGCAGTCCTAAAGAGATTGCGGGGATGTCGGCGATATTGCTGTGGACCAATGAGGTTTGGTATTGGTGTTTTTTCTGGGCGATGGCGTGAGCGAGGCCGGTTTTGTCTTTGAGTTGGTATTCACTGTTTTCATTGGGGTGAGGCATAGATAATTTAATGCTCCAAATCATCCCGATAGCTATCACACTGAGGACAGAAAACGTTTTGACCAAATGCCAGTATTCTTTGGTTTCACCGTCTTTGACGCGCAAAATTAACAGACTATAAATCACCAATGTGGCTAATGCGGTAATGACAAATAGGAGTAAAGTTTTGTTTTTGGCCTTGATACTAGCAAAATCAACCTCGGTTTCTACCACAGTCGCAATATGCCAGCTTCCCTTATCCATTGCCTGATCATGTAGCCAGAGTGATTGGCCGGTGCTCTGTTTTATCAGGTAACCTGCTTTGTGTTTGGTGTCAGGTTTGGCTAGCTGGCGGTAGGGGGTTATATCTGGCGTTTGACTAGACGTTTTATCAGGCTTAGCGATGAAGGATAAAATGGGTCCCCTTGTGAGCAAGCCATCTGTGCCAATGGCATCTTGGGTATTGGCGAGTAAATTATCTCGGTCCAAAATGAAGTGATAGGCTGGTGTTGCTACTGAGCGGCTTAGGGTTGCGATGATTTTATCAAAGCTGATAGCAAAACCGATGGTTTGCAAGGTTTTGTTTGCTGCTGACGTGGTGCCTTTTACAGTGCTTTTTGCCGTGAATTGATAGCTAAGCGTGGCGTGCCCGGTGGTGACCTGCCATTGGTCTGAGGTGTGGTCGCTTTGACTGTCACTGGTATGGTTATCTGTGTGGCATTGCAGTGATTCACTGAACTGGCTTTTGGTGCTGAACAGGCAGCTCGGTGCATCAGACAGGGCAAAATAAAATTCATCGGCTAGCGGTTGTGAATTGAGCTGTTGGTTCAGCGTAGCAAGTAAGGTGTTGGCGTCGGTTTGATCTGTTAGGGTATTGAGCATCAGCTTGATCTGATTGATTTGCTGGCTCAGCTTATTCATCACCTGTTGTTTGGTATTGATCATCTGCTCGGTGTTGACTTTGTTTTGCTCTTGTAAGTTATCTGTCAGGGTGGCGACTTTCCAGTGACCTTGGTCCATTTCGCTGATATGGCTGCGGATTTGCCAGTTGGAGGCGATGCTTTGACTGGTGTTAAGTCGATTGTTGAGGAGTGTCATTAATGGTTCTAAAATCAGCAGGTCGTTACTGAGTTTATTAATGAACTGATCGTTGGGATGATAGGCAATACGGTTTTGGTTATCGGTGATAATATGATAAAGCGAGTTTAAGCGGTAATCGTAAAAGGAAGTAATGATATCGTTAACCTCGATAGTTAAAACAATGCACAGAAATAAATCTTGGTTATATGGTCTGTAATGGTACTTGAGTAACGACTTATTATCTGGTTTGAAGGCTATTTTCGATTGCCATAGCGGGTGGGGGCTAGCGCTATTTGAAAGACATATATCGCCAGATGTGACGGTATTTATAGACGCTTTTGAGGGGTAACTATATGACTGACCAGCTGCGGTGACAAAACTAAACTGACTAACCAACGGATGGTCGTGTAATTGTATTGCTAATTCTTGTCCGAGTTTTTCAGCGTTGTTATCGGCTGATGTTGTTTTGTTGGTATGTTCAATGACGTATTGATTGATAGCGAGTTGCATTGTTTGCAGTTTACTTTGCAGCGTTTGCAGTAATGCTTCGGCTTTGGTATGGACATTTTTTTGTTGAATGTCACTGCCGCTGTTGAGGTTGGCGATAACATCGATGGAGAAGTAACAGGTAAAGCCGAATAGTATGATGAATAGGGTTTTTAAGGTGACGCTGATGGTTAATTTTTTTAGGGTCATTGGTCTGTTTTCAATTTATTTTTCAGAATAAGCATTTGTTTATAGGGTTATTTATAGGTGGTTATAATCGACCAAGCAATGTTGAGGTAAATAAAAAACATCAATGAACCGTTAAATTAATAAAACGGGAAGTTAACATTTATTATTTTTTGTATGGCAAAATTGTTCAGGTGGCTGATGAAATTATTTTTATGCAATTATATTTAGCTTTAATGCGCTATAAATTCATTTTAATCGAATGATAAATAATATTTTGTAGTTTATATAATGACCTGTTTTTTATTTAAGTTATTGTTTTTAAATGGTATTGATGAAATAAGTTAATGAAGATTGAAATGAAATACTATCCATTATTAGTTTTTCTAATCCGAAGTGTTAGATTTACTCGTTTGTCAGGATTGATATCAGCCAGTATTATAAGCCCATCTTTTGAACTGCTGCACAGTTTCTATTTAGATAAAGAAGTCGATTTGTTAGATTATCGTCTTTTTACCGGATTTACCTTCAACTTGTATTTATAAACCCGCTCACTTGAGCGGGTTTTTTTTTGCCACAAGGATGTGGCAATGCCTGCGTGCAGGAGCACAACGCAGGTACCAGCCACAAGGATGTGGCAATGCCTGCGTCGTAGGAGGGGCGTCCCGCCGCGATTTGTGCCAAAGACACAACATGGATTTATTGGCCACCCACATAATTTGAATCAAACCCCCATCAATGCTAACTTAATCGCACTCTCGATTTAGGATTTTACAATGCCATGCTCAAACCTTATTTTACTCATATCACCTCATTTATCCTGCTGATGCTATCACACACACTTAACGCCGCACCAACCAGTCACACTAAAGTACCTAACTGGCCAATTCTGCCCCAAGGGGTATCGATGGGCCAAACTACTGGGGTGGCGGTGGATTCTCATAATCATGTGTTTGTTTTTCACCGGGCGAAGCGGCAATGGAAAACGCCATTTTCTGACCAACCGATTGAGCAAGATACAGTGTTTATGTTTGATGGTGCAACAGGTCAATTGAAGTCCCGTTGGGGGGCTAATTTGTTTATTATGCCCCATGGTTTGTCGGTGGATGCTGATGACAACGTATGGGTGACTGATGTGGGTTCACATCAGGTGCATAAATTATCTCATGATGGCAAATTATTGCTGAGTTTAGGTGAGGCGAGCGTTAAAGGTGATGATGCGGGGCATTTTGCGCGGCCAACGGCGGTTAGTTTTGGCAAAGACGGGAGTGTTTATGTCAGCGATGGTTATTTGAATACCCGGGTGGTTAAATTCAGCGCATCGGGTAAATATATTAGTGCCTGGGGACTAAAGGCAGACAGCCGGGACAATTCAGGTTACCTCATGGTATTGCGGTGAGTCATGATCGGGTTTATGTTGCTGATCGGGATAATGCCAGAATACAGATTTTTGACTTGAATGGGCGTTTTATTAGCCTGTGGCAGGGACAACCGATTGGCAGACCTTATAGTGTCGCGGTATCAGATTATGATGAAGTATTCATTGTTGATGGTGGTCGTGCTGATAAACCACTTAACCGAGTGGTGAGGTTAAATGTTGAGGGTACTGTGATTGAGAGTTTTGATGCCGGCTGGCCGATGATGAAAGAAATCTCGGCCATGATATTGCTTTGGGCAAGGACGGCGCACTTTATGCGGTGGATGTCTTGACTCATACGGTATTAAAGTTTATCTCAAGACATCGACCGTTACATGTGGTTAAACCAGCCAAATCTAACTTTTAGAAAGAATAGACGATGGTAACAGAGGTTTCTGTGTCTGTTTTCTTTCTATCGTCTGGCACTTTGGAGTTATTCACTAGGGTAAACCCGAGTTTCATTTGCAGTGAGCCGTTGATTTTGGTGGTGACGGCGCTCTCTAAGCGGGTTTTGGTGTTCTTTCGTCGCTTAATTCGCGGTTGACCATGACTTTTTGACTAAATGTGGCACTGTCGCTGATGGTCCAGCCTAAGTAGGCCGATGCTCGTACCATACTGGAGTTTTCATTTTCTTGGTTTTCGCCATTGTTTTTGAAGAAAACATAACCCGGACCGATGTCAGCATCGATATAGACAGTTTTTGATTCGTAGAAGCGTTGACCATAACCGAAAGCGAGGGAGTTATAATTATCAAATACCCCGATTTTGTCTTCTTCGCGTGAGCCTTCAATAAACAAGAAAGTGTTTTCTTTATCGAGTTTGTAGTTGCCCTTAGCCGATATAAACCACTTGTTGGCTGATTCTTGGCCGTCATCATCTTTTTTAATGCATCAATAATGTAATTGTTATCCCATTTGGTCAGGTGATGTTTGACATCGACTCGGGTTTTCATGGTTGAGGTATCGGTATTTACCGGAGGTGAAGTTGAGTCTAATTCAGCGGATGCTTCCCAGTTACGGGGTTTTTATCTTCTTCATCGGCGGCCAGCGCGGAGTTATTAATAGTGGCGTTGCAAGGGCGCTTAGCAGGGCCAGCGCAAAGTGTTTATGTGTCATGGCTTAAGTCTCGACAGTTCATTTGTGTGTTGTCAATTGAAAACTCAATTGAGGGGATGATAACTTTGTGGATAGTAGTATTGCGGTTATGGCTTGTCCAGCACTATTCGGTCACTATCTGTATTTTATTTGTTGGCGAAGACTTTGGATCTTGTTAGGATGCTGACCACGATCAATCTTCAATAGTAACAAGGTTAGAATAATGACAACTCAACGGGAACAGTTCGGCTCTCGCATTGGTTTTATATTAGCAGCAGCGGGATCTGCGGTGGGCATTGGTAATCTGGTGGGGTTTCCGGTTAAAGCGGCGCAAAACGGCGGTGGGGCATTTTTGCTGATTTATGCACTGTTTGTTATTTTCATTTGTTTGCCAGTGATGTTCGCTGAAATGACGTTTGGTCGTCATTCACGTAAAGACCCGTTAGGGGCATATAATACGCTATCTGAGCGTAGTCCGTTGTGGCGTATCGCCGGTATTTTCTCAGTCATAACCCCTTTTATGATTGCGGTTTTTTACATGGTGATCACGGTGTGGATTTTTGGTTATTTGCTCCAGGCCATCATGGGTAACCTCGACAAGTTGGCTGATCCGTCGATGTTTGGTAGCTTTGTCACAGAATCTAGTTTGTTTGCTTATATGGTCGGTGTTGCGATTATTATTGTGATGATCCTCGCGGGTGGTGTTAAAGATGGGATTGAGCGGGCAGCGAAGATATTAATGCCTTCATTATTGTTTATGTTGGTTGGCATGGTGATTTACGTATTGACGCTGGATAACGCCATGGCGGGTGTGACGTATTATCTGGTGCCTGACTTTAGCAAAATCGACGGCAGGGTGATCAATGATGCACTAGCTCAGGCGTTTTTCTCATTGTCACTGGGTATGGGTATATTGATCACTTATGGTTCTTACCTATCGAATAAGACGATATTATCTCATCGGCCAAATTCGTGGCTATCACTGATACTTTTGTTGCTTTTGCCGCAGGTTTAATGATTTTACCGGCGATTTTCTCTTTAACCCGCAAATCAATGCCGCTGAATTAAGTGGTTCATCTATTACCTTAATATTCAGTTTCCTGCCGAAAATCTTCTTGGCGATGCAAGTGAGCATTGGTTATGTTGGTGCGAGTGTGGTGGCGGTGGTTTTCTTCACGCTGGTATTCTTTGCGGCGATCACTTCATTGGTGTCGATAATTGAAGTGCCAGTGGCGAGTTTGATGGATGAGAAAGATTATTCACGCAAAAAGTCACTGATGGTCTTGGTGATAGCGATGGGGATTTTTGCAGTGGTTTCCACCATGTCATTTGGCATGGTTGACGGCCTGACCCAATTTACCAATTACGGCGGTAGTGACAAGTCATTCTTCGACCTGATTTATGATGTATTCTACGACACCATTTTGCCATTAAACGGCTTGCTGGTGTGTTTGTTTGTGATGTTTCGTTGGAAGGAAGCAAAACTTCAATGCCGCGCTAGAGCAGGGTAGCGAGAGCTATAAAGGCTCAATGCTGCAAAAGTACGTAAACATCTCACTGAGCACTTTTATTCCAGTGATACTGTTGCTGATTTTCGTTAATACTGTATTGACTAAGTTTACTAGTATTCGATTGTTGGGGTAGGAAGGCAAGGAAGGTATTGTAGAGGCGGGTTCCTGTACCCGCCTTTGGCACCAATCAAACAGGGTAACAATTGATAATCAAAAAACGCGAATGAATTCGCGTCTACGGCCTACCAGTTCTGACGTAGACGAGGTTTCAACCTCGTGAATATTGAGGATAACTGTAACCTTAATTTGCTCTGTCTGGTCAGAGCCCTTTATTTCGATTATTGTCAGGGCGATGATTATGTTTATCATGGAACGACTCACTTTGTTGGAATGCATAAAGGTACTCAATTAAAATTAAACGACAGACAGAAAAGTTCATTTGATACCGATCAGGTATCCGATCTCTTCCCTGAATATTACATTATTAATATTAGTAATTTTAATAATGTGGCCACAGATACGCTCGATGAATGGATTTATTTTTTAAAGAATGAAGCCATAAAACCGCATTTTTAAAGCAAAAGGTTTGCTTGAAGCCAAAGAAGCACTGGATGTGATGAAGCCATTTCAAAAACGAAGTTGAATTCTCGTCTACACTGCATTAATCAACCCCCACCGTAGACGAGGTTTTAACCTCGTTAATCTATAGATATGGAAAAACTATCAGGGAAGCCACATCACGCCACTCCTGTCTACAAAGCTCCCTAAACCTTAGTCACATCAACAAACAGTTTCAGCTTCTGTCCAGGTTGCAGGTATTTCTTGCTGCTAATCTGATTCCACTTAAGAATATCGGCGATTTTAATGCTGAACTTGCCTGCTATGCGGGCGAGGGAGTCGCCTCTGCGGACCTTGTAAGTGATTGAACGCATGGCCGCTTTGCTTGGGACACTGGACTTCTTACTGAATGAGTTGCTTGAGCTGCTAGCCTTTGCATTGCTCTTCCAGATAGCCAAGGTTTGACCGGGGTGGATCATATCTTTGGGAGCCATATTATTCCATTTGGCTAGGCTGCGGGTATTGACCTTGTAGGCGCGGCTGATATCCCAAAAGGTGTCGCCTTTTTTCACTGTGTATTCAATTTTATATAAACCGGTTTTTTTCTTTTGTTTGCTCGCTAAGCGTTTGTCCTCAGACAAGGTGTATTTGCTGAGGTCTTGGGCGGCAACCGGGATCAGCAAGAATTTGCCTTGACGGATCGCATTGCCGTCAATTTTATTGACGGCTTGAATGATATCCACTGAGGTATTGTATTTCTTGGCGATTTTGCCGAGGCTGTCACCGGCTTTGATTTTGTAACGCTGCCAATTCAAACGGTCTTTTTTAGGGGTATTGGCTAGCTTTTGTTTAAATAAAGCGGCTTTTTCGATGGGCAGAATAAAGGTATGTGGACCTTGCGGGGCGGTTGCCCATTGGCTGTAGCCGGGGTTCAAACCGTGTAACTCACCGACCGGAATGCCGGCCATTTCGGCAGCAACGGCAATATCCATCTGGCTTTTGGCATCAACAACGGCGATTTGCGGTTGATTAGGAATGGTTTTCCACACCAAGTTGAATTCTTCTGGACGTTTTAACAAATCCGCCAACGCCAGCAGTTTAGGCACGTAGGCGGCAGTTTCTTTAGGTAAATCTAACGACCAAAAATCGGTTGGCAGATGTTTGCGTTTGTTACGCTTGATGGCGCGTAAAATTCGTCCTTCGCCAGAGTTATAGGCGGCAATGGCGTTGAGCCAGTCGCCTTCGAGGGTTTTGTGTAAAAACGACAGGTAATCGAGCGCTGAATGGGTGGATTCGATGACATCACGACGACCGTCATACCACCAGTTATGTTTTAGCCCGAAGCGTTTGGCGGTGCCAGGAATAAACTGCCACATGCCGGAGGCGCGACCGTGAGAATAGGCAAAAGGGTCAAAGGCGCTTTCAACGATAGGTAACAAAGCCAGTTCGACCGGCATGTTACGGCGTTCTATCTCTTCGATAATGAAATATAAAAATGGCGTGGCGCGGTTGCTGATGCGGTCTAAATAAGACTGATGTTTGGCATACCAGTTACGCTGAGCAATAACCTTGCGGTTTTGCGGCACTTCAATGGATAACTGACTTTGCATTCTGCGCCACAGGTCGGTGTATACCACCGCCTCTGGCTCTTCGACTAAGGGGTCGGGCTGTAAACCGGCAAAGGTTAATGCCTCGAATATTTCTTCTGGCGTTGCCTGATTGGTCGGTGGAGCAAAAGCCGCTATATCTGTAACCGCTGTGGTTTGCAGTGTTTGACTGATGTCGGTTAATTGACAACCCGCCAGGGCGAAAAGGGAGAGTACTAAACCTGAACTTGTAACACGCATGGAAGGCAACCGATTGATTTTTTATTTTCACAAGGAGGCGGATTTTACCGTGGTGAGGCAGTGATCACAATGTTTTCTCAATGCTTTCTTACTTGAATCCCAGCTAAAAGGCTCGTATGGTTAGCCCATAAGACAGCGCATAATTTATCGGTGATATGAAACCAGCATTACGTTATCAACAGCAGGAGCCGCCATTAACGTGGCAAGATATCGCCCATGGCGAGGAAATGAAGCAAAGTATTAATGACCATTTAACCGATTGGTGGCCAAAGTTTTTTGGTTACCACTTGCTTAAAGTCGGCAACTTGAGCTGTGAACTGGATACCAGTACTTGTCAGATAAAACATCAGGTTGGTGTTGCGGAGCAGTCGCTCAGCGCCGGTGTCAAAGCCGATATTGACGAGCTGCCATTTTCTCATCATGCGGTAGACGTCACCATTTTAAGTCACTGTCTGGAATTTTGCCCGGACCCTCATCACCTCATTCGTGAAGCTCACCGAGTATTAATACCCGACGGTTATCTGGTGATCAGCGGTTTTAATCCCTACAGCTTTTGTGGTTTGGCTAAATTACTGTATTTTCGCTCTGAAAGTTTTCCTTGGTCAGGCCGTTTCTTCACCCCCGCGAGGATCAAGGATTGGCTGCATTTACTTGGCTTTGAAGTACTCGAAGAAAAACGCATGATTTATTCCTCGCTGACCCGCAAAACCAGCTTGAGTCGTTATAACCTATGGCATCAGTTTTGTTTGAAATACCTCAGTAAACTGGGTTCGGTTTATGTGCTGGTAGCAAAAAAACGGGTGCTGCCGCTGACCCCGATCAAAGCGAAGTGGCGAGCTAAACCGCAGTTCAATCCGGCGACGATAAAAAGCGCGGTGAGGAGATCACGCTGAATTTTTGCTTGGTAAATTGACCAAACGGCCGTATCATGCCCGCCCATTGAAGCCGCCCAGATGTAAGAGTCATGAGTAAAAAATATTATGTAGTGTGGAAAGGGGTTAAGCCCGGCATTTATGATGCTTGGCCTGACGCCAAGGCGCAGATTGATGGCCGACCTGATGCCCAGTTTATGGGATTCCCCTCTAAGGCCGAGGCCGATGAGGCTTTTCAGGCTCCTTACGGCGATGCCTTAAAAAAACGCACAGTACAGAAAAAATCCGCTGGTGGGTCCTCTACGACTAATGGCGAGAGTCAGAGCTGGTCAAGAGACAAACCGCCAAGCAAGTCGCCAAATAAGGTTATAAGCAAGGTTAAAAGCAAGGTTAAAAGCAAGGCCAAAACCTCAGCAAAAGCAGCTCCCCATGTCGCCGATATCAACATTTATTGTGATGGTGCTTGCTCACCCAATCCGGGAAAGTCGGGCACCGGCGTGGCGATTTATGAAGGCGAGCAGGCAAAAGCCTTATGGTATGGCCTTTATGAAGCTAACGGCACCAATAATACCGCTGAACTTAATGGCATATTGAAAGCCTTCCATATTGCCCAACATTACGTTAAGCAAGATGTGTCAGTACAAGTGTTATCTGATTCTAAATATTCAATTGATTGCATTACCAAGTGGGCGAAGGGCTGGAAAAGTAAAGGCTGGACTCGGGGTAAAGGCGAAGAAATTAAAAACTTAGCATTGATCCAACAGTGCTATGAGTTATATCAGCAGCTGCAAGGGCAAATTAGTATTGCGCATGTTAAAGGCCATGCCAATATTGAAGGCAATGAGCTGGCAGACCGCATGGCGGTGCTGGCTCGCAGCAAAAAAGAAAGTGATTTTGTGCGTTACGACGAAGCTTTGGATATCAGTAAAATTCTGGCGATGACGTCGGGATAACAGGGTTAGCCGAGATTTTATATCGAATTGCCGCGCAGCAATTAGGTATTTGACCTATACTATCGCGGCTTAGAGTTGTCATTGTTGAGTGTTTGGCCAATTTTGTGGTCAATCGTTTTTGACGTGACGTTAACTTGTGGAGAATATATGCAACACAGCAGTGCATCAGTAATAACAATTGATGGCCCTAGTGGGTCAGGAAAAGGCACCGTTAGTCGGTTATTGGCACAACAACTGGGTTGGACAATATTGGATAGCGGCGCAATCTATCGGGTGTTGGCATTGGCTGCCATGCACCATAACATCGCAGCAGATAATGATGATGCTTTAATGCCGCTGGCGGCACATCTTGATGTTCAGTTTATCGTTGATGACCCAACAGAAAATGCCAAAATTATCCTCGAAGGTGAAGATGTCACCCATGCCATTCGTAATGAAGAGGTGGGTGGAGTTGCCTCGCAAATCGCTTCATTACCTAGAGTCAGAGAAGCATTATTACGACGTCAACGGGCATTTAAACAAGCGCCGGGATTAGTTGCTGATGGTCGCGATATGGGTACTGTGGTGTTTCCATCGGCTCAGGTCAAAGTGTTTTTGACTGCGAGTCCGGAAGAAAGGGCGCAGCGACGTTACAAAGAGTTGAAAGCTAAAGGTGAGGATGTTACAATCCCGCGCCTTTTGGCTGCCATCAAGGCAAGAGATGATCGAGATATGAACCGTGATGTTGCGCCTTTGAGGCCAGCAGATGATGCGTTAGTACTTGATTCAACGGCATTAAATATTAATCAGGTATTGGATAGAGTGCTGGAGTATAGCAACAGCAAGTTAAACAGTGACTAGCTTTGGCTGGTAGATTAACCATTTAGTGTAAACCCCATTTAATTGGACCTGTTAGCAGGGAAGTAGCGGGATTATTCGAGTAACCCCAGATGGCCGGAACGCCGTGTGGAGCCTTAAATTTTATATAAAGCGAAGAAATAATGACTGAGAGTTTTGCTCAACTATTTGAAGAAAGTTTACAACTAATTGAAACCCGTCCGGGTTCAATTGTTAAAGGCACAATCATTGCGATCGAAAGAGATTTAGTATTTGTTGATGCTGGTCTTAAATCCGAAGCTGCTATCCCGGCTGAACAGTTCAAAAACACCAAAGGTGAGTTGGACGTTAATGTTGGTGATCAAATCGATGTAGCGTTAGACGCTATTGAAGATGGTTTCGGTGCGACTATCCTTTCTCGTGAAAAAGCCAAACGCCATGAAGCTTGGGTTCGTTTGGAAAAAGCCTGTGAAGATCAAGAAACAGTTATCGGTGTTATCAATGGAAAAGTCAAAGGCGGCTTTACCGTTGAAGTTGAAGGCATTCGTGCATTCTTGCCAGGTTCATTGGTTGACGTACGTCCAGTACGTGACACAGCCCACCTTGAGTTTAAAGATTTAGAATTTAAAGTGATCAAGCTTGATCAAAAACGTAACAACGTTGTTGTTTCTCGTCGTGCTGTTATCGAATCAGAAACCAGCCACGAGCGTGATCAATTGCTTGAAAGCTTGCAAGAAGGTCAAGAAGTTAAAGGTATCGTTAAGAACCTGACGGACTACGGTGCGTTTGTTGATCTTGGCGGCATTGATGGCTTGTTGCATATTACAGATATGGCTTGGAAACGCGTTAAGCACCCAAGTGAAATCGTTAATGTTGGTGATGAAATCAACGTTAAAGTGCTTAAGTTTGACCGTGATAAAACCCGTGTTTCATTGGGTCTTAAACAGTTAGGCGAAGATCCATGGCAAGCAATTGCTAACCGTTACCCAGAAGGTTCTAAACTGACGGGTTCAATCACTAACTTGACTGACTACGGTTGTTTCGTTGAAATTCAAGAAGGTGTTGAAGGTTTGGTTCACGTATCTGAAATGGATTGGACTAACAAAAACATTCACCCATCTAAAGTGGTTAACTTGGGTGATGTTGTTGAAGTGATGGTATTGGACATCGACGAAGAACGTCGTCGTATTTCTTTGGGTCTTAAACAGTGCAAAATCAACCCTTGGGAAGATTTCGCTAAGACACATAACAAAGGCGACAGAGTTGAAGGTAAAATCAAATCAATCACTGACTTTGGTATCTTCATCGGCCTTGACGGCGGCATCGACGGTTTGGTTCACTTATCTGATATCAGCTGGAATGTCCCAGGTGAAGAAGCAGTACGTGAATTCAAGAAAGGCGGCGATATTTCTGCTGTTGTTCTACAGGTTGACCCAGAAAGAGAGCGTATCTCTTTAGGCGTTAAACAGATTGATGACGACCCGTTCAATAGCTATCTGGACACCAATAAAAAAGGTGCTATTGTTAATGGTAAGGTTTCTGAAGTAACTGCTAAAGGTGCAACTATTGAGTTGGCTGACAGTGTTGAAGGTTACTTACGTGTATCTGATATTTCGCGTGATCGAATTGAAGATGCCACTACAGAACTTAAAGTCGGTGATGATGTTGAAGCCAAAGTAATGGGCGTTGACCGTAAGAACCGCGTGATCAGTCTTTCTGTTAAAGCGAAATTTGAAGCTGAAGAAAAAGAAGCAATGACTAACCTGAACAAGAAACCAGAAACTGGTTCGTTCACTAACGCCATGGCTGAAGCTTTCAAAAACGCCAATAAAGACTAAATTTGTCTAAGTGTTTGTTGCGATATCGAGGATTTTATGACTAAATCAGAACTAATTGAAACATTATCTTTAGAGTATGCTCATATTCCTGCCAAGGATGTTGAGAATTCGATTAAAGAGATGCTGGAGTTGATGACCGGTTCTTTGGCTGGTGGCGACAGAATTGAGATTAGGGGATTTGGCAGTTTTTCTCTGCATTACCGGGCACCCCGAACAGGGCGCAACCCAAAGACCGGTGAAACTGTGCAGTTAGAAGGCAAATCGGTGCCGCACTTCAAACCAGGCAAAGAATTGCGTGAAAGGGTTAATGAAAGTATTCAATAATAACTCTTTAGATTAGTCAAAACGGCATGCTAAAATTAGCGTGCCGTTTTTGTATGTGACCCTTTATTTAACAAGAGAACCAAGCCGTGAAAAAAATCCTGTTTTACCTCTTTGTGCTTATTATGATTTTGTTGGTCATTGGTTTTGCTATCCTTGGCGCACGTAATACCACTGAGGTGACGCTAGATTTAATGATTTTTACCGTGCAAGCCCGACTATCGACAATCATGGGCGGACTATTATTTACGGGCTTTATTAGTGGCATGTTTTCATTGTTAGTGATGCAAGGTCGAATCAAACTCAAGCGCTCTTTAGCGGCGAGAAAAACCCGTAAACAGACGGCAACAAAAGTGACTACTACAGAAGCTACTGATGCTTGAATTGCTCTTCTTATTGCTCCCTGTTGCAGCCGGTTACGGTTGGATCATGGGCAAGAACAGCAATAAACATAAAGAGCTGAAACAAAAGGCGTCTTTATCCAAACAATACTCTGCTGGACTCAATTTTTTACTCTCCGATCAGGAAGAAAAAGCCGTAGAGCACCTGATTGAATTCCTCGAAGTTAACGCTGACACCTTAGAAACCCATCTGGCGTTAGCCAACCTGTTTAGAAAGCGCGGCGAATTTGATAAAGCGCTAGAAATTCACGACCATCTTAATGAACTAGATTTAGATATTGGCTGTTCCAATCAAATTAGAATGGAACTGGGCAAGGATTATGTCAGTGCCGGTATGCTTGACCGCGCAGAAGATACCCTGTTGACCATTGAGATGAACCGGGAGAATGAAGATAAAATCCTGCAAATGTTAGTCAGTATTTATCAAACCATGAAAGATTGGGCAAAGTCAGATGAACTGTGTCATGGCCGAAAAACCCTCAGTAAACGCTTAAGCTGTACCTTGTCTCATCACTGTTGCGAATTAGCCGAAGAGTCGTTGGATAAAAGCGATGAGGCTAAATGGTATAAAAAAGCGCTGAAGTACGACAAAACCTGCGTACGCGCGATGTTAGCGATGGCCGACAGGGCATTTAAAGATCAAGCACATAAAGCAGCCATCGAACAATTCGAGCAAGTCATCGCTGTCGATTGGCTTTATACCCCGATGGTGATTGATAAAATTGAACAAAGTTATCTGGCGGTCGACGACAAAGCCGGATTTTTTGATTACTTGCAGCGTCAAGCGCTGACCAATGCTTGCGTCAGCTTTTCAGTTAAATACAGCAGCTACATTGAGCAATACCAAGGCGCAGCCAAGGCGCTGGGTTTTATTTTGGCTAACCTGCATAAAAAACCCACCATCAGAACCTTTGTCACCTTGCTGGATTTGGAGTCAAAAAACGCAGATTCCGAAAAAGCCGTAGCTCAATTTAGTGAAGTGAAGTCTCTGGTCGAAACCTATCTTGATAGTAAACCGCTATATGAATGCCGAAATTGCGGCTTTTCGACCAAACAGCATTACTGGTTATGTCCATCATGTCAGACTTGGGGTAATACTAAACCCGCTATCGGGCTGGATGGACTTTAATTAACAATTAACAATTAACAATTACACTTTAACGTAGACGAGAATTTATTCTCGTTTTTTTGGGCGATTAAATGAACAATACACAACAAGCATCAAAAGTCGTTGTTGCACTGGATTACGACAATCAAAACGACGCTTTATCCTTTGTCGATAAAATCTCTGCTGATAGCTGCCGACTCAAGGTTGGCAAAGAAATGTTTACCCACTTTGGTCCAACCTTTGTCACCACCTTGGTTGAACGGGGTTTTGATGTCTTTCTCGATTTGAAATTTCATGATATCCCTAATACGGTGGCCAAAGCGGTTAAAGCGGCGGCTGATTTGGGGGTGTGGATGGTTAATGTCCATGCCATCGGTGGCAGTAAAATGATGATGGCGGCTAAACAGGCGTTGGCTGAATATGGTGATGATGCACCGTTGTTAATCGCAGTGACCGTATTGACCAGCATGGATGAGTCCGACTTAGCAGAGGTGGGCGTGACTTGTCGCTCACATGAACAAGTGATGATGTTGGCGAAATTAACCGCTGATGCGGGTTTAGATGGAGTGGTATGCTCTGCCCAAGAAGCCAGCGAATTGAAAAGCCAACTCGGTGCTGACTTTCAACTGATCACCCCGGGCATTCGACCAGAAGGCTTCGCTGCGGGCGACCAAAAACGTATCGTGACGCCAAAACAAGCCGTGCTCAACGGTTCAGATTATCTAGTGATTGGTCGACCTGTTACCCAGTCAGATGACCCGGTGACCGTATTAGCACAGATTAATCAATCGTTGGTGTGAGATTGCACAACCGTATTAACGCTGCTGCACAGCCGATGGGCTTTTCAGGGTTATTGGAGCGCTTTGTTTTTAAAAAAATAAAAATATTTTGACCACGGAGACACGGAGAAAAACAACGTCAAAAGAAGAACAAGACCTTAAAACAACCATTGCTTTTGACTTTCTCCGTGCTTCCGTGTCTCCGTGGTGAATGCTCTTGATTGTAAAGAACGAAGGACTCCAGATACCTGAACAGCCAGCTGCCCGTATAACGGTAGTGAAAAAGAAAAATTTATTTTCCCACAACCCAAAACAAAAAAGTAGCCACACTGACGATTTCAGGATAGAATAAATATTCAGTTCGCATGAATATTATTCAAAATGTGAGCAGGAAAAACAGTGTAAGATGGAAAACCCGACCCGACCTAATCACCACAGAGCAAGAAAACAAAGCGCAGGTAATTTAAGATGCAACCATTAAAATCTATTTATCCGGTCAGCGCAGAAGCGTTAGATAATACGCTGGTGACCAAAGAGCAATATCAGGCATTGTATGCCGAGTCTGTTAATAACCCTGACAAATTTTGGGGTGAGCAGGCCAAAAAACACATTGACTGGATAGCCCCATGGCACAGTGTCAGTGAAGTTGATTTGCACAGCGCCGATATCAAATGGTTTGATGGCGCAAAACTCAATGTCAGTTATAACTGTATAGACCGTCATTTAGCCACCCGTGCCGACCAAACGGCGATCATCTGGGAAGGCGACGAAGTTGACCAAGCCCGCAATATCACTTACCGCGAATTACATCAAGAAGTGTGTAAGTTTGCCAATTTACTCAAATCCCGTGGCGTCAAAAAAGGCGATAAAGTGGGTATCTATATGCCGATGATCCCCGAAGTGGGTTTCGCTATGCTAGCGTGTGCCCGTATCGGTGCAGTTCACTCGGTGGTATTTGGTGGTTTCTCGCCAGAAGCATTAAGAGCGCGGGTATTGAACTCAGATTGTTCAGTGCTGATCACCGCTGATCAAAGTGTCCGTGGCGGCAAGCAATTCCCGCTCAAAGCCAATGCCGATACGGCTTTGGTTGGCTGTGATAACGTTCACACCATGGTTGTGGTCAAGCGCACCGGTAATGATGTTGCGTGGGACGAAAAACGAGATGTTTGGTATCACCAAGCACTGGCTACTATGTCAGCTGAATGTGAACCCGAAGTAATGGACGCCGAAGATCCGCTGTTTATCCTTTATACCTCAGGCTCTACGGGCACTCCTAAAGGCGTATTGCACACCACCGGTGGTTATATCCTTTATGCAGCGATGACCCACAAATACATCTTCGACTATCGTGAAGGTGAAGTGTTCTGGTGTACTGCTGATGCCGGTTGGATCACCGGTCACACTTATATTTTCTACGGACCGCTGGCTAATGGGGCAACCACTTTAGTGTTTGAAGGGGTACCAACTTATCCGGATGCTTCACGATTCTGGCAAGTATGTGACAAACATCAAGTTAATATTTTCTACACTGCGCCTACCGCTATTCGCGCGTTAATGAGCCTTGGTGATGAGCCAGTGAAAAAATATGACCGTGCATCAATTCGCTTGTTAGGGACTGTGGGCGAGCCGATTAACCCAGAAGCCTGGCATTGGTACTACGAAGTGGTTGGCGAAGCCAAATGTCCTATCGTTGATACTTGGTGGCAGACTGAAACTGGCGGCATTTTAATGTCACCATTACCTGGTGCCACTGACTTGAAACCGGGTTCAGCGTGTCAGCCATTCTTTGGTGTGGTGCCACGTTTACTTGACCCAGAAGGCCAAGAAATTAAAGGTGAGGGTGCCGGTAACCTAGTGATCAGCGCCAGTTGGCCGGGTCAAATGCGTACGGTTTATGGCGATCAACAGCGCTTTAAAGACACTTATTTTAGTCACTATCCGGGCAATTACTTCACCGGTGACGGAGCCAGAAGAGACGCTGATGGTTACTATTGGATCACCGGACGAGTTGATGACGTACTGAACGTATCGGGCCATCGATTGGGCACCGCCGAAATTGAAAGCGCCTTAGTGCTGCACGAAGCTGTCGCAGAAGCCGCTATCGTCGGTTATCCCCATGATATTAAAGGAGAAGGGGTTTACGCCTTTGTTACTTTGATGCACGGTGTTGAGTCCTCTGATGCGCTCGAAACTGAGCTGGTGAGTTTGGTTTCTCAAGAAATCGGTCGTTTTGCCAAGCCTGATTTCATTCAGTGGGCTCCTGGGGTACCAAAAACGCGTTCAGGTAAAATTATGCGCCGTATTTTGCGTAAGATCGCCCAAAATGACCTCGATAACATGGGAGACACCAGCACACTGGCCGATCCGAGCGTGGTTGACAGCTTGATTGAAGGTCGTAAAAACCGATAATTTAGTTTTATCGGTTGGTTTTTGATAAATAAAGGCGTACCTAAGGGTACGCCTTTACTTTTTGTGTTGACGGTAAATGATAGAGGCCCTATACAAGGACAAGTAAAATAAGCTAACATGAGCCAGCTTTGTTGATTGATTAACAACAATTCAAATAACAATTCACATAATAATTGAACTTACTGACTATGAAGACTTATTATAATAACAATCGCTTATCTATAGCGTACCTGACACGGCCAATGGGCTGGCATTTTTCTCGTGTCGGTTTCATCTCCTTATTCGTTTGCTTTATTTTCTCCTTGTTTTCATTACCGCTTGCTGTGGCAGATGAGGTTGTTGACCCTGCCGCCGAGCAAGTTGTTCATACTGAGCCTTTAGTTTACCCTGCCGATTTTTTTATCCAATACCATCCACGTAATGCCCTAGAGATGATTGAACGTCTGCCGGGCTTTTCGCTGGACTCCGGCTCAAGCGCCCGAGGATTTGGTGGTAATGCCGGTAATGTGTTGATTGATGGCTCACGGCCGACATCAAAATCCGGTGGACTCGATGGGGCATTGATCAGAATGCCAGCCGAATTAGTGGCGCATATTGAAGTGTTGCACGGCGGCGTGAGCGCTGGTGAAGCAGCCGGGCAAGCGATTGTCGCCAACATTATTACTCGTAAAAACATCACCAGTGGTACTTGGGCAATGCGGCTACGACAAACGGTGGGTTCGCGAATAAGACCTAACTTTGAAGCGGTACTCAGCACCAACCTAGGGCAATGGACGACCTCTTTTGATGCCGATATTGGTGCTGAACCTTTTTATCGCAAGGCGATTGTCGAAGAGCGTGATGTAATGGATCAGCTCACTTCCGAGGCGAGTGAAGCACAACCTTCACGCAAGCAATTTGCGATTGTCAATGGTGAAGGTTCACGCGAACTGGCTGGCGGTGAATTGACGCTCAATGGCCATCTTTCTGGCCTTGATTGGATCTGGGATACCAACAGAAATGTTTATACTGATCAGTTGCCCGATGACAGTACCACTGACTTGTTTTGGGTATTGAATGAAAAAAATAAGGAGCGCGAAGCTGAGTTGGGCATTGATTGGGCGAAGACTGACAATAACGACTGGAAGCTGCGGCTGTTAGGACTGGGGTTTGTTAATAACTCACGCTATAACTTTAATTTTCACCAACAAAATGCTGATGCGAGTACTAGTGGTAGTGCGTTTGTTCAGGAACGACTGAGAACCGAGACCGTCGGGCGAGTGACTTACGGCAAAGTGGGCGACAGTGTATTCAAGCCGGAATTTGGCATTGAGATTGACAATAACCGACTTGATACCGATGCATTTTCAGCCGGTCAAAACGGCGTGTTTCAAGCTGTAATCAATAGCGATGTTGTGGTAGAAGAATGGCGCGCAGAATCGTTTGCCAATTTTGTTTATACCGCCAGTAGCGCACTGTCTTTGGAAGGCGGAGTAACCGCTGAGTTTTCACAAATTAAAGTCAGTGGTGATGCCAATCAAAAACAAACTTTTCGCTTTATCAAACCTCGGTTATCAGCAACTTATCAATTTAACCCCGACACCAGCCTGACCTTTGAGGTTGAGCGTGAGGTGGGTCAGCTTAATTTTAACGATTTTGCTGCAACCTCAATAGCCTCAGAAAATCGTACTACAGAAGGGAATCCGGGGTTGGCACCAGATCATAAAACCAAGATGACCAGTACGTTTGATTGGACTTTCAGCGAACGCGGTAGTCTAAAAATACAAGCTTTTAGGGAATGGCGCAAAGATGTGTTAGAAACTGTACTGCTGTCAATTGATGATTCGGGAAGAGTTAATCAAGCGACAGGCAACGCCGGGGAAGCGACGACTTGGGGGATCATTTCCGAGTTGAGCTTGCCGCTGGATTATATTCTCCATAATGGCCTGATTAAATTTTTCCACCGCTCTCGGCGCTCTGATTTTGATGATCCGATCACGGGTGATGACAGGAAACTGAGCAATTTCACCCCGGACTGGTGGTATTTGGATTTTCGTCAAGACTTGGATGTACAGCAAGTATCCTGGGGTTTTCGTTATAATGGTGGCTTTGAATACAAAGATTACTTGGCCGATGAAGTGCAAATTTTTGGATCAGAAAAAGAATTGACAGTGTTTGCTGAAACGACCCGCTATTTTGGTGTTAAAATTCAATTTCGAGTCGATAATATTAATACCTTACATATTCCTCGTACCCGTGAGTTTTATGAGCCGACTCGCAACGGGGTATTTGGTGGTCGTGAAATAGCCAAACGCGAAAGAAGTCCTACTTTTGTGCTGTCAATATTTGGTGAGTTCTAAGCCGCTATTTAAACCTCCCCCAGACAAATCTTAAGTTTTCTTTGCTTCCTTAAGATTTGGTTAAGAAACCTTTGCTAAATTTCAATCATCCACAGGGTTTACCCCTAGGGTGGTCTTAATTATTAGTAGCAGGCAAGGTGATTAACATGGCAGCATTTATCAAAGCAAGTAGTAACCGGTTATTCTCTATATTACCTACGCATTCTTTTGGTTTATACCAACCAGACAGTGACGGCAGAGGAGGTGCCGAGCAAGCGGTTAAACGTATTTTCAGACAAGTTTACAACGCTAATATCAGTGATTTTTCAACCTTGTTGATCACCGCTGAATCTGAACAAAATATTGATGCAGTGATTGGTCTGCGTAATGCAGGTCAAACCCCGTTATTTCTCGAAAGCTACATGGATCAACCAATAGAACAAATATTGGTAAAACAACATGGTTTAAACATTAGCCGAGATAACCTGATTGAAATTGGCAACTTGGTTGCCATTCGTTCAGGTACCAGCCGCCAACTGTTTATTATGTTGGCCTTTGCCCTAGCCAAAGCCGGTGTTGAATGGGTCACTTTTACCGCCACGGCTCAAGTTGAACAATTATTAACTAAACTCGGTTTGGCCCCTGTGGCGATTTGTAAAGCCCAGCATCAAGCTGTGGTTAACGGTGGATCAAGCTGGGGCTCTTATTATGAAAAGCCACCAACGGTTTGCTATGGCAATGTTAAACAGGCCATTGAAGTATTAAAACAAGCCCCGACTGTCAGCGCAATATTTCCAATGATTGAACCTGTAGTTGAACGCTTGGCAAGCCAAATTTCACGGGGGTTTCAGTCATGAATAGTCCAATTAATCCGATTGAAACCTTAGCTGCGGTGTGGCAGCAACAGCCAGATAAAGCCCTGCTATGTAGCGGCGCTATTGAAGGTATTGATACTGGTGTAAACCAGCTCAGCTATAACCAGCTCAGCTACAACCAGCTCAGCTACAACCAGTTTGTCACCGAGGTTGAGCGTTATGTCGCCCTATTGAGCAAATGGCAGCCCACATCAGTGGCGTTATTGGCGGATAATTCGATTCAGTGGGTGCTGATTGACTTTGCTTGTCAGCAGCTAAACATCCCATTTTTGCCCTTACCGGCCTATTTTAGCCCGCAACAGCTAAAACACAGTATTGAAACCGCCGGATGCGACCTGTTATTGACTGATAGTTTGCGAGCTGAGCAACTGATGCAAGGTTTGTTGGGCGGTAAACGAGCGGGTGATTTATATCAATATTGCGTTATTACCTTGGAGCCGATCCAAGACGCTTTACTACCGAAAAGTACGTCAAAAATCACCTTCACCTCAGGTTCAACAGGTGAGCCAAAAGGGGTTTGTTTGAGTCAGGCGCAACAATGGCAAGTGGCTAGGTCACTGCAACAAGCCATCAATAATCCCACTGACAGCCATCTATGTATTTTGCCATTAGCCACTTTACTGGAAAACGTCGCCGGGATTTATGCAGCGATGCTCAACGGCTCAACCGTGATGATCCCATCACTGGCAGCACTGGGTTTTAACGGTAGCTCTAGCTTGGACTTCCCTGCTTTATTGGCGCAAATCACTCAGTTGCAACCGTCAAGTTTGATCACCACACCCGAAATCCTCGCTGGATTAGTGGTGGCAGCAGAGCAGGGCTGGCTGGTGCCGGGCAGCTTGTCTTTTGTCGCTGTCGGTGGGGCCAGAGTCGCCCCCGGATTAACTGCACGAGCACAAGCGGTGGGTTTACCGGCCTATCAAGGTTATGGCTTATCAGAATGTGCTTCGGTGGTGAGTTTAAATACGGCTAAGCACAATCAGGCACAATCGACGGGTCAAGTGTTGCCTCATACTCAGGTATCAATCAGTGAAGGCGAAGTGATTGTCAACGGACCTTGCTTCTTAGGTTATGCGGGGGAGCCTGCTTCTTGGGGTCAAACGGATTATGCCACTGGCGATATGGGTTATTTGGATGACGATGGTTATCTGGTGATCACCGGACGGCAGAAAAACCTATTGATTTCGAGCTTTGGTCGCAACATTAACCCGGAATGGCTGGAATCTGAACTATTGTCGTCGTCACTTATTCGTCAAGCTTTTGTTTTTGGTGATGCTAGACCTTATTGCATCGCGGCATTGAACCCTATCTATGCTCATGTGTCTACCGCCCATATTAATGAATGGCTTACAGTGGTTAATGCGCAATTGCCTGATTATGCCCAGATAAAAGGCTGGTTTTTACTGCCTCAACCGATTTTGCCGGACTCCGGCTTATTAACCGCCAATGGCCGCCCTAAGCGCGAGCTGTTATTAGCATTTTTTGCTCAAGATATTAATCGCTTGTATCAAACGACAACACAACAGTCAGATACTGCGTCAAAGGAGATTTTATTATGAATACTGCTATCAACACTGCCATTGAGGTAAATAGCGAGCTGTCTTTTTTTCAACGGTTGCAGCAAGAAACAGCCAAAGAGCAGCAATATCTGTTGTCGGCACCAATCATCGAACGTTGTTTTAAAGGTGAAATTTGTGTTGATGATTATGTCGCGTTTTTACAACAGGCTTATCATCACGTCAAACATACAGTGCCTTTATTGATGAGTGTGGGCGCTAAATTGACTGATGAACAAGAATGGTTGCGCTGTGCAGTGGCAGAATATATTGAAGAAGAAATCGGTCATCAAGAGTGGATCCTCAATGACATCGCCCAATGTGGCTATGACAAAGAGCAGGCTCGTCACAGCCAGCCCACTCTCGAAACCCAATTGATGGTGGCTTACTCTTACGACGCCATTAATCGCAAAAATCCGCTGACCTTTTTTGGCCTAGTACATGTGCTTGAGGGCACCAGTATTGCTATGGCTGATAACGTCGCAGCGAGCATTGGTACTGCATTGAACTTGCCGCAAAGCGCCTTTAGCTATTTGATTTCGCACGGTTCGATAGATATTGAACACGTTAAGTTTTTTGAAGAGCTAATGAACAAAATCACCGACCCACAGCAACAGCAAGTGATCATCAATGCGGCCAAAGTGTTTTATCAGCTGTATGGCAATATTTTTAGAAACCTTAATACCAGTCATGGTGTGGCATTAGCGGCTTAAAGAGATAAATATGGATTTTTCAGCAAAAACAGTGGTATTGACCGGGGCGACTGGCGGGATTGGTGAAGCCATTGCCGAACAGTTGGCGGCCAGAGGGGCGAGTGTGTTATTGGTTGCCCGTAATGAAAGCCAACTGATGGCATTAGCTGACAAGTTGACAGCACTGGCTTATAGCGGTGAACACCAATGGTTAAGCGCAGATGTCACCACCACATCAGGTCGACATGCGATCATTCAGCGTGCCACTGAAATTAAAGCTAATTTGTTGATTAATAACGCTGGTATCAGTCAATTTGATGCTATTGCCAATCTCAGTGAAGACGATTTTCGTGCTTCACTGGAGATTAACCTGATGGCTCCGATTTGCCTGACCCGAGCATTTTTGCCGATTGGTGTTGCGCAAACCATTGTTAATGTCGGCTCGGCATTGGGCAGCATTGGTTTTCCTTATTACAGCAGTTATTGTGCCAGCAAATTTGGTTTAAGGGGGTTTACCGAAGCCTTACAGCGTGAATTGGCACACTCAGCAGACAATGTTTTGTATTTTGCCCCCAGGGCGACGCAAACCGGGATAAACAGCAGTGCAGTGGACGAAATGAACAAAAAGCTGGGCAACAGTATTGATCGTCCGGCGGAAGTGGCGGCGGCACTGATGGTACAACTAACCACAGGCAGTAGCCGTACTGCGGTGGGCTGGCCAGAGAAACTATTTATCCGGCTCAATGGCCTACTACCTGAGGTGGTAGATCGGGCGTTAGCGAAAAAACTAAAGAATATCAGTCACTTTGTATGCGCAGACGATTGAGTTTGTAGTGCACTAAATGATTATTGAAATTATGCCATTAAAGGTATGTTAAAGATTGTATTAGGAGAATTATCATGAATTTTATTAACCGTTTGACCCATAAAATTTTGCGTTTAGCTACTACCGTTATGTTAAGTTCAGTGGTTGTAACTGCTCAGGCAGGGCCGCTTGATGACGCTATTTTGTCGTTGCAGCAGCAATGGGCTCACATTAATTATGAGCTGGAAGGTGATGAACAGGAAAAGGCATTTGAGTTGCTGGTGGTTGAGGCAGAAAAAGTGACTGAAGCCTATCCTGAAGCCGCTGAGGCATGGGTTTGGAGTGGGATTATCAAATCCAGTTTTGGTGGCGCAAAAGGGGGGTTGGGGGCGTTGTCGTTGGTTAAGGCGGCGAAAAAAGATCTTGAAAAGGCGTTGGCGCTAGACCGTAATGCGCTGGGCGGATCGGCTTATGCCAGTTTGGGGGTGTTATACCACAAAGTACCGGGCTGGCCGATAGGCTTCGGCAGTGATAATAAAGCCGAGAAATTATTGAAAAAAGCCTTGGAAATCAACCCGGATGGTAAAGAACCCAATTTCTTTTATGGCGAATATCTGTATGATGAACGAAAATATCAAGATGCCAAAAGGTATTTGCTGGCAGCACAGCAAGCACCCGCCAGAGAAAATCGCCCACTGGCTTATAAATTCCGTCAGGTTGAAATAGCGGCGATGCTCGAAAAAGTCGAGAAAAAACTGGCTAAAATCGCCAAACGCAAGAATAGAAATCGATAAAAGCAGAAGCAAATCATGCGAATATTACTGGTAGAAGATGACATTCAGCTGGCGCTTGGATTACAACAATCCTTGCGTCATGAAGGGTTTGTGGTTAACCATGTGGCTAACGGTAAAGCTGCCCTAAGTGCGTTGGCGGTGCCTGATCAGGATATGGTGATCCTCGATTTAGGGTTACCGGATATTGATGGCCTAAAAGTGCTCAAACAAGTGAGAAAAAATCAGCAGAATATTCCGGTGATCATCCTGACCGCCAGAGACTCAGTGGAAAATAAAGTCAAAGGACTTGATTTCGGTGCTGATGATTACCTCGTTAAACCTTTTGATATCAACGAGTTATTGGCCAGGTTAAGAGTGTTTGAGCGACGCCTAGGTACCGCAGTCACTTCGGTAATTGAAATTGGATCGGTGCAACTGGATTTGGCGGCGCATAAAGCCTTGATTGACGGTGAACCGTTTAACGTATCGAAAAAAGAATATATGGTGCTCAAAGCATTGCTCGAAAATGCTGGACGTATACAATCTAGAGAACAAATTGAATCCCGCTTGTATGAATGGGGAGAAGAGGTGGCGAGTAATGCCGTTGAAGTTCACATCCATAATCTGCGCAAAAAATTGCCGGATAAGTTTATTCAAACAGTTCGTGGCGTCGGTTATACGGTGAATCGATGAGCATTCGTCGTTATTTGGTGATGATTTTGTTATCGGTGATCACACTGGTGACTTTCTTTGCTGCGATTGGCGGTTACAAAGCCAGTATGCAAAAAGCCGCTGATTTATTTGATGCTGAGCTGGCTTCGCTGGCCGAAACGCTGATCGCCATCACGCCACAACAGCCGCTGACGCAGGTTAAACCTGAGGCTGATATTGCTTTTCAACTGTTTGATCATGGACAAATGTTGTTAAGAACCAGTAATGCGCCCGAGACTGTAATGGCCCGGCGAGTTAACAATCAGCTAGTGCCGGGGTTTGCCGAACATAACTTTTTAGGACAACGCTGGCGCATACTGATCAAAACCTCGGATGTTGACAGTGAGCGGGCGGTGATTGTTGCACAACCTTTACAGCGGCGTTTTGAGTTGGCCGAAGAGGTCATTTTATCGGCGGTGACACCGATTATTCTGGCTATTCCGCTACTAACGCTAGTGATTTCTTTTACCATTCGCCAAGGCTTGAAACCGCTGACACATCTGACTGAAGAATTGATGGGTAAAAAAGCCAATGATTTAAGTTTGTTGCAAACCACCACGCAAACTCGTGAATTAACCCCAGTGATCACCACTTTAAACCTGCTTTTTGAGCGTTTATCGGCGTCTTTTGAACGAGAGCGTCATTTTGCCTCCGATGCGGCCCATGAACTGAGAACCCCATTGAGTGTGTTGAAGATCAATGTGCATAACTTGCACAATGAATTATCAGCAGTGATGCCGGGTTTGGCTCAATTTAACCAATTAGAACAAAGTGTTGATCGCATGGCCCATGTGGTTGACCAAATCCTCAATTTAAACCGGACTAACCCAGAACAAATCAGCTTGTCTTCTGAGTCGATTGATTTAACCGCACAATTACAGCAAACCATCAGTGATTTATACCCAGAAATTGCTCAGCGAGAGCAACATATCTCATTGCAAAGCGAAGTGGTTAGTATTGCCGGCAATGCTTTTGCGCTGGGCATACTGAGCCAAAACCTGATTGGTAATGCCAGTAAATACACACCACATGGCGGACAAATATCGGTGACCACCGAATGTCATGAGCAAGGCGTTGATTTAATTGTTGAGGACTCAGGCCCGGGGATCAAGCCGGAGGAATACCAGCGGGTGTTTGACCGTTTTTACCGAGTGGGCGGTGATCGTCATCATTCCAGCGTGATTGGTTGTGGTTTGGGATTGGCGATTGTTAAACATATTGTGCAATTGCATGATGCGACAATCACGCTTTCACCGTCAGCGTCGTTGCAAGGTTTGCAAGTGCGTGTCAGCTTTCCGCCGCAGCATCCGCCACACCATTCACTACCAGAAAGTAAAGGAATGCTGGATGCTTAAACGGATAGTGTTTCTTTGCGCCATGTTGACGCCCGCTTTTTATGCTCACAGTGAGCGGCCGGAATATATGCTGGAGATAAGAGATCATCTGTTTTACCCTGCCGAGATTGCCATTCCTGCCGGACAAAAGGTCAAACTGGTCATTTATAACCGCGATCAGACCCCAGAGGAGTTTGATAGCTTCGATTTAAACCGCGAAAAAGTCATTTTTCCTAACAACAAAGTGATTATTTACATTGGACCGTTACCCGTTGGGCGTTACGAGTTTTTTGGTGAATACAACCCTAACAGCGCCCGTGGGGCGGTGGTGGTGAGCCATGTTAATTAATACGGTGATTTTATTTTTACGTGATGGTTTGCCGATATTTATTATTGCGGTACTGCTGTTAGCTGTGGCAGATAAACATCAGCCGGATCGTCGCTGGTTTATGCCTGGCGTTGTCATCGGCGTGGTAGCTTCGTTAGTATTGACTAATAGCATTGGTTTTGTCGCGCAAAGCTTTGATAGCAGTGGGCTGGAGCGCTTTTTTGCCTTGGTTTACCTGCTGATTTATCTCGGGGTGCTGGTTAACATCGGTATGTCGATTGCCGGGCAATCGCTAAATAACGCTTTAACTATCAGAATGGGCAGTGCGGTAGGGGTGATTGCGCTGGTATTAATGCTAAACGGGGCCAATTTTTTGGTTTATATCACTGGTTATTGGTCGCAAAGTGGGGCGGTCAAACCCTTAATGTTAGGTGTGGTGTTGGGGCTGGGAATTTGTATTAGTGTTGGTATTTTATTGTATTTTAGCTTGCGCTTTGGTGATCGGGTAATTAATCCTTATACCTCGGTATTGTTGATGTTGTTATATGCGGCGGGTCAGTTGATGCAGGCGTCGAAGCTATTATTGCAAATTGATGTTTTCCCTGGTGGTGAGCGATTATGGGATTCTAATATCTTGATTAAAGAAAGCTCCGAGCTGGGGCATTTTTTGACCGCCTTATTTGGCTATGATGCGACGCCTACCTTGTCGCAAGTGATTATGTATTTCGCGATGGTGGTGGTGCCAATGGGCCTACTTATTCGGGCAAAACCGGAGGTGTCGTCATGAATGGCACGAGAATAAATGTTTGGCTGAGTTTGGTTAGCGTGTTGCTGTGCTGCTCGTCACTTGTCCGTGCTGATGGTGTGGTGGTCGACAAAGTGTACCATCCTTATGTGCTACCTGATGAGCGGGAGTTTGAGTTTCGCTTGTTGTCGCATAAAAACGATGATGGTAATAGTTTGGGTCAGCGCATCGCTTATGGTCATTCGTTGTCTGAAACCATGACGCTAGAAACGTACCTAGTGGGTGAAAGAGATGAAACTGGCAATTTTGCACTGGATTCTTATGAGCTTGAAGTGCGTTGGATGATGACCGAGCAGGGACAATACTGGGCCGATTGGGGCATGTTGTATGAGTTTGAAAAAGAGCATACCAAAGACAGTTGGGAGATCACCAGTGGTTTGCTGTTTGAAAAAGAGATTGGTCGCACCAGCATCACCATGAACGCCTTCATTATTTACGAATGGGGCAGTGACATCGACAACGAATTTGAAAGTGAATTTCGCTTTCAATATCGCTATCGCTGGATGCCTCAGATCCAACCGGCGATTGAAATTTACTCCGGTGAAGATTACGTCGGCATCGGTCCCGCGTTTATGGGGATACAGCGGTTTGATGGTCAAAAGCAGCTGAAATGGGAAGTTGGCTTTATCACCGGGTTAAATGGTGATAGCAAAGATCATATCCTGCGCATGGCGATTGAATACGAGTTTTAATCAGGTTATGTTTTTGACCGTTTAACGTTATTGCATGGTCGATGGGCTTTTCGGGTTTTTGGAGTCCTTCGTTCAAAAATCAAGAGCTTTTTCACCACGGAGACACGGAGGCACGGAGAAAAGCAAAAAAACACAAAACAAACTGCTTTTGATTTTGACCTTCTCCGTATCTCCGTGTCTCCGTGGTAGTCAGTTTTTCTTTTAAAGAACAAAGCGCTCCAGTAACCCTGATAAGCCCATCCGACCTTGTAACGGTAGTGTTAATGTTACTTGGTGTTGTCTGTAAAGGGTGATGTTGTTAGAATGCGCGGCATCAGTGTTTACAGGAAGCGTCGTCATGAAATTTGATATATTTTTCTCTATTTGCCAATCTCAGGTTGAAGAGTTTATCCCAAGTGAGCAGCACATGCTGCAAAACTTCTTTAGTCAGGTCAAATTGGCTGATACCTTAGGGTTTGAAACAGCTTGGATAGCTGAATCTCATTTCTCTGTACAGGTGCAAAAAAGCAATCCCCATGCGGTTGTTCCTCACTTTAAAGGCGAAATTGGCCTTAACCCGGACATTTTCCAGCTCGCCCACCGAATTTTCGCCACCACCAAAAACATTAATGTCGGCTCTGCCATCATGAATCTGTTATGTAGTGGTGGTCCGATTGCTAAAGCCGAAGCGGCGAAATTCTTTATGTCTTTACACGCCTTGGACCCTGATGAACAACGCAAACTCTACTTGGGTTTTGCCGCTGGACGTTTTCCTTATCAATCGGCTCCTTTTGGCATTACGCCGCGTAATGAGTTTGAACAGAGTGTTTGGCACGCCTTAAAAGGCAAAGTGTTTTTGCAAGGTACTGAGATATTCTTGCGTTTGCTTAAAGGCGAAACTCTCAGCTCTGACGATGTACGACCAATTGTGTTAAAAGCGTCGGATTTTCGTAAAGAAGAAGCTTGGGACATGGCGGTGCAGGCTTATAAAGACGCTTATGATGAGGATTTATCGCCGCAAGGCATCAGTTTTGAACCATTTTGGCGTTTTGACAAACTGGCGATTGTGCCCCAAGACGCAGATTTAAGTTTGTTACATCTAGTGATTGGCAGTCATGATCCGCAGGCGCAAAAGATGGCCAACGAAATTTTACCTTGTTCGGTATTCAACTTATCTATTACCTCAGAAGAAGTGATCCAAAAAACTCACGATAACATGACAGACTGGTACCACAGTGCTGGTGGTGACTGGCAGCGGGATATGATGCCGCGTACTTCAATGATTTTTATCAATAATGACGCAGATGCTAGCGAAAGTGAAAAATGTGCCCGGGCGCAGCAGCAGGCAGAAAAAGCCCTGAGTTGTTACTGGGAAGCGATGGAAGGTACGGTTGACAAGAAAAAAATCGAATCCGCAGTGGATAACACCTTATGTGGCAGCCCGGCAGTGATTGTTGAGCAAATGCGCGAACGGTTTCATCAGGATGACCGCATCATGTTGTGGTTTGATTTTAATAACCATGACAATGACGATGTGAAAAATAGCATGAAACTGGTGGCTGAGCATGTCTTGCCAGCGCTTCGCAGTTAATAGAGGAAATCATATGAGCAGTGAATTTGACACTCTGGTCGTACGTAAACGAGGTCCTATCGCTGAAATACTGGTGCATGGTTCATTGTGTTGGGTGCATGGCGATGAGGTGATCCACAGTATGGGTGGCGATCCGCTGATTTATGGTCGTTCATTGATGAAGCCGTTTCAGATGAAAGTGTTTCAGCACGAGCTGGCGGGTTTGAGTGAGCAGCAGCGGGCGATTTCAGTGTCTTCTCACAGTGGCACACAAAAGCATATTGAACTGGCGCAAAGTCTGCTCGAATCAAAAGATTGGGATAAATTGCAAACCCCGGCGTCGTCACCATTAGGTGGGGGCTCGGATGAAAAAACGCCTTGGCATCATCCGTGTTCAGGTAAACATGCGGCGATCATCCATGGCTGTCTGAAAAAAGGCTGGCCAACGGATAATTATCTCAGCCAAGACCATCCCTACCATCAAGCTTATCTGCAAGAACTTAAATTGGCGATGGATACAGAGCAACAAACCTTGGTTGCTTGTGCTGATGGTTGTGGTTTGCCGACGTTGGGGCATCATGTCTCTCAACTGGCACAAAGCTTTGCTTATTTGGCAAAAAACCGCGATAGCGACTGGATTTGGTCAGCTATGACGATGCACCCGTGGGTCATCGGTGGCGATGATCGTATGGACAGTGAGATCATGCAGGCGACGGCTGGCAAAGTACTGGCCAAAGAAGGTGCCGACGGCTTATTAGGGCTGGCGGTGAGTGATGAGCGGTATCCTAACGGGTTAGGCATGGTATTAAAAATTGCCCATGGCCGAGATGAGCAGTCAATGAAATTGATTGCGACCAAACTACTGGCCTCATTGGGCTTTGACTGGCTAGTTGAAGATAATAACGACGAGCAGGTTGCTGCTGTCAATGAAGGGATTTTACCGCGATAGACTTTGAAATAGTTTTTCGTTTGTTGGTATTTTAATCAGTCTGCGACTGGTTTATTTCGGGCCAAAAGTTTTCAAAAAAATAATTTATTGATTTTCCACTCCAAGGTGCTGATAAACCGCTATAAAAAATAAATGACCCAAATCTTTTAGTGATAGTCCCTTGGTTGATATAACCAGATTTTAAAGCGCTGCTAAGCTTTTCTCGAACTCAAGTAAAACTAGATAAGGAGTCGGGCAGGGAGTCAGACAAGGAATCAAATTGTAGACAGCTATTGCGCCAGACAGGGAGCCGGGCCAATAGAAGAGGAACACACCTGGCAAGGATGGCAGGCTTCCAAGGAGGGAAGAGTAAAGGAGAAGAAAAACAAAAAAGGAAATTACCCGTTATGGATGGCAGGTCTGCAAGGAATTTGGCAGCTTAGCAAAACAATCAGCAGGACAGTGGAATACAGTAATAAGGAACATACAGTAAGGTACGGAAGCAAACGTATAAGGTAAAACTCAGGGAGTGAGTTAGGCTAAAGTGATCATAGTACGGGTTATAGTACGGGTTATAGTACGGGTTCGGGCGGCTGAACAGCGGCTTGAAAAAGACCGAAAATAACCTCATAAGGACATGCTTAGTGGCCATGAATGGCAGGAATACCGTTATTTTGGTGAGTACAAAATCAGCGGAAAGTGAGCATTTTGACTTTAATACGGGATTGATTAATGGTGCAAGGACATTGGCGAATGGTCGATGAGGGCAGTATTAATCCAGTAAATGTCATAGGAGGATATCAAGCAACCACGAAGCGTCAGCTGGTTTTTTAATCTGATAGACGGTTCGTGGTTGTGGATATGCTTTGGTTTTTAATCAATTTAACCCCCCTCAATGTCGATACGTTAACAGAAATAAGCCTCATCAGGGTTTTATTCGTGTCTTTTTTTTCTTACTCCTCATGATTTTAATCACTATCAATTATCTCTAAATCATTGATTATATTAAATATAATATACATAGTCCGAAATCTTACAGCTTTTGACGTGATATTGATAACCTGATTTTAACTTTAACGATAAGATGCTCACCAGTTAAGCGAAATCATCTAGGTTTAAACAGGAAGGTTTAAACAAAAGGATTGAGCGAGAAGGATTGAGTAAAAAGGATGTCGTATAAAGGGAGTATGAAAAGGACCAAGGTAACCAGGGATTGAGTAAAAGGGAAGCGGTATATAAGGGAGCGTTAGAAGGAAGTTGTTTAAAGGAACTTAAAAGGAAAGGGTAATAAAGGAACTGGAAGGAAAGCGTAACAAGGGAACTGGAAGGAAAGTGTAACAAGGGAACTGGAAGGAAAGTGTAACGAAGGAACTGGAAGGAAAGTGTAACGAAGGAACTGGAAGGAAAGTGTAACAAGGGAACTGGAAGGAAAGTGTAACAAGGGAACTGGAAGGAAAGCGTAATAAGGGAATTGAATGGAAAGCGTAATAAAGGGAAGAAACAGGATATAGTAAAGAAAGGTAAATGGAAGCAGGTAATAAAGGGATTGAGTAAAAGGGATAGAGTGCGAACTGGAACCGGGAAGTTGTAAAATTCAATGAGTTAATTGGTTATTCGTAGTGGCATAACATGTGATGGGTTGAGCCGTAACAACTAATTTAACCAACGATAAAGGCCGGAATGTGGATACATTCCGGCCTTTATTTTATCTGTTGTTTGTTTTAATAATTCGCTGAACCCGGTGCACGAGGGAATGGAATAACATCACGAACGTTTGCCACGCCAGTGACATATGACACCATGCGTTCGAAGCCTAAACCAAAGCCTGAGTGTGGCACTGTGCCGTAGCGGCGCAAATCGCGATACCAAGAGTAATCTTCTTTTTCTAGTCCCATCTCTGCACAGCGACGGTCAAAGACTTCTAAACGTTCTTCACGTTGGCTACCGCCAATGATTTCACCAATGCCCGGCGCTAAAACATCCATCGCAGCCACGGTTTTGCCGTCGTCATTGAGGCGCATGTAAAATGCCTTGATATCTTTGGGATAGTTTTGCATCACGATAGGGCCGCCAACATGTTCTTCGGCCAGATAACGTTCGTGCTCAGATTGCAAATCGACGCCCCATTCGACCGGGAATTCGAACTTTTTGCCCGAGTTCTTCAAAATTTCAATGGCATCGGTGTAATCCATACGGACAAAGCTAGAATTAACCAGTTTGTTCAAGCGGTTAACCGCGTCTTTATCGACGCGTTGGGCGAAGAAAGCCATGTCGTCGGCTCTTTCATTTAATACTGCTTGACAGATGTATTTAAGCAAGTCTTCAGACAACTGTGCCATATCATTCAAATCAGCAAAGGCCACTTCTGGCTCTACCATCCAAAATTCAGCCAGATGGCGGCTGGTATGGGAGTTTTCGGCGCGGAACGTTGGACCAAAGGTATAGACTTTAGTTAATGCACAGGCATAGGTTTCAGCGTTCAATTGGCCTGAAACGGTCAAAAAGGTCTCTTTACCAAAAAAGTCTTGGCTGTAATCGACGTCGCCTTTATCTGTCAGCGGTAAATTGGCAGTATCTAATGTACTGACTCGGAACATTTCACCGGCACCTTCGGCGTCGTTGGCAGTAATAATCGGGGTACTGAGCCAGTTATAACCTTGCTGGTGAAAAAAGCGGTGAATGGCTTGTGATAAACAGCTACGGACTCGGGCAACGGCACCAATGAGGTTAGTTCGGGCACGTAAATGGGCGTGTTCGCGCAAATATTCGATGGAATGGCGTTTTGCTGCCATTGGGTAAGTATCTGGGTTTTCTACCCAACCCATGACATGGACATTGGTTGCTTGAATTTCGAGGCTTTGACCTTTGCCTTCAGATTGTACCAACGTTCCGGTGATTTCTACGGAACATGAAGCGGTTAATTTTTGTACTTCGCTTTCATAATTTTCTAGTGTATTTGGGACAATAGCCTGAATGGTATCAAAGCATGAGCCATCGTGGATGGCTAAAAAAGAGAGTCCGGCTTTTGAATCGCGGCGGGTGCGGATCCAACCTTTAACAATGACTTGCTCACCGGTGGCCAGCTGGCCTTGGAGCACGTCAACAATTGGGCTATGGTTCATTGTAATTCCGTGTTTATTGTGTATAAGTGAATGTAAAAAGTAGTAAAAATTTCAGAAAGTTCATGTTACCTAGCTAAAAGCAAGAAACAAGTAAAAGATCGGCGATTTTGGCAATTTATCGCCTTGTTATTGCCTTTGTACTACGTCGACATGTTTAAGAGAGAGCAAATGAATATTGATGGCGTTGAGCGACGAAAGGGGCCGGGTGTTAAAGCGCGGTTATTGTCTTGGTTGACGCTTGCTGCTTGGGTGTGTTTTATCATTGCCCTCATCGTTTACCATTACGCCAGACCTGAGCAGGATTATGGCATCTTTCGTTATCGCGGCATTGCCGTGCGAGACCACTGGATCGCTGACCTGCGACTCTGGTTTGAGCTGTTATTGGCCGTTTGCGCTGGATTAAGCCTGATAACCCTGATAATCAACAAAAGACTGATGAAACGCAAAACCGATCGGTTTGGTTATAATTTAGTGTTGTTATTGTTAATTTGCGTAGCCGCTTTTTTGCTAAATAGTTAACCAATTTCTGTGTCAATTTTATACTATTAATATATAAAACCAGTTTCCTATTCGATAATGTTCTTATGATTATCGCATTTTTAATGTTTATAATTTATTCGATGTTTCAAAGTGAAGTGAAATTGAACCGGCCCGAGTGCCGATTTTAATATTGTATATAGGAAGTTGTAATGAAAAAATTATCAGTAACCGGGTTACTGTTACTTGGCGTGAATGCCACAGTAGCCAATGCCCAAACCATCGTATTAAAACCCCTCTCAGATGCGACCATCACCGAATCGACGCCAAGTTTAAATCAAGGATTTTCTGCTACCCTAGATTTGAAACCTGAGGCGAATACCTCAAGGGGTTTGGTCAAGTTTGATTTAACCCCGTTAATGGGGCATGTGGATGCAGCAGATATTGACTCTGCGGTCGTCGAATTTTCAATTAATCTTAACAACGGTGAATGGCCGGATAAAGGTAAACCTACGCTACGAACCGTTGATATTATTCCGCTTATCACTCATTGGGAAGAATCGGCCGTTAGTTGGAGCTGTGCCGATGCTTTGTGTACTAACTTATGGGATGGCGGTGACTTTGCCGCAAATGCCACTGACAGTCAGGATGTGTCGTCGCCCACCATCAGTAAAGTTCAGTTTAATGTGATTGATGATGTGCATCAGTTTGTTGATTCTACTGCGGTTAATCACGGTTGGATGGTGAAAAAAACCGAAGAAGACAGTTTGGGTATTCTTCAATTTGACTCTAAAGAAGGTACTGCAATGCCATCGCTTATTATCAATCTGTCTAGAGAGATTGATTTGGCACCGCCAATTATTGCTATTGTTGAGCCAGCGGACCAAATTTTCATCGAAACCCCGCCATCACAAATTACCGTCAATTATTCTGATGATGTTGATGGTGTGGTGCCAAATAGCCTGAAGGTTTTTCTTAACAGCGTGGATATCACCAACAGTTGTGGTACGCCGGGCTTATCGTTTGCCAACTGTGCCATACCTGCGGCATTGAATAATGGCGATCACCTGATCACCGCAACCATCGTGGATGCGGGTGGCAAGTCATCGACTGTTAACGGTAAATTTACTTTTTACTTAGATCAGTCAACCACCACCAGCCAATGGGTTGATGGGGCTAATAAAGTGACTACGCAAGCCAATGTGGGTATTGGGAATAGTGAGCCGAGTGCGAAATTAGAAGTGACAGGCAATGTGATTGCTGATGAGCCAACGCAAGATAATCATTTAACCACTAAAAATTATGTTGATGCCGAACTGGCTGATGTGGCTGCTGCTGATTTGGATAAAGACCCAACCAACGAGTTGGTGGACAGCTTTATTTTTGACAGCGGGGCCAAAGCGGTTCAGCTAGTTGATGCCGGCGGGGTTCATATTGCCCAGCTATCGGGCATGGCCACTGAAACGTTTGTGATTGATGAAGTCAATAAACTGGATAACAAAGATCAGGATAAAGACTCAGCCAATGAGTTGATCACCGGGACCAATTTTGATTTGTCAGGTCAAACCATCAGCGTGACTGATCAAGGTCAAACCCATAACATCGCTTTGACCGGTATGGCAAGCGAAGGGTATGTCGATACCAAAGTTGATGACTTGGATGCTAACGATAAGGATAAAGACCCGGTTAACGAGTTGATCACTACGACGGGCTTTGATTTGTCAGGTCAAACCATTAGCGTGACTGAGCAGGGTCAAACTCATAACATCGCTTTGACGGGTATGGCAAGCCAAGTGTATGTCACCGACAAAGTTGATGAGTCGGATACCAACGATAAGGATAAAGACCCGGCTAATGAGTTGATCACCACAACGGGCTTTGATTTGCCAGGTCAAACTATCAGCGTGACTGATCAGGGTAAAACTCATAACATCGCCTTGACGGGTATGGCAAGTGAAGGGTATGTCGATACCAAAGTTGATGACTTGGATGCTAACGATAAGGATAAAGACCCGGTTAACGAGTTGATCACTACGACGGGCTTTGATTTGTCAGGTCAAACCATTAGCGTGACTGAGCAGGGTCAAACTCATAACATCGCCTTGGCGGGTATGGCAAGCGAAGGGTATGTTGATACCAAAGTTGATGACTTGGATACTAACGATAAGGATAAAGACCCGGTTAACGAGTTGATCACTACGACGGGCTTTGATTTGTCAGGTCAAACCATCAGCGTGACTGAGCAGGGTCAAACCCATAACATCGCTTTGACGGGTATGGCAAGCCAAGGGTATGTTGATACCAAAGTTGATGACTTGGATACTAACGATAAGGATAAAGACCCGGTTAACGAGTTGATCACTACGACGGGCTTTGATTTGTCAGGTCAAACCATTAGCGTGACTGAGCAAGGTCAAACCCATAACATCGCCTTGACGGGTATGGCAAGCCAAGGGTATGTCGATACCAAAGTTGATGACTTGGATACTAACGATAAGGATAAAGACCCGGTTAACGAGTTGATCACTACGACGGGCTTTGATTTGTCAGGTCAAACCATTAGCGTGACTGAGCAAGGTCAAACCCATAACATCGCCTTGACGGGTATGGCAAGCCAAGGGTATGTCGATACCAAAGTTGATGACTTGGATAACAATGATGGTGATAAAAGCGCCACTAACGAATTGCAACAGTTAAGTCAGTCCGGTAGTAATGTGACTTTGAGTCAAGGTGGCGGTTCAATTAACATTAATGATGCTGATGCCAACGCAGTGAACGAATTGCAAAAGCTGACGCAAAGCGGTAGTACGGTGACGCTAAACCAAAGTGGTGGTGCTATTAGCATTAATGATGCTGATGCGAGTGTGACTAACGAGCTGATCACCGCGACTAATTTCGACGAGTCTAGTAGAACGATTACGGTGACTGAACAAGGTCAGGCACACAATATCGCCCTGACGGGAATGGCAACTGAGGATTTTGTGACTGATACAATCAATGACAATGATACCCCGCAAAAACTGACCCAGGCAGGTAGCACGGTGACGTTAGATCAAAGCGGTGGTTCTATCAGCATTAATGATGCCGATGCTAGTGCCTCTAACGAGTTGCAAAACATTACTCGGGCGGGCAGTAACCTGACGTTAGATCAAAACGGTGGTTCAGTTAGCATCAATGATGCTGATGCCGATGCGGCAAATGAGTTGCAAACGGTCAGTCAGGCTGGCAATACGGTGACGTTAAGCCGAAATGGCGGGTCATTCAGTGTTGCTGATGGCGATGCCAATGCGGGTAACGAGTTGATCACCAGCACCAACTTTGCGGGTCGCACCATTACCGTAACTGAAAATAATACCAACCATGCGATTGAGTTGACGGGTATGGCGACCGAGGATTTTGTGACTGATCAAATCAATGACAATAATACCCCGCAAAACTTGACTCAAACGGGTAGTACGGTGACTTTGGACCAAAACGGTGGTTCGATCAGTATTAATGATGCTGATGCCGATGCGGCCAACGAACTGCAAACGGTTACTCAGTCAGGTAATATCGTAACACTGAACAGAAACGGCGGTTCATTTACCGTTGCTGATGCTGATGCCGATGTGACCAACGAACTGCAAACGGTTATTCAGTCCGGTAATACCGTAACACTGAACAGAAACGGCGGTTCATTTACCGTTGCTGATGCTGATGCCGATGCGACCAACGAACTGCAAACGGTTACTCAGTCCGGTAATACCGTAACGCTGAACAGAAACGGCGGTTCATTTACCGTTGCTGATGCTGATGCTGATGCGGCGAACGAGTTGATCACTAATACCAGCTTTGCCGGAAAAACCATTACAGTGACAGAAAATGGCACCGCCCATAACATTGAATTGGCAGGGTTGGCGACTGAGGCTTATGTTGACGGTAAAACTGGCAGCGAACCGCAAAAACTCACTAAAGCTGGCAATATTGTGACATTGGACCAAGCCGGTGGTTCAGTCAATGTTGACGATGCTGATGCAGACCCTAGCAATGAGTTACAAACACTGTCATTGTCGGGTAATACCATGACATTGAGTCAGGGCGGTGGTTCATTTAGTGTGGCTGATAATGATGCGAGCAACGAGTTGAATTATAGCGTCGAATTTAATCTGGCAGGTAAACAAGTGGGCGTCAGAGATGCCTCCGGTTTCAAAGGCGCAGTATTAAATGGTATGGCTACAGAAGCTTATGTTGATGACAAAGTGAATAATGTGACGCATCCAGACAAGCAAATTGACTTGCAGTTTGATTCAGGTGCTTTAAACGGTTACATACGGATTCAAAATTCTTCATGGGATGATGGGATCACTT
>CBDIDQ010000111.1:0-6485 GCA_965277695.1 Alteromonadaceae bacterium
CTTTTTTAAAGTTGACGTTGGCGTAAACCTGATTTTTTGTGTATTCTCCCCCTATCGTCAAGCTTGTTAATGTCTTAAGCTTAATTAAATTACCTTTATTTAATCCTCATTTCATCAATGGAGAACAAAATGTCTAACGAAGATTCAATTGTCATTGTTGCCGCAGCCAGAACCCCAATGGGTGGCTTTCAGGGCGGTTTGAGCGCTGTCAGTGCCCCGCAGCTGGGCGCTACTGCGATTAAAAATGCGGTGTCTCGCGCAGGTTTGAGCGGTGACGATATTGATGAAGTGTTGATGGGTTGTGTTTTACCGGCTGGCGTTGGTCAGGCACCGGCTCGTCAGGCAGCGATTAAAGCGGAATTACCTTTGTCGGTTTCTGCAACGACTGTCAGTAAGGTCTGTGGCTCAGGGATGAAAGCGGCGATGATGGCCCATGATTTGATTAAAGCGGGCAGCGCTAATATCGTGGTTGCCGGTGGGATGGAAAGCATGAGTAATGCGCCTTATTTGTTACCAAAAGCTCGCGGCGGAATGCGCATGGGTCACGGTCAAGTGATTGACCACATGATGCTTGACGGTCTTGAAGATGCTTATCAAGGTGGTGCTATGGGGTGTTTCGCTCAAGAAACCGCTGATGAATATAAAATTACCCGTGAACAAATGGATGAATTTGCCATTAACTCACTGAAAAAAGCCCAGGTGGCCATTAATGCTGGTTCTTTTGCCGATGAGGTGGTGCCAGTAACTTATAAAACCCGTAAAAGGCGAAGTGACTTTTGCGGTTGACGAACAACCGGGTAACGCCCGAGTTGATAAAATTCCTACATTACGCCCAGCATTCGCCAAAGACGGCACTATAACTGCCGCCAACTCCAGTTCTATTTCTGACGGTGCCGCCGCTTTGGTGGTGATGAAAGCATCAGATGCGAAAGAACGCGGTTTGACGCCATTGTGTCGCATTGTCGGCCACAAAACCCATTCTCAAGAGCCTGCTTTGTTTACTACTGCACCGGTTTCGGCCATTGGGGCTTTGCTTGACAGCGTAGGTTGGACCAAGGAAGACGTTGATTTGTTTGAAATCAATGAAGCCTTTGCCATGGTGACGATGTTGGCGATTAACGAGTTGGGCCTTGATGAGGCTAAAGTGAATGTTCATGGCGGTGCTTGTGCACTCGGTCACCCCATCGGTGCCAGCGGTGCGCGAATTATTGTTTCTTTGATTTATGCCTTAACTCAGCGCAATCTGAAAAAAAGGTGTCGCGACGCTGTGTATCGGCGGTGGCGAAGCAACAGCAATAGCAGTTGAAATTGGTTAAATTTGGCCCCACATTATCTGGGTTAGCAGCAATGTGTGATCATTTTTGTTTAATTAAATAATTTTTTGGATAATTGTCATGACTAAAAAAGTTCCCCTGTTTATTAATGGTGAGTGGGTTGAATCTCAATCTGACCAATGGATCCCGGTATTAAACCCTGCCACTCAGGAAGTGTTGGCTGAAGTGCCTTGTGCCACTGCCGATGAAATGAATGCGGCCATTGCCAGCGCGAAAGAAGCGTTTAAAAGCTGGAAAGAAGTGGCTATCTCTGAGCGTGCTCGCGTAATGATGCGTTATGCGGTGTTGTTGAAAGAACATCAGGAAGAACTGGCTGGTATCATCTGTAACGAATTGGGCAAAACCCACGAAGATGCGATGGGCGATGTCTGGCGCGGTATCGAAGTGGTTGAACACGCCGCTAACATTCCCTCAATGATGATGGGCGAAACCGTTGAAAACGTGGCTCGTGCCATTGATACTTATAGCTTTATTCAACCGTTGGGTGTGTGTGCGGGTATTACGCCGTTTAACTTCCCGGCGATGATCCCTTTATGGATGTTCCCGCTAGCTGTCGCTTGTGGTAATACCTTTATCCTTAAACCGTCTGAACAAGATCCACTAACACCAACTCGTATGGTTGAGTTGTTCGAAGAAGCTGGTGCGCCAAAAGGCGTTATTCAGGTGGTTCACGGCACTAAAGAACAAGTTGATGTGTTGTTGCATCACCAAGATATCAAAGCGATTTCTTTTGTTGGTTCTGTGCCAGTGGGTCAGTACATTTACAAAACCGGCACCGATAACCTGAAACGCGTTCAAGCGTTTGCGGGCGCTAAAAACCATTTAGTGGTGATGCCTGATGCCAATAAACAGCAAGTGATCAACAATATTGTTGGTGCTTCTGTCGGTGCTGCGGGTCAACGTTGTATGGCAGCGTCTGTTGCGGTATTCGTCGGCAAATCACAAGAATGGTTGCCAGAAATCAAAGCTGCCTTGGCTGAAGTGGGTCCAGGTCATCACAGCAATGCGGATGCGGCTTACGGTCCTCAAATCAATCCTCAAGCCAAAGCGCGTATTTTGGGTTTGATTGAACAAGGTAAAAAAGAAGGCGCAAACTGTGTGCTGGACGGCTCAGACATTACTGTTGACGGTTATCCTGACGGTAACTGGGTTGGTCCTACCATGTTCACTGATGTGAAAACCGACATGGAAATTTACACTCAAGAAATCTTTGGTCCGGTGTTGATCACTATGGGGGTTGATACCCTTGAAGAGGCGATTGAGCTGGTTAACAACAACCCTTATGGCAACGGCGTTTCTTTGTTTACTGCCAGCGGCCATACTGGTCGTAAATTCCAACATGAGATTGAAGTGGGTCAGGTGGGGATTAATATTCCTATTCCGGTTCCATTGCCGTTCTTCTCGTTCACTGGCTGGAAAGGCTCTTTCTACGGTGACCAACATGCTTATGGCAAGCAAGCAGTACGCTTCTATACCGAGACTAAAACCATTACTGCACGTTGGTTTGCAGATGAAGATGTCTCAGGTCCTAACATGAGTATTAACCTTAAATAACTCTGTTTAGATCATCAACGGCCGCTTTTGCGGCCGTTGTCGTTAGTGCCGTATTAATCACATAAAATACATAGGTTGCCATTGTGAATTTTAATTACAACGAAGATCAGCAAATGTTTGCTGATACCGCCCGCCAGTTTGCCGAAGCTGAATTTGCCCCACACGCTGCCAGATGGGATGCCGAACATATTTTCCCCAAAGAGGTGATTGCCAAAGCCGGTGAATTGGGTTTTTGTTCTTTATATACCCCAGAAGAAGCTGGCGGTATGGGCTTGAGCCGTTTGGATGCGTCGATTATTTTTGAGCAGTTATCCATGGGTTGCACCGCGACTACCGCGATGATGACCATCCACAATATGGCCACCTGGATGATTGCCAGCTGGGGCACCCAAGTCGCTAAAGACCAGTGGTGTCCAAGCCTAGTGACTGGCGAGAAAATCGCCTCCTATTGTTTGACCGAACCGGGTTCAGGCTCTGATGCTGCATCTTTGCGCACCTCTGCTAAATCCGATGGTGACGATTATGTTATCAATGGGTCAAAAATGTTTATTTCTGGTGCTGGCGAAACCGAGGTTTTGGTGGTGATGGTACGTACGGGTGAGCCGGGGCCTAAAGGGGTTTCTGCGGTGATTATTCCGGGCGATGCCGAAGGTGTTATCTATGGTAAAGCCGAAGAAAAACTGGGCTGGAATGCTCAGCCAACGCGTCTTATCACCTTTGATAATGTGCGTATTGCTAAAACCAATTTATTGGGCGAAGAAGGCCAGGGTTTTTCTTTTGCTATGAAAGGGCTTGATGGTGGTCGTATTAATATCGCCACTTGTTCGGTCGGTACTGCGCAACATGCGCTGGATACCGCCAAAGAATACATGAAGGAACGTTCGCAGTTCGGCAAACCGATTGCGGCGTTTCAGGGTTTGCAGTTTAAGTTGGCTGATATGGCCACTGAATTGGTAGCGGCGCGTCAGATGGTGCGTTTGGCGGCGTTTAAATTGGATTCGAATGATCCAGAAGCCTCGGCTTATTGCGCCATGGCCAAACGTTTTGCCACCGATGTTGGTTTTCAGGTGTGTGATGCGGCGTTGCAAATCCATGGTGGTTACGGTTACATCAAAGAATATCCGCTGGAGCGACATTTTCGTGATGTCAGGGTTCATCAAATTCTTGAGGGAACCAATGAAATCATGCGAGTGATCATCGCTCGTCGTTTGCTGGCCGAAGGGGCTGGTGACATCCTTTAAAGAGGGGTTTACATGACAAGTTTAGTTAAAGTTGAAATTATTGGTCATTGCGCTGTAGTCACAATGGCCAATCCGCCTGCCAATACCTGGACTCAACAGAGTCTGACGGATTTGCGTGATTTAGTTCATGGGTTGAATGACGACAGAAACATTTATTCGCTGGTGATTACCGGTGAAGGTGAAAAGTTCTTTTCTGCTGGTGCCGATTTAAAATTATTTGCTGATGGCGATAAGAAAGTGGCCGCTGATATGGCGGCGATTTTCGGTGAAGCCTTTGAAGCACTCAGTGCTTTTCGCGGGGTATCAATCGCCGCGATTAATGGTTATGCCATGGGTGGCGGTTTAGAAGTCGCTTTGGCTTGTGATATTCGCATTGCCGAAGAACAAGCGCAAATGGCTTTGCCTGAGGCAAGTGTTGGTTTGCTGCCTTGTGCTGGCGGTACTCAAAACCTGTCTTGGTTAGTCGGTGAAGGCTGGGCAAAACGAATGATCCTCTGTGGTGAGCGACTATCTGCCGAGAAGGCTGAAAAAATTGGCTTGGTTGAAGAAGTTGTGCCTAGCGGTCAAGCAAAAGATGCGGCTTTGGCGATGGCGTCTCGGGTCAACAAACAAAGTCCGTCAGCGGTGACAGCCTGTAAAACCTTAATCCAAAAAGGTCGCTCAGGCGATATCAGCAGCGCTTTACCTGTTGAACGTGATGCATTCGTGGCGCTGTTTGATACTGAAGATCAGCGCGAAGGGGTTGCCGCCTTTTTAGAAAAACGTAGACCTGAATGGGTCAACGGTTAGGAGTTTATCTGATGACTGAAGCAACGAATATAGAAACTGAAAAAGCTAACGAAGCGGTGGTGTTATACCGTGAGCTGGAGACTCAGTTCGATAGTAAAATCGGTATCGCGACACTTAATTCAGCCAAATCCCTCAATGCTTTGAGTCTGGATATGGTCAAGTCTTTATTACCTCAATTAATAAAATGGCAGCAAGACTCGGCCATTGCTATGGTGGTGCTTGAAGGCGTGGGCGAAAAAGCTTTTTGTGCCGGTGGCGATATTCGTGATTTGTACGCGGCGATGATTAAAAACCCGGGTCAAGCGGCCCCTTATGTTGAAGACTTTTTTACCAATGAGTATCAGCTCGATTACCTTATTCACACTTACGACAAGCCATTTTTAGTCTGGGGTACGGGTATTGTGATGGGCGGCGGTTTAGGTCTGATGGCGGGTGCCAGTCACCGCATTGTGACCGAATCATCACGCATCGCTATGCCTGAAATTACCATTGGTTTATATCCTGATGTCGGCGGTACTTATTTTCTTAATCAAATGCCCAAAGGCTGTGGTTTGTTTCTTGGTCTTACCGGTGCTTCAATCAATGCCGCCGATGCCAAGCATATTAATTTGGCTGACTTTTTTGTTGCTCAAGACAAAAAGCAGGCGTTATATGATGAGTTATTAACGACTAAGTGGGGTCAAACTACCTCGCTAAATCATCAAAAACTCAATGATCTCATTCGCAAGTTTGAATCTGAAGCACTCAATTTAATGCCTCAGGGCAATGTGCAGTTACACAGCGATTTGATTGATGAAGTGACGCAAAAAGACAGTGTAGACGGCGTGATTGATGCGATTTTATCGATTGGCGGCGATGACAAGTGGGTCAGCCGGGCACAAAAATCGCTGTCTCATGGCAGTGCCATCACGGCGCATATCGTCTATAACCAGTTGATATTAGGCAAAGATATGACTCTGGCCGAGTGCTTCCGCTTTGAGTTGGGGGTGTCGGTTCGTTGTGCTCAGTCTGGTGAATTTGCCGAGGGTATTCGCGCCTTGTTGATTGAAAAAGACTATCAACCTAAGTGGCGTTTTGCCAATGTGCATGATGTTGACCCAGAGATGATTTCGTCAATGTTTGTGTCACCCTGGTCTGATGAAACCCACCCGTTGAAAGGGTTGGGTCGGTAAAGCAAGAAAAAAATAATGAGGAATTGAAAATGGCGAATATCGCGTTTATTGGTTTGGGTAACATGGGTGGTCCGATGGCCATCAATTTGGTGAAAGCTGGTCATCAGGTGACGGTTTTTGATTTGTCGGCTGCGGCGATTGCTTCTGTGGTTGAGGTTGGTGGTCAACAAGCCGACACTACCGCTGGTGCGGTTAGAGGCGCTGATTTTGTTATTTCAATGTTGCCTGCGGGCAAACATGTTGAGTCGGTTTACCTCGGTGAAGATGGTTTGATCAACTACCTTGAAAAATCAACATTAGTGATTGATTCGTCAACCATTGATGCGGCCACTGCACAAAAAGTCGCTGGAGCATTGAGCGAGAAGGGCATTCATTTTGTTGATGCACCAGTATCT
>CBDIDQ010000112.1:0-32705 GCA_965277695.1 Alteromonadaceae bacterium
CTTGATTGACTTCCCAATCACTGTCGGTATTACCGTCACCATTGCCATTAATCGCTTGGTTGCTGGTGACTTCGATAACGACATTGGGGTTGGCATCAACCAAGTCATCAATTTGGTTAATCACCGCGACAAGTACCATTTTGTGATTCGGTGGCCATAATGTATCGGTACCTTGATTGACGCTAAAGTTTGGCGCGGTGGTGTCTACCACTGTGACCAGTTGCGTGGCTGAGCTTTGGTTGTTATTGGCATCAGTGGCTGTCCAGTTCACTGTGGTTGTGCCTAAAGGATAGGCTGCTGGTTGGTTTGAATTGACAGTCACTGGGAATATATCGCTGGCAGTAGCTGCGCCGATATCAACGCTGGTCATCGGGCCTGTTGCCTCAACTTCAATCGCGGTACCAACACTTAGCTCGGGTGCGGTGGTGTCTTGAACCGCTACTGTCATACTACTGTTACTTTGGTTGCCTGAACCATCAGTGGCAGTGGCTGTTACTAGTGTTGTACCTAAGGGGTAGTTTGCCAGCTCAGGTTGGATTGCCACTGATACTGCACCGCAGGCATCATCCGTTGTTGCATTGATGACCGCTGGAGCACCTGCTGTTGAGGTCGCTTCGAGTGTTTGGTCTGCGCCGACATCAACAGAGGGTGCAGTTTCATCCACAACCATAACGGTGGCCTGACATGAATCAGATAAAGCTGGATTGGTGCCAACCTCGCTAACAGTCAGTATCACGGTGCTAATGCCCGGGGCAAAATCGTCGGCAGATTGAGTAAAGGCAAGCTCATCATTGTCGGGGTCAAAGCTGTCGGCATTAATGCTGACCGAGGCTTGACAGGTAAGCGGTGAAGCAACGGCAATCATATCTGTACACTGAGCAACTGGTGGCGCATTACAAATATTGTTTTGTGCGGGGTTTGGATCGACCGGGCAATTGTCGTTTTCATCTAAAATGCCATCGTTATCATCATCGCCATCACAGGCGTTTCCGGCCAAGTCGCCATCAGTATCGAGTTGATCAGGGTTAGCAACGTTTGGACAGTTATCACCAATATCAACACCGTCGTCATCAAGGTCTGTATCACAAACGTCACCGATACCATCGCCATCGACATCAGATTGATCAGTGTTACTGTGAATGGGGCAGTTATCCAATGAATCGATGAAGGTATCGTTATCATCATCGTCATCGCAGGCATTGCCGAAGGGGTCTGAGTCGCTGTTGGCTTGATCTGGATTAGGCAGGTTAGCACAATTATCTAAATCATCGGGCGCACCGTCATTGTCATCATCGGCAATTTGGGTGGATGCCAAACAGATGGCAGCCCAGGTTGATTCCGCGACTTCTGAGTGTGCGCCGTCTCTGCTCCAAGACCCGTTAGTGTTTTGGTTGTTGAGTAAATAGTCAACGCCGTCAACAAAAGCTTGGGTGTCTGATTCGCCTGCCGTGGTTAGTGTGCACAGCGACATACCGGTAGAGAATGCATCTGAGTCATCGGATATGGCATCGGGCAAGGTGTTAACCGACCAGCCACCATCGCTAAATTGATGGTCCTTGAGTTCCTGTACTAATGCTTTTAGTCGAGGATGATCGGGCGCAATATCAGCGGCCCGTAAACCTAAAATTAACCAAGAGAGTTCTTGAATGTAATAATTGCTTCTAGATTGTGGCCGCATGTTAAATAGGCCATCTCGTGATAGCTCAAGTGCGGCACGATATTTAGGGTCGGCACCGCCAGCAACCAATCTTTTCCAAACATGCATCGCCTGGGAGGTTGGCTGAATGGAAGAGTTAAGATCGACAGGGGCATCGTCGTGATCTGAAGCGATTAAACCATTGGCGTCTTGTTGAGTGATCAAAAAATCGGCCCCTTTTCGTAGCCACTCTGGGTCAAAAACGGAGGTCGAATTAGGTGAAACGATGGAAAGCGAATAAAGCGTCCAAGTACTGGTGAGTTTTGAGTGACTGCCGAATTGAGTGGCTGTGCCGCCATGAGTAATTGCGCCTCTGCCAGAGTGTCCGGCTACGTCGAATTGTTGGTTTTTGGCCAGATTAAGCAGGTTATTAAACTTGCTCATGTCAACTGATAAGACGTCACTTTGCTCTGCGAAAGCGGCAGTACGAATAGCCTGTGCAGAGTTGTGACAACTAATACAGCTGAATCTTTGTGAGTCTTGAACGATATAGTCTGTCGCCTGCTGCGCAGCATCTGCGATATCAGCATCACGATCAGCATAAGCACTAAAACTCAGTGATAACAGTAATCCTGCTTTGAGTAATTTTTTGAACAAAGTGATGGGTTTTTTTGACAACGAACATTGTCGAGGATAAAACGAAGTTATAGTTTCCACGGGTACGCTCCACATACACATTAAGTGTATTTTTTGAAAAAATGCGGTTTGTTTTTCGTGTCCTACTGCTCATTGGTACCAACAATGTCAAGATCGAAAAAAGGGAGGAAAATAGCGAGTCCTCCCGGTGAGCGTAGTCTGACGATATGAAATCCGTAGAGAAGCTCTGGTACAGGATCATATCGGCGGATAAAAATAAAGCATTAATTGTATATTTAATGATCGATCGTTGGGCGGTTGGATTTTTGTGACCATTCGGTGTAATTGTTAATTTTGTGGATAAAAAGAGTGTCTAGATGAACGCTATTTAATATCTCTTCAATAATCGGTTGAAGTTCGGTTGAAGTGTATCCGCCATCATCATAAACCCATAAGAGCCATTATCAAGTCGTTTAAGCTGTCAACGGGCGAGTGGTTAACAGTATAAAAAGTGGTTTTGATGATTTCTATTTGTCGAAATAACAATCATCAGTCTACCTTCAAGTTTGTTTACAACATTTAACCTCTCAGTGAATACAAACAGCAATGACTAATGCTGACCTAAATGTTTTCTATACTATAAGTTATCTGGTTAATAAACAGGTCACACTATGGATCAAGAGCAGAGTCAAAAAGCGTATTTTGCCACAAAAATCAAACAGTCAGATTTAGTCTTTGGTTTAAAAAGCATTGCTCAAACTATTTTTAGCCAATGGCTCATTGTTGCCGAGCAGGTCTATGCTATGCCTACTCAATGGGCTGATAATATTCGCAATGATGACGTTACACCGATATTTATAGAACAGATGGCCATGGCGTTTGAGTCGCTGGTTGATGAGGAGTATAGCAAGAACAGATTGGTTAGCGGCTGGTCTTATGGTTTTGTTTGTGGCCATATTAAAGGCGGTCTTAATACCACTTGGGTTAATCAATATATTATTGAGCAGAGTAAAGGCTACCGGGATTTGTTTAAGTTACTGTCATTGCGTTCCTTTATTTGTAGGGATAAAACCTCGCTGGAAAAAGTGTTTGGTTTCTATCAGTATTTTCTGGCTGAATACTCTGTGGATACTGTGCTTGATGCAGAGCCTGGGGATAATGTTGTTGCTTTGAGCGATCATAACAAGGCTGCTGAGGTCAGGCTAAATCAGTTTGGTGGTGAATTGGACGAATTATTGAAGGACCTCTTTATATCGCGGTATATGGGTTTTTTTGAAACAACAAAAGAATCATGCTGCCCAGATATAGATCAACATTTTAGCCAAGCGCAGCTGCTACCAATCGCGGGGGAGGCATATTTCAACTGAATATTTACCAAATAATCAAACGGATTCAACCTTAATACCAAACTTACCATCATCCCCAAGCGCAATAGTTTGCACCTTAACCACCGCATCCATATTCAATGGACCAAAAATATGCGGATATAAACCCCCGGTTGCAGGCTCCCATTTTACCTCGGCTTTGATGCGAGTCCTGTCCACTATCAACACTCGTGGCTCGACGACTTTGGTGTAATATTTGTTCGCCACCCGGTCTAATTGATCGGCAGGTGAGGCGTGAATAAAGCCTTCATCTTGGATTGAATCTCGTACTAATTCACCAGTTGCTAGTGAACGGTTATGTTCTTCACTGCCTGATAATAAGTAGATATACGGGTCGCTAATACCTGCATACATGCGAGTTAATATTCGGGTCATGGCAATTTGTTCATTACCTTTATATAAGTGATTGACACGAAACTGTCCGGTTAATTGCTCGCTTTCACTGCTTTGCGACACTCTTTGCGTCAAGAGGCTAATTTCAGCTTGTGCAGTCCAATCGTGGCGAACCAGCCAAAGCGGCGCATCGTCAACCAATGGCTGAGTGCCACTACGGGTGAAGTCATAAGTTTGACCGACGATCAGTTCGTCATAAACGTCGCTACGTAATACGCAATTGATTTCAAGTTGAAATCCCATCAGGGTGTTCCTTAATGATTCTAACTATCGGTCGGCGATTTTATCATGGTTGGTTGATTTGTCTATGGTCCAAATCAACCAAACGTCTGCCGTAACCAAGCCAAAGTGCCAGACACATCAAAAGCCCGCTGACCAAAGTCAAGGTTGATCAGTTCAGGGGGTAAAAGATGGCTGAATTTGTCTTGAGATTTATTCGATACCAGTTGAGCCAATTCAGTGTTAGTTGGTGGTTTTTTGGATAATAACCCCACCAGAGTGTCTCTTACCGCTGCCACTTGGCTGTCCTTAATATCGATGACACCCGCAAACGCATTGGCCTCATAGTCTTCACTAACTAACAGCATTTTTAGCGTGTTGATCTTTTTATCGCCAAGCCAAGGGACCAAATAAACGGCTTCGCCTTGCTGGAATAAACACTGTTCGGCCAGGTTGAGTCCGGTGAAATATTGTTGGCTTTCGGTTAAAAGTTCTTTGGCGGTATCATCAACAAAGTCATTTAGCCACTCGCCACTCTCGCCGCCACTCTCGCCGCCACAGTGCAGTATTTCAAACATTTCTTGCCTGATGCGATCATGTATGTCAATGCCTTCGCCACCAAATAACGGCGGCTTGCCACCTTGGGTGGCTACCACTTGAATGGTTCTGCTTTTACTGTCGATATCGGTGATTTTCCATTGTCTGCCAGCAAAGATGATATGCTGATTGACGATAAGCGGAGATATGATGGGCAACGAACCAAGGGTTTTACCTTTGTTGATTAGGCGATATTCCGCCGGGGTGTGAAATACCGCATAAAAGGTGTAATGACTGACAATTCTTTCCCCTTCAATCCCTAATACCAGCTCGCCACTGGAGAGTTGAGTCAGCAAATCAATGCTGCCCATATGCGTCAATAGTTGCCTGAAATGGTCAATACTGACTGGCTGAAATGGACCTGTATCACATAATAAAATATACAATTGTTTGGCTGTGACACCACCCCATTGACCAATCACCGCAAGCACTTGGTGCAATAATGTCGAAAAATGATATTGCTGCTCATCTGCCGGTTCATACCATTTACTCAGCTCCAATAAACGCACCATAGCAACCGATTGAAGTAGTCCCAGACGCAATTTATCCACGATACTTGATTGTGCGGTCAGCTGCTCTTCTTCGATAAATAATCGCAATATAGAGGAAGTACCACGACGTCCTGAACGCCCCATTCGTTGACGTAAACTGGCCACCGTTTGCGGTGGCGTCACTTGTGCAACGGCATTGATTTTACCAATATCTATACCCAATTCCAGCGTCATGGTACAGACTGCGGTAGTGGGTAAGTTCTCCTTTTGCAGCCGGGCTTCGAGGGTTTCCCGCAACTCTTTGGCCAATGATCCATGATGCGGGAAAAATTCGTTAGGCACATGATTTTGCTGACATAAATGGCTAAGTTGAGCGGCAAACTTTTCGCAGTTACTCCGTTTGTTGGCGAATATAAGATGAGACTCACCGCGACAAAGCTGATACAAGTCCCGGCAAATATTGATTTCTGCGGTTTGCTGTTGATCATCCTCCTGATCATCCTCCTGATCATCCTCCAAGGTGGCAGGGTTGATATAACCCCGAACTTCCAAATGCGGTGTGCTCTGATTGCCTTCCTCGGTGATGATCTGATAGGGAAAATCACCGTTCGGTCGCAACGATTTCGGTACTTTTCTCAACTCTCCCAGCGTTGCACTCAGCGCCACCCGGGGAATGGGTGTATCTCGCTGCAATAAAGCATCGAGCCGATTCAATAGCGATAATAAATGATGACCACGCTCTGAGCCGATAAACGCATGAAATTCGTCAATCACAATATAATGTAATCCGGCAAACGCCTGCGCCACCCAACCGGGCTTGCGGAAAAATAAGGATTCCAGTGATTCTGGGGTGATCAATAAAATCCCGGACGGAGCCAATTTCGCTTTGCGTTTTTTACCTTGTGCGCTGTCACCATGCCAAGGCGTCAACTGCATGTCGAGTAAATCACAAAGACTTTCGAGTCGACGATATTGGTCATTAATCAAGGCTTTAAGTGGACTAATATAGAGAATACCAAACCCTTCGGTGGTATCACTAGCAGCAGCTTGCAGCACACTACAAGCGGGTAAAAAGAACGCTTCTGTTTTACCCGCAGCGGTTGAGGCGCTGATCACAATATCTTGTTGCGCGGCCATAATAGGCGCAACCGACTTTTTTTGAATTGGCCTTAAATCAGGCCAACCTTGCTGGTAAACCCACTTTTGCACCTTTTTGTCGAGTTGTTGCCAGCCATCGCTCATAGTTGAAAATCAGCCAATTGGTCATTACTGTCGTTGCTACTACCCGGTTTACTGCCGATTTTAATGTCCGGCATATCAGAGGGACGCTCTGTTTCAAGGGTGACTTGTGACAGTAGCGTTTGCCAATTAAGCGATGGGTTTTGCTCCAGCACCGCCAATAAATCGATAAAAGCTTTGATGGTATTACGCGGTGTACGGAAATAAGCATCCCCTACGGTTTGGCTGCAATGCTGTAAAAAGGCCAGTAACGCCTCGTCGGGCAGTAAATAGTGACTGCTGTCGCCCTGTGCCACCACATGACGGAGGTTTTTCAGCAAAATAAACAGCTCTTCTGGGGTTAAATTCGACAAATGCAGTGCAACAGAAGAATAATCAATCACCTCAGCCTGTTGGGCAAAACGGTTAGGAGCCAAACGAGATTGCAAGGCTTCGTAACTGTGCAGCCCTTTACGAGGGTCGAGTAAAAACTCTGGTGTGCCACCCAAAAGAAAGCCTAAATGTTCAGCAGTGCCTTGTAGGCAGTCGTTGAGCATCCGTAAAATTTGCTCGTAATTTGAAGTGCGTGCTTGGGTGCTGTTGAGTTTATAAAGGTTGACCATCTCATCGAGATTGACCAACAGTCCCTGATAGCCCGCCTGCCTGACAAATAAACTCATTAATTTCAAGCTATCGTAAAAGCTATGATCGTCGATAATTGAACGCACCCCAAGGTCTTTTTTGGCATCTGTTTTGGTGCTGTATTCAGCCCGTAACCAGCGAATAGCATTAGACTTGAGGCTGTCATTATCCTGCTCATAGCCTTGCCAATAAGCTTCAATCACTTTGGCAAAATCATAACCGCCGACAAATTCGGTCAACGCTGCCAAACGTTCCTTAATGGCCATTGCAACATCAATATGACGACTATCAGCATCCTGCCGCGCCTGTGTGACAAATCGCTCAACTACACTGGTCAGCGCATTGCCATCGGGTTTGTTGCGAGTCGCCAAATTGCGCATCAGTTCAGCATAAAGGTTACGAGCTTGTCCGGCAGAAGCGTGAATGCGACGATCCGGTGCCAAATCGGCATTAATGGTGACTAGTTTTTTCTCCAACGCAATGGCGCGAATCACACTGAGAAAGAAGGTCTTACCGGAACCATAGTCACCAATAATCAAGCGAAAAGCCGAGCCGCCTTCACTGACTCGCTCAATATCCTGATGCAGCGCTTTGATTTCTTCAATACGTCCTACCTGAATATGCTGAATCCCTACCTTGGGGGTGACGCCAGATTTAAGTGATTGAATAATAGCGTCTTTTTCTTTGAGTCGAATGCGTTTTACCGTCATGTTAGAGATATTCCCTGTTATAAATTATGGTTCATGATTGAGTGCTAGGTTCTGGGTGTTAGGTTCTGGGTGCTAGGTTCTGGGTGTTAGGTTCTGGGTGTTAGGTTCTGGGTGCTAGGTTCTCGGTGTTGAGGGTTAACTGAGTGCTAAGATTTCATCGACGATCTCGCGATCAACGAAAATATAACTGTTACCTTCTTGCCCTTCACCTTCAAGAATGGGGGCATCAATATGCTCATAAGCCCAGTCATTAATGGTTTCTATGGCACCGTCTAACATCAAATTCAGTAGAGCGCATTGTTGTTGCAGCTCATTTCGCGTCCACTCATTCTTACTTAATAAAGTATCGAAGAGGGTTTGATGTGCCTTGTCCAATCCCGCTGGATGGGCAATGACGGGCTTGTCATCTTCATCAATTTTTTCGTCAGTGTCGGTATTAAAAATAGCGCCGAGCATATTTTGTACGGCTTCGGTATCAGATTGGTGCATCGCCAGAACTTCTTGATCGAGACTAAATCCGGCAGTGGCTTCTGGCTGCGCAGGGGGGGATTTGATTGCCGACAGTCGATGAATATCGTCGCTCACCGTGGTCTTATCTAAACCCAGTGCGGTGTAGAATTTCTCTAAGTGACTGATTTCTTGAGGGTCAATTACCCCATCAGCCAGCGCAATGCCGATTAATATATGACTGACGGCATTTTTTTCTTGGCTGCGCAGATGGCTCAATTTTTCTTTGAGTCCGGTCATGTTAATCGGCGTATTTAAACGCCATAACAGATAAGCATGTAACGATTTTTGTTCAGTGTCACCGAGCTGTTGATCATCGTCAATTAGGCGGTGCAATAGGGCAATTTCGCTGCTATCAATTACCCCATCGGCACTGGCCATCATTGCCCCTAGGTGTAAAGTGACGAGCATTTTGTTGAATGCCTTAGTGGGTTTGAAGTGATCATGCTGATTAAACAGTACAATTTGGCCATCAACTCTGGGTTTGGCTTGATGAAAACGCGGATCGGGAGCAAAACTCAGCCCCATTTTGTCACATAAACAACTGAGTAGTTCAAGGTCTTTTTTATACAGTCGTTCAGGCATTGGTTGGTTAATGTTTTGCCATAAACTGGCGACGTCAGTTACCCCGTCAGTGGTGTTAATCTGCTCAGTTGCCCAGCTTTTGAAATGGTTTAATATTGATGACCGAGTATCGTTCAATAATTCACTAGGTAATAACAGTAACCCTGTCAGATCTTCTTTTGTACTTTCCTTTTTGCCCAAATAACGGCTGTAGGAATCAAGCTCATCGGTGCAGCTTTGGGCGATGGTCAGCAATTTGTTGATCGGGCCGGTGAGGGCGCTTGGATCAGGCAAATCCAACTTTGAGCTATAAGCGTCTGGTAGTGACTCGTTAGCGGTATAGTAGTCGAGTCTTAATCGGGCTTTATTGATTTTAATTATCATGCCATGGTCAAATTTTTCGCCATAGCGGATTTTAAACAGCGTTGAAAATTCATCAGCACAGCGCCGGGCGGGTGTGCGCAAATGGTGATCTGGAGCTGCATTGAGCCAAATTAATGCCAGCGTTGGCGATATAGGGCGGCCAGCGTTAACTGTCGTCGCTAGGTAATATTTGAATAATAACGAATCAATCGACGGGTTAACTCCCAACCCGTCGATCAGTGTGATGTTTGCCACGAAGACGCTGAGGTATTCCATCAGTTGGGTCGCACAGTCATAAAACTCAGGGTCTTGGCCATAAATTGTTCTTAACCTGACGAGTTCATCATAGATAATCTGACATTCATTGTCGCTAACTGCGCCATTAATAAAATCGACTAATAGACGTCTTTCCAAGCCATAAAAATATAGATAAATATAGTCTAATGGGACTTTGGGATTATCACGGTTACTGGCCAGCCAAGTGATATAAGCGCCCCGGCATTGAGGAGATAATTGGGCATAATCAGTCCAATCAGTGAGTGTATCGTCATAAAATCGTTGAGATGAACGGATAATGGGCAAAGATGGATTGACTAAAGAAGGGTCGGTTTGATGGTTTTTGTCGTGACCAAAATAGAATAATCCACCAGTGATTGTCTGACCTTCAATTTCTACTGTTTCGCCGGGTGCTTTGAATACGCCAGGGCTATTGATTTCATTATTATTTATGCGAAAATTATCGAGATCGTTGATATTTTGGCTCACTTTACATCGCTTTTTGTTGTTAGTTTAGGATTATTGAGTCTAAACAAGTGGGAAGCTAATTGCTACACTGTTTAGCCATTGGTTTCATTATTTTTTTCGTTGTCGATGTTGTTACTGATTCATTACGGTTGCAAACTTCAAAGCAATAATTATGTGAGCCACAATCCCTATGACATCTCATCAGGCTTGATGATATACTGCAAACAGTTAAGGCCAATATCGAAGACAAAAACGATAATACCTATGGCTGATGTAACAAATAATAGACAAATGAGCAATTCTGATGATGAAACTGGCCATCAACAGGCTTTGGTCCACCTCAATATATTTAAGTATTATGATTCATCAAAAAGGAGTTGGGTTATGACCCTAATAAATGATTTGATTACGGTTGTAAAACCATTAATGCCTGGTGCTATACGGACCAGTATTTTGGTTGGCACCATGCTTAATGTTATTAATCAACATGCTGCAATTTTAGGGCCTGAAATATTCAATATTCCTGCTGCTATCCTCACCTATTTTGTTCCCCTATCCGTGTCACTTTACGCGCAACGGCAAACTAGCAAAAAATTTGCGCTGATCATTGCGCAAAAAGATGCAGAAATCGCCCAGCTTAAAGGTGATTTAGTTAATGATTTGCCTGTTAATAGTACGCAATCAAACGTAGTTGAGTCTGTGCATTAAATTGCTTAATACCAATGTATCAAGGCATTAACTATGAGGATTTTGGAGTGATAGCGTCAATACCTGAGGAGGTTTTTGATAAAGCGGCTAAACGTGCCTTATTGAAATATCACCCTTTTATTGCCCATTTGTGATGGGTGTCGCTTCTGGCTCATCACATCCTACCGTAAACCGGCCTGTTTTTGAGGTTAGATTTTGATTTAGAGTAAAAAACAACAATGCCAGCTTTTAAAGTTGTTTAGATAGGGAGTTATCTCAACCAAGCACTATTTAACATAATCTATAGCTCACCTAAATAACCGTTTATGTGATTTAAATGTTTTTAAGTGGATAACTCAGGCTCATCTGCTGCTTTTACTGCTGTAGAACATGGGCTTTATTAAGCTAAATTGGTATTTTGCCGATCCAAATTTAAGCTTAGAAGAGGGCTTATTGCTGTCTGGTTGTATCGGCAAAAGGTTTTGTTATCGGTTTCGATAAATGGCTTAGCTAAATTAAGCGTCAAGGACGAGACACCGTACCAGCTGTACCTGCTGTTGGTGCTGCACCTCCTCTCGGCGTACCCGTACCAGCTGCACCCGCAGCACCTCCAGTTGAAGTGTCAGGTACCGTATCGCTTGATTGAGTGTCAGTAATTATTACGCCGCCGCCGTTGCCACCATTACCACCTTGGCGATAACGGCTACTATTAAATGACGCGCTACGGCCAGACCCTCTATAGCTACCCATATTACCTCCATCTCCACCTTGTCCGCCTTTTATTGTTAAGTATGGTTTGACTTCACAAGCCGGTTTTTCAACGTTGGCCTGAAAAGCTTCACCGTCAACTTGGCCACCATTACCACCATTTCGACCAATACCACCTCGACGACCGTCACCGCCATTACCACCATCGCCGCCTTTTCCGCCTTCAAAGCTTAAATCGCATCCGGCTCCAGCGACAAAACAGATAGCACCACCATTGCCCGCTTCGCCGCCATTGCCGCCATTTCTTGGTCCCCGAGCAAAACCGCCGTCACCGCCATCACCGCCGCTGCCGCCAACACCACCGGTACAAAATACTGTGCTTTGGCTGCCAATAGTTAAGACAAAAGCGGTGCCATCGCCACCGTCTCCACCTGAACCTCCGGTGCCTCCTCTACCCCAAAATGTACCTGAACCGCCATTGCCACCGTTACCGCCATCACCACCGGGACCGCCGACGATATTAATGATTTCACAGTCGCCAACCACCAACTGTAAACCGCCACTGCCAGTGGCATCATTACCATCACCACCTATTTGACCATCGTTGCCGGTAATAACACCGCTGGATCCATTGGATCCGGTTGGCCCATTTTGGCCGCCATTAATTTGCTGAGTTTGTGTTGCCATTGCTGCCTCCTAATGATTGATTTTTGACCGACTTGAAAAAAATACAGTCTCGCCGGTTTCTGGACTTGCTGTAGCACTATGAAATTTAGCTCCGCCATCTGGTATAAATAAGGCGAAGCCATATTGGTGATCTGGGGCAAGGTGTTCGATAAAAAAGCTGCCGTTTTTACTGATACGCTGTTCCGGTAAATCTGGTTGTGAGAGCAAAGATAAATCAACCGCTTTTAATAAAACATCTTGGTAATCATTAACCTGCTCAACTTCAACCCGGGCTAATTGGCGAGCTGGCTGAGCAACAAGGTTAATATCCAAACAGGTTTTCTTTAACTGATTATCATTAAAACTTGCTATCCATGGCATATAACCCAAATGATAAACTGCAATTTCTACCACGCATTTATCGGGACAGTAAAAAGAAAATTCTCCGTCAGCATTTGAATATAACCGCTGTTTTGCTAATCGCATTTGTTGTCCGTCTTCGGTCGTGCGAGACCAGCACATAGATTCTTGGCAAAGCGGTAACTGATTTAACGGTTCATTAGCAGACAACAAAAAGCCAACATGAATGGGTTTAAGGGCGAGTGGGGTACTGATTTTGCCTGTTACCAATGACATCTCTTCACCTTTTTAGCCTTGCTCTGTATTGCCAGCGGTACGTCTAAGCTAATAATGGATGAAGATAAATAAGCTGTCAACCTAAATGTTCCCTAAACAATAATCATTATTGTGTTTTACTTTTTAACATAAATCGGGATTTTCCAATTTTTTCATCAAACTATTTTTATCTATTTGTTAAAATTTTGCTAACTTTTATTTTTCTTAAAATAACAATTTATTTATAAAATGCTTAATTTGTTGTATAAGTCGCTGTTTTTATCACACTTTCATAACAATTTATTGTGTACGATCTGTTGCGTGTATTTATTGCACAACTCGCTTGGAAGCCAGTTATTGGCTTTACAGGTAAAATCTAACCAACAACAATAACTGAAAAAACAGGAGCAATAGTATGAAATTACTTGCATCTAATTCGATCCTCACAGGGTTAATACTGGCCAGTCCAGTCGTTAATGCAGCGTATGCAAATTTCACCACAAAAACCGCTAATCGAGCAATCGATTCTAATGACGATTTCACTAATGCTAGTGAATTAGTGATGCCTGGATTGACGTAGCAGTGACAAAATTTTAAATGTTTGGAGAATAAGAATATGAAGAAGCAAAACATCAGCAGAAAAAATAACCTGACTCGTTATGGCGTTGCATTGCTGGCAACGCTGATAAGCGGATCGTTTGCTGCCACGGCGAATGCACACATTGAGGTCAACCACCCAGATTTAACCACCACAGCGCCAAGCCAAGATTCATTTTTGCAAGATTTGGTTACGCGTTCAGAGTTTATTTTTCGCGGTGAATTGATTGATATCAGTGAACGATTGTCGATAGAAAAAATCCCCTATACCTTTGTCACTTATCGTGTTGCTGAGGTGATTTCAGGACGTTATGCCAACAATACCATCACACTTAAATTCGTTGGTGGTGAGTTTGAAAATGGTAATCGCCTGTCAGCTTCTAACTCACCCGCCGTCAAGGTTGGCGAGGATGCGGTGTTAATGGTGCAACAATCCGTCGATACCGGGTGTGATTTTGTCGACTGTGAAAAAGGCCGATTTGTGTTAGAAAACGGCAAGGTGATCGCCGCCAATGAATCAGCGGTAGCGGTCAACGAAAAAGGCGAACTTGCGTTCACCAGTTTGTCTGAGCGTAATGCTGAGGGCAAAAAAGCGAAGACTAATTCACGTTTAGCTAAATCAACCATTGCCGGTTTTATTGCCCATATCAAGCAGCTTGATAAAGCCACTGCGTTGCAAAAACACCACACACCAGTTGAAACCCAAGATATAGACAGCCATATGCCTTTCCAAGCATATTCGGTGTTAACCCAGGCGCATAAAGCACCTGAGGTACCCCGAAATGAGCTGATATTCAAAAAAGCTAAACAGTTAACAGGTAGCCAGTTTGACCAGTGGGAAGCTGAGCAACTGAGACTCAATGGCGGTGATCCACTGCTTAATCATTCGAATAATAACTAAACGGAGTCGTAAGATGAAATTAAGACAACCAATTAAGATCATAGGCCTCGGTGCCTTATTGAGTGTATCGAGCTTTCAATCGCAGGCTTATCAATTATTGAAAGACTGTAATAATACTAATGAAAAATGGGCGACTAGCGGCTTTACTTTTAACGCCAATCCGACCGGCTTTGATGGCGCATTTGCCAAATGGCGGACTTCATTTGCCACAGCACTGACTCGTTTTAACGATACACCAGCCCGGTTAAATGTCAGAGTCAGGCTCGATAATGAGACTAATGTGGCTATCGGCAACGGTGAAAGTGAAATTTGGTGGGGACCAGGTACCTCTGCTGTCGCGTATAACACCACTAGTCCTTGCGGTCGTATTATTGAGGGCGACATCGTTTTTCACAACAATATCCCAAATGGCGGTTACGGCGATAACATGAGTCAAAAAACAGATTTTCGTGGTTATGGCCTAGAAAAGCGCACCTTTGAGACAACAGCCCTACATGAAGTTGGTCATACCGTGGGTTTAGCACATGAAAATCGTTACTATAATATCATGGGCACCGATTACACCCACTTGCATACTACAGGTGAGAACTCGCTGCGGTCGTATATGGGAGAAGATGCTGTTAACGGATTGATTAGCTTATATGGTAGCGATACACGACAGGATTTGTCAGTGTCTGCTTGGCGACTGGTTGGTGCTTCGGGTCAATATAGCAGCCATGGGCGTAATCGGCTTTTGGCCAGTAATGGTGCAGAATTGAGTGCAACTAAAGTTGAATCTAGCTGTACCAGAGATTATTGTGAAGAGCGTCATAACGTGGCTTTAGGCCAACAAATCCAATACGAAATGACCTTGGAAAATAATGGTAGTCATTCACAAACGGTGCAGCTGGGGTACTATATTTCGACTAATGCCAGCATTACCAATCAAGATACATTGATTGGTACTGATACAGTTACTGTTAGCCGAAATACCCCAGATACCGTGATTAAAAATGTTACTATTCCGGCTAATTTACAGCCTAATACTAACTATTATCTCGGTGTTATTATCGATAATGGTGGTGCCGTTAATGAATGGACGGAAGCCAATAACAGCAGTTATACCCATATCCGCACAGGAAATGGCACGGGTCCACAGCCGGATCCAGATCCAACGCCTGGCACCTTGGAAAATACCTGTTTAACTCAAGGCCCTACCAGCTCTCAGGATTTGACGAGTGGCAAAGCAATCTGTGTACCGAACGCTTCTTCAGATAATAGCATCCAATACTATTATGTTTATGTGCCATCAGGTACCAGTAGTCTTAAAATCGAAAGTGATCACGGCACTGGCGATGGCGATGTTTATTACAAAGGGTCTACTTGGGCAACTTCAACGGCTTATGATCAAAGAAGTGCTAACCCTGCCAATCAAGAGTCTGTCACAGTAACCAACCCTGAAAGAGGCTACCGCTTTATCAGTGTTATCGGACAGCGCTCAGGTATGGCGTTAAAAGTCACATTGGAGTAGATATTTTACTTAAGTGAAAGTTGAAGACCGGGGGATGTGCTGTCCTCCGGTTTTTTTGGGTTATTGGTAAAAATAACCAGTGTTCAAACCTATCGACAGAATCAACAATAACGCTCAATGGTTACACAAAAAAACAATCATTGAACAGCACCGTCCCCCGCTGTAATATTGCCAGTCATTAATAGCACTAGTCGCTATTGCAATAGTAATGATAATCAGGAATATAGTAATGACATCAAGACGAATAATCGCATTTTTATGCTGCTTTATGTTGATACCACTGGCAACCGCGCAAATCGACAATCCATCAAATTCGCTTCATCACAAAACACAACGTGAAATGACAGTAAAGCAGTGGGTTAAACAGAGCAGTCACTCAGCCAGTAAAGCAATCAATAAGATAAGCGTTAAAACATTCTTTGACGAACGATTAGTTAACCCGTTAGATCAAGCGCTTATCGCTGACATTTCATTTGTCGACAATAATCTGGCCAGTTGTGTGCTGGCAGCCGCCGCACAAAACGGTTGGACACTCGCGTCACAGGTCAGCGGACTGGATTGTGACAACCACAACATTAGTGCTATAGATGGGCTGGAGCAACTCGACTCGTTGGGCTTTCTGTCGTTAAGCGGTAATCAAATCAGTCATATCGCTGCCCTAGCTGAAATCACAACATTGCAGTATTTATACCTCGACAATAATCAGCTCAGTGATATCAGCGCACTTTCTGAGCTGAACAAATTGCTGACCTTATACCTTCATAACAACCAAATCAGTGATATTTCGGCGGTAAACACCCAATCGCTACTGCAAAGATTATATCTTTCGGCCAATCAATTAAGTGATATTTCAGCGCTAGCCAATTTGTCGACGTTGGGCTACTTATTACTCGACAATAATCAACTCAGTGACTTAACAGCGCTCAGTGGTTTGACCCAGTTGAACACGCTATTTTTACATGACAACCTTATTAGCGATGTTACCCCGTTAAGCCATCTGATTGAATTGCAAAGGTTACAATTAGCCGCTAACCAAATTAGTGACATCACACCGCTAGCCGATTTAATTTCATTGCAAAGATTATTACTTGGCAGCAACCAAATTACGGATATTAGTGCGTTAAGCACATTGAACCAATTGCAACGACTTGATTTAAATCTCAACAATATTAGCGATATCAGCCCGCTGAGCAATCTGCCCGTGTTGCAAAGACTGTATCTTGGTTACAACCAGATCAGCGAGATTAGCGCACTGAGCAATTTAACCTCACTGACGGTTTTGTTACTGCAAAATAACCACATTAGTGATTTTGTTGCTCTCACTAACCTAACAGCGTTGCAAACGCTATATCTACAATATAATCAAATCAGCAACCTGACCGGTTTAAGCGGACTCACCAATGCTGTGACAATTAATTTAAGTCATAATGATCAGCTGATTTGTGAGCAATTAAATGCGCTTCAAGCTGCATTAGGCAATGGTATTGTCACCGCCCCCACTGATTGTATTACTCTGACATTAATCAATGATGTTCACTTTGTTGATGCCAATCTTGGTGCTTGTATCTTGGAAGCCGCAGCCCGCTTTGGCTGGACCTTACTCACAGACGTCGACAATCTAAATTGCGCTCAGCGAGGGATTAAAGATATCACTGACTTGAAATACTTCCCCTCACTGAAGTGGTTATTTTTGGAGCAAAATCAAATCAGTAATATATCAGTACTAGCCAATTTAACCGAATTAATACTTTTACATCTTCAGGTAAACCAAATCAGTGACATTTCAAGTCTTAGCAACTTGACCAACTTGGTTCATTTATTTTTACAGAATAACCAAATCAGTGATATTTCTGCGCTTAGCGAATTAACCGCACTGGGCGTTTTATATATGCAACACAATCAAATCAGCGATATATCAGCCCTCGCAAATTTAACTGTACTAACGAGTTTATGGTTTTATAGCAATGATGTCAGTGATATTTCTGTACTCGCTAACAAAACAGCATTACATACGTTAGTTATCAATCACAATCAAATCAACGATATTGCAGCACTGAGCAATTTAACCGCATTAGTCAGTATAAATTTAAGCTGGAATCAAATTAGCGATGTGGCGGCACTAGCCAATATGGCCAAATTGAGCCGAGTCTATCTCGATCATAATCAAATCACTGATAATGTGACTGACTTGCAATATTTAACCAAAGCACAATTTATCACCCTGCAAGACAATGACAATATGGCTTGTGCTGATCTCGATATCCTTGATGTGATCCTCGGTAACAATATCGTGCGCAGACCACTGAGCTGTTTACCTTAAAATGACTGAAAAGTTTGATTAGGCGTCTGGAAGAACCATTGGAATGATGTCTTGTTCAATATACAAATGTTTAAACACTTGATTATTGAATGAGATATCTGACCTCTAGTTTCTATTTCTTTACCAGTATTATTTACATAGAATAAACTCAATAGCCCTGAACTTTCGACTCTATTTTTGCATTCTTTAGAGACATGAATTTCACCGTATCCCATTGGGTGAAGCTTAAATATCATCAGTAAATCACTAATCTCATTGAAAAGGTGTTTATTTATTTTCAGTATTCGTTCCGAGCCATCAAGACGATTGATATCAGATAACGCTTCATTGAGAATGTTGGAGAATTGAGTGACATTGAATAGAAAATAATTTTCTTAGTGTTTTCTGTATTGTTAGCATCGCTATGCGTATTCGGTTCTCCTCCTTAAGGATTTTTTACCGTGATTATCAGTATCAAATGCTCCTTCAGTCGGATCATAATCGCTATTATTGGATTTTAATTTTACCTATTACTGGTACTTTCGGCATGGATGCCGGAAAAATTAGCAAGACGCTGGATCCATTGCCCTATCTAACGTCTCTGGTTTGCCTTGAACAATCCAATATTCTATAAATCCAAATAAAATCAACGAATTATTTTGGTTGCTTCAACTTGAAATATCACTCTTCAACGGATACAAATTTAACGGATTGACACAAGATAAATGCTTCACAACCACACGATGGAAGAAGTTCAACAAAGCAAAGTTGACCTTGTTGAATTTGTTCTTGTATCCGCTCTACTAAAGCATCATGTTTATCCAGCATTGCCGCAGGGCGAGAATATATCTTCTCCAAACTCTTGGTAGGAACTAAACGTTCTGTATCAATAACCATATCAAGTACAATATTTTGGCTACCAAAAGCATTGCATATAAATTCAACGACACCTTTAAATATGACTTGAACAACGCCATTTGGGTATAATTCAAACGTCATCATCACTCTTAATCGCTACCAAGTGAGAATCATGGATATTTGGATGTCTTACTTCCCCATCTTCATTAATATCTGGTTTTATTTCTAAATTACTCATATACCATCTAACTCCCCATCATATGGTTTTCTTGGCTCTCGACGTTTTGGAAATTTACGAGGATCTGAATTTGGATCATAGTCATGGACATGAGGTGGTTTCATTCCTTTATGAAAAGAAATGGGGTCAAATCAGTTGTTTAAGAAGACTTTTTAAATTACTTGGTTATAACCGTACAGTTCCTTAGTTATAATTTTTTAACACGGTGATAAATTAAAGTACTTATTATTCAATGTGTTAGGAAAAGTCTCATTAAACAACTGACTTGCCCCCTTTGACCTTATTGACATCGGCTGACTAATAGGTGACCCCCCTTTGCGTTTACTGCAGTTGACGTTGATCTTGGCCAAATCGGCCAACCCGCCGGATCCAACGTCTCTGGTTTTCCCTGAACAGTCCATTGTCCTATCTGATGCCTCTGGTTTTTCCTGAACAGTCCATTGTCCTATCTGATGCCTCTGGTTTTTCCTGAACAGTCCATTGTCCTATCTGATGCCTCTGGAGTCCTACTGGCTGTATATAGACATAACCTACCTTCAATTAATCCAGACCTAAAAGGACTCTCTTTCGTTCCTCACTTTTAGATATGTTAGATACGAATAGACCGAAATCAAAATCTTCATCTTCGATAAATGGCGTTGGATCATTAGAGAATTGCGGTGAATGGTCCAATGAATAATCTAAATGCAAAATTTCCGATTTTGATTTTTTTACAGTTAAGGATCTATTATTTATACCACCACTTACTGTTGCAACAACGTCTTCAGACAAACAAATACATTCGTCACCGATACGTAAAAATAGTAATTGTTCAAAATTGTAAAGTGCCACAAAAGTACCAGCCAAAATTGAAAATGTACCATCCGTATTGAGTGATGCTGTCATTGCCTTTCGAGAAGCGTTTTTATAAGCACCACTCGCATGGTCGTATTGAGCTAACTCATCATATTTATCATTTGATTGTAACCAAATCATTTAATCTCTCCTAAAGGCCTAAATCCTTCCCGCCTGTTCTTGTTGCACTTTCGATAATATTCTCCCACGATTTCCCCCTGCGCCTTAGGTAATCAATCGACGGTCCTAATTTATCCCCATATTTTTCTATATTTCGCGCATAGATTTTCTCAAGCAAATCTGCTGGCGTTAAGTTCTTAAATTTCACGCCCAAAGCTCTCCTGCTAGCATGTGCAGATCTTGCTATGCCTTCGCTGCTAACACCCGCCTGCCTCATAGTGGCAACCTGCTTGCTTAAAGCCGTAACAGCTTCCTCATAGCGCTGACGTCCCTTTAGAATCTTTGAAGCTTGATAAGCTCCTTGACCATATTTTGCACCAATAACAACAGGTGGAAGTGGAGCAAAAAGCAAACCTATTTCTAAACCATTATCGAGTCCTTGGTTATAAGCATTTAAACCAGCTTGACCGCCTAACTGATAAGCTATAGCACGATCGCCTGACCATTCTATGCCAGCTGATAGCTCTCTATCATCAGAATCATCATTAGCCGCAGCGAATGCTTGATCTTGCGCTGAACTATCCAATGGTGAATCATCAAATAGTGCCTCGTCTGCTCGCCTTTGTGCTCCACCTGCACCACCACTCCCTCCACTGGCAACCGCCGCTGGAGACTGAATCTCAGCAGCCGCCTTAGGCTCCTGAGCTTTCTTGGCCTGTTTGGTATCATGCCCATTGGTCAGCGTGGTTTTCAATCGGCCCATCAGATTACCAATTAAACTCGACCCGCCACTGCCCGTCGAACTAAAAAACGACTGCATCTGACAGGTCGGATTCTGATTACATTTGCTGACGTATCCGGTCGGGTCAGTCCCAGCCAGCGGATTGTTCATAATGTACGAATACGGGTTAATACTTTGGGTGCTGCTCGGTGCTTGAATAAACGGATCAACACTCAAGAATCGTCCAAGGTTGTAATCATACGCGCGTCCATTCATGTGGATCAACTGTTGTTCATTCAAATGTTCGTGATCAGTAAAACCTCGACGGTAACGGTTAGTGATTGATAAATCAGTGAATTGGCTGTTGCTGGCATCAGTAGATGAGCTTCTGCCGAAAGGGTCGAAGTAGCGACGGCTGGTGATTTGAGCGTTGTGATTGACTAATGCTGTCGCGCTGCCGAGTCGATCACGCAAGGTATAGAGCAGTTTATGTTTTTGCTCAGGCGTCCAGCTGAGGACGGCGATATCGTCGATATAGGCTCGCCAGCTGCCGTCATTGTCGGTTTCGAACAGCTTATCGATGTAATAGGTGGTACTCGTTTGGCCACTAATCGTTCGTGTTTGTTTGGCGCGGGCATCATTACTGCCATAGGTGAATTGGGTGGTGGTGTTGCGACCTGTGATGGTTAGGGGTTTGTTTAAGGCGTTGTAGGTTAAGGTTAATCCATCGCCGTTGATTAGATTTCCTCGGCCATCGTAATTGAAATTGACGATTTGACCACTGGCCTTTTCTAGTATGCATAGGGCGTTAGTGCCTGTGCAATATTGATAAGCACTGTCTTTATTTGCGCTGTAATCGGTTTTCTTTAGCAGGTTGCCGACGGCATCATGAGCATAGTTCACTGAGAGACTGAATGCGGGTGAGGTGTTGCTTGCTGTGTAAGTTGTTAAACGATTAAGCGTGTCATAACCGTATGATTTACTGAGTCCAGTTAAGTTATTGACTTCGGTTTTAATGTTCAGATATTGGTCATATTCTGAGTAGGTGTGGCCATGTAGTTGGGTTAATCCTTTCGTGACAGATGTTGCACTCATGGTGCCAGAGCTTTCGTTGAAACTACTGCTTTGCGACATCAAATTATTGGCCAATGTCGCGCCTGTTATATGGCCTTGCGCGTCGATGGCTGTCACTTCGCGATAGACATAATTTGAATTGGCGTTGCTGGTTTTGCTCAGATAACCTTGGGCGTTGTAGCTGTATTTCAGCGTTAAACCATTGGGATATTCTAAGGCTTTGGGACGACCAAGAACACTATCGTATTGATGTTTAATGGTGCGGGTGACGCCATCGGCGGTGACGGATAATTGGCTCAGTTGTAGTGCGTCATTATAACCATAGGTTCGAGTGATGCCTTGATCGGTTTCGCTGGTGAGCAAGCCTTGTTTGAGGGTGTCCCATGTGTATGTAGCAGTGTCTTTTTGGGTGATCCGGCCTAATCCGTCACGGGTGAAGGTCTGAGTCACACCGCTGGCGGTTTGGCTTTCGAGTTCGCCAAAGGTGTTATAAGCAAAAGTCGTGATGCCTTGATTGGGGTCGTCGACTTGGGTTTTATGACCAAAGCCGTTGTAGCTGGCAGTGATAGTATTGCTGTTGGCGTCTTTAATGGTGAGGGGTCGACCTGCATCATCATAGGTGAATTCATTGGTACCTTCCTTCGCATCAGTCGTTTTAAGCAACCAACCGAGGCTGGCGTAGGTGCGTGACATTTTTCGGCTATCGCTGCCGACGCTGATAGCCGTGGTTAAGCCGCTATAGGTGTAAGTTGACTGTAAACCGTGAGGCAGTTTGCGCCAACCCGGACGGTCGAGAGCGTCGAAATCGCCAAATTCGGTGTAGTTTGGCGTGACCGTATAAGGCAGCGATTCTTTGGTGAGGCGACCTAGACCGTCGTAGATTTTGTCGACGTATTCGTAGGTGCCATCGAAGCCTTGGATCGCACTGCGTACAGTACGACCGAGGCTATCGGTGTAAACCGCTTGAGTCGGAGCGCCTGCCTGAGTTGTGCGGGTCATCCAATTGGAATCGGCCACTAAATAACGAATGTATTGGGTTGGAAAGCCCGTAGTCGTTATCGACAATGGACGACCGATTTCATCGAGTGAGGTGGTTGTGATGATGCTGTTAGGGCCAATTTGTTTAGTGATAGCACCAAAACCCATATCGTAAACAAAGCTGGAGGCATGACTTTGCGCGTTGGTGATTTTGTTTGGCAAATATTCATCATCGGTGTAGCTGAATAGAGTTTGGCGAGCGGTTAAATTTTCACAGGCGCTGTTTTGCCCGGTTTCGGTGATTGAACTGGTTAAACCGTAGCTGTTGAAGGTGCTTTCGCTGATGTGGGTGCATTTGCTGTCGCTGGCGGTTAAGGTGGTTTTGGTCGGCTTGAAGTGAGTGGCATCCCAGCTGTCGACGGTGAGTAATTGCCATTGATCACCCGTGGTGGTTTTAATCGAATTGTATTGGCTGGTTAAGTCGCTAGGGGCGAAGTCGATTTCTTTGATGGTGGTTGAAAGGGTATCAATAGTGGTGGTGATTTTGCCGATATTACCCCAGTCGTCGATGTCGGCGAATTTTACGGTTTGGGTTGATAATGCGACGCCTGCTAAATCAAATTGTTTCTGAATCGACTGACTGGTGTACCAGTGGTGAATGTTGGCGATGGTGTGTTCAGGATTGTCTAGCCAGGTATTGCGTAAGCTGGCGATGGTGATATCGCCAATTTGGCTTGTTTGAGTGATTAGCTGGCTGACTCGGGGAAACTTCTGCTCGAAAGTGCTGGTGGTGATGATATTTCGAGCCACGTCTTTTTCAGTCAGGGTGCGAAAGCCGGTAAAGCCTCGGCCTTGCACATGATACATCGCGCCTGCGTAGGTATATTGGGTGTCGTTAAGGTCGCCAATGCCGTCACTTTGTTTGAATGATTGCACTGCATACATGCTGGAGGTGAAATGCAAATAACCGCCACCTTCGTAATCATGGTCAGTTTGGTAGAAATCAGCGCCGCTTGAAAGTGGTCGATAATGCCATTGACTTTGGTTGCCTGCGCCGTCGGTAACGGATTTGAGATAATCCACTGCGGCGTAATCACTGGTGGTTACGCCGCTGCCTGCGCCATAGTTTCGCACGATGTAAGCGCCATAATGGTTACCAAGCATTGTGTCATTCTGAATGCTGTTATTAGTGCGGGGACCGTAGTTAAAAATCACATCGAAGTTACCATCACCAAAGGCATCAATAAATGCCAGTTCGGTGGCTGGGGCAATAATGTTAGTGGTGGATTTAGTGGCTTGATAAGTGCCATTTACTTGGAGTTCGAATGAAATCGCGTCATATTGATAAATCGAATCATCATACTTTTTAGCATCGACAATTGAAGTTGAGCGGTTGTAAATTTCGTCGCCACAACGAGTACCGTTACAAGCAGTAATTAACCGTTTGCCGGGCACTAGCAGCTCGTTAATGCCGTCATTATTGATATCAACGCTTTGCAGGCTAGCGAAGTATTTTGGATAGTTCACCGTTTCAGTATCACCGCCACCACCAAAATCGATTTCAACTGATGATTTGGCGAGTAAAGTGGTATCGCTGAGATCTTGCCAATCCTTAAAATTGCCATTGCCTAAATTGATTCGAATGGATAATAGACGGTCCTTCCAGCCGAGCACATCGGTTAATCCGTCGCCATTGATATCGATGAAATAGCTGAAAAATGAGAATTGACCGTTGCCGTCATATACTGGGCTAGCAGGTGCTGGACTATCAACAAATGAAAGGGTATCAGGTGTGCTGTGATTGTGTTTAATCGTCCGAGGCTGACCCATCGGCATGGCGGCAAGCAAGGGACCATTCATTTGGGTGATGACTAAATCCGCCAAGCCATTACCATCGAAATCCCCAGCGAACGTGGCGTTTTCTTTCAACACTCTCTCACCACCAACAACTTCACTATCGAAAGAATGAACAATCACGCCAGCAGTGGCAAAAGGGGCTGAACCATCCATCGAATGGACGAAAATTTCAAGCTGTGCCGTGTCACCTGGGTTATGTCGGTAAACCACCGCATCGGGCCAGCCATCGCCGTTGATATCTTGCAAAGCCCGAATACTATCGCCTCTGTCTTCACCTGTTGCTTTGGCAGCAATGGCGATATTCGTTTGAACATAACCGAGCGCATCGCCGGAATAATCAACGTTCAGATAACCGTTTTGATAGTTGAACGGGTCGATTTTGCCATCTAAATTAATGTCTGCTTGTTGGCAATCGTAATTTAGCGTGGTTGCAATACGGCGGCAATAATCGTTGACTGTTAAGGTGTTGGTGCCCGTTTTACCTTGCTCAGCATTGACCATATAACCGGGGAAATCCGCCGTGCCGTTGCCGTCGATATCGCCGTAAGGCATGATTTTTTCGATGGTTTTAACGTTTTTGTAAATCTCAACGCCGCCGAATTTTAGTGGTGTCGCTGGCGCAAAATTCAAACTGTCAGACCAGTCGAAGGTACTCATTGGTGTGCAGTTCGTGGCACCACAACGTTGTACGCTACTTAGCAAACTACGTTGGCTGGCACCGCTTTGTTGGTAGGCCAGTTTATAACTGCTGATGGTGCGCTCACCGATAACGGTTGTGATGGCACTGAGGCGTTTTCGGCTGACAATTTTACGACCAGCTATATAACTTTCACGGGCGTCAGCTCTATCGACATATTCAAATTGAACCGCCCGATCACCCTGAACACCATCACTGCCAGTGTAATGAATGGCTGATAATAAATGCTCGCCAGCATCGGTTTCGTCGTAGACATAATCAATGGTGTTTTTACCGCTAGACCAAGACTCTTGAGTCAGTCTCCAGCCCAGCACATCGGCACTTTCATAAGTGGCGGTTGAACCATCCGGTCGCGCGACGCTGAAACCATCAGGGGTTGGGGTGACGACAACGAAGCTGTCCATTTCGGTGCGATAAACCCCGTCGACCAGAATCAGGCGTTGACCATTGAGGCAAAACCTATCTTTTGAAGTGAAGGTCACCGATTGGCTAAACCCATCTTGCGCATAGGTCGGGGCGCATCGACTGATCGCACCACCAGCATTCAGCGACCAACCCATGCCAACAATGCCGTTGCCGCTTTGTGAGTTATAACCGAGAGAAACTGACGGCTGAACACCATTACGCCCGGGCGGCAGTGCAATAGGAATATGATAGCTGGCTTGACCGCCAGCAACGCCCGCACTGCCGTTTACTGATGAAGCCAATAAATCAACAGCGGCTAACGTCGGTTCATTAACGGTTGTATCAGCGACTTCAATCGGTCCGAGCTGTTGCCAGCCAGGCACTGCGGCTTTAATCACCGCAGTTGCCGCACTAGTGACGCTTTCCATTGTGCCGCCGCCATCGCGATAAGAGGCTTTGACGGTGAGCGTTGCACCCGCATCATTATTATTGAGTAAATAACTTGTGCCGATAGCGCCAGCAATACCAGCGCCATTTCGGTACCACTGATAACTAACAGAACCCAATCCTTCAACATCCGCTAGCGTATGACTGGCAGTTAGCGTTTGTCCGACGCTCAACACACCTGAAATAACCACACTACCTGTCGGCAAATCATTTACTGCATTAACGGTGACATAAACAACCGCTGGTGCTGAAATCGTGCTGCCATCACGGACTCGATAACTAAACGAATCGTCTCCGTTGAAATTACTAAAAGGCACGTAACGCACTTGGTTGTTGATATTGCTAAACGTGCCATGACGCGGTGCACCGTACAAATCTAATAAAAGTGCATCGCCATCGATATCAGTATCGTTGCCGAGCACATTGATGTAGGTCGGCGTGTCTTCATTGATCACCACATAATCTGTGTTCGCTACAGGTGCCGTATTGGGCGCTATCACCGTTTGATTAGCGACAACAGAACCGCCACAACCCACCGAAGGACTACACGCTTGCACCCGATAACGAAAGCTACCGCCAACATATTGCGCCGTCGAATAGCTGTAACTGCTCTCGCTCCAATGGTTGCGGGTGACGGAATAGACCACACTTTCATTGCCGTTATATGCTTGATAGACGGTATAAACCGTGCCATCAACCGAACCAGATGCAGGTGTCCAGGAGACGCTAAACGGTGTGCCGACGTTAACACTGGTGGCTGAGATAGATAGATTGTTGGGAATACCCGGGATGCCATATAGGTAAATGCGTCGCAATGGACTAAAACCCGAGCAACCCGCCGCATTACAGGCTTGGTACTTAAACCAACGATAACCGACGCTCGGCGTACTGCGAAAAATAGTGGTTGAACTACCGAAACTGATGCGCTGGTAACTGCTATCGGCAGGTAATGAAGTCGAGTTATGTGCCGATTCATAAAGTTGATAAATAGTCGCACCTTGAACACTCGGCATATTGATAGCGTAACTGCTGTTGATCGCAATATAGCTACTACCGATTGGACCGGGTGCTGTCGTGGGTGTTGAAGGGACACTAGTGAGCGCTGTAAAGCTCGCCGTGGTGGCGGTTTTAACCGTATAAGCTTGATGACTGCAATGCGGTTCACAGGCGTCTTGCGCCAACGCGATATCATTTTCATCGACGCCGCCAGTGGCGTTATGCAAACGGAGTAAATTCAATGCCGTACCCGCGACAATAACACTGTGAGTATCAGCATCCCAATCATCAAGGTCCCGCGCTTCAGCGTGTTTGGTGTCTAACAAACCCGAGCCATCGGCGTAAATCACGTGGTGCTTTTTATGTTTCTTTTTTGATAAAGCGAAGACATCCGCCCGACCATCCCCGTTATAATCCGCGATAAGCAGCTTTTCGGCTTTATTTTTACCCCATTTGACGTTCTTTTTAATCCTTTGCACCACCGCCAACTGACCAACGGCATTAGTGTGCATCAGATAATGCGAGTGCTGTTTAGCCGCCACCGCCAACAAGTCTTGGTGACCATCGCCGTTAAAATCGCCTGCCACCAGGTCATAGTTAACCGCATCTGACAGCCACGCCAATTCGGCAACAGTATAATCAATCCCCGGGCTAAACCCCGTTGGTTGACTGAAATAAATGGTGAGTATTTGCTGAACAGGGGTCAATGAAAGGACATCAGCCAAACCATCACCATTAAAATCGGCCAGTGTCAGTTTGGCGGTATTAACAACTGCCGTTGATAATTGAGCAGGTAATGGGCGTTGATTATCAACCGTATAACCAACACCTGCGGCGTCATTTTCACCGAATGCCAATGAGCTGGTTTGTGCCAACGTATTGGCTTGCAACAACATATCTTGAACACCATCACCATTGATATCAGCAAAATGGGGTTGATGGGCCTCAATGGACCATTCGACCTCAGTCGCGATGGATTGCGGGGATAAAAATAGCCAGGTGAATAACAGCATCGCGGTCAGAAATGGGGTAACGCGTAACATCTAAAGTCCCTTTATTACTTATTTTGTCGCTTATTAGTGGGTGTCGGATGATACAGATAAAGTGAGTGGTTGAATAGGTTTTTATTTCGATTATGGGCTGACGGCAGTTGACAACAAATTGGCGACATTGCGACACCAGTAAATATAGCCTGTGCTGATCTCGGTAGTCTTGATGTGATCCTCGGTAACAATATTGTGTGCAGGCCACTGAGCTGTTTAGCTTAAAATGACTAGTTTATAAATATGGTACAAAGTGGCATAAACCTGAGTCAGTATTATGCCTAAAGCGAAATTAAAACCCAAGTGCAATGATTGACAACAATAAGTGCGATGTTACCATTGTCGTAATATCAACAAAAACAAACTAACTTTATGAAATCCGTTATTCAACAAAAATTCTATAACTATCTATTTAATAACAAAATTGTCTACAACGTCTGCATGGAAGACCCTCACACCGATATGCGGCTATTCGACACCACCCCGGGTAGTAACATTTTTGTTTTAGCCAGTGGTGGCTGTAATGCTTTACACTATGCTTTAGATTCAAACGTCGACAGTGTTCATTGTATTGATGCTAATCCTTGTCAAGTTGCCCTAGTAAACATGAAAAAGCAGTTATTCCAACATGGTGATTATGAAGACCTGTGGAAAATGTTTGGTGATGGCATCCATGAAGACGTCCATTTGCCTTATGAGCAAAAATTACGCTCGGGCTTGCCCGATCGATGCGTACAATACTGGGATAAAAACCTCAATAACTTTAAAATCAAAGGCTCAAATAAGGGTTTTCAATATCATACCGGTTGTGGTTTTATTACCCGCTGTTTTTCATTATTAAAAGAACCCCATTTAGCCCAAATTGCCCGCTTATTTGAGCTAAATGATAAAAAGCAGCAAATTGCTATCTACGAGCAATACCTCGAACCCGTATTTAAGACCTTACTGTGTAAAATGCTGATCAATTTCACCACTCGCTTTGGTATTCCCAGTCGACAAATCAGCATGATCAGCAATAATCCTGCTGAGGTATTAGAGTTTCTTAATAGCCGAATTAAACGCGCCTTAACCGAGTTGCCCGCCAACGAAAATTACTTCTACCATCTGTACATTTTTGGTCGTTATAAGCGTGATTGTACCCCTGAGTATTTGCGCGAAGATAACTTCGAATTATTACAACAAGCGCATAATAAGGTTGATGTAAACAATGCTTACGTCGCCGATTATTTGGCTGGCACTGAACAACGCTTTAGCCACTTTGCTTTACTCGACCATTTAGACTGGCTAGTACATGATCCAGAGCTGCTTGAACGACAGTGGCGGGCCATATTGTCTCGCGCTGAGACCGGCGCAAAACTATTGATCCGCACCTACTTTTCTGGTCAAGAATGGTTACCGGCTTTTGTGCAAAAACATATCGATGTGATCAGCGATATTGATGAACATGTCGCCACAGATCGCATCGGTATCTATAACAAAACCCATTTGTTACAAGTAAGGACGCCGTTAGCCTCATGAATGAACTGACCACTAAAGACGTCACTACCAAAGAAAAGCTAATTAAGCATTATGAAAAAGATGCGTTGATTTATGACTTTAATCGACGCTTTTTTTTATTTGGTCGTCATGCGATGATCAAGCAAATTGGCAACTCGCTAAATCCGGCGTCGATCCTCGAAATCGGCTGTGGTACCGGAGTCAATTTGGCCAAACTCCATCAGCTTTTTCCTCAGGCGCAATTAACTGGCATCGATTTGTCCCAAGACATGTTAAATGTCGCCAAAAGCAAATTGGCAGGCGTTGACAATATCACCTGGGTCAACGAGATGTTTGATGAAAATACGGTATTGCCAAAGTTTGATTTAATTTTATGTTCTTACATTACTTCAACGGTGCCGGATTTAAAGGCGTTATTGCAATTAATATCAGCACATTTAAATGATCAGGGTCATTTTGCCTGTGTTGATTTTCACAGCTCTAACGTCAATGCGTTTAAAAACTGGATATCTCACAGTATCCCAATTCGCACCCACTTTCCTGAGGAGATGTTAACCCCGTTATTTACCCCGCAGTTATTACAAGCCAAACGAGCTTATGGCGGCATTTGGAAGTACTTTAACTACATTGGACAAAAAGCAGGGCAAAAAGTCGGGCAACAGCAATGAAAGTATTGTGTACCTCAGATTGGCATATGGGTATATATGGCGATCCCAGTGACGCACTAAAGCTCAGCAACGCTCAGGTGCTAGCCATATTCGATCGCTGGGAAACTGAGTATGATTTAATCTTACTCAATGGCGATATACTGGAAGTATTAAAGAGTGCCCGGGTTAAATTCTCTCATAGTGATCAAACCCGGCGCATCTTAGCTGATCGCCAACCAGTGATAGCACGTATTACTGGCTCAACAAAATACCTCTGGGTCGCTGGCAATCACGACCATACCCTAGAACAAATTTTAGGACTGCCACTAACTGTCGAGGTACAACTTGATCATGGTTACACCCTAATTGCCGAACATGGTCATCTGCTCAGAGCACCAAAAGAACATTATTCGACTTATGCCTGGCATTTTCATTTGATGTATTGCCTCAGTTGGTGGATAGATAAACTGGGCATGAAACTGTCTGGCAGCCATTTTTGTTTGGACACCTCAATCGCACAAGCGTTAGAACAATGGCCGAAAAATCAGCTTGATAGCAAAGGTAAAGCTAGCAAGCGATGGCGCGATCGTGTCAAAGATCGGCTGATCAAACTGGCATTTTCTTACGCCAGCCTGAACTCAGACAGCAATTACACTTCATTACATGGCTTATTTTTAAAAACTGCTCAGTCGCAATTTAATCACGCCAAAACCCTGGTGACCTTTGGTCATAGTCATTGTCGTAAAATTGAATACTTTGACAATAACAATATCTATGTGAATAGCGGCAGTTTTTGCGCCCAAAACAACTATAGTGCACTGACTTTTTCAACTGATGATGGTCAGGTAGCAGTGATTAAAAATAGCTGACAGCGCAACGCTAAAACCTTGCCAGTTACATTTTAAACCGTGCGCGTGCCATTTGCTGGGCGGCTTCATTCGGTTGGTAATTTAATAATTTGATCACCAGCATCACTTTGTTACGGGTATTGTCTTTGACGTTTGGTCCGTCATTGACCACTCTAGAAACGGTCGCCACAGAAACACCTGCCATTGACGCCACCATTTTACTGGTGGCTTTTTTATCTGCCGAAAGCGTCATAACCTTTACCTCTTCACATAACTTGTTTAACGATGGCTTATTTGGCGAATTGCTCACCCATCATTTGTGATGAAAAGTGACTGAAATTGGCGATAATTAACGGACTATTGTCGAGACCCAACGCTTGGTTAAAATCTTGATAGGCACCTTGGTGGTCATTACTGAGGTGTTTGGCGATGGCACGGTTATTTAATGCCAAGGCTTTATATTTGCTCTTTTTACTGGTTCGACTATAACCACGGCTTTGATCAATCATGCCCACTGCTTTATCACACACTTTGCTGGCGGTGATGATGTCATTAAGTTTAATATTAGCGGCACACAATGACATTGAGTTTTCATAACGCTCATCAGCGGATGGTTTAGCGGCTTTGGCCAACTGACTGACAATATTGGCATAATTTCCATCACTGATATCATTATTGATTCGAGGGTTTTGGATCACCGCCAAAGTGTAATGATCATTGTAGAGGCTGGCGGTTGAACTCAATGATGTTACGCCAAGTGCGAGTGCTGCGATAAGTTTTATCAATTTCATTGCGGTATTCCTTATTGAAGTCAAAATAATCAATGCCTAAATGCTGGCAACAACTGAACTTTAATCCAACCCCTCAATGGTGACAAACGATACAATTACAGCCGATAGATGAAATAAATTCACTTCAACCCCGTCAGTGCGTTTTTTACCCAATGAGCAAAAGTGCTCAGCGGTTGATCTTGCGGATTTTTCTGGTGTTGCACTAGGTAATAACGGTCTTTGGTGACCATCTCATGATCAAACAAGCGGATTAATGACCCCTCATCAAACCACACCTTACTGATGGGCAAGGGCACCAAAGCCACCCCCATGCCCTGTTGTGCCGCCCGTGCCACACCAAACATGCTGTCAAATTGTAAAATTTGGTTTGGATCAAACTCAGCCATGCCCACTCTCTGCGCCCATTGATGCCACAACCACGGCCGTGACTTATGTAAAATCAGCGGCACTTGGGTGAGTCCGCTATGATCCATACCACCATATTTTTGATGCAACTGTTGATTACAGGCTGGCACATAACGAATAGGAAATAACTCATCCACTATGCCATTAGTGGGTTTGCCACT
>CBDIDQ010000113.1:0-9784 GCA_965277695.1 Alteromonadaceae bacterium
AGATGATTGATTACTAATTGTTAAAGAACCTTTGCTTGGACGCTTGGTTAAGTCGCAGTGCTTAACAAGCCGTTGTGTCCGAAGCAGGATGCGTATATTACGCTTCCTAGTTTTAAAGTCAAACATTAAATTCTTTTATTTTCTTTACAATAAAAAGTTAAAAGCCTTTGATGATTAACCTCTCCTTAAATCTCTTTCTTTCCCGCTGATTTGGCTGCTCTGCCGTGTCAGTGGAAGCGCATTATAGGGGGTTACTTTATTTTGGCAAGCCCTTTTTTATCAAAAGCTTCATTAATTTGTCACATTCGTGCTGTTCGATTATTTAACGAACAGAACGATTAATTAACAGTCAATTAAATTCAATTTGTATCGATAAGCAGGTTTCAATGAATAACCGGGTCGCCACATCAGCGCTTTGGTAATTCTCATGAATGATCAATTGTTCAATTTGTGCCGCCTGTTTGGTCAACTCTGGATAACCCATACTACCCGCACTGCCTTTAATGCTATGAGCCTGTTGTTTTAAATTTGACCAATTGCTGGCATTCAGGCTGTCTTCCATATCTTTTGCCATATCAGGCAAATGTGAGGTAAACCGAGTTTTCAATTGATTAAATGCATCACCACTGTGCAACTGCTCAATTAAGGCATCAATAGATTGGGGGTTTTGAGCTAGGTCTGAGCTTAGGTCTGAGCTTAGGTCTTTTTTCAGATATTGATTCAATGCTTCATAAAACAATGGCTTTTGGATAGGTTTGGCTAATGTGCCATCAAAGCCACAAGCCAAATAAGATTTAATGTCTTCTTTCATGATGTTGGCAGTCAATGCGATGATTGGACAATCAATACCTGCGTTACGCATCAAACTTACCGCCTCCGTACCACTCATTTCCGGCATTTGAATGTCCATCAATATCAGGTCATATGCCGTTAATATGGCTGACTCCACCGCCAATACGCCATTTTCTACAATGGTATAGTTGATGCCAAGCGGCTTTAACAGCAGTTCAATCAATACTTGATTGTCTGGGTTGTCTTCCGCTACCAAGACCTGAGCATCGAGATATTGTTTCATTGCTTCGGCTTTACCAGCCGGCTCTTTACCGATAGGATGCGGCAATTGCTCAACCAACTTCGGGTTTTCAATATTACTATGGACAAAAATATCAAAATGACTCCCCCGCCCTTTGGTACTTTCTACTGTTAGTTCACCGCCCATCAACTGCATCAATTTCTGTGAAATCACTAAACCCAAACCGCTACCACCATATTTTCGAGTAATGCTCGAATCGGCCTGAACAAACGGTTGAAACAACAATTTTAATTCTTCAGCGGTCATACCAATGCCGGTATCCTGAATAGAAAAGTGCAATTGGTTATTCTTAGGCAAGTAATTAACTAATATCGATACATTGCCTTGTGTAGTAAACTTAATCGCATTACCACAAAGGTTATATAACACCTGACGGATACGAAACAGGTCACCATTAAACATCAGTGGCAAAGGATAGTTATAAAGTACTTTGAATTGGAGTCCTTTTTCTTGCGCCAACGCCAAACCGAATGATTCAATATCCCCGAGCAATTCAAACAAGTTGATCGGATTATCTTCCAGCTCCAACTTCTCAGCTTCTATTTTTGATAAATCTAATATTTCATTAATTAACCGCAGCAAGTGCTGCCCACTGCGCCTGACTCTATGCAGGTAACCATTACGCTCAACAATATCTGTCTGTGGATCTAAAGCGTGCTCGGTAAAACCAATGATTGCGGTCAAAGGCGTACGAATCTCATGGCTCATATTCGCCAAAAAGCTACTTTTGAGTTCATTGGCGTGTTCCGCAATCTCTGTTGCTTGTTCCAATTCATTGTTGCTCTGAGCCAAGTCCTGATTGGCTGTCGCCAAATCCTCGGTTCGTTTTAACACCATTTCTTCGAGCTGATATTTTTTCTTTAATCCCCGTTGCCGGTAAGAATAAAACACGTACAAGCTGAAAATAACGTAGATGAACCAAGCCAATGGATGTCGCCACCAAGGCGGACTAATCGTAATGTCGATCACCGCGCTGTGCGCTGACCAAACATCATCATTATTGCTACCTTGAACTTCAAAACGGTAACTGCCTGGTGATAAGTTGGCATACTTGATGGTACCACTATTACTTTGTTCCCATTGTGGCTGGTGTGGCACCAGTCGATAGCGAGTTTGGTTTTGTTGCGGATGATGATAATCCAATGCAGCAAAATCAAATGTCAGGTTGTTTTGCTGATGATCCAGTTCAACTTCTCCCAAATTACTGAGGGTAAATGGATTACCTTGCGGCTGGTTATTGACTAAAAATCGACTCACTGCCACCTGAGGCGCAACTGTATTTTTAATAATTCTTGCAGATTTAAAATGGGTAATACCATTAACGCCACCTAAATAAAGCACACCACCCTTTGATTTAATTGCCGCCCCGCCATTAAATTCATTGGCAGGCAGGCCATCATTAATATCATAATTTTGCATTTCACCCGTTTGGTTGTTGAATTTGCACAAACCAAAGTTAGTCGCCAACCACAGGTAATCACCTTCGGTCAAAATCGAATAAATGGTATTATCGGGCAAACCATCAGCCATAAAATAGCGCTGAAATTTGTCGCCAAGTTGACCATTATCACCCGGTAACATTTTATTCAACCCACCATGTGTGCCCATCCATAGGTTACCTTCATTATCCTGCGCGATTGATCTCACCGTATTATGACTAATAGATGATTTAATCAGTGGGTCGTGAACCAAATGTTTAAGCAACGACATATCCTCACCTAACACCAACAAACCACTGCTGTTCAATCCTAACCAGTAGCGGCCAAAATTATCTTCATAAATGACTCTGGCAATTCGTTGGGTTACCACATCAAAGTCTGTTTTACCGCCAATAAGATCCAGCTGCTGTTGCGGCGATAACCGATAAGTGCCTTCATTAGTCGCTATCCACATATGCTGCCAAGCATCAAGATAAAGGGTCCAAATTCGCACGGTACTGAATTTATTACCAAACGAAGGCTGCACCAACGGATTAAATTGATGGCTGTCCAAATCAAAATCAAACAACTCACCAGTAGCTAAACCCACCCATAAACTGTTGCGTCCGGTGTGAGTGACGCTAATGACTTGATTATTATGAAAAGCCCCATCAACTAGCCCGTGAGGTCGATAAGTTTTCACCTGTTGACTACGGGGATCGTAACTATTCAAACCATCTCGCGTCGCAGCCCATAATAGCCCGGAGGCATCAAAAGCGAGATCCCACGTAAAACCATCACTTAGGCTATTTTCGTTATATGGGATGCTTTCGATCACATCAAATTTTTTGGTGCTGGGCACCACTTGCGCAATTCCGCCACCCGAAGTACCAATCCACAGTACCCCAGAACGATCTTCAAATAACGACCAAACATCGTTGCTTGGTATACCAAAACGGTCATTTTTGTTTTTATTAAAGCGTTTAAAACTATCATGATCAGGCAGATACAGCTGCAATCCACCCGATTGCGTTGCGACCCACAAACGCTGTTGACTATCAATCATAATATCAAGCACGATATTTGAACCCAAAGTCTCGGGATCAGTTGGTATAGCGCGATAATGATGAATTTTGTCAGTGTTAGTATCAAGGCGATTAATACCGTTGTCAGTGGTACCAATCCAGATATTTGAGTCCTGAACCAGGATTTTAGATAGCCTATCACTGCTCAAGCTCGATGGATCATCAGGCTGATGGCGATAAATCTTTACCACAGTGTTAGTTTTGGGGTCGAGTAATAATAGCCCCTCCCGGCTAGCCATCCAAACTCGTTGTTGCGCCGCCGTGACAATTGAACGCACACCAGAAAAGCGTTCAATATTGTTGCCATCAGGGAAAGTAAATTGGGGATTAACCTTGAATGTATCGTGGTGTTTGTCGTAAATGGCCAATCCGTTAGCACTGCCAATCCAAATTCGACCGCTTAAATCTTCATAAAAACTCTGTATCGACCCACCAAATGTTTCTGGCTGACTGCCCGGCGTAACCTTTAATGCATTAGGGTTTATGGCTAATGTCAGATCATCCACCATCCCAGTCGTTTTGTTGATTTTATAGACGTTGCCTTGTCCACCACCGACCCACAACAAACCGCTACTATCTTCAAAAAGCCGAAAAAGCCACTGAGGATCATCGACACCACTAGACAAGCTGACTCGTTTGAATTGATGACCATCATACTTGTGTAAACCACCGAGAGTGGTTACCCAAATGAAACCCTCAGTATCCTGAAGGATATCGGTAATTGAATTTTGGGTCAGCCCAGGGCGGTTGTTAATCACTGAAAATTGAACTTTTGCCAGAGAATGACTTGCCTGAGCAACACCACTTAGGCAAATAGCCAATATCACTGTTACCAGTATCTGTGAAACACTAGTTAGGGTTATTCTTAACATTGTTCATACTGCTAGGTAACTTGGGTAATTAAGTTATAGCCAATGAATAGTCAGATCACCATCAGGATAAGCTAATAATTGCCTTGGCTTTTTCTTTGTAGCTACGGCTGACTTTTAATTCTTGGCCGTTTTCGAGCACTAAATGGTATTCACCACTGGCATGGGTAACCAGTTTTTCAACCTGATTTTTGTTGACCATCACTGAGCGATGAATACGCACAAACTTGTCAGGATTCAGTTCAGATTCCAGCTCTTTCATGGTTTTTCGCATAATATGGGTTTTGCCATCGGTACTGTGTACGCACATGTAATCACCGGCGGCGTCAATCCAACTGATCAAACGGGTTTTCAATACAGTGACTTCACCACCATCTTTAATCGACAGATGATCAGGGTAACGACGGGATTCGAGTGATTCACCACTGGCCAGACGACGCAGAATATCTTCACAGTCATCTCCAGTGAATTGAGAGACCAAACTAACCAAACGGTTTTTCTGTCCCATGTTTTGTTTTGAATTAAATTGCCCCTCAGCTTTTTGTATTGCTTCCATTAATCGTGTGTCCTCAACCGGTTTTAATAAGTAATCCAATGCATGAACTTCGAACGCTTTCATCGCATAATTGTCATAAGCGGTAATAAAGACAATTACCGGTAATTCAACATTCTCTTCTTCTAATTGCGCCAATACCTGAAAACCATTTAATACTGGCATTTGGATATCCAAAAACACCAGATCAGGACTCAATGCTTTGATTGAGCTGACTGCTTCACGGCCATTACTGCACTCGCCGATCAGCTGGATTTTTTCGTTACCTGCCAATCGTACGGTTAATCCCTTACGTGCCAATGGCTCATCATCAACAATTAAGGTTCTAATTTTTCTATTCATTATTTTGTCCCTTTTCAATCGGTATTCTGATGTTAATCACCAACCCGGTGGGGTCATTATCTGACATGACAAAAGAGTAATTGTTATCATATAAAGCTTGCAAGCGTTCTTGAGTGTTTCTGATCCCCACGCCAATTCTATCTGCTGGATAACCATTGACCAACTTGGTTCCAGGCCCATTATCATTCACTTCAATCAGTAAATCCTGGCCAAAAGTATGAGCTTTGACGCTAATTTTACCACCATGTTCATTATGCGCCACCGCATATTTAATCGCATTTTCAATCAGTGGTTGTAGTATCATGCTCGGTACTAGCGCATCTTCGGCTTGTCCAGTCAATTCAAAACTGGTTTGCAGTCGATCTTCAAAACGTACTTTTTCAATCCCCAAGTAAAGCTCCAGTGCGTGGATCTCCTGATCTAAAGGCACCTTTTTAATCGGGTCTTTATCGAGCGAATAACGCAAAAACTCGCTGAGTTTAGAGACCATGCCATTGGCTGTTTTGTTTTCGTTAATCAAAATTAAAGTAGAAATGGCGTTTAAGGTATTGAACAAAAAGTGCGGATTAAGTTGATAACGCAGCATCGTCAGCTGGGCTTCATGGGCCTTGGTTTTGGCCATCAGGGTCTTTTGCTGTTCTGATTGCAGCATTTGATAATATTTGATGCCAAAGTACAAACCACTCCAGCACAACATGATATAAAACGAACTCATGATGAAGTTAAAGTATTCAATCCAATCATCAGGACGGTAACCAAATTTGTAAATTTCCCACAAATTCAGGTTTTTAATCAATACCCAAACCCCACCAGACAGATAGGAGGCGACCAACACTACCGACAATAGCACCAGTGGTGATGCGTTCCAGATACGTTGATACAAGACACGTAATGGCAGTGACACCATCCAGCCAGCATAGGCGTTGAGCAATACCACAAAAATGTAAGCATCGCGCATCTCGTGCGCCAGCGAAGCGATGTAATTGACAGCAGCAAAACCAAACCAACCGACACTTTGAAGGAACCAAAAGAAACGATGTCGATCCTCTACCACTTGTCTCCAGATATTTGCCACGCTGCACCTTGTATTATAAGAATCGAAAAATTATACGGTTTCTGCGATGAAACACACGGGTATCTGTCTTGCAACACCCGTGACTCATCGTATTTTTTGGTTATTTTATCGTCTTTTCATCATCGATTGATCACCGCCAATAACCGCTTAATAGCTGATTTTAAAGCGTCGTAAAATAAACGCCATCAACCACATAGGGCCTATTAGCAGAAACTGGATGTCTTTGAAAAATGAAGGTTTTTTACCTTCAATGTGATGACCAATAAATTGAAAAACCCACATCACTACAAATACAATCAGGCTTAAGGTGGCTAAAGACAGCCATTGCTGTTGACCCAGCCATTGATTCAGGCAATAAAGCATAGCGACCATAGCAGCAGAAAACAGCGTCATCGCCACGCCGATGGTCAGCGACAACAAAAAATAAAAAGCCAACACTGGCAAAACCATGATCGTCGCCCAGTTAATCCACTCAAAAGTAAAAATACTCGGGCGTGGGATATCCCATAATAAACCAAAAACAGTAATATAAATCACCGGTACTGCCACCCAATGGATCAGTTTGTTAATCGGATTAGTGTGACTTTCGCCATACTGCGCCAACCAAACATCAACAGATTTATTCATAAAAGTCTCTAATACGCAAAATATAAAGTGCAATCGCTCAATCATCGCATAACCTTTAAGCTAATTCATTAACAAATAAGCAAAACAAAGTTATAATCCCACCTTAGTCTTTATAATGTAAAACGAACAACAGGTGCTATTAAATTGAATTCAATAGAAAAATGTTTTGATACTGTAGGTAAAATACTCGAAAATTTACCTAATAGCTGGGTTGACCTGACAACTCACCGACTGGATATATACAACGAAGCACAAGCAAAATCACAATTTTTAAGCCAATTAAAAGCGCTGCAATCAGCCGCCGATTTTAATGCTAAAACCCTTGAAGCCTTACCGACTGCTTATGACTATATTCGTTTAGGTCATCCATTATCTAGTGTTTTAGAATGGATTTTAGCTGAAATCAACCAAGTCCCAGCGGATCAAGTCATCACATTTACCGCCAAAACAATGCCTATTTTGGCTGTTATTCGCAAAAATGCCTTAAGTAACCAACAAACCCGGGTTTATTACAACACCGATTCATCGCCCTTAATAGACAGTCAGAGATTAGCGCAAATATATGGCTATAACGTTCAATTGCACCCAGTCGCAGACGCAACTGAGATCCCCCAGCGCCAACAAGACAATCAAGGCACAGTGATATTTGTCACTCAAGCTGACTATAAAACCCGATTAAATGTCAATTCGAATGTCGATGTTACGGTTAATATGCATCCCCATTATGGCAGTGCCATGGTTATTCATAACGCTGAAATAACCGATATAGTTAAAGATGTACAACATGTCAGACGTCGCGAAACCATCGCAATGACGCCTATCAATGCTTTCAATGTTTTACAGCAAATGGTTAACGATAAGTATCAGCCAGCTGAGCAATGTAAACCAGAGGATGTAAACAAAGTATTTGATTGTATTAAAGAAAATACCGGCAGTACGGTGACGCCGCTAATCGCATCCAGTGGACTGTCGATTCAATACGCGATGATGATGGGGTTAGTTGAAGATGCGATGACACAACACCCAGACAAACCGATTAAACTGATTATTCCACCCAATTGTTATGGCGGTACCAACGATCAGGCAAGACGCATTGCAGATTTAACCCCCGCAGTCGAAATCGTCGACTTATATGTCGACAGTGGACAAAACTTAGTCAGTAGTTTAGATGTAGCCCTCAACGAAGCGGCCCATAACAATGGTGTGCCCATTATACTTGCTGAAATTCCTACCAATCCCAGAGTCGAAGTACCGGACATGAACAAGTTGGGTGAGGTGTTAAGTGCATCAAGAAAAACCCAAGACGGTGCTGTTGCAGTTGAACCTGTCTTTACCGTGGATCAAACTTTTTGTCCAAACGTAAAACTACTCAATCAGCAAAGTGAACTAGCAGCGGTAAAAACAATTTCGTATTCTAGCGGTTCAAAATTCCCCAGTGGCGGGCGCTGTATTGCAGGTTACTGTACCACCAATAATGCAGCAAAAGAAATACAAGCGGTGATCTCAAAACACCTGATCTTGTGTGACAATGGCGCGACTGCCAACCAGTTAAATACGCTGGTTGAGAATATGCCTTCAATGCCTGCGCGGATCAAACAAGCCTATAGCAAGACCCGCGTGTTTGTCAGTCATATCCAAAACGTATTGCCACAATCGAAAATCAACTTTATCTCTGAAGAACTCGCTGAACGCGGTTTTACGCCGTCAGTATTTTCACTGGATTTGCCATCAACCGGGGCTACAGCTCAAGCGCGTGAAGACAATAAAAGAGCGCTTAATTTAAAGCTCATTAATCATATGATTGAAGCGCACCCTGAGGATTGTAAATATTGTGTCAGTTACGGACAACTCAAAGGCTGTTATTGGACAGTACCAGCAACCTCCACGCAAGGAACCACCAAAGAATCAGATAAAGACTATATTGTCCGGGTAGCGCTTTCACCTGATATCGATGTGGCTAAGTTATCTGAGTCTTTTACCGCGTTTTGTCGTAATGAAAAGCTGATTTGATTGGGTTTGATAACAATAAAGGGCCGTTGCTAACGGCCCTTTTGGGGTTTTGTGATGACTCAAAAGAAAGATAAAACCTACGACTGCACCGGGTGCTTAGCTAATTTACGCTGTAAAGTCCGCCGATACATGCCCAGCTCTCTGGCAGTGGCAGACACATTACCGTCATTATTGGCCAGTACTTTTTGAATATGCTCCCACTCAATCCGCTCTGGTGACATCACTTCTTCTGGGGCTTCCAGCTCAACCGCTTTGCGCCCTTCAATGGCTTCTAGCAGCATCTTAAAATCTAGCGGTTTGGGCAAATAATCATTCGCGCCCAGTTTTATCGCATTCACCGCCGTCGCTATACTGGCGAAACCTGTCATCACAATAATCAGTGATTGAGGATAATACTGACGCAATGGCTCAATCAGGTTTAAGCCCGATTCTTTACCAACCCGTAAATCAATCAGATAGATATCGGCTTTGAATTGACTGAGATTAGCCAACACTGCGGTCACATCTGCTGTTGAACTGGCATCATAATCTTTGCGCTGTAAACGGCGCTCAAGCGTTTGCGCCAGAACTTCATCGTCTTCAATAATGACGAGCTTTTTCATTTTTTCTTTCACTCTTTCTTTCACTCTTTCTTTCACTTTATCCTTCACTTTATCCTTCACTCATTTTTTTAGTGGCAGTGTGATCAATGTTTCAGTACCTGTCGCACTGC
>CBDIDQ010000114.1:0-40212 GCA_965277695.1 Alteromonadaceae bacterium
CAAAACCTGTGTGGGTGGTACTGATACCTGTGTCTATAATGTAGGCGTGAACACCAGCACCTGTGCCCACTGGATTATAGTTGTTATCTAATGGCAACGAGGGTTGATCGAGCCTGTCTAATGCCCATGAATCAACACCGGTGGTGATACCGTGTTGTGCTAACGCGGTTTGCTGCAAAGTTTCTTGGCTTAAATCGCTTTGCCTTAGAGTAATGCTCCGGTTAGCTTCGATGGTTTTAACCTGAGGATTAGCGCGTAAACCTTTTAACTGTCCCGGTGCTATTTTACCGGCAAATCCTTTGATGCGGCTGAAGCGATGCAATGAACGGGTATGGCGAGATAACTGAGTATTGTGACGATTAATATCGTGGCTAATGCCATCAATGGTTGCGTCTTTAACATTATGGTGAAATACCACAATATACTCGCCGTCAATTTTATTAGCTGACTGTAAACCCTTTATCTGAATGGCTGCGGTGGGTGTCTGAACTGATGCTTTTGCTAAAATTGGTAATGAAAAGCTCAGCAGTGAAATACTCATTAATGACAGACCGAATAGCGGTCTAAATGTGTTTTCTAGCATAACAATCTCCGTGAATAATATTATCAACGTGCCTAGTGGATGAAAAACCGTTGTTTTCAACCAAGTTATTGATTTAAGACTCAAATCAATGAACAGATTATAAATATTCAAGCAAAAAAACCTTAATACAGTCCGGACAAATGCTGTTACACAATGGACAATTGCGCGGATATTAACGACTCTCCTTGATATCTTGCTGATATTGATTTAGATTGCCCCTGCTGTTCTTGTCATGGTGATAACACTAATAGCTTTATACTTTTTCACCGCAATAAAAGAGAATATCATGAGCAAAGGTACGGTTAAGTGGTTTAATGCAGATAAAGGTTTCGGATTCATTACACCAGAAGATGGCAGTAAAGATTTATTCGTACATCATTCGGAGATTCAAGCGGGCGGAGAATATGCCACATTGAATGATGGTCAAGCTGTTGAATTTGAAGTGGGTCAAGGCCAGAAAGGCCCATGTGCCAACAAAGTTGTTGCTATCTAATGCAATAACGAATAAAACAACCGTACGGCTTATGCCGTCGGTTGTTTTAATAAAATATCCGCTTCAACATGAGATTAATTTAAACCCAAACCCTCAAACCTTCAACTCTCAATCGTCAATTCCGTGCTGTTTTTCATCTCTGTATTTTAGAAACACATCAATTAAACACCCTTGCAATATGCTAAAATAATGATAATTTCAGTTTTATCAGGTTTTTATTAGATTTTTAACCGTTTTTTTGCTGAAATAAACGGCATTATAGTCATGTTAATTTACAAAGGAATTACAACTATACCTTACGTCAATATAAGGTTATCAATTGATTAAATAGGAAGGTATCATGAATGATTCAGGTTTTAGCAAAGCGCAGCGGATAGTCCCACTAGGTGGCGGACGAATAACATCGTTTTATGATTGATATGAGTCACGTATCTATTATATTAACTCAGTCGTTAACTCAGCCGTTAATCAAGCGGTTATTGAATTGCTTGGCACTGTTGTGTCTTATTATCAGCTTTCACAGTTACGCCGCCGAAGCACCGCAAAACACCATTTTATGGCTGGTACCCAGCGCAGATAGTGTTGCCCGTTTTCGTCAATCGGAGCCCTACAATATTACCACTGATACCAGCAACCTGTTACTGAATCAATTACAAGGTTACCGCATTAAGTTGCAGGTTCGATCACTGGCGAAGCTGGTAGATTTATTGAAGAATGATAAAGTCTCGTTTTGTGCACCAAATCGAATAAAAACCACTGAGCGTGAACGGCATAGTTGGTTTAGTCTGCCAGTGGGCACTTACCCCGGGTTACGTTTGTATTCAACTGACAAGTCACAACAGATACCAGCTAAGCTGTTGAATGGGCAATCAGAGTTACTGTCATTGGTGGATTTATTCGGTCATTTTCCTGATAAAGTGTTAGCCGTGAGCAAAGGTCGTTCTCATGGTTATCATCTTGACCAGCAGATCGGACAAATCAATCGCAACAATCTATATGTCCGGGCGACTAAAAATAGTTTGGGTTTTGTTATTGATATGATGAGTAAAAACCGCATTGATTATATTATTGAGTTCCCGGGGACAGTTGCCAGAATGCAGCAGGCTGCCGAACATCCGATCAGCTTAAAATCAATTAAAATAGCCAACAACCCGAGCTATATGACAAGTTATTTGTCTTGCAGTAAAACCCCACTAACCCGACGTTTTCTTAAAGATGTTAATACCGCTTTACGCCAATTATATCAATCCGATAAGTTTTATCAGGCCCATATTCGTCACCTTGATAGCAGCGAGATTGCACCTTTCAAGCGTCATTATCAGGCGGTTTTTAGATAAGGCAATTAGCATGATTTGGCCTGTGCTGATGCTGTTAAATTTGTAATCCACCTAGTACGATGCCGACGATAAATAGGGTGAGCAAAAAGATAAAGCGGCTCCGCCACGTTTTGAAGACAAACACCGCGAATGATAGGTAGGGAACATATTTGGCGTAGTGGCCAAACTCCAGTCTGACCAAAGCGTTAGACAGCGCCATATTGACCAAGATTGCGACGCCAAGCAAAGTGAGTAATAATAGCGCTTGGCGAAAGCTTTTAGAAAAAAGCACTGTTTTTATTGTTACGGTACGTTTGTTACTAATAAAATTAACACTGCTCCATGAGACGGCAATGCCTGATACCATCAGCACCAAGCTTGATACAGTGTAAGCATTTAAGCCGTTGGTTAGCGTATGGATGAGTAAAAGAAAACATCCCAATAAACAAAGTACCAGAAAAGAAAGGTAATACTCTATTGAAAACCTTTCGATTCGCTTTTCCCAGTTAAACTCAGTCCACTTCACAGTTTTTGTCTTAAAACCAATAAGGTGACAATCAAAATCAGGTAACCGATGACCGTTTGCCAATATTTTGATTTACTATCACTAAGCAAAAACCATTGACCTAAACCATAAATTCTTTGATTTTTCAGCCCATAAAGAAACACACAAATATAGACTAACAAAAATATATCTATAATTATTTGAAAAATATCCATTATCTAAAACCCTTAAAATTTAAGCACTACAGCCACTAGATTTTGCTGCTGTCACTGATGCACCTGCTGCGACAACACCGACATATAGCCAAACAACAGCCATGAGTGGTGCAGCAAAAATCCCTACAAGTGCAGCTATTGTTGCCAAACCTAATATGCCAGCAAGGCCGTCACAGCTATGATTGATCGCTCGATAGGTCAGAATTAGATCAACAATGAGTATAAGTGCTATTGCTGCACCAATAAAAGACAATAAAGGAGCCGCGAAACCTGCGCCGATTAGCCCAGCGGCAAAGCCAGCAAAGCCTAAAAAGTCGGCAAGATTAGAAGACAAAAATCCGCCACTGGCACCGCTGGCGATAAGATATGCGCCAGCTCCGGTCTGGGGATCTATTAATAAGTATCCTGAATTAGTACCACCTGAAAAATCAATGGGTAGCTCATGTGCTGTTGCTATTTTGCCTGCATTCACTGCATTTTTGATTTCGTTTTCAATATCAGCACCTAAATTAATCGCGCTCAAAGCCTCATTTAAATTGCTATTATCAATAGTCCAGATACGTTGACCCTGCTGAGCTGCAATGGCAATAGCTTTGACCGCGCTAATACCTTGTGCAGGCTCGGCTTGTGTAGAAAACATTTGCTCCGGTATTATATGCTCCATAGCCGATGCTCTCGCCCCTGCTGAACGTAAATAACTCACGAAACTGGCGCTATTGTTATCTTTGGCAACACCTTGAGCTGCCAATCGATCAACATCCATCACCACGCCTGAAAAATCAACGTTTCTGGGAATACCGAAAAAATAACTAGTTTGTAGATTTGTGGTAAATAATCCGTAACTAGGTAATCTATACTTGACGATCCCTGAGGTTTGCGCCTCAATCTGATCTTGAATATCGTTAATTGCTAGGTAATTATAAATTACCGAATGCAATATATCTCCTGTGATTTGATGAACACTTGGCAATTCACTCGGCATTTGGTTGGTACCATTGAGTATTTCTTGTGTCGCTTCAAAATCAGTTCTTATTCGTGTTGCTTCTTCAGCATTTACGCCTTGTAAATCAACACCAATCACCCGATACTCGCCAGCTGTTGGATGGTTTACTGCCTGTTTCCAGCCAGTGTCAGGAGACCACACTGCAAGTGTTTCATAGAGTTCTCCACCCATAGTGCCTGCTGCTGCACTTTCAATAACCTCTCCTCCCTGACTAAACTCAGCGACAAGGTTGATCAAATAGCCTGGTAAAGTGCTAATTTGCTGATTTGGATCTATTTCACCAGTAACCGGGTCGGGCTGTGGCAGATAGCTATTCATCAGGTCTTCATCGGCCTGAGTCGCCGGGCGAAATGATAAAGCATGTTTTTTACCAGCCAGCTCTGGCAACGATTGCTCGAAGGTGATCAGTCGACTATTTTCTGTTCCATATAGCTCCGTCCCCAAAGTGTAACGAAACTTGTGACGTAAATTGTCTGGCAGTTGCGAATAGTTATTAGTTCTGGCAGTTAGTTTGTAAGGCAGCCCTGCGGCCAATTGGACAAAAGTTTGAACAATGACTTTTTGCAAACCTAATACTTCACCTAAAGTCGCATCAGGGTTTTGATTATTAATATATTCAGTGACTTGCTGTTGATAGTCAATTAGTGTTGTTTCAATCTGGCTTTGAGTAAAGCCTTGAACGTATCCCTGTTCTTCATTAATTGTTGCGTTTTGGCTGATGTGTGTCAAAAGCGCCTCTGAATCTAGCGGTACATTGGCTGCAAGCTTTAGCTCGTCAGTAAACTCATATTGCTTAAAACTAGCATCCAGTGGGATCCAACTGTCTCCTTCGACGTGTTTGGCCCCACGGCTAGGGAAATAATCTACCCAAGCTTCTGCCCAAACGGTTTCGAGACGAATATGAGTGATTTTGCCACCGTTAACTAGCGCGACATTGGGTATACCCCCTTGACCTAACAATTGTTGCGCCGCTTCTGGCACATCAACACCACCAACCCAATTCATCACTTTGTCTACGGGGATTTCAACGGTGCCATAAGCATAACGGGCAGGCACATTGGCTGAGCGCAATAGCGCAATGACTAAACTGGCGGTATCAAACGCATTACCCTTACCATGTTGCAAGGTATAATCAGCACCTTGAATCGAACCATAACTGGGAATAAACTCGATGTTATTGCGTACCCAGTTATAGATTTTTAATGGGTCATTATTCAACGCCACAGCTTTGGCTTTGATCGCATCGCTAAATTGAATATCCGGGGTTTCACTCAAATCAGCCGCAACAGGGGTCTCAGCCAGCAGTGTGGTAGTGATATTTTTTGCCGATGGCTTAATCCCGGTCAGCTTGGTGAGTTTTTCAGCAGTGGCTGCGGGTTTACGGGTTTTGGTCGCATCGGGTGTGCCCCAAGGTAGGTTATTGGGATCGGTGGTTTGGTGGGTTTTTTTCAGCTTGTGCCGACTCATGGTGTCGTTGAGCACATTCATGGTGATTTGTTGCTCGTCAAGACTGGTTGCAGTTAATACCGCTTGAATTTTGCTGTGCATATCATCAAAAGACGTTTGGTATTGAGCCACGGTATCTTGATGGCGTTGCAGCATAATAGCGGGCACCGCTTTGGCAATAAGTGTCGCTTCGAGTTGGGCAAAATTGTCCAAAGCTTGCTCATGCTGCGCTGTCAGCAAATCACTCAGCTGCTGCAATTCGTCGATATCTTGTGGGCTAAGCTGGTTGATATCAAAGAAATCGGCCAGTTTGTCTACCATGGTTTCAAACACGTTAGTGCTGGCGGCATCATTTATGCGCTGATCAATCTCGGCTTTTTTACTGGCAGCCAGTTGTTTGACCTTAAGTAAGCCCTGATTCATTTGTTGCTCAGCTGTACCGGTGAGCACAATCGATTCAGGGTTGTGGTTTATCTGTTGTGAAACCGCCATCGCAAAAGGCGAAAAGTAGAACACAAAAGTAAAGAAAAATAACGACATAGCCGTGCCAATGCGGGCGATGACGGGGTGACGTAAAGTATCTAAATTAAGTGCTTGCATGTTATTTTCCTGCCTTATACTGTTGCTGTTGCAGCACAAAGAGCCACTCACCAATGATTAACCGCGCTTTAGTTGCGGACGCTGATTGTTCTTTGCCAATTTCATCGGCAGCTTGTAGCAAAGGGTGAAATGCTTTGTCAATTTTGCCTTTGGCGAGATCCGACTGGGCGGCATTGATTCGCTTGATAATAAAATCGTATTTGGCAACCCCTGAGCCTTGTAGTCGTAATTCATCTATTTGGTTGAGTGCTCGCTGATAGGGTGATAATGACGAAATGGCAGCGAGTTTAAGGGCGATATTTTGGTTGTCGACGATCAAACTACGATTGATACCGGCATCAATATCCACCTCCAAATAAATGTCACCGGAAACTTGCTCAGGTAATTGAATATAAAATTGGTTGCTTGCACTTTGCCCAGCAGCCGAGAAATCTCTTTGCCATAACCATTTACCTTCAGTCAACTGTAACGCTTGTTGGCTGTCGATAATCACGCCGCCTTGAGGCAGGCTTAACCACACATCAACCGCCGCTTTACGACTGAGGTTTTCTAACGTTAAGCTCACTGGGATCACCCGTCCTGCGCCTGTCGGCCAAACCTCTGGCTGAATATAAAGCAAAGCTTGCAACAGTAGCTGTTGATGCAAACCCTGATCAGCAGTGGCCAAATCCAGCAGGTCATAAGCAAAATAACTATTTTTGCCGTTGCCGTAATTACCAACTGTTACAGCCGCTGGTGCTGATGGATAGGCGCAATCGCTATTGGCATTTTTACCACCAGCAAACGTTGCCCAAACCTCAGCCTGACAATGGGCTAAAACTAATCCTTCGGGTACCCGTGCAGTTGTCGTCAGCGGACTTTCAATCGCACCTGCGACCAAGTTAATGCTGGCTGTTTGGTTATTTTTGCCATTTAAACTAATAGCCAAAGCCCGCTCAAGCTGGCTATTGCGGCGGTTCCAACTGCCACTAATCAACAAACCGACACCGCTGTGTTGTGCTTCAACCAGCAAACCTTCGACTTCGGGGTGTAGGGTGACTTTATCTGAAAACAGCGCAATCGCGGCATAGATGCCCGAGTAAAATTCGCTAACAAAATCAGCCTGATTATCAACTAAGGTATAACGCCACTGGTTGGCCAATAACAGTTGTTCTAAGTACTGACGTTGCTGTTCAGCTGACTGGCTATCTTGTGTTGCGCTGCTATCGAGCAGTATCAGCAATTTACCTTGTGCTGCTGGTGTTAGTGATACATTCAACTCAGGTGGCGTGACCTCGAATCCGGCGGCGGCTAGTTGTGACAGTTCGCCATCAATTTCTGCCATTAAAATACAAGCGTATCCGCCATAAGCTGGTGCATCACCTAGCAGCAGTTGGTATGGGTGAGCGGCTGAATTGCTAATGGCAACGTTGGTTTGTTTTATTTCGTAAACCAACTCACTAGTATCCAAGTTGACCAATTGATAAACCAAGTTGGCGGTTATTGGGCTGGTGGCACTACGGTTGTTGGTTTCAAAAGCACAACTTTGCGCTTCTCCAGTGGGATATTTATTGACGCTGACAGCACCAAGCAAAGCGGTTACGGCTGAACGTTCAACAGCAAATACCGCGCTACTCGTCGCCAGTGTGGTGTCATTTTGCCTGACTGTCCATTGAACCTGATAGTTGCCCGGCTCACGATCAACCAGCGCTAACACATACTGTCGATCAGCATTGGCGCTAGGAGCCAAGCTGTTTAAGCTATAGGTTTGTTGTGACAATAGTTCGCCATTAGGTCGAGTTATGCGCAACTGGCCTTGTCCACCACTAAAGGTCGCGTTTTGGGTCAGGTTAAGCACTCGCAAACCAATAATCGCCTGATCCCATGCTTGATAAATTGGCTTATCGCTATTGACTAAGCTGCCGACGTTAACAAATTGACCGTTGTCTGTAGCAATGGCAAAAGACGCCATGGCTTGTTGTACGACGTCACCGTTTTCAACTAATTTGGCCACTGCTTCATACGCCCCAGCATAAACACCTGTGGTATCAAACAAGGTATCGGGTAATGGACGCTGGCCTTTTGCGGTAATATCGGCTTCAGTAAAACTGCCGAGACTGGTGACCAGATTTTGTTGATTATCGACGATCTCTAGGACCACGGTTGCGGTTGCCGGAATATCACTGAGATTTTGTAGTAAGCTTGCTACGGTAACCACTTCACCGGGCAAATACAGGGTTTTATCAGTACTAATACTGACACGAGTTAAGCTTGATGCGACTTTAACGATTTGTTTATCAAGTAATTCATAAACAGGCTGGCCGTCAATATCGGTGTAAAACAATTCGAGTTTTTCAGTGACAACACGCTGTTCGGCGGGTTGTAAATTAAACAATTGCAACTGGGTATTGAGGTTTTCAATCTGGCCGACGTTAAAGGTTTCAAAGTGCCAACTGACTAAGGTGTGTCCTTGTTCAACTGTAATTTGCGACGGGGCAATGGAATATGAACTGGCATCAATTTGAATATCCGTAGTGTTAATGGTGCTGACCACACGCACATCTGAAATCGCCGGTTTGATCACATCAATGGTCACGGCAACGGGCGTTGAAGCCCCGCCTCTGTTGTCATTGGCCAGAAAAGTCACTATGTGTTGCCCGATATCGTTGGTCGTTGGGGTCCACAGTAATTTCGCCACACCAGTTACGCCACCGGATACCGTTTGTTCAAAAGTCGCCCCCTGCGGTAAACCGACATGATTTAAGAACACCTCATCATTGGCGTCCGAGTCAGTCGCTTGAACAGTAATATCAAGGGCTTGGCCAACAATCGCTCGCAGTATTGTGCCACTTTGTGGTGTTGGTGGGGTATCAAATTGTGGTGGTGCGTTGGCACCTTGGTCTTGCAAGTTAATGATAAAATCTATGGCTGTATTGCTTTTAATTAGGTTATCTGCGTCTCGGTCTTCGATGATGACTTGAACACTGTATAAGCCATTGCTAAACGAGCTGCTGCCATCCCAAGTGAAAATCCCGGTATCGCTATCAACAACCATGCCCGAGGGTATAGAAGAGATGGCTGATTCGCCACGCGTTGCCATGCGCCAAACTAATTTATCACCATTTGGATCCACAGCCGGAATAAGAAAACGACAATCAAACTTGGAGCAGGTCACAATCGGTGGCAGGTTGCTAAAAGGAGACGAATTGCCATCGGCCAAGTTGACCTGGGTGATCACACGCCAGTTGGCATTAGCGGCATTTCTCAATGAACCTATTTTGCAACAACTTTCAAAAGCCGCTCGCCACGGGCTACCATTATTATTGACGGATGGATAAACATGGCGAACAATGCCGTTTTGTTGGCCTGCTTCAATGGCACGTCCGACAATCCAGTCTTCTTGTAGATTGCGGGCGATCACTTCAAAACGATAACTGGCTGCACCGCCATCACCAAAAGTGAACCTCCCGGGACTAAAGGTTTGGCCAATTGCAGGATGGCCAAAAGCACTGCTTCTGAAAGCCACTGTCATGCTAAAATCAGCGGTTTGCGGTGAAATATCCGGTCGGGCTTGCCAAGTGAAATGACCAAAGCGAAAGTGGCTGGCTTCAACTGTCAGCGTGAATAGCAGGCCAATCAGCAGTAAAAAGCAACGGCTAAGGTTGTTGTTACCATGGTCTTTAAAAAAGTTGTGAGTCATCTTATTCACCATCTACTCCTGTTATTGTTATCTTGCTGTTGACTGGTATTCCTTCTAACGGCACCACTTCATTGGGGTCTAGAGATTGGGTTGCCTGTAAGCGGATAGACGGCGGCACGAATACCGCACCAGTGGTTAACTCGTTAACGGTAGCACCTGTAATATTGACAATTTCCAGTTGGTAATAACCGCTTGCGTTAAAGCTATAGGGAAATACCGATAGCGCCAGACTATGGTTGGTTTGCGCGGCTGTCAGTGCAAATTGCGTACTGCCCTGAGTTAATAGCTGATTGTCAGGGTCGAGCAAACGATAATCAAAGCTAATGTCGGCCGCACTATTGGAGCGATTAAACAGCTCGGCAGCAATCTCAATATCAGCACTATTGTTCAACAGCACATAACCTGGCGATGCTTTAACATCTAAAGTGATAGCGCGTGTAGGTTCAACAGTTACTACCGTACTGCGCTCTGATACTAGGTTACTGGTGATGCTATCGAGTGCCTGCACGGTGACGGTGTAAGTGTCTGGTTTGATTGATAAAGTGTTCCACCATTGTTCGAGCTGGATGGTGCGTTGTTCAGTTGGGGGAAATTCTTCAATGGTTTCAGCTAAGTGTTGTTGGTAATGTTGCAGCTCTTCAAGGTCGCTCATCGGATCTAGCGGTGGTAAGAAGGCTCCAGAGAAACTGGCGACCTCAATACCCGCTGTATTTTTCACCTTCACATATAAACGAGCGCCTTGTGTTAGTGCAGTATCGTTTTTCAAAGTCGCCGAAATGACCACTGCATCGTAGGCTCCGTAAGCTGTCTTATCGGTGGTGACAGCGGTAATACTAACACTACCTAAATCTGCCTGACGGATATTTATATCGAGACCTAAACTGCTATGTTCTGCGAGGGAAACTTGTTTATTGGTAAATAAATAACCCGGCGCATTGACCGCAACAATGAACTCTAACAGTGGAATATCGCTAATTCGGTAAAAACCATTGGTATCTGTGGTGGTGCTTAAACTGCCAACAACCACTGATGCCGCTGCCACGGGATTGCCTGATACCATGTCGATAATCTGGCCTGACACGCTGGTAGAGGGGAGAGTTTGCGGTTTACGTAAGGTAATACTGCCGATATTGGCATGGGTTTTTTCAGGAATAACCACACCCAAAGTCACCGATTCATAATCTGTTTTACTGATCTGCAGGTTGATTTCATCTGGATTTAAGCTGGTGAATTCAAACATTCCGTCAGTATCTGTTGTTGTGGTTGCACCGCCTGCAATCAAAATGGTTGCCGCTGGTACGGGCTGGTTTTGCTCATCAATGACTCTACCGAATAGTGCCGAAGTGACAGGTTGGGGTTCAGAGGATAACAACAATGAAGGTGAAAATTGCACTTGCATACCGGCAACCAAATCCGCAGCCACAGATACCAGATGATATGAGGCAGCACTGACTTGAATTTGGGCTTGTCCGGCTTCTGCTAACAGTTGATAAGCGCCATTGATGTCGGTGACGGTGTTACTGGTTTGGCTGCCAACAACGGCACTAACGTTTGCGCCAGCGATTGGGTCGCCGCTGGTGGCATCGGTGACAACACCATTAATTAATGTGGCTGTTGGTGCAATAGAGAGTCTGACAGTGCCGACGTTAACGAACTGTCCTTTTTGCAGGGTAATGTTTTGTGAAGCGCCCAAATAGCCGGGCGCTGAATAGGCAAATACATAGGAATCAGCATCCATGTTAGAGACAGTAAACCGACCGTCTGATTGAATATCGACAGTCTCTGTTGAGATATCAAGGGCGTCAATAACCAGTGCGGTTATCGGTGCGCCATTTGCTGCATCGACTACGCGACCTGCGACAACGGCTTTTTGTGGGTCATCGGGTACGTCTATTGAGGTCAATAGTTTTAATGTCGCGGCGGCTAAAGCGGTGGTGTAAACCTGTTGGTCCCAGTCGCCATCAATTGATTGTTGGCTTTTTAACGCATCCAAAGCGGATTGATAACGGCTAACGTCTGTGGTTAGCGGAATTAATGCTTGTAGCACCAGTGCGGTTTCCCACGCACTGCCCCAGCCACCAGCGGTATTTTCTGCGGCGTAGAGAAAGTCAATGGCGCGGTTCATCATGGCTGAAATATTGTAAGTGTAGAGATAACTTCTCATCGCCTGTAGCACCATGGCGGTGGCGATCACTGATTTTTGTTCGCCGTAGAGACTAAAAGCCCCATCAGTCAACTGGCTGGATGACAAAAACGCTAATGCATTGCCTGCAATTAGGGTATCGGCGTTGACTTGTTGTAACGCCAGCAAGGCCAAACTGGTATCCAATGCGGTGCCGTCATATCCGGCGAAAGCGCCAAAACCGCCTTGGTTGTTTTGCCGAGTCAGTAACTCAGCTTGTTGTGCGTTTAATGGCTGTGCATTTTGGTGCAGCGCAATAAGCAACTGAGCCAAGCGCTCTGTCGGTAATGTTTGTGACGTGTTTTGTGGTGTGTTTTGTGGAGAGTTTTGTAGTGATGATAAAGCCGCAGAGCGATTGGCGATGGTAGAATCCAACAGCACAAACATTGTCAACGCCTGAGCCGTCGCCTGAAAATCGCTGGCAATATCGGCGGCATTAGTGACTGTACCGTCAGCGTTTTGGGCCAGCTCTAACCAATGTAAAGCGGCGTTAAGACTGGCATCTTGCCCAGAAATCTGATGGTTATTACCATTATGCGCAGATGCCGGGTGGGCAATCATGACCAGCGCAAACATCAGCATATATGCAGGGGATAAAATAAATTTGAGGTTCTTCACCATGGAAACTCCAGTACCCATAAAAGTATTGATATTATTGTGAGGGCAGATCCTACACTGGGGTGTTATCCATGTAAATGTTTGCTTACGAATTCATTCATACTTTTTACATATAAGTCATATTATTAACATTACCACTGATACCAGCCAAACTGTCGAATGGGCAATCAGAGCGACCAGTAAACCCCCGCTAACCCGATGTTTTCTCAATGATGTCAATAGCGCTTTACGCCAATTATATCAATCAGATAGGTTTCACCAAGACCATATTCGACACCTTGATAACAGTGAGATTGCACAATTTAATCGCCACTATCGGAAGGTGTTTAAATAAAGCATATCGTCATGAATACACTTCAAACATTTATTGTTGTCTGGTATTAATTTTTTATGACGATTAGAGATAGTGTTAAAATTATAATGCTTGTTTCTGATTTAACGTATCTTAAACCTATAATCACCGTTCCTATTTATTTTATTTACATATCAGTAACTTATGTATAAGTTGTGACCATTTTATTTTTGCCCCGAATTATCTATCACATTCAATCTGCCTTTGCCTGACATTGCCCTTTATATTTGATTTATAACAAGTTTATGACAGGTAGCATGAAAAAAAAGCGATTAAATTGCCTGTTTGTACTTGTTTCAATGGGTTTTGTCGTATAGAGTTTATTTCGACTTTTTGGTTAAAAAGTAATAATTATTTTATTGCCGCTGAGAGTCAAACGCACTATGTATCACTTATCAAAATTAAATAGGTTAAAGGAAATTTTATAATGAGAAAAATAATTAAAAAGCGTTATTTGCTTTTTTTTGCAGGCTTGTACACGGCAACAATGGTGACAGCAGCACCAAATATAGCGCCTCCGGAGGTATATGAACAAAATATTGAGTTGCTGGCAGAAGATATGCTCGAATTAAAAGGGTCATCAGAGTCGTTGTTTCAGATTCATTCGCCACAACCGGTGTTAAATAACCTGCTCGATATATCTTCAACTAATGTCGTTGAATTTAACGGTAAAGGTGCGCTGGAAAAATTTACCCCTGAGTTACAAGCACGGGCTAGTACACAAGAGCATTTTATTTCGGTAGAAGACTACTTAAGTGAAGCAAAAGTGCCGACGCTTGCGAGTATGCCGACTACGTTTTCTGACGGTAATGATACGCCCAATGAAGCACAGTTAGTGTCACTAGACAGTGGTCTAGCCAACTATTTAACTAAAGAAAATGATCAGGATTGGTATTTTGTTCAGGCTCCGGCAGCAGGGAAAATGACCTTTTATTTGCAGGTTCCCGGTAGTGCCGATTTAAATTATAACCTGAATGTCTTTCGATTGGATAATGGCGCGTTGGTTGAACAACAGTTTTCGTCATATCCGGAGCAATTGGGTGAGCAAATTGCAGTAGAAGCGACGGGCACAGACTACTACTTTTTTGTTGTTAGTACGGTAAAAGGATTTAGTACGACTGATCCTTACGCCTTTATTGTTACTCATAATACTGATTATGACACTACTGAGCCGGATGATAATATTTGGCAAGCAGCTAGTGAAACAGGCACTCGGATTATTAACAAAAATCTCGATAATACCTTTGATGCTGATGTTTATCGGGTGAGCTTTTCCCAAACCACCACTTTTGGTATTTATTTTAAGCCACATGCTGACTTGCCTTCACAGGTCGATGTACTCAATAGTGCGGGTATTCCTGTGGCGATAGTTACTGACCGCAATATGTTTAGTTTTCCAGCGGGTACTTATTATCTGCGGGTTAAACAAACGGTTGATGCGGCTTTAACTCCGGCGCAAAGAACCTATAAGTTACATACCTATTTACCTGCGAGCTTAAAGCCGATCACCAATTATTCATTAGCCAATGAACAATTTAGTGGCCTGTATAAAGTAGAACAGCACTGCATCCGTTTATCGGCATATGTTTATGACGTTAATAATACCCCGGTGCCTTATGCCAATATTCCGTATCAAGTTTATCTTAGAGGCTGGGATGGCGGTTGGTCTGGAAGATTGCTTAAAGGTACGGTAACCGCTGATGAAAACGGTCGGTTGTCTAAATCAATAAGACTTAGCTGGACAATGTCACTGGACTACGACATCGATAATTTCTTCTTGTTGGATCCGTCTTATGCCACAGAAGTGCCTTTGTTAGCCACTCCATTTATCCATTACTGGACTGGTACTTACGGTTGTTAAGTTGCTAATTATTCAGGGTAATTGATGACTTCTTTTAGTCTCAAATAATCGATTTGAAGGAGAAGATGCAAAGGTGCATCGACTCCTTTATTACTCTTCCAATACTTTTAATAGAGGAGTTGTTACTGTGGTGTACCGCATCCCCAACGGCAGAGTTGTTTGTTGCGGCTGCAAAGTGCTCCATCAATGCCAGCATTAACACAAATTTGATAACGCTGGATACAGTCAATCAGACACTCTTCATATGGTGAGTTAGCGTTTGATACGCCAGACAACATGGCCATGGACATCCCTAGGCCGAGTAAAAAAGCAGAGCGTTTTGTTTTTGTTTTCATAAGTTTCCTATTTTTATATTTAGTTTAAGGTTATTGTTTTAAATTTCATACCTTTACAGTCGTTCCAGTTAAAAGTCAGAGCGGTACAATGTAAAGGTGATGTGAGTATTGGAAACGAAAAGGGAGTTGTCAAGTTGGATTATAGATAATTTAGTGTAACCTTGCCGTAAACCAAAGGTTACAAACGATTCATTTGAGTGAGTTATCGTTTAACTCAACAACCCCAAATGGTGATCTCACGTCCTTCGAAGTTTCGCTGCTGCTGCCAAATTTTATCATCCCATGATGTCTGTGGATGGCGATTGAAAATCACCAAATGGGCTTGTGAGGCACTCAGTTTGTCGGCATAGTCAGCGGTTTGTTCCAGCCCTTCTTTAATACAGCTTTCTAGCGATGAATAAAGTATTTTAAGTTCAATCACTATGCGCTGAACATCGCCATGGAAACCGCTATCGCCTGTTGGCCATTCAATCATTAAATCGGTTCTTCTACGGCCTAAAGCGTATTCTCTGTTGATACGGCCCCCACCGTTAACAACCCGTTGTAAAAATGCCTGCATTAACAATTGCGGCCCTGCTTCTTTATAATCAAAACGTTCCAACCAACTTTCTGAATTCTCACGAAAGAATTGTTGAAAGGCGGCCAGCAATTTAGCCATATCAAGGTGATTGTGTTGGTCGATGTACCAGACCTGTTGCTGTTCTATAGCCATCTGGCTGCCCCAAGATAATTCTCTGGGGATCACTTCTTGATAGATTCGGTTGGCAATGACCAATTCACCATTGCGAGCACGGTTGAGCAGACCTAAATCAACGACATAATCGACATCATCCGGCACCATTTGTTGTTGACTGATGCCTGAGAGCATCGGGGCGATCACTGAACGCACCCGTGATTCTTTGAGCTTATCGCTTAATTGGTCCAGATGAGTGGTTCGGGCATAAATCAGGCTTTCACGGGCTGCTTTATAATCCTCCAGTTCAATGGTTTTGCTACGGTCCCGGTTTGCTTTAGTTTCCCAAGTCATTTCCCAAGCAAGGGCATTTACCAGCCAAGGTTGACCTTGAGTATCTTGCCAAAGGGCCGGAAAAATATCCTGGTTAAATATCTGCCCGGTTTCAGCCGTGTGTTGCTGATAAAGGGCAAGCACTTCATCGAGACAAAAATTGCCCATGCGCAAGGATTTTGATTTGATATTGAAAGCGCTGCCACCCGTAATAATTTCACCGCCACTATGAATGCGATAATCACGTACATCCCTGATACCACACAATACGATGCTTTGTGGAAAAGCACTGGGACGTTGATCATAACCCGCTCTTATTTGACGTAATAATGAAATTAAGGTGTCACCAATCAAGGCATCGACTTCATCGATGAATAAAACGCAAGGTGTCGGTGAGGCTTCACTCCAATAACTGAGTAGTTGGGTCAGGCGGTCTTTGGGGTTTATTGTTCGTCCTTTTTGTTCCAACCATTCGATTAATGTCGTGGCTTTGAGGTGAGTTTGGGCGCGATGGGCAAGGGTTTCACATAATCCGCTGATACCTTCATTGGCATCATTACGAGCAGCCTGTGCTCCTTCGACATTGACATAAAGCGCATTATATTGACCCGATTGGTTTAATGCATTCATCATGCTTAACAGCGTGGTGGTTTTACCTGTTTGGCGAGGCGCATGAAGGACGAAGTACTTGTCTTGTCCGATAAGCATTTGGAGCTCTTCCCAATCAAGACGGCTGAGCGGATTGATATGATAGTGTCTACCAGTTTGAATGGGTCCAGCGGTGTTAAAGAAACGGGTCATGATGGTTTTCCGTTGATACTTGTATAAAGAGGTTAGCAGCAGGTAACGAGTGATTTGATTATATCCCAATACGAAGGAGAGGTCTTAAGTTTATGTTGTTGCAAGGTTTTCACGCTTTGGTTGATTATTTGCTTGATTAGTCCAAACCGCAGTTAATGAGTTGCTTCAATAGGCGCACAACCAATCCACTTAAAGAAACGGCTTTAAGGTGCAATATTAGGTGTTTTTACCTAATTGTGAGATGTGAAATCAGTTCGATTTACGACTTATTTCATAGCTTCGCAAGAGACTACTTTATATTTTCGCGGATAAATCCGCTGACCACAACGTCTTTCCCAGTTGGGTTATCGCCTCAAATTCACTATTGGTAATAGTCGGGGACAATACGGTCATGGTACTATTTGGGCGTAAACTGGCGCTTAAACTTTTAAAGCAAAAAACAATAACGCTCAACCAATCAAGTAACATACTGGTGTTTATATGGCCCGTAAAAGAAAAAAAGATAAAGAACAAAACTGGTTAGCCAGATACGAAGTGCTCAGTGGTGTTGCTGGCGCTATTATTGCCGCGATAGTGGTTGTCTCGTTGACGATATTTGTCAATAAACCAGCATCGCCACCGGCCACGCTAAACAACAGTGGCAGTGGCATTGCCGTTGTTAATACTGGCAAAGGTGATGTTAATTTTTCTCCCGGTTACACTATTTCGCAACATGAACAAAAACTCAAAGCGGCGATCACCAAAGAAACCCGTTACCTTGCACAGATTCATCGCGGTAAAATAACCGCAGCCAAGCTTGAAAAACAGCTGGCCGAGCAAAAAGTCGCTGAGTTACAAAACCAGTTAACTCACCTTGCAGACAGCCACCAAAAACGTATCAAGCAATTACAATCGATCAATGGCGCATTGCGGACACAAGCCAATAAAATCGACCAAAATATGTTGACACAGGCAACTACCGCCTTAGCGACAGGCGATACCCGCGTGGCCGAGCGACTGTTTAAGCAAATCGAGGACAACGCCCAATCGGCTACTTTAGCTGCTGCCGCTGCCGCATTTGAACGGGGTAAAATTGCCCACGCCAATCTCGATTATTATAAAGCTTATAAGCATTTCAAACGTGCTGTGGGTTATTCACCAGATAATGCAAATTACCTAAATGAAGCCGCTATGATGGCGGGTATAGTGGCCGACTACCAGCAACAAATTCAATGGAATGAACAGGCTCTGGTGCTTTATATTGAGCAAAAAGGTGAAAACTCAATACAAGTGGCGACGGTGCGCAATAACTTAGGTTTGACTTATCAATCTTTAGGTCAATACCTAAAAGCCATTGAGCACTATCAGTTGGCTTTAGTAGCTGATATAAAAACTTATGGTGAGTTTCACCCTGATGTGGCGATAGACCACAATAACTTAGGTTTGGCCTATAAATCTTTAGGGCAATACCAAAAAGCGATTGAGTATTATCAATTAGCCCTAACATCCGACCTAAAAACCTATGGTGAGACGCATCCGCAAGTTGCTACGTACCACAATAACTTAGGTTCGGCCTATAAGTCTTTAGGTCAATACCAAAAAGCGATTGAGTATTATCAATTGGCTCTGGCATCTGACCTGAAAACCTATGGTGAGGCGCATCCGAATGTGGCGACAGACCGTAATAATTTAGGCTCGGCCTATAAATCTTTAGGTCAATACCAAAAAGCGATTGAGTATTATCAACTGGCCTTAACCTCAGGCATTCAAACCTATGGTGAGACTCATCCAAAAGTCGCTTTAAGACGCAGTAACTTAGGTTCGGTCTATAAGGCTTTAGGTCAATACCAAAAAGCGATTGAGTATTATCAACTGGCCTTGACCTCTGGCATTCAAACCTATGGTGAGATCCATCCAAAAGTCGCCTTAAGGCGTAATCATTTAGGCTCGGCCTATCATTCTTTAGGGCAATACCAAAAAGCGATTGAGTATTATCAACAAGCGTTAGCTATTTTTGAAAATACTTTCGATGCCAAGCACCGATATATAATAAAGACCAAAAAGAATCTTGCATCTGCACAAGCGGCGTTGGTTAAAAATCTTTAGGTCATACGATGGTTTTGGATCGTCAAGCCAACTAAGAGCTGATGCCTTTTTAGCATCCGATTAAATAGGGTATTGATCAAAACCACGAATGAATTCGCGCCTAAGTTTGCTAACTTTGCCGTAGACGAGGTTTCAACCTCGTTAATGTTGAGGGATAATTGTCACCTTAATTTGCGCTAGATGATCAGCGCTATTTTACGTTTATCTACCATAAAGTGTGTGCTTTTCTCTTAACTTTCTTAACTTCCTTCTATCACATCTCAAAATATGATCACCCGCAAGTCATTATTGCAGAGCGTGGTTTTTATCTATTCATGGGGAAAAGCCAGACGTCAAAAAATAACCCACAGTGAGCTGATTAGCTTCACTGGTTATTAAATTATTCCAGATAAAGGATAAGACTATGCTCAATGAACAGAAACACCCAATATCATCGAAAGATAACGAACCCACTTCAGTTAAGCATACTGATAATAAACTGGCTTTGCCAGAAACCAGCGATTCACAGACTAAGGGGACGGGAAGAGACGAAAATGAAGATTCCACTTGATAGGCGTTATGATTGTTAGTGGTCGAGCATTTATTTAGGTTGTACGAAGTAGTGATGCTCGACATGGCTAACAAGCGACCTTGGAACGAAGCGGTCGGACTTTTTAACTATTTTCTTTCAACCCGTCGGGCGTTAAGGCTTTTTAGAGGCACTTTATAGTGCCTCTAAAATTGACTAATCCGAGCTAATACAATGGTTTGATAAGAACCTTCAACATTCACGAGATTAAAATTTCGACTACGTAGAATGGCTGCGCCTCGCATTATTTTCCGTCAATCGCTTAACTTTCTTAAGTTGTGCTTAAGCCTGATTTTCTCCAATACGGCAATGCAAGATAATTTGAATCGTTGGTACCAGCAACCTGATCAATCTTCAAATTAACTAGGAGTTTTTTAAAATGAAAAAAACGACAGAGCAGAAATTAATTGAACCACAAAATATCCTTTTTAACAAAATGTTGCCAGCCAAAAGTAAGCAGCCAATTGACAGCCTTGTGTCGAGTAAACCATCAATTTTCACAAAGTTTGAGTTTAAACGGCTAAATAAGCTGATGAAAATGTTTAGCAACCTGACTAAGGAAACTGGTAGGGACGAAGAGGAAGAGGAATAATTCCCCTTAATAAGGAGTTAGGATTGCCAGTGGTCGAGCACTTTATTTGCATGAAGTAACGCGATTTTTACTCGACCTAGCAAACGAGCGACTTAGCAACGAAGCGAGCAAGGACATTTTAGCTGTTCGCTATTAACCTGTTGCTCGTTAAAGCTTTTAGAGGCACTTAGCAGTGCCTCTAAAATTATTCATTTTACCCAACACAATTGGGCAATAAACGATGATATTTCAAGTGTTTTCGGCCAATTGGTGAATTTCGGTTCACAATAGTGACCAGTGAGGTTTGAAATACCACTAAAGCACCGTTTTTGTAATCGAAAACGCAATCGGAAATACAATTCATTTTTCTTTTGTCATAGTTGATCTTTAATTTAACATAATAATTAATTCATCTAAATTACGCTTTAGAAGAGTCAAGAGCTTGAAATTTTTTATTGCTTTGCGTAGTCTTGTTTAATCTCTTGTCTGCTGGTGTTATATTATACACTATCAGTCTACCTTCAAATTAGTGATTTCAACTGCTATGACCCTTGCCACAAATCGTCTTCAAGCCGCATTAGCTTACCAACCCGGTGAAATGGTGGCTGCTAAACCAGAAAAATTCATTCGGGTTTTTGATGGCACTAACCCAGCACATAAATATTTACAGCAATTAGGGTCTAAAAACAGCCAAGCAACTATGGGTTATGTGCTGGATCGAGTCGCTAAAGTATTATTGCGTGATGCTGATGTTCGACTCGATGCGATTAATTGGATCACTGTCACCGATGTGCATTTAATGGCCTTGATCCGCTATTTCAGCGATGAAGTAAAACTCTCTCCTTATACCGTTAGTTTGTACGCTTCGGCGGTGAAATCGGTGATGGTCGAAGCCTATTTTCTTGACATGATTAACGAAAAACAACTGAAATTAATCCAACGGGTGAAAATCCCCCGAGGTTCACGTATTCGTCAACGAACTGCCTTGAGTCTGACTGAAATCCAAACTTTTTTTGCTGCTTGTGATGATGGCACTGCCCTTGGCGCACGAGATGCTGCGGCTTTTTCGGTATTGGTGGGCTGCGGTTTACGTCGCGAAGAAGCGGCAACCCTGGCGATGGAAAATATCGATTTTGCTGTGGCTGAATTAAAAATCATTGGTAAAGGCAATAAACAACGAATGGTGCCATTGCAAACAACCGTTGAGGATAAATTACTCGATTGGATCGACAATTGGCGCGGCGAATACCCGGGGGCATTATTTACCGGACTACATAAAAATGGCAGCATCACTGACCAACAACTGACGGTTTCTGGGCTGTATAAAGCGATTAAAAAACGCGGTGTATTGCTGCCGATCCAATCGTTTATGATCCACGATTTACGTCGAACCTATGGCACTTTATTGCTCGATAATGATGTTGATGTGTTTACCGTACAAGAATTGCTAGGTCATGAATCGGTTGATACCACTAAAAAGTATGATATGCGTGGCAATGACCGCAAACGTAAAGCGGTCGATACGTTGAAGTTTTAATCTCCACCAGCACCAAAACGTAGCAGCAAATTACAATATACCAATCAATTTTAATGGTCTGAACAGGCTTTCTGCTCCTGGTGGCAATTTGCTTTGCGGTGGATTTTCATCCCTGACAAAGGACTTTAATTCAGTGCCAGATGGTAACGAGTTACTTTTTTGGTCTAATAAAATCCACGGCATAATGGCATTAAACCGAGTGGTTTTGAGTTTATCATTGACATAATGGCTGTAGTCGGTGACGGGAAAGGTGCGGTAAACCTTTTCTCGCTGGATACTACGGTAATTGCCCTGTTGAATTTTGGCCATGGTGGCTTCGATGTTGGCTTGCCATTCTTGCAGGTCGACAAATGCTTTGGGTTTATGCTTTTGTTCAGCCAGCCAGTTAATGGCTTCTTTGGGGGTATAACTATAGTTAACCTGTCTTGAGCGGCACCAGCTAAACCAGACGCTTTTTACCTGTCGTTGACTGTAACTGATATGACGATACAGTTGTTCGGTCATCACCTGTGGAAACATTTGGTGAATAAAAGCATGGCGTTGTTGATGATTGCGGTTGTGCTGCACAATGGTTTTGATGGCGTCTTTTTTGCTGTTGATTTGGTCGATAAGATTGATCACCGTATCGGCAGGCAAGCTGGAGACAATTAAACCCGGCATTCGCGAGACAAACCGGGTAGAGCAACCATCAGCGACGTAAAAGCGCTTATAGTAATTCAGCACGGTTAAGCGATGTAGCCATTCATTGAGTTTGGTCACTTCAATGAACGGCTGACCATGGGCTAATACCTGTTCTTCATTGATACTTAATACTGGCGAGGTTTCATAACCGATAAATGATAGTGAGTCGTCATTATCAAGCAAGTCACTGAGTTTATCGGTTAGTGATATTAATTGAGCCATCAGCATTTTAACTTCAGTTTTTTCATTCATTGGTTTGCAAGCCACATCATCAGTCTACCTTAAATTATATTAACTATAATAAAAGTTCATGCCACAGTCAATCAACCTGGATGTTTTTTGTTTTATGCCTTAAAAGGTTCATACGATCCGGCATAACCGAGCTGACCGAAAATACCAAGAAAAGCGGTTATTATCTTTTCATTGTCTTTGAGCCTTGGCGCAGCTTCGATGCCAATCAGTGATAAAACCAATGGCTGATCTGGGTTTTGCTGTTCGGCGCGTTTTTGTAATTCAAGGTTATCTAATGTTGTTCCGTCTGACAAAATACAACACAACAGGTCAGGCGACATAATGAAAGGTTGTGACTGACTACTGCGATAAGCCAGCATATTTTCGTTCACAATATAAATAGTGATGATGTCATTGTCTTTGGTTTTCAGCGTTAGTTTGCCGTGATCTAGCGCTTTTTCGGTGGCTGATTCAAAGGCTATCACGCTGACTGATTGGGCGAGAATTGTTGCGGCAAAACCAGAGGCTTGTAATGTCTCAACCGTCAATGCGGCATAATTGATGTTTGGCGTTGCCACTGGTGTCTGTCGAAGGGCTTGTCCGAGCATTCTTGAGTGTGAAAGTCCGCCTTCAATAGCCAAGGCTTTGAGTTGATGACCTTGCATCATCCACATTGCTAATCCAGCTAAATTACCAAAAGCGTCAGTTGTCACTATTCCTCCGGCTAATGCCTCTGCGGCATTAGTTTGCTTAACTTCGACAAAAGCGGATTGCTGTTTATCAAGCGCTTCGGTTTCATTGGTCAACACTAGCCCTTTGTCTAGTAATTGATCTTGAGTGCCAAAGGTGAGGCAAGATAAAGTGGGTACCGCCCTGCCTGCGCCATCGGCATCGACAACTGGAATATTCAGGTCCCACGCGGTATTGATTGGCGTGATACTACTCACTGCGCCTATCTCTACTGGCACGATGAACTTTGCTGTACAGCCGCTGTATTTTTGCAACTTTTTTACCGCTCGGGTTGGCGAGTTGTACTGCACATTTGCTAGCGCATTAGCCGCCTCAGGCGAACCTAAAAATGCACTAACCACAACCCAATCATCATCACCGACCGCAGCCAGTGGCACCATTTCGACTTGTTGGTTATTGTCCATGGTTTCAATCATTTCAAACGCCATACTTTTTGGACCGCCACCACCGGCACTGAGTAATGCAGCCCCATTGACGATATCCAATAAGGCTTGTTTGTCTAGCAAGGTTCCCTGACATTGATTGGGTGATAACGTCTGGTGATTGGCTCGATGTAATACATGTCGTGCCGAGTCAGGAATGGATGGTTTTTTGGTGTCAAATCGTTTGGAGTCAGCATCAAGTAATAGCATAAATTAGCCTGTTGTATCTTTGTTATGTTATTTAGGGATTTTGCCATCATAACAAATCATCAGTCTACCTTCAATTAACTAAATCAAATAACCCTACATCCATACAGTCGATCCATCGATGAATAGTTACCATCAGATTAAAACCTCGTCTACCACAAAACGACGAGGTTAATCTCATCTGCTATTTTTAACGGTTTCTTCTACGGCGAATAAATGCCAGAGGTGCTAATAACAGCCCCCATAAACCTAAAGCACCACCACTAGAGCGGTTTTCGACCGTGACATTAATTTGCGTTGCTGCACTGACTTCATCACCATCAAATGCTGTCACACTAAAGACTACTGTGGTATCAGTTGACACCTCAGGTCCGGTAAAGCTCATAGAAGCACCCGTTTCGGTTAATGTCGCACCGTCTTTTGTCCAACGATAGGTTAAGCTGTCGTTTTCAGCATCAGTGGCAACTACAGCTAACATGACATCTTCACCTTCACGAATAACCACGTTTGGTTGTGCAGCAGTGACTACAGGTGCAACATTAGCAACAATCTCCACGACAATTTGACTCGCTGAGCTGGTTGCATCACCATCAGATGCAGTAACCGCAAACACCACAGTAGTATCTTGCGATACCGCTGGTGCGGTGAAATTCAATGAAACACTCGCATGGTCAAGCAACACGCCATCTTTAGTCCAACGATAAGCAAAAGCGTCATTTTCCGGGTCGACGGCACTGACACTGAGCATCACTGACTCTTTTTCTTTGACACTAACAAACGCTTGATCAACAGTGACTATCGGTGCTCGATTAGCCAGCACAGTCACTGCCATTGTCACCGCTTCACTGGTTTCATCACCATCAGTCGCAACCACACTGAAAACAACGACTTTATCTTGTGTTAAACCCGGCGCAGTAAAATCATACCAAGCACTATTGTTATCCAATGCCTCACCATCCATAGTCCATTGGTAAGTTAATGCATCGTTTTCAGGGTCTACTGCCATCACCGCCAAAGTGGTCGATGTTTTCTCTCGGATACTGATTTGTGCTTGCTCAGTGCTAACAACCGGTGCTCGGTTAGCAACCACCGTCAAGGCGATTTCAACCGGCTGGCTGGTTTCATCACCATCGTTAGCCGTTACACTAAAGGTGATCAAAGTATCTGCTGACACACTCGCTGCGGTATAGTTTAATGATGAGCTATTATTGGCTAAATCAATACCATTTGCCTGCCATTGATAGCTCAACCGATCATTTTCAGGGTCTGTTGCGCTAACCGCTAACATCACCGACCCACGTTCTTTCACTGAAACCTGCTGTTGCGTCGTAGTCACTACCGGCACCTGATTAGCAATAACGGTAACCACCATTTGAATCGCTTCACTGGTCGCTGTACCATCTGAGGCAGTAACACTAAACACCACTTCTTTATCCTGCGAAACAGCAGGGGCGACATATTCAAATGTGCTGGCGGTATTTGCAATCAACTCACCATCGATCATCCACTGATACGTGATGTCATCACCGTTAGCGTCTGTGCCATTAACCATTAACGTCAATGCTTGCTGTTCCTTAACACTGGTAATCCCCTGTTCGGTCGTCACCGTCGGCGCTTGATTGATAATAACCATAATAGAAAATTCGCTACTGCGTGATAATAGCTCACCATCAAATGCGGTTACTGAAAAACTATACACTTCATCGCTCGATCCTTCAGGAGCCTTAAACGTCAAAGTCGCACTTGTGGTGCTAACATCAATAGCACTGCTGCCGCCGGTTTGCGTCCACTGATAAGTCAAGGTGCTGTTATCATGATCAACAGCATTAGCCGTCAAAGTCACTTCACCACCACCATTGGTGCTAGCAGGACCTTCAACATTGGTCACCACTGGCTCACGATTTACACACGCACCAACATTAGCCCCAAGTGAAGGAAAAGGAGTCTGTACAGTAGCATTAGTAAATCTAAAGTTGTCTATGTTCCAACCCCAGGATGCCACCGAACCATCCGAACCAATACGAAAGCGGAATTTAACCGACTTGTTATTCAAACTGCCAGCAGCAAACGTTAAGCTTTCTGGACTGATCCACAGGCTTTCAATAATACCAATAAACCCAGCACGACCGGGCAATTCAGGATTGAAATCGGTGATATTACCGTTGTAACCGTTAAGAAATGAACCGCCGGCAGCAACCACATCAGTCCACTCGCCGCCATCAATACTAATCTCCATAACCCCGCCATCCCAAGGCGTAGTATCGTCCGGGTTATTTGGATCACCGCGTTCGAAGTCATAATAATGTTCAAATTGAACGGCAAAATCACCACTCGCAGCCACGGTCACCTCAGGTGTGACTAAGCTGATATCATTTTGTTGAGATAAGTTAGGTCCAAAACCAACGTTGCCAAAATCAACATCATCAAACACGCCCCACTGCGACAAGAAGTGCTCTGGATCTTCTTCGCTGTCTACCTGCCTCGTACGTTGCCAGCCCGACCAAACATTGACGCTATCTTCAAAATCTTCAATCTCACGATCATTGCTTAAATCAAAGTTAACATTCAAGCTCGCGGTCATTGGTTTGCTCAATATCACTTCAGCATCGTCAGACATTAGAGTCACTGTGATTATGACTGTATCATTAGTGTCGCCACTGTTTAACGTCGCTTCAATGGTGCCGCTTGTGGTATCACGCCACTGGGCCAAATCGGCAAAATCAATCATGCCGTCATTAGCAAAAGTGATATCGCTATCGCTAGTCAGCTTAGCTTTAATACCGCTAAGCAATTCAGTACCCGTGTTGTTGATGCTCACTGTCAACAGCCCGGTTTCGCCGACATCTAAAATATTATCTGTATCACAAAACGCACCGTGAGTGCCATTGTATCGGTTATCCAGCACAATACTGTCCAGCGCCACAGCACGACCAAATGCCTCGAAGCTTTCGACCGTACCGGCATGACCTCGGCTTTCAAACGTGCCATCAAAACCGGCATCAAAACGTTCAGGTGATTGGGCTGTTAACCCCATACCGCGCTTAGCAAAAGCGGCACGAATAACCTGATGATCAGCCGCATCAGTTGCCATTGCCACAGCCAGTAAAGCATCACGAGCTTCGGTAAAAGTCGGGGCAAAAGGTGTCATTTTCATGCTGGCGACCATGTAATCCATCATCCGGCTTTGGGCTTCACTAAAACTCACACCATCACGATTAAGCATCGCCGTATAGGACTCCCATAGCATCAATGCCCAAATTTCACCGGAGTTATGCACCTCTGAATTCAATGCCCCATCCATATGAAAATCGGCTTGATAAAGATTACTGATGGGGTGAGTGGTAGGTACTTTGACTTGATCTTGAATGTGTTTAAAGGTAAACGCATTATGTTCCATATTAGTACTGTAAGGGGCACGACGCAGACCAAAGAAATAGGCAAACTCTACAAAACCGTTGTTAACCGCATAACCGCCGTCATTATAAGGAGCTTGCCATTGATCATTACCAACCAGTTGCTGATCGGCTTCACGGGCCATGGTCATTAAAGCAAAAAAGTCACCCCAGCCCTCGCCCATACTCGCCCCCTGATTATTGGCATACATACCGCCACCAGTTAAACGGCTAGAGATATAATGCCCCCATTCGTGTTCGACAATGGCATTATCCACCGTGCCGTCACGAATAGTATCGGTTTGCCAAAGAAACATATGCATACGTGGTGAAGCACCATCCGCAGGTGTGGCCATGGTGGCGTTATTAACACCAGAGTAGTCTTGCGCCTCAGCACGAAGCACATCGCCGTCAATACCACCACGACCAAAGTTATCGGTCTGGGCGACGCCCGCCACCTCATCAAAACCATGGTTGTAATAAAGGTCATGCAAATAATTATTGACATAAAACAAGTTCACCGTCGCGGCGTTGATATTTTCGTTTGAATTGACCCTATCATCATGAGTAAAAACGTAACCAAAGGTATTAGCACTGGTGGTAGTCGGTCTGATATCGCCCTCGTTAAATCCATCTGGTGCAGACAAGTCAGCGTAAGCATCAACATTGTTGCCGGTTGTTACTGTCGCGCCAGTTGGCAGCCACGGATCGCTTGTGCTGATACCGCTATGCTCAAGCGTGACGTCATTCATCGCAGCGGGGACTTCAGTCACCTTATCATTAAAAACCCCGCTCGGATGGGGTGTTAATGCATTACCCATAGGATTATCAAAAGGGGTAAAAGGCGCAGTGCTGTCGGCAAAGGTTTTATAAGTGAAGGTATCACGTTGTACTAGGTTAGTTCGATTCAACACCTGGCCATCAACAGCGGAGATCACATGGCTGTAAGCAATCAGGTCTTTGCTATTTTTTTCGCTGATCATCACTTCAACATAATAAGCGGGGATTAAGGTTTTTCTGCCTGGATAATAAACTTTTTTACCCCGGGGTTGTTCAGAAAAAGCGTAATTATCACTGCTGGCTTTAAACCGCTGATAATTGGCTTTTTTATCTAGCAACGACAGTTTGACCGCATCGCCAGTAATATTGTTAAAGGCTTTACTGATGGCTTCTTCGGCAGACAAAGTAAACTGGTCAACTAATGTTTTTTGTGGCGCTGGTAGGTTGGCAAAATAACCACTGGTTGCGACTAATTCCATGTTTTGATTGAGTAAAACATTCAATTGGCGGCCATACACTTCGATGTCATTAACCTTTTGCTGATATTTGCTGATGATCGATCCGCGTTTATTATCAGAGACATATTTAAGTTCAGCCTGTTTAAAGCCACTGGCTGACACCCCATGTTTAGCCCCCATGGCATTGACATAACCTCGGGTCGCCTGTTCGATGGCGGAACCGCGATTAAACACAGAATAGGGTATTGCAGCGGTTTTTTGTGCGCCCTTAGCCCAACTAAAAGTGTGAGTATTTAAGCTGTTATCAAAGTGGTCGCCTTTTGCTGCGAGGTAAATCCCCGATCCATTAAGATTGGCGGTAGCTGCGGTGTTGGCTTTCTTTGAAGCAGATAAATTCGCTCGCTGATGGATTGATTTCACCATCGCTTGGGGTTGTTGTTGTCGGGCTGTTTGAGCAAACTGATCATAGCTGGGCAAGCTAGCTAAAGCGGGTAAAGTTGCTGGGGCTGATAGCGTAGCTGCGCTTGCTACACTAGAGAGTCCGGTAGCAAACCCGGTAGAAAGTGCAGCAGAAACCGCAGCAGTAATAAGTGTTGTTTTATCCATTATGTTCCCTTCGGTGTTACCAATTAAAATAAACTGACCTACCACAATATAGCAGTATTATTAGTAAACACAGATTTTTTGCTGGCGGTAATGTTGCAACAAAGAAAATTGAAGGTAGACTGATGAAAAACAATGGATAAATAAGAAAGGTAAGTGGCTTAATTTTTGCGATATAATGAACGCTAAAACAAAGGCAAAGGGCTGATTTTTAATTCATCACCTTAAGCACCGCTTGGCGTCGAGCATCACGATTATTAAGAAATACAGTCACAATATTTTCTCGAAACCAGGTCAATCCGGCGTCTTTATCTTGACGCTTATGCCACCAAATCGATAACACGGTGTCGGCAACATGGATCGGTGGTTTGGTGATCCACAGTTGTTGGTCGGCCACTTGCGGGTCAATGGTTTCTATCGGTAAGATGGCAATCAGATCACTTTGCAAAATCACCGGAATAGCCGAAGAAAAATTATTCACCGTCATCGCCACCCGGCGAGTCAAACCCAACTGACTTAATGCTTCATCGGTAGGCCCGCTGCTGTCGCCAGACAAGGTGACCAGCAGATGTTCAGCTTGAGCAAAGGCGTCAACGGTTAGTGTTTTTCCGGCCAGAGGATGACCAATACGCATCACGCAAACATAATCAATATCGGCTAAATGCGACGAAAAAATATTACTCGGTGGTGCCGGACGAGCACTGAAAACTAAATCGACTTCAGCGTCATCGAGCAATTGTTGAGATTTACCGATGGTGTAAGGAATGGCATAAAGATTAATGCCCGGCGCATGACGCTGAAAGAATAACCGCATCGACAACCACACACTGTCAACCGCCAAATCCGTCAGTGCAACCCGAAAGGTGCGTTGCGCGGTTTGCGGTTCAAACACCTCGGGGCTGATCGCCTGCTCAATCTGATACAGCGGATCTCTAATCAAAGCCCATAAATCCTTGGCATAACTGGTCGGTTGAATATTGCGGCCATCTTTAACAAACAACTCGTCCTTCCAGATGGTTCGCATTCGGGATACCGCATTCGATACTGCCGGTTGGGTCATCGCTAAACGTTCAGCCGCTCGGGTGATTGAACGCTCGGTCATGATATGATCAAAAATCACCAGTAGGTTCAATACTTGAGGTCGCATATTATTTCCTTACCTATCAATAAGTTATCAATAAGTGATGGCTACAATAGCCAATAAATAGAGAGGGTTTTCTAAAACGCGTTTATTACATCATATTTATTGATAAGTTGTATATGAATTAAAAATTATATGTGATGCGTTAATGCAGCTACAATGCTTGTCGATATGATTAACTATTAGGAACGAAGCGATCTTAATACCCATGATATCAAACCCAACCAACAAAGTTACTAAGCGCACGGATAATTCCCCTGCAAGGATGCAGCGGGAATGCGGATTTTACATCTTATCTATAACCCCAATTCATTGCCACTTAATTTGCTGTGAACCATCAAAACGCGAATGAATTCGCGTCTACCGCTTGTTTATAACCCCAATTCATTGCCAGCTTAATTTACTGTGAACCATCAAAACGCGAATGAATTCGCGTCTACCGCTTGTTTATAACCCTAATTCATTGCCAGCTTAATTTACTGTGAACCATCAAAACGCGAATGAATTCTGTCTCTTAGTCACATCTTTATTTGCATTTTTGGCTTGTGTCTGATTCAGCTTAAACTTGTGTCTTATTTAGTATCATTGAAATTAACTGTGATATTTCACTTGCTTTTTTTCACCATTGTGATCAAATACGCTTTTTTCACAGGGTGGTCAGTAGATGTTTGAATCCGATGCCGAAAGCTGGGCTGAAAAAACTTTCGGAAAAGCGCAGTTGAATGACAAAAGAAGAACAAAACGCTTGGTTAAGGTCGCCGCTGATATGGCCGACGGGGCGGGCAAGTCAGTAGTTAAAGCGAGTAAGGATTCTGCCAGTATTGAAGGGGCCTACCGTTTTATTGAAAATAATTATGTTGATGCGTCAGCCATCGCTCAGGCCGGTTTTGAAACAACGGCGGCAGAATGTGCTGAGCGCCGTCTTGTTCTTGCGCTCGAAGATACCACAGGGTTAAGTTATACACATGATGTGTGTGACGATCTTGGGAATAATCCGGCAGGCAAAAACCGCGATGTCAAAGGCCGCTCACTTTTCCAGCATTCTATTCTTGCGCTAGATGCAGACACGGAAACCGTGATTGGCTTGGCACATCAACAGAATTATATTCGTAGTGAATTACCAAAAGCGTTGAAAGGTTCCGGTTCAGCCCGGGCGCGGCGACCTAAAGAGGAGAAAGATAGTTATCGTTGGGAAGAATCTGCTGCCAAAATGGACGAAACCTTCATCCGAACTGATAATGTGATTCATGTGTGCGACAGAGAAGCTGACTCATATGAGTATATGGATCAACATTTAAATAACGATAGGCGATTTATTATCCGGTGTCAGCACAATCGAGCGCTTCAATTGCCCAATCATGATAAGACCGTCAAATTAAAGGATATGATAAACTTTCCGGTTGCGGCTGAACAATCCCTTAAAATTGAACAAAAAGGGAAAAGTAAAAACACCAAAAATAGACCCGCTCGGACGGCGAAAATGGGCATCAGTTACCATTCAGTTTCCTTCAAAAGAACACATGACGCCGATAAAAACACCCGAGATGAAATGTCGCTGAACTTAGTGATTTGCCGTGAGCTTGACTTACGCGGTGAAGCGTCTGATTTATGCTGGTTTTTATACACCAATGAACCAATCAACACGATAGAAGATGCGCAAAAAATTGTTCGCTACTATGAGTTACGTTGGCGGATAGAAGATTTCCACAAAGTTTGGAAATCAGAGGGTACTCAGGTTGAAAAACTGAGGCTGCAAACCCGTGCCAATACTGAACGCATGGGTACCATTTTAGCGTTTGTGGCAGTGCGGTTGATGCAATTAAAGGAGATGGCCGAAAATAAAGAAAAAGCCAAACAGCAATCCTGTGAGCTCATGTTCAGTGTGGTGGAATGGCAAATGCTGTGGTTGAAAATAGAGGAAAAGAAACTCCCGACAGAACCGCCTTCCATTTTTTGGGGTTATTATGCATTGGCGAAACTGGGCGGCTGGCACGATAGTAAAAGGACAGGACGAGTGAGTACGAAAACTATTTGGGAGGGTTGGGCGGCGTTAATGCTGATGCTTGATGGACACCGAACCATGACAGAAAACATTGCCCTATCAGGATGAACAACGGTCAAATATTAGAGGATGTTCCTCAAAATACACACAAAAAGTGGACAGTCTAGCAGCGACGGACTTGAACTGATGATTCTGCCTGTAATTAATTTAGCGCTGATCATATAACATCATCTGGCAATCATCGGCATTGAAACGGTTAAGTATGAAAAAGGAACTATCGCCAAAATTAAAATTGGAAATCCTCACCGACTTACTCGTATTGGTGTGCATCACTAAGGCTCTGCGCCACTGTACAAGAGCCTGCTCTCTAAAAGGTAATCACAATCATTTGATATTACCGCCTTTTTAGGGGGCGCGACGGCTCTATGTTTCGATAAAATGTAACAGCACGTAGCAACGCCCACCTTTTGTAGATAAAAAAGATAATGCCCAAATTTATTCGCAAAATCAGCAATTACGCTAAATAGTGACAATCAAATTTAGATAGTACCATTAAAGATGTGATCAAGAGACAGAATGAATTCGCGTCTACCGTAAATTTTAAAAACCCTAATAATCATAGAGATAGCTGAGGTACATGTCAATGCTACAACCGCCTAGCGGCAAAGTTATTTGATAAAGAACTATCCAGACGTCTAAATGGCTGTTATAGTCATGACAACTTATCATTCTAGACGGCTAGACGGACACCAATAATGGCTTTGGCATTACAACAAAAAATTCGCCACCCTCATCAGGGGGTTTATCTTTTTGGCACCACACCACCAAAATCCGGGCTTGATGATGCCCGGGTAGAAGGCATCGCCCATAAGTTGCTGAGTCGGTTACAGGGATTGCAAACCGATGGTTTGATTATTTATGACATTCAAGATGAAAGCCGCCGAGTATCAACACCTCGCCCTTTTCCGTTCAAACAAACCATTGCCCCCACCGATTACAGCCAGCTATTACAGCGCTTGTCTGGATTGGATGTGATCACTTATAAAAGTGTCACCCAACGCAGTGCCGGCGCATTTAAACAATGGCTCGACAACAGCCAACAAAGCGCTCAGCTAGACAATATCGTATTGGTGGGCAGTCCTTCCTCTGACGGTGAGATAAAATTGAGCTTGCCCGATGCCTGCCAAGTGACACGCACAGATCACAGCAAAGTGTTTTTAGGGGGGGTTACCATCGCTGAACGCCATAGCAAAAAACGCAACGAACACCGCCGATTATTGGAAAAAACCAAACAAGGTTGTCAGTATTTTATTTCTCAAGCGGTTTACGATACCCAAGCCACCATTGATTTGCTCACCAGCTATGCACTGCTCTGCCGTCAGCAAAATATTAAAGCCAAACGGGTGATCTTGACGTTTACCCCTTGCGGCGGTGAAAAAACCCTCACGTTTATGCAATGGCTGGGCATTTCAGTGCCACAAGCCGCCCAATCACGCATTCTGAGCGCCGACAGCCCGCTTGATGAATCGATTGATATTTGCCACCAAAATCTTAAACACATCCTCAACAGCTGTGCCCATTTAGATGTGCCGCTAGGTTTAAACATTGAAAGCCTGACCAACCGAAAAAGCGAAATAGAAGCATCAGTGAATTTATATCAATTGCTTAAAACCACCATGGAGAATCATTTAACCCTGTTGAGAACAACCGAAGCCCAAAATGAAATAGATACTGTGGATGAAGTTTTAGCCGCGTAAATGTGCGGGTAATAATAACCCGCGCTTATTCTATATTGGTCAAAACCGCGTTTGTGTATTAAATTAACTTCATCGTCCTTGGTTAATCGCCACGCTTGAGATGGATTTTATGAATAACACAACGCAACAAACCCAACTGTTTCTTAAAATGACTCAGCAGTCAGGTAATCGAACACTGATCAGCGCTTTTGATGATTTTTTTAACAGCGATATTGACAATAAACATGTGATCTTAAAACGTTCGATTGTTTACTTTTATGATAAACACACCATAGTCAACTCCCTTCCCTGCCAACAAGCCACCGCCGACGACAATATTTATACCTTTGATGGTGAAAAAGTCGCCCGGGTTGCACCACAGTTTTTTCTCGGCAGTGCCGCACTGATGGCCAGCACCGCAGCCTTTAGCGCCGGTGCTGCCAATAACAATAATAACAACAACAATAATAACAATAACGGCAACAACAACGGTTGATATCCTATGGAATTTATACACATAATCAATGGGTTAGTTACCCTGATAACCGTCATCTTATTTTTCAAACAAAGCCGTTTGTTTTTCAACAGTCGGCGCAAACACCGCAGCCTATCGAACGCACCACTGCTTAGCGCAACAGCCGAGGTCGGAGATTACGTGCAATTTCACGGTCATTTGGTACTGACGGCAACAGAAACCCCTTTTGCTAAACAAAAATGTGCTTATTGGGGCGCAACAGTACGGGCTGAGTTCACCACCAAAAAACCCAGACCCGCTAAAGGGATGCAAACCCACCAGCCTGTGATTTACAAAAAAGACCGAGATGATTTGCCTTTATTGGTCGCTGATGATCAACTTACCGTGCAGCTGGGATTTACCAACAATATTGCAGTGGTCCTCAATTACCAGACCAAAGAAACTCGCAGCAAAATCCCACCATCAGCCGAAATCGCCGAGCTAGCCAAACCAAAATACCAAACCTATGTAGTGCGAGAATCCTGGTTACCTCAAGATACCCCGATGGCATTGTGGGGCATCATAGACAGCGCCAATAAAAACTGTATTACCCTGGCGGGTGCAAAAGATCAGCAAGAAAGTAAACAGCAACCCGCTTTTGCCTTTCATGGTGAAGCCAGTCAATTATTGGCTCATTTTGTTGCTAAACGAAACCAGTCAATCGAAATGTTAATCGCCATCACCATTCTCGTTGCCAGCCTGTGGAGCTGGATGCCGCAGGTATTACACGATGCAGTCACTGGCGTATTAGCCATTGCGTCACTGGTACTGTTGTTAATAGGTCACCATGCCAGCCAGCAAATGCCTTTTGATGGCTATAAATAAGGAAGATCAACATGACAGCCCCAGTACTATCAACAGCAACAGCCAATAAGTTCATTCACCTATTATATGCACCGACCAACTTTTGTAATATGGGCTGCAAGTATTGTTATTTAGGCACTGGCACCGAAGAAAAAAACCTTGCCAGCCAAGTGGTCAGCACCTTAGAACATGCCATCAAGCAGTTTTTGGCCGAAGATATCATTCCCTTTAACCTATCTTTTCATGGCGGCGAAGCCACTTCAATTCCACCAGCATCACTGGCAGAATTATTCAGCTTTTCAAAAAACTACTACCAACAATACGGCCCGCAAATCAAGCAGGCAGGATACCCACTCAACCCCATTCACATCAAAACCAACCTGTTCAATTTCGACCGCTTATATGAGTTGTTTGATCAATATGAAGTATCAATTAGCGGCAGTGTTGATTTGCCGTTGTTCTTACATGAAAAATATCGCACCGATAAACGCGGTCGTTCGACATTAAAGCAGATCAGCAAAAACCTCAAATTATTGGCTGATTACCCCCATCACAAAAAAATATCCTGTGTGGTCACCCAAGAGCATTTGCGCCATCTTGGACCAATTTATCGCCGATATCAAGTATATTCACTACGATATTGGCCTAGATATGAGCAAGTTCAACATCATGTTTGCTTTTGACAGCAACAAAAACAGCGAAAAATTTGGCGAGAAAATCACTGGCACTGAGATGTTGACTCAAGCCCAACAAGTGGCATTTATATCGGGGCACTAACACGGCTGAATTTAGTGGTACAGAGTTGGAAGCGGGTTTAAAACAGCATTGGTTCAAAGAGTTCACCCCGGAATTTTGTTGTAGTGCGGTAAACTGTGGTGATAAGTTCTTTTTATTGCAGAGTAACGGTGATGTTTATGCCTGTCCGAGGGGTCAATCTTCCCGTGATTTCTTTTATGGTAATGTATTTAAAAACCCCATAACGACTATTTTGGCCAATGGCTGGCAAACCATTGAGGCATTAGAAAACCGCCTAGATGCCGATGAAGAATGTTTCAGCTGCTCATATTTACCCTATTGTAATCAGGGTTGTGTATTTGTTCGCGATCAAACCCGCTTGACCAAAAGCTATACCTGCCAATTGCAAAAAGAATTATACCAAGACAACCCCGAGCGATATCCCGCTTATGATGATCAGTACATCAAACAGTACGCCGCCAAATACAAATATCGTAATAGTATTCAAAGCTTTAAGGCCAATGAAATTGAAACCGTCAAACCCAGTTATATCACCCCAGAACTGTATGAAGATGAAAACTCACTGTCTGCACTGATAGCAGCCGATGAAGTGCTGCAACATATTTATTCTGATGATATGTTTGTCATCGAAGTCGATGGCGTTGATTACACCGTCGCCAGCCCAATATTGCAAAACAGCAATGAGTTGGCTTTATTTTCGTCGGCAAGTCAGGTCAAGCTCAAGGTCAAAGCCAATATTTTCACCTTGCACAGCAAAGACCCGGTGAATAATACCCTGCATATCATGGTGTTACGCAATACCCTAGTCACCTACGGCGATGAAGGCCGCACCAAACAAGAACATATTGTTGACTACAGCCTTTATCGCAACAGCTTTTTTCAGCTATGTGAGGAAGAGGATAAGAAAGGAGAAGCAGAAGGTTACCGCAGCTTCGATCTGATGCCGTTTTTACAACAACATCAGTCGCTATTTCTGCCAGATATCCGCAATAACCTTTATTTCACCACCAAATGTCTGCGGGATTATCATTACGCCAAGCAAAAGAATAATGCCTTTTATCATATTCAGGCGATTAATTTGCCTTTTCCGTATTTGGAGTTTTATTGGCTGTAACGAACGCCAACTGTTATTTTTGAGTGCATGAATATCTAATAAGCATTACAATGGTAGAGACACTTGTTGGAATAGCGTATAGGAATAAAATATATGAACACAATACATGAAATTCAATCCGCCATTGGCACATTACCACATAATGAATACCTACGCCTGCTGAGCTGGATCCACGAGCGCGATTTCAAAGAATGGGATAATCAATTAGAAAGCGACGTAGCCTCAGGAAAGCTTGACTTTCTGGCTCAAGAAGCCATGGAAGAAAAGAAAAATCGCCAACTAAAACGTCTGTAACATGCATAACACCACCACCCGATTTTGGTCTTGCTTTGACAAACTGCCACCAACCGTGCAAAAAACAGCAAGAAAGAACTTTGAGTTATTAAAAAGTAATCCAAAACATCCGTCGCTGCATTTCAAAAAAGTAGCTAATTTTTGGTCCGCCAGAGTCGGACTCTATTACCGAGCCCTAGCACTGGAAGACGAAGATGACTTTACTTGGGTGTGGATTGGCACACACGAAGAGTACGATCGACTAATAAAATATTAATAGTGCTTAAGCTGATAAACCGTCACACTGCCGCTAACTTCGTTACCAACAATGAGCAAGGCGTTACCATTTGGACTATGCGCTGGTGGCACAAATTGAATACTTTCTGGCCCTAAATCGCCAGATTCTGCCACTTGTGAACAATCCATGCCTGCGGCAGTGTCGCAGGGGTTAGCCAAGTCGTCATCCAGTGCAAATTCAGTGGTAAAATCGCGGTTATTATAATGGCTGACAAATTGGGCGTTAAACGGGTTGGTGATGTCATAGGCGAACAAATCACCTGAACGCTCCAGGCCAATAAATGCATAGTGACGGTCATTAATCTTGCCTGTGGTGATGGCTTCTGGCTCTCCACCTTTGTCGTCAGAGCGGTTATCCCCGTTGTTTTCGGTGTGCGCACTATTGAAGTTATTGCCCAATATAGCCGCTGATATTTTTTCAAAGTCATCACCAGAATCGAAAACTAAACTGGCATTCTGATCCCATATCGAAAAGGACCTGGCACCATAGGCATATAACGCCTGATATTGGTCGGCAACACCATCCGTATCGGTATCAACCTTGCCTAATGCATTGGTGACTTTTAAACGACCCAAACCATTTTTACCACCGTGTTCGATGTAAGTTTGCTGAAGTTCATCGCTGAAATCATCGACCAAATCTTTTATCCGTACCTCTTCACTATAGGCAATACAGTCGCCATCATCATATTGATGATCGGCGGCGACACAACTGGCTTCATCGGTTTGATAAACGTAGTCGCGAGCATCGCCTTCATTGGCTGAGACAATAAACGTAGCACCATTATATTCATAGGCAGCAATAGTATCTGGTTGATATAAACCATAGAGTTGCTCGACATTTTGCCGATCAGGCACTTGGTCTTTATTGGTGTAATCGAGCTGATAATCACTCCATTTTTTATAACCCAAAGCATGTACGGCGATGGTCATATTCTCCAAATCAATCACCCCCATGGCATTGTTTTCTTGTAATGACACATAGGCCGTTTTATCGTCAGCCGCCACAGCAATATATTCAGGCTCTAAATCTTGCGCCACGCTAGTGCCCGGCACCGAAGCGAACTTCACCCCGGCTTGTTGCAGCAAACGCCGACGTTTTTGCTCATTGTCATAATCTTCGGCCAAGAGAAATTCGTTAGCAAAAGTGATATCAGTGGTGAAATTAATCGTCTGTGCCATATCATCTGGCAGGTTATCGACAACCTTGATCACCGAAATAGACCCCTCAGGATCAACAGAGAAATCACTGGCAGGCTCCCCTTCATTGGCCACCAGCACCTTTGTCCCATCGTTAGTGAATGTCAGCATATCTGGCAACGCGCCGACTTCTACCGCATTAATCAAAGTACCATTGCCAATGCTATCTAAAGCGAAAAACAACACCGCACCATTATCGGTTTTATTTTGCGCCGCCACCGCAATCGCCAGCGTATCCTGATAAATAGCAATAGAATTAGCATCACCCAAAGCGATAGTTTTATTCTGGGTAGCGGTAACGATATTCACCGTGGCAGGAAAAGTAAAAGGCACTGAGCTGAGGCTGTCATCTGCCAGCGGATTGGCCACTTCAACATCAGATAAGCCAGCTAAGCCAATGACTTCAATCTGATTCAACGCCCCATTAATAGCAAAAGCCGATTGAGACGATTGATGAAACTGCACAATCTCCGCCGCACTTTGGCCAAACACCCCAGTAGCAAAGCGACCAACCACTTCAATCGACAACCCCGTCGGCGCAGGTGTACCCGCTATCCCTTGCGCACCAACCGCTCCCGGCAACCCATTTTGACCATCGTCGTTACAAGCGCTGAGCAAAGTTAAAGCGCTAAAAGAAAGGGCTATCAGTGATTTTTTGAACATATTATCGGGTCTCTATCTATCTTAAAGTAGAATCAATTAATGGCCGACAGTGTATCGGGGGTTTGTGACAGGTTTATTGCCACTCCCCTGCAATAAACTATTCTGATATACTGCCAGCCATGCTGACAAGCTTAAACCACTACCGGATTGACTATGCAATACCCACAGCAATACCCACAAAAGTACCCCCTTGGCATTCAAACATTTTCAGAAATTCGCGAAGAAAACTATCTTTATGTTGATAAAACCGCGCTTGTCTACGACTTAATCACCACTGGTAAAATCTATTTTCTCTCGCGTCCTCGCCGTTTTGGCAAATCATTGCTGATCTCGACATTTGAAGCCTTATTTGCTGGTCACAAAGCGCTGTTTGACGGCCTTGCTATTGCCAAGACCGATTATGACTTTTCAGTCTATCCGGTAATAGTATTA
>CBDIDQ010000115.1:0-26233 GCA_965277695.1 Alteromonadaceae bacterium
AAACAGGGCTTCTTGCTGAGTGCGTTTTTCATTGGCGGTAGCGGCATTTTCGGCAAACGCTTCGTAATGGTCATAACTCATATGATGGATTAATGCCGAGCGTCCACCCGCTTGTTTAGCTGCGGTTAACGCCGCTTGCCCGGTGATGCGGTCATGACCGAGCCAGACGGTGGTTTCGGGGTCAAACGTGATGCCTTGTTTGGTGATTTCTTCAATAGCCGCTGTTGCCTGAGCTTGGCCTAAGTGGGGATCTGATGGTGCATAGGGCAGGGGGATCAGCGTGACTTTTTTGTCTTTGGCATCCTGAATATCTTCATCGCTTGCGTCATTGACCACACAAATAACATCGACATGGCCATCATAAGCAATAGCCATAGCTTCAAGAAAATCAGCATTAAAGGCGTTGATACCACCATATTTACTGCCCCAATAACTGGCGAAGGTGATTAAGGTAAAAGCAGCTGTTTTAGGTGTAGATGGATGCATAAATAGAGGGGTTCTTTTTTGTTTTGCACGGTTCGCCACAGGCAAGCGAAATGAGTTCCGTTGATATTACGATGTTTTGTTACATGGGGGCAATGTCCTGTTGGCTTAGTGGTTTGATATTTCAAGTTTATCCCCGCATTCTGGCGCTTCTCTTGATCCCGTCGTTGCATCGCCCTATTATTAGACTCAATTATTGTTAGTAAGCTTTAAGAGGTACTGAATAATAAAGCTGATTAAAACCCAAGAAGAATATGACGTTGCTTTGGCGCGAATAGCAGCATTGATGCACGTTGAAGATGAAGGGCCTGAACTGGATGAGTTAGAGGTATTGGCATTGTTGGTCAACCAATATGAAGATAACAATTACCCGATACCATCGGCAGATCCTATTGATGCGATTAAACAATAAAGATTTACAGCCTTATATTGGGACTCCGGGAGGAGTATCTGAAATTCTCAATGGAAAAAGAAGGCTTAGCCTTAATATGATTAAATCGCTTCATAACGGACTGGGTATTCCCTTTAGCAGTCTTATTGTTTGATAGCTGAAATTAAAGGCAGCGCAATTAGAGTCCTTAATTCTTATATTTAGCATTATTTCTAAACGCCCAACCTAAATAGCTTGGTATGTGAATTTGATTATTGCGACACAAGGTAACCAATATGGCAATGTGATGTACCGGCTTTTGTATTGGAGTATATAGTGACAGGTGATTTAGTGGCTTTAGCTGAAAGTATGGTAGAAACATAGACAGCATAATTACTATCGGATTCATTAAGGTAAGCCCAGCGGTCACCACCATTACACATTTTAGGGGAGTTAGCTAAATAAACCCTGAAATCATAATTTCCCCCATTAGCTACGTGGACAGCTGTGACTACACCACTGGCTATTGCAGCACCATCATCCCAGGACGCATAAGAGGCTGAACTGCAAAGAGCGATGAATAAAAATAAAGCTTTTTTCATTTAAAAATTTTCCATTGTGGTTTTTAATGTGAAAGAAGGGTTAAAAATGGGGGTTAACGGACATAAATGCCTCTAACCTTAAGCCAACCGCCATCACAACCGTATATTGATAAAGATACGGTAGCACCAGTAGTTTTTGCTGCTAGCAACGCCGATTTTAAAGCCGGATCGGCACTGCTATTACCTGCCCAACCATTATGCTCGGGACATTCCTTTTCAGCATTTGGAAAGCCACCTTGCAGCTTCACTGCAATATGGCCGAGATCGTTTACATAAAGTTCAGAAATAATACCGGCTTCGCTGGTGCCCGCATGAGTAAAAGTGGAGATGATAATCAGTGTAAGCCCGATTAAATATTTCATTGATTTTCCTTGGGTTTTGTTAATTAATGGGAGACTAATAGGGCTTGTTGTATAACCTGTTGAGTCATTTGAATTTATTTTGCTTAACTTAAAGCAAACGTTAGGAAATATCAAACGCTTGGCAGGGCCGCAGTGAGAGGTATGTTATAAAAGGACAGTGATTATTGACTATGATGTTTTCGTGATTCAGGTTATTCCCGTTGCTCAAAAGGTACATAACCAGGGATTTTACTGACATCAATTTCGTCGATTTGGTTAGCGTCTAAAAACTGGTCGGCAAACTGTTGGTAGACTTTTTTGTCGACAAACACATCAAATAGCTCTGGGTCGATGTGTTGGCCGAGTTTCATTTTGCCCATGATAAATAAACATTCACTGATTTTTTTCGCATCTTTATAGGGTCTGTCTGAGGCGGTTAAGGCTTCGAAAATATCGGCGATGGCCATCAAGCGAGCCTGCACTGACATTTCGTCGCGTTTTAATCCTCTAGGATAACCGCTGCCATCCATTTTTTCATGGTGACCGCCAGCATATTCTGGCACGTTGGCTAAGTGCTTGGGAAAGGGTAGGGCTTCAAGCATGTCGATGGTGATGTCCATATGATGGTTGATGATTAAGCGTTCTTCTTCGGTCAATGTGCCCCGGGGGATTTGTAGGTTGTACACTTCTCCGCTGCTCAATAATGGTTGAGTCTCTCCAGCAATAATGACTTGATGTCGCTCGGCAATGTCTACAACCCGTTGTTGTACCTCTGGTGGCATGTATTCGCCACCAATATTGGCTTTGCGTAAGAATTCGCGATCTTCATCGAGCTGTTTAATTTGCTGTTGATGGGTTTGCTCAATCGCTGCCATTTTGCTGTGATCAGCGGATTTTAAGGCTTCAATTAACTGTTGTTGATAAGCAATGGTGAGGTCTCGTTGTGCCAATTCAATTCGGCAATCGACCAATTCGATGCGGTCGAACAGCATTTGCAGTTTGGTGGATTTGTCCATCACCGCTTCGGGAATGGCAATTTTGCCACAGTCATGTAACCAACCAGCAATGCTTAATTCATAACGGTCTTTCTCACTCATGGTGAAATCAGCTAGCGGACCGGTATCGGTTTCATGCACCGCATCGGCAATCATCAGGGTGAGTTCTGGGACCCGGCGACAATGACCGCCGGTGTAAGGGGATTTTTCATCGATGGCTTGTGCAATCAAACGGGTGATCGACTGAAATAGTTCTTCCATACCATCAATCAGTTGACGGTTAGTAAGGGCAATGGCTGCCAGTGAAGCCAGTGTGCGGATCAGGCTTTCTTTCTCGTGACTGAAACTAATCACTTTACCCTCACTGTCCTGGGCGTTGATTAATTGCATTACCCCGTTTAATTCGCCCTCATGATTGGTCATCGGTATGGTTAATACTGACTTGGTTCGGTAACCGGTTTTTTCATCCATGTTTCGCGCCCCGGTCATGTCGTATTCTTTGACTTCATAGGCGTCTTCAATATTCACCACATGATTGGTGGCGGCCGCCAATGCGACGAGGGCTTTTTCGTTGGGTTGACCATCAATGGTAATGGGAATGGTCGGAAAAGGGATGGCGTTGCCGGTTGTGCCACCTAGGGACATGTTAAGCGTATCGTTGAGCAAGGTTTCGAACTTTAGCGTGTGATCGGCAGTGATTGAGTAGATGGTGCCGCCGTCGGCATTAGTGATCGACTTGGCACTGACTAAGATATGCTCAAGAATTTTAGTGGTATCTTTTTCTGTCGACAGCTCAATGCCAATGGCAATCAGATGCTCCAGCGGGTTATCTTTGTTAATGGTTTGCTTGTTATTCATTATTTGCTCGTATGTGTGAATGAGCCATCCCAGTCAGTAGGCAGTGACTCGTGTTGCAAAATACTTATCCGCTCAAGATATACAGAGTATACCTTTCTATCGGGATCATTGCGTACCAGGTCATTAAATAATTCTTCAGCATGGACCCAGTTTTGTTCGACATAAGTTTTATAGGCAATCCGGTAAAGTACCAACTCTTTAAGTACTACCGCGTTAGTAACCAATTTCGGATGTATCGGTTCATAAATAGACACCGCTTCGTGCTTGCCCTTAACTCTAACTTTATCAATCAGGCGAAAAGTCATATCTGGACAGTGGGACACACAAGTCTCACTGACCAGCAGGTCAACACCGTAAAACTTGGTCAAACCCTCTAACCGGGAGCCAAGATTAACCGCATCGCCAAGCACAGTATAAGCCCGGCGATAAACCGATCCCATGTCGCCGACACTCATTTCGCCGGTATTAATGCCAACCCCCACTTTAACCTCAGGAAAACCTTCTTTTTCAAATTCAATGGTGAGTTTTTCAGTGAGATCGAGCATTTCAAAAGCACAGTAAATGGCGTTTTGCACATGATGCTCATCGTTCAATGGCGCATTCCAAAACGCCATCACCATGTCACCAACATATTTGTCGATGGTGCCATTGTGTTCAAAAATCGATTTGGTAATGGGCGAGAAATAACGGTTGAGCAAGCTGGCCAATTGGTGAGCGGTGAGTTTTTCAGAGATAGTGGTGAAACTGCGGATATCAGAAAATAACACCGTCATCTCCTTACGCTCTCCCGAGAGATTAACCGAGTTTGGGTCTTCAAGCATTTGATCAATATGCGCAGGCGGTACATATTGATCGAAGATGCCTTTGATTTGTTTACGTTTACTCGATTCGGTAAAATAACCGACCGCGATGTTAAGGATGGTGAGCATAAACGCCAGCAATAAGGTGGTTGCCATCGGCAAGCTAATTTTTTGCACCGACCAGGCATAAAAATCAATGCCAATTAAACTGGCAATGACAAAAACCCCAGTGAAGCCGATTGTCAACGGTCCCAAACCGGGCAAAGCCAAGGATAATATAACCCCTAACAATAATAGCAGCACTAGTATGCCCGCTTCCCACCAGTCAGGTTTGCTCGGAATGAACTCAGGATGCAATAAACCATCAATGACATTGGCATGGACCTCAACGCCTGGATATTGCACTCCTACTGGTGTGGCTCGTAAGTCTGCATGACCAACAGCCGAGGTGCCGACAAAAACAATAGCACTGTCAAATATGGCCGGATCGATCTCATCATGGAGTAAATCGGTGGCAGAAATATAAGGATAACTTTTGGCACCACCTTTAAACGGGATCAGCACCCGGCCAAATTCGTCGGTAGGGATGACCTTACGCCCAAGCTTAATGCCAGTGATGCTGCGAGAGCTGTTCAAATCGGCGGTGACCACTTGAATTTCGTCTGCCAAGGTATAAAGCTTGGCAGCCTCAAGGGCTAAAGACGGATAAAAAATCCCATTGTATTGGGCAATTAATGAGGTGGTGCGAATAAAACTGTCTTTATCCGGGGTTGAATTGATAAACCCGGTGCCCGGCGAGTTGTCCTGTAAGACGCTGATGTTATTGGTATAACCGTAAAAAACGTGACTATGCAAGTGCTCGGTATCTTTGGTATCGAAGGTGATCACACTCGGCGGCATCTCACCTACCTGAACATTGGGATCGACCTGAAAGGCCATGCCTAACACCACGTCCATTAAGCCGAGACTCTCAGCCATGATAGCGTCGGCATCAGCATTGGCGATAAAGGGACTAATTTGTTCGATCAGCAACTGACTCTCAGACTTATCCTGCAATAGTTTGATCACGCTGTTAACCGGGTTACGCTCTGCTTCGGCAAACATTACATCAAATGCCACCACCGCTGTGCCTGCGTCAGCCAGCTTTTCGATGATCTTGGCGATTTTTATCCGACTCCAAGGGAAACGCCCCTCTCTTTTGAGGCTTTTTTCGTCGATGTCTAGCACGATAATACTGGTATCGGTCTCCCGTGCTTGTAATGTTGCTTTAAGCCGCAGATCGTAAATCAGGCCGTTGGTGCGTTGTAAAACCGCCGAGGTTTCGCTGCCAAAATATTGCAGTATCAACACCAATATGGTGATGGTAAAACCACTGAGGATGGCGTTGTGTTGATGTTTTAAATAAGACAAGAACATATCAGACCGTCAAGGTTAAGCCTTCCATCGCCGCAATAACATCAAAGGGCAGGGATTGCTTTTTTAAATCGAGGATCATCTGATCAATGTCATCATCGCTTCTGGCAGGGTCATGGCTATATAACGCCAATCGGCCAACTTTGGCGGCTTTGGCTAAATCAACCGCTTCAAGGGGCAGTGAATGCCCCCAACCGGATTTTAGCGGCATCTCAAAGGGCATAAATTGGGCATCGTGGATCAGCAAGTCAACCCCATTGAGTATTTTGGTCCATTGCACAATGCTGGTTTTTATTGGAAAGGGTGGATTGAGCTCGGTATCGGTGACGTAAGCCAAGGTTCGACCATCGCATTCAATAACATAAGCACTGCCACCACCGGGGTGATTGAGATCAAAGCGACTGATATTAAAACCATTGATGTGTTGATGTAGCTGATGGTTGGTCTCAAGAATGATTTTGGCTTTAAGCATCGAGTGATGAACCGGGAAAAAGCTTTTGCTCATTTGTTCAAGCACCGCATTATCGTGGGATAACTCGGTATTGCCTGGGTAAATATGAACCGTATGTTCGCGCAGATAAGCCGGAATAAAAAACGGAAAACCTTGAATATGATCCCAATGGTTATGGGTTAGCAAAATATGAATATGTTGTTCTTGGTGCTTAAGTTGATTACCAAGCAGACGTAAACCCGTACCAGCATCGAGTATTAACTTTTTGCCATCATCAGCGGTAACCAATACACACGCCGTATTGCCGCCATATTTGACAGTATCCGGTCCCGGCGAAGGACAAGAACCCCTGACGCCAAAAAAAGTTATTTTCATATGATTAGCTTATCTCTATTTTAGTTATTAGTTGTTAATTGTTAATTGTTAATTGTTAATTGCCTAGGGTTCGACCAATTTTAGTTTTTGTACAAAGAAGAAGCTAGTTGGAAACAGATTAAGGTCATCTGATCCCGCAATTACGATAGTACCATCGGCGCGTGCCAATATCGCAGTAGCTGATTCTGTGCCAGCATAATCAAATAATATGCCACCAGCAGCGCCGTTAAACAGTGGATCTTTAGCGCCTGCGGCATCGACTCTGGCAACAAAGATGTCGTCATTACTGCCGTTGCTGTTGTAACCGGTAATTAAGATGTTTTCGCTGGCATCTAGGGTCAGGCCGAATGTGACTGAATTGCCGGAACCATAGTTATGGGAGACGATACCATCGGTATCAAAGCCGGTATCAAGGGAGCCATTGCTACTGAGCTGAATAAGAATATTGTTAGGCCCAGAGATGCTTGAATAACCAGCGGCAACAATTTTGCCATCCGTTTTGATTTTGACTCGTTTAAGGGTATCGGTATTACCCCCATTGCCAGGATCTAAATCTACTGAAACATAACCATCCGATGGGGAAAAACTTGCGGTATCAAGGTTGCCATCTTCGAGAAACTTAACAACTAGTGCATTGCTACCTTTTTGGCCAACGGCAATGGTGGAGCCATCAGTTAAAGTGGCAATATCGTAAATGGCTTCATTGGTGCCCAAATCAAGGTCGGTAAAACCATTGGCACCGTTAAAGGATAACCCTGGGTCACTATCAACACTGGTATCAAATGAACCATCGGCATTTAATCGTGCCATATAAATGTTACCACCGCCGTTGGTCGAGGTGCCAGCAACCACCAATTTATTGTTGCGGTCAATGGCAATTGCGTTTAATCCCATGCTGGCTGGCGCACAGTTTAATATCTTAGAACCATTGGTATCAAATGTAGTATCCAATCCCCCAGTATTGAGCAAACGTACCGCTAGCCCATCGGCATCAAAACTGCCAACTGCCACCAGTTTGCCGTCACTTTGCTCAATAATATCTGTGCCAGTAATTGTGGCTTCGACACCTGTATGGAGGTAATAACCATTGATGCCAAAGGTTTCATCAACGGTACCATCGGCATTGTAACGGACAACAATAAGCTTGCTACCATTACCTGCGCCTGCGGTGCCCACCGCCGCAAATTTGCCAGTGTGAGGGGCCACTGTTAGCTCGATCAATTCTCCCATGGTGTCGACAGAGTAAGTGGGGTCTAAGGTGTTAAAGCCGTCGGCACTGAAGCTAGTATCGAGTACACCAGCGGTGGTGAAGCGGGCAACCAGGACATCTTCTTCAACGTTAGTGACGGTGGTTGACAACATTACAGCTCGATCGCTACTGTCTATTTGCAGATCATAGATGTTGTTTGCACTGCTGTTGTGATCAAAAGAAACCTCAGCTGATGTGCCATAAGCGGTGATCGGTGCGCCCAGTGCATCGGTTTTGTAGATCACATTGTCAACATTGCTCAACCCTTTGTCGACTCCGAAATAAAGGTTGCCAGTTGAATCAGCCGCAATGCTCATGGCTACCGAAGCATTAGTGGTTGCGGACCCGTCACCATCAATATCAACGATTAATTTGCCACTGCTGCCAAAGTCTGTCACCAGTGCGCCTGTATTATCAATTTTTAACGCCGCCATATCGGTTTTTGTGCCGCCTGAGGGGATTGTTGAGCCCGTTATCACGATTTCATCGCTGCTGTTGATATGCGCTGCATGAGGGAGATCACTAGTCCCAGCACCAAAGTCAAAAGTGGCTTTGCCATCTCCGTCGTAAGTGGTGTCGAGCACTGGCGTGGTACTGATATCAAACCGGGCGACGCCAAAATCGTTTGAGTTAGAGCTGTCATTGACGAAGCCGATTAGCAGGGCTTTGCCATCGCTTTGTAAAACCACTGTTGTAGCAAAGTCGGAGCCGCTAAAAAAGTTAACGGTAGTATCGACATGGGTGGTGCCGTCAGCTGAGAATTTGATGATATTGAATTCTCCATTCACATTGCCAGCAGCGATAATGATGTTGTCACTTGCGTCCAGTACCGCATCAGTGGCGGTGGCATTGACGGCAATTTCACCATAGGTATGAAAACCGAGACCGCTGTTAAAGGTGGTATCGAGTACGCCTTGCGAGCTAAAGCGGGCGGTAAAGACTAAAGTGGTTGAACCGCTGGTTCGATTACCAGTAATGACAATTCGATTGGCGCTGTCAATGGCGACGGCGACGGCTTCTTCTTCTGCACCCAAATCTTGATTGGTTACGCCACTTTTACCAAAGCTGCGATCAAGGGTACCGTCAGTATTAAAACGGGCAATAAAGATATCAGCGCTGCTGCCAGAGAAACTGTTTTTACCGACAATCACCAGTTTGCCGTTACCGTCAATCACCGAAGCCCGAGGGCGGTCAAATTGTTCGGTGGCAAAGGCGTTAGAACTGGCGGTGCCTGAGACGCCAAAAGCGGTATCTATGGTGGGGGTTTGTACCTCGGCTACGTTAGTTACGGTGATGGTCGCATCAGCAGTGTTGTTTAAACCACCTGCATCTTGCACTTTGACCGTTACTGTGTGGCTGCTTGCTGCTTCAAAATTCAAACTACTATTGTCGGCAATGTTGAGTTCGCCGGAGCCGCTGTTAATGCCAAAAATATTAGCACTGTTGGCGACAATCGAATAAGTCAGGGTATCGCCAGTATCGACATCGCTACCAGTGACTGTCACTACGGCGGTGGTATTGGCGGAGTTTTCGGTGATGGATGCACTAACCGAGCTGATTGTCGGCGCATCATTGACCGCCGTGACATTGACGCCGACGCTCGAACTGGCGCTGCCGCTGGCATTGCTGATGGTGTAGTTGATGGTATCGCTGCCGTTGAAGTTGGTTATGGGCACGTAATCGAGGGTTTTATCCGGCTTAATCGTGATGGCTCCACTGGTGGCGGTGGCGACATCAACGGTTAAAGTGCCGCCATCTGGGTCGCTGTCGTTAGCCAAAATATCAATATTGACTAGGGTATCTTCAGCGGTGGTGGCGCTATCGGCTACTGCGACTGGGTTGTCATTAGTAGCAGTCACGGTGACAGTCACGGTGGATGAGGCGGTGCCTCCCTGACCATCATTGATGTAGTAAGCAATCGTGTCACTGCCAAAAAAGTTGCTGGCAGGGGTGTAAGTCAGGGTGTTGTTGGTCTCGACCACCACTGAACCATTGCTTGCTGTTGGGGCACTGCTTGCATTATCAACACTAAGCGTATCACCATCTATGTCGCTGTCGTTTGCCAGTACGTCGATGTTTACGTTACCGTCCTCAGCCACGCTGGCGGTGTCGGCAACGGCTGTGGGGTTATCATTGACCGCCACGATAGTGACGGTGACCGCAGAGGATGCGGTGACATTGCTGGGATCTTCAATGGTGTAATTGATGGTATCGCTACCATTTAAGTTGGCATTAGGGGTGTAGTTGAGACTGCCATCGGACTCTATTGAGACGCTGCTGCCACTGGTGGCAACGGCGGTTTTTACGGTTAAAACATCGCCGTCGGTATCGCTGTCATTGCTTAAAATATTGATGTTGGCGAGGGTGTCTTCATTAGTGCTAGCAGTATCAGGATTCGCAACGGGTGCATCATTGACTGCTGTTATGGTGATCACCCCGGTAGATGAGGCGCTGCCGCCATTGCCGTCGCTGATGGTGTAGTTGAAATTAATGTCACCATTAAAGTCAATATTAGGTAGATAATCTAGAGAGAAATCGCTTCTGATACTTAAAGTACCGCTGCCTGTAGGCGGATCGAGCACCGCATCTGTCACCGTTAAGGTGTCGCCATCAATATCGCTGTCATTGGCTAGCACATCAACTATTAGGCGGTTATCTTCAGGCGATGAAATGGCATCAGCGACGGCGACGGGTGAGTCATTTACGCCTGTGACGGTGACCGCAACTGTAGCTGAGGCAGTGCCGCCGTTACCATCGCTGATTTGATAAGTGATGGTATCAACACCATGGAAATCGGCGTTGGGGGTATAGTCAAGTACATTATTGGCAATTGGGGTGGCAATAGTCCCGTTGATGGCACTGGCACTATCGACGCTGAGGGTATCACCATCTATATCGGTATCATTGCTCAGTACGCTTATCGACACTGGTGTTCTATCGTCTTCGGTGGTGGTCGCGGTGTCGCTTAAGGGGGTTGGATTATCATTAACGGCGGCAACTGTGACGGTGACCGAGGATGAAACCACGCCACCATTGCCGTCATCGGCATCGTAAGTAATGGTATCGGTGCCGTTGAAGTTGGCATTGGGGAAATAATCTAAAGTAGTATTCGCCACAATGAGCAAGGTGCCGTTGCTAGCGGCTGGGTTTTTCACTGTCAGGGTATCGCCGTCGATATCGCTGTCATTATCGAGCACTGCAATATTCACCGCGACATCTTCATTAGTACTGGCGGTATCGGCAACGGGCACTGGTAAATCATTAACAGGATCCACGGTGACTGTGACACTGGCAGTTGCAGTATTGCTGTTGGCGTCTTCAATGGTGTAATTGATGGTATCAGTGCCATGGAAATTGGCCACGGGCACGTAGTCAAGGCTGGTCAAACTATTAATTGTGACGCTGGCACTGCTGGTGGCAACGGCTGCGGTGATGGTGATAAGGTCGCCGTCACCATCGGAATCATTGTCTAATACCGGAATATTGATTGAGGTGTCTTCATTTGCCGTAATGGTATCGTTAACGGCTATTGGGGTGTCCTCTACAGAATTGACAGTAACGGCGACTGAGGCAGAAGCGGTGAGTCCAGTGGTGTCTTCAATGGTGTAGTTAATGGTGTCTGTGCCATTAAAATTGGCGTTGGGGGTGTAGCTGATGCTGCTGCCATCGCCGAAAGTGGCGGTGCCATTGGTCGCTGTGGCGGCATTAATGGTGAGTGTTTGGCCATCGTCGTCGGTATCGTTACTAAGTACGTCAATGGTGACTGCTGTGGCATCTTCGTCAAGACTAATGCTGTCGGCAACCGCAACTGGAGTATCTTCAACGGATGAAACAGTGACCGCTACTGTTGAAGAGGCGGTGATATTCGCATCGTCGATAATGCTGTAGTTGATGGTGTCAGCACCATTGAAATTGGCGTTAGGGGTATAAACCAGTTGGTTGGCGACCACTGAGACGGTGCCATTGGTGGCGGTTGGCTCGGTTTGCAGCGTCAGGGTGTTAGCCCCGTCAGCATCTACGTCGTTAGCCAGCACATTGATGGTGATGCTGCCATCTTCTGGGACGGTGGTGATGTCTGGAAAGGCCACTGGAATATCATTAACCGCAGTAATGGTGACGGCGACAAAAGACGATACCCCGTTGCCTACATCGTCGGTCACTGTGTAATTAATGGTATCGCTGCCGTTGAAATTGCTGTTAGGGGTGTAGGTCAGGGAGTTATCGGTTTCGGTGATGACGCTGCCTGAGCTGGCATTGGCGGCACTGACTCTAAGTGGGTCGCCATCAATGTCGCTGTCATTGAATAACACATTGATATTAGTTGAATTATCTTCGAGCACGATTGCACTGTCGCTCTGTGCGACTGGATCGTCATTGACTGCTGCGATGCTGACTGTAACTGTTCCTTCAGCGCTACCGCCATTGTTATCTGAAAGTTGGTAAGTAATGCTGTCTTGGCCGTTAAAGTTGGCTGCGGGGGCATAGTTGAGAGTTTGATCAGCATTGACCGACACTGCGCCATTAGTGGCAAGCGGTGAACTGACGCTTAGGGTATCACCATCAATATCGCTGTCGTTATTAAGCACGTTGATATTGGCGGTGTTATCTTCGTTAACATCGGCGGTATCGTCAACAGCCACCGGATCATCGTTGACTGCACTGATGGTAACCGTGACCTCAGCACTGGCGGTGCCGCCATTGCTATCATCAGCGGTATAGTTAATGGTATCAGTGCCGTTGAAATCAGCATTTGGGGTGTAATTAAGGGTGTTATTGGCGGCGACGACAATGCTGCCGTTGCTGGCTGAAAATGCTGATACCGTTAAGCTATCACCATCCAAATCGGTGTCGTTGCCCAGTACATCAATATTAACCAAGGTGTCTTCTTGGGTGCTGGCAATGTCATTAACGGCGACGGGCTGATCATTGACTGGTGCGACGGTGACCAGCACCGAAGATGACGCTGTGCCACCATTGCCGTCGTCGATGGTGTAATTAATGGTATCCTCACCATTAAACTGGCTGTTAGGGGTATATTGCAGGGTGTTGTTGACATTAACGGCAAGACTGCCATTAGTTGCTGACATTTCGCTGATGGTTAGGGCGTCGCCGTCTGGATCAGTGTCATTGGCTAGCACGTCAATCGCCACTGCCTGATCTTCATTGGTGTCGGCAATATCGGCGACGGCGGTGGGCAAGTCGTTAATAGCGTTGACGGTCATCACCACTGTGGCTGATGCAGAGCCGCCATCATTATCAATAATGTTATAAGTGATACTGTCGACACCGTTGAAGTTGGCGTTGGGGGTATAAACAAAAACATTGCCAGTGGTGTCAATCGAGCCGTTTGGTGACACTGCGGTAGATAACGAGAGTAGGGCGCTGTCGATGTCTGAATCATTGCTTAATACCGCCACTGTTACTGGGGTATCTTCATTGGTGCTGGCGATATCATCTAGCGCAATCGGGGCGTCATTCACGCTCAAAATAGTCACGGCAACATTAGCCGAGGCGGTGAGTCCTTGGGTATCACTGATGGTATAAGCGATATTGTCTGAGCCGTTGAAATTAGCATTGGGGGCATAGTGCAGGGTATTGTTGGCATTAACTGAAAGGCTGCCGTTGGTTGCGCTCATACTGTCAATGGATAATGCATCGCCATCAATGTCAGAATCATTGTCCAGAACATTGATATCAACCGGGGTATCTTCATTGGTGCTGCTGATGTCATTTACCGCGACTGGCGCATCGTTGATATTATTAACTGTTACGGTGACAAAGGCTGAAGCGGTGCCGCCGTTTTGATCACTGACGATATAGTTGATCACATCGGTGCCACTGAAGTTGAGGTTTGGTGTATAGGTCAGATTAATACCGTTGCTGCTATCGACGCTGCCATTACTGGCGTTGGCTGATAATACTTGCAAGGTATCGCCATCAATATCACTGTCGTTGGCCAGCACATTAATAACCACTGAGATGTTTTCAGTGGTAGTGGCAACATCATCAACCGCGACTGGATCATCATTGGCGTTTTGCACGGTAATAGTGACTGTAGCTGAATCACTACCACCATTGCCATCACTGATGCTGTAGTTAAGGGTATCGCTGCCAAAAAAGTTAGTATTGGGGAAGTAGTCAATGGTGTTGTTGGTATTGACCGTGGCTGTGCCGTTTGCTGCTGTGGCATTGTTATCGACAGTTAGGGTATCGTTTTCGACATCACTGTCGTTGGTTAGCACGGCAATGTTGACTAAGGTTTCTTCTGTTGTCGCAGCGTTGTCGTTATTGGCTACCGGGTTGTCATTGACTGGGTTGATCGTCAATGCCACATCGCCGATTGCGGTGCCGCCTTGACCGTCGTTGATTTGATAGCGGAAGGTGTCGCTGCCATTGAAGTTGGCGTTGGCCTGATAGCTGAATGAACCATCGGTTGACAGGTTAAGTGTGCCATTACTCACGTCTTGTATTGGAGTGGTGTTGACGGTTAGTGGGTCGCCATTGGAGTCACTGTCGTTGGCGGTTAATAAAGTGCCGTTGGTAAACAGCTGATCTTCATCAAGGGTATAACTATCGTTAACCGCTGTAGGGGCCTGATTGACGTTGTTGATCGACACAAAAACCTTGGCTGCGGCGGTCGCTGCACCATCACTGATGATGTAATCAATTTCAATATCACCTTCAAAGCCACTTGCTGGAGTATAGGTTATCGGGTTAGTTAAGCCATTGATGGTGCCACCAGTTGGGATGGCTGAGGTAATTGTCAGGGGTTGATTTTCAACATCGGTATCGTTAAGTAACAGGTCGATAACCACTGGGGTATCGGTGAAGGTTTGGGCAAAGTCGTCATTGGCCACCGGGACGTCGTTAACATTGGTGATGGTGAGGGTGACGGTTTCGACGCTTGCTGCGCCGAGGCTGTCAGTAACCTGATATTGAAAGCTGTCACTACCGGCAAAATTGGCGGTAGGCACATAATCAAAACCGCCGTCGTTGGCCATGGTCAGCTGACCGTTAGTTGGGTTGAGTAATACGGTCAAATCGACAGCAAAGGCGTCGCCTTCGGCATCGCTATCATTGGCTAATACGCCCCCGGCGGCACCGACGCTAAGGGTGGTATCTTCGTCAAGGGTATAGGTATCAGCCACTGTGACTGGTGCGGTATTTTTACGACCGACCTGGAAAATACCGGCTGCTCGGGCGGTATTACCTTGAGCGTCGGTGATCTCATAGACAAAATAATCAACGCCAAAGAAACCGCTGGTGGGGATATAAGTAAATAGCCCATTGGTGCCCATATTTAAGGTGCCGTGGGCGACTGGTCTGATTAATGTGGTGGTGATGGTGAGGGTATCACCAGCATCGAGGTCAGTATCATTGGCGAGAATTGATAAGGTGTTGGTGCTGCTACCGTCGGCGACAAAAGTGTCATCTTGTTGCAGTTGATAAGTGTCATTGGCGGCGACGGGTGGGAAGCTGCTGCCGTTAATGGTGATGCGTACTGTGGCTTGGGAAAATGCGCCCTGACCGTCAGTTGATTGGTAGGTAAATGTATCTTCGCCTGTGGTGGCGTCAGCATTATTGGTGTAGGTGAAACTGCCGTCGCTGTTGAGTTGCAGTGTTCCCCGAGTTGGCGGAATGACTGGTGTGGTGACAATGCTCAGGCCATTGCCATCAATATCCAAATCATTGATTAACAGTCCGGGTGCGACGACGGTTAAGGTGCCACGGGCCAAAGCTGTTTCGAATAATAAAGGGTCTCGGGCGACGCCATCGACGACGTTAAAGTTATTAAGTAGGGATTCTGGTGGATCATTGGCAGCTAATATAGTGATTTCGACCAGTGCGACGGCGGTTTGACCGATGCCGTCGGCAACTTGATAGCTGAACATGTCACTACCACTGAAATCGGCGGTTGGGGTATAACTAAAAGTGCCGTTGCTGCTGATGGTCAATTGACCATTGCTTGGTGAAAGCGTTGGTGTGGTGGTGACGGTGAGAGTGCTGCTTTCGATATCACTGTCATTGGCAATTAGGTTACCGGTTAGGGTGGTATCTTCGTTGGTGGTAAAGCTATCGTTGACGGCGGTAGGTGGTTGGTCATCTACGCCGTCGAGTGCGGCGATTTTAAGCCCTTCACTAAAGGCGCTTTCGCCGGAGCCATCGACGCCAGTTACTGCTGAAAAGAACACTTTGGCATCTTCTCTGCCTGTGATTGGTAACTGTGGATCTCTAAGTGCCAAAAAAGCCTGACCGTCGGGTAGGGTTTGATAATTTTTGTGGGTAACGCCAGCTTGAGAGGCGATGTAAACGTTATAACGCAGATAACCACCGATAGCATTCCAGCCCAGTGCAATATTACTGCTGGTTCGATTGGCACTGACCCCGGTGACTGGGGTGACTTGCCAGCTGAAATCCACGGTGTTGACTAAAGTGCGGTTACCTGAGCCGTCATCTACCCATAATTCGAGTCGTGGCGTGCCGGAGTTGATGCCGAAATCCTGCGGATTGACCCCGGTAATAGTGCGATGATAATCGGTGCCACAAGCAGATGGACATAGTTGTAAGGCATCCGCTGCGCCTTCAAAGCCGACGAAAACCCCGTTGATGCCATCGGGGTCGGTTAAATCCACTGATATGGTTAGGTTACCGGTTAAATTTTGATTGGCCAGCGGTAAGCGAAAACCACCCGTGGCATTAGCAAATGCTTCAGACTGGACTTGGTTGCCCCGGTATTGCAGGTTATTGGATTGTTGCTGAAAATCAAAAGCCACGACGATGGGCGTGGGTGTTGGGTCAGGTGTTGGTTCAGGTGTTGGCGTATCTGGATCGGGGGTCGGCTCTGGGTTAGGCTCTGGTTCAGGTGTCGGATCGGGCGTGGGATCGGGTGACGGTGGTGTGGTTGTGGTTGGTTGGGCTGGTCCTTGTCCAGTACTGTTATTATCAGACCCGCCGCCACCACAGGCGCTGAGTAATAAACTGAGCAATAACAATAAGCACAGCTGCGCTGAACGTTTCGCTAAGTTTAATCGGGTTGTGAGTAAACGTTTGAATTCTTTAGATAATTGATGGACTATTTTAATATTCACGGGTTATCTCGGGTTTAATTCGTTACTTTGGCCGTTTTTAGCCGTCCTCAATTGAGTATAAGACATGTCTGGAAAAATGTTAGTTTAAGGCGGTGTCAGCAGGGAATTGATTAATTTGGCGTTGGCTGGATTGATCACTTTAAAATGTGCCAAGGAGATGGGATATTCCGACACATACTTGTGGTATGTGGGCCTTGGCACAAGACAAAATGTAGACTTGCTGGATTGATTGTTTTTTGGCTGTTACATGGGGGTAAAACCCGTGCTTAAGCAGTGCGGAGCATGTAGCCAATGCCTCGGACTGTTCTGATTGAATTGTTGTTGGTAAAGGTGGCTAGTTTACGGCGTAGACTGGATATTCTGACGTCGATAAATCGGGCTAAACCGTCATAAGAGAAGCCTTTGAGTGATTCGCAAAGGGTGTCTCTGCTGACCACTTGACCACAGTGTTGTGCCAAAACGGTCAAAATATCAAACTCAGCATCGGTCAATTCAAGCTGCTCTTGGTCGATAGTGGCTTCCCGGCGTTGAGGGTTCAATAATAAGCCGCCCAATTGAATATTCGGGTTGTTATCGCATGGCTTTATTCTGGCCAATAAGGCTTCTACTCTGGCTAACAATAAATGGGGTTGCATCGGCTTTTTGATAAAATCATCAACACCGACCTTAAATGCGGCCAGCTCAGTAATATCATCAACTTGTGCGGTTAACATGATAACCCCACCTTGATAATCTGGTTTGATGATTCGACATAACTCAATGCCATTGATACCAGGCATTTGTATATCAGCCAATAATAAGTCAGGTGGCTGTTGGGCAATCATCTCTATCGCTTGTTGGCCGCTAAAAGCGACATCACAGTTAAATCCTGAGGTTTCGAGTAACATCGCCGTCATTCTGGCAATATCCTTGTCATCATCGACGACTAAAATTTTGGCGTTATTCATTAAGTTTCCTTTAATAAGTTTACATTTAATTAACCATTTTATCGATGCATTAACCTTATTCATTGTTGTCTATGATAATGAATATTTATTGGTCGTCAATGTTTAATTTATGTTAATTTTTTTCAGTGTGTACCACAACTTATCGGCACTGGTTGATGAAAACGTTTACAAGTGGGCTTGCAAATAGCTGATGAGATGTTTAATTTTGGGCGATAGCTGTCGATTATGGGGATAAGTAACCCAAATGGTTTCTGCTTGGGTACGCATTTGTGGCAACAATTCGGTTAACTGTTGATTGGCAAGATAAGGCGCGACATAAAATTCCGGCAGCTGAATAATACCATGACCTTTGAGCGCCGCATCAAGCAAGGCGGTGCCGCTGTTATATTTCAATGAACCATTCACTTTGTATTGAATTGCTTTGCCAGCATCCATTAACCGCCAACGACTGACTGAACCTTGCAGGCAATTATGCCCAGTTAAATCTTCGAGACTGAGGGGTTCGCCGTGGTTGGCTAAATAATCTGGCGAGGCACAAATATGATGCTGGCGTTGGCTGATTTTACGGGCAATCAGGGTGGAGTCTGCCAGCTCGCCAAGGCGTATAGCTAGGTCGTAGCCGTCCTCAAGCAAGTCGATTCGTTTATTGGTCAGATAGGCTTCAAGGGTGATATCTGGGTGCTCACTGAGAAAATCATTAACCAATGGCAGTATCACTTGTTCGCCATAAGTGACCGGTGCGGTCATTTTGATATGGCCTTTGGGTTGAGATTGCAAGTCGTTGATGGCTCGCTGAGCTTCATCTAGCCCTTCTATCAGTGGGCGACAGCGGTGGTAAAACAAGTTGCCTTCATGGGTCAGCGACACCTTGCGGGTGGTGCGATATAACAACTTGCTATTGAGCCGTTGCTCCAGCGCATTAATTTGCCGACTGACTTGAGCGGTCGATAAGCCCAGTTTTTTGGCCCCCTGAGTAAAACTGCTTTTCTCAGCGACGGCGACAAATTCACTAATACCTTGCCAGTTCATTGTCATTAGGCTCCGATTAAATAGGCTTGTTATTGATCATCAAAAACGCGAATGAATTCGCGTCTACGTTTGTTCTGCGTGATACGGTCAGCGGCTATTATTACTATACTGTAAAAGTCTTTTAATATTTTAGCTATTAATATTATTTTAGAAATAAATAAAATAATAACCACTCATCTGTTTCAGCTTTTAAGCAAAAGGTAATTTCAATGACTAAACAATTTATCCAATCAAAAGCCGCCGTTGCATGGGGTCCAAATCAGCCTTTATCCATTGAACTGGTTGACGTGATGCTGCCGCAAAAAGGCGAAGTGTTGGTGAAAATGGTGGCCAGCGGTGTCTGCCATACCGATGCTTTTACGCTGTCGGGAGATGATCCAGAAGGTCGTTTTCCGTGTATTTTGGGCCATGAAGGCGGTGGTATTGTTGAGCAGGTGGGTGAGGGCGTGACTAGCGTAAGTGTTGGCGATCATGTTATTCCTTTGTATACCCCAGAGTGTGGGCAGTGTAAGTATTGTTTGTCTGGCAAAACCAACTTGTGCCAGCAAATCCGCGAAACCCAGGGTAAAGGTTTGATGCCTGATGGGACCACTCGATTTTATAAAGACGGCCAACCTATTTATCATTATATGGGCTGCTCGACTTTCTCGGAATATACCGTGTTACCGGAGATTTCATTGGCTAAAGTCAATCCCGAAGCACCGCTGGAAGAAGTTTGTCTGCTCGGTTGTGGCGTTACTACCGGCATGGGCGCAGTGATTAATACGGCTAAAGTTGAACCCGGAGCCACGGTTGCGGTGTTTGGTTTGGGCGGCATTGGTCTATCGGCGATTATTGGCGCGGTGATGGCCGGGGCATCAAGAATTATTGCGGTAGATATTAATGAGTCAAAGTTTGAATTGGCGCGAAAACTCGGTGCAACCGATTGTTTGAATCCGCAAGACCATGATTCACCGATTCAACAGGTGATTGTTGAGTTGACCGATGGCGGTGTTGATTATTCCTTTGAATGTATTGGTAATGTCAATGTGATGCGCTCGGCATTGGAATGTTGTCATAAGGGTTGGGGTGAGTCGGTGATTATTGGTGTCGCTGGAGCCGGACAAGAGATTTCAACTCGACCTTTCCAGCTGGTGACTGGCCGGGTATGGCGCGGCAGTGCATTTGGTGGGGTTAAAGGCCGCTCTGAGTTACCTGAGTATGTAGAGCGTTATCTCAATGGTGAGTTTAAGTTGGATGATTTTATCACTCATACTATGGGGCTTGAGGATATTGGCGAGGCGTTTGAGTTGATGCATAAAGGGGAGAGTATTCGCTCGGTGATACATTTTTGATTGGTTAAAGCCAGTTCTCGACAGTTAATCCTTTGACTCTGATGAACTCTTTCTCATTATTTGTCACTAGGATTAGCTTTTCGGTTCTCGCATGAGCGGCAATCAATAAGTCCAATGGTCCTATGATTTCTCCTTGTTGTGCCAGTTGAGCACGTATCTCACCATAAGCCAGGGTATGTAATTCATTAAAAGGTAATATAGTGAAGGGGATTAAAAACTCATTCAGACGTTGTTGATTGAGCTGTTTTCGCTGACTTTTGGCCACGCCATATTGTAGTTCTGCCACCGTAATAGACGAAATTCCAATACTTTGGAGTGAAAACTGTTGCAATTTGTCTATCAGATGTTGTGGTCTGCGGTTCATCAAGTAAATGCAAATATTGGTATCAATCAAATAGTTCATCAATGCCATCCCTTGCTTGCTGTGCCACGGGTTGCTCTCTTTCAGCCATGAAGTCATCATCGTACTTGTGTAAGTTTTGCTCCCATAAGTTCCATGCGGAAGGGGTTTTGGGGATTAACAAAATTCCCTCGGGAGTTCTTTTAATAAAAACCTCAGCTTCATCAAATCGATAAGCTTTAGGTAACCTGACAGCCTGACTACGGCCATTCATAAATAACTTTGCAGTTTCCATTATTTAACTACCTGATTGTGTGTCATATATCATTTAGTATATACCTTTGATTCGTTTTGACTATTCATTTGTGAAATGCACGCTACTGGTTTGATTAAACGCTTTAACACTGGCTTATAAAAATCGTTTAATGTCTGATACAAAGGGTATATTGGTAACGATTCAATGATAAAACTGGAGTGATAATGAGTGATCTCAATGCTGGAAAACAAAGTGATGATGTGGGCATCAAGCATTTTTGGTTTCACTACATTATTATCTTAAGTGTTAATCTCAGCTCCGTTGTATTGGGGGCTTTATGGTTGCTTTATGCCCATGTTGCTGAGCAGGAGGATGACTTCTATCGACCGGCTTTTGAAATGTATCGAGTATTGCATCAGCGCATCAGCCAAAATCAATTATCGCCAGAATTGATGCAAGCGTTGGGGGAGTATGAGGGGTTTCGTCTGGCTATTGTGAATGATGTTCAACTGAGCGCAAGGACTCGCCATTTACAATATGTCCAACATTATGGCAATACTGTGCTTTATTATATGCCCGGTGGTGGCGGATATTATTCAGTATGGCCGATTTCAACAGGCGGCGTAAATGACTTGAGCCTGATTATTGCTGATCAGTATCAACCCAATATCAGTGTGTTAGGTCAAGTGGTTCATCAGATAAAAAAACAACCTGACGCTGAACAGCCAAATAATGCTGATAATAGTTACAGTCGTGACTATGCCGCTGATATGGCTCAGTGGCAGTGGTTTTTTCCCAGCTATGTGCAAAAGGCTCAATTGTTGCCCGAGTTTGCGTTTATTCCCGAGCACTCTAAGGGTTTGGGCGCGAGTATTGTGTGGGTGATCACGGCGAATCTTTTCGTCATTGCTTGGTTGTTATCTCGTTTGGTGTATAAGTTAACCCAAACCCACAATGCCTTGTATCGGGCGACAAATGCCTGGGCAAAGGGCGAGTTTGAGCATCGGATCACCGATACCAGTTTTACCATGAAATCGGTGATTGACTCGTTAAATCATATGGCTGAACAGTTGTCGGCATTGATGCGCGAGCAGTTTGTTATGGTTTATGCTATTTCTCATGAGTTGACGACACCACAGCATAAGATGCGACTGGCAATAGAGTTGCTAAAACTAAAGTTGCAGCCAAAACTTGATGATAGTGAAGTCTTTATCATTGATTTACAACGCTATTTAGCCGAGATGGAACAGCTGACCAGCAGTATTTTAGGTTTTGCCAAACTGTCATCATTACAGCAGCTTGAGTGTAAAGATGATATTGAACTTGCATCGATGATTGAGCAGCGTTCGGCATTTATCAGTATCTTGTATCCCGATGTCGCAGTCGACATTCGTTCATCTGAATCCTTGAGCCTGATATCGAATCGTTTTTATCTGCAACTGGCACTGGATAACGTGTTAAAAAATGCCTGCAAATATGCCGACAGCCAAATCATTATTGAATTAAATCAAACAGATACCCATTTTGATATCAGCATAGCCGATGATGGCGAAGGTTTATCTGATGAGCAGTGCCAAGCGGTAATGTCGGCCTTTGTACAGTCAGATAATGCCCAGGGCATGGGCGGTTTTGGGCTAGGTTTGGCTATTGTAGGTACTGTGATGGCTAAATTGTCTGGTTCTATGGTGTTGAGTCGGAGCAGTCAAAAGGGGCTGTTAGTGCGGTTGAGTATTCCGTTTTAGTGGGGAGAGTTAAAATTGGTTATTTCAACAATCGTTTTTGCTTGTTGAATGCTGATTGAAATAAACTGTTACCTAACTTGGATTAGCGGTATGAGAATAATCAAAATACCGGAATTAATAAGAAAAGAGATTTAAAATGCCTAAAAAAGAAAAACTTTCAAATAAAAATGGGTAAGATGGGCGAGTATTGAAGGTGTATCATTAAACGTTAATAAGCAAGAAAATATTGGTGAGTTTGCTAATCTGACACCGCTTATTTCTGAAAATAAACAGACCAATATTCAATATGAACCCACCCATCAACAACCTCAGTCTGAGTTAACTATTAAAAAGCCTTCGTCTTTAAAAATTTCAGTAAACAGGTATTGATTGATAAATTTGAAACAATGCTATTGGAATATTCAGGTGATATCGCTGTGGAATTTGGGGATGTGCAAGAGTTGATAGATATAACTGAATCCAACCGTTAAAGAAGACACTGAGCATGTGTATTTTCATCGCTCAGATGGCCGTTATCTTTTATCTGGTGCTGCTTCTGAAGAAATTCAGTCTAAGTATGAGTTGACTGAAACACAATCATATATGAATGGCAAACGCCGACCTGATGGTCGAAAAAATGTATACCGTGACGTTAATCAGTTATTAAGCGGGATCAAGTTATCTCATCTCATATATGAAGTTGAGTGCTCGGTGATGAGTGCTCGGTGAAAGGTAAAGATTCAGCTGATAGCATTGCTAAGCTCCAAGTGTTGCAACAGAAGAAAAGTGATTTTTTAGGGGTCATTCGCCGTGGTGATTATTTGTTTTTGATTGAGTTTTTAATTGATGATTTTAGAAAAAAGAATGATAGCTTTCCTTATTCATTTACTGAGTTGCTGGATGAGTCTGGTTATTTGGCGGAGTGATTGGATTCAGTGAACGAGAATAATGATTTATTATTCGTTTTCGACGTTGAGCTTATTTGCTTTTAATATGGTGATTTGTTCAACGCTCAAACCTGTCATTTGTGCGATTTTCTCGATACTCATTTCACCTGCTCGTAGCAGGTTCATTGCTACTAGTTCAAGCCCTTCGGTCTTACCTTCGGCTTTGCCTTTATTCTCAGCCAGTGACATGGCGCTGTTTTGTATGAATATCCATTCCTTTTTTTTGTGTTGCAGTTCCAATTCTTCTTTAGTCAAGCCTGCTTCGTTGGAGACTTCATACGCAGACTGTACTAGTGGTGGTAGGTCTGTGGGGATCATGCTTAAGTCACCAGCATTCTTGAGGAAAAATAACCAGTCATCTTGAATACCGTCGCATTGCGCCTGAGTTTTGGTGAACTTTTTCAGTTCGATGAATATTAGCTCAATATCATCACTGTAAGTGGTGAAGGTTTCTTTGTTGATCAATTTGAATGCATTGATTAAATCACTACTATCTTCAAACATGCCAAAGTTGACAATAGTCAGGGCTATTACGGGTTTGAGCAAATCATAACGCTCGCCCTTGTCGAGCTGTATTGAATAGTTCTTGGCGGCATTGTATAAAATCCGTTTTTCAAAACCATCGTGGTTGATCACTTGCATTTCGATAATGACGGTGGTTTTGTCAGTCAGCTCTGCTTTTACATCGACGTAGGTGTCTTTCATTCCTTTGAGCTTAGGAATGTTGTATGGATCAACAATCTCTAGTTCAGTGATTTGGTTACCGTGATTAAATTTAATCACCGCATTTAAGAATGAGATCAAACGGGGTTTGCTGTCTCGGCTGCCGAAAACTTTCTTAAAAGCAAAATCAGTGCGAAGATCTAAAAATTTCATAACCTGATGTCAAATAATAAGCGGATGTGCGCATTTTAACCTATTAACCTGTAGCTAGCAGCTAAAACAACAAATTTGCTTTTTTCTAAACTTTGTTTTACATTGCGAAAGCGCTTACATTTTGTTCAGTTTGCTTTTCTGTCGAGTTTACAGTCGGATAAGGGAATTTTTAATTAACAATGTAAGCGCTTACAATTATAAATAAAACACAGTATAAATGCGATAAAAGCATAAAGAACTAACTCAAGAGGCAATAATCAATGTTGAATAATCTAACGTTTAATAACCTAGCGATAGGCGCTCGACTGGGCAAAAGGCTACTGGCGGGTAGTGTGATTTTGGCCGCCAGTGGTGGTATGGCTTTGGCGCAATCCTGTCAAAATCCAACACCGGTGTGGGCGGATGAATTTGATGGTGCTGCTCTGGACAGTAGTAAGTGGGAAGTCATGCTTGGCGATGGCTGTAGCTATGGTATTTGTGGCTGGGGTAATAATGAATTACAGAGCTATCAGTCAGATAATCTGGTGGTGAGTAATGGCAGTTTGAAAATCATCGCGAAAAAACAACGGGTGCAATCGAAAAGCTATACTTCGGGGCGGATCCGTACAGCCAATGTGCCCAACGGTGGACAGTGGACCAATGGTCGCTTTGAAGCACGAATTAAGTTGCCGGATGGCGCAGGTATGTGGCCAGCATTTTGGATGTTGCCGACAGACCCAGATTTGGCGTGGCCATTAAGTGGCGAAATCGATGTGGTTGAAGCGGTCGGACAAAAAGACATGTTTGCGCTAGGCACTATCCATTACGGCCAGGCTTGGCCAAATAATGAGTGGACCCAAGGCAAAATATTAAAACAACCAGATGCTTGGTCAGATGGTTTCCATGAGTATGCGGTTGAATGGCAAGCCAATGAAATTCGCTGGTATGTTGACGATATTTTATATTCAGTTAAAACCCCGGCTGATATGAGCGACTCGGCTTACTGGTCATTTGAAAATTATCAATATCACATGCTGTTGAACCTCGCAGTAGGCGGCAATATGGGCGGTGCAGTTGATGATAGCAAGCTGCCACAAACCCTCGAAGTGGATTATGTTCGGGTCTATGATTTTGCTCAGCCTTCTTTGACTGGTGATCATCTGGTAGAAGCCAATAGTAGCCATACTTATTCGGTGGTTGATGAAGCAGGCACCGGTAGTAGTTACAATTGGGCTGCACCAACCGGGCAAACATCAAGCGCCGGTTCGTTTTCGGTTAACTGGGGCACGCAAGGTGGTCAAGTCACTGTTCAGGGCAGCAATAGCTGTGGTGCCTATCAATTGGCGATGGATGTACATGTTGCGCCACTATTAGCGCCTAGTATCGGGCTGGATGATTTTGAAAGTGCGCGTAATCTGACTTATACCAGTTGGACTGGGGTGTTTAACCAAACGGTTGCCAATCCGTCTGCCGATGGAGTCAATAGCTCAGCGACAGTGGCAAAATATACTCGCGACAGTGCGTCGCAATGGGATGTGATTGCCGCAACTGCTGGTACACTCGCCGATTTACCAGCCTTTATTGCAGGTAACAAAGCCTTTTACCTTGATGTTCATACTACAGCACCAGCAGGTACTGAAATTTTGGTGCAACTAGAGAATAGCAGCGCGGCAACGTCGAATAATTACCCGGTAGGTCGCCATTCAAAGTACATTGCTCATACCTCAGGGGATAACGGCTGGCAGCGTTTGAAGTTTACCCTTGAAGACCTTATTGAA
>CBDIDQ010000116.1:0-43633 GCA_965277695.1 Alteromonadaceae bacterium
ACACAAAGCACCATCAATTATGGCTATGATAGTGTCGGTAATTTGCTGAAAAAGACAGACTATTCAACCAACACCGTCGACGCGTATCGTTACCTCGCCAACAGCAATAAAATCAGTGAAATTGCCCTTAAAACAGGCGGCACCACTAGTTTCACCTACGATAAAAAGGGCAATTTAACCCATCGTAACAGCGCACTAGAAACCACGTACAACACCTTCAACAAACCACTCAATATCAAGCGTTTAGGGGCTAATCTCGACTTCACCTACGGCGCTGACTTAGCCCGTTACAAACAACTCCGCATCGTCAATGGCGAAACCATCACCAGCCACTATATTGGCAAATTGTACGAGGTTGAAAAAAAGGGTAGCACCACCACAACCAAAGCCTACATCAGCGATATTGCGATTGTCAGCGACAACAAAATCCGCTTCACCCTGCGCGACCGTTTAGGCAGTGCCACCACCTTCACCGATGAACTTGGCAACGCCACGGGCTATCGTCATTTCGACCCATTCGGCAAATCCATGAGTGGCGATTGGCGCGAACTCAATCCAGCGACACTGACCAATAATCCATGGGATTTAGAGATGCCGACACGACGGGGTTTCACTGATCATGAACATTTAGATGACGTTGAATTAATTCATATGAATGGGCGGGTTTATGATTATAATGTCGGGCGGTTTATGAGTGTCGACCCGGTGATTCAATCGCCCGGAAATAGTCAGTCGATCAACCCGTATTCGTATATTATGAATAACCCGTTGGCGGGGACTGATCCGACCGGATACATGGGTTGTGCCGCGTCGCGTATTAAAGATAGTTGTGATGATCTGGGGAGTAGCTTAGGCGGCAATGGTGAGGCTGATAGTGCGGTGAAAGCCACGGTGAAAAAGGAAGGCACCACGGTTAAAGTCCACCTAAATGGTGGCACAAAAACACAACAATTAGCGGCAGCACAAGCTATAATAAGCCACGCTACAGGCAAATCAACAGAGCTTGGTTCACAGGCTGGTGTTGCGACAAGTCAAGTGCACAGTGGCGCAAATCAGCCTGATCAGCAAAGCCTTCCTGGCGATATTGATTTTGAGCCAGGTCCGATACAAAGTTGGGTATTTGATAATTTAATTAATCCAATACCAGATATAAAGAAAGCTGCTAATGCATTTATGGATGGAGATTTTAGCGGTGCTGGACAAGCCATGGTTGGTATCGTTAGCAAAAAAATTAAAGCTGTGGAGAAACTTGGCCAAACGTCTCTCAAGGCGTTTAGACAAAGCAATGTTACAGGGAGACTAGCAGCATCAGGTCAAGTTTTTTATAAAACAACTAAAGAAGCCGCAGCAGCTGCAAAAAAGCTGGGGTTTGAAAAAACCAAATTCAAAATCCACGATGAAGCTGTTTTTTATAATAGAAAGAAAAAACTCTATATGTCGCGAGATGTTGGAAGTGGTGATGGAAATGGATCACATAATGGCGGCGTTTGGAAAATGGCAAAATCAGTTAAAGAACTTGGTAGCAACAAAACTCGATTAGGCACTTTTGATGCTGATTTAAATAGGATTGGAGACTAATTATAGTATGATTATCAGAGAGTTAATTGAAAAGCTTAAGACAAAAAATCTGTCTTTGGCTATGATGGCAATGATTGGGAACGAATCAAAAAAGGAATTGTTTGTTGATCTTTTCGCAAACTCGAATGGTTTGCCTACGATAATGCTTTCAGAAGAAGAACCACTACCTTCTAAAAAATCTTGCCGCATTTTACTGAAAGAGCTTCTAACTTGGGAAAAGGAAAGTGTTCATCATCAACCGAGTTCAGACATGTACATAGTTACAAATTATGAATATGAAGACGCAAGCTATGATTTCAGATACTTCAAATTAGTGACTTTATATGACGAAAATAGCAAGCTACTATTGATTGCTGAAGACGAGGAATGCATAGAGTTAAGAGAGCACTTTGAAGCTTTTGACGAAAGTATGCTGGCAGATGATTAACTGAACCTCAGGGCCAAATATTGATTTAGAACTCAAAATTTAGGGAGTAAGTCAGTTGTTTTAATAAGATTTTATCTAACCTATTGGACTGTTCAAGGAAAATTAGTGACGTTAGATAGGACAATAAACTGTTCAGGGAAAACCAGAGACATCAGACAGGACAATGGATCCGGCGGGTTGGCAGATTTATCAAGGGGAGAATTAGGGGGCAAGCCAGTTGCTTAAGAAAATTGTTTAACTTATTGAATAATAAGTTTTTTTATCAATTACCCCTATGATAGTGTAGGTAATTTACACAAAAGACAGACTATTCAACCAACACCGTCGGCGCGTATCGTTACCTCGCCAACAGCAATAAAATCAGTGAAATTGAGCTTAAAACAGGTGGCACCACTAGTTTCACCTATGATGCTAAAGGTAATTTAACCCATCGTAACAACACCCTAGAAACCAGTTACAACCCCTTCAATAAACCACTCAATATCAAGCGTTTAGGCGCTAATCTCACCTTCACCTATGGCGTTGACTTAGCCCGTTACAAACAAGTGAGAGTGGTCAATGGCGAAACCATCACCACCCACTATATCGGAAAATTGTACCAAGTCGAAATGACAGGCACCGTAACGACATCCATAACAACAACCAAAGCCTATATCAGTGACATTACGATTGTCGGTGACAACAACATTCGTTTCACCCTGCGTGTAAGAAGCGGCACAATAGCGAAGGCTCGCAGTTTTTTGTTCACCTAGTTAGCTATTAACCGCTAAAAACCCTACACCGCAAACTTATTCACAGCACCGAGTAAAATCGACGCCTGAGCTGACACTTCATTGCTGACACAAGAGATATCATCGGTTTTTTGGCTGGAATGATCGGCGATATCGCGAATTTTGACCACATTTTTATTCACCTCACCGGCCACTGCGCTTTGCTGTTCAATGGCTGCGGCTATTTGTGTGCTCATATCAGAAATCAAAGTGACATCCTCAGTGATTTTCAATAACAGCTCGCCAGTTTTCTCTGCCTGTCCGGCACTGCTATCTCCCTGAGTACGGCAATTTTGCATCAAATCAACCATACTGCCAGTGCGATTTTGCAAAGTTTTGATGATTTGCTCGATTTCTTGAGTAGACTCCTGAGTCCGCATCGCCAGATTACGCACTTCATCTGCCACCACCGCAAACCCCCTGCCTTGCTCTCCGGCTCTGGCTGCCTCAATAGCCGCATTAAGCGCAAGTAAATTCGTCTGGTCGGCAATCCCTCGAATCACATCCAGTACCGAACCAATATTTCCGACATCTTCTTCCAGTTGAACAACCACAGCCCCGGCTTCAGTCAATTTGAGTGATAACGTACCAATACTAGTGGCAGTTTGCATTACCTCGTTATGACCATGTTGGGCATGTTTATTGGTGTCATTCGATTTGTTGGCAGCCGATTCTGTATTGGTGGCGATCTCTTCAATAGTAGAGCCCATTTGCGTAACTGCGGTAGCGACCATATCAGTTTCAAGTAGCTGATGTTTCATATCTTGGCGGGTTTCTTCAACACTACTGGCCAATCCATGGGCCGCTTTATCTAAAGTTTGTAATGCTTGATTTACATCTAACACCAACTGCTGAAAATCATTCATCAACGAATCGAAATGCTCAGCCATCACACTTAACTCGTCCGCACCCTGCGCTTTTACCCGTAGAGTTAAATTATCAGTATCCCTGATCTCACCGATTCTTCTACTGATCAATTGGATCGGGGTTAAGACACTCTTCGAACTAAAATAACTAAATAAGCACACCAAACAGGCAGTGATGAAAGAAATAATTAACCCCATCATTTTAATCGCACTACCCGCCGCTTTAATGTCGGCTTCATTAATTGCCGTTAACGTTTTAAGCAAATCTTCTGTTTGATGAATGGTTGCTCTCAACTCACCCAAAACCCCTAAATCAGCAGCCAAGCCCATTTGCTTTTTCAACTCAGTTAAATTAACAAACTTTTGCTGATAATTATCAATATTGCTCGAAATAGACTGCTTATCACCTGCTGCAAGACTCGACTGTTGCAATGAATCACGCAACACTAAAATATCTTCCCGAAATTTATCTACGTATTTGATATCGTCACGTAACATAAAATCTTTTTCACGCCGCCTTAACTGTAGGGTATTTGCCAGCATACGATATTCATTGTGGCTTTTAATACTATCCTCAATTTGATGCACCGCACCACGTAATTCGCCATAGAGACCATCCTTGGGGTTGAGACCAATCTGTTGTTGTATTTGCGTCAATTGTTGAAATTTTTTCTGATAATCGCGGGTTACTACAGCAAACTGTGACAGTTCCTCATGGCTGTCATCTAGGGCTCGGTAAGACTGAATGAGTTGTTGTAATTTATTGAAGTTTTTATTGAATTTATCGAGATATTTGAGGTCAATGCGAGCGAGAAAATCTTTTTCATTACGCCGTAACATCAACATACCAGAATTGAGTTTTTCACTCAGCTGTGCCTTGGTGGTGAGGTCGCCGAGTTGCTTTGACTGATAAAATAACAGCCATAGCATAATGAACATGCCAACCACAATCACGGCCATATTTAAAATCATCCGCTGATAAATGCTAAGTCTCTGAAGCAGCTTTTTCATAAAGATCCTATCACTGGTCAAATAGTTTGATTAAATATTAAGCCTAGGACACAAGCCAGCGACTAGCAAAAAGCTTGATAGCAAATATCGTATAATCCCCTGTCTTTCATCTATTAATTTATCAACTATACTCTACGTACTGCTAAACGCTTCTAATTAAGAAAGTTCTAATAATGAATATTTTAGTTGTTGATGATGAACCTTATTTGCTTAACGTAAAAATGCCCCATATGGATAGTATTAGCCAAATGATTAACTAAACAGATGAACGATCAAATCAGCTGCTGCATAGGGAAATAATAATGAAAATACCATTCAATCCTCACGACATGATACCAATATTATCTCTGTCACTAGTACTGTCTCTGGTTGCTATACCCGGACAAGCGGCAACAGACGTGACCGAGTTTTCACTGGATCAACTAATGTCGATGGAAATCACCTCGGTAACCAAAAAAGCTCAGCCATTATCCGAGGCCGCCGCCGCCATCCATGTGATCACTCAAGAAGACATCCGTCGTTCTGGCATGACCAGTATTCCAGAATTATTACGGCTAGTTCCCGGACTCCAAGTAGCACAAATTGATGCCAGTAAATGGGCCATCACCTCACGAGGATTCAACGATCTACGCAGTAACAAACTGTTGGTACTTATGGATGGCAGAACCTTGTATTCTCCGCTATTTTCAGGGGTTTTCTGGGATGTTCAAGATACCGCTCTGGCAGATATAGAGCGTATCGAAATCATTCGTGGACCTGGCGGCAGCATCTGGGGTGCCAATGCCGTCAATGGTGTGATCAATATCATTACCCGTCACAGTCGTGATACCGATGGCGGTTTGGTTCAACTGGTCAGCGGTAATCAAGAAAGAATGGCAACAGTGCGGTATGGCGGAAAGTTAGCACAAAATGGCTGGTTCCGGGCTTTTGCCAAAGTAACCGACCGAGATAGCTTTTCTGGCATTGCTCCCTACACAGGCCATGACGAATGGGATAACCAACGAGCCGGTTTTCGTGCCGATTGGGAAACCGCTGGACAAAATGCTATTACGGTGCACGCCAATATCTATAACGGAAAAAGCGACAGCACTATCTCAGTCATCAACAGCCCTTTTGACTTACCTAAAAGACGGCAAGGAACCACCGATGTTTCTGGCGCTAACCTGCTGTTATTATGGCAACGTCAACAAGACCAGCATACAGGCTGGGAGCTACAAGCCTATTTTGATAGGGCCAGCAGAGATGACCTGATCCTCGATCAGCGAATTGACACCATTGATCTGAACTTCGAACACCATTTTCAATTGAGCACCAGCCAATCATTAAACTGGGGTGTCGGCTATCGTCGAATTGATGATGATAATGACGGCAGTTTTACCGTCAAATTAATGCCAGCCGACAGAAAGGTCGATCTCTACAGTTTGTTTATCCAAGATGAAATTGACCTCGGTGATGATTTTTACCTGACACTAGGCACCAAGTTTGAATACAATGATTTCACCCAATTCGAATACCAACCAAGCGTCCGCTTACGCTGGCAATTAGCTCCTGAACACACCCTTTGGGCAGCTATTAGCCGAGCCATCAGCACACCTTCACGCTCAGCTAATGACATTCGAATTAATGTCAGTGCATTTTCATCGCCTTTTGTCGACCCGGATGGTCCTGGCCCTTTGGCCAATGGTGATCCAACCCTGATATCAATTTTTGGCGATACCGCTATAGAGGCCGAAGAACTGCTGGCATTTGAATTTGGTTATCGGGGTCAGCCGATATCTCAATTATCCCTTGAACTTTCAGCCTTTTTTAATCAATACGACAACCTCATCACCCAAGAAAATCGTTTCGGCCTTGAAGGCAGCCCTGTACCCACTCATGTGTTGCTCAGCAGCACCTTTGATAATCAAATGGAAGCCAATTCTTACGGTGTGGAACTAACAGCCAAATGGCAAATTTCGCAGGACTGGCAATTAACTGGTGCTTACACTTGGCTCGACATCGATCCAAAAATGAACAGCAGCAGTAATGACACCATCAGTGCCAGAGATGAAAAAGAAGGCACTCCGTCACAGCAATTCCAAATCCATTCTTCATGGAACATCAACAACCAAATCGCTTGGAACATGTCACTTTACTATGTTGGTGACATAGAAGGCGACGACAATCAGTTCACCCATGTCAGCAGCTATAACCGCTTTGATACTCACCTTAGATGGTCCTTTTCCAACGGGGCCACAATGAAACTCGGCAGTCAAAACCTGCTCGACAATAAACACCTTGAATACAGCAGTGGGCAAGTGCACAGCAATCAAGTGCCACGTAGCCTGTATATTCAACTGCAAGTGCCGTTTTAAGGGTGGATAATTCAATTAACATAATCATACACCGCACCATATTTGCTCTAGTGCTCACCCTGCTTTCGTCATTTGCACGTGCCGATCAGCTGTCTGAGTACCAAATCAAGGCTGGATTTCTTTATAACTTTGCCACTTTTACCGAGTGGCCTCAAAGTGTTGGCAACAACCTTAAACTGTGTATCTATGGTCAGGATCCTTTCGGAAAAAGCATTTATGATTTAGATAATAAAGCGGTAGGCAAGCGCTTACTCACCGTGCGCAGCGATAACTCAGCAGCCATTGATAACTGTCATATTGTCTTTATCGCCACTTCAGCTCACGCTGAAATAACCACAATCACCAATAAATTCAAAGGTAAACCCATTCTGTTTGTTGCCGATTCACCTAATGCTACCGAGCAAGGAGTTGCGCTTAACATGATCAAAAAGAACAACCGTATGGTTTTTGAGGCAAATTTATCAGCCGCCCGAAAAAATGGCCTGGCGATCAGCTCAAGACTGTTGCAAATGGCAACCAAGGTGGTCCGATGAAAAAATCAACAGCGATCAATTTAGGTCTGCGATTACAGCATATTTATATGCTTACTTTTGGTATCACGCTGATCCTCTTTACCCTAATCGTTATTGCCATCAGCGGCTTTTTAAATCTCATGAGTGTCACTGATGAAAGCCAGATCCAAAGCAAAGTAATCGCTGAAAACGCTGCGCCAAGCCTGCTATTTCGAGATAAAAAAGTCGCCAACGATTTACTTAATACCCTGCGTAATGCCCCTCAAGTGCTGTCTGCTGCCATATATGACGAACAAGGTCAGATTTTTGCTCAATATAACGTACCAGGAAACCAACCACCGCTGAAGATGAAGGCTTCTTCCCAAGGAATTGAGCAAAGCATTGAACAAGGCATTGGCCATATCAACTTAACCCGGACAATTTCGCATCAGGGCAAAGCGCTAGGATCGCTATATCTACACATTTCTTTGTCTACGTTGTATACCCTATTATTTTGGCAAGTACTCAGCACCATGCTGGCGACCGTTATCGCATTATTTGTTGGCAAGGTATTACTCGAACACCTAATTGCATCATTACTGCATCCTCTAGCGACGTTCACCGACGTTATCTCCAAAGTATCCGAACAATCAGATTACAAACTGCGAATGCATCATGACACTCCCGCAGATACCATAGTTGAACTGAACATTCTTGCACAGGGCTTCAATCACATGCTGGAACAAATTCAAAGTCGTGATGAACAGCTAGAAGACACCGTAATCACTAGGACCCTAGAATTACAAAAAGCCAAAGACGAGGCTGAGTCGGTCTCATCTCAGCTCAAACTCACCAACAAAGAACTGATTGAAACCCAAAGCCAGCTGGTGCAATCGGCCAAACTCGCCTCAGTAGGCGAAATGGCCACAGGTGTCGCCCATGAACTCAACCAGCCGCTAGGCATTATTGCCATGACTGCTGAGTTACGGCTCAATGAGGTCAAAAAGAATAATTACAACAAAGTTCAAGAGACGCTGGAGCTGATCCGCGAGCAAATTGAGCGAGGCACAGTGATCATCAACCATCTACGTACTTTTGGCCGACAATCAACCTCCACGCCACAATTACTTAATGACATTAACCGGATCATCGAAGACGCCTTTATCATGCTCAATCAACAATTTCGGCTCAACGATATTGAGATAGAAAAAAAACTAGCAGCAAACTTACCCCCGGTACGTTGCAATATCATTCAAATACAGCAGGTATTAACCAATTTACTGATTAATGCCAGAGATGCATTGGCCGAAGCGAAAATATCCACGAAAAAAATCACCGTCAGCTCCAGTGTGGTTAATGATCATGTGCTTATTTCTATCGAGGATAACGGCATTGGTATTGCCTCAGAGCATCTGTCACGGATATTCGATCCATTCTTTACCACCAAAGAAGTCGGCAAAGGCACGGGTTTGGGGTTATCCATCAGTTATGCCCTAATTGAAGAGCATCAAGGAACGCTAAGTGTCACCAGTAAGGTGGGCGTGGGCACGATTTTTCAAATGAGTCTATCGACTGCCGAGCTTCCTAAAATACCCTCACATTAATGTTGAGCAATGCTGAGCAAGTGCTCAGCATTATTCATCACGATTTACTGATTAAACGTCAATACAAAATTCACTGGCACTGACTGAGTGATACCCGGTAGTTTGGCGACTGCCATCAACTTGTTCACGCCAGCTTCCAAGCCAAAATCAGCCGGACGAATGATGATCGGTTTCAGGCTGGCAACCAGCAATTTGTTATTACCAAGGCGTGAAATCATCACTTCGGTTTCCATCATTTTATTGACGCCGTGCAAACCGACATCTGCACTGGCTCTGATTATTTTCGATTCGCCAGTTTTCAATTTAAAATGCTTCGGATCGATTTTGGCCGAAATATCCGCGGTAGGGAATACTTTGGTTTCAAACAACAACTTTTGCATTCTTTCGTTACGGATCGGAATAGCGGTTTCTACTGAGATCAACGGGATAGTCACGGATAATTTACCGCCATCAGACAGTGAACCTTTAAGTTGAGTAAAGCGATGGGCTTCACCGACTTTATTTTTCTTAACTGAGACAAAATTAACTCGCGAATATTCGTTATCGAGCTTCCAGTCTGCCCAGGCTGAACCAGAAGCCAGTAATACAACTGAGGTTAAACCTGCGATAAGGGTCTTTTTCATTAATGCGTCTCCAATATAATGATATCTAAAATAGATTATGTAAAGTGAATGGTTTAGTCATTTTCTATGGGGTCCAATAGTTACAGGATACGCACCCGGTAGCAACCCTTTAGACACCAGTCAGGTAAAAAATGCGTTTAGTTGCCGGGGCGTTGACTGTTACACTGAGCACTATTCACGCTCACAACACACTGATATGACGCTTTAATGAAATTCACCCTGCTCACTCATCAAAAAGAACTCAGCCGAAACGACAATACAGGTAGTTTAATTAGTCAACTCCAAGACTGCGTAACAGACAAAGTGATCTGGCAGCGCAAAGACCCGAACCAACAACTCGTCGCAGAGATTCAAGCGGGTACTGCGGTATTGCTTACACCAGATTCGAGCGGTCGGGCTATCACTGATATCAGCAGTATTAATCATCTGGTTATTCTTGACAGTACTTGGCAAGAAGCCCGCAAAATGATCAACAAAAGTGATTATCTCAAGCAAGCCGACTGGTTTGCTTTGAATAACCCGCCGCCTTCGCGTTATAACCTCAGGCGCAATCAAATTATTGGCGGTTTATGTACGGCAGAGTGTGCGATTGAAATACTTAAATTAAAACAGATGAACGAGGCTGCCAGCCAACTGGAAGTTTTATATGCTCAATTGCTTGGCAGAGTTTTAAAAAGCGCATAAAAAACCCTGCTAATTAACAGCCGCTTATATGCTATCATCGCCCCCTTTATTTCGCTTTAATCCAAGGTAATCTGTGTGTCTAATCAAAAAACCGATCCGGGTCTGATCTTGCTTTCTTTTGTCACCGTGGCGCTATTGAGCCTGGTACCGGTGATCATCAAAGCGGTTCAAGCGAATGAAATTACTATTGGCATCGCCCGACTAGCCATTGGAGCTTTGGGCATTGCCATTCTGGCAAAAAGCAAAAAGCAACAATTACTCAGTAAATCAACCATCAAGTGGATGTTTTTTCTCGGTTTAGTATTCAGTGTTCACTGGTTTACTTATTTTAAAAGCCTCAAACTTTCTACCGTATCGCTGGGCGCAATCGGCATCTCTACCTTTGGTGTGCACTTATTAATTCTTAATCGGATATTTTTCAAAGAGCCGTTAAAACTGGCGGATTTTGTCGCAGTACTGGTGGCTTTTTTTGGTGTCTATTTGGTGTTGCCGGATACTGGCTTCAAATCTGATCATTTCATCGGTTTTATGTACGGATTATTCAGTGGTTTTCTTTATGCTTGCTTGCCGATCATCAACCGTAAAGCCACCGGTCTGAGCACTAATCAAAAAGCTTTTGGTCAATTTGGTTTTGGGCTGTTATTTTTTGCTGGTTTCATCCCCTACGGCAACTGGCAACTGAGCTCATTTGACTGGATGGGATTACTGGTTCTTGGCACAGTGTGCACCCTGATAGCTCACACCTTATGGATTAAAGTCAGCACCGAGCTGCCCGGCAATATCACCGCCACGGTGTATTATTTTTACGTACCACTGGCGATGACATTTAGTTATTTTCTATTTGATGAAGTGTTAACTTGGCAGAAGATCACCGGTGCTGGATTGATTATTTTAGCCAATGTGACGGTGGTATTGCTACATAGTAAAGGGCAGCAGAAACGAGCTTAATCACTTAAAAACCATCACCTAAAAACCATCACCCAAAAACCATCACTTAAAAGTAATAACCCAAACTCAACGACCAAGTTGTGGCGCTGTATTCACTACCGATATCCACCGAGGTATCCAAATCCAGCGACCACGCCGAGGTTAAGTCATACGAGACATAAATCGCCAACTGACCATAACTGTCATCACCAGACAACGAACGTAAAGCGCCACTATTACCGCCCTGATTGTTATTTCCGCCTGCTGAATTGCCTGGAAAACGGCCAGGAAAAGAGCCCGTATTTTGGCCATTACGCGATACCAATACCGACTCACCATCGACCACATAATTCCACGACAGTAATGCCCCGAGCAACACCCCGGTAGCCTCAGTTATCGGCCAAAAGTGAGCAGCAGACAGACTGGTACTCAAGCTAGTTGAGTCACCACTGTTTCTTTCAATTTGAACATTATTTGATTGGGGTGGTGACGGCTGACCTTGCCCCGGAGGTCCTGAGGGTTGATTATTCACAGTGCGAGTATTCAAATCCCAGTCACTATACTGAACCCCGCCAGAGACATTATAAAACCAATTGCCACTAGCCCAGCCATAAGCGGCATTGCCACCCCACGATTTTGAACGGGTATCTTCGGCGCGAAAGTTCGATGGGCGTAGCTGGTTGCTAATAAAAGTATCATCTTCGGATACGCTATAGCTAGTCGAAAAAGACCAATTATCGAGGTAATAAGCCAGCGAGCCGCCCCATGTGGTCAAATCAACATCAACGTTTACCAAGTTCTGGTTTTGATTATTATTTTGCACCAGATGATTTTTATCGTCATCCCATTGTTGATAATTAACGCTCACTTGCCAGTTATCAGCAAAATCCAGCGATAAAGCCACAGCGGCTCCCGTAGGGTTTAGCGATACGATATCATCCTGAAACACCACTTCTTGTTCCAGCTGACCATAACTGACATTGAAGCTATCGCTAACACTTTGAGGAGAAAAAACCAGCAACAATAGTGCAGCGTTATAACGGTAATCAGGCGTATTCACGGTAGTTCCTTACATTCGACGAGTAAAGTAGAGTGTAAACCGTGATGCTGCCTTAAGTGAAATAAAGAGTGTAAAATGTTTTTCTGTAGGCGGGGCTTCAGCCGCGCAAGGGAGCCAGAGCGACCGTAAACCTTCAGTCACCACCAGCCCCGCAACTTGGTTAATTAATCATTCCGCGTCATTAATATCCTCAACACACAGGCGAATGGCTTTTTTAGTCGCCTTACGAGTCGCCTTGTGAGCGGTAAACTCATCATTGCTTACTGCGCCACCTTCATCAGCATCCATTGCTGTAAACGCATCAGTAGCGTTGCTCAGCATGGCATCTTCCAATTCAGCCAAATCAATCCCGCCATCTTCGTCACTATCGATTGCAGCAAAGCGAGCTTCTGAGGACATAAAGCTATCGGCTGATGGCACCACGATATTATCATCACCAGTTTCAGCTTTTAAATCGGCCACACATTGCACTATCTCATCAGCAATGGCAGATAAATCAACCACGTTGCCATGACGATTTTGCTGAAACTCTGTCAGTGACAAAGCGCCATCTTCATCAGTATCTTTACGGCTTAATTTTTTCTCAGCTTTTGCCGCTGCCGGATCGGTTAACTCAGTTAACGACAATTCGCCATCGGCATTGGTATCGAGACGGGCAAACATTTTATCTGCACCGCCACGATGACCGCCTCGGGCATTAGCGTCTTGTGCTGCACTGACTTGTGGAATAACCGCAACAGTAGTGGCTACTAGGCTGGCTAAAAGGGCGATGTTAAAACGTTTAGTGATCTTTGTCATGTCGTGCTCCTAAAGAATTGTTTTATTCATGTTGGTTTATTCATGTTGGTTTATTCATGTGCGTTGTTTCAGGGCTTAAAACGCAACGACTGAGCTTTGGTTGACAATTGATCAGAAAAAAAATGATAAAACTATAATAAAACTATGATCGGAGTATTCGAATGGGAGATGGACTTGGAGAGCAGAAACAATAAAACCCGGTTGGAAGCCGGGTTTTATTGGTTACTAACACATAGAAATATGTTCTCTTAAACACCTTAACTTTAAACCTTAAGCTAACGAGCGTCAAGCTCAAGACCTAAAAATGACGTTAATTAACCATTGTTTTTTTCAGCTATTCATTGATAGAATACACTTCTGTGTTAAAAGAGCAACTTGGTACCCGTTGGGCCACAAGAGCCTTTTACTTGTCTCCAAAAGGTTTTTAAACCCTCGGCTTGACAGTGTGGAAGCTATCAAGGCACTCAACCCAAGGGTTAGAGATATGTTCTCTTAAACAGAAGACAAGCCAAGTAACCGAGGTATTCAAAGTGTTCAGCTTGGCCGTCTCAATCCTGATTAAGCAGGAAAAAGCGTAATGGTTGAAGTCATTGTTTTAGTAGCAGCGATATTACAAATCATTGTTTTGGCAAGACAACTCCTTATTAGTGAACGTAGGCGCAGGCGTCAACGTAAAAATAATAAGAAGTAAGCAGTCAAAATTTGACGTACTTAAAGCGGGTGAGTACCAGCTTGCCCGCTTTTGATAACCAAACCAAAAACGAGATTAAAACCTCGTCTACGGAGAACATAGCCACCCTTGAACAACGCCCTATATGGTAGACGCGAATTCATTCGCGTAGGGAGCCAAAGCGACCGTAGACCACCGGACATCACCAACACCACAAAACAACATCTATAACCCCCCCATAAAACAGCCAAAAAAAAGCCCTCAACAGAGGGCTTTTTTAATCACATTAATCAGTAATATTTTAGAAAGTATACTGAAGCTGAACACCCCAAATCGTTTGCGAACGATCCAAACCCGTCAGTTTATTCTCATCTTCAAAACGGAAGACTTCAGGACGGATACGGAAACCGCGAGCAATCCAAGGTAAATCAATTGGCACACTCACACCGACCATGTTACTTTCGTAATCGAAGTAACCATCAGCATCACTGGACAACGCACCATAAACAAAGTGAGCCGAACCCTTGATTGTTGAGTTATTGAAACGCCAGCCTAAATCAACCCAGTAGCCAGTGTTATCAGTATCTTCGAGTTTACGACCTACGCTGTCATAAACTGCACCGGCATTGTCGCCTGCATCAGAGCCAGACATTGACATTTTGGTGTTACCCCAGTTACGACCACCACCAACTTCGGCAGCAAAAGTAAAGGCACCAGCGCCTGTTTTGGCACCCAATGAATAACCGTATGACTCTAAATCATCACCTTCGGTGTAGCTTTGGTCATGATAGAACATACTTGGGAAAATTTGCCAGTTGAAGGTTTTATACGCCAAACCAATGTCCATACGAGGAACACGGGTTTCACGATCACCAGCAGAATTGCCGCCAGACTTACTACCACTGTTTTTCTGTGGATCAAAGCCGCCATTAGGATCGACCAAAGCAATAGCCAAAGCCCCCTGACGGTTTAAAAACTTATAGGTATAACGAATTTGCGAAGGACGGCTTGGTGATACACTACCATAACCCTGACCCGAGTTATTTACCATCGCAACGTTTGGATTCAACGGCGCAAACGGGGTTGAAGTTTGACCAACTAATAGCTGGTGCGTTTCATTAATATCCCATTTACCATAAGCATGACGAATATTATCTTTCTCGTCGTCACGCAATGCCAGCTCGATGTACATACTAACACTGTCTTCGTTATCCCAGCGAATACGGAATCGCGAGTTATTGGCTACATCAAGTATTGAGTTGGTGCGATCATCACCTTGAACACCTCCACGATCTTCTAATTGTTGAACATAATAATTGGTAAATACAACCCCACCAATCGTTGATTTTGCGTTTGCCACGCCGCTGGTTGTTGCTAATAATACGCCAGCTGCGATCGGAGTTATGTAATTTTTCATGGATTTCCTTACTTTACCGTGCTTTATTCTTAATTAATTATGTCGGCCTGTTGTCAGTACCCACCCTTGACATCAGGGGTAACAGCTTGTCGACAGCTTTTATTGTTATACATTTCAGAGCCTTGCCAGATTAATCATTAACAGTTAACCCGGACCAAACTCTCCTAATAATGGATCAGGCATTTCCAATGCACGCTCATCAGCGGTCGTCTCCTTGCGAAGCTTGACCTCTTTAATCACTTTCTCAACCTGTTTAGCAATACTCTCAAGCCTGATCGGCTCCCGAGGTGCCTGCTGAGCCTGCACTTGTGTCTGCGCAGTTTCGGTTTTTATTGGTTGAGTTGGTTGCACTGCTTGCTGTACCACTTGTGGTGCTACAGCAACCTGTTGTTGAACACTGACAGCTTGAGACCTTACCGCTGGTTTCACTACGGGTTTAACCTTAGCTTCAACCTGCTGGTTGCTCTCGACCTTCCGACTATAGTTATCCAACGCGGGTTGAACTTGTGCAGTGCGATGTGCAGATTGGATGAGTCCTTGCTCCAGCGGATCGAGTTTTATCTGTTGATCGCGCTGTTTGGCATCAGCCGCCAGAGTAAAATCCTCGGCACCATATTGCACAGATTTACCATTGGTATCCTGCAATAAGATATCTGGCGTTTCGAGTTCGTCACCGTAATCAACTGGTGCCCTAGCACCAGAGGTCGAATTACAACCTGCTAGTGCCAACAAACCCGATGCTAATAATAATTGCCTAATCTTCATCATTTTACCTATATATACGCTATTAAATGGCGCGTGATTTAAAGCTCATCTGAGCAAATGAATGCTTGTACTCAGACTCACCAATCTTCTTAACCACACCACGAGCAAGCTTGTAACGCGGACGTTGACTGATCGGATCGTTGATCCGTCCGGCCAATGCGTTGGCTGCTCGATTTTTGGTGGTGGTATTAAAGTAGGTGAAAACCACACCTTTTTTGACGTTTTCCGTTACCATGGCGACACCTTGGAACGAAGCACTATCCATCTCAACCTGACCATTTTTCATCATTGCGGTGAAAGTCATTGGTTTAACTTCATCCCACTTCAAACCGAGTCCAGATTCGAGGCTTCTCATTAACGGATCGTCAATATCCAACTCGTCACTGAGCTTGTTACGCTCTTTTCTCAGTGCATCCTGTGCTGCGGTATCTTTGGACGGACCGAAAGAAGCCAGTAAATCATCCGGTGGAGTAATGTCAGCATCACCACTCACCCCAGTCGGGCTGTAAGCTCGATCTGTGGTGTGATCACCATCAATTAACTGTGCCAATTCATCAACTTCATCAATATCAGCATTCGGTTTGTATGGCGTGAAACCCCTGAGTTTACGATCCGCTTCCGAATCACCATAACCACCCACTTCAACCGGGATTTTGTCATGAGACACTTCCAGCATATCGCCATTAACAATACCGCGAGCTTTGGCATCATCCGGGTGAATTTCTACCCAGTTGTCCGGCCAGCGTTGTTGCAAATAAGGGCGACGAATTTGATCATCATAACCTGACTGCCAAATTTCGTTAATACGGCCACTGGTTACCCAAAGTTCATCACCTTGAGGTTTCATGAATTCCCAGTAATCGCCGAACGTTTCCCATACCGCTTTAAGCAGATTGGCGCGGCCGGTTTTGGTTTTAAACTTACGTAACCAACGTGGATCGATAGCCGTCAAACCACTGGCTGAACCGGTTTTCAAGGTTGAATCATGTAATCGCTTGGTACCGACCAATTTGCCGTCTTCCCAACGTACCGGACCCTGGATACCCGTAGTGCCGTAATCACGCAATACCTCATGCGCCCTGCGACCATGCAACCTAGCGTATTCCACCAATGCAACATAACTAGTACGACGACCTTTGTTATAAAATGCCGCGTCTTCGAACACATCGTTACTGTCTTTCCAGTCAAAACCTTCATAACCCATGGCGCGAGCAAATCTGGCAGCAATATCCCAATCGGCTAAAGACTCGCCTGGGGCATCATTAAATTTAGAATATAGACGAATACGACGCTCACCATTGGCACGGGTTAAATCATGCTCACCCCAACCTGAGGCAGGTAATACCAAATCAGCGATTTCGGTGCCGATTGGCTCAACCGGATAAACATCCTGATGCACCAGCATAAAGCCGCCGTTATCAGAGCGTTTTTTGTAAGTATCGATAAGGTGTTGCTTATCCACCTTAGTCGGCTGATCACTGTGTCCGCTTGACATCGTTCTGATGCGCTCTTCAAGACGACGCGAAGCTGTCATTGCCTGGATCCAAGTGGTACCAATGACCCAAACAAAACCAGCACGGCCTTGCTCAACCCAACGGTCAACATCAATGCCTTGTTTTCTCCAGCCTGGGAATTTCTCTGGCGACTCTTGCTCAGGATAACGACCACCAGGCATCATGCCACGTTGGTGACCACCAAAGCGTGAAATCACCTGACCAGGACGGTTACCTGCACCACAAATCAGACCCAAAGCGGTGATTGCAGCAGTATTACCGTAGTTGTTTGACCAATACAGACCTTTTTCAATCGCGAAAGACGCTTTATTACGCTTACCATCAGCTCTTGGTTTGGCAATCATTTCAGCCGCAGCTTTGATTTGTTCCGCTGGAATACCGGTTTTTTCAGCCGCTATATCCAAACGAGCATACTTGTAATGAGTGATCCACTCTTTAAAGTCGGCAAAACCATCAGCCTGGAATACTTCTTTATCGCGCTCGGCCTTGTTGTTGATCCAGTTATTAACGAATTCGGTATCTTCCCAACCGTTTTCAACAATAATACGCGCCATAGCGTTTAACAACAGGGTATCAGTGCCCGGATTGATTTCCAGATACATGCCGTTATTTTGTTCGGCATAAGCCACACCCTGTGTTCTACGTGGCACCACAGAGATAACTTTCATACCACGACGAATACCGTTGAGGATCCAATCGTTGAAAAGAATAGTTTTAGCTTCAAACGGATCAGTACCAACCATCATCAACACATCGGCGGTCGACCAATCTTCATAAGAAGCAGAGAAGTTATCAATACCCGCATCAGACATACCCGGAGTATCCGGACCGTGACCAGTAGGTTGATCATGAACTGCCCATGCTGCGGTATCAACACCACGGAAGGCCAGTTTGGTTAGTGCGTGAGTGTTTTCCCAAAAATTATAAGAAAACATCTTCATTGCCCAAGCTGAGCGACCACGTTTTTCAATAACGTGCTTGGAGACCTCAGCCATGATGTCAATCGCATCATCCCAAGAAATCCGTTGTAATTTGCCGCCAATTCGAACTTGTGGATATAACAAGCGATCTCTAGTTAAAGAGTCTGGGTTATAACATTTTTTCGCAATGGTGCCACCACGAATACTGTGATCACCACCAACGTTTACCACTTTGGTATCACGATCACCAACAATCGCAATGTTATGCGGCTTGCCGTTGTGTGAAACAATGTTGTGTTGATTTGGACTAACCCAAGCACCAGTCATGGTTTGCGTTGGATAATCTGCATTAAATGCATTACCGCCAGCGGTTTCTGTGCCATCTTTACCTACCGGCCAGCGATAGACTTTATAGCCACAGGCAACGATGCAGTAATCACACGCAGTGGTGAAAACTTCTGCATCCGTCGGCGGCAGTGGCACATTAGAGGGTGGAACGTAATGAGGTTTGCTACTCATGATTTTATGTCCTTAATTAGAGTTCGGTCACGGCCAAAGGGTTGTTCTGATGACCATAAATTAAACCCATGATCCCGCTCACATAAATATCATCGCCTTCTACTTCCAATCGACCTTGGGGTAAGCTCTCAGTCGCATGACCGGCTATTACCATACCAAAGCGGGATAAATCGAAGGTTGTTAGATGAAGCGGGCAAGGACCCAGCGCTTTATGCTTGGATTTGTAGGAGCCATTTAATGGGCCTCCCATGTGAGTACACAAGTTGCTAAACGCAACAATGTCTTTATCTTTACCAACGCCGCCACCGGCCGGTTCGCCAAGCTTGACCAAAACAAAGGTAGATGATGGACTGTGTGAAGGGTACTGAAAGTCAATCGGTTGATTGTCTTTCAGCTGGCTTAATTTACCTATTTTTTGCCGTGGATATTCTTTGACCAGCATGTTGACTGCGCTGGACACCCCTGGCAAGCCTGCCAAAACAAATGTGGTCGCACCAGCAAGCAAAAAATGCCGCCTGGACTCACATGGACGTTGACCGTCCGGTTTCATATCGTTACTCATAGTTAATCCTAATGAACAAAACGGTTAATTATTTTTTTGCGCTACTTACGTATAACTTGCCAGTCTAACTTTGGATATTTATGCATCATACCATCCAAGGGTAATATCATAAAAACTGCACTTTAGATTAATACAATTTATGAACAAATTATTAACGAGAAACGCAGCCATTCCTCTGACAATAATGTTAGCACAGAGGAATTTCGTAGCACCCTTTTTTTAAAAAAAAAATCTTTATTCGCACTTTTATTGCTTAAAATCAAGCTTTGTGGAATTTTTAACTGCTTCTTTTTTATACAAAAACAGTCATTACCGCGACAGGCTTAAGCGCTTTGGTTAAAAAACCAGCAAACCGTACTTACCCCATATGGTGTATCACAGTTCGGTTTTAAATAACATTTTCATGACAAAATTACGGTGAATGAAATCAGCATAAATATGCAAATAATAGTAGAATAATGAATAAAATAACAACACAAAATATGTGGATAAATGCTCAGTCAGGTTTATCTATTATGACTGTGCCAATGTACTATCAAAACCCGAACGAGGTTTTCATTTGTGTCTGAAAAGCTTAGTAATCGAAGCCAACAGATTCAAGCTGAATTTTGGCAATTTCAATAATAAATGCCGCAAAATCCGTTGTTTTACCCAAGAGTATTAATCACAATAAAAAATGCCGTTTCTTGCTCACTTAGCAACCCGACAACCGGGTTTTATCTCAACCGCTTTGACGCGATAAAAACCCATTCAACACCTTGACAACCTCAGCGGAGCAGTAATACTGCGGGCTAGCATTTTTGCAATCTTTTTTGGCGCTTTAACGACAAAAAAAAGTGATCAAATTTCTCTGTCAATCTCTTGGCATTATGATAATCTACGCTACCCTTTAATGCGGTGTAGCGATTTCGATTAGCTTTTATTTGACTTTTGTATAGTTTTTGCTGATTGAAAAAGAGTTTACTGTAAAAGGTTTTCCACATTTGATTTAACTCACTGAGTGCCTCCAAGAGCACCACATAAAATCACAATTTTTTACTGTAGTTTCAACAACTTAGCGTTTTACAATAGATTTTCATCACAATGGTGTAAAGTCCGCTTGGTGATCGTTATAAACAACTTTATCCACAGCTTGTTCGGATTAGCCTGTTGATAACCTTGCGATTAGTAAAGCCAAATCAACGACTAAGCCAACAACTAAGCCAACAACTAAGCCAACAACGAATGATCTCATTGGGGACCATCTGTTATAACATTAGAATTTATCATCGCTGTATGGCATCCTATCGCCCTGTTCTTAACTGGCCGCTTAACTGGCTAAATGACTAAAATCGGCAAACACTTATTATGGCTCAAAACCCTGACAACATGGCTAAAATTCCCAAAAATCCTTTTATTATGGTTGATGGCTCTTCCTATCTGTTTCGTGCGTATCATTCACCACCACATTTGACCAACTCCAAAGGCGAAGCCACCGGCGCAATTTATGGCGTGGTCAACATGATCAAAAGCCTGATACGCCAGTTTGATCCCAGCCATGTGGCGATTATTTTTGACGCTAAAGGCAAAACGTTTCGCAACGACATGTATGCAGAATATAAAGCCAATCGCCCGCCAATGCCGGACGACTTGCGCCCACAAATAGCGCCCATCCATGAAATCATCAAAGCCATGGGGTTACCTCTGATCAGCATTGAAGGCGTCGAAGCTGATGATGTCATCGGCACCTTAGCCGATCAGGCCACCAAAGAAGGCAGAGCCACCTTAATCAGCACTGGCGATAAAGACATGGCCCAGTTGGTCAATGAACACGTCACACTGATCAACACCATGACAGACACAGTAATGGACTGCGAAGGCGTAGTTGAAAAATTCGGTGTAGGTCCTGAATTGATTATCGATTACCTCGCCCTAATGGGTGATAAAGTCGATAACATCCCGGGTGTTCCCGGTGTCGGTGAAAAAACAGCTGTCGCCATGCTGCAAGGTCTGGGCTCTTGTGAAAACATTTATCAAAACCTTGATAAATTAGCTGGTTTGGGTTTTCGTGGTTCAAAAACCATGGCGAAGAAGATGGCCGACAACAAAGATATGCTCGACTTATCATATCAACTGGCCACCATTAAGCTTGATGTTGAAGTTGGAATGCCAATTTCGCAAATGACCGCTACCGCACCAGATAACGACCGTTTGATTGAACTATTCGGCGAATGTGAATTCAGACGTTGGTTATCAGAATTACTCGGTGAAACCGGAAAATCAGCCCCGCCAGCGGCGGCGTCTCTTGCAGGACCCGAAGCAGATGCACCAGTCAAACCACCGATTGAAAATGTCGATTATGAAACCATTCTGACCCAGCAACAATTCGATAAATGGCTCGACAAACTCAACCAAAGTGAACTGTTTGCCTTTGACACTGAAACCACCAGCCTAGATTATATGCAAGCTCAACTGGTTGGCGTTTCATTTGCAGTTAAAGAAGGTGAAGCCGCCTATTTGCCAGTCGGCCATGATTACCCTGGTGCGCCAGAGCAAATCAGCCTCGAAGACGCACTGGCCAAACTTAAGCCACTGCTTGAAGACCCGAGCAAACACAAAGTCGGCCAAAACCTCAAGTACGATAAAAACGTGCTAGCCAATTACGATGTCAATCTTGATGGCATCACTTTTGATACCATGCTCGAATCCTACGTCTTGCAAAGCGTCGGTACCCGCCACAACATGGATGCACTGGCGCTGAAATATCTCGGCGTCAACACCATCCATTTTGAAGACATCGCCGGTAAAGGCAAAAAACAGCTGACCTTCAACCAAATTGAAATCGAAAAGGCCGCGCCATACGCCGCCGAAGATGCTGATATCACCCTGCGCCTGCACAATGCCATTTGGTCACAACTGAGCAAAATCGACACCTTATGCCCAGTATTCAATGACATTGAATTGCCGTTAGTGCCAGTGTTATCAAAAATTGAGTGTCGCGGCGTTTACATCGACAGTAAACTGTTACAGCAACAAAGTCATGATCTAGGCTTACGTTTGCTCGAACTTGAGAAACAAGCCTATGAAAAGGCTGGGCACGAGTTTAACCTCGCTTCACCCAAACAGTTACAGCAAGTACTGTTTGAAGAAATGGGCTTGCCTGTAATCAAAAAAACCCCCAAAGGCGCAGCTTCTACCGCAGAAGAAGTCTTGGTTGAACTGGCCCATAATTATGAATTGCCAAAAATCATTATGGAACACCGTGGTCTGAGCAAACTCAAATCCACCTATACCGACAAACTGCCATTGATGGTCGACTCTAATACTGGCCGAGTTCACACCTCTTATCAACAAGCAGTGGCGGCTACCGGACGTTTATCATCGACCGATCCAAACTTACAAAATATTCCCATCCGTACCGCCGATGGCCGCAAAGTCAGGCAAGCGTTTATTGCCCCAGAGGGCTATAAAATCGTCGCAGCTGATTATTCTCAAATCGAATTGCGCATCATGGCTCACCTGTCACAAGACAAAGGTTTGCTCGACGCCTTCTCACAAGGTCTTGACGTGCATCGCTCAACCGCCTCAGAAGTGTTTGGCGTGCCACTAGAGGAAGTCACTACCGACCAGCGACGTCAGGCCAAAGCGGTTAACTTCGGCTTGATTTATGGCATGTCAGCGTTTGGCTTAGCCAACCAACTGGATATCCCTCGCCACGAAGCCCAATTCTATATGGATCGTTACTTTGAACGTTTCCCAGGGGTACTCACCTATATGGAAACCACCCGAGAGAAAGCCGCTGAGCAAGGTTATATCGAAACCTTGTTTGGTCGTCGCCTGCACTTGCCAGAGATTAAAGCCAGAAACGCCGCCCGCCGCAAAGGAGCCGAACGTGCCGCCATCAACGCCCCCATGCAAGGCACCGCAGCTGACATCATCAAAAAGGCAATGATCAACATGCACACCTGGGTCAATCAACAACCCGAGGGTAGCGTTTACACCATCATGCAGGTTCACGATGAATTGGTATTTGAAATTCGTGAAGACTTGGTGGAGGCGTATATTCCACAAATTTGTCAGCAGATGGAACAAGCCGCCAGTCTCGACGTACCTTTGCTGGTAGAAGCCGGGGTTGGCAATAACTGGGATGAGGCGCATTAACCCTGCGGTTTGGTAACGAGTTGAAAGTTAATTCAAAATTAATTGAATTTGTTTTGAACTAATGCGGTTAAGGTGTGGTCTATCTTAACAGTAACAATTCATATCTCCCTGATAGAATTTACTTTATATCCCCGGTTCTTCCGGGGATTTTTTTGTCTGCGATTTAATTTGAAGAACGCAACGGAAATAAAACGAAAATAAACGAGACTGAAGTCTCGTCTACGCCTCGGTTCTTCCGGGGATTTTTTTGTCTGCGATTTAATTTGAAGAACGCAACGGAAATAAAACGAAAATAAACGAGACTGAAGTCTCGTCTACGCCTCGGTTCTTCCGGGGATTTTTTTGTCTGCGATTTTATTTGAAGAACGAAACGGAAATAAAACGAAAATAAACGAGACTGAAGTCTCGTCTACAGTCTCGTCTACAGTCTCGTCTACGCCTCGGTTCTTCCGGGGATTTTTTTGTCTGCGATTTAGCTGTAAAAAAATTGTCCATCATGTTCCGGTTGCAATTTTCATACGTTTTACCCTATCATTCACCCATCCCAGTCCGACTGTAAACAATAATTAATAATGAAACAAACAGCGTTATTTCTCGTGTTTATCACTAGCTTATGGCTCACTGCCTGCGGTTCAACGCCACCAGCAACCGTAACAAACCAAGCTAAAATTAAAATACCATCAATCCCCCAGCTATATTTAAAGGGCTCATTTACACAATGGGAAATCCAACAAAATTATAGACTCGAAGCGCTAAGCAAAACCCTATTCGCCGCCGCAGCCAACCTGCAAAAAGGCGAAACTGTAGAGTTTATGTTCTCAGCCAAAGACGCCTCTAAAGCTGGTGCCAACTGCGGTTATTCTCAAAGCGATGAGCAAATCATTACACTGGGCAAAAAAAACCAAGCCAGCTGCACCAATGTAGTGCTGCAAAACTTCACCTTTACCCCAACTGATACCGCTGTATTTGAATTTTTTATTGATTTTACCAAGCCAAGCCAACCGCTGGTTTTTGTTCAAAAGGTGTATTAAAACACCATCTAAACCAATCCCTTACGCAACAAATACTGATAGGGCATGGTGTCGGTTTGCACTTTAACTAGGGTATGATCCATAAAGCGGCAAAAACTGGGGATATCACGGGCGGTTGACGGGTCGTCGGCAGTAATGGCGAGAGTTTCGCCGTCGAGCATTTTTCTGACAATGCCACGAATGAGCATTACCGGCTCCGGGCAACGTTTACCCAGTGCATCAAGTTGATAATCGGCTGTTGAGAATTCCACGACGTATTTTAAGCTTAACTTTTGATGAATTTAGGCGATGTAGTGTAAAGTGGATTAACAGAAAAAACAAACTCAGCTCTTGCTCAATCCTTTTTAAGCCCGCAGTCTAATATCAGGGTGAACATCCAACATTCCTTGCCGATTGATAGTGATCAACTTACCGTTGATTTTAACCACAGCCAAATTACCATCCTCTGTTGCTCTAATAAACGCTAACTCACAAGAGCTGTGACTAAATTCACCTAAAGCAAAGTTTTGCGCGGCATTAAGCATTTTCAGCGTGTCACTAGTACGCAAAGCACTGATACGTTTTTCAATCGACATAAAAACTCCTTTACCAAAAAACAGCTGTCTTAGATCAACGTAGCCTACAATAGTACAAAAATCAATCACTCTGGATTGACTATCGGCCAAGGTGTTTAATACTTCAAGCACACATTCTTAGACTCAGTAAAAAACCTCAACGCATCAACCCCGCCCTCACGACCGACACCTGAACTTTTCACTCCACCAAAAGGCACCCGCAAATCCCGTAGCAACCAAGTGTTCACCCACACAATGCCAAAATCCAACTGCCTCGCCAACCGATGACAACGTTTAACGTCACTGCTCCACACCGTCGCAGCCAAGCCATAATCATTACCATTAGCTAACGCAAGCGCCTGCTCATCGCTATCAAATGGCTGGATCGTCGCCACCGGGCCAAAAATCTCTTCCTGATTGGTACGATGATGAATATCAAGCCCTTCAATCACCGTCGGTTCAATGAAAAAACCCTGCTCGCAGCGCCCAGCCACAATTTTGCGCTCACCGCCGGTCAAGCATTCTCCGCCTTCCTGCTTCGCTAGCTCAATATAACCCAACACCTTATCCATATGCGCCTGAGAAACCACTGCACCTTGTCGGGTACCCTCTTCTAGAGGATCGCCCACACTCAGGGTTTTTACTCTGGCGAGAAAAGCCGCTTTGAATTTGTCATAAATCGACCGTTCAATATAAATCCGCGAACCGCACAAACAAATCTGCCCTTGATTAGCAAAGGCCGCCTGAACCACCTGTTTTACCGTGTCATCAAAATCACAATCAGCAAATACCAACGCTGGATTCTTACCACCCAATTCCAGCGACAGTTTTTTGAATTGTGGCGCGGCGATACTCGCTATATGCGCACCAGTTTGAGTGCCACCAGTAAAACTAATCGCCTTAATCTTCGGATGGCTAACAATGGCATTGCCTACCTTATGACCCAAACCGTGCAAAATATTCAACACACCCGGGGGAAAGCCAATGTCTTGGCAAATCTGCGCTAATAAATAAGCAGTCATCGGGGTGATTTCTGACGGTTTGCCCACCACACAATTGCCCGCAGCCAAGGCTGGGGCTATTTTCCAAGTGAACAAATACAGCGGTAGATTCCATGGCGAAATACAACCGACAATGCCAACAGGATCGCGCAAAGTGAAGTTAATAGCATTATCGCCCATGCTGTGACTTTCACTAGAAAACTGGGTAATAGCCTGAGCAAAAAAGCGAATATTAGCCGAGCCTCGTGGAATATCCACCGCCTTGGCCAACGACAATGGTTTGCCATTATCAATCGACTCAGCTAAGGCCAGCTCATCAGCCTTGGCTTCAATCGCCTGCGCCAGACGTTCCAAATGTGCCGCACGTTCAGCTGTCGACAACCCGGACCACAATGGAAAAGCCTTTTCGGCGGCCTCAACCGCAGCCTCAACATCCGCCTCGGTTGAATCCGGTATCAGTGAATAAACTTGTCCCGTTGCTGGTTCAATGTTATCGATATATTCGCCGCTAAGTGGAGCGACCAATTCACCGCCGATGTAATTGGCTATTTTTTCCATCATCCTACCTTCTGTTTAAAAAGCTTATAAACTGGCCGTTCTGCCGCCATCAACCGGTAAGTTAATTCCGTTGATGTAAGCTGCCGCTGGCGAAGCCAAAAATGCCACCGCACTGGCAAACTCACTAGCCTGACCAAAACGTCGCATCGCAATCGTCGACATTTCTTTATCAGCCGCTTGATCAAAAGAGATATTTTGCGCTTTAGCTTTACCTTCGATCAACTTATCCAAGCGCTGGGTTTTAGTCATACCCGGTAGCACATTATTGACGGTAATATTAAAACGCCCCAACTCAGTGGCCAGTGTTTTAGCCCAATTGGCCACAGCGCCACGCACCGTATTTGATACGCCCAAATTAGGCAACGGTGCTTTAACCGATGTCGAAATAACATTGATAATACGACCATAACCCGCCGCTTTCATGCCCGGCAGCAACGCCTGAGCCAGTTGATGATTATTGATAAGGTGTTGATTAAAAGCGTCGACAAAAGCAACGCTATCTGCGGTATTAGCCTGTCCGGGTGCCGGACCGCCAGTATTGTTGATGAGAATTTCAAATTGGCTGACGGTATTGAGATGGCCATCAATCGCCGCTTTAACCGCGGCCGGATCGCTAAAGTCGGCAACGATAGCATGATGCTGTTGTTCACCGTTATTGGCCAATTCGGCCTTCACTTGTTCAAGCGTCTGTGGGTTACGCGCAAACAAGGTGACCGAAGCCCCAAGGCTCGCCAGCTCCAGTGCAACCGCTCTACCAATCCCCTGACTGCTACCGCAGACCAGTGCATTTTTACCTGTTAAATTTAAATCCATCGTTGTGTTTCCCAGTGAAAATTTGCGTTCTACGCTAAAGCAAAAAAACCGTGAAAACAACCAACATCGAGATTTATTTAATTACCTAAAATCTTATCGCAAATATACGCCCCAATAGGAATAGCGGCGGTAGCGGCGGGTGAAGGGGCATTACACACATGCAAACTGCGGGGGCTTTGGGCGAATAAAAAATCATGTACCAGAGTACCATCACTCAATACCGCTTGTGCACGAATGCCCGCCGGGTAAGGCTGTAAATCAGCCACCGTCAGTTGCCGACAATATTTTTGCACCAGCTTAAGATAACCCGGCTTCCACCAGGCGTTTTTAGTTTCAGTCAAACCCGTTTTAAAATTGTTCTTCGCCACCGCCCAAAAGCCCTTAAACCCCAGCATTTGCGTGGTATCACGCCAGCTGAAATTAAACTTACCGTAACCCTCGCGCTTAAAACCCTGCACTGCATTTGGTCCGACAGTCACTGAGCCGTCGATCATTCGAGTCAAATGAACCCCAAGAAACGGCAAATCTGGATCCGGCACCGGATAAATCAAATGTTTAACGATAGCGTTATGTCGGGCAGGCAATTGAAAGTATTCACCGCGAAATGGCACAATCTGAAAATCACTGTCGATCCCCAACATTGTCGTCAATCTGTCAGCCATCAAGCCACCACAAGCAATCACAAAATCAGCGGAAAACTCAGTCGGCTGTCCATTTTGCAGTGTGCTCAACAATATGTTGTCGCTGTTTTCAGCCATAGCCGTAACCTGACAGCCAAAATGAATTTCACCACCCAAAGCAATAAACTGCTCAGCCATTTTAGCGCTGATTTGACGATAGTTAACAATCCCGGTTTGCTTCACCAATATCGCTCCGACACCACTGATATTCGGCTCCAGTGTTTTTAACGCTGATCCATCCAACAGCTGAGCTTCAATTTGATTGTCAGCGCAACGTTGATACAAATCTAGCAGACGTTGTTGTTCAAGCTCATTAGTCGCTACTATCAACTTGCCACACTGCTCATAAGGAATATCATGCTGTTGACAAAAAGCCATAGTAGCGGCGGCCCCTTCACGGCAAAACTGAGCTTTTAAACTACCCGGAGCATAATAAACCCCAGCATGAATCACCCCACTGTTATGTCCAGTTTGATGGCAAGCCACTGCTTGCTCTTTTTCTAGTAGCACGATTTTTTTACTCGAACAACGCTGCTGCAATTGCCACGCAACAGACAAGCCGACAATTCCGCCACCAATAATCAAGTAATCAATTTTCATGGGGTTTCATCCATTTTTGAATAGAAATCGTTCTCATTAGCACTTAACTGACCGTTCGTCGCAAATCGGCTGATAATCCTAACTAAACTCGCTTAGCATGGAACTTTTATGCCCTGATAAATGTCGAAGAAGTGCCCTGAATGGATGTGCTAAATCAACAGTATGTATTGAGAATACGGTGAAATTGCTTAAATCTTTTTGCACAGAAACAAGCAAAGTTGTCTACACTTAGAAATACAGATGCGCTACTAAGCTACAGATATTTAACCTTTTCGTTAGAGTTTTCGCCAAGGTTTTGATTAAATGTAGGCTAACCCTCACAGAGATTGACCAACTCAACAACTACGGGCAAGAGCAGACCAGTCAAGCATTGGTCGGGACATGAAGTCAACGCATTTGCAGACATTTATAACATTTCTGAGCAACAAAGGGTTTAATTATGCAAAAACGATGGTTTTGCCTGACATTATTGGCCATTCTTTCTCCAGTTGGCTTTGCAAGCGACTCACCTGTGACAACTGCGGTTAACCCGTCGGTAACAGAGAGTCAAACACTCAATGCTGCAACAACCGTGACTGCACAACAGCCCCCGGTTAAGCCTCAAACCACAGCACCTGTCACTATCACCAAGCAATCGCCACCGCATAGTCTAAAAACGTTGCTCACCCTAGCCTCAGCGGATCCGACAGAAGCAGCAGCCCAAAAAAAACTCAAAGATAAAGTCACTCGCTCGATTGAGCATTATGAAAATGAAATTGTCAATATTGAGTCCCAAGACGGGGTTTATGAAGGTCGTATCGAAGAACAATTACTTAGCCTTGGTCTCGCTCAACAATATATGGGCAAACATGAAAAAGCCATCAAGATTTACAAACGCGCGATACACCTAAATCGTATCAACGAAGGTTTGTATTCAACCTCACAAATTCCTATTATCAAACGTTTGATCAACTCCCATATGGCTATGGCGCAATGGAGTAAAGTGGATGAACGCTATCAATACCTGTACTGGTTAAGCAAGCAAAATTATGGTGAAGACGATATTCGCCTGTTACCTACCCTCAATCAATTGAGCAAGTGGCATCTTCAAGCTTATGCTATGGGTATTGGCAAAGATTCAGATACAGTCACGACTCACTTGGTTGAAGCTTATGGCATGTTTGAAAAATCGGTTGAATTGCTAAGCAATCAATATGGCCCTAACGATCAGCGTTTGATTGATGATTTAAACGGGCTGACCTTATCTAACTACTTTTTTGCTACTTTTCAAAAATTACCGCTAGAGCAACATGGCAGCAATGTTGTCAGTGACATTGGAATGCGTCGCTCAACCCAAATGATCAACCAGTTTATCGCCAATAGTTTCCGTCGTGGCAAAGAATCTCTAGCCCGGGTCATTGATATTCATGCCAATGACGAAAATGCCACCCCTTGGGCGGTTGCTAAAGCCAAAGTTAAAATGGCCGACTGGTTATTAATGTTCAATAAAAGAAACTCTGCCATTGAACTGTACCAAGAAGCTTATAATTCACTGACCGATGAAGAAACCCAGCTAGAGCGCAGTAAAATGTTTGGCCATCCGGTGGCCCTGCCCCATTTAGATATGCTGGAAAACAACACTTACAGTGAAGTGGATGAACGTCAATACGACAAGCAAAGAGATTATGTGTTAGCTTCTTTTGATGTTACCCCACAAGGTAAAACTACCAACATCGAGATCCTCGAATCCCAACCAGTCGATAATACCTCAGTGCGTTCACGAGTAAAAAAATCGCTGCGTCTGGCCAGATTCAGACCACGATTTATCGAAGGTGAACCCGTATTTTCCGAAAAAGTTACATTGCGTATATTATCGCCACAAAGATAACGCTGACGATCAAATGTAATAAACAGCAACGAACCATGGTTGTTTCTAACGATCACTGCATCCTCCTTAACTGTTGAGGATGCGGTATTGATTTAATCTTTAACAAAAAACACACAATCAAATCGTAAAACAACACCAGTAAAGAGATAAGATGATGTTTATAAATCGAACTAATTCACTGACTAAGACCACCAAAGTGCCAGCCAACAGGTCATTTAAAAACCTGCTATTGTCCTGCTTTATGTGCTGTACCGCCTTTATTTTTGGCTGCAAAAGCAATGACCAAAGTCAGGCTTCGCCACCATCAATGCCCTCTTCGTCACCACCGTCTTCATCGTCATCACCGTCGACACCATCAAAACCATCGTCGCCTTCACAGTCGTCTTCACCTTCGTCGTCATCCTCATCGTCGTCACCTTCTTCGTCGCCGTCGATGCCATCCACCTCTTCAAGCTCTCCCTCGGGAATGCCATCAATGCCATCTGCTGGCACCCCGAGTACACAGCAGGGTCAAGATCAGGGTGATCAACAATCACAGTCTTCGGCTGATCAAGGCGCACAAGATACTCAGCAAAGTGGCGCACCCTCGGGAGAATCTGAAGATCAATCTTCACAAAATGGCGGCGCAGGAGAGCCCACTAGTGCTGAGCCAGAAATGACCGCAGGCGAAAGCTCACCAACACAAAACGACAATATCGACTTTTCAGAAGAAGACCCCAGCAGTAGCAGCAGTAACAGTGAAGCCACTGAAACTGCCAGCACCTCTCAAAGTCAAAGCTCGTCTCAAAGTCAGGGCGGCCAATCAGGCGGTCAACAATCACAATCGCAGGGTGGACAGTCAGGTGGTCAGCAATCACAATCTCAGGGCGGTCAATCTGGCGGACAGTCAGGTGAACAAACTGCTGGTGGAGAGCCTTCAGCTGGTGACGTAATGTCCGAAGGTGATATGTCAGGCGGTGCAGGCACCGATGCAGAGCAAATCGCCAAAATCGACGCCAGTCTTGATGAATCCATGGGTACTTATGATGGTATGATATTAAGAGAGCGCGAATATATCCAAAACAGGGCGAACCAACAAGGTAGTGAAGAAGAAGTCGCTTATGTTGATCAAGGTGCGCTCTATGATGAAGCCGGAGAAGAAGGCGAAGGTACAGGTGAAGAGGGTTCAGGTAGCCAACAACCCGGTTCACCTGATGGCAATCCCACCAGCGGCAGAAGCGGTGATTCAGAAAACTTACCAACCGCTGTCAGACGGGGCGACTATGAGCAAAAAGGTCAGGTCACGCCACCACCAGCGGATATCCCCAGCGGTCATGACGACGATGTGGTTGCCCGTCAAATTCGCGAAGCCGCCATGCGCGAAACCGATGCCAAGTTAAGGGAAAAACTGTGGCAAGAATATCGTAAATACAAAAATCAAAAGTAAAAATCAAAAGTAAAAATCAAAAGTAAAAATCAAAAGTAAAAATCAAAAGTAAAAATCAAGAGCAAATCAGGAGTTATGTCCATGCAATATTCTCAATTTGGTGTTAAATTTCGCCATTCAGCTACGCTAACAATGCCCTTGCTGCTTGGTTTGCTTTTTGCCGTCATACTCAGTGGTTGTAGCAGCACCGTGATAAAAACCACCGACGTCATTCCGGTGATGCAAGAAAGTAATGAAATTGATGAATCCTTACTGCTCGATGTTGGGGTCACCATCTTCGACCCGGGCATGGAAGCAGCGATGGCAGACGAGGATGAAGATAAAATCGTCTTTGCTGAAATTCGTAATGCCGAATCTAGTTATTTTCCTCACTTAATCGCCAACACCCTGCAAACCAGTGCCGCGTGGGGCGCTGTCAGAGTGATCCCCAACACCGAAAGTGTCGTTGATGTGGTATTAGAAGGCACCATTATTCATTCAGATGGAGAGATCTTAATCATCGACATGAAAGTGTCTGATGTTTCTGGACGCTTGTGGTACAACCGTCGTTATGAAGGCATTGCCAGTCGTTATGCTTATGACAAAAAAAGACGCGCCAACCAACAAGATGCTTTCCAAAATCTCTACAATGAGATCACCAATGATTTACTAAAACATCGCCGCACCCTGACTGATAAAAGTATTGCCTCACTACGCACCATTGCCGAACTGCGTTTTGCCCAATCTTTTGCACCGACCACCTTTGCCAGTCATTTGGCTAAAAATCCTCAAGGCGAATTAATGGTTAATCGCCTGCCTGCTGACAATGACCCAATGATCACCCGGGTCCGTCAGATTCGCGAGCGTGATTATCTGTTTATTGATACCTTGCAGGAATATTACGGCACCTTTGCCAAAGAAATGCAGCAACCTTACTTTAAATGGCGGCAAGAAAGTTATAACGAAGTCATTGCCCTTAAATCCCTTGAACGCAGTGCCAGAGACCGCATGGTCGCAGGTACCGCCGCATTACTTGGCGGTGTGCTCGCATCATCGAACTCAGGCAGTGCTGTTACCCGTACAGCGGGTACCGTTGCCATGGCAGGTGGCGGTTATGTGATCAAAAGTGGCATTGACAAAAATAGCGAATCGAAAATCCACATTGAAGCATTGCAAGAACTTGGCGACTCACTCGAAGCGAGTATTGAGCCACAGGTTATTGAGCTAGAAGATCGCACGGTAACGCTTTCTGGCACAGTGGACAACCAGTATGAACAATGGCGTGAACTGTTACAGGAAATTTATCGAATTGATACAGGTGGTCAACTAAATCAATAGCTTACAATAATTATCCAAACACGGGTTTATAGTCTATAACTAAAATAGTGGCGCTAAGAAACGCGAATAAATTCGCGTCTACAGCGCACAAGTCAGGGACCTTTAACCCTAAAAAAAATAACCGATATTTTATCTAACCATGAATTATATGGAAGGTTCTATGACTGAAAAGGTTCGCCATCCGGGCCACGAAGTAAACCAGACAAGCCACAAGGCAACAGCCAAAGTTTCAGCAGTAATGTTTTTCTCAGCGCAACCTGCAAAGGTCAGCACTCAGATCGACAGCAATCTAAAACTTTTCAGCACCTCATATGGTTTTCAACGTGTTCACATGCTGCTATTTTTGCTGCTTAGCATCTCTTTGCTAGGAGTATTATTTTTATTGCCATCCATGGTCACCGCACCAGTGGTCGAAGATATTCCGGTCGAAGAAGAAAAGGTAGAAATAGTCAAAGCCCCACCTGATTCTCCTTGGAGTGATGCGCAATTAGCCAAACAGCGCCGAGAAGCGCAAGAAGTGTTATCACAAATTCTTAATATTCAAAATAAACTCGAAGCGAAAAAAGTTGAAGCATGGGCGCAAACAGATTTTCAACATGCCATGGATACTGCCGCAGCCGGAGACGTTGAATATCGTCAACGCAACTTCAAACAAGCACAAGCCAACTACCGTGAATCATTACAACTATTTGAAAACTTAATCGCCCGAGTTGACGGCGTTTATGATCAACAAATTGCCCTTGGTGTCAAAGCAATCAGCGACGCTCAACCGCAACAAGCAATTGACAGCTACCAACTAGCGTTAGACCTTAAACCCGCCAGTATTATTGCTCAACAAGGGTTAGTCCGAGCGCAATCTCAAGACCAAGTGATTGCTCACATCAGCAGCGGCAAGGGGTTAATGAAACGCAAACATTTTGCAGACGCTAAACAAGCCTTTGAACAAGCACTAACACTAGATGGCGAATCTAAACCCGCCAAAGAACAGCTAGCATTGGTGAAACAAGCGATCATTGATCAAAATTTTGCCCAAGCGATGTCAACCGGATTCAGTTCGCTTAACCAGCAACGCTTTACCCAAGCCATTAAAGCCTTTACCAATGCCAGCAAAATCAAACCCCAAGCCAAAGATGCCAGCGAAGCATTAATACAAGCCAAAAACAAATATGTTCAAGCGCAAATTGCCGATCACTTTGACCAAGCCGATAATTCCGAGCAAGCTGAAAAATGGCAGCAAGCCAACAGTCACTTTCGAAAAATACTCAAACTCGACAGTAGCGTGATCAAAGCCCGTGTAGGTGAAATTCGCAGTGGGGTCAGAGCTAAACTCAATGAAGACTTAATAAAAACTCTCGACCAGCCTAACCGCCTAGCGGCGCAATCGGTTTATAACCAAGGCCAAAAACTCTATCGTGATGCCGATAGTATTAAAAATCCCGGCCCACGATTAAAGGGTCAACTGGGTCAGCTGAGTCAATTACTGATTAAAATCAAACAACCCGTGCCAGTGCAGCTCAAATCAGACAATCAGACCACAGTGACCCTTTACAAAGTCGGCAGTCTCGGCAGCTTCACCGCCAAAAACATGGACCTTAAACCTGGCAAGTACACCGTTGTCGGCACTCGCAACGGCTATCGGGATACACGTCGTGAGTTTACCTTACTGCCCAGCAGCGACATAACCACCATTGTTATTCAGTGTGAAGAGAAGATACGCTTATGAATAGCCCAACTGAACCGCCTAAACCAGCTAAACCAAGCAGCCCAGATAATGGCCAAATCATTCAACCCACCGCTTTTATGCCTGCCGATGGTGTGCAGCTAAAACAACGTCAGCCGATTAAACCAGTAACCATCGTACTTGGCTTTTTAATGCTACTTGGCGGCATTGTGGTGTGGTTCTTATTTACCGCCAAATCCGTCATTGTGCAAACCGTACCCCAAGCCGCCGAATTGACGATTAGTGGTGGGGTTAAATTAGAAATTGCCGATCACTTCTTAATGCGCCAAGGTCAATATCAACTGACAGCAACCCTACCCGGCTATTATCCGATTGAATTACCGCTCGATGTCGATGAGCAACAAAATCAAACTCAGCAATTTGAATTTAAAAAACTGCCAGGTCATTTAACCGTGGCGACTACGCCGTCGGTTGCAGCGCAAATCTGGATTGATGACCAACTGATTGGCAGCAACGACAAAGAACTGATGAATATTGAGGCAGGGACTCATCAAATCAAAATTCAAACTGAACAATACTTTGCCCATACCGACACCATAGTGATCACAGGTAAAGACCAACACCAAACAATCAACGTCACGCTCAAACCCGCTTGGTCAGATATCAGTCTGACCTCCGACCCGGTAGGCTCGCAACTAAGCAGTAATGGCAAAGTCATCGGTGTGACGCCCTTTGTCGGCACCCTGCTACAAGGCGCTCATCAACTCACTTTAGCGCTACCCGGATATAAAGGCTGGGAGCAAACCATCAGTGTTACTGCTGGCGGTAATATTGACATGCCGCCGATTTACCTCGAAAGAAATGATGGTCGCTTGCAACTGAGCGCCTCGCCTAAAGACGTCAGTGTCACCCTTAATGGCCTATATCAAGGCAAAACGCCACTTGAATTAGTGTTAACCGCCGATCAGCCTCATCAACTCACCTTATTCAAAGATGGTTACGAGCAATCCGAGCAAAGCATATCGGTGCCCTCAGGTGAAAACCGTGAACTCAAAGTCAAACTTACACCAAACTTGGGTGAGATCACCATCGTCAGTAATTACCAAGACGCCCTGTTATACATTGACGACCGCCTGATGGGCCGAGCCAACCAATCCGTCACCTTAACCACCAAACGCCATCGGGTGGTGGTGAAAAAAGACGGTTATATCGACTATCAAACCACGGTTTTGCCCCGAGGCGGGTTAAAACAAGTGGTCAAAGTACGGCTAAAAACTTTGGAACAGGTCAAATGGGAAAAAGTGAAACCCCAAATCGCCACCACCGTTGGCACCAAACTAAAGCTATTCAAACCTGAGGGGGTATTTACCATGGGCGCGTCACGCCGGGAGCAAGGCCGTCGAGCCAATGAAGCGCCTCGTCGTATCTCACTCAAACGCCCTTTTTATCTTGGCATTAATGAAATCAGTAATGGCGAGTTTCGCCGTTTTCTCAAATTACACTCTTCTGGTCATGTTAAAGGCAACAGTCTGAACAACGATGATCATCCGGTAGTCAACATTAGCTGGAAACAAGCCGCGTTGTTCTGCAACTGGTTGTCTGAGAAAGAAAAACTGCCATTATTTTATAATGTTGAAGAAGAAGAGATCGTCGGCGTCAATCCACAATCTAACGGCTACCGCTTACCGACGGAAGCAGAATGGGCTTGGAGTACCCGCTACAATAAAGGCAACATGCTGAAATATTCTTGGGGTAACCAGTTACCGCCAGCACCGGATTCAGGCAACTTTGCCGATCGCTCAGGTGCGGCGATACTCGGAAATATTCAGGCGACTTACAATGATAAATTTGCCGTCACCGCACCGGTTGGCAGCTTTCCTGCCAATGACCGAGGACTTTATGATTTATCTGGCAATGTCGCTGAGTGGGTAACCGACTTTTATGAGATCAAAACCGGATTATCACAAAAAATAGAAAAAGACCCATTAGGCGGTGAAAAAGGCGATTATCATGTGATCAGAGGTTCAAGTTGGGCTCATGGCACCATGACAGAGCTGAGATTGTCTTTTCGAGATTATGGTAGTGAACCCCGTAATGATGTTGGTTTTCGCATTGCCCGATTCGTTGAATAAACGTAGGAGCTGTTGATGAACAAATTAACGTCCAATAATAAAATAATAACCCTGATTGTCGGCATATTGCTTGCGCCGACAACGCTTTATGCTGCCGACGAAGCAGCAAAAACAGACAGTAACCCCGAGAAGGCGATCTCCACAGCCGAAGCGACACCAGAAGCTACAGCAATACCTACAACAACACCTAAAACAACAGCAACAACAACACCGATAACGACAGCAGAAACCACCGCTGCACAAACCACTGACGAAAAAGCCGACCAAGCTGAAACTGCAAAGAAAGTAGCAACAAAGCGTCGAAATACAGGATTTATTCCAACCGAATCAATATCAGAAGATTTGGCTGTTTCGTTTCCCGTAGATATATAGCTCAATCAAACAACAACAACGAAAGACAGGACAAGTGCTAATGATAAAACGTAACTCAGGATCTGAATTTGTTTACCAACTCTTCGCGCTGATGCTGTCAGTCATTGTGGTGCACGCGGTTTACGTCACCATTATCCGTCCCAACGCGGATGCCATTATTAGTCATCAGATGGAAAAGCAGGCCGCCGGTGAACCGTTTGTCGAGCAACGTTCGATTTACGTGGTACTGAGAGACTACGAACAAGAAACTTGTTTTGTCTTGATGATGTGGGCTTTGATGATCATGGCTTATAAAGCACGTATTGCACTAGAAGAGCGCGGTATGCTTAAACGTCAATTGTTGCAGGTCAGTGGTGGTAGCAGTATTTTGCCCCAAGACAGTCAGGAATACAGTCGAACCCTACAAGACTTACCCGAGCAGGAGCGGGCTTTAATGGCCCCCCGAACCTTGTTGATGGCGTTGCAACGGTTCAATGCCACAGCCAATGTTGCTGCGGTTGCCACCGCAATCAAAGATTTATGTGACGCCGAATCAGACAGACTCGACAGTGAACTAGCCATGGTACGATATATCGCCTGGGCCATTCCATCAATTGGGTTTATTGGCACGGTACGAGGTATTGGTGAAGCTCTCGGTCAAGCACACAAAGCCGTCGAAGGTGATATTGCTGGTGTTACCATAAGTCTAGGTGTTGCCTTCAACTCAACTTTTATCGCCTTGGTGATCAGTATTTTCATCATGTTTTTCTCCCATCAGCTGCAACTGTTGCAAGAACGCTTAGTGCAAAATACTCAAGATTACTGTGATGCCAATTTACTGTCTCACCTAAAAGTCGATGCTCATAAGGACTAAGATGATGACTAACTCCAACACCGAACATCTGGCAATAATCGACCTCAACGACTGCAAACTCAGTCTAACCATGGACGATCAACAATGGCACAGCGCCGGGTTTGCCACCTTAACTCATAATGCCAGTGGCGCATTATTTGGTGAACAAGCCCAGCAACAAGCCCGGTTACAGCCGCTGGTCAGCTTCAACCAATACTGGAATCAGCTTAGCCTCGATCCAATTAACAATGGCACCGCCAAATACCGTCATTTTGCCGATTTTGCTTATCAGCAATTACTCAGCCTGCATCAACAAGCACAGCACTGTAACCAAGTCATTTTTAGCGTACCAGCCAGCTTTGATCGCGAGCAGTTATCTTTGTTGCTCGGCATTTGTCAGCAATGCCCCTTCGAAGTCATCGGTTTAATTGACAGTGCCGTCGCCGCTGTTGCCGACCAAATACCCACTGGCAACCATCTATATCTCGATATGCAATTGCATCAATGCCTGTTAAGTCAAATCAGCGTCGACACTCAAGCCAGTCTCAATGGCTCAGATATTATTGCAGGCACCGGTTTGGTTAATCTTTATCAACACTGGGCTAAATATCTCGCGAGCCAATTTATCCACCAATGCCGCTTCGACCCGCTACATGATGCCGATACCGAGCAGCAACTCTATGATTTGCTACCACAATTACTCAACTCCAGCGTTGAGGAGTCTCAACTAACTGAAGAGTCTCAACTAACTGAAGAGTATCAACTGGCATTACAGGGTAAACAGGTCAAACTGAATCGCCAATCGTTAATGCGTCATAGCCTAAGTTTGTTTGACCCAGTATTAGCCGCCATAGAACATGCCCCAGCTGGCACTTTATTTATCAGCGAACGTATTGCTGCCATTCCAGAATTAAGCAGCCGATTAAGCAACGCCATAGTAGTCAGCGACCATGCTATCGCGCAAAACTGTCAGAACTTCAAATCAACCATTTGCGCCGCTTCCGGTCAAGTCAGCTTTGTCACCGCCCTACCCGCCAGCGAACAACCAATCCCGGCTCAGCGTTCCAGCCACCTATTATTAAATCACCAAGCTTATCCGATCAGCGACAAAGCGATTTATATCTCAACCACCGACGCCATCCAATTGAGCACCACAGCCCAAGCTAAAACCCAAGCCCAATTCGCCTTGATGCCTGAGCGAGATAAACTCACTTTATCGCTACTCAATGGCAGTCAGCTAATGGTCAATGGGCAACAAGGGCACAATGGCGATCAACTAAGCAGCGGCGATAAACTTAGTTTTAACGGTCATACTGATTCTCTGACACTGATCAACGTCATCGATGATCACAACTGGCAGCAGGTCATCACTAATGGCTCGTAAAAAGCGTGATTTTTCAACCTTTAGCCTATCGTTTCTCGACATTATGTCTTGCGGCTTAGGGGCGGTTGCGCTGGTTTTTTTAATCATTAAACATGATGTCAACGATCACATTGATCAGCAAAACCTCAATATGCTAGCCGAGGTCAACCTGCTTGAAAGCGAAGTTAAAGATGGCGAAGAACACCTAGTAGCAATCAAAAATACCCTCTCTGATTTAGATCAGAAATTGGTGAAAGCCGATGGTCTGGCACGCCGAATCAATGAAGACATCACCGCTATCCGCGATAAAATCCTAGTCATTGATAATGATGAAACCGATCAACAAATCAAAGCCCTTGAAGACGAGCTACTGGCACTTACCGAACAAAAAAAAGCACTAGAAGAAGAACAGAAAAAAGGCAACGAACTACGCCTGATTGAAGGTCAGGGACAACGCCAATACCTTACTGGTTTACATTTGGGTGGCAGACGCATCGTGGTGTTGCTCGACACTTCAGCCAGTATGCTCGACAGTAAAATCGTCAATATCATCCGTCGCCGCAACATGTCTGACGACACCAAACGCATAGCACCGAAATGGGTTCGGGCGATCGCTGCCGTCGAATGGCTCACTGCCCAATTCCCTGCCGACAGTCATTATCAAATTTATACATTTAACACTGAAGTGACTGCGGCGATTGATAATACCGAAGGCCAATGGCTGGATGTTTCTGATGCCGCGCAACTAGATCAAGCGATGTTGAACTTACGAGATGTAATTCCACAGAATGGCACCAGCCTCGAACGCGCGTTTATGTCACTCGGTGGACTGGATCCGCTACCAGACAACATTCTGTTACTGACTGATGGTTTACCGACTCAGGGCCTAAGCAAACCAAAGAAAAACACCATCACTGGCCCTGATCGAGTAGACCTGTTCGAACATGCGCTTGATGCATTACCTGCCGGGGTACCTGTCAATATTTTATTATGGCCGATGGAAGGCGATCCCATGGCTGCCTCATCATTTTGGAAATTAGCGACCTATACGGCAGGCTCCTTTATGAGTCCGTCTGAGGATTGGCCATGAGCAGAAGAACCCGTCGTAGTGCTACCGATTTAAACGTCTCTTTTCTCGACGTCATTTGTTGTGGATTCGGTGCCATAGTATTACTATTAATGATCACCAAAACCACTCAGCCAGTGGTACTTGAAGAATCTAGCGTACGACTTGATGGTCAAATTGCCGACCTGCAAAAAAACCTCTTCGAGATCCGTGGTGAAACCACCGTATTCAATCGTGACCTCAATGCCAAACATGAGCAAATTGCGCTAGAGAAAAAGCGACTCGCCATTCTCAAAACCAAAATGGCCGAAATGGAAACCCGTTATGCCCAGCTCACTCGCGCCGCACCAATCAGTCAGCAAGAAAAAGGCAAACTAACGCTGGCCCTGCAAGCCATGACAGCTGAAATGGAACGACTGCTCGGAGTCAATCACCAACGCCAGAACAGCCTGATTGGCGGCATACCGGTAGACAGCGAATACATCATTTTTATCATTGATACCTCCGGCAGTATGTTCAATTATGGTTGGGACCGAATGATGGATGAACTGATTGCCACACTCGACCTGTATCCTAAAGTCAAGGGGATTCAAATCATGAATGACATGGGTGACTACATGTTTTCGAATTATCGGCGTAAATGGATCCCCGACACCCCTGGACGTCGCAAAGCCATTGTTTCGCGCTTACGCACCTGGAATCCCTTTAGTAACAGTAGTCCAGTTGAAGGCATTCAGCGGGCGGTGCGAACCTTCTTTGATCAAAAGAAAAAAATCAGCCTTTATGTCTTTGGCGACGAATTTTCGGGTCGTTCCATCAAGCAAGTGGTTGAGACGATTGATCGATTAAATAAAATGAACAGTAATGACCAAAGAATGGTCAGAATACATGCAGTGGGTTTTCCGGTGCAGTTTATTCGCCAGAGAAACATGCAGGGCACTGGCATTCGTTTCGCCACTTTGATGCGTGAGCTTACTCATCGCAATGGCGGCACTTTTGTCGGATTAAATGATTTTAGGCCCTAGCTATTACAAACAGGAGCAACCATGAAAATAGCCCGTTTATTTACCGCTAACACCTTGTCCCATTGGTGTCTGTATAGCGCCCTATGCAGCGCCTTGCTGCTCAGTGGTTGTGCCACCAAAGTGGAGGTGACAGGTAACTTCCCGACCCCGATAATCCACCAATTACCGCTGAGTCTGGCGGTGCATTATCCTGAGCCATTCAGCAAATACCGCTATGAAGAAAAGAGTGAAAGTCGCTCGGGTAGAAGTATCGGCATTGGCTCAGCACAAGTAAAACTGTTTTCCACTATCTTGCCGGCGTTATTTCAAAATGTGATACCGGTTAAGACCCTCACTGATGGCAAAACAGACCAACCAGTTGATTTAGTACTCACTTTGGCGGTCGATGATTTTCAATATACCCTACCCAAAGAAACCAAAGTGCAGATGTATGAAGTGTGGATCAAATACAACTTACAGCTATTTGACCCACAAGGTCAGCTAATTGCCGACTGGATCCTCACCGCTTACGGTAAAACGCCCTCAGCAATGTTAAAAACCGAGGGCGATTTGCTCAATGACGCCATGGTTGTTGCACTTAGAGATGCTGGTGCCGGGCTTTCTCTGAGCTTCACCAAAGTGCCAGAGATCAAACAATGGCTCGAACAACGTAAACGCAGCAGTATCTAACCCGCTCTCACACCTAACAACAACGTAGAGGATGAAATAATGAAACAAATAGCGATCAACATCAGCTGTATGGCGACAATCCTAGTACTGGGTATTGTGGTGCAGGGTTGTACCTCTGTCACTATCGATCAAGACCGGATCACCAAGACCAGCGATTTAACCACCGGTAAATCTATTGTCGTTGTTGGCAGACGCAGCGGCAGTGATTATGAAACTGAACCTGATTTAATTTCTTGCATTGGCAAGGAGTTAGGCAAAGGACAAACCAAAATCAGTGTTATTCCTGAGGATGTATTTGTCGACAAACTCTACCCTTGGTTTGAACCTCGCACGGCACCGGTCAGAGTCAACGATCTGTTTCGTCTACTTGAATATGAAGAACTGTCCAGAGCCGTTGACACCTTTGACATGCAATATCTGATTTGGGTTGACGGTAGTACTCAAACCACCAACAAATCGGGTGAAATCACCTGTGCCCTAGGTATGGGCGGCGTCAGTTGTTTTGGGTTTGGATCTTGGGATAAAAAAGCCGATTACGAAGCCACCATTTGGGATTACGACAAACGTAAACTAGTCGGCAAAGTCAGCGGCACCGCCGATGGTACCTCGTATATGCCAGCCATTGTGATCCCGATCCCAATCATTGCCCCGGTACAAGACGACGTATGTAAAGGCATAGGTCAACAATTGCGGCGTTTTTTCAAGGTTGAGCAGTTACCCGTTGCAGCTGCCGCCGCCACAGACACACCGTCGTAAACAGTTAAAAAGAGTAGGAGTTACGTCATGAAAATCAACCAACTCATTACCCCACTAGTGCTCGGTGCCAGCTGTCTGCTGACATCGAACTGCTCTATCAACCCCGCTTCTGGCACTCCTGATTTGGTATTAATGTCAGAATCCAAAGAAGTCGCCCTTGGCAAAGAGATGCATGAAAAAATCATCGCCT
>CBDIDQ010000117.1:0-19880 GCA_965277695.1 Alteromonadaceae bacterium
GATCGAAGATTGAATATGATTAAGCAATGAAGGATAACCGAATCCGGATACCATGTAATAACCACTCTGTGCGCTTTCAAAGTCATCCAAATCGTCGTGGTGAATTAAACCCGGTGCCAATGTACTGAGCCACACAGGATAAATCTGCATCTCGGCTTGTTCACCCTCAACAAGAAAATATAACTTCACTACTCAACCCCATTTGCATACAGTTTTGAATTCATCAATTTGGTAAATGCTTCATGGTTACCCTTACCAATACCCGCCTCAACGGCACGGCTTACTTTTACTTTCTTGCCGTTTCGATTAACAATCAACCAGTGTTTAATGGGAATTTTGTTGATGATTTTAGGATGGTGCGAACTAAGAATAATTTGATGCCCTGAGGATAATAACTGACTAAGGATATCAGGCAGACAATTAACCCCTAGACTATTTTCAATTTCATCAATCACAATAGATGTTGTCGGTTCTGTCAAGTAGAGGTGGCAAAGAATACTCAGGGTTTTTAACATGCCTGAGGATATTTTTTGCTGCTTAATCACCTCACCTGACACAGTTTGTAATTCAATCACAAACGCTTCTCTCACCCCGGTTTCTTGGACTGAATCATGGGTTGAGATCAATATTTTACCAATGAAAGGAAAGATAGCGGTGAATTCATATTCCACGTCATCAAAGCGGGTTTTGTCATATTGATGAGCAAAATACAGCAGCGTTCTGGACTCAATATTCATCATGGTGCTTAACTTAGTGATATTAGCATTATGAGCAAAAAAAATCGGCGACAACATTTTTTAAAATTGGGTTTAGTAGAGAGATAGAATGAGCATCAACGGTCGCAGTATCTGTGGTAGAAATAATAACAGTACTATCAAAAGCACTGGCAACTGGCTTAATCACGTCTTCTGTTTTCAAGTGAAACAGCGCACTTTGCGTTTTATCCAAGGCAGGTAACCTAGCCGCACCATAGAGATAATTGGTGAGATCCCGACTGACAACCTTTACACCATCAATTTCAACAGACTCATCAATTAAATCAGCAATCATCTGCTCGTTATGATCATAGTTAACCGTAGAACAAAACTCGCCAGACCATTTAACGGTTCGCTCTTTATTGTCAATAAATTCAATCAACCAAGATACTGACGGATAACTACCACCCCGTGCAATATGACCCAAGGTATTGAGGCAATTCATGATCGTGGTCTTACCCGCACCAGAAACGCCGACAAGCACATTAACTTGCTCAAAATCGACACCTTCCAATGTAACTTCATCGCTTTGGTAAACTATTTTTTTTATAAACATATCATTTTCACTATCACGGTTGCTCATTGCCCATTGCCCATTGGCGGCATTATATACCAATTAGCTCTGATTGCTGCCTTAATGGCAAAAAAGACGCTGCTAGCTAATACCAGTGGAGGATAAGCTTTTTGGGAAAAATGTACCTTCGACCTGACCAATATCCAACGCCGGGTTGATACTTAATTCAATTTAATGAACCAAACCCCCAAATGATCAAGCTGCTGTTAAAGGCAGCTTTTTTATTGCCCGGGAAAATAGAAAATGAATACACTGGTTTATATTTAAAATAACATTCGGGAATAATCAAAATATTTAAGCCGTTGACCCGCCTCCAGTCTTATCCCCTTTACTTTGACGTTTAAAAACCGCTATAGTCAAATTCAGTATCGAAATCAAACCAAAATAAATTTAACAAGCAAATAAACAAAAAGAAACCATTAATGTCATCACCGTTATATCAGCAAATGATCATCAACCATAGTCGCGAACCCATTGGTAAAGACAAGCAGTTTTTGTTTGATCACAGTGCCGAGGGCGAAAACCCCAGTTGCGGCGACGAACTCACCCTTTATCTCAAGCTATATCTTAAATTTGAGCAGCAACATATTGAAAATATTGGCTTTACTGCCGACGCCTGTGCCATTTGCACCGCTTCTGCTTCGCTGTTATGTCAGCAGCTCAATGACAAAAACCTGCAACAAGCCGCTGAGTTAGCGCTGTCATTAGAAAATAAATTAGTCTCAAAGCAAGGTGAACTAAACCCTGAACTTGATATTTTAACGGGGGTTTCACAGTTCCCGTCACGAGTAAATTGTGCCCTATTACCTTGGTCAACGCTGAGCCAAATAATCAATAAAGCTATTAGCAAAGAAACCAGTAATAAAGCAGAGGAAAGCACAGCATGAACCAGTTACTCGCTAATCTCTCTTATTATGATGACCAAACTCACTACGTTTTAGCCATCATTACCAGCACCAAAGGGTCGACCTATCGTAAAGCTGGGGCCATGATGCTGATTGACCAATCAATGCAAAGCTGGGGATTATTAAGTGGTGGTTGTCTTGAAGGGGATATTTTGGCTCATGCCAGTGAAGTATTCAGCAATCAGAAAGATAAATGGATCACTTACGATATGCGCGGCGACCCAGATTTAGTCTGGGGTTTGGGCCTTGGCTGCGATGGCGAAGTCAATATCCTGCTTAAATATATGCCCGCCCCCGCTGCCTTTATTCAGGCGTTAAAGCGTATTGATGACGGCGAGCGGCAAATGATGTTACTCAAACTAAACAAACCGCAAACTCAAACGCAGTCACAATTGCAACTATTGCCGATAGAAACCAATCAAGACAGTGTTGAGTTTGAACAGCACACGATCAGCACTTCAGATAAACCACAGCCGTTTTCCATCAATCAACAACCTTGGCTGGCCATCACCCTAAAACCCACTTATCGCATACTGATTTGCGGTGCTGCTCCTGATGTGCCGCCAGTGGTTAATTTAGCTAGTCAGCTCGGTTGGCAAGTCACTGTGATTGACCATCGACCAGATTATGTCAAACCAGCGCGGTTCAAAAGCGCCCGGCAAATCCTTCGGGTTAAACGTAGCGAATGGGCAGACTTTGCTGTCGACCATTTCGATGCCGTGGTTGTGATGAGTCACCAGTATGAACGCGACCAACAATATCTGGCCAAATTACTCGACTCAACAATTCCTTACATTGGCGTATTAGGACCGCAAAAACGCCGAGATAAATTACTCGACGATTGCGAAACCACCTTCGCCAAACATCAAGGTCGGGTATTTGGTCCGGTCGGTTTAAAACTCGGTGCGCAATCACCTGAGGGGATTGCACTATCAATCGTGTCTGAAATTCAGGCAGTATTAAACCATTGCGAAGGCGGGATATTTTGTATCTCAAATCAAAATAGTCAAGGAAATAACCAATGAGAATAGCCATTCTCATTCCGGCGGCGGGCAATTCGTCCCGGCTGGGTCAAGCCAAACAGCTGGTGAATTTTCAAGGACAGCCGTTGCTACTCAAACAAATCAATTTGTGCGCTCAACTGGCTGAGGTTTATTGTGTGCTCGGCGCTCATGCTCAAGTGATCGGTGACAAAATCAGCCATTCAACCAGTAAGGCTAAGTGTCGATTCGTCTATAACCCCAATTGGCAAAAAGGACTGGCTCATTCGATTGCCTTTGGTGTCAAACAATTGCCTGACGACATTGATGCGGTGATGATTGTACTGGGTGACCAATGGGCGTTAGAGCAACAAGATTTAGCTCAACTAATACAGCAATGGCAAACGCAACCGAATAACATTCACGCCAGTCTCTATGAACAGGCACAGAAAAAACCTCAAACTGGGGTACCCGCGATTTTTCCCGCCCGTTTTTTCACTCAACTGACCCAATTGTCAGATTCGACGCAGGGCGCGAAACAAATTTTAAAACACTATCAAAGCGAAGTCGTGGCCATACCTTTGGCCAATGCAGCGGCAGATTTAGATACACCCGAACAATTAAACGAGATTAAAAACCTCGTCTACGGAGAATAACAATGATCACTTTAACCATTAATGACCAACAACGTCAGTTTGACGTCGACCCCGAAATGCCGCTGTTGTGGGTGCTTCGCGACGTCGCCAAACTCACCGGCACCAAATACGGTTGCGGCAAAGGGTTATGCGGTGCCTGCACCGTGCATCTCGATGGCCAGCCTATTCGTTCCTGTTTAACCCCAATTTCGGCGGTTGGCAAAGGTAAAATCACCACCATTGAAGGATTGTCGGTTAATGGCGACCACCCGGTACAACAAGCCTGGCTGACACACAATGTGCCCCAGTGCGGTTATTGCCAATCTGGCCAAATCATGTCGGCGGTGGCGCTGCTTGAAAATAACCCCAATCCCGATGACGAACAAATCAATAATGCTATGTCTGGTAATATTTGCCGTTGTGGTACCTATGTTCGCATTCGCCAAGCCATTCACACAGCTGCCGATTTGGCTAAGGAAGTGAAATAATGAGCAAACCAAACTCTGATCTTAAAAACCTAAACATTCAAAACCCTGACCTTCAAAACCCTAGCATTCAAAACCTCAGCCGTCGTAGCTTTGTTCAAGGTCTCGGTGCCGTCAGTGCGGCATTTCTGATAGGCGTACAATTACCCACTTCTGCGATTGCCGGACACGTCGGCAAAGCCGCTGACAGCTTTGATCCAGATGTATTTATTTCTGTCGCAGCCGATGGCATTGTCACTATTGTCTGTCATCGGTCAGAAATGGGCCAAGGCATTCGCTCTACCCTGCCCTTATTGGTTGCCGATGAAATGGAAGCCGATTGGGACCGAGTAAAAGTCAAACAGGCAGTCGCTGATAAAAAATATGGCAGTCAAAATACCGATGGTTCACGCAGCGTACGCAAAAACTATCGCCGCCTGAGACAAGCCGGTGCCACCGCTCGTTTGATGTTTCAACAAGCAGCAGCGCAACAATGGGGTGTTCAGCCTAATGAATGTGAAGTTTACAATCACAAAGTCACCCATAAAACCTCTGGACGCGTGGCCGATTTTGCCGAATTGGTTACAGCCGCCAGTCACCTGCCTATTCCGACCGACGACAAATTAGAATTTAAAACTGACGAGCAATTACGTTATGTCAGCAAAGACAACATTGATTTGCTCGATGGTAAAGAGTTTGTCACCGGCCAAGCCATTTACGGCTATGACGTTGAATTAGAAGGACAAAAATACGCGGTAATAGCCAGACCACCAGTGGTTTTTGGCACCATCAAGTCCTATGACGACAGCGAAACCCTCAAAGTGCCCGGTGTACTTAAGGTGATCAAACTCGACTCGCCAACCCCACCAGCGGCTTTCAAACCACTCGGTGGATTGGCGGTGATCGCCGAAAATACCTGGGCGGCAATCAAGGGCCGTGAAAAGCTCAAAATTGTTTGGCACCATGGCGCTAATGCCGCCTATTCAACCAAATCACATGAACAAGCTTTTGCTAAAACCTTGGACAAACCGCCACATCAAGTTCGTAACCGAGGCAATTGGCAACAGGCCAAAACTCAGGCTGCTCAGTCGATAGAAGCAGAATATTTTATCCCCGGATTAAACCATTCGATGATGGAACCCCCAGCCGCCGCAGCCCGAATGACCCTTGATGGCATTGAAGTATGGGGCTGTACCCAAACCCCGCAAACCTCCAAGGGCACAATTGTTGGCATATTAGGATTAAAACCAGAAAATGTAACTGTGCATGTGACTTTTCTTGGTGGCGGTTTTGGTCGTAAATCAAAACCCGACTTTATGGTTGAGGCCGCTCTGTTGGCACTGAAAACCCACTGGCCAATCAAAATGGTGTGGACCCGTGAAGACGAAGTTCGCCATGGTTATTACCATTCACCAAGTCTACAAAGAGTCGCTGCGACCATTGATGCTCAAGGTAAAACCACTGGCTGGAATCACTGCATGGTGATGCACCCTATCGGTTCAACTTTTAACCCCGCAGCCAAGCAGCCTGGTGGCGAAAATGATTTAGGGCTGGCGGATTTACCTTATGATATTCCTAATATTTTGATTGAAAACGGCGAAACCCAAACCTTCCAACGCATTGGCTGGTTGCGTTCGGTAGCAAATATCAGCAATGCCTTTGCCGCAGCCAGTTTTGCCGATGAAATCGCCGATAAAGTCAAACAAGACCCCAAAGACCATTTGTTGAGTCTGATTGGTCCAGATCAGCACCTCGATTTCAGCAAAGACGGCTACAAATACGGCAACTATGGTGAAAAAACCGAGGACTTCCCGGTAGATACTGGCCGATTGAAAAACGTCATCAACTTAGTCGCCGACAAAGCGGGCTGGGGACGTAAACTACCAAAAGGCCACGGTCTTGGCATCGCCGCGCATCGTAGCTTCTGCTCTTATGTGGCGACGGTGGTCGAAGTCTCGGTGATCAATGGCAAAGTCAAAATTGAACGGATTGATTCAGCAGTGGATTGCGGCAAAATCCTTAATCCAGATCGGGTAAAAGCACAAATGGAAGGGGCCGCCGTATTCGCTGCCAGTTTCACCCTACATGGTCAAATCACATTGACAGATGGACAGGTCGAACAGGGTAATTTTGATGATTACCCACTGGCCCGCATCACTGATATTCCGGCCACTTACACTCACTTGGTAGACAGCAAAGAAAGCCCAGCCGGTATTGGCGAGCCCGGTGTGCCACCGTTTGCGCCAGCCATTTGCAATGCCATCTTTGCCGCCAGCGGTGAGCGCTATCGACGCTTGCCTTTGTCGCAGTTTGGTATTGTTTAAATTGGTATTGTTTAAAAAAGGAGCGAAATAGCTTATCAAGGGCTGTCACTATGACCGATTTTTAATATCGGTATTTTCGGACAGCCCTACGCAACACCTATAACACCTCATTAAAATGACCTTTCACACGCTTAACATCACTATCATTGCAACAATTTGACAACCAACAAAGTATCGCCTATAAATATGTCTTACTCGGGTGAAATAGTTAAATAACCCCATGTAAAATAAATTACTTAGGAAGAGGTCTAAAAATGGATGATAATATGGACGCTAATATAGACGCTAATATGGACAGAGCTGAGCAACAAAACAGATACAAAGCACTGGCTGAAACGTTCACTGCCAAAATAGCATCGTTAACCTTTGAAAATTGTCGCACTGTCCGCTGGTATAAAACTTATCGGATCCAACAACAAAGTTATTGGGGTGGAAAAAGCAGTAGAAAAAGCGCAGCAATAGCGTTACATGCCCCACAAAGCGATGAGCAAAAAGGACGCTGGAATGGCAAATACCAAAACTTTGAACTCTCCTATGTTGCCAATTCAATAAAAACGGCCGTAGCAGAAACATTCTGTACCTCTATCCCTAGTGCTAGTGCTAGTGCTAGTGCTAGTGCTAGTGCTAGTGCTAGTGCTTCTGCTCGTTTCTTCGAAGACATTGATTTACAAGACCGTGAGATCGCCATTATTTGGTTTAATACACCTTTATTGCTACTCGACGTCCGTGCTTTGTTACCACTTTTAAATATCAGTGTAGAAAAAATTGAAGGTGACAACGTTGATGAAATCACCCAAAAACTGGCCGATTTGCTATACCAAAAGTTCAAAAATGATTGTCATGGTATTGTTTATTCATCACGCTATTCAGGCAATACATTAGATTGTGCTGCCATTTGGTATTTGCCAAAAACAACCGGAACCAAGCAAGTTAAACTTGAAGACTACTTTGAAGGTGATGTAGATATCATTGATATCCTTACCAACCAATTACATTTTGTTTATATATAGTTTAAGACCCTTGACGCCCAACCCTATGCGCTAAGCTCAACACCCAATCAAGGGCTTCATGAGTGTCTTTTTCGCTGCTCAGATTGCCAGAATGACTGCGCAGCAAGTACTCTCTCGGTGACAGACCATCCAACCCCGGGTGTTCATTGAGCCAAAAAGTGCACTTCATCGCACTGCTCAGTCCAAGCGAAGTCAAAACCTGATTAACCGCTGTCAATCCATTGATTTCACCGCCGCTGCTGCCGTCTAATTGAAAAACAGGTATCACAGGTACGCTGCCTTCGTTAATCGCGATTAACATGCCCTTTTTAATCTGGTTATGAATATTCTGCCGAGTGTGACCAGACAATTGCGCATACTTGGTTTGCTTCTCACAACCACCAAAACGGCCAAGAAAAATCATAAATGCTTTTCGACCTTGACGCTTTGCTCCAAACGCTTAACCAATTTTTGGTCGCGAAAAGTATGATGAGTATGAATACTCACTAATTGCTCAAGCAACTCATGATCAGTTAATGCCGAAGCTTCATTAGTGGTAATAGTCAACGCATCATCCATTTCTAATCCACGCAAAATCCCTTGAATCCGCTTATAGAGAAATGAATGGTCCCGAGACTCAATTACTGTGCTCATGATGAATTCCTTACGGTTATCCTATAAATCTTTATATCACCATGATATTACAAAATGTACAAACTAATCAAGGTAAAAAACGTAATAAGTATAACCATCACTGTGATCGGGGGCACTGTAACCCAGACACAATGTGCCCCCTAAACCAATAAACGGTTTGCTTAATCAAAATCCACCGATAACGTCACATTAGCAAAAGCCCTATCCCGATAGCCTTTAACAACAATGTAATAAGTGCCAGCTTGGGTCTGACCCAAACGGTTTTCATTACAGCTTTCGTTACTACCGCCACTATCCAGAAAACAATCCGCTGTGCTACTGTCAGAGTAGCTACCAACATTGACATAAAGATCGGCATCACCGCTATCACCAGCACTATCACCAGCAATCGAAATCACCAGATTATCAGCCCCTTGTGGCACCTCAACAAAAGCCCGATATTGCTCATCATCGGCAGCTGAAATCGTTACCCGGCTGCCATTGCTCAACTCAACCCCCTCAGCAGGCACTGCTCCACCATCTAAGGTCACCATCCAATCTTCAATTTCACCAGCAACAAAACCCAGCGGTTGTGGCGTTTCATTCCACGCCATCGCAATACGCATAATATGATGGCCACTCACATTTGAAGCTAGACTGATAGTGCCGTTAGTGCTGTTACCGCCGCTAGCGCTGTAAACCTGCTCACTCGCAGCGAATACCCCATCATTATTGAAATCAATCCAAGCCGCCCAGTTTTCACTGAAACTGGCACTAGATTGCATCGAAAAAGCATCGCCATCAGCCACTGCAATCGCACTGTGACTAGTGAAATCACCATAACCACCATCATCGCCAGTGGTTTTGGTCACGCCCGCGACAGAGAAACTGTTGATATATTCATTGTTGGTAGAAGGCGTACGGTCTAAGCCATTATCAGGGGTTGTACCACCACCATTATCAGGGTCTGTACTGTCACCAAACGTCACGGTAAGCGTGGCGCTATTGCTGTCATAATAACCACGAGTCATGATGTAATAATAATTAGGTGTATTCGAAGGTAGCGTCACACTACAAAAATCATCGTCCTTGCAATCATAGCCGCCCATATAAGCGGCTTCGTCTGCCAATACATAGATATCAACGTCACCGTCTTCATTGGTGAGGGTTACATTAACCGCTGCTGGCGCATTGACTGGCACTTGCACTCTAAACAAGGCTTCTTCGGTTTCACCCAAAGAAACTTGAACGGGTGAGCCACTTTGGATGGTCTGTGCTGTTAACGAAATACCCGATGCACTGGTACTAGTACCACGACAAGCCTGACGGGTTTGCGAACCCGATTGATCAGCCGCTAAACCCGGGGTCCAACCATCAAATTCACTGTTATAGCTAGTGCCAATTTTCGCCAGATAGCGACGATATGCACCATAATCACCACTACGCATGTTATCTAAAATAATATCGACATCGCTGCTATGACATTCAGCCATAAAGCGGCTAGCGGCATAACCCCAATCATAAATTTGCGCAATACTGTCATTATAATCGGTGGTAAACACCTCGCTTAAAGTAAAATAACCTTCCTTCATCGCATCAGGGGCGTATTCACTGTGATCTTGCCAGGCCACATATTCAGCCAACCCTTCACTCCACCACACAGTATTACCGCCATTTGACGGCGATGCGGTACTGAAACTACCGTATTTATTGATACGACCATCAAGATAATGAACATACTCATGTTCGAGGTTTTTGATTTTAAAGCCCGGATCATTACTGTCTTCATATTCAAAAGTAATAAACCGTGCTTCATTACCCACCTCCGATGGAGTACCTTCAAGGAAAATACCGCCATTATTGGTGCTGTTGCCAAAAATTGCCGGACTATAGATTTGATAATCGGTTTTGCTGTTAAAAATCACCATGTCTAGGGTATCACTGTGATCATTTTTAACCGGCGTATTACCAAAACGGCTGGTAAAGCGGTCAAGCTGCGCATCCAGTAATTCGCAGGTCTCACGCCCTTGAGCCAAAGTCATATCCTGCGCCCGAATCCGCGTATTACCGCCGTTATCAAGCAAATCATCACAGTAATACACATCACTTAACAGTGGCTCAACAAACACCGTTTCATAGTCACAAACATCCTTGTACTTAGTGCAATCCCCCCAATAATTGGCCTCACCAGCGGCATTACCCCACAACGATTTACCCGAGCTGGTGGGGCCATATTTGGCCAATAAACGATTGATAGCCGCATCCACTGTGGCTTCAATTTTGTTCTCTGCGTTATACCATTCAAGGGTGGTGAAATAACCCAGCATACCAGCCCCAATCGCCAGTTGGGCTTCTTGTTCAGTACCGAGCATCCAGCTGTTGTTGAGGTAGGCTTCTAGCGCATCAATCACCGTCGGGTCATTCAAAAATAGGTCTTCGTTATCTCTAAACTCTCGTTTAAGCAGATACAAAACAGTTTCAATCACCAAATCCATATCTTTGGTGTTTTGATAACTCTGACTGTAGCTATTGAGCCAACCTTTGATCATGCTATAAAAACGCCGATGTTCACCAATGCTATCAATCAATACAATGGCGTTATAAAGCAAATCAGCATGTTGGTCATGAGCATCTTTAAAGTGACTGTTACTGCTGAAATCATCAATCACCTCAGCGGTATCATCCGCCACGCTCGCATCAATGCTAAAAGAAGAATACTGACTCTGGACAAAATAGGCACCACGAATGAAATAAAACAGATTTTTCAGCTTGTCGTCACCACCTCCGCGATAATTGCCAACCAAAGTGTCGGCAGCACTAATCACCGCATTAAGGGTATTAAGTCTGAATACCGTTTCAGCCGTATTACTATCAATTTCAAATAGCTCACCAATACAATCACCAGACAGCACCCCCTGACGATAAATCTCGTCAATCACAGTGGCAGAATTAGTGGTATTAAACGCCTCGGGCTGACACTCATCAGCAGCGAAACTGACATTACTGCCAAGGGTCAATACCCCCGCCAGCATCAGTTGATTGAGCTTCTTTTTACTCGTTAGTTTTGTTCTTAACATTACTTCACCTGTATTTTAGTTAGATTTTTTTATTCGAGCCTTGCTTTTAATTAATGCCTGCTTTTAATCAGAGCAGTACTCGCCTTTATTTCTAGCTGAAATCGTTGGTGTGATGCAATTTTACGGTGATAACGAATCATCAATCCGCTGATAAAGTGGTCAACCAGCAGAGTTTGAGTGATCGGCTGTTCCGTCAGAAAAGTGAATAAAATGAGGCAGTTAACTGTTTTTTGGCGGTAATGATATAAAATGACAAAATGGCATTTTATCGTTATAAAACAAGGAGATGATAAATCATTATTGGCTTTTCTATCGACTTAAACTAATCAAGCGCAATTGACTGTCATTATCAATCGATTGGATCTGATCAATAAACTGCTCATCGTCGCTCAAGGCAATATTAGGATACTCATTGGGGCTATCAATAACGTGTCGCTGGGTTTTGCTGGCAAAGTCATAATAGTACACTGCGTTTTTCTTACCCTGGCGTTTATCCATATAATAAATACCTCGCGCAGTCACCACAAAATCATTGGTTGAGTAATTGTGATTGAGATAATGTCTGGCAATAATTTTGTGATTAGTCCCTGCCTGACTGTCATGATGATAAATATCAAAGCCGGGTTCGCGACGGTAATAAAAATCCCCACGTGGATGCTGCTTAATCAAGTTGGCATTGGGCAATTGTGATAACTGATTAAAAGGATAACCGCTAATCCCCATTTGCCAGCTTACTGGCTCTTTTTTCGCATCAGCGAGAAAAACGCTTTGACCATCATTAGCAAAGGTCCCCGCATAAATCTGTTGCTCAGTGGGGCATAACGGCGTGTCTTTGCCACTGTTTATATCGACTAACCGACAACTATCATTGATCGACAACAAGGCTTTATCTGAACCTTTTAACGTACTGAGACTCAATGGATAGCGATATTGCGGCTTTTCATTAAAAGCACCGAGTTTGGAGGCTTGCTGTTGATCTGCTTTGTATCGCCACAACTCAACCTGAAAGTTGGCCTTGATTGAAGCAAACACGAGTCCGCCCTGCTCTACGCTTTCAATCGAGCGGATCGACAAGCCATTGTTAACCAGCACTTGGGATTGACCATCGCCACCTCGAACCGGATTGTTATAACGAATAATTTGCGTGGTTAACGAAGAAAGCCCCCAGTCTTGCTGCATCACAAATTGCTCACGACCGGGGATTTTCAGCGGCCAATAACCCAAATATTGTTGCCGTGAAATCTGTACTACCTTTTGTTCAGGGTGCTGCTGGTTAATATCATAAACCGACAAAACCCCCTGCTGATCAATAAAATAGACACCTTGGCTGTCATCACGCCAACTGATATTCAGACGCAACTCTTTACTGTGCACTGGGGTTTTAGTCAGCGACTTACTGGCCAAATCGTACAAATACAAACGAAACCCCATCACCCCTTCTGAACGCATCACCGCCAATTGACTTTGATCAGGGGCCAGCATAATGGCGTAATCGCCCCCGGTTTTCAGCGCCGGAGCCGTCACTTGTTCAATATTGGCCGACACCAAATCGTAGAGATAAATTCGCAGTGGTGCCCGAGCCGCACCTTTGGCGGTATAAAACAGTCGGTCTGCGCCCCACCAGCTAATCGCCGGAGATAAGTTATCCCGACTCAGCGGAATAATCCGCTTAGCATCAGACGCGGTTAAGGTGTCGGCATCAAAATCAGCGATGTAAATGCCCTCTTGTCCTTTGACCAAACGATTAAACGCAATACGACGGTTATTCGGCGAAATACTAACGAAATTATCATCATGATCACTGCCATCAAACACCTTGATTGCCTGCTGGGGTTGCGCCATGGTGCTGGCATACAACTCCCAACTACTGTCGCGATTGGGTCGATGAGAATACAACATAAACGCTCCGTCATGGCTGATCGCCGGGCTTTGCTCCCGTCCTATCTGGGTCGTTAAAGGGCTCGATTGATCATAACGCAGCGGGTTAATTAAGTAATAAACCATGACCATTGCCAACGTGAGTAATACCATTGCAACCGCAGCGACAAATGGCGCTTTATTATTCGATTTAGGTTGGATCACTTGGGGCGCTACTGCCAATGTTTGAGTAGAAGCCACTTTCACCTCAGCCAGCAATCGATAACCATTGCCTTTGCTGCCCGTCACCGTATGAATATATTTGGTTTCTGGGTCCAGCTTGCGTAATGCCTGACGCAAACTATAGATATGATTATTGATGGTATGGTCCGATGCTGTCGCATTTTGCCAAACCTGTTCACGCAGGCAATCACGGCTGATCAGCTCATCACTATGACTGGCAAAAAAGCACAATACTTTCATCGCCATCGACTGAATTTCAAGGGTTTGCTCTTGATAGCTGAGTTGATCGGTTTTTGGTGCAACGGTAATACGGCCTAATTCAAAGGCGTCAGAAAATTCGCTCATGGTATCCATGTGTGTTGTTGGTAGACAAAGTGGGGGTTAATAGGAGGCTAATAGTTATAACGACTTTATCGTCGGCTGACAACACCAACACTTATATTTCAAACCTCCGGCTCAAACACAAACCCCTGAATAAACGCCAACGCCTCATCGGCAGGCTGAGGTTTGGCAAAATAATACCCTTGCACCTGATCACAACCAATTTGTTGCAGCAACTGATAATCTGCCAATGTCTCCACACCCTCAGCCAAGACTTCAAAGCCGAGAAAGTGGCCTAATGACACCACGCTATTAACGATGGCTTGATCGTCTTGGTCTTGTGACAGATTTAACACAAAGGATTTATCGATTTTCAGACAGGTCACCGGAAATTGTTTTAAATACGCTAACGACGAATAACCAGTACCAAAATCATCAATCGCCACCTGCACACCGATTTTGCGCAGCTGCTGTAACGCGGCCAAGGGTTGTTCGATATCGCTGATCAACATGCCTTCGGTGATCTCCAGACACAAATCCTTTGGGTCCAATTCATACTTATCCAGCAACATAATAATGCTGTAAGCAAAAGAAGGTTCGTTGAAATGCAAACCAGAAATATTCACCGCCATTTTAATCGGCTCAGGTAACTGACTTTGCCAAGACAAGGCGGTTTCTATCGCCGTTTGCAGCACCCAATCGCTAATAGGAATAATCAGCCCCGTGGCTTCGGCAATGGGAATAAATTGCTCAGGAGAGATAAACCCTTCTAGCGGATGATGCCAGCGGATCAACGCTTCAACACCAATAATGCGATTGGTTTTAGCATCCACCTGAGGCTGGTAATACAGTGAAAACTGCTTTTTCTCTAACGCCTGAGACAACTCATGTTCGAGCTTCAAGCGAGATAACTCTTTTTGCTGACGATTGACACAAAAATACTCAAAATTACTCCGACCGCCTTCCTTAGCATGATACATCGCCATTTCGGCGTGTTTGATCAACTGCTCACCGGTGGCATCATCATCAGGCCATAAAGTGACCCCAATGGTTACCGACAGATGAAATTCCTTATTGTTCGCTTCTACAGGTAAATCAAAAGCCGACAACAAAGCACAACAACTGCGATTAGGATTATTCGCCGACTGCAACGAATTGAGTAACACCACAAACTTGTCGCCACCAAAGCGGGCAATCATGTCTTTGTCGTTTAAGGCCATCAGCATACGTTGCCCCGCCTTATTCAGTACCGCATCACCGATATTATGACCAAAACGATCATTAATCGCCTTAAATCGTACCAAGTCAACAAACAACAACGCCAGCTGCTGTCCGCTACTTTTGGCGTGGGCAATAGAAAACGCCAAATGCTCTTCAAACAACTTGCGATTAGGCAAACCCGTCAATACGTCATAATTGGTAAGCTGGCGTAATGCCCGATCTGCCTTTTTGCTTTCAGAGATATCGGTGATCAAAATCAAATAGTGCTTTTCATCATTGTCGTCAGTGCTGCTATTGGCATTATCACGATCCATTTGGGTCACGTTCAACCATACTGGACAACTGAGTTGCTGCTGATTAATTAACTTGCTTTCGCCCTGCCAGTTGCCCAAACTCTGAGTCGCCGCCAATACCTGTTCAACGCCGTTAACCGTACTATCGGCAAACAATGCCTTAATCGGCATTTGTAGCAGGTCTGCTTGAGTAAACCCGCTGATCCGACAAATCGACGGGTTAACCCCCTGAATACGTTCTGATTGATCTAATATAATGATGCCATCACTGGCACTTTCGAACGCCTGACCAAATAACAAGCGTTGCTTTTCCAGCGATTTTTGTTCAGTGATGTCACTAAAAGTACCGACAATTTTCTCTGCCCGACCCGATTGATCAGTCGACACCACCTTACCTGATAACCTGATCCAACGGTTTTTATTGTTCACCTGCATTTTGTATTCATCTTTATAAGCCCCATCAGGTTGGGCAATATATTGATGCCATCTGGTCAAAACCGCCTGTTTTTGTTGTGGCTGCACTTTATCCAGCCAACGGTCCTCATCAAACTGCAAATCTACTGACACTGCCGACGCCGCATCAATTTGATTAACGGTTACCAAATTATCCTGATGATCCCATTGCCAGGTCCCGGCATCACTACCCCACAGCGCCAAATGTAATGTTTGCTCACGCTGATAAAGCGTCTCGTTATAACCTTTTATGCGTTTGATGTAAGCCACCCGATTATAAATAATCGATAACACCACAAGTACCATTGCCAACGCCAACGCCAATTTAGCCGCCGTGGTTTGCCACCAGTGAGACAATAAATGCAACTTCATTTGATAGCTTTGATCAATCCACAGGGTATTGAGTGTGCCCATCACTTCTAACTCATAATGCCCCGGTGCCAAATGAGATAAAAATAACTCGCCCGACCGACTCAGCGGGGTAAAAGTCGATTGCAAAGGCTTTAGCCGATACTTAAATTCAGTCCGCTGGCTGTCAAGGTAGTTCAAAGTGGTAAACTTTAAGAATATCCCGGTATGATCAGGCGACACGGTGATATTTTTGGCTGGTCGTAAAGTCCAACGGGTCGGTTGTTCAGGGAAATGAATTTTCAATTCAACCGGTTGTATCCGGGTATCACGAATGCGGTGATGCAGTTCATCCACCGAAATTTTCAATACTCCGGCCGACGAGCCCAAGCTACAACCCCATTTTTTGCTACAAAACGCCGCACCTTCATTAAATTCAGCTGATGGCAAACCGTCGTTTTTACCAAATAGTTGAGATTTATTGGTCACTATATTGACCTTGTACAAACCCTGATCAGTGCCGAGCAACAAGTGTTTGGCATCTGCTCGGGCGATACTAAAGATATTTTGATAAGTTAAACCAAAGCGTTGATTTAAATCCAATATTTTGGCCTGATCAATACCGCCGCTATAATCAATCGCCATTAACCCCTGATTGTAAAACCCCGCCACAATCACACCGGGGCGCAACAACAATAACTTACTGACTTCATTCACCAACAACTCATCACCGGAGGACTGTAACAAATCAACCACGCTATCACTGCCCGCAGCCAATACACTTACGCCCCGACGGCTGCCCAGCCAGAGATTACCCGACAAATCAATTTCGATATCTTTGATTTCAGTATTTTTCAGCCCTTGCGCTGCGCCTAACAAGCTATGTTCACCACCCGTGCGGGAGATGCGATAAACCCCATCATCGCTGGCAATAAACAGGGTTTTTTCAGTGACTTCAATATCGAGAATACGCACGCCAACTCTGGGATAACCCGGCATCGGTTGGGCCAGCATTTTTGACTGGCGGGTGTGTGGGTCAAACATAAACAAACCATCTTCACCACCAAGTAAATAGTGATCACCCTGCTCTCCTTTACCATTACCATTAACAGCGCGAATAACATAAATCACCTCATCCGACGAATTACTAATCGTCTCCTTGACCAAATCAAGCACCGTGAGACTTTTGCTAGCCTTATCGAAAAACTGCACTCCAGCGTTGGTCGCCACTAAATAGGCATTATCATCTTCATGGATCGCCCAAACATCATTATTGATTAGCGTAAACGGCTGTTTTGACTGATCACTGATTTGTATCACTTTAGACGCAGGCGGCACATACAGATTCAATCCGGCTCCGTGGGTACCAGTCCAAATCACCCCATGTTGATCTTGTTTGAGTCGTGACAGTCGTCTTTTTTGAATTTGGTGACCTGACTGATTATAAGCTTCATGGCGGATCAGGCTTTTACTCACACTGTCATATTGCAGCAGCCCCTTACGACTAGCCACCCAAACGATACCATCAGCCAGCGGTAAGATATCGGCAATATATTCCCGGCTCAGGGCGGCAACTTTGCTGATCTCCCCTGCGGCGTTAAGCAACAGCCCACCCTGTCGAGTGCCCAGCCACACTTGCTGCTGACTATCGAGCGCCAGCGAAGTGATTTTACCCACCTTGAGTTTTTCAGTATCGACAATATCACTGACATCACCGCTGTCGGTGTCAATAAGCTTGACCTCTCGACGCGTTGCTATATATGCCTGATTGGCACTGACAGCCTCAATAGCAATAAAGTCATTGTCAGTTGAATGGGGGATTTGCGCCAGCAGGTGGCTAAAGTCTTGCAATGTCTGCCCGGCAGCATCGAGTTTGTAGAGTCCTTTGAGTGCTAAAATCCATAATTCACCGTCAGGCGACCGGCTCATCGAAAAAACACCGCCGCCTTTGTAGTGTTTAAATAGTGCCTCACTGCCAAAACGGCTAAAGCGGTGACTAGGCTGATCATAAAAATACACGCTGGTTGTGGTTGCGACCACCAAAGTGTTCTCATCCAGCACCAGCAAGTCCCAAATATAACTATCTTCGAGTCCCAAATCAGTGGCAACAGCGCCGGTGATTGACAATACCTGCTGAGAATCCAATCGATTAAGGCCCTCTTCGGTACCGACCCAAATATAACCTTGTTTATCTTCGGTGATAGCAGTCACCCAAGGATTCGATAATTGGGCTGAGTGGCTAGGCAAATGAAAGTAATCAGAGGCCATCACTGCTGGCGACAGCAACATGACCTGAATAACAACTAATATAAAAACAAAACGCAATTGACAAAAAGACCAACAAATTGACACAGGCTTATTACTCACAAATTAATCCCGGTTTCTATACATGACAAACGATTATTCGCTCTATTGAGTCTAGCAAAAATACAGCGTTTATTAGCTTTTGCTACCAAATCGGACGCAGGCACTTGCGCTGCAACGGCAAAAGTTGGCGCTATGGTCAGAAAGTTGACCGGCATAAAAACCGATAACTATGCTTTTTTAAGACCTTAATTCAAAACGTCATAATTATCAAAACCGATAACTAATAATTTAATGGACAAAAAACCAGCAACCAGACTAAAAAATGGCTTTTTTTTGTAAAAACCAAAACTGATACATTTTATTTTTCGCTCAGTGCTATATACTAACCGCCACTAACCGAAGGATACACAATACAGCACAATGACCAAAAACGAATTCGATATGCTGCGAATCTGCCGCTCGGCAGAACTTGCTTACTTCTTGAGCGAACATACCTTAGAGAAACCTAAATTCATTCAGCAATGGTTTAAAGCCAAAGTGAAGGATGATCGAGATTCATTGACTACAGAGCAGATCCATCTGATATGTAGTGAGTGGCAATTGAAACAAAAAACCTTTTACAAGAAATACAAAGGGTTTATTGATCACCATAGCAAAGCCATTCAAAGCTTACAGTTTATGGGTGAGCAAAATGATTTTGCCCGAGTTGAATCTTTCTGCCAACAACTCGAAGTGATCGGTGCCACCGTCTTAAACGGTTTACCTGATGACGCTGAAGTTGACAAAGAGGATCTACCTCCAGTCACTCAAGCTGGGTTGGTATTGATTGAAAAATCACAGACGGCTCAATTGGGTGATGATCAAAACATTACTGATCAACTGACCGTTGAAATCTGCACCGCAGATGCCAAACGCTTCCACTTTATGTTGGACATCATCAAACTGTATGGCTTTGATATTGCCAACAAGGGCAAATATGTGGTCGGAGAGCTGGTGGCTACAACCATCACTACTTCGGCTAACAACCCTATCAATGAGCAAGCAGCTAGCTTTGAACACGACAGAGAAATTGACTGGCGTGAAGAATTAGCCGCTGCGCATAAAAAAAACTAATCACCCCGGGTGATGAACCTTAAATTGCTGACACTAGATTTTCAACTGCCCGGTTGTTGCTCGCTAAAAGAAAAGCGACATCGACTGGGCGGACTGAAAGATCGTTTCGGCAAAATCGCCAATCTGGCAGTCACAGAATCAGCCCACCACGATCAACACCAACTCAGTCAATGGAGCTTCGTCGCCATTGGTACTGATGCCACTGTACTCGAAAAAGTCCTCACCAGCGTAGAAACCCATGCCAGCACCCAACTCGATGCCGTTGTGATTGATTGCCAACGACAATGGTTGTAAGGCTTCACTAAATCTTTTGCTTTTCTCCGTGTCTCCGTGGTGAAAATGCTGTTGATTTTAAAGAACCAAGCGCTCCAAAAACTTCAAAAGCCCA
>CBDIDQ010000118.1:0-42849 GCA_965277695.1 Alteromonadaceae bacterium
CATTGAACCAGCAATCTGTTTGAATTTGAGCACATCCATTTCTGAAAATGCCAGTAACAAAATGAAGAAACACATCAGCAACGACATTAAATCAGCAAAGGTACCCATCCACGCCGGTAGCCCCGGGGGCGGGCATTTACATTCGCCTTCAGCCATTTTATTCTCCTCAGGTAATTTGTTGCTATTAACTGTTAATTGTAACTGTTAACTGTGACTGTCAATTGTCATCATTCGTCAGTGTCGACTTCGCGCTTCGACTCTGCCATATAGTTTTTCAAAATACCTTCGATTACTTTAGGATTTTGACCATCCTGGATGCCTAAAATAGCATCGAGGATCAACAATTGGTTATTTTCTTCTTCACTGCCGCGATTGCGCAGTTTTGATTCGATAGGAATAGCAATAACATTAGCCAAAAAGGCCCCGTATAAGGTAGTCAACAAAGCCACCGCCATCGAAGGACCGATGGATTTGGGATCATCCATGTTCGATAGCATCGCTACCAAACCAATCAGGGTACCAATCATGCCCATCGCGGGGGCCACATCACCAATACTTTTGAAAATATTTGCGCCATCACTGTGACGGGAGGAGGTTAATGAAATATCCTTCGATAACGTCGCCCGCACCACATCGGCATCGTGACCATCCACCAGCATATTAACCCCTTTTTGCATAAAGGCGTTGGGGATCTCCGCTTCTTCCAGCGCCAAAAAACCACCTTTTCGCGCGGCATCTGCCAGCTCAACCGATTTTTCAATCAGCTCTTCTGGGCTTTCAATCTTAAACATAAATGCTTTGGCGACAACTTTACCCATGCCAAAATACTGCCCCATAGTGTAATGCGCCAAGGCCACAAACACCGAGCCACAGAACACAATTAATACCGATGGAATATCGATAAACATCGATAAGTCACCACCTAGTATCATGGCCATGACGATAAACCCGATACCACCCAGTATCCCGATTAAACTCGCTAAATCCACATTACGCTCCTGTCTCTTGTTGTTTCTTTTACTATTTAAACGACGATAATTATCATATATGACAAGGTGTTATCGACAAGGCCAAACTGAACCTTTAATTTTTTTAAGCGGCAGTTTAATGGCCAGTACAATAAATAACCAATAATTGCCGAGCATTGCTGCAATGACCATAAATTCAACCATAACACCTCCTAAATAGTAGCGCTAATTGAGTGCCGTTGCATGGTATATCCGCTCCCGACACCATCAATGTCATCAACAGCAACGATTTATGCTCGGCTCCCGGGTAAATACGCTAGTGATTGTAAACGGATTTGGTTAAACTACGCTACAATTTACAGGCTTAAGGCAAGGCTGACCCCATGGCGTCAAAAAAACCCGAGAATATGTCGTTTGAATCGGCAATGACAGAACTACAAACCATAGTACAAAATATGGAACATAACGAGTTAACCCTCGAAGATTCACTTAAGCATTTTGAACGCGGCGTACAACTTGTTGCTTCTACCCAAACCAAATTACAACAGGCAGAGCAAAAAGTGCAAATCCTGATGGAACAACAAGGCGAACAATCGCTAAGCCACTTCGACACCGCCAATAGTTTCGATAACGGAGAGCTGTAAGTTGTTGAATGAGCCTTTGCAGCAATCGCTAAAACAACATAAAAGCCGAATCGAACAGTTTTTACAACAAAAACTGACAGCGCTCACACCTAATGATCAACAACTGTTATCTGCGATGCAACATGGTTTGTTGCAAGGCGGCAAACGAATGCGTCCCTATCTAGTTTATGCCACTGGCAGTCTCACTCAAACTAACCTCGACGATCTCGATGCGCCCGCAGCGGCCATGGAATGTATGCATTCTTACTCATTGATCCATGACGATTTACCTGCCATGGATGATGACGATTTACGTCGAGGCGAGCCCACAGTGCACAAAAAGTTTGATGAAGCGACCGCGATCCTCGCCGGTGATTGCTTGCAAAGTTTAGCATTTGACCTTTTATCAAGCCATCCTTACCAACAAACCCGCCCCCAAGGTGTGATTGAGATGATCAAACTGTTGAGTCATCTCAGTGGTTACGAGGGGATGTGTGGCGGTCAAGCACTAGATTTGGCAGGCACCGACCGCAACATTGATTTGGCCGCACTAGAACAAATGCACCGATTAAAAACTGGCGCACTGATCAAATGTGCCATATTAATGGCCAGTCATTGCTCAAATGGCTTTAGTGACACTGACAGAATCCATTTAAGTGACTTTGCTGACGCCATTGGCCTTGCTTTTCAGGTGCAGGACGATATTCTTGATGTCGTTGGCGATACTGCAACACTGGGTAAACCCAAAGGCTCAGATATGGCCGCCAACAAATCGACTTACGTTTCTCTATTAGGACTAACGCAGGCCAAAGCGAAGGCTGACGATCTCTATCAGCAATCCATTAAGGCATTGCAACAACTGCCTTACGATACACAACTACTTGAAGCCTTTGCTTCTTATGTTGTGCAAAGAAATCATTAAAGAAAATTTTATGACAGCAAACGATTATCCATTATTAAAGCAAGCAAACCTGCCAGCCGAATTGAGACAACTGTCTCATGATCAACTCGAACAGGTTTGTCATGAGTTACGCGACTATTTACTCACTTCGGTGAGCCAAAGCAGTGGCCATTTGGCTTCTGGTTTGGGCACAGTCGAGCTGACTGTGGCACTGCATTATGTCTATGACACCCCCAAAGACCGTATTGTCTGGGATGTGGGTCATCAGGCTTATCCACATAAAATTTTGACCGGTCGACGTGAACAAATGTCAACCATCAGGCAAAAAAATGGTTTGCACCCCTTCCCTTATCGCGAAGAAAGCGAATATGACACCTTGTCTGTGGGTCATTCGAGCACTTCAATCAGCGCCGCTGTTGCCATGGCGATCGCCGCCGAGCGTGAAGGCGAAGATCGTAAAGTAGTCTCAATTATTGGAGACGGTGCGATCACCGCAGGGATGGCGTTTGAAGCCATGAACCACGCCGGTGGTGCTGACACCAATGTATTGGTTATTCTTAATGACAATGAAATGTCGATTTCTGAAAACGTTGGTGCGCTGAATAACCATTTTGCTCGTATCTTATCTGGCAGCTTTTACACCGGGATCAGAGAGGGCAGCAAAAAGCTATTAAGCAGTATGCCGCCAATTAAAGAACTCGCCAGCCGAATGGAAGAACACATCAAAGGCATGGTCATTCCCGGCACTTTCTTCGAAGAACTTGGCTTTAATTACATCGGACCCATCGATGGTCACAATATTAATATGCTAGTCGACACCTTGCGTAACATGCGTAATCTCAAAGGACCGCAGCTACTGCATATAGTCACAACCAAAGGTAAAGGTTATACCCCAGCAGAAAAAGATCCGATTGGTTATCATGGAGTGCCCATTTTTGATCCTTCGACGACCTCTTTACCCACTAAAGCAGCCACCACGCCAAGTTATTCCAAAGTATTTGGCGACTGGTTATGTGATGTCGCCGCCATTGACGAAAAAATGGTTGCCATTACGCCGGCGATGCGGGAAGGCTCTGGTATGGTGCGCTTCTCCAAAGAGTTCCCTAAACAATATTTTGATGTTGCCATTGCTGAGCAACACGCCGTCACGCTAGCTGCCGGGTTTGCCTGCGAAGGTTACCAACCGGTAGTGGCGATTTACTCTACGTTTTTACAACGCGGTTACGACCAACTGATTCATGATGTTGCGTTGCAAAACTTGCCCGTGATGTTTGCCGTTGACCGGGCCGGTATTGTCGGTGCTGATGGTCCAACCCATCAAGGCGCATTTGATATCAGCTATGTACGCTGTATTCCTAACATGATTTTAATGGCTCCGGCTGACGAAAACGAATGTCGCCAGATGCTTTATACTGGCTACAGAGCAAATCAACCAACCATGGTACGTTACCCTCGTGGTAACGGGCCGGGCGTAACTATCGAACAAGACATGACAGCTCTACCTATCGGCAAGGGTCAAATGGTACGTCAAGGCAAGTCCATGGCTATTCTCAGCTTTGGCACCTTGTTGAAAAATGCCCAAGCCGCAGCAGATGAGCTTGACGCCACACTTGTCAACATGCGTTTTATCAAACCTTTGGATAGCGCCTTGCTGGACGAAATTGTCGCCAATCATGATGTTTTGATTAGTGTTGAAGACAACGCGATTATGGGCGGTGCGGGTTCCGCTGTTATTGAGTATCTGATGCAACAAAAAACCCTCAAGCCAGTGCTAACCATCGGCTTACCAGATCAGTTCATTAAACATGGCACCCAAGATGAGATTTATCAGGAATTAGGTTTGGATAGTGCCGGGATTGTTAAACAAATCAACGACTACCTCAGTAAATAAGCTGAAATGAGCTTAAATTGGCGGCAGCAATTTCCTGCTTTACAGAATGAGCATCAACCTGTCGCCTACCTTGATTCGGCATCCACTTGCCAAGTACCGACACCAGTCATTGATGCCATCAGCGGCTACCTGTCGGGCGGACATGGTAACGCCCATCGCGGCATGTATGCGTTTAGCGAAAACGCCGATAACTTATATCAACAATGCCGTGAAAGAGTCGCCCGGTTTATTAATGCACCTGCTCATAGCGATATCATCTTTACCAAAAGCGCCACGGAATCAATCAACCTCGTCGCGCTAAGCCTACATCAAAGCCTAAAACAAAACCTAAAACAAAACCTGACAGCAAAACACAGCATTCTAGTCACCGCCATGGAGCATCACGCTAACCTATTGCCCTGGCAACAACTGTGTCAACGTACTGGTGCGCGATTGAACATTCTGCCCGTCAAAACCGACGGCACACTTAACACCGACAAGCTCAACGACTATCTACAAGACAACTGCATTCTATTTACCATCAGCCATATTTCTAACGTCACAGGCATCGAAAATGATGTTCAAAGAATTTGCCAGCTGGCCCGACAATACCAAGTGCCCGTACTAATTGACGGCGCACAGGCGGTCGGCCATGGTCCGGTAGATGTCAGCGCGATTGATTGTGATTACTATGTCTTCTCTGGCCACAAGATGTACGCAACGACAGGCATCGGGGTGTTATACAGTAAAGCTGAAGCTGCCAAAACCCTCAACCCCTTACTGCTTGGCGGCGGTATCGTCAATAAGGTGACCGAACATCACTATCAACTCAAAGTTGATGTCAGCCAATTTGAAGCCGGCAGCGCCAATATGGTTGGTATTGTCGCGTTATTAGCCGCAATGGATTTTATCGACCACATCGGCTGGCCCGCCCTGCTCGCTCACCAACGACAACTGTCAGATTATTTGCTAAATGCACTACAAATAATTGATAACATTGAAATAATAGGAAATGAAAGCGCCAATCAGCCCGGTCGTGCCGTCTACAGTTTTGTACATAAACAGGTGCACAGTCATGACATCGCTTCAATTTTAGCGCAAGAAAACATCGCCACACGCGCAGGCCACCACTGCGCCCAGCCCTATTTAAAGGCAATGGGATATAAACATTGTGTCCGAGTTTCACTAGGTTGTTATAACACCCTAGCCGATGTTGATCGGCTAGTGGCTGGTTTTGTGAAGGTTAGCAAGACTTTTACCTAGCCACGCGTAGACGCGACGTAGACGCGACGTAGACGCGACGTAGACGCGACTTCAGTCGCGTAAGAGAGCCAAAGCGACCGTAGCCCCAGCAACCCCTCCCAACCATTCCAACCCCTCCCAACCCCTCCCAACCATTCCAACCCCTCCCAACCATTCCAATCACTCCCAACCATTCCAATCACTCCCAACCCCTCCTAACCATTCCAACCCCTCCCAACCATTCCAATCGCTCCCAACCCTCCCAACCCCTCCCAATCGCTCCCAACCGCTCACGTAATATCATGTAATACGTTGTAATCCTATGTAATTTCAATACCAAGGCCCATCGTTTATCTTTTTAGCTACACCAACCCGTGTTCATCCAAAACCGAAGGTTGGGTATGCAACACATAGCTTATTAATTTACTTTGAGGATAATACAATGGAAGAGTTAAATTTCACCCGTCATTTTACCAGTGAACTCACTTTTGACTTGGGTTCTGTTTTTAACAACGAAAAGCTCAATGTCGCCGTTCATTTCAGTTTACTGCCATCAAGAGATTGCGTCGTTAGTGCAGTGGCAACCAGAAAAGGCGCGACTATTCACTTAAATGGTGTTTCGTCCAAATTTGATAGTAAAACCGATCTATTTCTCAAAGGGTCGGGAGTATCAATATTGGCGAGTTTAAACACTGATGCCAATGACAATATCACTGGTGGTTCATCCTCAGGATTTATTGAAAAAGAAGAATCTGGTGGGACTTGGACAAGATATTGGTGGACAAAGGAGGTAACCGCCAAATAATAACGGCGGGAGTGAACAAACTCCCGCCCCAACTTGAATTTTGCCGCATTACCAAAGTCAAACAACCGCACGGTTTTATTGCTGTAACCCAAGACTTGAACTAACTTATTAGTAACGATTTTCAAATAGTTACGCTCAAGTGACCGGTATTGATGAATGACCAGCCAAAAACTCAGCAACGTAGTCAAAAATATCACAAAAACACCTTCTGAAAATGCCCCTGCTGACCCGACACGGCGCAAAATAATCACCAATTTAGCCATCGCTGGCCTTGGTGTTGGCTTAGCCAGCAAAGCCCCTTATGTTTTTGCCCGGCAGCGCACCAAATTACGTATTCTCGGCACCCATGTCACCTTGCAAGAAGAATTGCGCCAGCAAGCGATGACAGATTTAGGTATCGAGTTATCTTATGAACCCAAAGGCAGTGCAGCCGTACTGCAAAAAGCCGCGATGTCACCGGGTTCGTTTGATTTGTTCGAACAGTGGTCTAACAGCATCAACATCTTATGGCGCTCTGGTGCCATCCAACCGATTGATAAAAAACGCATTATCCACTGGGATGAAGTCAATACCCTGACCAAAACCGGCAAACTCACCGCCAGCGCCAATGTCGGTGCCGGTGATGCACCTTACAAATTACTGCACGTCCAAGCAGATGGCAGCCTCGGGTCAAACCACACTAATCAAATCAGCTTTTTACCTTATGTCCATAACGTTGACTCTTTTGGTTACAACAACAAAGTGATCCCCAAAGGCATCCCTTACGAAACCGAAAGCTGGGGCTGGCTGCTTGATGAAAAATACTCTGGCAAAGTCGGTATCGTCAACGCCCCGACCATTGGCCTGTTTGACTTAGCGCTGGCGGCACAAGCCAAAGGACTGATGCAATTTGGCAACATTGGCGCAATGACAAAACAAGAACTCGACAAATTATTCGCCATTTTAATCAAACTCAAACAGCAAAATCACTTCTCTGGTTTCTGGACCTCAGTACCAGAATCGGTTCGCTTTATGAGCACCAATCGTGTCGTCATCGAAAGCATGTTTTCACCAGCGATATCCGCCTTAAACGGTCAAAACGTGCCTGTCACCTTCGCCGCGCCCAAAGAAGGTTATCGGGGCTGGCATGGTGTGATGTGTTTATCAGCCGCCACCAAAGGTCGGGTTCAAGATGCCGCTTATGATTATATGAATTGGTGGTTGTCGGGCTGGCCCGGGGCTTTTATTGCCCGTCAGGGTTATTACATTTCCAACCCGCAACGCTCAGCCAAACAACTCAGCCGAGCTGAATGGGATTATTGGTATCAAGGAAAAGCAGCAAGCATGGCGCTCAAAGGCACCGATGGTAAAGTCTCGGTCAATAAAGGTGATATTCGCACCGGCGGCAGTTACGAAAGACGTTTCAGTCACGTGGCGGTATGGAACAGCGTGATGCCGACCTATGACTACAGTTTGCAAAAATGGTATGAATTTATCAGCTCCTAAAGGATCCACTTGTTTACATCAATTAAAGCGCAAGTTTTACTGGTCTTGATTTCACTGGTGCTGTTACTGGCATCCCAGGCTATCATGACGCGCAATGCGCAGTCTTCTTATGTCAGTGGCATTGACCTGACCCAGCAGATCATTGTTAAAGTGGAGCTAGTGCACCAACTCGAACGTGATCTGCTCGATTTACAACGTAATGTGTTGATTTATAAAGAAACCGCCAGCCAGTCGGTGCTGAGCCGTTTTGAAGCCTTGATGAAAAACCTCAATCACAACCTCGCGGCACTTCATTCACTCACCCAACATGAGTCAAAGGCCGAGCAATACAATGATTACATCAGCCGGATGCGTTCACATCTGGACGATTATCAGGTTAACTTCACCGCCGTCATGGAAGGACGCAATCAACGCAAGGTGCGCTTTGATGACGGTTTAATTGTTAACCTCCATCTCATGAAAACCCTCATTCAACAATCATCCGATAAAACCGACACCACCCCACTCAAACGCCTGCATTTGACCGAGGCAAGATCACTGTTGGCTGAGGCCGAAAATGCCGCCTTCCAGTATTTACTCAGCACCGATTATGATTTTATTGAAGCGTTTCGTCAGCTTATCGAACAAGCCAAACAGAAATTCGCTGATGATCATTACAACGAATTAGAGCAGCAGCAGTTGACGCAGCAGATCAATAAAATCAATAACGACTTTGTTCAATTAACCCACATTGCCCGAGGTTACATTTTTTTGGTTAACGTGGTGATGGCCGGGTCTGCCAACGAATTCTTATTTTTAATCAGTGAACTCAAACAATTAGCAGCAGCCCAGTTGACCACCACCAACGCTCAAGTCAAACAAAACATTGAAGATAACCAAACACGATCCAACGTCTTCTCTGCGGCGGGTATTATACTGGCCCTGATCATCGCCGCTTTTTTAATTTACCGAATAATGTATCCAATCCGAGAGATCACCGAAATATTCGCTCAGTTGACCCAAGACCACGAAGTGACATCCATCCCCGGTTTGAGCCGCAACGATGAAATTGGCCATTTGGCCAGAGCCGCCGATGTCTTTCATCATAAAAATAAACAGACCCACACCTTGCTGGCAGAATCTCGGGAGCTGGTCAACCAACAGGATGCACTCAATCAGCAACTGGCTCAAGCCAAATTCAAAGCCGAGCAGGCCACTCAATCTAAAAGTGTGTTTTTGGCTAATATGAGTCACGAAATTCGCACCCCGATGAATGGCATCATCGGCTTGCTTGATTTAACCTTGAGAAGCGATCTCAACACACAGCAAAGGGAGTATCTCAACAAGGTGGCCTACTCCAGCCAAATCCTGATGAGCTTGATCAATGATATTCTCGATTTTTCTAAAATTGAAGCTGGCAAACTGGATATCGAACGGATCGAGTTTTCAACCAGCTCACTATTTGAAAACCTGCTAGCCAATATCACTACCCGGGCACAACAAACCAACATTAATATTCACTTTTGGGCCACCCCGTCACTGCCCGTCAACTTAATTGGTGATCCTTTGCGGATCTCCCAAGTGTTATTGAACTTATGTACCAACGCGATAAAGTTTACCGAACAAGGTTCTGTCACCGTCAAAATTGACCTTAAAAGCTGTGACACTCCGGGGGACATTTTGCTTGAAGCCGAAGTCATTGACACCGGTATTGGTATGACACCCAGCCAGCTGAAAAATGTGTTTAACTCATTTACCCAAGCAGATGGCTCTACCAGTCGAAAATTCGGCGGTACCGGGCTAGGTTTATCAATCGTCAAAGAATTGGTAGCACTGATGGAAGGTGAAATTGACGCCTATTCTGAGCCTGGCAATGGCAGCTGCTTTAAAGTTTGCCTCAAAGTGCAAAACAGTACGCCAACACCAACCGTGTTTGAAGCGCTGACCAATGAACGGCCAAGCTACGCTCTTTATTACTGTGCCGATGCCGATTGCAGTTTGATCAGTGATGACTATCTGGCGCTGTTGAATGCCACTCACTTGAGTGTGACGCAACTATCGCAGCAACACTGGTCTGAGAACGATATTTTACTGACCTGTATCGCCGATCATGATGCCCTTAAAGCGCTCAAACCCCAGCTATTGGCTGGTCAAAAAGCTGGCGTCATACTGGGCTTTATCACCGATACTCAACCCAATAATCTGGCCGCCAAGCTCGAAAAGGAATGGCAAGCAAGCTGTATTTCCCACCCCTTTACCCCGGCGCAGCTCAATACCTTCATGCAGCGTTTATCGCCAGATAACCAACAGCAGCAGCAACCTAAATTTATCAAAGAAGCCAACAGCCAATTCGAAGGCCATGTATTACTGGTTGAAGACAACCTGATTAACCAGATGGTCCACTGGCGAAATCTTATCGATGTTTGGACTAACCTACGACACTGCCGAAGATGGCCAGCAAGCGATCACTAAAATCACCAACTCCCCCCACTATGATTTAGTCTTAATGGACATTCAAATGCCAGTAATGGATGGCTATCTGGCCACCGAAGCGCTGCGTAAACAAGGTTATAACGACCTCATTATTTGCGGCCTCTCAGCCAATGCGATGAAACAGGACTTTGACAAAGCCTATGCCAGCGGCATGAATGATTACGTCACTAAGCCGATCAAATCCGATGAGCTTGGTTTAATATTTGACAAGTATTTGCCGTTGAAAGCGTAGCAACCAATCCAACTCTCCCACTAACTCTGCTCAAGATCAAAATCAGGCTCAGACTTAGACTTAGACTTAGACTCACCAGTATCAGTGCAGGCGAGCAATAATTGCAGATCCTGAACCAACCTTTTGGTCAGAATATTAAGTCCATTACGGCTGGTTTCGTCTATCAGGTTCATATAAATAGCCTTTTTCAATGTTACTTTTGTCGCATCAATTAAAGCACTTTGAATATCTGGAGTTGACATATTTGTCGATATTTCACCGTTATACAGCCAATCCAGTGATCGACCCGTATCAAGATGACAGGTATAAATCACACTCCAGGGAATACTAAACGTTTGAACCCAATTAGCTGGCATTTTGTAATGACAATTGACTTTTTCTGCGACCTCTTTTTGCTCCTTAAGACCCCATGCCTTCATCATTCGACCCATGATTTCTTTTGCCCACTGCTGCCGCTGCTCTTGGGTCATGTCGTTAATAAAATCTTTATCCCGTCGTGCTGAAAAGCTACCGATAAGGCGTGCCATAAATTATCCCCTATTGATGATCTGAAAAATGCATTATTTAGGCTGAATTGAGTCAATTTGCTATTAACAAGGTAATTCAAATCGATCTTTTTTTGCCGTTTTTTAACAATTAAAAATCTAAATTAATTGTTTTATAACAGAAGAAACTGAATAAACAAGACACCGATGTAAATGATATAGATAGGGGATTTATCCCCGGATTCATCGAAAATCAATGAAAATCTATAAAGCATCGACTTTCTCTTGTGTCCGGTTTTGATGGTTTAGCGGCATTGACGCATGTCGGAGGCAGATTGTGGATCCACAGTGATAACAGCTTGCTAGATATTTCGGGGCTGAGCAACCTAGCCAGCGTTGGCGAAGAGTTTCGCATCAACACCCCATCAACTTACACGCAAAAACCCGCCTTAGGCTCGCCTTTTTACAACGGCGTAAGCACTACGGGCACTGGTGGCGATATCACCGTGGTTTATCGGGTGGGTTCAGTTGATACCTTTGCGACTCGGGCGGAGGTTTGTCAGTAACAGGTTGTTTGAATTGACACCAAGGATGGTGCCAAGTGTTTACGTTTTAATTTGCCAAATCAGTCGATGCTTTGGCAATTCTGATTAACGATAAAAGAGCCTCATTAACGGCTTCTTCTGATGGAAATGCGGCGGCAACCTCAGGTTGTAAAAGTACCAAATTATTTGACTCATTATACGCCTTATAGTACTTCCCACGCACGGGAACACCTAAGTCCTCAGGTTTATACTCAGAACGCATTTCATCCTCTTTAACCTTCTTCATACATTTTCCTCTCTTGCTTTGTCATCAAACGAGCGCTTATCAATCGCACTTCATTATTAGTTTGAGTATGCGATATAACCACTGTTTTTCCAACCCTTGTTGTGCCAAATGTTAAGATCCGGTGCTCACCCACTGAATGATCAGGGTCATCAAAAGTCATTGCCAACGGATCGGCAAAAATAGTCGCCGCTTCCTGAAATGAAATTTTATGTTTTTTCATATTTATCAACGCTTTATGATTATCCCATTTAAATTCCATAATCCATTCACTTTCTATTGATGATTTATCCAGTATAGTTGATGAATTAACTTTCATCCAAAAACGCTAATTTAGAACCACACCAGAATGTAACAACTGAAAGAGATCTATTGAAATCTAGAGTGATGGATGTAATGTAAATCCAACTGAACATGGTTAAAATTAGCGTGGAAACAACTAACCTATTGAAATTTATAACTATGTGTGAAATTTAACCTATCAAAAGGTGCTGAGTTGGCACAGAGTTTGGTGTGAACACCTCAAACCCTTAATTGCTAGGCTTTGCAGGGTGATCCGCGAAAGATTCAGAGGATGAAAAATAATCAGCTCGGATCCTGATCTGTTGCAGCATCGGATCCTCTTTGGATCATGCTGTGCAGTAACTCGTATAATGACTAAAGCTGATGCCTTTGCAAAGGCAATTGGCAACAAGTACAACAAGCCAGATAACCCATTAAAACCCGCATAGACTCGCCTAGACCCGAATTGGATTTTGTTTAGTCCACTGTGGGATTACGAAAAGTCCCGTCCAGCTGGGAGTCCTTCATCACACAGGCGAACCGCATGACGTAAAACGCTGATTAATGATTTCTCGCCCAATTGATTTCCCTGATGATTGACATCAACGGCCAATCGGGCAGTAACGCAACAGGTAGTGGATAGCGTGGTAGACTTTGCGTACCCTGAATATCTTATCGGTTAATGGTGGAAGCGGCTAACGTGTAATAAGCTGCGATTGATTTTTTACTTGCCGCAGGTTCATCAACGGGCAGAACCATGGTTCGACTTAAGCCCAATTTGGACAAACGACTGGCAGAACATCAATTAAAAACCCTCTGTATCAAGACGTCTGGCAGCATCGAGGATCTCTTTACTGGGTGTTTGTTCACTGTCACAAATTGCCAGAAAATCATCGAACTGCTGGTTGGTGAGTTGAATTTCGCTATAAGATTTCAGTGTTTTAGGGGCATCTTCGCGAACCGGTCGAGCCAAGTAGTCAGTCAAAGTGACACCACTAACCAAGGCTGCACGCTCGGCCAAATGTTTTATTTCTGGTAAAAACCTTACCTCAATACGTTCAGTTTTACTGCTCATAAGCCTGCCCTCAGTACAATTACATATCTCTACAAAATAACATACGGCCACCAAACGTACAAAAAGAGTTGCAGGTGGCGTGATAAGCCAAAGAAACGCCTTTGCACAAAACCCGTATTATGCTAAGTTCTTTTTCCCTTTCCTTGAGTAAAAAAAAGTATTATGCCAAAGGCCAGTGAAGTCAAAAAAAATACCGCAATTGAATATAACAACGGTGTTTATGTTATCAGAGATATCGAACGTTCTGTACCGCAAGGTAGAGCGGGTGGCAGCTTGTATCGAATGCGGATGTACAATGTGGTTTCTGGACAAAAAGTCGATGAAACATTTAAAGACAGCGACATGCTTACTCTAGCTGATTTAGTGCGTCAGCAGGTGATGTTCTCTTATCTTGACGGTGATGAATACGTCTTTATGGATAACGAAGATTACACCTTATTTCACTTGAATAAAGAAGCGGTTGCCGACGAAATATTATTTGTTGATGAAAATACCCAGGGCATCCAAATCATCCTAGTTGATGGCACACCGGTAGGCATTGATTTACCAGCAAGTGTTGATTTAGTGATCACCGAAACCGCCCCTTCAATCAAAGGTGCCTCAGCCAGTGCACGTAACAAGCCAGCCCTACTAAGCACCGGTCTAACCGTGCAAGTGCCCGAGTACATTGGTAGCGGTGACAAAATCAAGGTCAATACCGCTGAGCATAAGTTTATGGGTAGAGCCGACTCAAAGTAGCCAGCGTACGCTAATCTATTGAAACAACAAAACCCGATTAATAGTCGGGTTTTGTTGTTTTTGCGACCAGTGTATGAGGAAATCCCTCACGTTCAGTGAGTAAGCAGGTGATTGGTTTCACTTTGTAGCATTAAGCAAACTTTTGTTTTAAGCTGATGCAATAGACATCGTTAATTTTAGAGGGTTGTTATAACGGTATTAGCGCAACCACTTAACACTTTCATCAGTGAGCAAATTGCAACCGGAGCAGTCACCTCAGAAGCCGAAGCTGAACAATTAATTATATCTGCTGTCGCCCATCGAACTTTGGACAGAAAAATAGCTAGAGCCGAAAAACAAATTGAAAATGAACAATTTAGCGAAGTAAATGAACAGTTTGTTGATGCCTTTATTGCCAGAGCAAGAAAGCGCAACGACCTGTAACGACTCTTTATCAGGCATCCAATTTATAAAAACCAAGTCCGCAGATTTGTCTTTCCCAAACACACAAGCTACTGCGCGTTTTTTAACATTGACGAAAAACGTCAGTCAGTAATTATCCTAGCACTGACAGACAGCAAACAGTTTACCCGGTATATGAAATTACGATAATCGGGTGTGAACTATTATGCAATAGCTCACTGGTTGGTGTGCTCACCCCACTCTTTTCTTTACATCTTCAACACCCACCTAAACGAATACGGCCCGGCGACCTTAACCATCACCACCGTAGATGATGTCGCGACCGAATACACCATTGCCCATAACCCCGATATCGTTGGTTTCTTTGGACTGAATTCGGCGCAAAAAATCAAATCAATTGGTTGGGTTAGCGTTAACGGCTGGTTGGTGAAAACCGGGATTAGTCTGCTGAAAACCGATGTCCTGTACAACATCGACCCAGATGGCCCAGGACCGATTGAAGCGTTCGAAGCCTATTGTGACATGACCACACAAGGCGGCTGGACGTTATATGCCACCCACTCAAGCGGTGTCACACCTGTGGTAAACGACCCAATAAGTCCAACAGTCGAAAGCGTAATGACCGACGCCCATTGGCAAGCACTCAGAGACAACATGAGCACTGGTATGATGTTCAAAGACATCGAAGATCGAGTCTCAGTGATTAGCGCTGAAAAACTGTGGGCAGGCAATTGTGTCAGTCTCAATGACACTCCGTCTCTGATCAATAACAACAACCTTCAAGGCAGTATTTGGTATAACGAAAACGTTGGTTGCAGCGGCACAGGCCAAGATTATTCAATCATCTTCCTCACCAGCGCCGAAGTTTATGGCGCATCCGTTTATAATGTATCAACTGTAAAATTTGATATTTTTCCGTATTCTGGCGCTAGTTATACGTCTACTAGTACCTTGCGGTATTTTATTAAGTAGTTTTGCAGGATGGCTATGTTTTACAGTAACAAATGAAACATAGTCCACTCGCTCTTGTTGAAACCTAAAAAACGCCTTGAACCAACGTACTTTTAGTGGGATTTAATAAATCATCCAATAAAGACGCTTAGCTCGACGTTATAATCAGCATTGTCTCTTTTGAGATACAGTGTTATAGTTTAACTTGATTTGATCTTTTGGAGGGCTGTTATGCCAGAGATAGATGCATTTCTTGGGCTCTCATTTTGTTTGTATTTTTACGATAACAAGCAACATAAATTACCTCATATTCATGTCAAATATGGGTGCTACGAATTAATCATAGCCATTGAAACGGGAGAATGTTTAGAAGGATATTTACCTAATAAACAACGTAAAAGAGCAGAAACTCACATTGAAAGTAACAGAATGAAATTTATGTCAATGTGGGAAAAAGCAGTTCGTGGTATTAACCCAATTAAATAAAGGTGACGCATGTTAAAAGTAATTGATGTTGATTTAGTTAAAGATTTTACACTTGAGCTTACTTTTAGTGACGGTTATAGCGGTGAAGCAAACTTGGCTGAGTATTTCCAAAAAGAAGCCTTTAAACACATTACTGATTTTCAAAAATTCTCACTCACCTCAACTGGCTCACTTGATTGGCGTGGTATTGAATTATCGGCAGCAACTTTGCGAGCAGTAACTATTGGTCAGTATACTGAAGCCGAATTAACGCCAGTCGACGTTAAAGAAATGGAAGCCGTCATTAAACAGGCTTCATGGGATTCGATGCAAGAAGGCCGCGCAGATATTTTGCAGGCCGCCATTCGCTCCTACGTTGAACAATTTGGCCATAGTGTCGTTATTGAACGTGCAGGTATTAAAAGTAGAACAAGTGCCTATCGTTCCCTAAAACCTGAAACAACCCCAAGCTTTGGTACTTTGGTGCAATTAGGCCATGCAGTTATTGAATTGGCAAAAGACCGGGCGTTAACACATTCTTTAGGCGGTTGAGTTAGCCCTCAGCGTCAAAAATAAAAAATAGCAACCAACGGTTGTTACCTATTGATTTATATAATTATAAGTGTACCATATATTTTAAATTGGTGATAAAACAAGAACAAAATGGCATTTGAACTACAGGTATTAAAAGCTCACCATGGCGATTGCCTCTTAATTAGCGGCGAATTTGACGGACAACACCGTAATATCCTTATTGATGGTGGACCTGCAAAAACATTTGCATTATCAAATCACCAACAACAACCGCTACAAAAGTTATTACTTGCGATAAAAAACAAAAATCAAAAAATTGACCTGCTTATTCTAACGCATGTTGATGACGATCATATCGGCGGTTTATTGGCTGCTTTTAAAAAGAAAGGATTTTTAGATGAACTCACCGAAGAAGTATGGTTTAACTCTGGAAAATTAATTTTTAATGAATTTAACCAGCAGTACGACGAAACCAACCAGGTGAAGCTAAAACCGTCACCCGGTAACCTGACCAGCATCGCGCAAGGTGTGACATTTGAAAAAACCATTGAAGATTTAGGCATTTGGAAAAAACAATTAATCCGGGCTGGTGATGTACGAAACGTCTTTGGTACCAAATTTACTATTTTGTCGCCTAACAATGAAAAACTCAAAAAATTACTGATCACATGGAAAAAGAAAAAACCAAGCTCATTAACTGCCAGCGATGACGATGACTATCACTACTCCATTGAACAACTGCTAAATGACGATAAATTTAAAGAAGATGGCTCCCCTCACAATGGTAGTTCAATTGCCTTTATTTTCGAATTTGCAGGCAAATCATTACTGTTTTTAGGTGATGCGCACCCTAGCCCAGTGATAGCCCAGTTAAAAACCTTGAAATACTCTGAACAAAACCCGTTGCAACTCGATTACATGAAAGTTTCCCATCATGGCAGCAAAGCAAACACCAATAACGAACTGCTAAAACTAATCAACTGCAATAACTTTATTATTTCGACTAACGGTTTAAAGCACAAACTACCACACAAACTGACTCTGGCTCGCATTATAAAACGATTCCCCCATGCAAACTTAATGTTCAATTATCCAAATTTAATCGGCAAGGTCTTTCCTGATGATGATTTGTCAAATGCCACTTTTACACCCACAAGTTGTGATGAGGTAATCAAACTTTGAAGCAAACTATAAGTGAGCAAATGGAAGCACATATTGTCATAGTTGAAAACGGTAGTGGTGTTTTAATTCAACCGATGATCGAGCAATACACCTATGTATTTACAGCCAAACATAACCTGCTTGTTAATAAAGACGACTCCACCAGCAAACTGAAACCGATAGAACAAATATCAATTACCAATTTAGAGGATAAAAAGCTAAAGATACTAGCAGTGATCCTAGACCCAGATCCGCAAAAAGACATCGCTATTATACTGGTTGATTACCATGCAGGTTGTACGATCACCAAGTATCAACATGAATTAAAATTGGGATGCGATGTTTGGTTGTACGGCTATCCTGAAACGAGAAGAAGTGCCATAGCCAACAAAGAACGACTTTCTCATTATGTAGTAAACATACAAAGAAATGCCAACGGCAACCTTATCTTTGGTAACAAAGACAATGCGGACAAAGGACAAATCATCGGTTTCTCCGGCGGTGGGTTATTTTATCTAAATGAACAACACAATACGGCATACCTCTGTGCCATCGACACCTCAATGGATGGTGATGATGACATAGAAACTCATGGTCGCTTAAAAGGTGTTTCGATCTGTCAATTCGAACAACTGATTAAAAATAGTACCTACCAAAACGCACCATTAGCGCCATTACTCCCATTACACCTGTCTAGTTTCGAACATCTTATAGAGTCGATTTTTTTACTAGAAGATAGCTATGAAAAGAACATTATTAACGTAAAAGCTCACTTAAAACACTTAGCCAGTGAATATTTTGTTAATACAGAAATAACGCCCTTAAAAATACTTGAGAAATTTTCAGAATATTTAAAAGTATATGACAGAGATCCAACAGAACTACAACATCAAGCCATGTGGTCATCATTTTTAGAACTTTTGGTCATATCCTTTTTACTCGACAGACCTGATAACGTAAATAGTGCCTATATAAAAACACTTATTGAACATCGGCGACTAACCTTTATTGCAACCGAAAAACCCTGGAAAAGGCTCTTACAACCGATCTTTTTTTCCCAATACAAGCAATTAAAAGATGATGGAATAATTGTTGTCAGCACACTCAAACCATCAAGAAAAGCGGAAATACCAAAAAGTGAGGTAAAAAAGATAATTCTGGATATTAGCAGTGGGGTGACCGATTACAATTTAATCAACAATGCTAAAAGACATATCAATAAACCCTATCGCATTATTGATTTAGCAGCCGTACATGCCGAGTGTATTGAAGACAAAGATAGCGAATATGAAATGTATAACCTCTTGGATTGCGATCCTTTAGAAGCTAAATTGATACAAGAATATAGTCAATATTTAAACAAACAGGGACCCGAAGGTGAAGTATAAATTTGAAACAAATGATTTGGATTTAACATTCTTAAATGACGAATTTCCAGAATGCCAATTCCAGTGTTTTACAGCATCAATCATACCTGACAGTGATAAATTCATCACTGCATTTACCTGCTCAACTAGCAGTAATGATGAGCTGTCATCCCTATGGGAAGAAATCAGCAGTGTCATCAGTGTCGACTATCAATCGTTATTAGAGGATGAGTTCTCTCGCTGGAATATATACATCTTGTTTGCATCAAAAGAGACCGTAACAAAACCACTGCATTATGAAATCGAAAATAACAAGTTTTCTGCTAGAAAGATCGTTATCAAGGACCTATCAAACACTTCAACAGACGACACCATTGCATTACTAAATGAACGTATCTTATGTGCTGATATTACACTCACACCAGCATCAAAGCCTGCCAGTGTGGTGCAACCTTTTGAAATGTCTGAAATAACAAACGCACTACTTTTGGCGGAGTTACCATTAGGTAATAAAACGACAGACAAAGATAAACGTAAAGAGTGGATAGATAGTATATTAACCGGGAGCCACAATAATGAAGTTTAAACGCGTTGAGATTCAAGCCTTTAAAACTTACCTGGAGAAACAGGACGGCACATTTGACTTTACCGTTGACGGTATACCAGCCAATATAGTCTCTTTGTACGCACCCAACGGATTTGGTAAGACCTCCTTTTACGACGCCATTGATTTTTGTATTACTAATAACATTACCCGTTTTATTCGCCCGGGTTTGGCGACTCAAAATAATGAGCAAGCCAAAGCACTAAACAAAACGGGTCAAAAACAATTCATTCTGCGCAATCAATCTGCACCAATGAATATGGCTAGTAGTATTGAAATATCGACAACAGACGGGGATTACCAAAGTCAACCAATAACAGCCAGAACAAACTATAAGGACTATCAATTTGAACCTAAAAACACGCCACCTAATAGAATGTATTTTAGAGACATTTTGCTATCTCAAGAAACCATAGATGCTTTTTTACGCGAAGATGGGCCAGAAGAGCGTTACCAAAAATTCATGCTATCTCAAGTAAATGAACAAACAGAATATGAAAACAAAAGACAAAGTATTCAGCTAATACTCAGCAGTTTGGGCAAACGCCGCAAAGGCTTTGAAAACGACTTAAAAGAAATTAATAAGAAGCAAGCTGATGTTGTTTTATCACCTGAGGTATTTGAAACCGCTAATCAACTTGTCGCAAAACTAAAACAATACGACTTACCCCAATTGAATGAGAACTTCAATGCACAAACCCGTCATATTCTCGATAACCGTATAGCCAAATATAAAAGTGAGCTGCAAGTCACACAAGCAGAGGTAATCCAACAACATCAAATATTGACAGGTCATAGAGATAACCTTCCACTACATCTATCAAAGCTGAAAGATATTCAAGCGACACAACAACAACTTTCAACTATCACTCAGGCAAGAGAAAATAAAAAATCCCAGTTTAATGAAAGCTTTACAATTACGGCTGTCAATACACAGTTAAAAACGAATCAAGAGCAGTTGGAGGCTCTAAAATCATGGAAAAACACAATACCAAAAATTAATACTGTCTTCGAAAATATTAACAAACTTGAAGAACAAAAAGATCAGACACAACAAGAGCTGCAACAGCTCAAAAATAATATTGCAGAAAGAACCTCAAATGAAAAACAATTACAACAACACCAGCAAGGATTCAAAACCGATAAGGATCGATATGATGCGCTGGCAGAAGATAGTATTCGAGTCTTTAAAGATATAACAACATCGGAGCAAGCACTTGTAAATAATGAGAATACAAAGCAACGTGAAACAATTAAGCTGACCGATATTAAGGAAGATTTAGCGACGACTCAAGCAGAGTTGCAACAAGTTAAGCAATTTAGCCTGCAAAACAGTAGCTTGGTACTTAGTAGCCCTTATACACAAAAAAATCTCACCAGTCTTGTTACGGATTATAAGAAAACAGTATTTCAACTTGAACAACTAGAGCAAAGCAAAAGACAAACAGCACAAAAACTTAAAGAGGCCAATGAGCAATCCGACACGATTGCAGAGTTAATTCGAGTTGGTGCTGAAATAATAGCTAAAGGTGAAACCAGCATATGCCCTTTATGTAAACATGATCATCGATTATTTAAAACACTAAGTGACAGGGTTAACAGCAACTCCAGCTTGAGTGACATACAGAAAACCCTAATGACCGAATTACAAAATATTCAAGCACAATTAACTGAAAACCAACAGAATCTCGAAAATATTCAACAGGCATTCGATGTAGCCAAAAATAAAAGATTAGCCACACTCAAAGCCTTAGTGCTGGATAAAAGCAGAACACAGGCAGAGACCGATAAAAAACTCAAAGAAACAACCTGGAAGATTGAATCCAACCTTAAAATATTGCAACCCGCTAGACAACATACGTTTAGCAAGTCACAAGAAGAATACAACGGCTTTTTACAAGCTCAAAGCACACATATGTCCGAAAAATTGCAGCAAGTCGCTTCACAATTAAGTGAGTTGAACAAACAAAAACAAACACTTGAACAAAATCATGATGCAACACAGCTAACACTGGCGTCAGATAACACCCGACTCGAACAAGCTAAACAAAGTGAGCTTTACCTGAGTTTTCAACAATGCTTAAATTCATTCGCATTACCACTGCAAACAAACACTACAACATTCGTCGGAGTATTGGATGAACGGATGATATCGTTAGCGCTATTGATTGATGAAAACCAACAAAAAATAACTCAAAGCACAGCTAACTTGACACAGTTACAAAATCAGTTACAGCCTGAGTTCATTAATGATTCGACAGAAGCCTTAACAGTCAGAGTTAACGCCCACCAAGAAAACCTAACGACATTACAAAATGAGTTCGAACCCTTTAGCCGACTGGTTGCCAAACTAAATCTAAGAGAATTACTTGAGCAAGACGACTGGACAGCACTTTCAAATGGGTTCACCGCAGCACATGACAACTTGCTTCATTTACTGACCTCTCATAACCAGACTCGCGCAGACTTAACCCTGTTAGCCGAACTTTTTGATAAAGTACTAAGCTATTTGGCACAAGTTAAAGCAGTTGATAAAATAAATCAGTTAAAAGAAGACATAGAAAAAATAGCAAACTTGGAGATACCGCTTAAAGCCGATCTGAAAAAAGTAGAAGCATTCCTACAGGAAAAAATAAATCAATACTTTCATACCGATTTAATTAATAACATTTATGCCAAAATAGATCCGCATCCTGATTTTAAAAAAATTCGATTTGTCTGTGAAATGCCAAAAAACGCTAAACCACGCCTGCAAGTATATGTAGAAGGTTTATCAAGTGAAGAAATAATCTCACCAACACTGCATTTTAGTTCGGCGCAAATTAATGTATTGAGCCTGAGTATATTTCTGGCTAAAACCATAAGTACAACAGACGCTGAAGGCAAACCCGTTGATTGCATCTTTATTGACGATCCAATCCAATCCATGGATGCCATTAACGTGCTAGGCACTATTGATTTGCTGAGAAACCTAGCGGTTAATTTGAATAAACAAATTATAATCTCGACTCATAATGAGAGCTTTCATTCTCTGTTGGAGCAAAAAATTCCGCCAAACATATTTAAATCTAAGTTTCTAGAATTAGAATCTTTTGGCAAGGTTGCCGCCCATGAAAACAGTATAATGACCCAATGAACAACCACTACCCTAACCTGAATCCACAAAAAGCCTTTATCTGGCGAATTGTTCACCGCGATAATTTACCATGGCTGTTTGATAACGGACTGCATTGCGGCAATTCAACTATACAGGCATCAAATTGGGTTAATATCGGCAATGCCGATTTAATCAGCAGGCGTAATCATAAAGCGGTACCTATCTATCCTAGCGGCAATCTAAATGACTACGTGCCGTTTTACTTCACACCATTCTCGCCCATGATGTACAACATCCATACCGGTAGAGGAGGTGTTATGCACAGACCTAACGAAGAAATAGTCATTTTGGTTTCCTCTTTACACAAAATTCAACAGGATAATTACCAATTTGTATTTACAGATCGCCATGCTTACTCCATTACAGCCCAATACTTTAATGACCTGACGTATTTGCCCCACATCGATTGGCCTTTGATACAAACCAGAAACTTCCAAAGAAATACAACCGATCCTGAACAGATTGAACGGTATCAAGCCGAAGCCTTAATTTACCGACACCTTCCCATTCAAGGATTAATTGGTATTGTTTGTTACACCGATGCGCTAAAATTGCAGTTAGAAACGCAAATAAAACAAAGAGGTTTAACCCTTGAAGTCCATCAAATGCAAGGCTGGTATTTCTGATGATTAGTTACACCGAAGGTAATTTACTTGATGCAAATGTTGAAGCATTGACCAATACCGTCAACACGGTTGGGGTGATGGGTAAAGGGATTGCGCTGATGTTCAAAGAGCGTTTTAGCGCTAATATGTCAGCTTATGCCGACGCCTGCAAAGCCAAACAAGTGCAAACGGGCAAAATGTTTGTCACCCAAACAACTGAACTCTTGGGGCCAAAGTGGATAATTAACTTTCCGACCAAACAACATTGGCGCTCCCCTTCACAAATGCAATGGATCATTGATGGTCTGACCGATTTGCGTCACTTTTTAATCAGCAATCAAGTAAAATCTATCGCCATTCCACCCTTAGGTGCTGGCAATGGCGGATTACCCTGGCCTGCGGTAAAGCAACAAATTGAACTGGCACTGGCAGATTTGACCGACATTGATATTTTGATCTATCAACCCACCGAACACTATTTGAATGTAGCCAAACCCCAAGGGGTAGAAATCCTGACCCCTGCCCGAGCCATGATGGCAGAAATGGTACGTCGTTATTGGATATTAGGCATGGAGTGCAGCTTGCTGGAAATTCAAAAACTGGCTTGGTTTCTACAACGAGTAATCGAAAAACAACAAATCGACAATCCGCTGAAACTCACCTTCAACGCCCGACATTATGGCCCTTATGCCGATAATCTACGCCATTTATTAAACAACTTGGACGGCAGTTATTTAAAATGTGACAAGCGTATTGCCGATGCCGACCCGCTGGATGTCATTTGGTTTGACGATAGTAAGTACGAGCAATTACAAACCTATTTGCACACACAAGCCAAACAATACCTACCTGTATTGATGAAAACTGCCGACATTATTGATGGTTTTGAATCCCCTTTTGGTATGGAATTACTCTCGACCGTTGACTGGTTATTGGTCAGACAAGGCTGTCAACCTCAAGCTGACGCCATAATACAAAGTTTATATCACTGGCCAGCTGGTAAAAAATGGGGGCAACGTAAAGCCAAACTATTTGACCACAGGACAATTAATCTGGCTTTAGAGCGATTAATCAAGACAAATATAAGCCACCCTGTCAATCCGATTAAACAATCGTATTCCTCATAAAAAAATAAACCTTCCGATATGTCATGCGAATTAAGACACGAAATTAAGTGATTTCGTCACATCTTAACATCCAAAATACACCAAGATAGCTTGACTTGCCAACATCAATCCTTTAGATTTCATAACGCTACGGGGAACTCTTCCCCGTATAAAAACACCAAAAACCAGACTAAAAAACAAAGACAACAAAAAGACAGGAAAACAACAATGAAAAACTCCACCTTACTGGCGGGTATCGCCGTGGCTTTTGCTACAGCGATTGCCACTGCCCAAACGCCACTCTCACTCGACTCGCTCAGCGGCTCAGGAAACAACTCGATAAACAACAAGTTCAAAGACAGTCGGTTAGAAACCACCAACGACCGTTATATCATTCGCTTTAAACAACCAACAGCTGCAAATAACAAGGCAGCCAATGCCAAAAACAGCCAAACCGCAGGGGTGTTTAATCAGCAAGGGTTTTCATCAGCCCAAGCTACTGATTTGGTCGGTGCCCTTGGTGGACAGGTGATCCACGCCCTACCCTCAATCTCAGGTATGGCCGCACGATTGAACCCACAACAACTTGAGCAACTCAAAAACGATCCGCAAGTTCAGGATGTTGAGTTAGACCCCTTACGTTCAACCCAAGCCAATGGCACACCTTATGGGATTGGTTTGGTACAGGCCGATTTACTTAGTGATGCCGCCGTCGGCAATCAAAAAGTTTGTATCATCGATACCGGTTATGACATCAACCACGAAGATTTAATGAGCGGTGCCAACGTTACTGGTGAAGTCAGTAATACCCTTACCGGCACCGTCGATTTAGGTGAATGGTCAACTGACGTTTATGGTCACGGTACCCATGTTGCCGGGACTATCGCGGCATTAAATAACTCAGTTGGTACCGATGGTGTCAATCCTAACGGTCTCATCAACCTACATATTGTTAAAGTGATCCACAAAACCAACTACTGGGAATACTGGGGTTCTGACGTAATTGACGCAGTAAACCGCTGTCAGGCTGCGGGTGCCACCGTGATCAACATGAGTCTGGCGGGTAGCAAATCCAGCGCCGCCGAAGAAGCCGCCATCAACAACGCCTATAACAATGGGGTTTTGCTGGTCAGTGCCTCAGGTAACCGAGGCAGCAGCGCTTATTATTACCCGGCCTCTTATGATTCAGTGATTTCTGTTGGTGCTATCGACAGTACCGAGCAACCTTGGGTATATACCCAAACCAATGATCAGGTAGAACTCGTCGCCCCGGGCGTCGAAGTGAACTCGACCTTACCAAACAACCGCTACGGTAAAATGGACGGCACCTCTGCCGCCACGCCTTATGTCTCAGGTGTTGCCGCTTTGGTTTGGAGTCATCATCCAGAATGTAACAACGCCGAAATTCGCAACATACTACATCAAACTGCCAAAGATTTGGGCAATGCCGGACGTGACAGCATCACCGGCTTTGGTCTGATTCAAGCCAAAGATGCACTCGACTTGATTGATTTAGGTGGTTGTGACGGCATTATCAACAACCCGCCAACCATTATTGGCGTACCACCAACCAGCGTTAACGAAGATGAGTTTTACCAATTTTCGCCAGTTATCGCCGATGAAGATCAAGACGATACGCTGACTATCAGCATCAGTAATCAACCGTCATGGGCCTCCTTTGATTCACAAACAGGCGAACTGAGCGGCACACCAATCAACGCAGATGTCGGTTTTTATAATGGCGTGATCATCACTGTTAAAGATGACAGCGACGCCACTGCCGCGACCACACCATTTTCTATCGAAGTGGTTAATGTCAACGATGCACCAGTGATTTCAACAGTACCTGATACCTCAGCCACTCAAGGCATTGATTATCAATATATCATCGCCGCTGACGACGATGACTTGAATACCACCCTGACCTACTCAGCACCGACGTTACCAAGCTGGCTGACGTTTAACCCCAGCACTAAAACCCTTAGCGGTACACCATTAAACGCAAACGTCGGTTCGCATTCGGTTAAATTACAAGTCAGTGACGGTGAAGCGATGGTGAATCAAGATTTCACTATTGTTGTCACCAATGTCAATGATGCCCCGATTATCGACGGCAACCCGGCCAATAGTGTCAACGAAAACCGCAGTTATCTATTCACGCCAACAGTGACTGACCCAGATGATGACAACTTGACTTACAGTATCTCCGGCAAACCCGGCTGGGCCATATTTAACACAACTAACGGCCAACTCAGTGGTACGCCAGGTGGCAGTGGCAGCGCCAATTTCGATAACATTGTGATCAGCGTTAACGATGGATCACTGAGCGACAGCTTAACGTTTTCAATCGCTGTGGTCGCCTCGATTTACAGCGAATGGACTAACGACGGTGCGCCAACAGAACATACAAACTGGACACCAGTAGCCGCTAATCAAACCACTAATTTCTCTCAATCACGCGGCTTCAAACAAAGTCAAACCCGTACAGAGCAACAGCAAGAACTCAATGCGGGCGGCTCAATCGTCAACATAGGTTCGCCGATTGTTCATACGCAAGTCATTGATGATACTGAGCCTCGAACAGTCGCAGTAAGCTGGACTAGCTGGGTTGACAGTGGTGGTCATCATTCTTGTGGTAGTTGGGGTCCAGCCACCAATACCGTTTGGGCGGGTGATAGTTTCACTCAAAATCGCTCTTGTAAACAAAACCAAACCCGCAACCGTCTCTACAAGGTAGGCAGCAACACCATCGAAACAAAACCTGAAAGCCAAGTGATTAATAAAAACGAACCACGTTCAGCTACAGGGACAAAAGTGGAATGGATAAAAATAGCTGATAGCTGTGGTTCGTGGTCAAATATCGGCATTCTGATTGTTAAACCTTGGCTGCCAGAACCGGGCACTCAAACAGCCAATTTCAGCCAAACTCAAGATACTTCACAAACACAGACCCGCACTTGTCATACCCGTGAGCAAAGTTTAAGAAATGGTTCAATCCGAAATACCTCAACTTACACTGACACTCAAACCTTCAACAGTAGCCAATCAAGAACAGTGGTCGTCAGCTGGTCAAGTTGGCAAGATACCACCAGAACCAATTATTCAGCTTGGTCACCCGCCATCGGCAACCAAGAGAGCGACTTCACTCAAACCCGTACTTATACCCAAAACCAGACTCGTGATCGCATTTACAAAACCAGCTTGACGACTTTGCTGACGGTACCTGAGACCCGCGCATTACCAGGACAAAGTGAATCCCGCATTGTAGGGGTGTCGTTTTCAGGTTGGTTCGATACAACCAGAACCAATTACTCGGCATGGTCACCTGCGCCTACCACACAAACTAAAGGTTTTACCCAGTCACGCAGCTATACGCAAAACCAAACTAGCACTTGGACTTACCGGATCGGGTCAACAATTGTCCAAACTCGTGATGAGGCACGGGCGTTGACAGGACAACCTGAATCCCGCTCAGTGACTGTTAGTGTCGGCTCATGGCTCACCGGTAGCCCTTACCAATGTATAAACTGGTCACCAGCAACCAACACTGTCAATCAAGGTAAAGAGTTCACACAAACAGGTAATTGCAAAGCGGATCGCGGCAGGATTTGGACATATAACGCCGATGGTGAAAACATCCATAATCGAACGGAATCAGAAACCATTGATACTACTGATACTCGATTGGCAATAGGCACAAAAATAACTGTACCCCCACCAACGGCACCAAGCAGTTTACGGGTATTCAATGAGTGCAAAAGCCTTCAGCAACTAAGTTGGAATGCCTCCTCGGGTACATCTATCAGCTATCAGATTTATGTCAATGGCAGTCTTAGAACGACTAGCTCTAACACTTCCGCATTCCTTAATACCACCGGTTCTGCCCAAGTAAGGGCCTGCAACAGCGGCGGCTGTAGTAGTTTCAGTAACTCGGTAACCATGGTCTTCAGAGACGTTATCTGTCCATAGCTCAAACAACACCTGCAATGAACCAAAACCCATCAAGGGCCGGTATCGCAACCGGCCCTTGCATCTTGGGTCAATATATTACCATTCAAATCAACACCTCACCACTCATAAAAAAGCAGGCTTCTAGGTATTTTGTGTTATTAAAAACATAAAATTAAGTGAGTTCCCTGCAATATAACATCATTAATTAGATCGCATTACTTGACTTCCCAACATCAATCCTATAGATTCCTCGGCGGTACAGGGAACGCTTCCCGGTATAACAAAGCACCACAAACCATTCTTAAAAAAACAAAGATACCAAAAGACAACAAAAAAACAGGATAACAACATTGAAAAACACCACCTTATTGGCGGGTTTTGCCGTGGCTTTTGCTACAGCCATTGCCACTGCCCAAACGCCACTCTCACTCGACTCGCTCAGCGGCTCAGGAAACAACTCGATAAACAACAAGTTCAAAGACAGTCGGTTAGAAACCACCAACGACCGTTATATCATTCGCTTTAAACAACCAACAGCTGCAAATAACAAGGCAGCCAATGCCAAAAACAGCCAAACTGCTGGGGTATTTAACCAACAAGGGTTTTCATCAGCCCGAGCTACTGATTTGGTCGGTGCTCTCGGCGGTCAGGTGATCCACGCCCTACCCTCAATCTCAGGTATGGCTGCGCGATTAAATCCGCAACAACTTGAGCAACTCAAAAGCGATCCGCAAGTTCAAGATGTTGAGCTGGACCCCTTACGTTCAACCCAAGCCAATGGCACACCTTATGGTATTGGTTTGGTACAGGCCGATTTACTCAGTGATGCCGCCGTCGGTAACCAAAAAGTCTGTGTCATCGACACCGGTTATGACATCAATCACGAAGATTTAATGAGCGGTGCCAACGTCACTGGTGAAGTCAGCAATACGCTCACTGGTACAGTTGATTTGGGTGAATGGTCAACCGACGTTTATGGTCACGGTACCCATGTTGCCGGTACTATCTCGGCATTAAATAACTCAACAGGTACCGACGGCGTAAACCCTAACGGCCTCATCAACCTGCATATTGTTAAAGTGATCCACAAAACCAACTACTGGGAATACTGGGGTTCTGACGTAATTGACGCAGTAAACCGCTGTCAGGCTGCGGGTGCCACGGTGATCAACATGAGTCTGGCAGGCAGCAAATCCAGCGCCGCCGAAGAAGCCGCCATCAACAACGCCTATAACAATGGGGTTTTGTTGGTCAGTGCCTCCGGTAACCGAGGCAGCAGCGCCTACTATTACCCCGCCTCTTATGATTCAGTGATTTCTGTTGGTGCTATCGACAGTGCCGAGCAACCCTGGGTATATACCCAAACCAATGATCAGGTAGAACTCGTCGCCCCGGGCGTCGAAGTTAACTCTACCTTGCCAAACAACCGCTACGGTAAAATGGACGGTACCTCTGCCGCCACACCTTATGTCTCGGGGGTTGCCGCTTTAGTGTGGAGTCATCACCCTGAATGTAACAACGCCGAAATTCGCAACATACTACATCAAACTGCCAAAGATTTGGGCAATGCCGGACGTGACAGCATTACCGGCTTTGGTCTGATTCAAGCCAAAGATGCACTCGACTTGATTGATTTAGGTGGTTGTGACGGCATTATCAACAATCCGCCAACCATTATTGGCGTACCACCAACCAGCGTTAACGAAGATGAGTTTTACCAATTTTCACCTGTTATCGCCGATGAAGATCAAGACGATACGCTGACTATCAGCATTGATAATCAACCGTCATGGGCCTCCTTTGATTCGCAAACAGGCGAACTGAGCGGCACACCAATCAACGCAGATGTCGGTTTTTATAATGGCGTGATCATCACAGTGAAAGATGACAGCGACGCTAGTGCCTCGACCACACCATTCTCTATCGAAGTGGTTAATGTCAACGATGCACCAGTGATATCAACCGTGCCAGACACCTCAGCCACTCAAGACATTGACTATCAATATATCATCGCCGCTGACGACGATGACTTGAATACCACCTTGGCCTATTCAGCACCGACGTTACCAAGCTGGCTGACGTTTAACCCCAGCACTAAAACGCTTAGTGGTACACCGTTAAATGCAAACGTCGGTTCGCATTCGGTTAAATTACAAGTCAGTGACGGTGAAGCCATTGTGAATCAAGATTTCACTATCATTGTCGCCAACGTCAATGATGCCCCGATTATCGACGGCAACCCGGCCAATAGTGTTAACGAAAACCGCAGTTACGTATTCACGCCAACGGCGACTGACCCGGATGATGACAGTCTAACTTATAGCATTTCAGGCAAACCTAGCTGGGCCATATTTAACACAACTAACGGCCAACTCAGTGGTACCCCGGGCGGTGGCGGTAACGCCAGCTTTGATAATATTGTGATCAGCGTTGATGATGGTTCACTGACTGACAGTCTGACGTTTTCAATCACCGTAGTTGCCTCAGTTTACAGCGAATGGACTAATGCCGGTGCGCGTACAGACCAGACAAACTGGACCCCTGTCGCCGCTAATCAAACCACAGATTTCACCCAATCGTTTGATTTCAAACAAAACCAAAGCCGTACAGAGCAACAGCAACAACTCAATGCGGGCGGCTCAATCGTCAACGTCGGTTCACCTATTGTTCATACGCAAGTCATTGATGATACACAAAGCCGTACTATCATTGTCAGTCCATCAATCTGGACAAATGACGGTGCACATTATGAGTGTGGTAGTTGGTCACCTGACCCTAGCACCGTTGATTTTGCTACCGAGTTCACTCAAACCCGTGCGTGTAAGCAAGACCAACAACGTACTTGGGGCTATACCGCCGATAGCAGCTCAATCCATAGCCGGATTGAAGCCAAAACCATCAGTGAAAATGAAACCCAAACAGCCATCGGCAGTAAACAAAACTGGGTAGATACCAGTTCAACGTTTACCGCTTGGACTGACAGCGGTTCTCGTCATACCTTTGGCTCTTGGGTCGTTGCCGCCAGCACACAAACGGCGAATTTCACTCAAAACCGCAGCTACAAACAAGCTCAAACCCGTAATGAACAACCGCGTGAAACCGATACCATCTCGGAGATGATCAGAAACAAGGGTGCAGCTATCCCTCGTAGTCAAACCATCAACGGTTCTGAATCCCGTGCGGTCACAGTAACCGTTTCAAGTTACAGTGACACCACGCGTACAGCTCATTCTGCATGGTCACCCACCCCAAGCAGTCAAACCAGCAACTTTAGCCAATCACGCACTTACACCCAGAATCAAACGCGTACTTGGACATATAAAGTCGGTTCAACTACTTTGCATACTCGTGCGCAAACCCGTGCAGTTGCTAATCAAAGTGAATCACGAAGTGTTGTTGTCAGCTGGTCAAGCTGGATTGACAGTGGTGTTCACCATACCTGCGCAAGCTGGGGTCCGGCCACCAATACCATTGGTTACAATGTCAATTTCACCCAAACGCGTTCGTGTAAGCAAAACCAAACCCGCAACCGGATTTATAAAGCAGGCAGCACCACACTAACGACTCAAGCAGAAAGCAAGGTGATTAACGAAAATGAAAGCCGTGCCAGCAAAGGTGTCGGTAACTGGACTTCTCACACCTCAACTTTCACCGCTTGGGTGAACAATGGTGCGCGTCATACTTTTGGTTCATGGGGACCGACAGCCAGCACACAAACCGCGAGCTACACGCAAAACCGCACTTACAAGCAAAAACAAGTGCGTGACGAGCAACCACGCGAGCGTGATACGATTTCTGGCACCATCAGAAATAAAGGCACTGCGATTGGGCGTGAACAAACCATCAACGGCGCTGAATCTCGTCCGATTACAGTAACGGTTTCTGGTTACAGTAATACCACTCGAACAGCGCACACTGCATGGTCACCCACGCCAACCACACAAACCAGTAACTTTAGCCAATCACGCACTTATACCCAGAATCAAACGCGTACTTGGACATATAAAGCCGGTTCAATCACCTTGCATACTCGGGCGCAAACCCGTGCAGTTGCTAATCAAAGTGAATCACGAAGTGTTGCTGTCAGCTGGTCAAGCTGGATTGACAGTGGTGTTCACCATACTTGCGCAAGCTGGGGTCCGGCCACCAATACCATTGGTTACAATGTCAATTTCACCCAAACGCGTTCGTGTAAGCAAAACCAAACCCGCAACCGGATTTATAAAGCAGGCAGCACCACACTAACGACTCAAGCAGAAAGCAAGGTGATTAACGAAAATGAAAGCCGTGCCAGCAAAGGTGTCGGTAACTGGACTTCTCACACCTCAACTTTCACCGCTTGGGTGAACAATGGTGCGCGTCATACTTTTGGTTCATGGGGACCGACAGCCAGCACACAAACCGCGAGCTACACGCAAAACCGCACTTACAAGCAAAAACAAGTGCGTGACGAGCAACCACGCGAGCGTGATACGATTTCTGGCACCATCAGAAATAAAGGCACTGCGATTGGGCGTGAACAAACCATCAACGGCGCTGAATCTCGTCCGATTACAGTAACGGTTTCTGGTTACAGTAATACCACTCGAACAGCGCACACTGCATGGTCACCCACGCCAACCACACAAACCAGCAACTTCAGCCAGTCACGCACCTACACCCAGAATCAAACGCGTACTTGGACTTATAGAGCTGGTTCAAGCACTTTGCATACTCGGGCGCAAACCCGTGCAGTTGCTAATCAAAGTGAATCGCGAACGGTCATCGTCACTGTATCCAATTGGGGTAACAGTGGTGGCGTTTACCAATGTAGCGGCTGGTCACCATCACCATCAATGGTGGAATATGGCGAAAGCTTTAGCCAAAGTCGGTCATGTAAACAAAATCAACAACGCACATGGAGTTATACCGCCTCGTCAGCCAATATTGACAGTCGAACAGAATCCCGTACCGTCAATACTAGCCAATCCCAAAACGCTACAGGTACAATGATGCATTGGGTCAGCTACCCTTCCACTTTCACTTCATGGACCAATGATGGCGGTCGATACGGCTACAGTGGTTGGACACCTGGGTTCAGCACACAAACCAGCGGTTTTACCCAAACTCGCAGCTATTCTCAGGACCAAACTCGTTTTGAGCAAAAACGCCAACGTGAAACTCACACCAATCAGATCCGTAATACTGGGTCACCGATTAAACGAGACAGAACGGTGACAGGCAGTGAAAGCCGAGGTATTGACATTGATTACAGCAATTGGGTTGATAACGGCGGGCATTACAGCTGTGGCAGTTGGGCTCCACCAGCCAACACTATCAACGAAGGGAAATCTTTCACCCAAGCTCGCAGTTGTAAGCAGAATCAAACTCGCACTAAGTATTATCGGTCTAGCGGAAGTGTGAAGCATAACGTAACGGAATCACGTGTACTTTCTGAAAGTGAATCTCGCTCAGCTACCGGCACTTGTCCGCCACAGTATTCAAGCTGGATAGCCAGTGCGCCTAACTATGATTATTCCAGTTGGTCACCCACTGCGGCCAATCAGACCAGTAACTTCAGCCAATCACGAAGTTACAAGCAAAGACAGATACGAACAAAAACCCTTTGCGATAATTCGAAGACCACTGAAACCAGAATCATTACAGATACTGAGTCTCGCAGTATTTCGGTTAGTGTAACTCCATGGAGTTACGGCACCACTGTTCAGCAGTGTACGAACTGGTCACCTGCTACCGATATGGTCAATCAGGGAACACCGTTTGAGCAAACAGGAGATTGTAAAGTCTATCGCGGTCGGGGCTGGAGCTATAAGGCAGGTAGTACAACCATTCACACCAGAACAGACTTAGAGTTAGTAGATACAACAAGTACAAGAGAAGCCATTGGCACCAAAGTTCTGCCGCCATCAACACCGAGTTTGTCGTCATCCAATGGCTACGGATGCTCTAAAAACCTTAGTTGGTCTGCCTCTTCGGGTACATCCATCAGCTATCAAGTTTTTGTTAATGGCAGCTACAACAGGGCCACATCAGGCACTTCCACAACCCTCAGTAGTGGAGGCGGCTATGCCCAGATCAAAGCCTGTAACAGCAGCGGTTGTAGCGGTTTCAGTAATTTAGCAAGTATCTATAATAGCAACTGCCCATGGCAGAATTAACACAATAAACCCGTTCAAATAAACAAAAATCAACAAGGGACCTATACCGGAATAGGTCCCTACGCCTAAAACTATTTAACCACTAATTAACATCAATAATAAATTAACATTAATTGTTAACACTTCTTGACTTCCCAACATCAATCCTTTAAATTCCCCGGCGCTACGGGGAACACTTCCCCGTATAAAAAGTACAACAAAAAAAACAACAGGATAACAACTATGAAAAACTCCACCTTACTGGCGGGTATCGCTGTGGCTTTTGCCACAGCGATTGCCACAGCCCAGACGCCACTCTCACTCGACTCGCTCAGCGGCTCAGGAAACAACTCGATAAACAACAAGTTCAAAGACAGTCGATTAGAAACCACCAACGACCGTTATATCATTCGCTTTAAACAACCAACAGCTGCAAATAACAAGGCAGCCAATGCCAAAAACAGCCAAACTGCTGGGGTATTTAACCAACAAGGATTTTCATCAGCCCGAGCTACTGATTTGGTCGGTGCCCTTGGCGGTCAGGTGATCCACGCCCTACCCTCAATCTCAGGTATGGCCGCACGATTGAACCCACAACAACTTGAGCAACTCAAAAACGATCCGCAAGTTCAGGATGTTGAGTTAGACCCCTTACGTTCAACCCAAGCCAATGGCACACCTTATGGGATTGGTTTGGTACAGGCCGATTTACTTAGTGACGCTGCCGTCGGTAACCAAAAAGTCTGTGTCATCGACACCGGTTATGACATCAATCACGAAGATTTAATGAGCGGTGCCAATGTCACTGGTGAAGTCAGCAATACCCTTACCGGCACCGTCGATTTAGGTGAATGGTCAACTGACGTTTATGGTCACGGTACCCATGTTGCCGGGACCATAGCCGCATTAAATAACTCAACAGGTATCGATGGTGTCAATCCTAACGGTCTCATCAACCTACATATTGTTAAAGTGATCCACAAAACCAACTACTGGGAATACTGGGGTTCTGACGTAATTGACGCAGTAAACCGCTGTCAAGCGGCGGGTGCCACGGTGATCAACATGAGTCTGGCAGGCAGCAAATCCAGCGCCGCCGAAGAAGCCGCCATCAACAACGCCTATAACAATGGGGTTTTGTTGGTCAGTGCCTCCGGTAACCGAGGCAGCAGCGCCTACTATTACCCCGCCTCTTATGATTCAGTCATTTCTGTCGGTGCTATTGACAGTGCCGAGCAACCTTGGGTATATACTCAAACCAATGATCAGGTAGAACTCGTCGCCCCGGGCGTCGAAGTTAACTCTACCTTGCCAAACAACCGCTACGGTAAAATGGACGGTACCTCTGCCGCCACACCTTATGTCTCAGGGGTTGCCGCTTTGGTTTGGAGTCATCATCCAGAATGTAACAACGCCGAAATTCGCAACATACTACATCAAACTGCCAAAGATTTGGGCAATGCCGGACGTGACAGCATCACCGGCTTTGGTCTGATTCAAGCCAAAGATGCACTCGACTTGATTGATTTAGGTGGTTGTGACGGCATTATCAACAACCCGCCAACCATTATTGGCGTACCACCAACCAGCGTTAACGAAGATGAGTTTTACCAATTTTCGCCAGTTATCGCCGATAAAGATCAAGACGATACGCTGACTATCAGCATCAGTAATCAACCGTCATGGGCCTCCTTTGATTCACAAACAGGCGAACTGAGCGGCACACCAATCAACGCAGATGTCGGTTTTTATAATGGCGTGATCATCACTGTTAAAGATGACAGCGACGCCACTGCCGCGACCACACCATTTTCTATCGAAGTGGTTAATGTCAACGATGCACCAGTGATTTCAACAGTACCTGATACCTCAGCCACTCAAGACATTGACTATCAATATATCATCGCCGCTGACGACGATGATTTGAATACCACCCTGACCTATTCAGCGCCAACGTTACCCAGTTGGCTGACTTTTAACGCCAGCACTAAAACGCTTAGTGGTACACCGTTAAATGCAAACGTCGGTTCGCATTCGGTTAAATTACAAGTCAGTGACGGTGAAGCCATTGTGAATCAAGATTTCACTATCATTGTCGCCAACGTCAATGATGCCCCGATTATCGATGGCAACCCGGCCAATAGTGTTAACGAAAACCGCAGTTATGTATTCACGCCAACAGCGACTGACCCGGATGATGACAGTCTAACTTATAGCATTTCAGGCAAACCTAGCTGGGCCATATTTAACACCAACAACGGCCAACTCAGCGGAACCCCAAATGGTAGTGGCAACGCTAATTTCGATAACATTGTGATCAGCGTTACTGATGGTTCACTGACCGATAGCTTAACGTTTTCAATCGCAGTGGTCGCCTCAGTTTACAGTGAATGGACTAACGCAGGCGCACGAACAGAACAAACAGGTTGGACGCCGGTTGCCGCTAACCAAACCACTGATTTCAGCCAATCACGCGGTTTCAAACAAAGCCAAAGCCGTACAGAACAACAGCAAGCACTCAATGCGGGCGGTTCAGTCGTCAACGTCGGTTCACCGATTGTCCATACGCAAGTCATTGATGATACTGAAAACCGTACTATCAGCGTGAGTTCATCGGCTTGGGCAAATGACGGCGTACATTATGAATGTGGCAGCTGGTCACCTGACCCTAGCACTGTTGATTTTGCTACCGAGTTCACCCAAACCCGCTCTTGCAAGCAAGACCAACAACGCACTTGGAGCTATACCGCCGATAGCAGCTCAATCCACAGCCGGGTTGAAGCTAACACCATCAGTGAAAACGAAACCCAAACCGCCACAGGCAGCAAGCAAAACTGGATAGATTACCCTTCAAGTTTCACCGAGTGGACGGACAATGGTGCGCGTCATACCTTTGGTTCATGGGGTGTTGCCGCCAGCACACAAACGGCCAATTTCACGCAAAACCGTACATACAAACAAGATCAAACTCGCAGCGAACAACCTCGTGAAGTCGATACCATCACAGGTATGATCAGAAACAAAGGGGCGGCAATCCCTCGTAGTCAAACCATCAACGGCTCTGAACCTCGTGCAGTCACGGTAACCGTTTCGAGTTACAGCAATACCACTCGAACAGGCCACTCAGCATGGTCACCCGCGCCAACCACACAAACCAGCAACTTTAGCCAGTCACGCAGCTACACCCAGAATCAAACGCGCACCTGGACATATAAAACCGGCTCAAGCACTTTGCATACTCGTGCGCAAACCCGTGCAGTGGCGAGCCAGAGCGAATCGCGAAGTGTTGTTGTCAGCTGGTCAAACTGGATTGACAGTGGTGTTCACCATACTTGCGCCAGTTGGGGTCCGGCCACTAATACCATTGGTTACAACGTTAGCTTCACCCAAACGCGTGAATGTAAGCAAGATCAAACCCGCAATCGAACTTATAAAGTGGACAGCACCTCGTTAACCACAAAAGCAGAAAGCAAGGTGATTAACGAAGACGAAAGCCGTCCCAGTAAAGGTGTCGGTAACTGGAGCGCTCACACCTCAAGTTTCACCGCTTGGGTGAATAGTGGTTCTCGTCATACCTTTGGTTCATGGGGACCTGCGGCTAGTACTCAAACAGCGAGCTTTACTCAAAACCGAACTTACAAGCAAAAACAAGTGCGTAATGAGCAACCTCGCGAACGTGATGCGATTTCTGGCACCATCAGAAATAAAGGTTCAGTCATTGTTCGTGAACAAACCATCGACGGCGCTGAATCTCGAACTGTCACAGTAACGGTTTCAAGCTACAGCGACACCACGCGAACAGGCCATTCTGCATGGTCACCCGCACCGAGCAGCCAGACCAGCAACTTCAGCCAGTCACGCACCTACACCCAGAATCAAACGCGTACTTGGACTTATAGAGCTGGTTCAAGCACTTTGCATACTCGGGCGCAAACCCGTGCAGTTGCTAATCAAAGTGAATCGCGTACCGTCATAGTGACAGTATCAGGCTGGGGCAACAATGGGGGCCTTTACCAATGCAGTGGCTGGTCACCATCAACATCAACGGTAGAGTATGGCGAACGGTTTACCCAAAATAGTTCGTGTAAGCAAGATCAACAACGTACATGGAGTTATACTGCTTCGTCAGCCAATATCGGCAGCCGAACTGAACCCCGTACCATCAATAGTAGTCAATCACGCAGTGCTACAGGTTCAATGATGCATTGGGTCAGTCATACATCCACTTTCACCGAGTGGATTGATGATGGTGGCAGATACGGTTACAGCAACTGGGCACCACCAATCAGTACACAAACCAGTAACTTCACCCAAACACGGAGCTATTCTCAGGACCAAACCCGTTTTGAACAACAGCGTGAACGTGAAACTCACACCGATCAGATCCGTAACACAGGATCACCGATCCTACGTGAACAAACGGTAACGGGTAGCGAGACCCGTACAGTGACGGTCAGCTGGTCAGGCTGGGTCGATACCACCAGAACAAATTATTCATCCTGGTCACCCGCCATCGGTAGCCAAAAACTCAACTTTACTCAAACAAGGACCTATACACAAAATCAGTCTCGTGACCGTATTTACAGTGTTCCTTCAGCACCGTCGATAGCAGTGACAGAAACCCGGGCATTATCCGGACAGAGTGAATCCCGTATTGTAGGAGTGTCATTTTCAGGCTGGATCGATACGACCAGAACCAATTACTCGGCATGGTCACCTTTACCTGCCACACAAACAAAAGGTTTTACTCAGTCACGCACCTATACGCAAAATCAAACCAGCTCTTGGACTTACAGAATCGGGTCAAGTATTGTCCAGACCCGTAATGAATCACGGGCGTTGACTGGACAACCTGAATCCCGTTCGGTGACAGTCTCTTGGTCAAGCTGGATTGACAGTGGTGGTCACTACTCCTGTAGCACTTGGAGCCCGGCAACCAATACAGTCAATTTAGGCGAAAGGTTCACCCAAACCCGCTCATGTAAGCAAAACCAAACTCGTAACCGCTTATATAAGGTCAGTACCACCACCATTAAAACGGTAGGGGAATCACGGACAATCAATGAAACTGCATCACAACCAGCAGTCGGCACTAAAGTTGTCGTAACTCCACCAACAGCACCGAGTAGTTTACAGGTTTTCACTGAATGCGGGAGCTTGCACCAACTTTCATGGAATGCCTCATCAGGCACATCTATCACCTATGAAGTTTACGTCAATGGCGGTTTATTCAGAAGCACAAGCAGCACTAGAACTTTTGTTGGAACAAGTGGCTCTGCCCAAGTAAGGGCATGTAACAGCGGCGGCTGTAGTAGTTTCAGTAATTCAGTTTGGTTGTCATCTGGTGGAATATGCAAATAAAACCCAACTGATTAACCAAAACCCCACCAAGGGCCGGCACAGGAACCGGCCCTTACACATTACTTACCTTGGCGTACCTACCACATTTTTCTCCCCAAATCGACTAATAAACCAACATTTTAATAAACTTACTTGACTTAACTGGTCAAATTACGTACATTTCATCCCCAGTTTGCAGGGGAAGAGTTCCTTGTGACAAATTGACCTATCGTTGAGGTCAACTGAATTGACATATAGTAATTAAAGGATGACAAATGAATAAAGCAGTTTTACGTACAGCTATTTTATCGGCGCTTGCACCAGCCTTGATTAACCTAAGCGCTAATGCAGCAACCCTTCCACCCACTAAACTCAAATCCTTAGACCAACCGACGCAAAAAGAAACAGCTAACAAACGTTTTATTGTTACATTTAAAGACAGCAACCCCCGTAAAAACACCGAAACTTCGGCTACCAGTCACCCTAGCGTTTTCGCTAAAGGTCACTTTTCAGCCGCTAAAGCCGCAAATGTCGTGCAACGCCACGGTGGACAAGTTAAACATCAGTTAAAATCGATTTCTGCCATTGCCGCAGAACTCACCCCGGCGCAAATCGCCCAGCTAAAAAACGATCCACAAGTCGCCCGTATTGAAGAAGATCCACCACGTTTTGCCCAAGCCGCCAGCACCCCTTATGGTATTTCCATGGTGCAGGCCGATTTAGTCAGCGACAGCGAAATTGGTAACCAAAAAGTCTGTGTCGTCGACACCGGTTACGACATCAATCACGAAGATTTGATGAACTCTCCCAACATCACCGGCGAAGTCAGCAATACCCTGACCGCCACAGTTAATTTAGGTGACTGGTCAACCGACAGTTACGGTCACGGTACTCACGTAGCTGGTATCATTTCATCATTAAATAATGCCGTTGGCACCGAAGGGGTTGCACCTAACGGTTTGATCAACATGCATATTGTTAAAGTCATTCATAAAGCCAACTACTGGGCCTACTGGGGTTCAGATGTAATTGCGGCGATTGAAGCGTGTCAAACCGCAGGCTCTACCGTCATCAATATGAGTATGGCCGGGTTCGATCCGAGTGTTGCCGAAGAAGCCGCCATTGACGCCGCTTATAATAGTGGCACCTTATTGGTTGCCGCCTCAGGTAACCGGGGTAACAGCAGTTACTACTATCCTGCTTCTTATGATTCTGTGATTTCAGTTGGTGGTGTTGACCAGCAAAAAGATGCCTGGATGTACACCCAAATTAACGACCAAATTGAACTCGCCGCACCGGGTTTTGAAGTTCACTCTACCCTACCCAATAACCGTTACGGTTATATGGACGGCACCTCAGCCGCCACACCATTTGTATCCGGTGTTGCCGCACTAGTTTGGAGTCATCATCAGGATTGTACCAATATTGAAATTCGTGACGCCTTACAACGCTCGGCACTTGATCGCGGCACCGCAGGTCGAGATGACACTTATGGCTACGGTATCGTACAAGCCAAAGCCGCTCATGATTTGCTAACCGCCGAAGGTTGTGCCGCCAGTACACCAGAAGTTGTCAACAGCTATACTGACCCGGTTGATTTTGCCAATGTGACCACTGTTGAGCCAGTTGATGGGTTAACTACAGGTTTGGTACCAGACGATTGGATCACCTCAGCCAGCGCAGCAGGTGTACGTTGTGTTGCCGCAGGTGGATTCACTTTGCAATCAAGCAACAACCGTATCGCCGTACAAACCGGTAGCTTCTCTTTCTTGTTTGATGTTGGCGTAAACAGCGTTAGCTTTAATGCTTATCTACAAGGCGCAGGCGCAACAGTCACAGTGAAAACCGCTGCTGGCACTACCGAAGTGATTAACCTGACAGCCGACGGTTTTGTTGGTATCAACTCTACCGAAGCGATTATTGAAGTGACTATTCTTGGCGCTGATGGCCTAGAAATCACCGATTTATCTCGCAGCGTCGCGCAAAACGGCGTATCGACCTACACCGATGAAACCGCCTTTGCCAGTGCAGGTGCTACCACTGACATCACAGATGTTGCCAACTCAACCACTAAAGATTTATGGTTTGGTGAAGTGAACGGTCCAACATTCCGTTGTGTCGCCGCCACTAACGTCGGTATCGCCAGTGCAGGCAGCAATGATTTCAATATTGCACCAACCACCACCGATATCATCACCTCTGACGGTAACCAAGACTTTACTATCGAGTTTAACTTTCCACCAAACCTGTTGAGCTTCAATACTCACCTGAACGAATACGGTCCGGTACGATTAATCGTTACTACCGTTGATGATGTGCAAACCGAATATAGCATTGCTCACGACCCGGCAATCGTTGGTTTCTTTGGCCTAGAGTCAGTACAAAACATTAAATCGATTCGTTGGATTGCGGTTAACGGTGACCTAGTTAAAACCGGTATCAGCAACCTTAAAGCCGATGTGGTTAGTGGCGTAGGACCAACCCCAGAGTCAATCAATACAGCCATCGCCAGCTCTGCCTGGGGTGCTGATCCGGCAACGGACGCGATTGACGGCAATTTTGGCAGCAACGTTTACACTTGGATTTCATCAAATGTCGATCCAGCACCTTGGTTGCAACTTGAGATGACAACTCCAACTACCATTACTCACTATCACTTCTCTCGTGGTTATTGTAGTGCCGAAGCTTACTTCGCTGGCAGCTGGACAATCTCAGGCAGTAATGACACGACCAACTGGACGCAAATCGAAGTTGTCGCTGCCGACCAATCAGCCTTCTTCCCTAAAGCCACCGCTTGTACAGAGTTTGGCCCAACTTATCCATCGATAACCCGGGCAGCTACCAGTACTACCGATTTGACTTTACCGCATCACCATTAAGCTCTACTTCTGGTGTGTCTGTCGGCGAGATTGAATTGCTTAACTAACTATTGAGACGATATTGAGAGGATATTGAGAGGATAAACCCTCTAACTAAAAAGCCATTACACTTCGGTGTGATGGCTTTTTTTTGACTCAGATATAGAATAACAATTTGGTTTAAAACAAAATATATGAATAAATG
>CBDIDQ010000119.1:0-28915 GCA_965277695.1 Alteromonadaceae bacterium
TGGCAGTGGTCAACGGCACAAAAGCATATCAGTAGAGCCCTGCAAATAGACCCCAGCAACAGCAATGCTCGCCAATGGTTGGCGTTATTGCTCTCATCAATGCAACGTCACGACCAAGCCTATGCACAAATGCTAGAGGCCGAAAACGTTGACCCGCTCAGCTCATTAATCAAAGTGCAAAAAAGTTATTTGCAGTTACTGGCGGGTGATATTCAAGCCGCGTCAACACTGGGTCAGGCGGCGATAGATTTTAATCCGTATTTTCCCGGGGCTCATTACCTCAGCGGCTGGGCCAGTCAGCGCCAAAACGACTGGACTCGCGCCGAGCAACAACTGGCTTTGGCTGAGAACAGTTATTTAACCAAACTGCGGCTAGCGATGGTCTATGCCCGACAGCCTGCCAAGCAAGAGCAAGCCAACACCATACTCAATGAAGCACTGAGCTTGCGTAAACTCGGTCAAACTTATATTTCAGCTTATTGGCTTGCGGCTGTGTATGCCGCACTAGGAGAACAGTCGCTCGCCCTTGATTGGTTAGAACGAGCGGTGAATGAAAAAGCGGTTTGGATCAGCCGATTGGCAGTGGATCCAGATTTTAATGAATTACGTGACTTGCCTCGTTTTCAACGGTTATTGCAGGCATTGCCTTTTTACGACGCCAACTGATTTAACTGGTTTTGCAGCGCATTACCAAGGTTAATATTATTTTGCGAACCCTTAATCGCCTTTTCTGAGTCGCCGGCCAATTGGTCGACACTACCGGCCAAATCCTTTAATCGATCACTTTCATCATTGAGGCTAGAGCGAACCTGAATAAGGTTCTGGGTGACATATTTCAGTGAACTAGACACCTCATTGGTGGCCAGCTTCATGGTGCTTTCACCGTTATCTGTTGAGTTTCGTGCCTCTGTCATCGATGCGGTCAGTATATCAAGGGCTGACTGCAATTCATCTTGTTGGCTATCTAGGGTTTTTAGTGTGGTATTAATTTGGGTGGCGTTGGCTTTGGTTTGCGCTGCGAGGTTTTTGACTTCATCAGCCACTACAGCAAATCCGCGTCCGGCTTCACCAGCACGAGCGGCTTCGATAGCGGCGTTTAATGCCAATAAATTGGTTTGATCTGAAATCGCCGTAATACCTGAGGCCAGTTGGGCAATACCTTGAAACTCATGGAGAAATTCGTGGAGTACTTTGGACAGTTCAGTAGACGCCTTTGCTGAGCTGTTAATTTGTTGACCCAAAGACGAAATATTATCGCAAACTTGTATAAAAGAGCGATCCATTAGCTCTAATCTGGCTTCGCTTTTTTCAGCATCCAAGACTAAATTGTGGCTCACATCAGAGGCATGTTGAGCTGTTTTAGCGACATCTTGCACAAATACCAAACGCGCCTTACTAGCCCGGTTAACGTTGCTGGCGTTTTGCGTGATTGTCTGGGCACTATACAAGGCATCTCGAACCAGTATATCGCTTTCGTCTTTGATGTTATCCACTGCAACGGCTTCAGCGGTTTCGTTATTAGTCGCGTTAAATAAGTTCAAATGGCCAATGGCAGCAACAAAAGCGGCCAATATAAAAGGTAACAGATAGTTGATGATCACACTTAACCACGACAACTCACCATCGCCGATGAGCACTGACCATTGGTTAATCACATTCAATAACGTGCCACTAAAAACGGCAAATGCAGAAGCGCGTTTAACTTCTGCTGGTGCAAACATCAACTCAATGATAGTAGGTGGATTGCTTGGCATAAACTCATCCTTTTTATGTAAAGTATAGTCAGAGATTGTTGATTGTTTGTAACAATAGGGTGCAAGGATAGAGCCTTGAAGCGATAATGTCCACTTTAAAAGCGAGTTTTTCGGCCTACCTATGAATGCGGGTTAATTTACTATTGGTGCAGAGCCTGCACAATCATTGGTTTACACTATGGTATAAAAATTGCCCTTTGCCATTATTACCATCACTACCCACCAAGACTAAAACCTTGATTTTGCAAAATAATAACTAACCAATGCCGCGACCTATGAGCATATTCATAAACTCTATGAGTCAATAGTGTACCCTGTTTAATAGATTATTATACGGTGAAACTAAGGATTATATCGCCATGAATAAAAAATGTTTTGTTACAAATTAAACCTGAGTTACCTTACCACATTAGGTAAAAATATGGTTGTTCGTTGTGTCTGTTAACTAGTTTTAGCCTAATATTTAACATTTATCACTGACGCCAACAAACATTATTTTGATGAAACTGATCATGAGACAAATCAGGGTCAGCTTTTTTAGCCAAAAGTTCAAATTGTTGGGATAGCTGCTATGCTCAATTTAACTCACAGGCAAATGCGCGGATCTTGACCTTTAGATGAATAAAATGAAATACACTACGCTTTGCTGTGTACTGGGTATCAGTTATTTTTTATTGGCAAAAGCCGGACTGAGTTTTGCCTTGGTACAGGCTAATATCAGTCCGATATGGCCACCAACCGGATTCGCCATCGCGGCTATTTTGTATTTTGGTTATCGAGTGTGGCCCGCCATTTTTATTGCCTCCTTCGTGGTTAATACCACCTCCGGCATTGGTTTAATTGCCACCTTAGGCATTGCTATAGGTAATACGCTAGAGGCCATTGCCGCCAGCTTTTTGATTTTAAAATGGATTGGTAACGCACCGTTTAATTCCGCACAATCAACCTTAACTTTTTACTTGGTGGTGTTATTAACCACCACCATCAGTGCCACTATTGGCGTCACCAGCCTATTACTCACCTATGTCATTGATGGTCAACAGTTGCTGTTATTTTGGACCACCTGGTGGTTGGGTGATGCCGTTGGCGGACTGGTAGTGACTCCATTGATATTCACCCTGATCCACAAACCGACTTTTGTACTCAACAAAGTCCGATATTATGAATTGACCGCTTTGTTTATTGGCACCCTACTGAGCGTTATCATCGTCTTTTCAGGCACTCCCCCCGATTATTCATTTTCATTCTTTTTAATCCCAACGCTGGTGTGGGCAGCGCTACGTTTTCAGCAACACGGAGCCATGACGATGATTGTGCTCTATACCTTAGTGGCCATTTACAGTACTTTGCATGGCACTGGCCCCTTTGTGCTTGCAGATACCAACGAGTCCTTGCTGTTATTGCAAAGCTTTATCGCGATTGCCTTAATGACCGCCCTTATCATCGCAACCAGTGTTGACAAAACCATGCGGATTGAAATTCAATTACAAAAAACCCAACAAAGCCTGCAACAGTTACTTAAAGTCCGCACCGACGCATTAAGCGAATCACACCATGAACTTGATAAGGCCATTGATCGTCGCGAGGCATCAACTCAACTATTACAACGGTTCTCTCAAGCCACCACCTTGCCCTCTGGCGAGCAATATTTTAACGATATTAGTAAGGCATTAGCGCAAATCCACAATACCCGCTATGCCTTTATCGGGGTATTTTCAGATCACCACAAAACCGCCATCCGCACCTTATCAGTGTGGTCTGGCAGTCACCACATTGATAATTTCACTTATGAATTAAAAGGTACTCCCTGTCAGGATGTCCTTAACTTGAAACTTGAGTTAATCGAAAAGGAAGTGGCCAAACTTTACCCAGATGATGCTTTATTGGTGCAAATGGGCATTGAAAGTTACTTTGGCACACCGATTATTTCAGCTGATAATTCAATATTGGGCATTATCGTTGTTATGGATACCCAACCGATGGCAGTAAACGATTGGGTGAGCCCAGTATTAAGTGTGATTGCCAAGCAGATCCGCTTTGAAATTGAACAAGATCAGGTTAAACAAGAATTACAGCTAGCCGCCAGCGTTTTTAACGAAACCGCAGAAGCCATTATCATTTGCGACGGTCAAACTCAGATATTGCGGATCAACCCGGCGTTCAGCCAAATCACCGGTTACAACGCCGAAGAAGCCATCGGCCAAACCCCCGGGTTATTTACCTCTGACAAACATTCACAGGCTTTTTATCAATACCTTTGGGAAACAATCGACAAATCAGGCAGTTGGCAAGGAGAAGTGTGGAATAAGCATAAAAGTGGTGAGGTTTTTCCTTGCTGGCAAACCTTCACAGCGGTTAAAGATAAACGGGGTGAAGTGATCCAATACATTGGTGTATTTAGTGATATCACCGATAAAAAGCAAGCTGAGGAACAAATTTATCACCTCGCTCATTTTGATATTCTGACAGGTTTACCCAATCGCAATCAATTTATCGAACAACTAGGGATGGCGATGGAAAAAGCGCAAAGCCATCAGCAAACGCTGGCGTTGTTATTTATCGACCTTGACCAATTTAAACTGGTGAACAACTGCACAGACCATTCAACTGGTGACATCTTATTAATTCACATCGCTGAGCGATTACGCCAATTTGTTAATCCTAATGTAGTGATATCCCGGCTTGGCGGCGACGAGTTCAGTTTATTCGTCAAAGGGCTTACCCTTGATGATGGTGGTGATGGTGATGCTATTACCAACATTGAAGCGCTAGCTAATGACATTTTAGTGGTGCTTTCTGCGCCGTTTAAACTAGACGTTGGTGAGGTCGTCGTCTCTGCTAGCATTGGTTATTGTTTTTATCCTGATGACGCCACTAGTGTGCATGAATTGCTTCGTAATGCGGATATCGCCATGTACAAAGCCAAAGCTGACGGAATTAACCAATATTGTCGTTATACCCCGCAAATGAATCTTCAGGTCAAACAACGGGTTGAGATTGAACAAGCGTTACGCGAGGCAGTAAAACAAAGACAGTTTATTTTACATTACCAACCACTGCTGCAATTAGACACTGGTTTAATCACCGGATGCGAAGCCTTGGTTCGTTGGGATCACCCGCAACAAGGTGTTTTGCCACCTGCTCACTTTATTCCGGTTGCCGAACAAAGCGGCTTGATTATCTCTTTGGGCAATTGGATATTACAAGAAGCCTGTCGTCAATTTGTGCAATGGCAAACACAGGGGCTCAAGCTCGATTTCATTGCGGTTAACCTGTCGGCCAGTCAGTTTGCCCATCATGATCTTGGCTCTACCATTGAGCGAATTTGTGATCGTACTGGTATGAACCCTCAGCACCTCGAACTGGAGCTGACCGAATCTGTGCTGATGAAAAATATCGACCAAAGTATTCGCACCATGAAACGCTTAAGAGCCATGGGCATTAAGTTATCTATTGACGATTTTGGCACCGGTTATTCTTCGATGGCTTACCTCAAGCACTTTCCCATCGACAAACTCAAAATCGACCGTTCATTTATCAATGGCTTGCCCGGTTCGTCATCAGATGCCGCCATTGTCAACGCAAGTCTTAATCTGGCGCATGGCTTAGGTTTATCGGTGATTGCAGAAGGGGTTGAAACAGCCGAACAACTCAATTATTTACGAGCGCACGATTGTGAAATGGTTCAGGGGTACGCGATTAGCGTACCCCGTCTTGCTGATAGCCCGCAATTATTCAGGCTTTTAGCCAATGATCTGGCGTCAAATCACCAACGCCAGAGTTTTTCTGGGTCTTAATCACTGACCAATGTGCTGGTCTAAAAACGCCAGTATTTTGTTATACACCGTTAAACGATTGGCTTCATCGTAATAACCATGGGCTTCATTACCAATCTCTAACCACTGATATTTTTTGCCGATAGCGTCAAATGCGTCTTTCAATGATTCAGCCTGCTCCATCGGTGCCCGCTCGTCTTGACCACCATGGATCAATAAAACCTCGGCCTTGATTTTATCAACGTTAAAGGTTGGCGAGCGTTTTTTCTGATCAGCCAAATTGTCACCCAAAACCTCTTTTAAATAAACCAAACCCCTTTTACGCTCAGCAATATCACCTTCTTTAAACATCATTGGCAAGTTATAAACTCCAGCAGAGCCTATCACACAACGATACATATCAGGCTCTCTGACAGCCCCCATCAATGACGCATAAGCGCCATAACTGGCACCATACATACAAATACGTTTGGCATCGGCAACACCTGAGTCAATCATCATCTGTGTGGCATCTGTCAGGTCATCCTGCATCAATCCACCCCACTTACCTTTACCAATAGCTTCAAAAGCCGTACCAAAACCATCACTACCTCGGTAATTGACCTGTAATACCGCATATCCCCGATTAGCCAATAATTGTACTTCCCAGTTAAAACCCCACCAGTCGCGAACCCCATGCGGTCCACCGTGCGGAAATACCACTAATGGCAGGTTTTTAGATTGATGCTTAGGAAGTGTCAAATAGCCATAGATATCAGCCCCATCACGGGTTTTAATCGTCATCGGTTCGGTCATAACCATCGCTTGAGGGTCAAGCCAATCACGAGAAGCACTCAAATAAGCCACGGTTTTCTTTTGTCTGTCATATAAATAATATTCACCGGAATTGGTATCCGAAAAGACATAAACCACCACTTTATTATGGTCTTTGGTCGAGCTGGTAAATCGCACATCATTACCTTCGAAGGTGGCGAGCATTGAGCGATGCAGTTTTACTGTTGGGTTTTTAAGGTCAAGATAGTCATAAGCGGGCAAGCCTAATTGTGTCGCAACACCGACAATACGGTCATCGACAAAATCGCGAATAAACAAACTAATATCCACTTTTTCATTATGAACCACTTTTTCTATCGATTGGTCTTTAAGGTTGAGTGAATACAACGCCCGTGTTCCATCGCCGACGTTAGCTGTAATATAGACGTTCTGATTGTCTGCGGTAAAACTCTGGGGGTAGATATTATTAATGTTGGCTGAGCTTTTTGGTGACCAGACTTTCCAGTCATCTGCGGCTTTATTTTTATAAGAAATGATCTGATCATTGTTATCATCCACCCCGATAGAAAAGCGCACATCGCCGTTGTTATCCGTAATACCATCGGCATAGGGCATCGACAGGTTACCGACTTTCTTTTTTCTACCACTATAAACATCTAGTTTATAAATCACCGGATTAACATTCGGGTTACTGCGCCAACGGTTATTGACAATATACCAAGGATAAAAGGCTAGCAGGATATGCTTGTCATCATCAGGCAGTAAATCGAGAATTTCGTTATTACCATAATCGGCTTTTTTCTTTCTCAGATTGGTGCCAGTACTTTCTTCACCTGCCTGATAGCCAAAAATTCGTTTATGCTTTTTGCCATCAACATTGACGCCATAAATTTCACCCACGTCATATTGATGTTTATTCCATGCACTACTTTCAGTGACGGTGTAAATCACCCGTTGATTATTAACCCAATACACAGTACCGACGTTACGTCTTACCCCTCTGACCCGAAACATACCGACTGGCTTCAAGTTTGCGCTATCGAGGATCGCCAACAAATCTTCTTTTTCGTGTCTGAGTACTGCTGATAAGTGCTTGCCGTCGGGGGATATTTTCAGGTTTCTTGCGCCCCTGAGTTTGACTAAATCTTCGACCTTGATGTGTGGTACTGCTTTCGTTGTCGCTTTTGTTTCAGCTGCCGTTGCATTAACTGCAAATCCGCTGACCATGACCAACAGCAGGACTTGCATTGCCCTTGCTGACGCTTTCTTAATATTCATACTATTCCTTAACCCTGTTTATGATGTTGACAAATATGTCTGTCTTTAATTACGGACTGATATTTTGCGGCGCTATTGTCCGATGTTTGAGTAAAGAATGCAACCCTGAAAAAAGCAACAAAAAAAAACCGCATAACCCAAAGGTTATGCGGTTTTTTTAAAATGATAATTAATCAGCTAACTTGAGGACCTTGATACCATTCATCACTTGGCGTAGGTACCCGCATTTTCACTCTTAACTGATCAACATTGTCTTTATCAGTGAGTTTTTCGAGCAACTCAAACGCCACTTCTAGTGCAGTACCGGGACCGGTTGAAGTAATGATATTGCTATCGATGACCACAGGACGATCAACAAAAACAGCACCGGTATCTTCTAACTGCGCTTTACGTTTACCACCGACTTGATGATAAGTGGTGGCATTTTTACCCGCTAAGACACCAGAAACACCCACCGCAATCGATGAGACACAAACACTCGCGATAGGTTTATGGTGTTTAGCGAAATAACGAATAACGTCTTGAAAAGGTTCGCTTAATGCTTCGTCGTAAAAACCAGAAGGTTCAAAACCGCCAGGTATCGCCAACGCATCAAACTGACTTAAGTCAACATCTTCCAACAAATGATTGGGTTTAAGATTTAAACCAAAAGTAGTCTTGATATTTGCACGCAAACCGACATCAACCAACTGGACCTCTTCATTACCCAGTAGTGTTGCCCAGCCCATAACATCAGTAAATGCAGCGGTTTCTAACGGCTCAACACCATTTGCCAATAACATCATTACTCTTTTCATTTTGTTCCCCTTAACGCTAATAACCTTGAAGTTGCAACGGATTATAAGAAAAAAAAGCCTAGATACAAGCCGATTGAGACCAAACGGTTATAAAAACGGTTAAAATACCAGCTACACCTATACCTACACAGAAACATTACATTAGAAACCCAATAGCTTAACTACGGACAAAATAATAACCACAATCAACAAACGACGGGTCCACAAAGCGGCTGTTTTACTGCCAGTGGCAAAGGTCGCCGCCAGCCAAGCACCCAGCCCCTGACCTAGCGCCATAATAATGCCCAACGTCCAATCAACTTGGCCGTAATAAATAAAAATCGCCGCCGCCGGAATAGTAAAAATCAGCACCAATACCAACTTTATCGCATTAGCATTGACCATTGAAAAGCCACACCGAGCCACCATCGCAATCAACAAAAACACCCCGACGCCAGCCTGAATAAATCCGCCATAAAAACCAATGGCAAAAAACAGTGCAAAGTTACCGATACCGCGATAATTATCCGCCAGCTCGGTATGCTCCTTCAGCCATTTTTCAGGCTTGAATAAAATCACCGCCAACATACACAGCATCACCGCCGCAATACTGTAATTCATCCACTGCTCATTCAAATCAATCGCAATAAAAGCCCCAACAATGGCCCCCAGCGTAGTTGGCCAAATCAAAAACTGACCATTACCCCAAGGCAATTTACCCGACTGCTGAAATTTGAAAATACCGACAATGCTCTGAAATAAAATGCCAATCCGATTAGTGCCATTAGCCACGTTAGCAGGCAAACCAAGAAAAATCAAAATAGGTAAGGTAATCAATGAGCCGCTGCCCGCCAGGGTATTGATAAACCCGGCGATAGTGCCGCCGAACATCGCCAGTAGGTAGATATAGAGGGGGAAGTCCATGATAACCTTAGCGTTTATTGGTTGGCCAGAAAATCTGTCATATCCTGATTTTGCACCCGGTTATAAATCTCTTCGACCGATAATGTTACATCAAGAGATTCAAAATAAACGCTTTCACCGAGGTAATAATGGCTAGTACGCCAATCGTCGCTTTTGCGCAACACCCTGATATCAACAATATCCTGCTCAATCAGCACATACTCTTTGAGTGTTGGAATATTGATATACTCCAATTGTTTGGTTCTCTCATCAATTTTGCGGGTAGAACGGGAAAGGATTTCAATAATAATCACTGGCGTCTGAGTAACATAACCATTATCAATAAACTCATCATCACAGACCACCATCACATCAGGATAACGATATTGGCCTGTTGGCGTTTTCAACATCAAATCTGAACTGAACGGTTCACAGGGCGAATTATCTAACTGATTGCCCAACCGCCGGATTAAATTGGCCGAAATCCGACCGTGATTAGGACTTGCTCCGGCCATAGCATAAGTCTGACCATCAACATATTCGTGCTTCATTTCACTGGTGCGCTCATTTTCCAGATATTGTGCTGGTGTGATGAGGTCGGCACTTTTCACTTTGGCCATCTTGTTTCCTTTTGATTTGTACGTTGATTCACACTTTCATTCACACTTTCATTCACACTGTGCCCCCTAATTTACACGGTAACTTTGGCATTGCCAACCATTGACATCATCCCGGCATTCATGACATTGTTTCTTAATAAGAAGCAACTAAACAAAAATAACCTGGAGACGCCAACAATGAAGTGGCATGAAGCAATCGTGTTTGAAAAATACGACGATCAATACGAGGCATTTCGTCGGTACTTTGAATCCTATACCGACTGGTTTTCCGTCAGAAGTAATTTTGCTCGTTATATCATGAAGTTGGGGTTATATGTTTTTGTCTATGGCGGTTTATTGTATTTCCTCAATGGGGGCAGTATCGACGCGCCTTTTTTTAAACAGACATCCCCAATTTCGTTGACAATTCAATCAACTTTGTTCATCGCGCCCCTATTCATTATTGCACTCGCGTTGTGTACAGATAAAATAGTCAAAAACAACGTCGTAATGAATCGTTGTTTTTGGTCTCTGTATTAAACGTAGGGTTGGTGGCAATGTTATATCTTCCGCTCATATTCCTGTACTCAAGTGAGCATTGGCAAACCACCATCGGTATTTTAATATTAGCCGGACTCGGCACAGCTATCGCCGCGTACATGATCAACCGTCTCGAAGGTTATACCCGGGCGTGGAGTCGCAACCGCACCGCGTTATATAAAATCAAACTCAATGATGCCGAAAAACGCTCAGGCTCACTCAGCGAAACTCAAGCTCAGCGTCGGCTATTGCTGATTGTCGATAATGAAGTGGATGATCGCCATCGGGATATCATCAGCGATTTTCATTTTTTTGGTGAACGCCTCACCAGCCTGTTAAGCAAGAAAAAATAGCACAAAGAAATAAGGAAAAACCATGGCTGAAATAATACTGAACTTAGCCCGTGAAGACCGTGCCACTGTATTTGAAGACCCCAAAGAGCGTTTGCAAGTAGACGCTTATCAATCGGCCTTTGATTTACTGCAATCTGCGCGGGAATTTGCCGATAACACAGGCAAAGAACGCAACAAAGACAAACGTAATTATAATGCGCTGAACCGCCCGCTCGACCGAATTCACAATACCATTTTTATTGATGGTCCACGGGGCTCAGGCAAAACCGCCTTTATGCTCAACCTCGAAAATGCCTATAACGATAACACCAGCGGACAAAAAGACGGTTTATATTTCAGCCAGCCCATCGACCCTACCCTGCTGAGCATCAAAGAAGATTTTATCAACGTCATCATCGGTCAGATTCATGCGGAAATAGAAACCGTTAAAAGTGACGACATCAGCGACGCTTACATCAATGCATTAGAACAGGTTACCGATGCCTTAGAATCAGAATTTACCGCTAAATCCAGTTATGGTGTGGATCGCTTTTTGGCATTTAAAAGCAGTTTGGATTTGGAACGACGATTGTTTGAATACTTCGCCGAGGCTAAAGATTTACTCGACTGTAAAGCGATTGTATTACTTATTGATGATGTTGACATGTCGCTGGATATTGCGTTTAACGTGCTCGAAGTGATTCGAAAATACCTCGCTTGCCCGTTTATTCTGCCGATTGTCAGCGGTGACAAAAGCCTTTATCGCACCATAGTGACCCGTCATTTTGTTCATCAATTAGCGATCAATGCCCGTAAGCCTGTGGATGATGAAAAAGCCGACGCCAAAGAGCTGGCTGATCGTTATATTCAGAAGTTGTTTCCGCGATATGCTGAAATTCGCTTGCTATCGTTTCCTGAATTATTGCAACAACATCAAATTAATATCAAATCAGCTTCATTGAATATCAGCTTTAACCGTTTGTATCACAGGTTAAGGGATATTTCATTTGCTGGCACCAATGGTATTGAAGATAGTAAACCCACTTTTTTGCCGCAAACCTGCCGGGATTTATCCCAGTTTTTAAATGGCTTGGCAAACATTGATAATACAGTGCTGACGACATTGTGTGACCCCGATAAGCAAGATGTAACTGCCACTTTACACCGTTCGAACAACTTACTGGATAAGATGGCAAATTACTTTGCTGCTGGTGATCGACAAGACTTATATCAATTACTGAAAACCTCAATACAGCTATTTAACACCGCTGATCGTCGCGATGATAAAGCGCTGTTTTTCAGACATGCAGGAATTATTGATACCCGCAATCATACTGCTGGTATTGTCGGTAAACGTTTTGCTGAAAAGTCGACTATCGCATTAGAAAAAAGTGGCTACAGTGAACGAGATAAAGCCAGTCAGCTACCTTATATGAAAAGGTTACCCGAGGTGATGATTAAATTTGCCGGAATTGAACCCTATACGGCCCGTTTGCTTATCGCTAAATCCCGAGTCGATAGAATAACCGATCCTGATGAACAACTATTGTTACGCTTGTACACTCATAATGATTACTACAGCAGCTATCAAACGGGTTATTTGGTATTTTTTGGCAAAGTATTTGAATTGATCATTAGCAGCATTTATCAAGACCTCAGTGCTAAAGATATCAACCAACTATTGGCGCAACCGCCTTTTCATAGTTTTTTCCATTACTTTCCCACCAAACTGGCCGAAACCGAAGACACTGATGACACCTCAGAAGAAGACGCAGATGAATCATTGATAACCGATGAACAAAGCAAAAATAGGCTGGAACAATTTGCTGATGACATCAATCAATGGCGCACCATACTCGGTAATACCGAGTACTCAGGACAGTTACTTTACAGTGTTTTTAACAAGTATTTCAGTGCCGTTAAACTATTGAAAAACAGAAGCTTCTTGGCTGAACAATCGATTCAGCAACTGCATAAACGAGTGTATTTTATTTTACTTAACACCATAGCCAGCTTTGAAAACAAGGCTACCGATGTAGTCAAGCAAGGTATTGCCATGAGTGAAAACTTTAATATTGAAAACAGTATGAGAGGTGATCCGAGTTACTTAAAAAACATCAAACCTTTGTTGATTGAAAGTGACAATGACAGTTTGACTAAGGCGATTGCCAAGCATCCGGTGTTCGAGCTTGGTGGGTTGACGGACTTTGAGATAAAAGTAGATAAGGCTAAAAAAGAGCTAACAAAAGCCAAACTAGCGCAACAAGAAGCTGAAACTGAGGGTAGCATTTACCGCCGTTACAGAAGAGAAGCCAGGGTAGCATTAAAAAATGCTATATCATCATCTGACTTAGCTATTTTACCTGCAATAAACAAGGAAAATTGGATGCAATATGTAGTAATCATCCGTGGAGTCATCGTAAATGTTAGAGATAGTGCTGATATGGCCAAATATAAAGATGAATATAATCGCCAGAAAAACACTAAATCATCACTTTTTTATCAAATATATCGGGTGGCAGAGTTTGTAGAAGCAACTGAGCTTCTGGACTCTTGGCTAGCAGGAAAAAACTAAATGCTAAACAACTCCCTCTCAGAGCTGCCAATCATCGCCCTAACCCGCTCAGACAGGGTGCTGGATATTTGCCTGCGCGATTTAACCGCTAATAATAAAAGCTCAAAATTAACCAACAACCCCAGCCAGCAACAATTCAAACAAGCAATAAAAGAGAGCCTGTTTGATATGCGTGCCCATCAACTGCGCTGGGACGACATCGACAACGCATTAGAGAAACACTGGCAAGCGGATAAGGGTGACGCTACTTACAGCCTAAAATGCCTGCAAACCACCGCCGTTGACTATCTCAACTTCGAAGGTGATCATTTTGCCGTCAAAGCCGATTTGACCACTGAATATCAAGCCTTAATCAATCACCTTCATCCGGGGTTTTTAATCGCGGGGTATTTTGTCAAACAGCTAAAAGCCCGGCAGTGGTCAATCAACGCCCTGCCCGCGCTGTTAAAAAAACAGTGCCCGTTAGGATTTGCCGCCAATGACGAAACGACGCCATTTGCAGATAATCACGTACATTTCGGCGGTGTTCACGGCACCGATGTGCTGACTCGCTTTTTATTCGACCGGGTTGACCGCAAGCAACTAAAGGATCTTAAACTACCTCGGGTACCAGAATTCACTTTAATCAATAGCGATAACTATAATGTCGGCACGCTGGTGAGCGTCTATCGTTTATTGTTCGACGTGTATTGTGACTACAGTTTTGCCAAAGCAGATAAACAACCAGAGTTGCTGAAAAAGCTACCGCAACTACTCAAATCAACGTTAAAACAGTCACCGCTCAATAGTAATAACAGCCGTTTATATACCAAAGTCCGTCTAAATAAAAAACCAACAACACCGCAACAAATGGCGTTGTTTGAAATGGTCAAACAAGTGCAACAAGGCAATAGTCACCAAGCCCTCACGGCGATGGCATGTGCGTTATTACTCCAGCTGGAAGAAAAACAGCAGCCCGCCGCCATTCAAACGGTAACGCTGGCGTTGGTGCATCTGGTGAATATTCTACGGGCTTATGTGGTGATGTCTGGCGTCGGTTTGAGCCATTTTGTTGATTTTTTCATGTCAGATATTCGCCAGTTCAAGGCTGGTTCAGCGAGTAAAGAGTCATCAACCAGTAGAGAGTCATTAGCATGGTTGCTGGCAGGCAATAATAAAGCCGCGTTAAAAGTCGCCCCGCCCACTGAAAATATGGACTGGCTGGCGAAAACCGCCCATTTGGTTGACTGGCAAAACCAACAGTTTCACTACTGTTTGCACTTTATCCGTGACCACATCAGAAAACTCCGCGCAGGTATGGACGACGAAAAACGCCGTGAAGTGAACCATCAGGGTCAGCAGCTCAGGCGTTTGTTAAAATCCCAGCGTCGTTATAAATCTAACATGCAGGTACCAACGCTGATCCGTGGTTTTGATGTCGCAGGCAACGAAAACCATTTTCCGATTCATTTATTCGCCCCAGCTTTGCGTTATTTACGCGAAAAACCCATCGCGGTTAAAAAGCTTAACGGCACGGTACAACTATCAAAACACCGTTATCTGAGTATTCATGCTGGCGAAGACTACAGTCACTTAATCACCGGTTTACGCGCCATCGACGAGACCGTTTACTATTGCAATATGCGTCAAGGTGACCGCCTCGGTCACGCACTCGCTCTGGGTGTGATGCCTAAAGATTGGGCCGAACGACAGCAACAAGCGTTTGTCACGCCCGAAGAAAACCTGTGGAATACCGTGTGGTTACTGCATTACGCCATCAAATTGAGCATTGACCATAATGAAGCGTTGCGAATGGTGCCGCAGCTTGAACGACGGCTGCAAAACTGGCAAAAAGACCACTTTAACGCATCATTCACTCATGCCGAATTATCGGCTTATTGGCAAAGCCGGGGCAATTCCTATCAACATCAACAATGGTTCAACAACTCAAAAAACCTCCATGACAGCGCTTATTGGGTACCGTTTGAGCACAGCGACCGCTTGCAAGCCAAATTTCCCACTATTCGCAGTGCATTGAGAGCATTAAGCAAAGACGAAAAAGACAGCAAAAAAATTGATTTTGCCATCAACTTAACAACAGACAAAAACAACACCGAACTGCTCTTATACCAACTGATTCAAGACCATTTGATGATGAAATATGACCGCCGGGGCATCATCATTGAAGCCTGTCCGTCATCGAATATTTCATTGAGTCGTTTTGACGATTATCACCAGCACCCGATATTCCGCTGGTTTCCGCCCGATGACAGTTTGTTTGAATCCAAGCAACTAGATCGCTTTGGCATTCGCAACAAAGGTGAAGTCGCTGTTTGTATCAACACCGATGATCCGGGCATCTTCCCGACCAATATCGAACAGGAATATCGGCTGTTACGTCATGCCGCCAAACACCATTATGGTTTGAGTAGTCAGACTGCTGATTTGTGGATTGAACGTTTACGTAAATTGAGTTTGCGGGCGTTTGGGGGTTAATGATTGAGATTTGATGTCTATTCTTTCATCTCCAGCCGCATGTCTGATATTTGTACTTTTATGTTATTTTCAAAAGCGCTCATTCTCGCTTCAAACACATCAAAACGATGATCTACCTTGGTTTCGAGTCGCTTAAACTCCACCTTCAAATGCGCAACATCGGCGGTCACTTCATTCAACCTTAAATCAAGGTGATTAATATGATTTATTTGAGCTTCTAGCAATAGCATATTAATATCTTCGCCGCTTAATCCCTCGCCATTGCAAAATCGAGTTTTAATTTTATCCAGTTTTGGCCGGATCATATGGATCATCATGTCGTCAACTTTGGTTTTAGTTTTATCCACTGGGGCCTCTTTCACTGTTCTGCGACATAAATATCAACACAATATTATCAGGTTCATCATTCACTTAACCATGAATGACACTTTAACAGTAAATTCGACTCATTACCACTAGTTTTAACAAGCCAAATTAGACACAGCTTTGTAAGTTAAAGTGGCGAATATCTACGGACATGCAGATAATAGTATCCATATCTTCAATAGATTTAATTCTCGGCAATGTTTTTTTCTTGCCTTTAAGCGCCTTTTGCATCTCTTGCAAATCAAAATTAAACACCTCATTTGTCTCGGGGCGCTGGTCTTTCATTTTTAATTCCATCAAGCCACACGGTCAAAATTCAGATATAATTGCTCACATTCACTCAACACCATAATCACTGGCCCTTATGCAGTTTCTCAATCCAAGAACCGATTTTGCCTTTAAGAAAATTTTTGGCTCTGCTCACAGTAGAGACATTTTACTGAGTTTTTTAAATGCTATCCTAAATTTGAAATCACCTCATAGTATTGTCGATATCACCATTGTCGATCCCTACCAAGCACCTAAAATTGCCGGACTGAAACACAGCTTTCTCGACGTAAAAGCTGAGGATGAAAGTGGTAAATCCTATATCATTGAGATGCAGGTACTCAATGTAGAGAGTTTTGAGAAACGCATTCTTTATAATGCCTGTAAAGGCTATGCCAACCAAATCAACAAAGGTGAAGACTATCATCTGCTCACCGATGTCATTGCTATCACCGTCACCAATTTTGTATTGTTTCCTGAAAGATCGGCAACCATCAATAAATACAAACTCAGAGCGGACGATGGTGATGTTTATAGTGATGATCTTGAATTGGTATTCGCCGAATTACCCAAGTTTAACCAGACCGCTGATCAACTGGATTCTATCATCGACAAATGGTTGTTTTTTCTTAAACACGCTGATGATTTAACCATGATCCCCGATACTTTATCTAAAATACCTGAAATAAAACATGCTTTTGAACTCGCCAACCGAGCCAGTTGGACCAAAAAAGAGTTAGAAGAACAAGAGCGTTATGAAATGACAATACAAGACCAACGCGGGGCGATTAGTTTAGCAGAGAAAAAAGCCGATGCTAAAGGTGAAGCCAGAGGTATAACCAAAGGCAGATCCGAAGGCGTTGAGTCTGTCGCCATTAACCTTTTACAAGCAGGCATGGCAGTTGAACAAGTGGCGCAAATGACCGGATTGAGTATTGAGCAGGTTGCTGCAATAAAACAATAATCATTCGCGCCTATAATTGCCAACGATTACGTCAACGCCAGCAAATCAACCACTTGCAAACTAGGTGTATCCAAATTCAGATATACTGGTGGTTCGCCATCTTTTGCCGCTTGTAACTCAATCACTAAACGATATTTGTAAACACCCGGTGGTAAATCAGGTAATACCGTACCGGCCCAGTAATAATATACCGGGTCATATTGTGTACGGATTTTATCCGGACCGCCATACACTTTAAATTCGGTGCAGACTTTTTGTTCGGCGACGTTTTCGCCATGTTCATTTAAGAACACAATGTTGTTGATTTTTGGCATCGATGGCCACTGTTTATCGAGGCGCTGGTCCATGTCTAATGGGTAGATGATCCAGTTAATCACTTGGCCCTGTTTACACGTTGTGCGCAATTCTGGGCTGCCTTCTCTTAAACTGTGCAGACTGTTGTCGACCATATATACACAGTCGTCTAATGAGTTGTTTTCTAACGCTTTATAAACATCAACGAAAGTAACAACATTCAGTTGCACGGAATTAAGTTGGCCACTGTTGGCCTTTTGCGGTTTTTGTCTGGTTTTTACCACGATGATCCTCCTGCTATTTGAGCTTTAGGCTTATGCTTATTTAGGTGTTGACGTTTTTGTTAATGACCAACATCGGAATGGCACTAGTGGCCATCTCTGTTACCCGACTACCAATTTTGAATTGCAAGCTGTAAGGCACTTCATCGAGCTTGATGTTTTTTTCAATTTTGCCAATCCAATAAGCCACATCGGTGCCTTCATAGAATTTCTTCTCAGGTACGCAAACACTTTTGTCAATCAACACTCCTTCGATGCTCGCATGAGCTTCACACTCCAACGGTTGTACTACCCAAACTACGGTGTCGCCAGCGCGAACCATGGTTTTTAATACCTCGGTACCCTCGTCTGTCGAGCCATAAGTTTTGTTGTTGTCCACCAGATTGATGTTTCCACTCAAGGTGTTGTTGGCCAGCGCACCGACAACATCAACCACACAAACTACTGATATCATTCTCATTGTTTATTTCCTGTTATTCTTTTTTCAAGCAGGTGATAGTTATAAAACCGGTAATACACCCATGTCAGCATCCGTAAAACCATTGACTTTAGGCTCGCTAGTGACATTTAAATAGGAGGTGTAAGTCATTTCGACCGGTATCCAAGTCTCATCTTCGGCAGAATAACGATGCAAAGTCACATGCATGGTATAAGCAAAAACCCCGCTGATCCCGGTATTCACCGTCGCCGCCCAATACCAACCATCATTCACCAAATCCGGTGAACCATATTGGTCCGGAAAGATAATGCCCTTTTCAACCGCTTCACCGCTGATGTCGTTGATAATTGGTGTCATGTAAATTGCTGACATGTCTTGTTTTTTCACCGCTTGACCGGTGATATCAACCATTTTCAGCTCGGTACTTTTGACATTACCCTGACTATCTCTGACTTTGCGAACCACGCTGGTATCATCGATAATGGCGTTTAAACAGTCGGCAATCTCGTTGACATCACCAACATCACTGCTCAGTTTCAGTTCACCGGCGGTTTTACCTTTGGCCGATTTCTTCAACCCTTCTGACAAGGCTTTGATGCCAGTGCGCTTTTTCAGCTCTGCAATGACTTTTTTGTCGCTCATTTTTGACTGCGCCGCCTGAAACCCTTTTGGCAAGGTGCGTGGCAAAGTACCAACACCATAGGGCAACCAATTCAACACTTGCTCGGCGGCAATGCCACCATCATGCCAATGCGAACCATTAACAGCGGTGATCAAATCACCGGTGCCATTGCCTTCTGACCCATGAGTGCGCATGTTGTCAAACAGGTAAGTATTGCCTTCTAAGCTGTTAGCTTTTAAGGCCGCGTCAATGTCAATCATCAGTATTATTGCTAATTGCTGGCTCATAACGTTCCTCTTTATTTTTGTTTGTGATTAATTGCTTTTGATTAAACCCGCTTTAACGCCGCAGTATCCGTCGTCATAATGCTGTTCTGACCATCGCCCATTTGCAGCTCAAGTTGATAGCGATAAGGCTGACCGGGGACCATGTAGTCAGGTACAATACCGGTCCACACCTTCAAATCCGGACGGCTGCTGCTTTCTTGCGCCGCCGACGAATGCCCTTGCTCTTCACCATCACCAATAAAGCGAATGCTTTTGATTGATACTGGGGTCTGTAAATCAATCGCATGAATCACCCATTGGATCACTTGCCCGGGCACACACGAGGTGGTCAGGTAATCAGTGCCCTGCCCAGTACTTTCAAACCCCGGTCCAAACGGATTGTTGTCCATCATGTATAAATTATCTTCAAGCGTTTCATCCGAAAGTGCCCGAATAACATCAACTGCTACGTTGACGTTAATCTGATTAGGATTTCTTGCTGCTACCATTATTATTCTCCTGTTTTTGTCTATGTATTTTACTGTCGCTTTTGCGTAACTATTCAGCTTGTGATGTCTAAAGGGTTTGATAGGCTTTTCAAGTCACTGGAGCCCTTTGTTCCTTAAAAAGAAAAACATTTTAACCACGGAGATACGGAGAAAAACAATCATTGCTTTTGACCTTCTCCGTGCTTCCGTGTCTCCGTGGTGAATGCTTTTGCTTGTAAAGAACAAAGCGCTCCAAAAACCCTGAAAAGCCCACCGACCGACATAACGGCAGTGTGCCCCTTCATCTTTTAAACACAACCAATCATGCTTTTGACCTTTTTCGTGTCACCAACCAAAAAATCACCGACACGTTGCAAAGCCACTTGCAAATTTTCATAACTGTTGCCATATGCCAAACGAAGATGCTGCTTATCCCAAGGCACTACGGCAACATGCGCCTGGTTTAATAAATCATCCGCCAACTGATAAGCGCTATCAGTGACCTTTGATACATCGGCAAACACATACATCGCCCCTTGAGGTCGAACAAAACTGACCTCGGGCATTTGTTGTAGTTGCTCAATCATCAATAATCGGCGACGATCCAGTTCTTTGACCATCGCTTCAAGCGGCGCTTGTGGTCCGTCCAAAGCCGCGACACCACCCCATTGGGCAAACGAATTAGCACAAACCACGCTGTTTTGATGAATGCGAACCATCGCTTGGATCAAACGCACGTCAGCGGCGACATAACCCAGCCGCCAACCCGTCATGGCATAACTTTTTGAAAAGCCATTAAGAGTGATAGTGCGTTGTCGCATTCCCGGCAAGCTGGCCATGCTGATGTGTAAACGCTGGTCATAGATCAACTTTTCGTAAATTTCGTCAGACATCACCAACAAGTTGTTCTCGGTGGCAAAATCCGCCAAACGCAGTAAAGTCAAGGGGTTGATCACCACACCAGTCGGGTTACCCGGCGTGGTCACCACTAGCATCCGCGTCCGGGGACTTAATCGCGCGTCTAAATCAGCCCGGGTCGGCTGATAATCATTTTTAGCCTCTGCCGGTACCGTCACCACCACAGCCCCGGCCATATGCGCAGCCATTTTATAGGCCGGAAACAACGGCTCGGGGATCAATACCTCATCACCAGGATTAAGCAACGCCATCATGGTCAGTACTATCCCTTCAGAAACTCCCGCCGTTACAATCACTTCAGATTTGGCGTCATAATCAAGCTGATTATCTCGTTTCAATTTGTCACTAATCGCTTCACGCAATAACGGAATGCCATAATTGGAGGTGTAATGCACCTGCCCGTCATTCAATGCCCGAGCACACGCCTGTTTAATATGCTCTGGCGTTTCAAAGTCAGGTCGACCCACTTCCATGTGGATCACCTCATGTCCTTGCATCTCCAAATCACTCACCCGCTCAAACATTTGCCGGATAGCCGAAAATGGAATTTGCGTCATTCTTTGTGCAACTCGATGGGAAGGCATATGTCAATCTCCTAAAAGATGTCTCTGATCAAAGGCACTTTGCCCACAGTGGTAAGATGCAATTGTGCTGATCCCCGCTCCACCAGCTTAAGGCTGAAACGATAACCACTCTTTTCAAGATAAAGCGGATTCGCTTCGCCTTTGTTAAACAAGGACAAAGAGCCAATTAGGGCGTCAATAAAGGCTTTTTTCACCCCTTTTTCACCCAACTCACCGTCAACTTTGGCGGTCAATCCAGCGACGTCATCTACCGTTGCCACCAAATAAAGGCTTTTCTCTTTACGGTGATTAACAAACTGAACGTCATGGGCCTGCTTGTCTAAATCCAAGGTAGATTTGAGTTCACTGCATAAGGCGTCATAAGCGGTTTGTGCCGAGTATTGAGTATCACCAAGATGGATCATGTCACCACTGCGACCAACAAATTCAAACTGTTGCGCTTTTAGGCTAGGCATATCAATGGCTGCACGGCGGATCATCCGGTCGCCAATTTTAAAGCGAATAAGCGGCGCTTCATGAGCATGTAACCGAGTCACCACCAGCTCGCCTTCTTCGCCTTCTTTCACCCATTGACCATTTTCATCAACAATTTCAATCAAATGCAGCCCAGGCACCGCCGTCAAACAACCCTCTGGCACCAGTTGCAAACCAATGGTTTCGGCCTGTGTCGCAGCAAAATAACTCATGATCACTAGGTTCGGATACATTTCCTTAAGCTCTACCTGTTTGCGGTTAGGTACCAAACCACTGCCATACATCGCCACTCTAAAACTGTGTCGAGCCGCTTCATCCATACCCTCACCAAGGTCGGTTAATATGCCAATGCCGGATGAAATCCCCATAATTGCCTTAGGTCCTTCATACGACATCATATGTTGATAAACTTCTTTGCTCAGCGGACCAGCGCCAATGTAATTAGTATCTGGAATGTTCTGTAACACCCCGCCAACCATAGTGCCGCTACTCCACATTTGATAATCAGCCAAGGTGGTGATCACCCATTTCGGCGCATCACCGCTCAAATAAGGCGGTAAAACATAACGCCCCATAAAATCACCAGCAATTTTGTAGGTATCATGCAGCTCACGGATGGAATAAACCGTTTCAACCGGTCCTGAGCTAGTGCCACCACTGGCTACAATCTCAAACCGACTGTAGTTTAATGGCACCACCAAACCCGGTCGATGACCCATAAACAATTCACGCTGAGTGGCTTTATCGGCCATTGGCAGCTGCTGCCATTGTTCAAAATCAGTCGGTGCCTGAGTCAAACCCGCTCGCTCAAAGCTTTCTTTCCAGATCGGATTGAGCATCATGGTATTGCTCATTTGTTGCAAACGACGCAACACAAAAGCATCCTGAATAGCATGGTCAATTTCGCTGTAGTGGCAGCCACACAGGGTTGCTAATGCTTGCATTTTTTCGGCAAACGCCGGTAACTGCACCACATCAGCAATCGAAGCGGGCTGCATTTCGTTGTCAGGCAGCGCCTGTGTCACCATTTTTGCAATGGCTGTCGCGGTCAAATCTGTCATTTCTTCTTTTCCGTTTTTAAAAATTTTGCTCTGCTTTTAATGGTTAATTACCGTTAGCTGATCAGTTGTTGTCCGACTCGGCGAACCTCAGCCAGTAACTGTTGTACATGGTCCAAGGTGATTTCATGATTCATAAACACCACCCGCAACGCCGCCTCACCATCGATATCCACTTTGGAGATAAAGAATTTAGCGTCTTTTCTGATTTTATTGCGGATCGCCAACTGAAATTCACCGGACTCAATGATCAGGTTTTCAGGCAGGTATCTAAAACACAAAATATTGGCTTCGGGTTGATGTAAGGGTTCAAAATCAACTTGCTGTTGTAGCAGCTGATACACCGATTGGGTCATTTGATGCAACGCTTCTAATTTGGTAGCAAACAAGACTTTGCCATAAAGCACCCAGCACACCCACAGGTTCATGATCAAAGGTCTTTTGGTGCATTCAAAGTTTTGCTCAGCGCTGTCCATCACAGTGTAGATATCCGGCTCTTGTTCAAACACATAGCTGGCTTGCTGTTGAAAAGCCCCATAACTTTTGACTTTATCCTTATAAAACAACAAGGTGCACATAGATGGTAGAAACAGCATCTTGTGTGCGTCCCAGACAAATGAATCGGCTCTTTCAATCCCTTTGAGCTTAGGACGCAACTTATCCGACACCAACAAACTGCCGCCATGAGCGCCATCAACGTGCAACCAGATGTCTTGGTGTTGGCAAATATCCGCCAGTTGATCAATCGGATCGAACGCCCCGACTGATGTTGAACCCACCGCAGCCACTAAGCAGAAAACATCTAACCCACGCTGCTTTGCCGCTTCAAGGGTGGTTTCAACTTGAGCAATATCGATTTGTTTTTTGGCATTGATGGGTAAACGAATAAGCTGATCGGCACCAATACCCATAATGCCAGCGGCTCTAGCAACGCTGTAATGAGCGTCTTCGCTCACCGCAATAGCCGGACGAGGTTGTCCGGCCACCGCTGCCACGCCACCTGACCAAAATTCGGCATATCGATTATTTCTCGCCGCCAGCATCGCGGTCAGATTGGCTAGCGAGCCGCCGGAGGTGGTGATCATGGCAAATGTATCCGGGGCATAACCGATACATTGGTTCAACTCTTGGGCCATGATTGACTCCACCACATTGGGCAGTTGTCCGGCTTCGTAAAATGATGAGGGCTGATTGGCGATGGAGTTGACCAAATCAAACACTCCGGCCATGGGAATAACCCCAGAAAATTGACGACCCATATAACCCGGTGAATACACTGGAATACCGGTTTTAAGGTATAAATCAATGATCGCCGCGAGCTTGTCCTGCGCATTTTTTGAGGCACTTTTTGGATCCGTGCCAGCTTCATCACTCATTAGCGACTTGGCTGATTCAAGCAAACTCGCAGGATCGGTTAACGCCAATCCCCGAACAGAGTTATCAGCCAAATATTCGGCCAACTTGTCTACCACAATTTCAGCATTATCGCGGAACAACTGAGGCGAAAACACTTCGGCAAGTTGTTGCTGCTGTTGTTGACTAGGTGTATCTACTGCATACATAAATGACTCTCCTAATTTATTTTAGGCGGAACTTTCCTTTACACGTGGCTATTATCCGCAGATGGTATGACAAAAAAATGAATTTTTTAATTTACTGACTCAATCCCGGGAGTTGGGATAATGAGTGGTTACAGCGAAAGGTGTTGTAAATAACAGTTAATCCGCGCCGGGCATTTTCACGGATGTTGCTAAAACGGCCGCTATGCTACCCGGGACAGATTTGGATTTCAAGTGCTTTGAAAATGGATTTCTAGACGATTTGATCAAGACTAATTAACCACATAAAGTCGAAATACTCTGTGTTTTAGTCTGCGTATAAAGGTGAATTTCCAACTGCTTTGGCGACACAATTGACCAAATTCGGTCATCAGACGCAGGGCATACCGACTGACGAATGTAAATTTTTTGTTGCGTTGAAGAAAAATCCAATTTTACCGGAATTTGGATATATGCTTTGACTATATCTTGCTCCTGACTAATGCTACCCAAACGCCAGTCACCAGCTATAAATCGAGTTCGTAAATGCTGTGCCACTGATTGCAGGGTGATTGCAGATATTGTGCTAGGAGGTGTCGTTGAAGGTATGCTTGAAGGTATAGCCGAGGCTGATTGGTCCAATTTGGTATAGCCAAACGATACTTTACTGCTGCCTACATAAAGATAAACACCCAAACCACTGGCCAGCAATAATGCCACGATATTGATGATGGTCATCATGCCCATGGCTTGAGATGGCTGGTTCATAGGCCGGTTTATAGACTGAGTTAAAGGGATTGCTTTGTTCATTTTGTCACTCCTTGCGTCACATAAACTGTTGACTTATTGTCTACAGATTGAAACAGGTTAAAAATGGGTTAAAAAACCGTTGTACAAATGTGGGTGTAATTTACCATTACCAGCAAGCAGAAACTATCCTCGATCACTCCAATCGGCTTGAGAGATCAACCAGTTGGAGTTGAGATAATTCACTACACGATTACCTAAACGGTAACGACGAATACACATGTTTACGGGATAGAATTTAACAAAGCTATCTTAAGAAAGACTTAAGAAAGGCATAGGCAGGTTATAAAGACAGCACACCAATCCTTTGCTAAGGTTATATTATTAATTTTTGAATGGTTACCCTCGATGAAATCACTCATTCCCCTGATCACCCTTGGCCTGAGCCTTAATCTCGCAGCCGCTAATGTCGACAGTCATTTTGACCAGCTCCAGCGATTGTCAACACTCAGCGCTGATACCATTGAACAAACCCTGACAAGGTATCCGACAACCCAACAAATTGACTTAACCCAGCAGCTAATCAAACATCTGCGTCAGCAGCAAACGCCAACGTCAGCCCAATACCAATGGGTGCAGCAACAAAGCCACAGCCAGCATAAACGCACGGCCAAACTGACAGACGGCGGTCATCAACGGTCGGTGACCGTGATCAACATTGCGGCGCAAGCCAAAGGTTTGTTGGCCCGCTGGCAGAGTATCAAACAAGCCCAGCAATGGCTGGCGCAGGTTAAACGCAATCAATTTGACTGGGCGAGTTTATTACAAAATGAATTGGACAAACCTCAACTGGCCATCATCACTTTTGTGCAAGGGCTTGCAACTGAGCTTTCAACCACACAACAAAGCCAACTCACTGAGCAATTGCTAGCTCAGTCTGACCTTCAACCATCAAATTTACTGCTAAGCCAGTTGGCCGATGCGCAACAGCACAACAGTGGTCAAAAACAGCAACTTTATCATCGGTTATGGTCATCTCCCGCCGATGAGTTCAGCCTCCAGGCCCTACAATCACTGGTGAAGCACGAGCGTAAACTGGCCATACAACAACTCACACTGGCGATGGAAAACCACCAACTCACCTCGTTAAGTCTTAACCTGCTAGCCACCTACTATGCCGATGAACCAGCAGTCATTGAGATGTTATTTAACTTGCTAGGTGATAACCACAAGGGTGCCTACGCCGCCGCTGCACTAGCAAAAGCCCCGTCACAAGTCACTAAAGACAAACTCGGGCAAGTACGGTATTCACCAGATAATCGTCGCCGCCAAAGTAGTCAGCTGGCGTTAGATTTAATCTCTAAACATAAGCCCCTCAGCCACCCAGAACCGAAAAGGAATTAAGGCGATGAAATCATTATCAACCGTCACCACCATGCTCTTGGCTGCCATATCTACAACAACGACAATAACAGCAATAACAACAACAGCCAATGCCGCCGATATCTACACCTATACCAATGACCAAAGTGACCAGTTTGACATTCCTTTAGGTTATACCGTACCGCTGCCCGTTGACTCACTCACCCCGATTGATGGTTTTCGCCGCTATCAAAGCCTCAATGCCCGTCATCAGCAACTGGCCAGTGAGGCTGATTTTATTAACGCCCAGATCATTGGACAAACGCTTAACGGCGAAGATATCTGGTTATATACCGTCTCAGACAGTAATGGACAAACCCGCTCTGGTGCCGATGAGGGAGCAACGTTGATTAACGGTGGCATTCATGCCAGAGAATGGCAATCACCGGAAGCTGTCACCGGCTTTATCGAAAACCTGTTCGACCATGCCGACGATCAATATATCGAAGCTTATCTGATAGATAATCTCAAAATGATGTTTATTCCGGTGTTGAATATTGATGGCTTTAGGCTGACCCAACGTTTTCCTACCCAAGTCACTCGGAGTGTTAACAGTCCTAGGGATGGGCGAATGCGCCGGAAGAATTTACGTGACGTCAACAGTGATATCAATACTGGCACTGATGATTTGCTCGGTGTTGATTTAAACCGCAATAATGCGCCCTTCTGGGCCACCACTACGGGCAGTTCAGCCAGTGAATCATCGCTGGTTTATCATGGTACTGGCCCCGCTTCGGAGCCAGAGATTGGCGCACTGATAAACGCTGCTAATGCAGCGCCACCAGCAAGTTTAAGACTCTATCTTGATGTTCATTCATTTGGCCAAGTTTATTTCCCGCCAATGACTGGCAATAGCCGCCGAGACAGCATTACCGCACAAGTGATGGATAATATGCGGGCTGCCACCAATTTCAAATACGCCAATGATCCAATCCCCGCAGGTTTGGGTTTTGGCACCACCGCCGATTATTTTGCCGCCACTTTTGGCACTCCCTCAGCCACCATGGAGATTGAACCTGGCAACAATGGTGCCGCAGATTATGGCGGTAACGGAGTGTCTCATGATGGTTTTATCTTGCCCAACAATCAGGTCAGAAGGATGGTCAGGGAAACCTCGTTGGCAACATTTATCGGTTTTTATACTCAGGCAGAAAAACCAATGTTACAACAAGTACAAGTTTTCAATCAGTCTGAGCTTGTTGTTGATGGCAGTTGGTCAGCCACAGCTAATGGCAGAACCTTAGCGTTCAATCAAAATGATGCGTTGCAAAATAACATCACTTACCGAGTTAACCTGCAATTCAACAAACCGATGCGCTGGCTCGACAACGGCGTTGTCAGCATTTTCCCCTCAAGAAGCATCAACCTGCTGCCCACCGTACAATGGCAAGGTATTGATAATACAGGTAATACACTCAACATTGATGTCGACACGACTACTGGCAGTTGGCTGACGACCCCAAGCACCGACTCGGCTATGGGTTTCAACCAATACCAAACCGATACCTTCTCTTTCACCCTGACATTACCCGACACCCTTGACTGGCAGCAACTCAGCAAAATGGCACTCACTGTTGATACCATGGATATGGTGCGACAGTCACTTGACGCCAACCCGGCAACCATCACCAATTGGACCGATGGGCACTGGAATAACTATGAAAACAGCGATGGCAACGAGCTTGATAGCGGTGGTGTCGACAGAAGTTTCCGGCTGATTGATGACGGCCAGCGAACTCTTTGCTCAAACGCCAGCACCACCAACCCCAACCAACCCAGCACCGCCAACACCGACCGAACCAGTTAATAACTCATCTGGCGGTGGCGGTAGTTTAAGCTGGTGGTTGCTGTCATTATTAGGGTTATTGGGGTTGATTAAGGAAAAATATCCTCCGCCGCTACGCCATTAGCCGGAAAAGCCTTAGGCTTCAATACCTTAATGGGTTCAGCTTTAATCTTCTGCTGCAAATAGTTAATTGCGGCTTCAAGCTGGGCGTCTTTGCCTTTGAAGGTTTCGTGAGGCAAGTTATCCACCCTCGCCTTGCCGCCGTCTACCATGCGATTATTGCCACTTAACCAAACTCCGGCACCTGCGGTGCGCTTGCCAATCACAGGCCCGATGTTGAGCGCCTTAATGCCTGCGGTGAAGGTTTCGCCATCCGAATAAGTGAATTGGTCGGCTAATACGGCAATATGACCCCAAGCATCATGAAACATTTGCTGCCATTCCTGACGCGGGTTAATACTCAACGACCAATCCCTCGTACGCACTCTGGTGCCTTTGCTATCACCAGGAAACTTACCCGTAGCCGAGACGATATTCATGCGCCGATGACCATGCCCTTCTCGGCGCACAAACATTCTCTTGCCATCATCAGATAAACTAAATTCAGACACGTTTTTGG
>CBDIDQ010000120.1:0-19504 GCA_965277695.1 Alteromonadaceae bacterium
GAGGAGTTTACCGAGCATAACTGGTTGAGTGAACAACGCTATTGTAATGCTTTTGTCCGCAGCCGAATTAATAAAGGCCAAGGTAAAAACCGCATCAAAGCGGATGCACAGAACAAACGACTCGATAGAGATTGCCTGACATTAGCGCTGGAAGAAAACGACACGGATTGGTTTGAGCTGGCGCTTGAAACCTATAATCGGCGATATTCGGGTAAACCCCTTGCTGATAGTTATGGTAACAATGGTAAAGCGTACGAGAAAGAAAAAGCAAAGAGAATGCGTTTCATGCAATACCGGGGATTCACCATGGATCAGATGCGGTATGCGATGGAACAAACAGATTAGCATGTAATTAAAACAAGTAACAGCGGAAGCAGATAATGGTCCAGACTACGGCTCAAATAAGACAATCGTTTTTAGATTTTTTTGCCGGTAACCAACATCAGGTGGTTGCCAGCAGTTCATTGGTGCCGGGCAACGACCCGACACTATTATTCACCAACGCGGGTATGGTTCCGTTTAAGGATGTTTTTCTCGGGGCAGAAAAACGCGCTTATAACCGGGCGACCTCTTCGCAACGTTGTGTTCGTGCTGGTGGTAAACACAATGACCTTGAAAACGTCGGTTATACCGCTCGTCATCATACATTTTTTGAAATGCTCGGTAACTTTAGTTTTGGCGATTATTTTAAAGAAGAGGCGATCCACTTTGGTTGGACTTATTTGACCGAAGTGCTCAAATTACCTAAAGACAAACTTTGGGTCACGGTGTTCGAAGAAGATCAACAAGCGGCTGATATCTGGTTGAACAAAATTGGCGTCGCGCCAGCGCGTTTATCTTACATTGGTGCCAAAGATAACTTTTGGTCAATGGGAGATACCGGTCCTTGTGGTCCTTGTACTGAAATCTTTTATGATCATGGTGAACATATTTGGGGTGGTCCTCCGGGCACTCCAGAAGAAGATGGCGACCGTTATATTGAGATCTGGAATTTGGTTTTCATGCAATATAATCGCCATGCCGATGGCACCATGGAGCCGTTACCAAAACCGTCGGTTGATACCGGTATGGGATTGGAGCGAATTGCCGCTATTTTGCAAAATGTTCACAGTAACTATGAAATCGATATCTTCCAGGCGTTGATTGCTAGTGCAGCCAAAGCGACCGGTGCGACGGATATGGAAAATAAATCCCTGCGCGTTATTGCCGATCATATTCGCTCTTGCAGCTTTTTGATCACCGATGGGGTTATGCCGTCAAACGAAGGGCGTGGTTATGTGCTGCGCCGGATTATTCGTCGTGCTGTGCGCCATGGTAATCAGTTAGGTGCAAAAGAGAGTTTCTTCTATAAAGTGGTTGCCGCTTTGGTTGAACAAATGGGCGAAGCTTACCCTGAGCTGGTTAAGCAACAGGCGATCATCGAAAAAGTCTTACGGATTGAAGAAGAACAGTTTGCTAAAACGCTCGACCGGGGTTTGGCTATTCTGGATGAAGGTTTAGCGGGCCTTGTTGCAGGTCAGGGTGATAAAGTCATTCCTGGTGATTTTGCTTTCAAACTTTATGATACCTATGGTTTCCCGGTTGATTTGACTGCTGATGTGGCGCGTGATCGCGGTTTCACCGTTGATACCGCAGGCTTTGAAGCGGCAATGAAAGAGCAGCGGGTGAGGGCACAAAAAGCTGGTTCTTTTGGTGCTGATTATAACGAGCAATTGGTCTCGACCCATTTCACTACATTTGACGGTTATACCCGTAATGCATTTGGTGCCACAGTCATTGAACTGTTTAAAGGTGCTGAGTCGGTGGCTGAATTGGCCAGTGGCGATGAAGGTATTGTGGTATTGGAGCATACGCCATTTTATGCTGAATCTGGTGGTCAGGTCGGTGATATTGGTCGTATCGTCATTGATGGTGGTGAGTTTGAAGTCACTGATACGGTTAAACTCGGTAATGCGATTGCCCATAAAGGGGTGGCTAAAGTGGGGATTTTTGTCAACGCCAAAGTCACAGCCGAAATTGATACTGATAATCGTGGGGCGATCACTAAAAATCACTCAGCGACCCATTTATTACATGCGGTGTTGCGTACCGTGCTCGGCGACCATGTGGCGCAAAAAGGCTCTTTGTGTGATGCTGAGCGGTTACGTTTTGACTTCTCTCATTTTGAAGGGGTGACAGCGGCTGAATTGGCTCAGATTGAGCAAATGGTTAATACTGAAATTCGCCGTAACGTTGAGCGAGAAACTCAGCTGATGCAAATCGACCAAGCTAAAGAAAAAGGCGCAATGGCGTTATTTGGCGAAAAGTACGACGATGAAGTTCGGGTTGTGACTATGGGTGATTTCTCTGTTGAATTATGTGGTGGTGTACATGTTGAACGTACTGGTGATATCGGTTTGTTCAAAATTCTCTCTGAAGGTGGTATTGCCGCTGGTGTCAGACGAATTGAAGCAGTCACTGGCACGGGTGCCATGGCTTATTTGAGCACCATTATGAGGCAGGTTGAGCAGGTGGCTTCATTGGTTAAAGGTGATGTCACTTCAATTGGCGATAAAGTGCAGCAAATGAGTGATCGCAGCAAGGGGTTAGAAAAAGAAATTGCCCAGTTAAAAGCAAAATTGGCCAGTCAAGCTGGCGCGGATATCGCCTCAAACGTGGTAGAAATTAATGGCGTGAAATTGCTGGTAGCGAAACTCGATGATGCCGATCCGAAATCACTGCGCGGTATGGTTGATGATCTGAAAAACAAACTTGGTTCAGTGATTATCATGCTAGCCGCTGTTAATGGCGATAAAGTCAGCCTGATTGCGGGTGTCACCAAAGACTTAACCGCTAAGGTTAAGGCTGGCGACCTAGTTAAGATGGTTGCCGAGCAAGTTGGTGGTAAAGGCGGCGGTCGCCCAGATATGGCTCAAGCTGGTGGCTCTGATGCCGCAGCGGTGCCCGGCGCACTTGAGAGTGTGAATGCTTGGATTGCGGCCCGTTTGTAGCGGATATTTGATAACATTTTTCTTTTTGGGCTTTATCTGGCTTAACGGCTGATTTACAGGCTAAACCATGTAACAGTGGCAAAATTGGCTTAAAAGTGTGCGCATTTGCAGGGGTGTTGCTAGAATGTTGATTGTTGGTAATAGGGTTAAGTCAGATTCAATCGTTACCAATTGACTATCCACCATTTAATTTGATTTAAGACGGATAAATCAATTTCAAATGTCGGATTATTACGTTACCATGTACGCAATTACTTATTAGTTTATAAGTAGTTATTGGACCTAAGGAGCAATAGAATGCTGATTTTAACTCGTCGTGTTGGTGAAACTCTAATGATAGGTGATGATGTAACAGTCACCGTTCTAGGGGTAAAAGGTAATCAGGTACGTATTGGTGTTAACGCACCTAAAGAAATATCTGTGCATCGTGAAGAGATTTATATGAGAATACAAGCTGAGAAAAATGCTCAGGCTTCAGGTCAAACTGAAGAGTAGTCTGATATCGATCCGAGAGACCGGCGTAAGCCGGTTTTTTCGTTTCTGGAAGAAAGAAAAAACAGTTAACAATTAATAGTTAACAATTAATCATTTAAAGCTCCCTTCGTTGTTTTGACAGCTTTGTTGTCATTCCATCATTTAACTCAGCAGATCTCGGTCTCCCTGAGAAGCCCTATATTCAAGGGCTGTAGCGGCACTAAAAATAAACCTCTCCCGCAAACGAGCAAGAATTTTTTTGAAAAAATCTCAAATTAATGTCTGCACGACAGATAGTGCCAGTATATAATGCGCATAATTATTATATTGGTAATGGAATCATGAAATTAAGACCAAGAATCGAAAATTATCAACCTGACTTTAAAATTAAGAAAAACCTGAATTTGACCAGCCTCATCGCGAAAATTAGTCATGAATTTCGCCTCATTCCTGATAATCGGCGACAATCTCATTGTACGTATAAACAACACGACGTGATGATGGCGGCCTTAGCCTGCATGTTTTTTCAGCAGCCCTCTTGGCTCCAATTTCAGCAACAACTGGAGGCTGGGTTGAATGATAACAACCTGTCGTACTTATTCAATGCCACTGAGTTACCGCAAGAAACCCAGACAAGGGATATCCTTGATGAAATTGATAGCGAGCAGTATCGTTCGACATTCAACACATTATTCGAGCAACTGCGGCAGGATAAGCAGTTGGACAAATTCCGCTTACCACTGAGTCTGAGCGGTCTTTTCTATGTCGCGATTGACGGCAGCCAATACCACAGTTCAAAAAAAATTCAGTGTGAATGTTGTTTAACTAAGGTACATGGCGACGTAACGACTTATCAGCATCAAGTTTTGCAAGGCGCGGTGATGCATCCCGAATCTCGTCAAGTTATTCCGCTGATGCCGGAGCCGATCCTGAATACCGATGGGGACAAGAAGCAAGACTGTGAACACAAGGCAACACAACGCTTTCTCACCAAACTCAGAGAAGATCACCCGCGTTTACCCTTGCTGATAGGCGGCGATGGTTTATTTAGTGACAGCACGATCATCAAGCACACGCTGTCGTTGAACATGCACTACATTTTCACCTGCAAGCCCGGCGACCATACGTATTTAATGACGTGGCTAGCGGACTACACCGATGACTGGCCTTGGATTGAACATACTGACAAGGGACATTTGCATCGCTATCGCTGGCGTAACGGGGTGCCCTTGTCAGGGCAGTCAACGGCACCAGAAGTCAATTTTCTTGAATACGAAGATGTTAATATTGAAACGGGTAGAGTCTACCGAAATAGTTGGGTAACCGATCTTGAAGTGACCCGATCAAACGTCTGGCGACTGATCCGAGCTGGGCGGTGTCGCTGGAAAATCGAAAATGAATGCTTTAATACCTTAAAGAATCAGGGCTACAAAATAGAACATAATTTCGGACATGGCAAAAAATATCTGTCTCAGAACATGTACCTATCAACGCTGTTGGCATTTTTCTTACACCAGATACTGGAGTTGTGCGACGAAGCCTACCAGCTGTGTCGAAAGATGTATGGCTCGAAGCGAAATTTATGGGAGCATATCCGGCAAATCACGAATATGTTTATTATTCCAGATTGGTACTGGCTGTTTGCTTGGTGCTTGGATCCGAAACATAAGGAATTTACGTTAGACGATAGTTAACCGAATCTAGGTGAGATGTTTACCCCCCTATGCGTTTAATTATGTAGGATCGTGCCTACCTGAAACAAAAATAACGCGTGTCTGATTTGGATTTCCTTGTGTCCGAAACCGATTGTCAACAGGTGAATGAGGTACCAAATTACGTTCCGTTTTAGTTGAGCGAGAATCGCTGCATTTAACTACCGTTTCTTGCTGTTAATTACTGACTATGCAGGCTGTGGATGGCTTGGTTAAGTTAACTGGCTCAGTAAAAAGACAGTGGTTTTAGAGGCTTTATTACACACATTGTGGTAAAAATTAGCAGATTGCTTAAAAGCCCGGCAAACGTAATAAATTCAGCAAAAAGTGTTTGACATAATTTTCGAATTCTTTAATATACACGCCCATTGGAGAGGTGGCCGAGCGGCCCAAGGCGCTCCCCTGCTAAGGGAGTATAGAGTTTGTAGCTCTATCGAGGGTTCGACAAAAATGTCTGGAACATTTTTGAACAGCTTTAGCTGGCCCGAAGGGTAAAATACAGGACGTATTTTATAATCCCTCCGTAGTTAAGAGTAAGGGATGAGAAAGTTTAAGATAGAGCGTAAAACTCTATAATGTTTTGGAGAGGTGGCCGAGCGGCTGAAGGCGCTCCCCTGCTAAGGGAGTATAGAGTTTGTAGCTCTATCGAGGGTTCGAATCCCTCCTTCTCCGCCATTCTTTACTATCGTGGTAAAAAATGGCTGTTTTGGAAAAGTGTAAGAAGTTTAAAACGCGCGTGTAACTCAGCTGGATAGAGTATCTGGGTGAGCGAGACCGAACAAAATGTTTGCAGCTCGCGAAGTGGAGGCAGGATGCCGACAAGAACAGACCTTCATGGATGAATTGTATCGACAAGCCTCTAATGGATAGTGGGTTTGGTTCAGAATGAAAGGTAAATAGTTTAAAACGCGCGTGTAGCTCAGCTGGATAGAGTATCTGGGTGAGCGAGACCGAACAGAATGTTCGCAGCTCGCGAAGTGGAGGCAGGATGCCGACAGGAACAGACCTTCATGGATGAATTGTATCGACAAGCCTCTAATGGATAGTGGGTTTGGTTCAGAATGAAAGGTAAATAGTTTAAAACGCGCGTGTAGCTCAGCTGGATAGAGTATCTGGCTACGAACCAGGCGGTCGGAGGTTCGAATCCTTCCACGCGCGCCACTATTCATCGACGAATTGCATCGACAAGCCCTTAATGAATAGTGGGTTTTAGAGAACAAGATTTAAAAAGTTTTGCGCGCGTGTAGCTCAGCTGGATAGAGTATCTGGGTGAGCGAAACCGAACAGAATGTTCGCAGTTCGCGAGGTGGAGGCAGGATGCCGACAGGAACAGACCTTCATGGACGAATTGCATCGACAAGCCCTTAATGAATAGTGGGTTTTAGAGAACAAGATTTAAAAAGTTTTGCGCGCGTGTAGCTCAGCTGGATAGAGTATCTGGCTACGAACCAGGCGGTCGGAGGTTCGAATCCTTCCACGCGCGCCATTATTTACGGAGAGGTGGCCGAGCGGCTGAAGGCGCTCCCCTGCTAAGGGAGTATAGGGTTTGTAGCCCTATCGAGGGTTCGAATCCCTCCTTCTCCGCCATTATTCAATCAATTGAGTGGATAGTGGTTATTGTTAAAGCAAAGGCAAAAAGTAAAGTGTTCAAAACGCGCGTGTAGCTCAGCTGGATAGAGTATCTGGCTACGAACCAGGCGGTCGGAGGTTCGAATCCTTCCACGCGCGCCATCATTGAACTCGCATTCAGCACCATTTATCAGAAACACGCGATTTAAATAAAACCGATATTTGGATAAAAATCAGTGTAAGACATTTGCCATTGATCAATGGCGGATAGATCACTCCAGTTAGTGGCAATAGATCAAGGCCATACCCAGATACCTATGGCATACTGTCGGCCAAATTTTTGGTTGAGAGCACATCGTGAAAATCCGCCCAGTAGCACCAGCGCCGCCAGTCGTCAAATCGCTGACCCACCTTGGGTTAGTGGCTGCTGCGGTGGATGGGTTAAAACTGGTTGAGCGGATTGATGAACGCCTGCCACTGGACGAAGACAGTGGCGTTAAGGTCACCCATGGCCAGCGCATTAAGGCCATGATCATCAATGGCCTCGGTTACACCACCAGTCCACTTTACCTGACACCCGATTTTTTTGAAGGCAAAGACGTTGAGCGCTTATTGGGTGATGGCGTCTTGCCTGAGTATCTCAATGACTATGCGCTAGGGCGTACACTGGATGCGCTGTTTGCGTACGGCACAACCCGGTTATTTGCCGAAATGGCCTTTGAAGTCGGCAAAGAACGGGGCCTGTTGGGTAAGTCCCTGCACCTTGATACCACCACGCTGCTGCTACAGGGCGAGTTTACTGAAGCTGTTGCATTAGCTGAACAACAAGGCATGGAGAATATGCCAGTGCCTGCATTAGGCCATTCTAAAGCCCATCGCCATGACTTGAAACAAGTCGTGATGTCGTTAACTGTCACCGGTCCGTCATCTATGCCGCTATGGTTTGAAGGGTTATCGGGTAATAGCAGTGATAAAGCCAACTTCCACGACAGCATTGCGCAGTTTGAATCGTTTAAAAATGCCGTTCAATCAACTGACGATTTTTTATGGGTGGCTGATTCAGCACTTTATGCTAAAGAGAAACTGCAAGATACCGACATAGGCTGGTTAACCCGAGTCCCCCAGACTGTCCAGAAAGCCCAGATACTGGTCAAACAGCCGGATGAAGCGGTCACGTGGCAACCCTTGGGTAATGGTTATAAAGCGGCCATTTATAAAAACCAAGAACCTGGCCAAGTCTGGTCACTGTTCTACTCAGAACAAGCCTATAAAAAAGAATGCATCAGTTTTAACAGACGAGTTGATAAGGCGCAGGAAAAAGCGGAAAAGGACTTAAAGACATTAAGTAAAGAAGTCTTTACGTGTCAAAAAGATGCGTTAAAAGCAGGCCAGAAATGGGCAAAGTCGCTTAAACATCATCAGGTTACATTTACCGTAATAGCGTCTGAACGTTACAACAAGCGCGGTAAGCCAGCGAAAGATGTCGTGCCAGATTATATTGAATACAGACTCAATGGCCAGCTCAGTGATGATGAAAATAAGCAGACAACCGCGCGTCATCAGTTGGGGCGTTTCATTTTGGCAACCAATGATATTGATAATACGGGACTCACCGCTGAGGCAATGTTATCAACGTATAAAGAGCAGCAAAACGTTGAACGGGGCTTTCGCTTTATCAAATCGGATGAATTCCACCTAGATAACATCTATTTGAAAACGCCAAGTCGGATTGATGCGCTAATGATGGTGATGACGCTTAGCCTGATGGTTTACAACACCAATGAATATCAACTGCGAGAAGAAATGCTCAGGCAAGATGTGACGTTACCGAATCAAAAAAAGAAAGAAGTGCCAAGGGTCACACTGCGCTGGGTATTTCAGATGATGCAAGGCATACACACCGTCGACGTGACGGGTATAGGCAACTGTGTGACAGGTAAGACCGAAGTCAGAGAAAAAATCATTCGTTTGTTTGGTCCCACAGCCTGTTCAATTTATGACGTAGAAACATAACAGGGAACAGATTTCCCCCGTTCATTTTGACTATGCTAGCGCAAGCCGCTCGGTAGAATTCTCCGTGGGTGCGTGTAAATTGGCAGGGACACTCGTTGTCTGCGACAACACTGAACTGTAAACCTTTATTCGGTTTTATGTTTTGTGGCTGATTCGTCCTGCTGAATGCGAGATTGAAAAAACCCGCAAATCTTTGCGGGTTTTTTTATGGGCGTAATATGGTTGTTTTTTAAAGGCAAAAAACGAGGTTGAAACCTCGTCTACTTTGAAGAGGATGAGTCACCAAAAAATGGGAGATACCTCCTTCGTAGACGCGAATTTATTCGCGTAAGGGAGCTAGTGCGACCGTAGGCCTCCAGAGCGCACCAACCTCTAATAACCTAACCCCTAATAACCTAACCGCTAAAAACTCGTCCTTCGATAACTACGATATTCCGGTTGCCAAAAGTTAGCTTCAATGGCGTTATCAATCGCCTCATCTGACTTTTTGAATGCCACTCCATCCTCCATAGCCTGCAATGCCACGGCTTTGGCGATGATTTTGCTGACTTCGCGAATATCAATTAACGGCGGCAGGATACTACCGTCAGGGTCAGTGACTTTGGGTGAGCATTCGGCCAAGGTGCGACTTGATGTCATCAGCATGTTGGCGGTGATGCGGGTGGCTTTTACTGCTAATACACCGAGACCAACGCCGGGGAAGATATAGCTGTTGTTGCACTGAGGTATTTCTATCATCTTGCCTTCATAGTTTACCGGTGGGAAAGGGCTGCCGGTGGCGACAATCGCGCGGCCTTTGGTCCAGCGGATAATGTCATTGGGTGTGGCTTCAACCCGTGAAGTGGGGTTTGACATCGGAAATATGATCGGTTGCTCAGTGTGTTTGGCCATTTCGGTGATCACGTTTTCGCTGAATAATCCCGGTTGTCCAGAAACACCAATTAAAATGGTCGGTTTGGCATTGCTGATCACATCAAGCAGGCTGATAGTATTTTTATCTGCGACGTCCCAATCGGTTAGGTTGGCTTGTTTTTGTACCAAGGGGTTTTGAAACGAGACCAGATTAGGCATGTTATCGAGCAACAAGCCAAAGCGGTCAACCATAAAGATTTTTGCTCTGGCGCTGGCCTCATCAACCCCTTCACTGATTATCTGGGCGATGATCTGTTCGGCAATACCACAACCGGCAGAGCCTGAGCCGACAAAGGTGATTTGCTGGTCGCTGAGCTTTTCACCTCTAGCTTTGCAAGCTGCCATCAGAGTGCCGACAGCCACAGCGGCGGTGCCTTGAATATCATCGTTGAAACAACATAAATCATCGCGATATTTTTCGAGCAATGGCATGGCGTTATTCTGAGCGAAATCTTCAAACTGCAATAACACTCCCGGCCAGCGACGTTTGACCGCCTGAATGAACTTATCGACAAACTCATAGTATTGCTCGCCGGTAATACGTGGATGACGCCAGCCCATATACATCGGGTCGTCAATAATAGCTTGATTGTTACAGCCGACATCCAACACAACCGGCAAAGTGTAAGCCGGGCTGATGCCACCACAGGCGGTGTAAAGCGACAATTTGCCGATAGGAATACCCATGCCACCGATACCCTGATCGCCAAGCCCTAAAATGCGCTCGCCGTCGGTCAGTACAATCACTTTAATATTATGCTTGGTGGCGTTTTGCAGCATGTCATCAATACGGTCGATATCTGGGTAGGAAATAAACAACCCTCTTTTACGCCGATAAATATGCGAAAACTGCTGACAAGCGGCACCGACAGTGGGGGTATAAATGATCGGCATTATTTCTTCAAGGTAGTCGTTGATTAAATGATAAAACAGGGTCTCGTTGGTATCTTGGATGTTGCGCAGATAAACATGTTTGTCGATGGCGGTATCGAAGGTGCACAGTTGTTCATAGGCCCGGCCAGCCTGCACTTCAATTGTTTCGATGCTATGGGGCAACAGTCCTTCGAGATTAAACTGCTGACGCTCGGTTTCGCTAAATGCGCTGCCCTTGTTTAGTAACGGGGTTTCGAGCAGCACAGGCCCGGCAAAGGTGATATACAGTGGTCTTTTCATTGAAGATGTCTTGAATACGGATGAATGATGCATCACAGTATAAGTCAACCATGTGAATTTTACAGCGCAACTGTTAAACCCCTGAATATTAACCAGTTACTAAATCACAATCGCCACTCGCATCGCAGCAATCAATACAATCACCAACAACCAAACGGCGAGTATCTTCTCTACCATCGAAACCGCCTGTCGTACATGAGTGGTATCCGGGTCTTTGGTGAGTTTGTTGCCAATCACTGGGCGTCTGATTTTACGGTTATCATAAAATACTGGACCACCAAGGGACACTTTTAAGCCGCCAGCGGTGGCACCGAGTAAATGCATACTGCTGTCGTTGCCCCAACGCCTGCCAGCGCGAATTAGCCGTAAACTGCGTTTGAAATCGTTTAACAGCATAATGGTGTAGGTCATTAATCGGTTAGGCAGCCATTCAAGTAAATAACAGATCAGTTGGGTAAGTTGACCAAAATGCTTGAAATGGGCGATTTTGGGGTTCCAGCATTGGTTTAACAAAGTCATTAAGCGATAAAGTAACATGATAATAGGACCGAAACAGATATAGTAAAAAATCACCCCAAAGTATTCTTTACTGCTGCGCAACACCAGCATTTCAATCGCTGATTTGCATAACCCCATCGGGCTTAAATTGTCGGTGCGGCGTAATACCCAGCTGGATAAACGGGCTTTAGCGAGGTTTTTTTGATTCTTTTTCAGGGCTTTGAGCAAAGCTAAAATGTCTTTTTTAATCGCTGACCAAGATAAACATAACCACAATAAGATCAGATCTAAAACATAAGGAAATTCAGCAATTAGGGTCATCATGTAAGCGAGAAATAAAAACGGAAATAGTAATGTTGGCAGGGCGAGGATGCCAGCGACTTTTTGTTGACCAACAGACTGGGTTTTCTTCTTTGAATGAACTTTTTCGGTGATTGCGATGGTAATGGCTGAAAAAAAACTCAGCGGATTATATTTCGGTGACAACACAAAAATGCGCTCTAATATTAATCCTGCGAATAATATCAGAACGCTTGGTGGTACTTGATAAAGTACCTCTTCCATTAGCTGACTTGCAGGCTATGCAAGGGTTTTGCCTTGCAAATTAGTCAATAAAGCCATCACCATTTGCGATGAATATTTGGAGGCTTTTTCGATATAGGCTTCAAATGAATCCGGCGACTCTTTACCTGCAATATCAGACAATGAACGAATAACCACAAATGGCACTGACAATTGATGACAAGTTTGCGCAATGGCTGCGCCTTCCATCTCAACCGCTTTCATGTTCGGGAAGTTTTCACGAGCTTGGGCAATCACATCGTCTTTACACATAAAGGTATCACCGGTGGTGATAAGACCAGTTTTTACTTGTACGTCACTGACTTGTTTGATGCTCTGCTCAGCAGCGGCGATCAGGGTGTCATTAGCTTTGAATGCGGCTGGCATATTAGGCAGTTGACCGATTTCATAACCAAAAGCGGTTACATCAACATCATGGTGGCGAACTTCTGAGGAGATTACAATATCGCCAACATTCAACGACTGGTCAAAACCACCGGCAGAGCCTGTATTGATCACGCAATCCGGTTCGAAGTGAGTTAACAATAAGGTAGTGGCAACCGCTGAGGCCACTTTGCCGATCCCACATTGTACCAACACGATATCCATGTCGTTGATTTTACCGGCATAAAAGGTATAACCGCCTTTTTCAGTGGTGGCTAAATCAACAATTGCAGCTTTAAGGATGGCGACTTCAGGTTCCATCGCACCAATGATCCCAATTTTCATTTTGTACTCTCTTTATTTGATTAATTTAAACAGTTTTTTAGCTATATCGGTATTATCTTGATGGCCATTAAACAACGCTTTACCTTTGCCATGGGCAAAAACTTGCACATCATCACCGCTATGACCGAGCGAGGTCCAGCCAGTTAAGCTGATCTCACCAATTAAGGCGGCCAAGGTATGTTCGAGTTGTTTCTTTGCCGCTTCTTGAGCCGTTTTGAGTTGTTTTTTATCGTCAGTTTTGGCCAGCGTGATGGCTGTATTAGCTTGTTGTTGCGCGGCGTTGAGACGCGCCAGCTGGGTCGGCGTAATGGGCATGGCAACCAGTTCGTCCCAAACCGTTTTGGCATATTGGTGAGCGAGTAGCCGCTTGGCAACAACACCGACTGACTGACTCATTTTCTTGACCAGCTCAGGTTTCCAGCGATAAACATCGTTAGCCCCGATACTCATGCCGCCAGTGTTGTGATCGGCTGTCATCACCATTAGCGTATCCGGATGGGTTTTCATGTAGTCTTTGAGATAACGCACTACTTCGGCCAAATCGTCGATTTCGCGCATGGTACAGGCAATATCATTGTTGTGAGCACACCAGTCAATCAGACTGCCTTCAATCAATAAAAAGTAACCTTTGTCACTTTTATTCCCCTTATCCATTAGCGATAGGGCTTTAGCGACCATTTTTTGCAAGCGGTATTGACCGTCCTTGGCTGCGTGATCAATGGCGTAACCCATGCCTTTTTTGGCAAATAACCCCAACGCAGGTAAGCGATCAAACTGGTCGAGTTGTTTAAAATGGTCGTAATATTGATAACCCGCCTGTTTGAATTCAGCCACCAGATCGCGTTTGTGCTTACCCTTTTTACGGATGAAATATTTCTGTCCGCCGCCAAACATCAGATCGGCAACAAACTGACCATTTACCCGGTTATCGAAAAAGTCATCAGCAATTTCTTCATAGTTATAACGATAAGTATTATGGGCGACATAAGACGCAGGTGTGGCGTGATTGATTTGCGAAGTGACCACTAAACCGGTGGTTTTGCCGAGGGATTTGGCATATTCCATGATGGTTTGCAACGGCTGGTCGTTAACGTCCTGTGCCACTGCCTGATTATAGGTTTTGACTCCCGTGCTTAATGCCGTGGCTGCGGCGGCGGAGTCGGTGACATAAGTATTGTCGTTGTGATCGGCTTGGGTGCCGTATGAATAAGTGGAAGCCATGCCAACCAATAGTTGGTCAAAAATGGTGTTTTCGACCCGGGCAGTGGCCGGATCATCCATAAAATTGCGATAGGCGGTGGTGAGTGCTGAGCCCATGCCATCACCGACAATGAAAATAATGTTTTTCGGCTTGTCTTCGCTGCTGTCTGCGCTAAAAGCGGTTATTGGCAGGGCTAAAATAACCCCACCAGCGGCTGTCAGTGCGGTTACTGCTAGGCATTTTTTCCATGTTTTTTTACATGAGTTGTTCATTGACGCTCGTTTATTTAATCCACCACATTCGGGGTAAGGATAATAAACCACCTAGGGCACCAATGAAACCTCCAATATACATTGATTTTTTACCAAGCTGCTTGCCAAACGCGCCGCCAATCAATGCCCACGCGGCAATCTCACTGAGCTGATGGCTAGTGTCATTATCTTCGAGGATAGTATTGGCGGTATGCTCGCAATTGTGTTTGAACAATTGATAGTCAGCAGGGCTCGACAATACTTGACGAGCCTTGCGCAAAACCTCATCAGGTTGCAATCCTGTTGCCTTGGCAAACACCGCTTTACCTTTGGCAAAGTCGGCAAAATCCACCTGGTGCTCACCGAATTTTGGCGTGTTGTGTAAAATCAGCGCATTACCGAGATAAATCCCCACATGCATCACCATGCCTTTACGCCGATAAAGCAAGTCGCCAATGGTTAATTCGTCACAACCGGTGACCGCTTTGAGGTCTTGTTTCATTAGTATTTCTCTTTTCTGTTCTATTCACCACAAAGGGGATTTATTGCTTTGGTATTTTTTGTCATGCTCTGTGGTGAATAAGCTTTCGATTTTAAAGAACGAAGCTACAGCCTTTAGGTCAATTTATGTGGTTTTTCATCTAGCAGATGGCCAACCACTGAGGGGTCATCGACAATCGATTTAGGCTGGGGTCTGGTTAGCTCGCCGATATCATCAATATTCACTGACGGGTCGTCGACACAGGCTTCAAGTAGGTCAAAGGCTTCAACAAAATACTTTGCCATTGGCTCCAAACTTTTGATTTTGTCGTCGCAACATACCAAACCAATGTTCGCGACGCCATCATAGGTTAACAAGGTGATATTGACGCCGCCACCTGGGGTTAGCGCCGAAATCGGATAAATGCTCTCAACTTTGCAGTCTTTGTAATACAAGGCTTTGGTTGGTCCGGGTACGTTGGAGATCAAAATATTGCCCAGTGGGCGAAAAACATTAGATAAGTGCAGCTTTTCGAAGATCAAGGCCCAGGATTGCCACCAAATGGTGTAATAAGCAAAGGCCGGGGGATAGACTTTTTTCGCCGCACGCTTGACGATTTTATGCGACTGAACAATTTGGCGTAAGCGTTTATATGGGTCTTTTTGGTCATGAGCCAGTTCGACCAGCGCGATACCAATTTTATTGCCGGTGCTTTTTTCACCCGGACGACGTAAGTTAATCGGCATTTGGGTGATCAGCGGTTTATTGAAAGTGTGACCATAATCTTTTAAAAAACGATGCACGCCGATGTCGAAACTGGTCAGTAAAATTTCGTTGACTGTTGCTCGCATTCGTTTTGATAGTTTAACCACTCGATCCATCGGTAAATCTGCGGTGGCGATTGTTCTGCCCGATAATACCTGTCCGGTTAGGACGGTTTTTTTACCCGAGAAGGGCAGGGGCATGTAGTGGCGATTAACGTGTAAGAGTTTTGAAAATAAGCGGGTGAACATGCGCACCAAATCAACCAACGTCAACACAAAAAGGCCCAGTCCTTTGAACAGTGCGACGAATTTATTTTGTTTTTTCCGTTTACGCTCTGGATGTTCGATAGCCCAAACCGGGGTGAATGCGCCAGTGTTTAAGGTTTCGGTTAAACCAGCCTGGAACCAGCGAACCAATGACGCACCATCGCCATACATATGATGGATTTTGACGTAAATGGCGTAGCGGTCGTTACTTTCGCTTTCAATTAGGTGGTATTGCCATAGCGGCTTGTCTCGGTCTAAGCGAACTTCGTGCAGGCTGGCGACAAACGCGTTGATTTCGTCTGTGTCACCAACGTCTTTGATTTTGTGTTGCTGAACGTGGTAATTCATATCGAGCTTTTCAGCGTCGACCAGTTTTAACGGAAAGCCTAAAAAACTCACTACGATGCAAGAAAACGGTGATTGGGGTTGATCAAACTTACGCAGCTCTTTGGCCAGATTGGAGACGTACTGCTGGTTTTCTTCGACGCTGTTATTTTCAGGAAATGCCAAAAACTGCATTCCAGCCACATGTTTTGGGCTGTTGTCGGATTCGGTGATCCAAAATGCTTTATCTAAAAATGTTAAATGCTTAGCCATTCGCTGAGATGCCTTGTTTGATTGGAGCCGAATTAAAGATCACTGGTCTAGTGTACCGTTGGCAATGGCCAATTGCAGGTCATTTTTTTGTTGTTCTTCGATATCAAGATACGGTGACAGGGCAAAGAAGACTGATGCCAGACCGCGATAAATAATATCGTCATCGTCGATATCGTCGCCTTTCATCACATAATAATTGAGCCCTTGGGTTAACACCATGCTGATAAGCTCAATTAAGTGAACCAGTTCTTCGCGTTTGACCGCTAGTGAGCCTTGTTTGATAAAGTCGTTCAAAATCTGATTAAAGCCTTTTTCTTTGTTTTTAATCAGATTTTTGAAACCCTTTTCGATATACGGATATTTGGCCACCAGATCGGAGGGATTACGATATAAAAAACGAAATAAATGAGAGGTTTCAAAAGTGAGGTATAAAAAGTAGAAAAAATCTTTGATCACCAAGCCATTTTCACCGGGTGAAAACAGAACACGTTTCATTCGGTCTTGATACATGCTAAATAAAGCGGCAGTTATTTCTTCTTTACCCTTAAAGTGGTAATACAGATTACCCGGGCTCATATCCAGTTCGTTGGCGATATCAACACTGGTAATATTGGCTTCACCTTGTTGATTAAACAATTCAAGACTGACCAGTAAAATTCGTTCTGCCGTTTTTGAAGCCATAAAAAATTCCCGTGATTGGGTTGTATTTTCCAACAAATTAGTGGATGCTGTGCCGTTATCAACTTGTCCGACCAGCTGTTTTGTGTACTTTACAGTAAAAGCGAGCGTAAAGGCAAGGATAAAGGTAGTCTCTGGGGGCTTGGGTGACAAGCCAGACGCTTAATTTTTAAAGTGAGAACAAAGCATGATCCGCGTACTGTTTAACAAAAAAGGGGGGGTAGGCAAATCTAGCCTGACCAGTAATCTGGCCGCTATCAGCGCTGCTAAGGGATTGAAAACCTTGGTGATTGACCTGGATACCCAATGTAATACCTCGCATTATTTGTTGAACCCTGATGCCACATTTAACAAAAGTGTCGATCAGATGAGCAACAACATGGCGGACTTCTTTGATCAGACCATCACTTTTCATATCCGCAAAAAGCCGATGAATGAATTCACTCAAGCTACCGAATTTGATAACTTGCATATTATCCCGTCTTCGCCAGAGCTGGATAATTTGGTGGTCAAACTCGAAAGTCGGCATAAAATTTATAAACTCAGAGAAGGACTGGAGCAGTTAAAAGACCAGTTTGACCGGATTTATATCGACACTGCCCCAGCACTGAATTTCTATACCCTGTCAGCATTAATCGCCGCTGACCGTTGTTTAATTCCGATGGATTGTGATGAGTTTTCCCGTCAGGCGATTTACAACATCATGCAAAACCTGATGGAAATCAAAGAAGACCACAACCCCGCACTAGAAATCGAAGGCATCATCGCCAATCAGTTTTTAAGTCGTGCCAAAGTGCCGCAGCAAATCATCGAAGCATTAAGAGAAGAAGGCCACAAGGTGCTAGATTCAACCATTTCATCATCAGTGAAAATGCGCGAATCGCACCAGCAACATATCCCGTTGGCTTTTCTTGCGCCGAAACATAAATTGACTCAAGAGTTGCAGGCGTTGTGGGAGGAGATTGAAGGGGTTTAAGTTAGGCAGGATAGTTTAATACTGTCAGGTGTTTGATAAAGATGGCTAAACTGGGGTCTTTAGTGGCTGTTTTTAATAGTGTTTTTTTACTGGTCAATGGGCGTGACAAACCGTCGTAGTAACGATGTTGTTTGATAAAGGCTTTATCTTTTTGCTTGTGATATTTCACTAAAACATGCTTTAACGCTTTTTCGCAACCTTTGGTTTTAGGGTTTTTGGGGGTTTGTGGATTGTAATAGGCCAGCAACCAGCATTCAATGGAATGAACAGTGATGCAAAAGACAATCTTATGCTGATGCTGGTCATAAAACCCGTTTTCACCTTGAGTGATTTGAGCTGCTATTCTGGTTTCAACCTGTTTTACTAGTGCTTCGACTGATAGCTCGGTATTATTTTCGTCTGTATGTGGTACGTCAAATCCAATGTCTTTGGAAATGTCGGTATCCACTTGAATAATCAGATAGCGGGTATTGAGCACATCATCTCGAAAGCGCTCAGAAGACAGATATTTGAGTAATAATTGCCAACCACCAAAATCTTGTTGTTTGCGATTAGTTTCATCTAAAGGGGGTTGTAGGTAGACAATTTGGTCATCTAAATCATCAACCTGATCAAAAAAGCCGCAAAGGATATTCTCAATCGTAATATGGTCAGTTGCGCCTTCACAGGCGAGGCCAAAATCTATCATTTAGCTATACCTTTTTAATCAATGCTCTCAAAATCCTTTGGGCAAGGCACCAAGGTAACCTCGCATAAACGCCTCAGACAGCCGCATGGGTTCATTGGTTGAAGACACTGGCAGCTTGTTGGCATCGATAGTTTTGGTTCGAGTGCAACCCGATTTATTTCTGGAGACTACAAACAGCTTTTGATTGGTATCATTGAGATTCAGGCCATCAAGAATGGCAGGGTTATGGGTGGTTAGAAATATTTGCTTATCAAATTTCTTGGCCAGTTCGGTGATCAGAGTGATCAGCTTTATACACATCTTAGGATTAAGCGAGGCATCAATATTATCGACTGCAAAAATTTTGGGGGTATTGTCAGAGACAATCAATGCCATATAAAACAGCACAAATAAAAAGCCTTCATTGGCACTGCGTTGGTCAAACGGCTGGGTTAAAAAACGGTCACTGATTTGAATTCGATCATCATGTTGATTGATGTTGGAGGGTATTTCAACACTATCATACCAACCAAATAATTGCAGAGCATCGGTGATGATTTGCATTTGCTCTGGACTGGTTTCGTTGATGACTTTGAGCAGTTTTAACAGTCCTTCGCCATTAATACCTAAAGGCTCGATTTGACCTTCTTTATAGAAATTACGCAAAGCGGTGTTTTCTGGAGAAAAAATAAGGAAATTTTCGAGTATGCGTCTAAGATCGTGCATTTCACCTGTGCTGTAAGTCCACTTGGAATAAGGTAAGTTATCATGTGTTAGTGTGTATTTTTCTGGTTTTTCGATACCACAGAGCGACAGCGTTATGTCTATAGGTGTATTGCCATTGCCTGTTTCAAAGTTAGCCCGCATTAAATCAGGCTCGGTTACCCTTATTCCTCTACTGGCTAAAAATTCATTATCCAGTTTATATGATTCGGCGGCGGCGGCTAGTGCGATGGCTTCGAGAATATTGCTTTTACCACAGCCATTTTCG
>CBDIDQ010000121.1:0-57828 GCA_965277695.1 Alteromonadaceae bacterium
GGTCACACCATGAAAAACTTTACCAATCCCAATAACCGAGGCTTTGGCGAGACAAGCAACAAACAACCGCTGCCTTACGAACGCAATTTGAAGGTTCGCGAGAGTTACTATGACCACCATTTTACCAATCAACGCCCCGGGTATCCGACCCCGGTGCCGTGGATAAATATCAAAGGATACTGGCTGGATGAGGCGGGTTTCACCATTGACACACCGCTTGTGGTGAAAATCAGAAAAGGTAAAATTGTGTTGACGGTGAAGTCGTAAACAGCAGGTCTTTCAACCATTACGGTTGAAAGACCAAAGCCACAGACTGATGTAAACCTGAAAGGCCATAACGCCAGGCTAAATGTGACAGTTTGAAGTCTCGCCGTAAATTGTTGCGCCGGAGGCGCAACAATTTAAATGAAATGGCGACTCCATTTATCTCAGCGAGAATGCAGGATATGACCTGGTGGTTTTGACAGGAAAGAAAGGCTAATGCCGCAGGCTGATACCAACTGGCTGACGGATATACCCAAAAGCCATAACGCTAAGCTAAATGGCACAGCGGGCAGGCACACCTTTTTGCGTTTTTTGCAAAAAGTGTGACTGCCCGATGTGTCCGTTTTGAGCGACTTGTTATTGCCAACGCCGAAGGTTAAATTGAAATAACCAACTAACAGAAGCCGCCACTATAAAAAACCGTTGACGAAAAGGCAAACCTGCCGCCAACACCAAATTAAAAAACGAAGGTTGGTTGTAACCCAAACCTGCCACCAAACCAGAATTCATAACAGTGCCAGTACAGAACTATATGGCCGCCCACATACCAAAGTGCTGGTGTGAAACGTTAAAGCCGCAGACTGATACAGCCCTGACTGACATTAAAAAACACCAACAGCATATAACACCAAGCTAAACGGTGCAGCTTGCTGCGTCCTTTTGAGCGACATGTTATGGCCAACGCTGAAGGTTAAAACAATCAGACCAAAAGACATCTGTAGATCACTTCTTGACAAATAGGGGAAATTCACCTGTACTTCCTCTTGAGACACTAATGGCGTTAGTCAAGTGGGTGGCCAAATATCATGAACGAGTCATTGCCGACAGTTCATCCCCTTCAGGAAGTTCCAGTTTTATGGGACCAGCTCCCGCTTTCTCAGCAAAAGCACCTTGTGGCCATATTGGCACAATTGACGAAGCAACAACTTCAGACACCCCGGACCAGGCAGGGGAAGAACGATGAGTAATGCAATAGAAACATCTGGAGCACCACACAGATCCAACAAAATCACTTCGGATCACCTGAACCGACAAGCCATTGTCTATGTACGTCAGTCAACATTGCATCAAGTTGAAAACAATCAGGAGTCAACCCGCTTACAATATGCACTGAGGGACAAGGCCTGTCAACTGGGCTGGCCCAAAGAACGCATCGTCGTTATTGATGAAGACCTTGGGCATTCAGGCGGTTCCACAGAAGACCGCTTCGGCTTCCAGCACCTGGTCGCCGAAGTCTGCCTGGGTCATTGTGGCATCGTATTGAGTCTGGAAATATCACGGCTGGCACGCTCTTGCAGTGACTGGTATCAGCTGCTGGAAAATTGTGCCAGGTTCGCTACACTCATTTGTGATCAGGATGGCATTTATGATCCGGCGACATACAATGATCGACTCTTACTGGGGTTAAAAGGCACAATGTCGGAAGCCGAGTTACATATCATAAAACAGCGGATGTCTGAGGGAAAGCGGGCCAAGGCACTCAGGGGGGAATTAGGTCTGAGAGTACCCATAGGCTACATTCGCCGCCCCTCGGGAGAGGTCATCAAAGACCCTGACGAACAGGCTCAACTGGTGATTGAAAGCGTTTTTGAGACTTTTGAACGTAAGCGCTCGATCAATAGTGTGTTCAGGTATCTGGTTGAACAGGATATCCGGATGCCATACCGCCTGATCAGTGGACCTGGCAAAGGTGAACTGGAGTGGCGACGTGCTAAGAAGGGGAGCCTCAGGAACCTGTTCCATAATCCAATTTATGCCGGTGCATATGCCTGGGGACGTTCTCACACCGATCCACGCAAAAAAATCCCAGGTCACCCCGGTAGCGGGCGAACAGTGCCATCCGTTGAAAACTGTGAAGTGTTGCTAAAAGACCGGTTGCCGGCTTACATTAGTTGGGCTCAATTTGAACTAAACCAGAAACAATTGGAGGACAACACAGTGACAGCAAAAGGCGCAACTCGTAAGGGGTCCTCCTTATTGTCGGGGTTACTCACCTGCGGGCATTGTGGTCATACAATGAGAACTGGCTATACCAATAATGGTCGGTTATTACGCTATATCTGCAATTATGAGATGACGCAATATGAGGGCGTCATCTGTCAATCCCTGGCAGGAAAAGCGCTGGATGATTATATTGCGCAATGGGTGCTTAAGGCGCTGGAACCGGCGGCTTTGGAAGTCAGTCTGGCAGTGGCCAATGACCTTGAAGCTGAGCAAAAGCAGTTGCAAAAGCACTGGGCGCAGCGGTTGGAGCGAGCTGGTATAGAAAGCGAACGGATGTATCGTCAGTACAATGCGGTAGAACCAGAGAACCGGCTGGTAGCACGCACATTGGAGAAGCAGTGGGAAGAGGCATTGGCATCAGAAGAAAAATTAAAACAGGAATATGAACGTTATATGGCCAAACAGCCCGGGTTGGCCAGCCCACAAGAGCGGGCAAAAATTGAGGCGCTGGCACAGGATATTCCGGGGCTGTGGCGGGCAGATACAACCACGGCAAGCGACAGACAACAGATAGTCCGACAGTTGATAGAGCGAATTATCGTGACAGTGGAAGGGAAAACAGAGCAGGTCGAACTTGAGATGCATTGGACAGGCGGGCATCAAACACAAGTGACAATGCAGCGTTCGGTGGCGAGCCTGGAACAGTTGAGCATTTACCCGGCTTTAAAGCAGCGAGTCAAAGCACTCCATAGCGAACAGATGCGAACTGTGGACATCGCCAGAACGCTGAATGATGAAGGGTGGTGCTCTGCCAGGCAAGGCAGTCCCTACAACGCTCATATTGTCAGGCGCTTACTGGCACGAATGGGTCTGAGCACGGGGCCTTCGCAGCAACAGCGTGCAGCCCAGGTCGAGCGTGAAGCCGGTGAATGGACGATGAGTGAGTTAAGCGGTAAACTGGACATTCCGACAGCAACACTGCATCGCTGGCTCAAATCAGGTCAGCTCAAAGGTAGACTGACCATGGCCAGAGGAAGCAAACTCTGGCTGGTGCAGGCAGACAGGGCGGAACTCGCCCGTCTGCGTCAATTAAAGAAACGTTAAACGAATCGAAATGCGATCTCAGGAGGCATTATGCGCCATTCACTAAATTGAAATAACCAGCCAGCAGAAGCCGCCACTATAAAAAACCGTTGATGAAATGGCAAGCCTGCCGTCAACACCAAATTTAAATACAGAGGTTGGTTAAAACCCAAACGAAGCGACGACCCTGAGTTCAGAACCCTGGTGGTACGGAATTATATGGCCGCCGACATACCAAAGTGGCGGTGTGAAACGCTAAAGCCCCAGACTGATACCACCCTGACTGACAATAAAAAATGCCAACAGCATATAACGCCTCACTAAGAGGCAAATAGTAGTTGGTTAAAATAAGCGACGAAGGAGTAAAAACCAACTGTTATTTGTCCTTTTAAGTGACTTGTTGGGCTTAGTTTCTTGTTTATTAAACCACGAAATGCTTCATTTCTTCACCAGATAAAGTCAGAGTAATATTTCTTTTGGAATCAGCCTTAAATTTACCTTTAACTCTAACTAACCCAAGTTCAATACCCTCCAATATCCCAGAACGTTCCCCTTTCCATATTTCGCTAGGTAAACTATCAAGAGATAATCTTAACGCATCCCAAATTAATGTTACATAGCTAGGACCCCCATCAAATGAAGAAGATACAATGCCTACTAGTCGGCCACTTTCATTAAACACAGGACCTCCACTCATACCTCCAAGCGTTTCCATATCAACTTCAACACATGGTGAGGGCATTCTCTCACCTCGCCCATCTGGAAAACACTCAGTCACCAGACCCGAAGACACCAAGGGGGCAACATTAGCGGTGTCAGCACCTAGCTCACCATCACGAAAACCAACAGCCCAAAGGCGAGTTTTAGGCAAAGGAAGACATAATTCCATAGGTATTAAAGAAAGTGGGTATTCTGTAAGAGCATCGGAGTGTAAATCACAAGACATTATTGTTAAATCTGAAACTATCTTACTGCTCGAATCCCAAGGCTGAAACCTGCTTGGCCCTGAGCAATTTACAGTTGATTTTGGCAGCCAAATTCGGCCTTTATTCTCAGGCAAAAACGACATTAAAATTGGACCTGAATCTTTACAAGGAAATTCATCAAAGACATGTGACGCAGTCAAAATTATTCCTGGGCCAACGATAACTCCGCTTCCAATACTCTTTATTTTTCCATCCACTAAACAAGCCACTGACACTATTGCATCACTTGCTTGGTGTAAACTATCCAAAGAGCCTAAACCATCGTCAGAAGTAAATGAAGGTCTTCTCCAATTCAGTTCTAAGTTGGCTAAATCTTTATTTTTATTGGTAATTACTATCCTATGCAAACTAACCTCCTACAGTGATGCTTAAAAGAAGCCTAACGCAACGCTAAAGGGCGAAGCAAGCAGGCACGCCTTTTTGCGGTTTTTTGCAAAAAGCGTGACTGTTTGCTGAGTCCGCTTTGAGCGCTTTTGTTATGGCCAACGCAGTGCTTGATTGATAAACCAAACTTGTCGGCGACGATAAACCAATAAACCTAATATGACGCTAATGCTGCCAATTGACGCAAAAGCTTGGTGTGCCCCTGATAAAACTGCACACTTGATGTTATGCCACCAAACCTTGAAATAAGGCACACGAAACCGCCTTGGTCAACATTCATGCTGGTAAAATCGCCACACTTTGCTTCATGGCTGGGCTTGCGAAGCGATGTTTTAAATTAAACCTGCTAACGTACTATAGGCACAAGCCACAACGAATAAGGTTAGAGCTATTGTAATGTTAATCTAAAGTTATCGCAGCCTCGATAAAGGATTTTTCCGGTAAAAGAAGCCCCACCATTGCTCACCTTACCGTCCATGCCTACACTACTATAGCCCGCAGAGTTCCTTATCCATTCACCTGGATCAAATATCATTACATTGCTCTCTGGATAGTAACTACCGTGAACATAGAAAGCTCCTGTTGCTGTTCGGTTCTTATAATCAAAATCAAAAATAGCATCCACTCCATATGATAAGCCAAGTTCCGATTGAACCCCTTGGCTCTCTACTGACTTAATTCTTAAAGTTAATGAAGTTTTACTTTGATTGCACGAATAATAACCTTTCCATTTCTGACCATTTATGAAAGGCACCTTGTTTACAGTTTCCAGATTTCTATTTTGGGTTATTTTGACGACCGCTTGATCACTAGGTTTAAAGCTTTGACTTTCTAATAGAGCAATTTGTAGCTCCTTTGTTGCTGCTTGACTATGAGCCAAATCCGAACTTAGGCTTCTATTTTCTATTTCTAGTTGATTCAGCCTATTTTTAAACTCAGCTATCTCTGCTAGCTCTACGTTTCCGTTCATTTTTTTCTGATCTTTATTGTCGGAGCTGTCGGCACCAATATCATATGCTAACCAGAGAGCTGGCAGAATAGTGCAAACACCCAAAACAGCTCCCATATATTTACTAATCAATTTTTACCTCTTTTGAAATATACCTAATTTTAACACCACACTCAAGGATTTGTCCCTTGAAATGCTTTGTTATGGCTGCGCGGTGCCTGATTGATAAAGCAAACTTGTCGGCGACGACAAACCAAAAAACCTGATATGACGCTCATCCTGCCGATTGACGCAAAGGCTTTGTGTGCCCCGACAAAATCACAGACCTGGCGTTATACCATTATGTTTAAAAAAGAAAACACGAAGCCGCCCTGACCAACGCCCATGCCGATAAAATCACCACACTTTACTTCATGGCTGAGCTTGCGAAGCTATGTTTTACACTAAACCTGCTAACGGACTACACACAGCCATAACGGCACATTCACCGGTTTATCCGTGCAATGCTTTATGCAACTCACCTTTCGAAGTACATATCAGCTTCAACAAAATTATTTCTATTATCTTTATCCAGATTAATTAATGCCAACTTTATATGATTCGTGTAAAAACCCCATTTACTTGAGTTGTACTTTCTTATGGAATTCAATACAAAATATTCAACCATATGAAATCCATTCATAGTATTTTTTGGTGAACACTTAGAAAGCTCCTCATAATAGTTATGATAATCATCCAATTGTATGCCTTTCGAAAATTCAATGATCTCCAGCAGGCTTTCTACTTGCCTTTCTTCATATAAATCAGAAGGCTGATCTTTTGATACGATCATTTCCTTTGTAATCTCTTCAAACCATTTTTTATGGTTATATTCTGGAATACCTTTTTTAACACCATCATTTAGGTATTCCAGCTGAAAAGACAATAATAGATTCGACAAGCCTGTTTTTAAACTCATTAGCTCTTCACCGAAAAAATTGCCTTTTAAAAGACCATTAAGCCTTTTCTCTTTTGATTTAGAATCTATATCACCATCATCAATAGCGATAATGGAAAATGGCGGCACATTCGTTCCTTTAAGCTTGTCAGCATAGAGTAAAAGACCGAACAAGCACGCAGCTTGGTTACCCCATACTCCTGACAATATATATTTTCTTGGTAAGTTATCACAGTCACAAGCTATAATTTCAATTACTTGCTTAGCCAATTCATCTTCTATAACAACATAAAAGGAACCTATATATTTGTTGGTAAAAGTACCGGTTCGAGTTTCAACTACATCACCATTTTTATTTTTTTTGGTTGTTTTACTGCCTAAGATACCCGTTAAAGGAATGTTTATTCTTATAGTCTCATCTGCCACATTACCTCCGATATTTTTGCAGCACAACACCCAGCGGTTTGCCCGCTGCAATGTTTTGTTATTCCTAAATTACAATTATCTTCTTGGTTGTATTTTTGCCTCTATATTTGAACCATTGACAATTATTTCTAGTAACCTACTGGTACCTTTACACTTTTTAGCCAAGGGCAATAACTGCGATTTAAAATCACTATTATGCAGTAAGCGTTTCATAGCTGTTACAGATATTTCATATTCACCACAACTATTGTTTGAACATAAATAATGGCGTCTATTTTCATGATCAGTAGCAAGGAAAGTTGAATCCGCATCACATAAATAACAACTTTCAGAAATTTTAATATTACTCACGAATTATCCTCTAGATATAACGCCTCAAACACCTGCTTGGTGAGGTTGGCGGCTTTTTTGCGAACACACAAAAGGTGGCAGCTTTACCAAGTCCGCGCGCTTTGACTTGTTATGCTTTGGGATTTAGGCATTAATCGAATCTTGACTCAATTGAAGCAGCTAATCTTGTTACTTTGTCTGCGTTGCTATAGCTACTATTCTCTCCGTTTAATAAATCTCTTTCTCTTGAAATCGGCTCCATGGCTTCCTTGAGCCCTAAATCGCCTTTCGTTGTAAAGCTCTTATGCAGATATGAATTCCACAGCTTATAATTGCCAGGTTCAAACATCATTTCAGCCAGATTATGAAATTTGTCTTTTTCGATTACCATATATTCCTCATTTTAAATTAGGCAATAACGCCCAAGCTCAACTGCGTAACAAACTGGGGCTTTTTGTGGGGTTTCGCACAAAAAGCCCCAGTTTGCGGAGTCAGAATTCAGCTTCTTGTTAGGCTTGGACTTTTTCAAACTCTCTTTTGGCCTGCTTTAGTTTATTAACCCATTGATTAAACCTGTCTTCATTTCTTGTTGAAATTTCAATTTTCCCATTCTCTTTAGGTATAAAAGCAAAGGCTTCAACAGGTTCTGGATAAACACTCGTGATATCGATAAAATTTTGGTCGGTTTCATTGAACCTTAATACATACTCTTTCATAATTGTTCCTTTGAGGTATTCGATAATGGATAGCCCAAGTGATGTTTTAAGCTAAACCCGCTAACTAACGTACTACTGGCACACAGCCATAACGCCGAGCTAAATGGCACAGCAAGCAGAAGGCGCTATTATAAAAACCGTTGTCTAAACAAAAACCCCCAGCAAACTGACAATGCCGAGTGTAATAAATCGTGTTGATGCATTTGTTAAAAGTGTATCTTATGAAGAAATTTTTCCTCATTTAGTTCCCATTTATTTTCAGTGTTTTTTCTCAATGTAACAATGTACTTTAATGATGGATGATTATTTGAATCATTCTCATCATAACGACGACCACTAATTATCAAGTCTCCTTCCATGTATCCATTAACTTCATCAATACAACGCAAACTAGTATCAAACTTATGCTCAGCACTATCTACGAATAGGCTTCCAAAATGACTTTCAACAACTTCGCACATTGCTGGCCCCCAAGTTCCTGAACCACAATTATGACCAACATCACCTTCCCAAATGACAACATAACGGTTGTCATAATAATCATCAGAACCAACGGAGATTACATTGAAACTCCATGCAGAGCCAATTGATAATGCATAGGCTGCTGCGACTTCTAATACCTGTCGATTAACTTCGTTTGATTCTTCTTTTAAAATAATTGGATAATCACTAAATAACCCTGTTAATGGGGCGAATATTGGTAGCTCATCACTAAAGCTTAATTTTGAATATTCATCTGATTTTTTAATGAAAATTAAATAATCATTTAATTTCTCTCTTTTTGTCGTAGTTCTTTTTAATTGTTTTTTTACCTTCTCTTGAAAAGAGAAAACTTCATTTTCAGGAACATCTCTATCGCTTGTATCAATTACAAATTTACTTGCAAACCTCCGTACGCTCCACCCCAGCGTTTTTAAGATTTCTTTAATTTCTCGCTGTAAATTTTGTATTTCTATTTTTTGTATGGTTTCTTTCACTTTGTCCCCTTGTGTCCCCATGGGTTGTGCTACATTTTGCTTTGTCTAATTTAGACAATAAATCAATTTAAGAGGAAAAATATTATGGCAAAAGGTAATACTCCAGCAAACGGACCAAGTAAAACAGGAAATCCATCAGGCGGTGGTCGTGGTAATAATCCACCTAAATCAAAATAAAATACAGGAGGGGGACACCCCTCCTGGCATTTTTAATTTAGCGGCTTAGTCACTCAAAATTAATGTTATTTATTAGTGGTTTTTTTACCACCTGCATACAACTCTACGATACTCGACTAATACTTATAACGCCACACTCACTGGCTTGTCCGGTGCAATGTTTTATTATTATGTGTAGCGTCATACTGGTATCGTTTGGAATAACATTTTTGCAATTACCATATTTCTATTTTCGATGAAGCTTTTATTATCATGAGCATATTTTTGGTTATTGAAGATGCCTATATTTTGAATCCAGGTTAGTTTATCTTGATACCGCTCTGTAACGTGACTGCATGTAGCTCCTTTTGTACGTGCTGCACAAAAGATGATGTCACATTTGCTTTCAATTGCATCCAAGTGTTTCTTCACCTGAGACACATGATCTCCTTGTGTAGAAACTCCTATTTTTAACCCATTGATTGTAAAAACTGCTCGACAATCTGTACCGCCAACATGCTCATCTAAAATCACACTTTCCGCTTTACTCCTTAGGAGATCGATTAAACAACAACTCAATGTTGATGTTTTACCTGAACTGGACGTACCAAATAATGCGTAAACTCGATTTACTGACAAAACTCCTCCTTACATATAACTCCAAAATCAGCCGCCGTTTCTTGCGGTCGGATGGATTTTTTGTTGTGCACTGTCAATTTCTATGCTCTCTGCATTCGCTTCTCAATTTCTTCCCATGTGTCGTAAGGGTCAAAGTTTGTAAATGCTTCAAGAATTATTCTAATTGTTCCTTTGGACTTTGCTTTCGTATTATCCTTCCAAGATGACTTCCCACCCAATCGTACAGCAGTGTAAATCACATTGCTGGTCAGCTCGTCTACATTGGCTTCTTTCATCGCGAGCAGCAAAATGTCATCTGCACATTTTCTATCACATTTAAAACTTTGATTCCAATAAAGGTAGTCGTGAAGCACTGCAGATGAAGTGTACTTCCCACATGGTGGAAAAACAGTCCAGAATAAACGAGGGACACTAGCAAAGTCGGTCACAAACCCACGAGGAATTTCTACAATCTCTCTTGTTTCAGGATGTTGATATGTTAGTGGTTCCTTCAAAACCCAGTACTTCCCATCACTTGTCGGAGATGCCACCATTGGTGATTTGATAGCACATCCAGATGACAGAACAACCAGTAAAATCGCCATTAGATACTTCATGTTACCTCCATTCTGAATAACGCCACATTCAGTGGCTTTGCCGCTGCAATTTTTATTATCATATTCAGGTCTAGAGGCCGATTAAAATACTTACTTTGCAATGGGTTAGAAAGGGGTTGAGCTTTCCTCTAACGCCTCTATAGCCTTCAATTATCACATCAAAACAATCAAATCTACTCACCTGAGTGTCCAGAAGTGCCGCTAACAACCAGAGTAAACCATTTCAGCCACAAGCCATTGTTTTAACGAATTTTATTTTCAATAGCTTTGCACAAAGAGGTGGCAAACCCACCAAAATAAGCCTATAATTAAACCAGAACTGTATAAAAACACACTAGAAAAAAGGAGCCAAACTATAAGCAAAACAACTAATCAGAAAAAGTTTCAACAAAAGTCGCTGACTCAAGGTGCTAGAACACCCCAAGCCAGCTAATCAAATCAATCGACGTGCGACCTGCAAAGTCGCTTTTATTTCTGTTTCACACAATATCCCTTGTGATGAAACCCGTTATTCCACTAACGGTTCCCTACCTGGACATGCGGTGCTGGTAACGGCGCGGTGTGAAGCTCTGGGAACAATGTAGCCACTGACTATCAGTAAGTCAACCCGTGAGGGGTGACTAAACTGCCAGCATCAGGCGGTGCGGCCGCCAGGGACGAATGAGTACGACCAACATATGTGAATTTTCTTAAGCGTCGTTATTTGAGACAAGCCAAAGATGCTGACAGGCTTGAACCAAAAGGTATGCGATAAGGATGGGAGGCTGTTGATTTCTTCCATCGTGGATAACAATGTCGCCGGTGTAGAGAAAGGGTCCGATTCATTCTGAAATAACTGCGGAACAGGGTAAGCCCGTATCATCGCCCACGTGGCAGGCAGATTTGTAAAAAATGCTGATGGTGGTGCGGGTAAAGGAGGACAGAGCAAGCAAATGCCGGGCTGTAATGGGTCGGATACCGATTTTATCGGGCGCGAAAGTGAGCTGACTTCTGTCTGGTCTTTCATGGCGAGATAATTTGGCAAAATGTCTAAAAGAGGAATAGCAGATGACGGAAGCAATGAATATAGCAGAGTCTATACGCATTGGGACTGGTGCACCTTTTAACTTGTTTGAATTGAACATGGGTCCCATTTGGGACGTTCTGAAAAAACAGGTCAAACATCTCCAAATGCGTATCGCTAAAGCCACCCGGGAAGGTCGATGGAACAAGCTTAAAGTCTTGCAACGTTTGCTGGCCCGCTCGTTTGCAGCCAAAATATTGGCCGTTAAACGTGTCACTGAGAATAAAGGAAAGCGTACAGCTGGTGTTGATGGCTGTATATGGTCTACCCCGCTTTCCAGGCACAAAGCTGTCGCAAGCCTCCAACACCGGGGGTACCATTCTTTACCTTTGCGACGGATTTACATCCCCAAATCCAACGAGAAGAAACGTCCATTGGGCATACCCACTATGTTTGATCGGGCGATGCAAGCCCTTGAAGAATCCGCTTTACAACCTGTTGCAGAAACGCTGGCCGATAGTCACTCTTACGGCTTTCGCCCCAATCGTTCTACTGCTGACGCCATAGGACAGTGCTTTGTTGTTCTGGCCACCAAAGATGCCGCCAAATGGATATTGGAAGCAGATATAAGTGGCTGTTTTGACAATATATCGCATGAATGGTTACTTGAGCATATCCCAATGGATAAAGGGATCCTCAGGCAATGGTTAAAGGCGGGTTACCTTGAGAGCGGCACCCTGCACAAAACCAATGCCGGCACGCCCCAGGGCGGAATTATTTCACCGGTTTTGGCCAATATGACGCTGGATGGTTTAGAGGCCGCGGTTCACGCGGCGCATTCTCAAAAATCACCCAGACCTCGTAAAAAGCTGCATATTGTGAGATATGCCGATGACTTCGTGATCACCAGTAATTCCAGGGAAGTACTGGAGCAAGATATCAAACCAGCTGTTGTTCGCTTCCTGAAGGAACGAGGTTTGACATTATCTGAAGAAAAAACACGTATCAGTCATATCGAACAGGGATTCGACTTTTTGGGCAAGAACGTGCGTAAGTATGACAACAAGCTATTGATTAAACCCTCAAAGAAGAGCATTAAAGCCATCAGGGAGAAGATCCGTAGCGTTGTCAGTAAAAATAAAACTGCACGGCAAGAAACCCTTATTGATATTCTCAACCCGATCATCAGAGGTTGGGCACAGTATCACAAGCATGGGGTTTCAAAGGATGCATTCAGCCATTTGGATCGGCAAGTTTGGGAATGTTTATGGCGATGGGCCAGGCGACGACATCCAAACAAAGGAAGTCAATGGGTGAAAAAGCGTTACTGGCACCGAATTGGTGATGCCACGTATTTTGCGGCAGGACTGACGTTTGGTGAACAGTTTTATGGCAAATGTTTATATCATGCTTCACAGATGAAAATTGAACGACATATCAAAATAAAGTGCGATGCAACGGCATTCGACCCGCAATGGGAAGAATACTTAGCCAGACGTAAATGGAAGCCCTCAAAAGTGAGGTACTCGGTTCTTTATTGAGCTGTTGAAAGGCTTGAGCCCCATGCCGGGTGACTGGCCCGTGTGGTTCTTAGGGGAGGCAGCGGCGGCAACGTCGCTGTCTTACCCGACCTCTCAAGAAGGAAGATCAAAATGACTTACCAGATACTTGCACGTCCCAAGCGCGACGTCACCAGTTTATTGGCACCGACAATGCCAACCGCACAAAAAAACAGCGAAACGATGCAAATCGTTACCATCCCCAAAACAACAGGGGAGGTGACACCATGAAAAACTTTACCAATCCCAACAACCGAGGCTTTGGCGAGACAAGCAACAAACAACCGCTGCCTTACGAACGCAATTTGAAGGTTCGCGAGAGTTACTATGACCACCATTTTACTAATCAACGCCCCGGGTATCCGACCCCGGTGCCGTGGATAAATATCAAAGGATACTGGCTGGATGAGGCGGGTTTCACCATTGACACACCGCTTGTGGTGAAAATCAGAAAAGGTAAAATTGTGTTGACGGTGAAGTCGTAAACAGCAGGTCTTTCAACCATTATGGTTGAAAGACCAAAACCATAGACTGATGTAAACCTGAAAGGCCATAATGCCAGGCTAAATGTGACTGTTTGTAGTCTGGCCGTAAATTGTTGCGCCGGAGGCGCAACAATTTAAATGAAATGGCGACTCCATTTATTTCTGCGAGAATGCAGGGGATGGCCTAGTGATTGTCAAGGAAAGAAAGACTAACGCCGCAGACTGATACCAACCTGGCTGACGGATATACCCAAAAGCCATAACGCCCGCGTAATAGGCGCGAGCTTGCGAGCGTCCTGATTGACGCGTTTGTTATACGAATTATGCCACCTGTTTATTTTTAAGTAGTGTAGTGAACTCACTCATACTTACTACTTTTACGATGCTATCCTCTGAATTAAAGCCCTTAGACGGAGCTGGTTTTTTGGTTACAAGATAAACACCATCAATACCATCCTCTCTAGATAAAGACTCTAGCCTTTGGATTGTTTTTCTAATTCCACTTAAGGGCACGATATCTCCCCAGGCTTTTGCATCGATAGCTATACGCTTGTCATTAGCATCAATGACAAAGTCTGGCCTGTGGTCGCCAATCTTAGGGTCTACTTGATATTTGTAACCAGATTTGTCAATTGCCTTAGCAACTTCGATTTCAAATACTGCGGATGACATAGCTGAAGAACTTCTGCTTGGAGAGGATATTTCTTCCTTCTCTTTTCTCACAATACTCATAAGTGTAATCATTGCGAGACTTACTACAAAAACCCCCAACCCTGAATAAAGCCATTCCGTATTTGAAGCAAGAAGTGCACTTGGGTCTTTTAAGAAGCTATAGAGAACTGAAGTGGACGCGCCAACCATTGATACAGCAACAGTCAGGATAGTAAGAGAATCCCTTTTCTTCTTGCTTTCTTCTTTTAGTAATTTGAATTCTTGAATTGTAGGTATGGAAGGTTTCCCCTCCAGTGTTGAAAATAGTGCATCTAGCCTAGCTTCGATTTCCACTCGTTGATCCGGCGAAATAAGATCGCTATCAAACACTTCAGTGAAAATACTATTTAGAACCTGCTCTTCAGAAAGCATATCATTATTAGATGTATTAAATTCTCTGGCTTTCCCCTCAATTATTCTAGATATGTCTTTATACTTAGGGTTGTAACCCTCTAGCACCATTCTCCGCATAACAGCTCGATGCAATGATTTATTAGCATTCTTGGTACGCTCTTTCTTCGCACCTATAGTTTGACGATAGCTAAGCCAAAATAGCAATATTGAAACTGCTATACCTATACCTGTCTGTAGATAACCATCCATATTAATTATTCCCTACTCTATTCGTATAACGCCAAGCTAAACGGTGAAGCAAGTAGGCGCACTTTTTTGCGTTATTTGCAAAAAATGCGACTGCTTGCGGAGTCCGTTTTGAGCGCCTTGTTAGGGCCAACACCGAGGGTTAAATTGAAATGCCCAAGCAGCAGTGACCACAACTATAAAAAACAGTTGGCGAAACGATAAACTTGCCGCCAACACCAAATTTAAATACGGACTCTGGTTGAAACCAGAACCGAGCGATTCTACCAGAATTCAGACAGTGGTGGTACAGAGAAAAGTGGCCGCCGACATACCAAAGTGGTGGTGTGGAAAGCTAAAGCCGCAGGCCGATACAACCCTGACTGAAAATAAAAATGACACACCACCATAACGCCAAGCTAAACGGTGAAGCAAGTAGGCGCACTTTTTTGCGTTATTTGCAAAAAATGCGACTGCTTGCGGAGTCCGTTTTGAGCGCCTTGTTAGGGCCAACACCGAGGGTTAAATTGAAATGCTCAAGCAGCAGTGACCACAACTATAAAAAACAGTTGGCGAAACGATAAACTTGCCGCCAACACCAAATTTAAATACGGACTCTGGTTGAAACCAGAACCGAGCGATTCTACCAGAATTCAGACAGTGGTGGTACAGAGAAAAGTGGCCGCCGACATACCAAAGTGGTGGTGTGGAAAGCTAAAGCCGCAGGCCGATACAACCCTGACTGAAAATAAAAATGACACACCACCATAACACCGCATTAAACGGCACAGTGACCTGGCACCATTTTTGCGTTTTTTTTTGCAAAAAGGGTGACAGTTTGCTGTGTCCATTTTGAATGCCTTTGTTATGCCAACGCCGAGAGTTAAACTGGAATGGCCAACCTGCCGACACCGCCACACCAAAAAACCGTTGACGACACGATAAACCGGCCGCTTGAACCCATTTTAAAACAGCGGTTGGTTGAAACCCGAACCAGGCTACCTAACCAAAATTCAAAACAGTGGTGGCACAGAAGTAAATGGCCGCCGACAGACCAAAGTGTTGGTGCGAAGTGCTAAAGCCGCAAACTGATACTACCCTGACTGACACTTAACAACCACCGTCTAAAGACGGTGGGTTAAAACCCTGCGGACTGAAAGTCCAGCGTTCCGGCTGAAGCCGGTCGGTAAGTCCACCAAGCACACTGGAAAGCGAGCTGTTCGGTTACCGTGGCACCTGTAGTCTCAATTCGCTGGTAAAAACCAAGATTGACAATTGTCAGCGAAAAATCAAAGTCAAAAGAAACAGCAACGGCTAGCTAAAGCAGCCCGTCTAAAGACGGGGGTTTTAACCAATAATTCTGACTAATAAAATGAGTTAGAACAAGATGTTAAGTGGGAAAAGTAATATAGTTGAAATTCGCAGACAATCTGAAAAATATTTGATACAAGCCATTGAAATAGTATAAATAACCCCCATATTGCTATTTAAACAATCAAACTCTGCTCCAAGCGGCTCACAATCTACAGGTGTAATCAATTATGGAACCCAAACTCCCCAGTCCAAACGATCGCTCAATCAACGAACCCAATATCGTATATCCAAAGAAAAAACTTATAAAAATTTACAATAAAGAGACCGGAAGTAACGCTAAAATCTATTCTCCAAAAGTCAAAGAGCATACTGAAAATAAGGCTAAAGAAAGAGGCTGGAGTAATGCCTCCCCATCAGGGAAAAACGTGATATTCACAGCAGATGTTAATTTAAATACATCATCAACCAACCAAAATTCAGTTGATGAAAACAATTCAAACGTACTTCCCTTCCAAAGAAAGGCTTCATAAATCAAGACAGTAAGGGCTTTGGTTTAAAGCCCTTCAAATTCAAGTACCTACCAAGGAGCCATTCTGAAATTTCAACTTGTTTATCAAACACACGACAAATAACGAAATTACAAACAACCATCTGAGGAACTAGAACGTAAACGACTACTATTGAATATTTGGCTAAAATTTACACTCCAAAAAGATATGGAGTAACGTAAGAAATGAAGGTAACGCCGAGCTAAATGGCACGACGGGCTGGCGCACCTTTTTGCGTCTTTTTGCAAAAAGTGTGACAGCCCGCTATGTCCGTTTTAAGCGATTTGTTATTGCCACGCAGCCATGCCAACTACAGGATCAACTATTCTATTTTCTTCTTTAAGTTTTTGATCGTTCATATAAATACTCTTCAGTTCCAACAGAAATTTAGTTTCTCTGATCTAACAATTGCACTAAGTTTGGTTTGACTTTTGGTATTAATCAAATTTCCTATAAAGCGCCAAATAGTTTCTTTTTTATAGAAAGCTAAGTAGTTATTGTCCGATAATCAATGGAAATGAGTTTTCACTGGTAGTCAAAAAAATCTCATTAGAAAAGCAGCCTGAACCCCTCCCTATACTTATCAATGAGCAGACCGAACGCTTTCTGATGATTTAATGCGAACTGTTAATCAGGAGTTTTTATTTGACACTTTAGGCACGGAAGTATCTATTTTTTGACCCTGTATTCTAACAGGTAAGTTTACAATAACTTATCAGAATTGATACTTAACCCAACCGCCTTCATTTCTTTTGCAATTTCAAGTTTCCATGCACCCGCATCATCATATGGCACATAAACAATGCCATCAACGTCACTAGGAGTTTCTATTTTCCCTTTTACTAAGGCGCAAACTCGTTGTCTTCCTAATTTTGCGATCAGATAACCATGTTCAAAAATCACATTTTGCCTTGCCCTTGGTGTCATATTTGATGTCTTGGAGTTAGAGCAACCCAAATCATCTGGTGATAAAAGTACAACAGCAAAAGATACATCTGAATAATATTCTATTTTTTCAATAATAGTTTTACCCAAACTAGATTTCTCATGTAAAATTAATGTCTGCAAATCAAGTTTTTCCAGAAAACGTGCTGTCTCTGATTTCATATGTTCATCATGTCCATGAACAATAAAGACGCTATTCATTTCAATATTCGGATTGTAAGCTGAATTTGACTTCTTATTCACCTTCCTCTCCGAGTTGCTTGAAGTAGTTGTTTGTTGCACTTGGCTAACTTTTTCTCTGGTCAACTCACCCCGTTTATCCAAATCTTTAATACATTCCTGAAGACTTTTCCTGGTTTTGAATTCGCTAGGTATTTGGCTTGAAAGAGACATACCTATAATCAACGAGATGGTAATAGTAATAAGATGGCACAGGATTTCCCAATACCACTCTAAGACTTCTAAATATTCTGACAAACCAAATGTCAGCAAAACCGAAATGTCATATAAAGTATTCGATTTACCAGCAACAAAGAACATCGGAGCCAGTATTAAGAAGAAAAAATAGTATTGTGAATACAACCCCCAGAACAACATATTTAGTCTTCGATACTTTAAAGCCCTTGAATATTCTTCGAGAAGATGCAAACCTATAGAGTCTGATGCTAAAACAAATGGAGCACAATTTATCGCATTATCTCTTCTTTCACGAGGGATATCTAAAAGATGTAACTTACTAATTAATTTGGTTATTTTATTTAAAACCACCAATTTTCTCCGAAAAAACATTAGATATTGACTTCATTAAATCCAGCCAGTATTTAGTTGACGCTTTCACTTGTTGGATTTCGACTTTTGACTTTTAGCTTTTAGTTCTGGCTCCAATAATCATTGAATTTCATCATGACTAGGTGCTTTGATCACAGCAGGTTGTATTGTAGAAAAACTCAACTCATCATTATCCGATGGTTCTGCCACAAAAGTTTCTGTTGTTGAACATAAGTTGAGTTCATCATTATCCGCAGGTTCTACCACATTCGTTTGTAGCGTAGAAAACAATTTCAATTCATCATTATCCGATGGCTCTACCACGCGAGTTTCTATAGTCGATAGCAAACTCAATTCATCATGATCTGATGGTTCAAGCATTTTAGTTTTTAATGTAGATAGGATATCCAATTCATCATGATCGTTGCTTTCTAATGTCTCGGTGATAAACGTAGAACATATATTGCTCACGCTGTCTTCATCAGCTGGCTCGACAGTAAAAGTCATCCCTGTTGTATCGTCATTCGGCAACGTTACATTACATTGTACACTTTGGTGATAAGTATGGCTCGATGGCTGGATATCAACAGATTCACTATAATTTAAAACATATGGTTTCATTGGCACTTATTCCTCAAACGTTAAAATGACTGATCTCTCATCCAGTACAGAACTTTTTATAGGTATTGATTTTAAATTCTTCTTGTTTTTTAAAATCCCCTCCAAAAAATCCCTAACCAACAGGAATTCTTTGCTATTTTTTTTCGCAACAAGATATATGATTTGCTCGTTTTTCAACTTATCTAGCTTACTGGTAAACTTAGAAAATTCACTTGGCATAAATTCTCCATTTTGATTAAATACCAAAAATTCATACTTTACATTCCTAGTTTTTTCATTGAATGTTATATTTGAATTAAAGAAAACCACTATCCATACAAAAGCACTCGTGATAAATCCCCTTATAAAATACTTTTCTATATTCATGACAACCGACGCTAAGTTTCTCAGATTTTCTTTTAACGAAAACCAATCTATATATTTGTTTTTAGCAAACTGATTGAAGTCTGGGTTACCTTTTAATTCTGAAAACATCGAATGTACTGAAGGTTTTACCTTTAACGTATAATGAACAAACAATAACGAGTTTAAAATATAACCACCAGATAAGAAAAATAATATCCATAATAATAATTTAATCTCAAATAGCTCTGTTTTAAACTTTATTATTTCAGACAGTAAGAAAAACCAAGAACCCAAAAATACTAACAAAACTGATGTATATAAATTGATTTTGTTGTTTAACAATGCCGAGCTGGCATTTTTATCACTAATCATATCTCTCAGACATTCTATTTGTATTTTCACTTGCTCTTTGTCATGAGCTTTATCTTTTATATATTTTTCATATGCTTGTGCTTTTTCGTTTACTGTCTCTAAGTCAATCTTAAACGGTAAAGTATAGTTTAGCTTGAAACCAATGGATTTTCGGTATGTTAAAAAGTAATATTTTTTAACACCGAACGGAAAAACAAAGAGTGAAAAGCGGGCATCTGAGGTGTTGTCAAACGAGCCAAATTGCTCATCATTAGAACAATGAAACATGGGTAACCAATTAAATACCGCTAAAATGAAATGGATAGCTTTAGTCATTACTTAAAAAACCTACAATGGCATTTGAAATTTCCAAGCCTGTCGCAAATTCAAGCCAAGCCCACTGACCATTTGCATTCATTTCGAGGAAAAACCATTTATCAGATTTGATGATAAAATCAAAACATCCAAATTGCATATTGGACTTGTTCATAAACAGAACGCATTTATCAAATATTATATTCGGTATGTCACATTTTTCATATTTTACTGTGTTATTTGGTTTTCGCCAATCAACTTCATTTTCAGAAAGTATTTTGACAGGGAATGCTTGACAGCCCACAAAGGTTATTCTTACCTCATAGTCTTTGTTAATGAAATCTTGGAAATACGCTGGTGAATACCTTAAAGAAATATTTTCAATACTGCTATCAAACTTGTTTGTTTGAACAAATTCTTTTGTATTGCCATGCATTACAAGACCAGTTGAAATTGGTTTAACTATAGCGTCATCCTCATTAATTCTGCCAATGCTTTGAATATCATTAGTTATCACTAAATTCGGCATATCGAAAAGCACAGCCTTTGCTGTAACATCTCTTAATATAACGAACTGATCCCCACCCAATATCCCACGTTAAATTGGGTCTTTGTTGTCACAATCCACCAAAATAGTGAGAAATATCCTCGCCAAAAGTGAAGAAGGCTGATCCATCCGCTATTTTGTAAGTTACGACACTAAACAAAAAAGCCATCAAGGATCAGCCATGAAACTCATTTTGTCAGACATCCATAATCTTGATCAACATCTTTCGACTTTTCTTAACGATCCTGAGCGCTATCGACCTGAGCGGTGCCCCCATTGTGGTAAAAGTGGTCTGTGGCGACACGGCGTGTATTACCGCAATGCCAAGTGCGAACAGGGCGTCGGGTGTTCTGCCCCTGTGCCACGTTTTTACTGCCCAAATGAAGGGTGTGGGCGCACCTGTTCCGTGTTACCCGAATATATTTCACCGCTGCGCTGGTATCACTGGGCTATGCAACAGATTGCGTTTACCCTGTTAGTTTGTGGATTGAGTCTCATGGACGTCTGCAATCGGATAGCCCTGTCACAGCCTCAATACCCACAAACCCCTGAAATATCAACACTCTACCGATGGTGGCAAGGATTGCAGTACGCATTTCTCCACCATTACTTTCACCTTTGCGGCCAATACCCTGAACTGGGCCGTTATCAGGATTTTCAAGCATTTTGGCGAGCTTGCCTCAAGCGAATGCTGTTTTCCACAGCCATGTGCCGTATCAACCACGCTGGCTATCCTATCCCATAATTCATACAGGCAATAGAATATGAAACAGACCTAAATTATGTAATTATTATCCCCACACAGTCTACTAATGACTTTTGACGCTAGTACCCGAATACTGGAGGCGATGATTTGCCATCTATTTGGAGGTTACTATGCAATCCATTCATCCTGCCGCCTTATTTCGACTTTCTGTGCTGGGTCCGTTGGCCAGCCGGGAACGCCTAGAACACGGTGAGCTGACACAAACGATCCGTCAACTGGCCACAAAACGTTATGATATTCCCGACTCAAAACGGGTTTACCTGAGTGAGCAGACCATTGCCCATTGGTATCGTTTATATCGGCAATCGGGCATTGATGCCCTGATACCGAAGACCCGCAAAGACCGGGGGCTGTCGAAGCTGTCCGAGGCCATACAGCAAGCGATTATCGATTGTAAAAAAGACAACCCTAAACGCTCCCTTAACACCATTATCATGATACAAGAAAACAGCGGATTGGTGACTCAGGGCGAACTGAAACGCTCGACCATTCATCGCCTGTTGCAGCAACATGGCCTGTCTCGTCCCGGTGAGTCGACAGAAGTCGTTGAACGCAGAAGCTTCAATGCCCTGTATGCGGGTGACCTGTGGTGTGGCGATGTCATGCATGGTCCCAAGTTGATGCTTGATGGGGCGATGCACAAAGTCTATTTGGTTTCCATCATGGATGATGCTTCCCGCCTTTTAACCCACAGTGCTTTTTGTTTCGGCGAAACGGCACTGGATATCGAAGGCGTACTCAAGCAGGCCATATTGAAGCGCGGATTACCGGTTAAATTGGTGGTGGACAATGGGGCCGCCTATCGTGCCAAGAGCCTGCAAGGGATCTGTATTCGCCTCGGTATTCGGTTGATTTATTGTCGGCCATATGACCCGGAATCCAAAGGAAAATTGGAAAGATGGCACCGGGTATTCCGCCAACAGTTTTTAACTGAGCTTGACCCCGCGAGCATTGATACGCTGGCGCAGTTAAATGCCCGGTTGTGGGCTTGGCTTGAGCAAGTTTATCACCAAAGACCACACAAAAGTCTGGATGGATTAACCCCGTTGCAGCGCTATCAACAGGATCTGCACCATATCCAGCCGTTGGGCCGTTATGCCAATCAGTTTGATGAACTATTTCATCATCGGCTTACCCGCACCGTTCGTCGGGATGGCACCGTCTCTTATGAGGGGCAATTCTATGAAGTGCCGTGTGAACTGATGGGGCAACGCATTCAATTGGTGATCGACCCGCACACGAAGCAGCCGTTAACGGTTGAGTCCGCAGAAGGTGAAACGCTGGGGGCCGTCACCCTATTGGACCGTCAGGCGAATAACACCCGCAGGCGGCAACGACCTCAACCCGCTGACGAAACCCCTGCGTCATCGCCTAAAGCCGTGAATGTGGTGGAGATGGCGCTGCAACAACAAACCGCCAAATTGGCCTTGCCAATGCCGTCGAAAAAACAGGAGAAGTGACATGTATCTGCAACACTTTGGACTCACGGGTTGTCCGTTGGATAAAGGCACCACAACGCTGTTTGATGATGGTCAGCTAGCGATACTTAAAGAGCGCTTTAACTGGCTGCTGGAATCGCCGGGGATTGGTCTACTGACAGCGGAACCCGGCGTGGGCAAAACAGCGGCATTACGGCAATTGACGGCCACCCTGAATCCGCATCGTTATCAGGTTATTTACACGGAGGACACCCATTGCAGTCGGCGTGATTTGTACACGACGCTAGCGCTGAACTTAAGTCTGGCCCCCGCGTGGCGATGCACCCAATTATGGCGTGACATTAAAACGCGGGTGCTGGAACTGGCCGATACCAAGCAAGTACAGATCGTTTGGATCATTGATGAAGCGCAAAACCTGCCCGGGGATTTTTATCAGGACTTCTCGGCGTTTTTGAATTTTGCCTTTGACTCACGCGAACTGATGACCGTGTGGTTGCTGGGGTCACCACAGATGTTGCAGACGATAAATCGTACCAGTCATGCGGCGTTGTCGAGCCGATTTCATGTGCGGGTTGAGCTGAAACCAATGGTTGAGTCAGCCCGTTTTCGCGCATTAATTGAACGTAAGCGTCCGGGCAAGTACACCCTGAAATGGTTGAAGGGTGATGAGAAAATGATAGGGCTGGCGGATTTCGACCGAGGGCTGGGTGTTTGATGATCATGCAAGGCGATATGCTGGCACACCTGAGCCAGCATTATCCAAGGGCTATAGTTTCACATTCCAGGGCAGTAAAGCGTCGAGCGCTTGGTCATCCGGGTTTTGACATAGCACCGTTAAGCAATGTTCGATATAGTCGTATGGCACCAACCCGTTCGCCTTCGCCGTCTCGACAATGCTATAGAGCATCGCGCTTGACTGTGCCCCGTTAGCTGTATTACTAAACAACCAGTTTTTCCGACCAATCACAAACGGCTTCACTGCACGTTCTGCTCGGTTATTGTCGATGCTCAGGTGACCATCATCGATATAACGACTGAGTTTTCCCCATTGATTCAGGCTGTACTGTATCGCTTTACCCAATGCCGTGCTCGGTGGCACCTGTAGCACCGATGTATCCAACCAGTCTTTGTACGCCTCAAGCAAGGGGCGTGATTGTGCCTGGCGGATCCGATGCTTTTCTTCGGGTGAGTGGCCTTTCAGTTGTTTTTCAATTTTATACAGCTTGGCGATATGGTTGATGGCCCAATTTGCCTTACCTGTCTTACCCTTTGGTTGTGCTGTCTGGGCCTCCATGAACTTTCGTCGAGCGTGTGCCCAGCAACCGACTAAGGTGGCCTGCGTGCTGTGATAGCCAGCATAACCATCTACTTGAAGGTACTCGTCGTATCCTGCCAAGAAATCTACCGCACATTGACCACCACGACCCGCTTGGAAATCATATAACACAATATTGGGTATGTCGCTGTCATCAGGTGCATCACTGCCTGTGCAATACACCCACATATAACATCGCGATTTATCAGAGTGAATGACTTTTAAAGTGGTTTCGTCCGCCATAATCACGGGTTGTTTTAATAAGCAGACGCGCAACAGGGCATATAATACTTGAAATAGTCTGGCACATTGGATCACCCACTCAGACATCGTTTGGCGACTCAGTTCAATGCCATGATGATTAAACAGGCTTTCTTGACGATAAAGCGGCAAACCATATTGAAACTTGTTGGTGATAATTTGACTCAGTAGTGAAGGCGTTGAAATCCCTTTGGGAATAGGGCTTGGTGGCATTGGGGCCATTTTAATCTCGACCTCGGTGCCCGTTTTTTCACAGGTCCGACAGCTATACTTGGGCCGTATATGCACTTCAACCTCAATTTTGGCCGGGATGAACGTCAGTTTTTCACTGCATTCTTCACCCATTCGGTGCATTGGCTCACCGCAACACGCACAGACTTTATCTTCTTCCGGGATGTCATGTAGGATGTCAATGCGTGGCAGGTCTTTAGGCAATGGTTTGCGAACCGGTTTGTTTCGCTCATATTCTATTTTTTCTTTTTCAGGCTCAGGGGTATCAACGTCAACCTCAGCTTCAGCTTCATCAAATAGCTCACCCTGACCAGAGTGGCCTTCGGCACTTTGACCAAACTGGCGTTGTTGCGCCAGACGAAACTGCTCCAGCAGGTGCTGATTTTGTTCGGTTAAAATGTGCACCTGAGATTGCAGCGCCAACACCATTTGCTGGAGTCGTTGCGGGTCGGTTGGGAGTGATTCAATGTCTTCTTTCATGCCCTTTATTTTAGCGTATTTTTATCGTAAGCGGTTGTTTTTGCTTAGACTAATAGCTGATCAATAAACGCTGTTTATGATCCCTTGTTATAAGGCCACCGACTGATAATGCAAGGGCTGATGGCCCACCACAGGAGCGCCTGCCGCATCAAAGCCATCGAGCAACCATTCAAACTGCTGTGCAGACAACATCATGGTGTCGCCTTTACCTTTGACAGGCCATTTGAATCGGCTTTTATCGAGCCGTTTATACCACATCGCAAACCCGGTTTTATCCCACCAGACGATTTTGAGTTTGTCTTTGCTTTTATTGCAAAACATAAAGAGCGCGTTATCCATGGGTGACAATTTCATTTGCATTTCGACAATACAAACCAGCCCGTTAATTGACTTGCGAAAATCGACAAAATCGCGGTGCAGATAAACGGTGGGTACTTCATTAAACAGCTTCATACGGATAAAGCCTTGATTAAATCGCCGACCCACTGGGCGGAAATATCTGCTGGGATGTGCAACGTGGCTTGGGGCGTTTTTAATATCATCGGCGTGTTTGGCTGGCTCGGAGCAAGCACTTTGACAAAGCTCGCCGGGTGAACAGATGGTGGCGGCGCGTCGGCTTGTCGTATCGACTGCCGACGGGCATAAAAGGATTTTGGATTAATGTGATGTTGCTGACAATATTGAACCACATTGAGGTCACTGGCTTGTTGGTGTTCAATGATGGTTTGCCATTGTGCAGCTGTTCGGCGAGTCATGGACTTCTCCCACTGGTTGGTTTGGGGTCAATCTTAACAAGCTGGGAGCGGTGGCCGGAAGGTGTTGTTGGCCAGACGCTTACAATTGAACACGGCTTCAAGGCGGTGGGTTGTCAGCAAACCTTGTTGTCAGACTCTGGGTTTGAAATGCTGCGGCAGGCTTGCGGCGGCAGACCGCGACAGGCGTGTCAAATTCTGAAAGCGGCCTTGCGGCTGGCGGCGTCCAAAGGGTTAAACCATTTACCCGACGAACTGATTGAAGAAGCCGTGGAGATATTGAGATGAAAATGAAAACCCCCATCAGGTGCATATTCTCATGGATGTTGATCACCTGTTCTCATCGAAGCTGATCACTCATTCTCATTTAAGTTGATCACTTATTCTCATTGATGCTGATCACTCTTTTTATTCAATTTAATGACCAAAAAGTTGCTCAAATCTCGTCACTTTGCTTTGTTAAAACCGCATAATGTTTGCTCTATCCTTGACCAAAGAGCACACTATGCCAGCAGAGCCTATTTCAATGCGAAAACTGAAAGAAATCCTTAGATTAAAATATGAAAGTAAACTATCAAATCGTAAAATCGGAAACAGTTTATCTGTCTCGTCCGCGACAGTTTCTAACTACATCAATCGCGCAAGACTCATCGGAATTAAAGGCTGGCCACTACCACCAGATTGGGATGATATCAAATTAAGCCAGCACTTTTGGCAAACTAAAATATCACGGCGAACCGCCATCCCATTGCCCGATTGGTCAGCGTTTTATCAAGAGCTAAAGAGAAAAGGCGTGACCAAACAACTGCTTTGGCAAGAGTATGTCGAGCGCAATCCAGATAATCACTATAGTTATCCACAACTATGTCGGATTTATAGAGAGTGGCTTGGTCGTCAGCAACCTTCAATGCGTCAAACCCACCTATATGGTGAAAAACTGTTCATCGATTACTGTGGACCGACGCTCCCCATCGTTAATCCTGATACGGGTGAATTCAGAGGCGTACAGATCTTTGTTGCTGTGATGGGCGGCTCAAATTATACATTCGCCGAAGCCACAGAGTCGCAACAGCTTAAAGATTGGGTAATGAGTCATGTGCGGGCCTTTGAATTTTTTAATGCCATACCTGAAATACTGGTCCCTGATAACTTACGGTCAGGGACCACCAAAGCGTGTAAATTCGACCCGGACTTAAACCCAACATACCAACAAATGGCAGCACATTATAACGTCGCTATTATCCCTGCGAGACCACTACGCCCCAAAGACAAGTCTAAAGCAGAGAATGGGGTATTAATCGTTGAACGGTGGATTATGGCCGTATTACGCCATGAAACCTTTTACACTTTAGTACAATTAAATCAAAGGATTAAAGAACTGTTAGTCAGACTGAACACCAAGCCGTTTCAAAAGCTGCCAGGTGATAGAACGAGTCACTACAACACCTATGAGCGACCAGCAATGAAGGCGTTGCCAGTACAAGCTTACCAATACACGTTCATCAAAAAAGTGAGGGTCAACATCGATTACCATGTTGAAGTTGAAAAGCATTATTACTCCGTCCCTTATGGATTACTCAAAAAACAAATTGAAGCCCATGTTAGCGAACAGACGGTATCACTTTATTATCAAAATCAACAAGTCGCGACTCACCTTAAATCTGAGCGCGTTGGTGGTCATAGCACCAAGGTTGAACATATGCCCAAAGCCCATCAAGATTATGCTCAGTGGAACCCTGAGCGATTAAAACGTTGGGCCGGTAGTCTAGGCGAATATGTTTTGCAGTGGGTTGAGTATCAATTGACCAGCAAGACACACCCGCAACAAAGCTACCGGGTTTGTTTGGGGGTGCTTCACCTGAGTAAGCAATACGCCAAAGAACGACTCAATGGGGCCTGTCAGCGTGCGTTAGATACGGGCGGTTACCGTTTGGCCAATGTCAAAATCATCCTGAAAAACAATCTGGATATTGTGGCGCATGGCCCTGCACAGCCTGATTTACTGGCCGAGTTGGAACACGACAATGTCCGTGGCCAAGATTACTATCACTAAGGAATATCACAATGAATTTAGAATTAAATCAACAACTGACAGACCTGCGTTTAAGCACAATAAAAGAAAGTTTAATGCGTCAGGAAGAACAACCGGATTTATACAGCGACCTGAGTTTTTATGATCGGCTATCGCTTTTACTCGGTGAAGAGATAACAACCAGAGAACAAAAAAAGGTTGAGCGACTGACCAAGCAGGCCAAATTCAGGTTGTTGGCGCACCCAAACCAAATAGACTATCGCGCCAGTCGCGGCCTAGATAAATCCAAGGTGCGCAGTGTACTTGAAGGTCATTGGTTAAAACACTACCAAAATCTGATCATCACAGGGGCAACAGGCAGTGGTAAAACGTATCTTGGTTGCGCGATTGGCCACTACTTCTGTCAGCAAGGTATTGCCATACGTTACTTCAGATTAAAAGGGCTTCAAGTGCAATTGCAAAAAGTCCACAGTGATGGTCGCTATGCCTGGTTTTTGAATCAATTAAACGCAACGCCAATCATCATTATTGATGACTGGGGGATGGAAAGCCTGACGAAGGAAGATCGTAGCGACTTACTCGACATAATTGATGGCCGATATAAGCTTGGCTCGATGATTTTAATGAGCCAATTACCGGTGTCAAAGTGGCATGAACTGATCGGTGAAACCACTTACGCAGATGCCATAATGGACAGGTTAATTCATAGCGCTCAACGATTTGAACTAGCTGGAACAGAATCGATGCGAAAAACAACAAATGTCTTGACGGATCAGGGCGGATAATTTAAAACTATTGCCGAACCGCAAAATGACACCGAGGCGTGATCAGCATGGATGAGAACAGGCGATCAGCTTCGGTGAGAATGAGTGATCATCTTCATGAGAATACGCATCAGGTTGGTGATGCCAGATTTATCACCTGGGGCGGCTTACGCGTTGTCACAATGGATGAATGAACTGGCACACCAAATAGCGGATTATTATGCGGATGAAATCCGCACTCACACCTACGTGAAAGGCCGTGAAGCACTGGAAATGGAAAAAATAGACGCGCAAATTGAACAGAACAGGGTGTCAGAAGACGATCCGGATGATCCGATCCCTTTTTAAACATTGAAATAGTTGATCTCGCCCTCGTTTGGTAGTGTCACCAATCGAGGGCTTTTTTTTGACGAATAATCCCACTGTGATTAGCGCGGGACGATTCAGTTAAAATAGCGTGGGACATTACATTTGCAAGAAGCGCCTGATATATTTTATTATTTGCCTTTCTCATAACAGATGGTTTTGAGAGACACACCCCATCAAAACTTTCAGCAATCCCCTCAATAAGTGCATAAGCTTCTTTATGAGCAAACGAATGATATCTTTCCTCAAATATCCCTTCTAGGTCTTCTAATGCTGGTTTTCTGAAATAGATTGATTTGCATGTTGCGGTCTTTATCTGCTCACATTCATTTATTATTTCAAATCCGTCACCACAAACTGCAATTTGATACGAAGAAAATAAATCTAAATTAAACCGAAAAAAATTGACGTTTTTATATTTCTGAATCAGATAATCACAAGTTTTATCGAAACTGCTTGTAAAAATAAGTACTTTTTCTCCCATTTTAATTGCCTTTTAAATAATAAGAATCGATGTCAAGTTGACTTTCACCCAAAGATATGGGGTCATATTTCTCTACATGAGATTTTTTAAAACCTCAGAAAAAAGCCCGGTAACTCCTCAATTATCACTGTAAAAACATTCCAATGATATTGCATAAAAATTAGCCAAAACGCTAATTATAGCCTACAATTTATACAGTGATATGTAAAAACACAGTTCAACCAGCAGGAGACCGCCTATAAGCTAAATCACTTAAAAACCAATGAAACAAAGAACGCCAGCAAGGAGGGATTGCAGTCCCCCCAAGCCAGCTAATCAAATCAACCAACCTCCGTAAAGGCTGATCAAAATGACTAACAAGATACTTACACGTCTGATGAAAGACGTCACCAATTTTATTGGCACAATCAAATCAACCGCACAAAAAGTAATCCAATCGCTTCAAATTTGCGCGACGCCTAAATCAGCAAGGGCTTGTCCAGCCCCATGCACTACCGCTACAGCAAAGCATCTATACCACTCACCGTTGAGTGCAGGGTGCTGGGAGTCAGCACAATGAGCAACCAAAACCCCTTAACCCAAACCACCGCGCACAAAACAATCAACGCCACAATAGAATTCTTGAAATGCCTCTCAGGCACGCTGACCAAGGCCACCAAAAGCAGCCAAAACACGAATGAAGCACGAGCACAGAAAGAAAGCGACGAAGCGCTGAACCTGACAATAGATGAAGTGTCTGGCCTGTGTCTCGGTCTGGATTGCGTCAGCAATGCACTTGAATATGCTTATGAACAATGTCTGAAGAATGAGCCACAAGGAGGTGACCGTTAACGCGATAACACACCTTGGGGGTCAAACACACTTTGACCCCCAAGCCGAAAAAAGTCGCTGGCCCAAGGTGCACTAACACCCCAAGCCAGCTAACCAAAACAATCAACCTACGAAACAGGAAGATCACAATGACTATTCGAATACTTGCACGTCCCGAGCGCGACGTCACCAGTTTATTGGCACCGACAACGCCAACCGCTCAAAAAAACACCATTCAACGTGTTTTATTGGCGGTGATATCATGAACCCTCCCTGTCATAGACAAGGCATCGGCAAGACCAACAACACCAAACCGTTTCCTTATCAGCGAACACTCAAAGTCTACGGCTGCTATTATGAGTACCAATTTAAAGCAGCCGACATTCATCCAGATAACGTTTATGCGAATGCAGTGCCTTGGATTAATATCAAAGGTTATTGGCTAAGGCAGGCAGGATTTGATATTAATATGCCTTTGATGGTTGAGGTCAGCAAGGGGAAAATTGTGCTCACAACCAGCATAGCGTAATCAGGGTGGCAGAGACTGATGGGTTTCACCTTCGGTGTGCCCATCCGCTCTTGATAAATACGCCGTATTGGCAGAGCATTTCAAGCCATAACAATTAAGCATTTATCTGCTGTCGCAGCGCGGCAGATAAATGTCTGTTGGATTGAGCCGCTTGACTGTTCTGCTTATATATAGGATTTTGCTTTTTTCAGAAACATGGAGGCTGAATTTTCTATTTCAGGGCCTTTCATGCTAAGTGCCTGGCATTCCCTAATTAACCTCGAACTAGGGAATGAAAATTGAATCTCTTCGGGTCAATTCTCCGCAGCTTCCTGCGTAAACTAATTTTTCTTTTGGGGTTATAAAAATACCCCGCTTTTACTTCACTCCACGAAGTGGAGTGAAGTAAAAGTCGAGTCTAAGCGAGACAGCTCGCTGCGGGGATTTTTATTTATGGTTCCTAAGCTCAGTCATGTTGATTACCAAACCGTAAATCCCAGTATGGCATAATCATGATACAAAAGCAGCGGGGACAAGCCCCTGAAATGCTTTGTTATAGCCAACGTTGAAGGTTAAACTGAAATGACCAACCTGCCCCCAACGCCACACGAAAAAACCGTTAAAGAAACGATAAACCTGCCGCTTGAACCCATTTTAAAACAGCGGTTGGTTGAAACCCAAACCATGCCACCCGACCAGAATTCAGAACACTGGTGGTACAGAATTAAATGGCCGCCGACATACCAAAGTAGTGGTGTGAAACATTAAAGCCGCAGACTGATACCAACCTGACTGACAATAAAAAATGACATAGGGCAATAACGCCGCATTCACCGGTTTATCCGGTGCAATGCTTTGTTATGGCCAACTTGAAATTCCCAGCTGATGGGTAACAAATTGCTGGCCGCCTCATAAAATAAAAGCTTGGCATGTAAGGTTCAAGGCCTGACCCTGGCCTTCCTTATTTATTCAATCCAACCTTGTGCAAAGAAAGTCGTTCTTTTTAACATGGACCCCTGTCATTACCCAACCGTCTGGACATGCATGCATACCATTTCGTTGAGTGCCAGTATCCAAATATTCCGTGTAAGTAAGCAAGGAGCCATTTGTTGGAATTGTACATTTTAGTACATTTTTGCCTTCATGAAATCCCATCATTGCCAAACCTGTAGGGCACGCATGCATCCCGGAACGTTGGGTTCTAGTGTCGTCAATTCCCGGATTCTCACGGGCAACGATATTACATAAGAAGTCATTTTTGCCAACATGAAGGCCAGACATCAGTCCCACGCCACATATATGCATTGTTATACCACTTGTTGCCTGAGTGTTGTCATCTATAACGTCCGCGTTTGCGTGTATGGATATAGAACACATCAAGAGTGACGCAACAATACTCATTGTTTTTGTATTGTGTCCAAATTTAGTCAACGTAATCAATTTTTTATTCCTTATTTCGAATTATTGTTAAATGCGAATTGATCAAGACAAGATCAATTTGCGTAATATAAAAAGCGTATATTTCTATTACCTTTTAAACAGTACCTACCGTTACTGCATTCCCTGATGGAGCATATTAATACAAAATAAGGTAAAATCAACAAAAAAATAATTAATTGTTAATAACTCTAAATGAGGATATATAATTTAAGTGATTGATATTAAATTAAAAATAAATGGTACTTTAATTGAGGAGAGAATTTTATGTGAGCCATAACGCCGCAAACAACTGCCGGAGGTAAATGGCGCTTTTTGTGCGGGTTTATGCACAAAAAGTGACAGTTGCCGGAGGTCAGATTGCTTTGCCTTGTTAAGTTGACCTAACGTTTTTAATGCATACATGCTAACACCCGCGTGGCGAAACTGCCAAATTACTGAAATACACAATCCTAAATATGGTATTTGAAGCACAGAAATGAATGGCGAAATGGTTGGCTAAGTGCGCAGACAAATTAAACGCTTGATGCTAAGTAATATGCAAAAGTTAAAATGCCAAATCTCGAATCTAAACGCCAAATTTTAAAAGAATGCCTACTACGAAAAATGCACGCAAGTGATAAGTACGAGCCTGCACTTTAAAAAATGCCGTTGATTTATGAGAACTAAACGAACTCGCTTACACATAAAATAAAGCTAGAACTAAAACTTAACATTGTTATTAGCCGGAAAAAATCCGTGTTTAAACACGGATAAAATCCATCTAACAAGATTAAAATTTTGGATACATTACAGTATTATCTCTACACTATCAACAACTTGGCTAATATTTTTATCACATATCTTGTGGCAAAGACGGAAATTCTCCGCCTTTCACACATATTGCTCTAAATATGCACTATACTGTTTAAATAAACAGCGTTCAATGAAGGTATCAACCAATGAATTCACCTTTTATATCCGACTTGAAAGAAAAAATGCGCCTCAAACGTTATGCTAAACGGACAATAGAAACTTATTCCTACTGGATTAAAGCATTTATTAACTTCAATCAAAAGGTTCATCCCGACCGCTGCTATAATCAAGAAGTTGAAGCGTTTCTCTCATATTTGACCAACAAAATGAATGTTGCACCCTCAACACAAAAATTGGCACTTAATGCCCTAGTTTTTTTATACCGTGAGATTTTAGATAATCCACTCACATTAAAACTAAATTTTAATCGCTCACCGGCTCAGCATAAATTACCTACTGTACTAACAACAGACGAAATCAGCCATTTACTGCTAGATGTTGAAGCTCATTATTCTTTGTTATGTAAGTTACTTTACGGTAGTGGCTTACGGCTGATGGAGGCAATACGCCTGCGAGTACAGGACATTGATTTTGATTACTTATCAATACAAGTGTGGAACGGTAAAGGTGGTAAGCACCGACGGGTGACTTTGGCCAGAGAGTTGATTGAGCCATTAAAAAGTCAAATTGAAGCGACAAGGTTGTACTTTCAACTGGATATGAAAAACGAAGAATATCATGGCGTTTGGTTACCCTATGCCTTGGCAAGAAAATACCCCGATGCCCCAAAAGAGTTTGGCTGGCATTATCTATTTCCATCCGCAAGGTTAAGTATTGACCCTGAAAGTGGTTTTTTACGACGACATCATCTTGATGAGTCCGGGTTACAAAAAGCGGTTAGAGTTGCCGCTCAAAAGGCCAAAATCGCAAAGAAAGTAAGTTGTCATACGCTTCGCCACTATGTGCGACACACTTGCTCCAGCGTGGCACAGATATTCGTACTATTCAAGAGCAGTTGGGGCACAGCGATATTCGCACAACACAAATCTACACCCATGTGATCCAAGCAGGTGCCAACGCTGTGCGCAGTCCATTAAGTGATTTATAGCGAACAAAAAAGAAAAAGATGTCGAGTCTGTTATTTAAAAAAGACTATAAACATCCCCATCCATCAAACCTCAGGCCCACCCAACCCCTTATCCCGCCCGCGCCCCCCAAACAACTTATCACCAAGCACCTTCATAAACCCCACCCGCCGAGGCTCCCTTTCCCCACCAATCCCCCGTCCAGAATGACCAAGGCCAATAAACTGATCAGCCCCCTGCCCTAACTCATTTCCTTTGGCCAAATCCATCGCATTAAGTTTACCCCCGGATACTTTCTCCAACTGACTTCGCACCTTATTCTTGTCATCAACATAAGCATGAAAATTTTCTTTGGCTTTGTTCAACACGGTGAAAAATGACTTCTGGTTCAGCTGGCGTTTGTGATAGCTCTCGACCACGCCGAGGATGTAATTGACGCTTTTGGCTCCTTGGGCGGATAGATAGGTTTCAACGTAGGCGTGGTTGAACTGGCGCATGTTTGGATCGGCCAAAGGTAGTATTTGCGGTTTGTCGTTATCGCCAAAGGTTACGGCTATTTCTTTGTCGTTGGCATAGCTGATTTTACCTATGTCGCCAGTTTTGCGGCCCAGCGGGCGGTTGTTTTCTTTCCAGCGGATGGTGTCGCCTTGGCTGATTTCAATGTTGCGCTCGCGAAAAACAGTCACGCCTCGTTCGGTGGCTCCGGCTATTTTGGCGGGGTTCCATTGAAGGGTTTTGCCGCTGTCGCTTTTCAGGGTTACCGTGTCTTTGTCGCTGGCGGTGACTTGAAGGTATTCGCCTTTTGTTACGCCCAGGCGGGCGAATGGTTTGTTGAATCTGACGTACATGCCCGGTTGGTAGAAGACTGAAACACCGCGTTGTTCTTTGGTCAGGTGGGTGTTTTCCATGGTTTTGGTGGTGATGCCGATTTGTGCAATAGTGCCTTCGCGTTTCAGGCCGTCTCTGAGTATTTTAGTGGCTTTGTCGCGGCTGTTGTTGCTTGGTACCACAAGCATGTATTGATGGCGTTTTTGCGGCGGGACTTTTAAATAGTCACCGACGACTTGGTTTAGGCGTTGCTCCGGGTCTTTGATTTCGTTGATATTGCCATCAAGTTTGTCCAGCGCTTTGGCAGCATAGCCAGCGGCGGCATCGTGCCAGGCTAGTCGGGTGGTTTCGCTGCGGCTGGTTTCGTTGACGTATAGGGCTTGGGATTTCAGGCCATTGTCGAGCAGTTGTTTAAATGGCATTCCTTGGCCGACTGAGGCGTTTTGTTTGGTGTCGCCCGTGAGGATAATTCTTGCGCCGGTTTGTCTGGCGAGGGTCAGCAAGTCGGCCATTTCGCGGGTGTTCATCATGCCAGCTTCGTTAACCAGCCAGAGGTCATTTCTGAGGTTAGGTTTGTGCTTGCGGTTGTTCAGTGAGGTCAGCAGGCTTTGTACATTTTTGGCTTTGATGCCGGTGGCTTGTTCAAGCCGGGCGGTGGTTTCGCTGCGCGGGGTGAATGCGGTGACTTTGAGGTCGTTTTTGTTGGCCACCATTGCAACGGCTTTTAAGGTCTGATGCATTTTATCTGACAGCCCACCTTCAAGCCCGGTGACGCTATCACGGCTGAACAATAAATGGGTGACCGCTTTTTCTTGGGCATCGTTCAACCCCATGGTATTGCTCACCCAGTCGAGTTGGTGACCCTCGCCGATGGCTTTTCTTTCACCTAATCCTCGTTTGAAGACGTCTATCATGTAGCCTTCGCGGCGGTACGCTGCTCGGGTGGTGATCATGGCTTGGTGTTTAATGCCATCTTGTTGTAAGGATGATTGCACCAGTTCGCCGACTTTGATCTGGTTGTCAATTTCGCCGTTGATGTGCCGGTGAGACAGGCCAGAAAATGTAATGGCCGTTTTGAGTACGTCGGTGCGTTTGAATACGGCGTTGTTGTTATAGAGGTGACCAATGGCTTTGTTGACGGCTTCTTCGGCGGTGAGGTTGGTGATTTGAATGTCTGCGGGTTCGGGTTTGTCAAAACGGCTGACTTGCTCGTCAAAGCCCATGGCATCAAGGGCCGATTGTTTGTTGTTGGCTCGCTCTGTGATGGCATGGCGGGCTTTGTCTTGGTTGTCGGTGAAGCTGTGAATATCGCCATTTACGTGGGACAACAGGGTGTTGATGGTTTTTTGGCTGAGTAGGTTTTTACGGTGGCTTTCGATAATCACGGTGGCGGATTGGTATTGACCAAAGGCGGCGTCGAAATGGCTGGCAGTATAGGCATAATCAAAGTGGCTGTGGGCCAAGTCGTGAGGTTGCAAGGTGACCGTTTCGCCCCGGTGATTAGTGGCTTGGATTGTTTTTCTGTCTGTTATGCTGACGTTGAGAATATCGCCTGAGTTGACGGCCAAGTCACGGTTGCTTTGTTTAATGCGTATTTTTTCTCCGTTGGCGATAGTCAGCGGTTTATCTTGGTAGGCAGACAGTCCGCCGTTGGCCAGCGTTTGCAGGTCGTCGTTATTTATCTGCACAATGCCGTTGTCAGTGGTAACAGAGACGCCGCCGGGAGACACCGCCATAATCGGATAATAACCGCCCTTTTCAATGCCAATAGCGGCATGACTGGCGTGTGATTTCAGCGTCATGCCGGGTTTATATTGCATCGGGTTGGCGGCTTCTTTGCTGTTCATGCCGATACGTTGCAAGGTGGTGAAGGTGTGTTGTTTGCCAGACAATTCCTTGTTGCTCAACAGTGTCGATCTGATCGCCTGATTGGCTTTGTCTCTGCCGGCTGCGTCGGGGATCCAAAACAGATGATCTTGCCGTTGCTCTGCGCTTAACGTTGTGTAGTGGTTAATTGCGCTCTGGAGCCGTTCGTTTTTGTCTTTTTCAACCTGGGTGTTTTTAAACAACCGGTTAAGTTGCTGGTTTAATGGTATGGCGCTGTCTTTGTTGGTTGCATGGTGGCGCATTCCGGCATCGAGCAGTTGCTGAAATGGCTTGCCCTGACTGATCGAACCAATTTCTTTGCTGTCACCGATGAAGATCACCCGGGCACCGGTGTCTTTCGCTGCTTTGAGCAAACGACCCACATCTGCGGTACCCAGCATTTGCGATTGGTCTATCAACCAAACATCGGTGTTGAGGTTGGTTTGGCTGTTTTTCTCCATGCCGTATAAAAATGAGGCAATTGAATAAGCCGGGGTGCCAGTTTCGGCCTGTATATGGCTGGCTTGTTTACCGCTGATATTCAATGCTTTGACGTTAAAACCCCGCTGTTCAAAGGCTGAATTAAGATGACCGGACATATCAATTTGACTCTGCCTGCCGCTCACCGACAGAGCTGAAAAGCGATCTGGATTGGTCAGGGCAAAAGTCACTGCGGCTTTGGTGTTGTCGTTTTGGTTGGCAAAGCGCTGAGAGCCAAGCACAGATTTGAGGCCGTCATGACTGGCCATCGCTCCGGTCTGGTTGATGCCTTGTTTGATATATTCAATGTTACGCCATTCGCCCACAATTGACTGGTTGGTGGTGAATGCGCCAATACTGGCTTTTTCGCCGTCAAGGGTGGCGGGCCGTAGTTCTTTGTTGTCGGCCAGCTGGTCAATGACGTGGTTGATCACTTCAACGCTGTAAGCGCCTTTGACGTTTTGGCGGATTTTTTTGATCAGCTTATTACGACTGAAAACGGCTTCTTGAACAGACAGTTCGGCGATGGTATCTCGGGCCGCGTCTTCAAGGTTGCCAAGGTGAGGAACCGAGGTGGCGTTGCTAACAAAGCTATCCGATTTATCAGGGTCGTAAGTATGGCCGATGCCTTCAAGGGCGCTGGTCTTGCCGCCACTACGGGTGTTTATGCCCTTGATTGTGCCGGCTTTGTCGTTGGTATAAATGGTGACGTCTGAAACCGCGCGAGATAGGGCGACGTAAAATGACTTTTGGTTCACCAGGTTGACACGAAAGGATTCAAGCGAGGCAATGACTTTTTGATAGGTGTCGCCCTGGGCGGCGTAAACCGTGCTGGCATATTCGTATTCGAAGTGTTTGAAGCGTTCGTCATCGATGTTGAAGCTGATTTCGCGCCCGGTTTTGAGTTGCAAAGTGACCTTGTTGCCATTGATAGCGGTGACTTTGCCGGTGTCGGCGTTTTTCAGCCCGGCTTCTTCGTTTTTGTCGCGCCAGCGCAGTTGATCGCCTTCACCCAGTTTAACGTCTAGCTCTTCGTAAACGGATACGCCGTACTGATCCCGTCCGCCCTGAGTTTGAGGGTGCCATTTGATGCGGTGGCCAGCTTGGTCGATCAGGTGCAAATGTTGTTGGTCGCTATCGATTTTTTCCACTCGGTAATAACTGTTTTTAGCCGCACCAGTGGCTTGATGATCTTGTAAAAAGCGCACGACATAGCCTTTTTCATAGCTGCGCGGATCGGCTTTTTCCTCAGGTTTTAACCCGGTATTGATATAGGCGGTTGAGTCGATCTTGTCGGCCTCGATCAGCCCTTCTTTTTGCAGTGATTGTCTGATCTGTTCGTTGGCTTCCCGGCGGCTTTCGTTGTCCGGGATGATCAGTTTGGCGTAGTGGTTAATGGCGTCGTCGTAGGTTTTGCCTTCGCTGATGGCTTGTTTGATTAAGGCGGTATAGTGATCGGTGATGGTCGTTGGGTTGTTAGTGGTGATCACACCGGTATCTTTGGATGTTGAACTTTCAAGCAGGTTAAAAGACTGCTGAATGTTGCCGTTGATGGCGCTCAACACAGCGGCTTTGAGCTGGGGGTTTTTCTGCCGCTGGATATTCGACATCACTTGTACCGCCATACCATCGTTTTGCAACTGCTCGAAGGGTTTGCCCTGCTCTACCGCCGACAGCTGGGCGACATCACCCGCCAGCAATACTCTGGCGTTGGTTTTACGACTGAAATTGAGCAGCTGATTAAGTTGTCTAGAATTGGCCATGGACGTTTCGTCAACCACCCAAATTGATGAGGAATGATCGGCTAAGCTGTCAGCCCGGTTGAGGGTTTCAAGCAACGAATCCAATGTATTGGACTCAATGCCAGATGATTGTTGCAGCGCTTGGGCGGCTTTGCCGGTTGGCGCGTAACCGTTGACCTGATAACCCCGTTGCTCGGCTATCTCTCTGAAAGCCTGCAAACCGGTGGACTTACCGACCCCGGCAAAACCCTGAATACCAATCACCCGGTCTTTGGATGACAGCGCCATGGTTACGGTGTCCGCTTGTTCGGGTTGTAAAGTGCGTTGTGGATTGTTGTCGTTGTACTGTTCAATGCCATGGTTGATGTCGGCAGGTCTGGCCATGTTGGCCATTTCGCCGATACCAAAGGCCATCAGTTGCAGGTTGTGTTGTTCTGTTTTTATCGCAAGCGGTGTGGTGTAGCCCACTTGATCGGCTGATTGATGGGTGTCGAGTCTGGCGCTAACAAGTTCTTTTTTAAACACTAACTGGTCAATGGCTTGGGTGATTTGCTGGGTTGAGTGATCACCCCTTGAGAAAGAAAATGACTCGCTGATCAAGTCCTGACGACTAAAAACCGCTTCGTTAAAGCTAAGGTTGCGATAAGCAAAGCGAACGATTTTTTCGGCATCATTATCCCGTTGAGTTTTGCTATGACCCTTGCTATGACCCAGACTTTTGGCTTGCTGTATCAAGGATTTAGCATTGAAATCAACGGCTTTGGCGTCCTTATCCCATTGCTCAATGACTCTTTGGGCTTTGCTGTTCTTTTTCGATGAGCGGGTTTTTAGGGCGGCGTCGGCCAGTTGTTTACCGCCACTCAGCCCTTTTTTGTCGGCGTAGTCTTTGATTGCCTGACGCCGTTTAGAAAACTGGTCGATGACGTTCTTGTCAACGCCGCGAATTTCAAAGGTGCCCTTTTGCCGATCCCATTCAATTTGATAACCCAGTTGCTGGGCTTTTTCGGCTAATTCGGCACGGTAAACTTGGCCCAGTAGCATTTTATTGCTGAACAGCGGCTTCGATTCGATGGTTCGCCACTTGCCGTCCGGACCTTCCGTGGCGTTGGTGATCACCGAGTGGGTATGCAGTTGTGGATCTAAATCGCGGCTGGTTGTGTGAGTGAACAAACCCGCCAGCATTTTATCGGTGCCGACGGTTTTAAGTTCACCGTGTTTTTTCATCCGGGTGACGAGGTATTCTTGCTCGGCGAATGTCAGTGTGGATTTAACGGCGTCAAGGTGAGCGTCTAACAATCTCTTATCATCGCCAACAAGGGCAAGTAATGACAGTGATTTTGGCGCGGAGAAAGTAAAGTCCCAACCTGGCACTCGATCACCGGATGGTCTGGCTAATGACTGGCCGTTTGGTAAGTCACCTTCAAGTATTTTGACAAACTGGTCTTTGTCCACGGTGCCATTTAATCCCAATACAGCGGCACCTTGACCAAACCAAGCGGCGTTCACATCGACGTTTTTTTCGCCTTTGGTGTAGTAATCAGCCTTGTCGTAGTATTTGCCCGCTTCAGTTGCGCTGGAGAGTTTTTTTACGCTTAGCATTAATCTAACTCAAAATAGCTTTGTTGAGCTTCAAATTGGTCGGTGCCCGGGTCCTTTGCTTGCGCAGCCCAGTCAAAATAGCGACCTTCATCAGATTCTGTGGCTGGTGTTGGCGGTTCTTTTATTACGGATAAAACCAGAGTTTGACGAGTCGCTAGCCTGTTGTTGGTTAAGGGGTCGGTTAGGTGGCTGATTACTTTGTTGGTTATGCGTTGGGTTAAGCGTGAGTGATGTATCAACCGCCCAGGGCATCATGGGTTGGTGGCGTTGATGGTTGCTGCTGAGGGTGCTGATCAGTCACCCAAGTATCGAGGTAATGTGAATGCGGGTCATCTCCCCACTTGAATCTGGTGCTGGTTCAGAATCCACTTCAACATTACCCTTTGGCAACGGTGTCGTAGTGTTGCCATTGGTCGGTGAATTTGGCCACCGGAAAACCACGCCCGAGTTTGATATAACCTTCTAGGTCAGGCAAGTTTTGCAGTTCGGCTGGCAGCACAATGGCGCGTTCTTTTCGTTGTTTGCCGAGGTTAACCCCGTCGCGAATTTCGTTTACTCCGTAGCTGATGCTTTCTGAGGTTTCAATCATCTCTGCCCTACTCAGTTGTTTCGATCCCCACTCAGAAAACGATGATTCATTGCAGCGAAAAATCACCGCTGTAGAGCAGCTGCCGCACAAGGCATCGGTGCCGTTTTTGCCATAGATGTCGAGCAATTGCGGATAGTTTTGAAAGCCGAGAATGAAGCAACCACCATATTTGCGGCTCTCAGCCGGTGTGGTTTGGATTGCGGGCAGTTTGTTGAGGGTCGGCAGCTCATCAATGATCAGCCATATGCGCCTGTCCTGATCGGGTTCGAGCGATAGGATTGATGCGGTGGCAATGTTTAGCCAGGAGGTGATCAGCGGCTTAATGGTATCGTGTATGGATTTATTTGAAGTAATGAATATCCAGCTGTCGGTGGTATTATCGGTTGTCCAGTCATTAATGGAGAAAGGGTTATCACTGTGTGATTTAAGATACTTTAACGCGCGAACATAGGTGACTAATACCCCACGGATGCTGATCGCCATTTTCTCGCCGCCAGTGGTAATGATGGTTTGTGCGTCGGTGCCTTGACAGTAGGTGATCATGTCATCAAGGGATAACCGCAACATGTTGTAAACTAGGTTTGCCTATGGACGGCGATAAAGTTTCGCTCTCTTTCATGGCCATTGATGCGAAGATGATCCGGGCAGCGGCTGTCCAAAACGGGTCGCCGGTTTAGGCTCCGGAATAAATGAGCTGGCGAGCTGGTAAAATTCGTGCTCTTTTTTGCATTCAGAAAAAATATCCCAGTCGGCGCTACGTTCATCCAACGGGTTTAAGATTTTGTCGATGCCGGGGCGATAAAAGTTTTTGACGAAATCACCAGAGCGGTCGTAAATAATCGCTCGCTGTTTTGCGTCACGAATAGATTGCATACTCTTTCTTAACAGGTTGGATTTGCCGGTGCCCGGATCACCGGCGATGAGAATGTGGGCCGGTTCAAATTTCTTTGGCAAGATGATGTCGAGCAATGCCATGGTGCCGTTTTGCTCTGTGTTTTTTTTCAGCCAAGTTGCCAGTGATTTTTTCAAACCCTCGGTATCAACCAAAGCGCCACCGCGAATATGCTCGTCCTTTTTATGGCCCAACCCGGTGAGGTAAATGAATTGGATCAGCAATAACGAGATAGACGCCCAAATGAAAAAGGTGATGTATATTGCGTTGTGTGCGGTGTCTTTTAATTGTTGAATATTGGCCTGTACAGTGAGGTTTTAACAATAGCAATGGCGGTCACTTTTCTGACTGTGCCGTCGGGTAAGTGAAAGTTGACGATTGTCGAGTGATCTTGCAATACAACCGAATGCACCCAGGCTTGTGAGTAATCAAATGCCAGTTGCCTGTCGTCAGCATCAGTCATGGCAGACAAAACGGCGATGTAAATCACCAGCGCACAAAACAAAGAAATAGTGATGAATTGTTTAATGACTTGGCCGACCATACGCACAAAGTGAATGGTGGTTTGGCCACGCGAACGATGTTGCCAATCTTGCTGTCGGTGAAAATACTCATGCGTTTAGTCCTAATGTTTGTAGTAATTCAATGTATTCCTTGTTCGGCATTATTGAGCACACTATTGCCAGCCAGGTCACCTATTTGGTTGATGACACAAAGGGATTGAGCATGTAACCGAGTGATTAAATTAGTTGTGTTTTGAGTTCATCTTGAGGATGGTTTTTAGCCTGATTGATGGCTTCAAAACCCCGTTCAATCAGTATGGTGATGGCTTCAGTTTTACTGCACCCAACGTTCTTGCTAGTGTTTTGATGTCTTGGTGCAACAGTTCAGAACAGCGAAAACCCAGTTGCTGTGTCATGTCATTTCCTTGGGTTGAATGTTATTTAGTGTATGTTTTCATACATTAATTACGGATATTGTATGTATTCATACACTTCATTGCAATATCAACCGGCGGTAAAGTTGTTTTACAGCGCTATGCAGGCTGTTAGCGGCTTTACGGGTGGTTTTTTGCCACTGTCAAACACTAAGACAAACTGTGTTTTACGCTGATAGCCTTGCGGGGCGGGGCTTTCAATTAGCATTGTTAAATGCGTCAGGTGTGACCTTTTTTATTTTTGGGCGGCAGCAGAGGCTATATTATTGATACTTTGGGGGATGGGTTACAGAATTTGGCACCAATCAAAAAGGGTAACAATTGATAATCAAAAAACGTGATGGTCCGACATCTCGGTGAATTCGCGTCTACGGTCTATCAGCTCTGCCGTAGACGAGGTTTTAACCTCGTGAATGTTGAGGATAATTGTAACGGTAATTTGCTCTATATGGTCGGAGCCCAGAATCTGTAACCGTGTTTTGAATAGTATGATTTCAGGGTTGGGTTACAGAATCTGTAACCCGAGGTTGAGGTTTTTGCTTAAGCTTGAGGTTACAGAATCTGTAACCTTGGTTTAGTGGTGGATTTAATGATTGGTGAATATATGAATTTCATCCCATTTTTCTTCTATGGTGTAATAGCTCCCACTAAGTTCCATGTCACGTCCCATGCGTTCGTAATCAATGTAGGGGGCGAGATGTTTTGGAATTTGTGTTGAGTCTTCTGTAAGCTCTTGGGCATAGTCGGCTAATGATTTATGAGAACCATGATAATAGTCCTTGAGTGCTTTTATGGAATCTTCAAGGTCACCACAAAAGTGGTTTAATAAAAGAGCTGCAACCGGTTCGTTTTGTTCTATAAAGAGGGCGATTTGTTGGACTGATTGAATGTTTTGGTATTCAGATATTGGGCAGCCTTCGAAACCGTCAGTGTCGTGAATAGCATATTCTTCGGCATCTTCTACTGGCGAATTTTTGAGCATGGTGTTGATTTGTGCTTGTATTTCATCGATGTCTTGTGTGGCGTCGATCCATTCACCGTGTAAGTGACCGGCGTTGTATGCAGCGAGACAAGCGACGTAAATTTGAATTTGTGACATTGTAGTTTTACCCTTCCCCACGTTTAAAAGAAATAAGTTGATCAGGTCGGGGAATACCTGATTGACTCTAAGTAACGAGATAAATTATATCAAAGAAAGCCGCATTGAACAACCTATTAAACAACACATTTGAAGTTTAATCAGGTTGGGCAATACCGAGCAGCCGTAGACGAGGTTTCAACCTCGTCAATGGTTAGATGTAATTGAACATCCCCGTGACCTTGTGGGCAAATTTCAGATTGAGATAGTTTTGACGACAGTCATAAACCTGCTGTTTGAGTGCCGCTAGACCATCATAAACCAGCACATCATTGGCGTCGTTGCCGCTGCTCGGTTGAGGCACAAAAACCCATCCGCCGTGCTGTTGTACGGCAACGGCACACTGATAAACCCCGGTGTTGCCGTAATGTGGCTTACCCTGATCATTATCGGCAACATGTACGCGCTTTATGTTTGGCCAGTGTGTGGCAATTATGCCGCTGACTGGCGCGATGTTATCGGCCATCAAGCAGACAACAACGGGTCGTCCCGTGGCTTTGTGCATGGCTAGCCCAGTCGCTAAACCTTCACAGATGTAAATGGTTTCAGCACTCGCCAAGTCACCACCAAACATGGCGAAATGACCCATGGGGTTAAAACCTTTGCTGGTACTTTTTGCGCTGCCCCAGCCTTTGGGCTTTTTGTGGTAAATGCGTTGTAAACCGCCAAAATCACCTTGATAGTTATAAAGGGCAAAGCAGGTAAAAAAGCCGTATTGATTTTTGCCAATACGAATATCAAATTTTTTGCCCACGTCGTGAACCTGCTTATCTTTTAGGTAGATGCTGAATAACTTTGGCTGGTGCAAACCACCCATCGCTTGGTATAAGCGCGATTCGATTAAAACCTGCTGTTGATCAGCTTGCTCAGTTTGTTGGCGTAAAATCACCTGTTGCCTTGTGCGAGCCTCTTTAGCTTGATCTGATTCGGGTTTGATTGACGGTGGTCGTGTGCCAGTTAATTTGTGCTGGTCATATTTATCAAACAACAATCCCAATGGGTTGAAATACTCTCCGGGTTGGCCATAGGTATTTTGCTTGCTTTTAAAACTGATCACCGGATAGGTGAAGGTATCGCCCAGTTTTTCAAAGGTTTTAATTTTCGCCCAAATATAAACCCGGCCTTTATCGGCTGTTTCAAGACCAATCACTTGCGGGTGTTTATTTTTTTTATCGTCGTAATTGATATTGTCTTTTGATCTATCCCAGTCAATGCGACAGGCTTTAGCCATGGCGCTAATTTCAGAATTAAAAAAATCGGCAATGTCCAAGTGATCACCACCAATGCATTGTTTAACAAAAGTCACAAAACGGGTGAATTCAGGAGGGTTGTTTGTCATTTTAAATACTCTCCCCACGTGAGATATTAGCGTTAACGCAGTCGGGGAACACTGGATTAACCCTTTGATTTAAAACAAATTATATCAAAATCATGGATAATAACAACCTAAATAACAACTATTTATACATTTATTTGCTATGGTTTTCGACCACAGTAAGGGCAGGTAAATTATGTTTTGGTGGAAGTTCGCCGGGGTCGCCCGAGCGGCGGGGCAGCGCCCCGGGAGCGGAAAGCAGTGATGAGCGCAGCGAATGCATTATTTAACGACGTCAACTGTCTGAGATTATTGATAAGGCTTTATGCTTCGTATGTCGTCCGCAGCAAAGAGTGGGCCATTCATTAGTGGGAAAAATCAAAGAGGCAAACTTTTGGCAAACTCTTGATTTTTCCCACGAATGGCCCATGATGGCTGCAATAGGACGACATTCGATGCATAACGCCGTTGCTGATTGATATTGAGGTTTTCTGGGGGCACAGGGTTACAGAATCTGTAACCTTGTCGCTAGGGCATTTATGTCCGGGGTTTAACTGAGGCCATGTTGGACCTTATAAGTTTCCAGTTCAACGGTTGAACGGTCAAACAGGCTTATGAAATCAGCCAGCCATTGAGCACAGTAACAGCTAATGATACTAGTTAGAGGTAATGATATCAGCAGACTATTTTGATTGCTTAAAGCATTTAAATTGTTAAACTACTATCAATTAATCCACTCAACAAAGGCTTAGCTAATGAATACAGCAGGTAATATTTTGGATTCTCTGTTTCAAGTAGGCGATCAGATCAGACAAAATGATAAAGATAATCTCATCAGGGTGATCGAAGAACGAAGAAACGCCGATGATTTAGAACGAATGTTAACCAATCACAGTTTAACCTTTAAAGATGCAGCCAAAACTTGTGGCCAAAGCATCAATACCTTTAAAGAAACTTATCGAAAGGCTGTTGCACAAGGCATTGTGCCGGAGGTAAAACGTGATGGTAGTAAATATCTGTTTACGTTAAAGCATATGCATTTGATTATGGACTGGATGGGGCGGTCAAAATGGCGTGATAAAAATAAGCATTGCCACATCATCAATATAGAAAATCAAAAAGGCGGCACGGGTAAAACCACCTATGCCCTCACTTTAGCAGCAGCTTGCGCCTTGCCATTACAACAGCGAATGAGAGTATTGCTCATTGACCTTGACCCACAGGGTAGTCAACGCAATTCGACGGTACCAACCATAGAATATCAAGATGAAGACTTTTTGACCGCTGTTGATATTATGCTTGGAGATGAAGAACCCGATTCTGTGTATCAATCGATACGAAGCCAAGGATTGTCTCACGCAGAGATATTAAAACGGTCTATTTTAGACACCCATATTCCAAACCTTGATATTTTGCCCAGTTTCTCAGAGGACGAGAGGTTTAGCGCAATTGCATGGGAAGCGTTAGACAACAGCACTGGGCTTAAACATATTTCATATTTAAAAGATAAAATCATTGATTTAGTCAAAGCCGATTATGACTTGATCTTGATAGACACTGGCCCACATGTTAATCCATTGGTGTGGGCAGCCCAAGAAGCCAGTAATGGCATGATTATTCCGTTTACGCCCAAAAAACTCGATTTGAAATCGACAGGCACCTTCATTCGCAACCTACCCAACCAATTGGTTAAAAACCTACCGTCAAAAGGCGCTAACCTGAAATGGTGGCGCGCCATGGCGGTCAATTATGATGATGAGCGTAACCGTGACACCGATATGCTCAGTCAGGCTAAAAACTATTTCGGCAAGTATTTATTTCATGCCGTACTGAAACGCTCCAGTGCATTTGAAGCGGCACACAGAAACCATTGCTCTATTTTTGATATTTCAAAATCAGAAGGGCTATGCCCACCGAAGCAGCTCGAAAAAGCCCTGACCAGTGCGCAAGACATGCATAGAGACTTTATTTTTCAATTACAAGATGTTGTTTTTACGGAGGTAAATGATGCCTAATGATTTCTATAAAAGTGACCGACTGAGCGGTTTCAGCAAAGCGAAAGCCACGACCAGCGCACAAACCGTCACCTCTCCGATAACTGGAGAGCCGTTATCTTATACCTTGGAATACTTACCTGGCGGGCCTCAGTTATTTACCACGTTATACAAGTCGGTTTATAACCAACGTAGTGCCGCTGCCGAACACCTGACCCGTGCAGACGTCAATGATATTTTCGATGATATCAAGGCGACAAAAGGCAACACTTTTGAGGTGCTGGGGGTTCGTGATGGAGATAAAATTGAGTTGCTGGCAGGATTACGACGGACGTTTTGTTGCAGTTTATTAGCTGACAGCCAACTACAAATAAAAATATTTGCCAACTTGAATGATGCCGAGAAGCGCCATTATGCCATCGCTTCAGATCAATATACCCAACCCAACGCGGTTAACCGAGGATTTGCATTAATTGCATTAGAAGCATCACTTAAAGCTCAGGGCAAAGATGCATCAACAAAAGAACTGGCGAAAATTTATGGCATTAGCACTGGCTCTGTCAGCGAATACAAAAGCTATGCACAAGCATTACCCAAAGGGTTATATGCGTTGTTTCCTGGCTTGAGTTTTATTGAAGTTCGATTTTTACGTAAAATGCTTAGCTACAAAGAACGACCTGAATTGGCTGAATTGTTGGCCACGTTTACGCCTGTTGTCATTGCTCACAATGAAGTGATTGATGACAAAAAATTAATCACTAGCTGTCAAGCACTGCAAAAACAAATACTGAGCGGATTAAAAGATACCGTCACACCGATTGAGAGTGAGTGGCGCAGTCTAGCGGTAAAACCTGGATTTCGCGTCAAGGTTAATGACAAAGGCAAAATTAACATTGAGTTTAAAGAAGCCGAGATTGACAAATTGACTCGAAGTCAATTGTTGGCACTGATTAAAAAAGCCTAAACTGATAACCTTTAGAGATGCCGTTCAACCGTTGAACGGTACCTATTTGAGGTTTTAAATAACATGGTACGATGGCATTTTGCCATATCCCTCATTCAACTGTGATTAGATCACGGCCTTAACTTGGCTGCACAATTAACGGTTTATTAAATCTACTTTCAGTCATTTTTTTAATCAAATAAACGATGATCTTTTTAATTAATCTCATGATGATCTAAGCGATCACAGTACAATTGATCACAAATATTTAAAATGATCATCTCTTAGGCTTAATTTAAGCCGCATTTAAGCGCTGATCGCCCTTGAATCTAGATAATGGGCCAATCAACAAAAATAATCGCTGAAAATGAATCAGAGGGCTTATTATCGACTTTGTATCTTCAATTTGTTTTGTTTGTTAGGTTCAACAAGGCCAAAGTAAATCTTTGAGGTCTTGGGGATGTCAATTAAGCAGTGGTTTCTGACAAAGTAGTATGCATGGATAGCCTGTTGAAAGCGCTGTTGAGTTTGGCCAAACGAATGCATAAAGGCGTGTTCATCAATGGCACCAATCAAACAGGGTAACAATTGATAATCAAAAAACGTGATGGTCCGACATCTCGGTGAATTCGCGTCTACGGCATATCAGCTCTGCCGTAGACGAGGTTTCAACCTCGTGAATATTGAGGATAACTGTAACCCTAATTTGCTCTATATGGTCGGACCCTCATCAATCTATCCTGTTCTTGAGGTTACATATTTTTATGCTAATTTATCTTTAATTGGGTTTTTTATTGTTTAAGTCACGTATTTTTATGCTGATTCCCTTTAATATTCTTTTTATATGACTCAAGTTACATGATTTTATGCTGATTTCTCTTTAATTGGGTTTTACGATTGTTTAAGTTACGTATTTTTATGCTAATTCCCTTTAATTTTCTTTTTATATTGCTGAGGTTACATGATTTTATGCTGAGATGATGATTTTTTTTTGAAAATATCGGCTTTGTGTCGATATTAGTTTTTTTTAGGTTGATGGCATAAAAACTTGTTGCCGCAAGAGATGAGATAATTAGCTGAGGCATAAAAGTTCGTTACCGTAAGCGATGTTTCAATGGATGCATCGATAAGCTGCGGTATTAAGATGCTGTTATTGTAATAAACGATTTTATTGTTGATATCATTAATCACAAATACAGCCTAATATTTGATTTATTCGCGAGTTATCCACTTATCCACAGGGCTTTATAATAAGATCTATATGACTCTATAATGATCTATAAGATCTATAAAGTCCCAAATCTTCAATATTATCAATTGGTTATGATCGTTAAGGTCACATAATATTATGCAAAGGTCACATAATATTATGCAAAGGTCACAGTTTTTAATGATTAAGGTTACACTTTCTTATGTTTAAGGTTACACTCTTTTATGCACTATACCTGACTTATCCAACGATAAACGAGTTTATTTGAAATGACGGCTCCGACCAAATAGAGCAAATGAGGGTGACAGTTATCCTCAACATTCACGAGGTTGAAACCTCGTCTACGACAGAGCCGATGCGCCGTAGACGCGAATTCACCGAAGTGTCGGACCATCGCGTTTTTCAGATAATGAAATGTAACCTTGTTTGATTGGAGCTGAAATTTCTTAGTCTGGTTAATATTGTACTTTTTTAAGAGCAATGGCATCAATGAATCTGAGTATTAGGTAAATAATGAACATTCAAAAATCATCTGGATTGATAATAACGAATAATAGTCAGCAATTAACACCGACATTTTTCAAAATGGCGCATAAGATCATCTTTAGCCGACTGTCTTTATCGCCACGGGAGCATGATATGCTGGCGTTATTTTTAAGTCGGCTGAATAAAGATCATTGGTCTGACTTTATGGCTGGCGAAACAATCGTGTCACCACGCTATCAATTTAACTCTTCTGTATTGGCTCAATGGTTTGGCGTCGACCCCAAGCAACTATTTTCCACATTGGAAAAACCAGCCAGTCGTTTGTCTAGCAGAACGATAGGGTTGGTCAATGAAGACTCTCAGAAATTCTCTTATACGCCATTATTTAAAAAAATTGAATATGATGATGGTGTACTTCATATCGTTCCCAACGATGAAATGATCCATGCTTATCTAGGGGTGTCTCAGGGCCATGCGAAAATGGATCACCGTGTCTTTCGAATGTTAAAATCAGAACATTCAAAACGGCTCTATGCGATGTTAAGTCGCTTCAAGGACCCAGCAACAAAGTTGCATCCGCAAACAATTGAAGAATTACATAGTTTTTTTGGCTTACTTGACAGCAAAGGTATGTTGGTCAAAAAGAGTTATCAGAACAATAAAGTATTTATGGAACGCTGTATCCGTAATTCGATTAATGAAATCAACAAATATGACAACCTCATTCAATTTAATATCTATAAATTAGGTAATAGTGAATATTTTGGTTTTGAACCGATTAAAACCGGCAGAAAAATCACCAGCATCCGGTTTATTTTTTCATGGCTCACGGATGAAAAAATGTTAAATATGGAACTGGAGAAGTTGAAAAACCAACCCAATCCCATTAATGAACTGACCCTGATTTATGAATTAGTCCATGGTTTTGTGCCTGAACAAGAAGGTAATCCGACAATTTCTGAACTAACCATGTTACAGCATGGTTTTGGTCAATTAATCACTATGGGCAAGTTCATTGATCAAGCTTTTATGGTTAACTTTAATCTGGCCAAACAAGAGGCTGCTAAAAATGAGTAAATGGCATTATTTATCTGGCGCTTCACTGCGCGTAGCCAAAATGCCAAAAGCGTTATCGTCTTCTGTGGTGCGAAGAGGTTGATTGTGTTTGTCGTCCTGAATACATATTTGAACGCGCATTGTTTAACATCACCGTTGAATTGAACTGACTGTCGCGACGCATTTTGGCTGTTTGGTTGTCGAATTCGGCAGAAATGGGGGCAGGGCGAACCGCTTTTAGTGCTTTGAACATGGCGCTGAAAAACTCAGACAAACGTGATAATAATTTCATTTATTGACCTTTTTTAAGGATTATTTTTAAATTAATTAGATACAATCAGGTAGGTAAGTAAGGGTTGGGTTTAAAACTCAACGCCTTTCCAGTTTGATTCATCCAATAGTAGTTCGGCCCTTAGCTCAGACTCTGGACGAACGCTTTCTTGGCGCTTTGCTAATGCCGCCAAAACCGTTTCACAGGCTTCATCTTGCCCAACCTCTTGGTAAGCTGCGGCTAATTGTTCAATCTCTGTATCTGTCAGTCGTTTACGGGATAAACGTTTCTGGCTCAATTGCTCGATAATATCTAGCGCTGTCTCGCTATCCTTCTTCACTTGAATTTCAGTTTGTTTAGGCCATGAGTATAAAAAAATTACTTTTGAAATTCTTTCACCTGTTTTCACCAGTTTGAAGCCAATTTCATGAGAATCCGGATCGGTATGCAACAAGACATTTGTAATGCTTGGCGTTTGATGAATTTCCAACAGTGATTTACGGATCACCCGATCAATAAAGACGCTGGGTTTAATCATGGTCTTCTTTTTTGGCAGCGGTTCACCATTGATATCGGTGACACCCATAATGAATTTAAGCTCGTTGATATCAAATGCTGGCCAATCATGTTGCTGTGATTTAAACCGGGATAGCAAACAATACAGTTGAATATTGTATCGCCCTTTGAGGCTATAAACCTCAGAGTCAACCAAGGCAAAGCCTTTCTTTGCATAGTCAAAAATAACAGGCAGTGCGCGTTGTGAGGGGATCAGAATCAATTCACCATTGGCATAAGTCACTTCAGCAAAAAGTGTTAGATGGGTAAAAGAACGATTATCGTCATTAAGCACTGAGTGGGTTCGAGTGATTAATCTGCTGCCAACAGGCTTGAGGGTAGGGTAAAGATTGGTGGCAGAGCAAGCAAATATTTTGGTTAAAATATCAGCATTAAAAGTATATTTAGTTTGTGGTTTATCATCACATGACATGGCTGAAAGCATGAGTAATAGTATTTTTTGTTCTAATGGCCCAAGTGAATGCCCTGAAACGACTAGAGAATGTGTCTTCTTTATCTGCCGATGAATAATAGCGGGAGTCGATTTTTTATCATGAAATTCTTGGGATTTAAAATCTAAAGTATCGTCTTGATCAGTTGTCTGAGGCATGGATGATCCTTGTTATTGTGCCATGGTGCCAGTTTCATGTGGAAATGTAACATTTGAAAAACAAGAAGTCACCAAAGGTAACATATTATTTATTTTTGAGTCGTAATAGCGCCTTTTTAGCCATATAAAAAGAATTAAATGGTAAAATCAGTGTACAAGTAACGAAAGGTGACTTTAATTTATAATGTTTTATAAATTAAAGTCACTAAGATGAATAGTTAACAAAAATCATCTGATAAATATCCAAAATTGTCTAAATCAGGTCCCTGAGGTAATTGGTTACAGTGTTAGTTGTTTATTATAAAAAGCTGTGGATAATCAGAGCAAAAAATTATAAAAAAAAGTCACCTTTTTTATAAATAAAAGTCACGTTATTATAAATAAAAGTCACGTTATTATAAATTAATGATCTCTTTTTATAAATTAATGTGACGATCATTATAAATAAATGATCTCCTACGCGCCTACAGCCCTTTAAAAATGGGCACCTTGAGACCCCTATAGGTTAATAGATCTAATAGTGATCATAGATTAAATAGATCTGTTATAGCGATTGTGGATATGTGGATATGTGGATAACTGGTTATTCGCACTATCTTGGCTCTTGTCGCTTAAATAATCGTCAATTAACGATCATTCAATCTGATCAATTGACCACACAGCATGGTTACTCATTAGGTCATTTTAACCTTGTGACTTTTTCTTCAACAACTTATAGCTCTTCTCCTGAAGCTTTTGCAGCTCCCCTAACAGCTCAGGATGAACTGCAACGGTTCTAACCACAAATTCATCAGGTAGATTAACAAACTGGTTAGTCAAGCGTTGATAGACGTTCTGAACGCATTTCGAGACGTATTGTTGACTAACATTAAACTCCTTAGCCAATCCCGGTTGGGATTCACCGTTAACTAGCGCTCTTTCGACGATTTCCATTCGTTTTGCATCTATCGGTTTACCATTGGCTGATAAGATCACCAATAATTCTTTGGTGATCCGAAAACCTCTTGCAGCATTAGTCGACATCAGCATTCCTTATTTGATTAAAATTATTTTCAAAAATAACATCAACCTTATCTGCTAACTCAGCCAGTTGCTGATATATTTTGCGGTTATCACCACCTAGTACGGATTGTTTTTTTCCTGTCAGTGTCCAGATGACATATACCCAGTCTTGCAAATCTGTTGGCATCCAATCATTTTTCAATGCCATGTCAAACATCGCCATAATGAGCCATTTTTTTGCATAAGCATCACCACGGGCATAAAAAGTGATTTTTCGTCCATCAATTTTTTTACCAGTACGCTGGGATAAAACATCAGCCAATGCATCATAACTATTATTTATCGAAGATAATGTGGCCAAATATGATATTAGTCGACTTTCAAAAGTATCCTTTTGTTGTAAAGTCGTTTGTTGATTAGTCATTATGTTCTTATCCTCGCTTACTTAGTGATAGATCTACAGATTCAGGCAGTTCTATTTGAATGAGCTGCCCATGAGCCGCTGTAATGATTAATTGACTGCCTTTAAGCTCAACCCCTAATGCTTGGAGTTTCATCGCGCCTAAGCCAATCGTATGACTGCTGTCAGCGATCGATGATGACTGATTTACCCGCTGATTTACCCGCTTAGCCGATTCATCATTAAGTACTTGGTTAACTGGTTGTTGGTTTGATACAGCGGACCGCTGAGCAGCTTGAGGTGTATCCACTTTCTCTGGTTGATTGCCGACTTTAACTTGCGACCAGCTTTGCTTAACGGTTTTAGCCAGTGATTGGGCAAGGTTATCTTGCTGATAACCGGTGATGATTTTTTGATAAGCAACTTGATCGTTTTTATGGATTTTTGCCAATGTGCTAATGGTTTCTTTATCTTTAATTAAGTTGGCTTTAACATCTGCTCTTATCTCAACAGGTACCTTGGCTACTGAGCGCCAACGTGACATATCGACTTTAGAGTGTGACTGGCCCATATCAGCCATTAATTGCTTAACTGTTTTCGACCCGTGCTTAGTTTCAAGTTCAACCAGTTTATCGGCGATATCAAAAACATTGCCTGGATCACTAAACAAATTAGCTGAAAGCTGAATCACATCACGAGTACTTCGTTGATCAAGGCCAGGCAAATTGGCTATTTTTCGGCTGATTGCCGGTAGCTTGTTAAATCGGCTGTCATTGGGATATTTCTGACGATTAAGCAAATAGGCCCGAGTACGCATTTCACCATCGGTCACTAACCAACGACCATTGGTTTGCGGTGCTAAAGAGGGCAGTTTAGTTAAACCCACTTCATAGATATTCGCAGCTAAACCTTCCAGGTCGTAATCTTGTTGGTCTTGACGATATTGTTGCTGATCAAAATCAACTAAATTCAAATCAACTTCGATTAAAGTATCGCCGCTAGATAACGGCGGATTGGCTGTTTTATGGTTCATTCATTATATTCCTTAGATTCTGGTATGACGCTAGCGAGGGCATCAAGTATCAGCGGTGTGCTTGTTTTTCTATGGCTTGTTTTTCTATGGATTGTTTGCTCTGTCTACTCACCACGTTGATTTAAGTCGGTGAATGCTCTATTTGGCTATTTAAAGGTTACAGATTCTGTAACCCGGCAAAGATAATAGCATACACAACTTAAAAAACAACATGAGGCGCAACAATCGTCGTAGGGTAGAATGTGGTCAATGGCACGGGTATAGGGGTTAGCGCAATTAGGCAATAAACGATGATATTTCAGGGTGCTGATTTGAATAGTGACACAGGTTACGATAATGGGTGGTCCAAATGCCAGCTAGGTCGAGGGATAATGACTTTAAAACATTTAATGTTGATATGATCCCCAATGCTTCAAGCGATAGATTGGTTTTGGTGATACTGGTTTTTTTGATACAGGGTGTGATGAAAAAAGAGTGATTAGCTGTTCTATTGATATGCCATGTATTCGTGTTTATTTTGGTTTTAGTCAGCATTTCAATTTGTGCCTGTATTGCATTGATGAATACGGTGGAGATCAACCCCGGGGCAATAAAGTTGGTTGGTAAAGATAAATCATCAGATAAATTGTCGATAGGTGAGCGATCTACAGGTTGAGCATCATACACTGTGTAAGTTCCTTAAAAAATTTAAACACGAAAACTGGCGGTTAGGTAAATAAACACAATGATAATGTCGTCTGTTGTGTACCATCTTTACCGAACGAACGTTTGTACGGTTAAAAAAATAACATTTTTTGTTTTTTATGTATATATTAAAATGCATTTTTGGTGTTTTTATTGTGTTATTTGCGATCATATAGAGAATAAACAGCGAGTTTTGCTGATAAAACCAACTAAAAAATGACGCATGGGCTGTTTAAAAACGTCATACCCAGTGGTGTGAGTGTGGACTGGCGTTGTTTTGCAAGAAGGTTTGCAAGAAGGTTTGCAAGAAGATTTGCAAGGGGATTTGCAAGAAGATTTGCAAGGAGATTTGCAAGAAGGTTTATTGTCGCTGTTGACAGGGTTATGACTAGCGGTAAGGTGAAAGTCTCATCACACCGTTGGGCATTGGAGGTTGGTCTATTGGTTGGGCTAGTGGTCTAGTGATTAAGTGGTCACCACATCATTTTTATAACCGCGAAGGTACAGCCAATCTTTCATGGTTTCGTGCGGAATGGTGCCGCCATTGAGCATTAATTCTTTAATACAGTCCTCATACAAATCAATAATGACTTTTTCATCATGAGAAGCTTTGGGGTGATAGTGAGTCAGAATAAATCGTGATAATGCCAAACCTTGGCTATTTTCTGGGTGATTTGCTTCATCGCTTGGAAAGGCATCAAGGTTGCTGTAGCCAGGTGCATTGCATAACCGTTGGTTGTCATCAATATAGACTGTCAAGCCACTGGTAAAAAATCCGGGCAGTTTGTTTGGTGCTGAATGTGGCATGGTTAATCCCTGCGCAAAGTTTGTCGCTGATACTAGTGTATGAAATTATACATTAATGCCCGTTATTTGTCTCTTTGCAAAAGGGGATTGTTATGTTTATTTAAATGTCTGAGTTATAAATAAAAATGTTGATTTTATACTGATAATTAAAGGCACTTTTTGGTCACTGTGTTATCATTAATGTGTATGAATATATACACGGATAATAACCTTAATAATAGCGAGAAAACACGGTTTATTATGATTAACGATGAAAAGACCAGCCCACAGCTTAGAGAGGGCAAAAGTTTTGTCCAGATACCGATGCCAGAGTGGATGTATGACGCACTGAAAAATTACGCCGCTGATCGGGGAATGAAAATTCAAATGCAGGCAGAAGAATTTATTAGCGAATTTCTTGAAAAGAAAAAAGCTTATAACGATGACCCAAACCGCCACCTGATTTTATCTGCGTCACCGACCAAGAGTAAACCCCGGGGGATTTGGATCGCCAATGATAAATATACGGCGGTTGAGGTCTTTGCCAAAGAACAAGCAACCCGCATGAATCGGGTGCTATTTAGCGCCTGCCTTGAAGGTTTAGTCGATGCCCACCGGGTGAAGATTTAACCACGACAATGAAAATCTCGCTTGATTTTAATCGTAGTGTATGTTTTCATACACCGAATTAATCAAGCGGCAAAGACTCATTTTGTTTTTTACTTGCCTCTTGATAGTGTATGAATTCATACATTTTTGATGTAGCCAAGCGAGGTGGTATTGATAAACAAAAGCTATTTGGTTTTTGCGATGATGATGATAGTCAGCGCAAACAGCCATGCCAATGACCGCTTTCCACTTGATTACTTTGTCGCTGGAGACGCCGCCCTTGTGGTTATTTATCAGCAAGGTCGCTTTATTTCTGTGCCTGCAAGGCGTTTATTGTCAGCCAAGCAGCAGCCAGATAAGGTTCATATTGATGCCAATTTATTCAAAACCATGCTGAGGAAGAAACAGTTGAGGAAAAAAATCAAATGAAGGGGTTATGGTGTGTGTTGTTAGTCACTTGTGGTTTGGCCAAGGGTGCAGACAAGGGTGCAGACAAGGGTGCAGACAGACAAACGATAATTGAAGCTGCTCAAGACAAAATGCAGGCGACGTTTAAGAACCTTCAGTTCACTTCATTTAAACCCGGCCCTGTTGAAGGCTTGTATGAACTCAACGCTGGCGGTTCAATTATCTATTACCACCCGGCCAAAGAACTGTTGTTGATGGGGGAGTTCTATACCAAGGCGGGTGAAAACTTAACAGCAAAGGCATTGGCAGGTGGTCTCAAACAAGCCCAAGCCGCTTTACCGCTGGATATGGCCGTGGTGATTGGGCCAGACGATGCCAAACAGACAATTATC
>CBDIDQ010000122.1:0-41319 GCA_965277695.1 Alteromonadaceae bacterium
CCGCATGAAACGATTAATCAGCACTTCTCTAAGCATCACCCTAGCCCTGAGTTTATTAACTACAGGTGTGCAGGCGCATGATCACGAAAATCAAAGCAGCACAAAAAGTGCCGACACTACCACCGCAGAAATTAAAAGCAAATACCAGCGCCCGACCTTTACCGGCTCTGGTCCTATTGAACGTCAAGCGTTATTACAGCAATTAACCAGCGGTAAACCGCTATCGACCGCTGAGCAACGTCAGCTGATGTTGTTGCAACTAGCGATGTTTGCCAACGCCAAAGAGCAAAGCCTTAAACCGCTCGAAGCCATAGCCGACAGTTTGCAAGCCCATCTCAAAGTGATGAAAAACGACTTTGAAATCATGGCTGCGCTTGGCAGTGCTTTAAGCCTGCAATCGATTTTCTATCAAAGAAACCTCGGCAAAATGAACTATCTTGCCCGTAAAGGGATGCGTTATATGGACCGGGCAGTAAAAAAAGCCCCCGATCATCTTGGCGTACGGCTATTACGTGGTCTCAGTTATGCCAACATGCCCGCCTTCTTAAACCGCGCCAGTTTTGCTGAAAAAGACCTGACCTTGCTCAAAGCGCAAATGGCAGCGCACAGCGACGCCGCATTTAGCCAATTTATTGATTATTACCTCGCGATGGCCTTGGTCAAAAACAAAAAAGCCGACCAAGCCAAAGGGTTATGGACCCAGCTAGCTGATAACAAAACCTCCGTTTGGGCCAGCAAAGCCAGCGAACAGCTTAAGGGTCACTTTTAATCATGTTCAGACATAAAATTGCCTTACTTAACGTGCTGCGTAACCGTCGGCGCAGCATCATCACCTTGATGGCTATTCAGGTCGGCGTGATCAGCCTGATCTTATTTGGTGGTTTTGTCGCTTCTATGTATGACGGAATGCGTGAAAACATGATCCGCTCACAGCTCGGTCATCTGCAAATTTATCAACAAGGTTTTAATCAATACGGTCATTTGGAGCCAGAGAAATACCTACTGACCAAAGATAAAATGGACCAAATCATCGAACTGGTTGAAGGGTTACCCGGCGTTGAGCTGGTTACCCCACGACTCGACTTATCGGGCTTGGTCACCAACGGCAATCAATCAATTGCAGTAGTTGGTAACGGCATCGACCCAGACAAAGAAGCGTTACTTAGCTCGGCTATTACCATCGTTGCCGGAGAAGATTTATTCCCCGAAGACGCCGAAGGAGCCTTAGTCGGCCAAGGGTTATTTAACGCCCTTAACGCCAAAATTGGTGATTACCTAACATTAATGGGATCAACCGCTGATGGCGCAGTCAACGCAGTCGATATTCAAATCGTTGGAGCCATCAACACCGGCACCCGTGATGTCGATAATCGCTTAATTCGGATTAATCTCACTCATGCCCAAGACCTGCAATTTACCGACGGCACCAGTCGTTTAGTGGTATTGCTGTCTGACACCGAGCAAACCGATGCCATTATTGAACAGCTCAATGTGATGTTTAAAAACCAGGGTCTGGCACTCGAAATCAAAAGCTGGTCGCAACTGGCGGATTATTATCATGAAGTGGTTAACCTATTTGATGGCGTATTTGGCTTTTTGAAAGTCATAGTACTGTTTATTGCCGCCTTGAGTATTGCCAACACCATGATGATGGCGGTGATGGAGCGCACACCAGAGATTGGTTCAATCCGCGCACTCGGTGCCACTCGTCATGAAGTATTAATGTTATTTTTGACCGAAGCCTGTTATCTCGGCTTATTTGGTAGTTTGCTCGGCGTGGTTTTGGGCATTTTGGTCGCCAACGGCATCACCATGGCCGGTTTTATGATGCCGACGCCGCCGGGCAGCAGTCAGAGTTATCCTATTCGTATTTTTATTGAATGGGCCGTGATATGGCAAACCGCGCTGACAGGCGTAGTAGTTGCGGTATTGGCCAGTATTTATCCGGCGTTTAAAGCCTCCCGTTTATTGATTAATCAAGCGATGCGCGCTGCTTGATATGAGGATCATGTTATGAACAAACTGCCTTGTCTTGCCTTGCTGCTCAGCAGCGTTTTTGCGGTCAATGCCGATCCGGTTGCAACGGCTGAGGTTAAAGTAGAGCCTGTTGTTGAACCTGTCGAAACCGCTGTCGTTGCAGCAATTGTTGCAGAGAAAGCTGTACTTGATGCTGACACATTGGTTAACGAAATTGACCAATACCGGGGTTTAGCAGACGGTGGGTTCAGTTTTGACATCACCAATATCAGCTACAAAAAAGGACGGGATCCGCGTACTAACACCCTTAGTGTGGACGTACAAGATGACAAATCGCTGGTCAAATTCAACTCGCCAGCGAGACAGCGGGGTCGGGTTTTGCTCAAGCAAGAAAACGACATGTGGTTGTATATTCCTGGTACTCGTAAAGTCATTCGCATCTCGCCAGCTCAGCGCTTATTGGGTGAGACCAGCAATGGTGATGTCGCGGGCACCAACTTTGCTAGCGACTATAACGCCGAAATAACCACCACCGAAGAAGACACTAAAAATGGTCATATTCAGCTAACGCTAAACGCCAAAACACGCAAAATCAGCTATACCAAAGTCACCTTTTGGCTCACCGATGATGCCACTCACCAGCCAGTGCGCAGCGAATATTATGCACGTTCAGGCAAACTACTTAAAACCGCCCATTATCGTGAATTCAAAGACTATAACGGCGAACAAAAAATCCACAAAATGCTCTTGGTCGACCCCGTAATGGAAGGTAATTACACCTGGATGAAATTTGATAACTATCGTGCATCTGAGTTACCGCCCGCCATCTTTAGCAAAGAAGCGATCGTTAACCTGTGATGAGCAAACCTGTAATGCGTTACCTACTTTTAAGCCTGCTCACCACCAGTGTCATGGCGGAGCCTGCGGATCCGTTTGCCGATCCCTTCGGCACACCAACTGCTGAGCAAACGGATCCTTTTGCCCAACCCGATCCCTTTAGCAGCACCCCAGTTGAAACTACAGTTGAATCGCCTTATCAGCATGAACTCTCCTTGCTGGGTTATTACCAAAACAACAACGTCAATGAAGGTAACCGTTTCAATCCCGGGCTGACAGAATTCAGTGATGATCAACAACTCGGGGTACTCGACTGGCAAGTCAAAGCCCAGTGGACCCCGAATCTGCAAGGGCGTTTGCGTACCACCTTACAATGGCAAAGAGACAGCCTGCCAGCTGACAGTCACAGTGACAGCAAAGCCAAAGTCCTCGAAGGTTATCTTAACTGGACCAGTGATAACTATGCCTGGCAAGGGCAAATTGGCCGGATTAAAACCGAGTGGAGTAACGGTTATAACTGGAGCCTGACCAACCTACTACGGCCTTATCGTGATCGCCCTTTCATTGACTTAGACGACCCCGAGCAACAAGTTGGCTGGGACATGGTGACGCTGGGTTACACCTCAGGCAACTGGCATTACAGCGTGTTAGCAGCGGATCTAGATTTAGATGAGGGCGACGACAACCCTTCACGACAATATGTCACCCGAGTCGGCTATCAAGGCAGCCACGATTACGAATTGATATTACATAAAATCCCCGGACAAACCCTTGATGCGGCAGCCAGTTTCAGCTCATTGCTTAGCGACAACATCACCTTTCGCATGGAGTGGAGTTTACAGCATCAGCGGGAACAGGACGAAGCCAGCCTCAACCTATCCGAACCGGACAAATCGACCTTTAACAAATTTCTCATCGGTGGTGCTTATACCGCCCCCGGCGGCACTAATTTTCGCCTCGAATACCTTAAATCTCAGCATGGTTTCACTGATGAACAATGGCAGCAAGTGCGTAACAATAGTGCCATTGCCTATCGCAACATCATCAATAATCAGGCAAGCGGCGATGACTACAACTACCTAGGCAATGGCTTATCGAGTCTAGCTAATGGTCAATTGCGGCAAAACTACCTGTATTTAATGATCACCAGCAAGGTCAGCGAAGACCTGTGGCAATATCGCCAAAGCGTTCAAGTGACACTCGATGATGACAGTCAATTACATCGGCTGGAGCTAATGAAATCTTGGGGTGAACACCTCAGTGGTCGCTTGCAGTGGGAGGTTTTTAACGGCTGCAATACTTGTGAATATGGTTTAAATCCGAATAAAAACAGCCTACGGCTGGTAATGAAGTGGACGTTTTAGCATTAAATATAATAAATACGTAACTATTGAGTATAGCTATCGATTTAAAGTCTTTTTCTTTTAGCACTACCGTTATGTGGGCAGCTGGACTGTTCAGGTATTTAGAGCGCTTCGTTCTTTACAATCAAGAACGCTCACCACGGAGACACGGAGACACGGAGACACGGAGAAGGTCAAAAGCAATGATTGTTTTAAGATTTTGGTTTTGACTTTGTTTTACTCCGTATCTCCGTGTCTCCGTGGTCAAAATGTTTTTATTTTTTAAGAACGAAGCGCTCCAGTGACTTGAAAAGCCCGTCAGACCCTTAAGGCATTTTATCCACAAGCTGAATAGTTACATAAATACAATCAACAGAAGGTGAACAGATGAAATTTAACAATGCCTATCGAGTCGACCTCAGAGACCAATTCTTTTTATTATGGGAGCAATTCAAGGTTCAAGACCAGCTGCTTGACAGCGAACTCTACCCTGAATTTGACCAGTCGTTTATCAACCAGCTGATCACCCACAGCCGTGATTTTGCCTACGACAAACTTGGCCCACTTTATCAATCCTCTGATCGCGACGGCTGTAAACTCACCGCCGAAGGTGACGTTATTTTGCCTGAGGGTTTTGACCGCTTATGGCAAGATTTCATCGAGGCCGAATGGGGTCGTTTAGGTGCGCCGGAAGAAGACGGTGGTCTTGGTGCGCCTTATGTTATTTCTCAGATGATCAACGAAATCTTCATGGGAGCCAACCCGGCGTTCATGATTTATTCGGGTTTTTGCAGCCCGGCATTGTACTTAATCAAAACCTTTGGCACTCAACATCTGCAAGACCAATTCAACAGCAAATTAGCCAACAACGAATGGGGGGCTTGCCTGTGTATGACCGAGCCTGACGCCGGCAGCGATATCGGCAACGTGCGTACCAAAGCGATTAAACAAGATGATGGCAGCTACATTATTGAAGGCGAGAAAATCTTCATCTCATCAGGAATGCACGACCTAACCAGTAATATTGCCTACATCGTACTTGGCAGAGTTGAAGGCGCAAGAGCGGGCACCGTCGGCTTAAGCTGTTTCGTCGTACCCCGCTTTAATGTCAGTGAAAAAGGCAAAGTATTAGCAGGTGACGCCAAAGACAACGGCGTTAGATGTGTCAGACTGGAAGAAAAAATGGGTCTGCATGGCTGTGCCACCGCCCAAATCAGCTTTGGTATCGACGCCCCTTGTCGTGGTTACCTGCTCGGCGAGCGTGAAAACATCGGCCTACGCCAACTGATGACCATGATGAACCTCGCGCGTATTGCCACCGGTATTTACGCCTTAGGCATGGCATCGAGCGCCTACCTCAACGCCGCCGAATATGCGGCGCAACGGATACAAGGCACCGACTTTAAATCTTCTTTCAACCCTAAAGCACCACGGGTGCCAATCATTGCCCACATTGACGTTAAACGCATGTTGCTTGAAATGAAGAGCAAGGTTGAAGGTTGTCGTGCCCTGATCGTCAAACTGTGTTTTCATCAAAGCATGACCACTGACGTAGAAATCAAGCATAGCGACAATCGCATCAGCGACGAAGAAGCCAAAGCCCAGACCTATCATCACCAATCGCTAGTCAACCTACTAACGCCAATTGTCAAAGCCTACACCTCAGACCAAGCCTGGAAAGTGGCTGAATTAGCCATTCAAGTTTATGGTGGACATGGTTATATCAGCGATCATCCGGTGGAGCAATATGCCCGAGATATCAAAGTCTTATCGATATGGGAAGGCACCAATTTCGTGCAATCGGCTGACTTGTTCAGAGACAAACTGGCGATGGGTAGACATTCAAAACTGTTAGTGGTTTATCAGCAAGAGATTGAGAAATTTCTCGCTGCTATCGAAGACTTCCCGGACTTTACGGTACAAAAAGAGCGGCTGAAACAAGCCTTGGACTGTCTCAGCGACACCCATAAACTGCTTGGCAGCTGGATCCGCGAACAGAAGATGGAACTGATATTCGCCGTCTCCACCCGTTTCCTTGAAATGATGGCAGAAGTCACCCTCGGCTGGTTACTGCTCGACAGCGCCGTCATCGCCAAACGTGCCCTCGAAGACCTCAAGGACCCAGCTGACCAACCCTTCTACGAAGGCAAAGTTACCTCCGCGATGTTCTTCCTCAACAACATCCTGCCAGATGTTTTCGGCAAAGCCGAGATCATCAAACTCGCCGATGACAGCTCAGCCATCGCCAACGCCGATATGTTTTTGGCTCGGGGTTCGGTTTACCAGTAGGAGCGAGCTCCAGCTCGCGATGAATTAACTAAACCAAATATAGTTGAAGAAATAATCCGGAGGGCTCCCGTGCCCTCCTTAATTCAGCATTATAAAGTGATGGAGCGGAGGTGGCGGAGGTTAGAGTGCATCTTTATGATCTGTCGAATCACATTCTAATTGCGAAAACGCTTCAATTAAGTTCCTATCACCATCCTCTTTCATATCCAAATCCGATGCATCAAAATTATTAAGAAAATCCTTCAATAACTCAATTGATTTTTCTCGTACCTTATCAAAGATTTCAGTATATTTTTCAATTTCAGAATAACAACAGATGCCTTTAATTTGAGGTATTAAACCCTTATTTTCGCCAGACTTATCAGGAATAATCGACGTTGAAACCGCTACATTTCCGTATATATTGAAAGGCTTTTTAATTATACCTGAATAAAATCCAGAGAAATGATTTTTTGAGCATACCCAACGAATGATATTTGCATTGGTCAGTACAACAGTTGTATCATTTTCTGCATCTTCAGCGTATCTGCCCTGAACACTACCTCTCCACTCATTGAACAGGTTTTGTCTATTTTGGTTAATACCATCTTCATTAAAATAGTACATCTTAAGTAAGTCAAACAAGTAAGACTGAGTGATACTATTGCCTTCAGGTGTTGTTTTATCGCAGCAAATTAAAAACTTAAGTTTATAATTTCTTTCATCCTCCACTTTATCTTTAATAAGCCTAGGGTAAGTCTCAAAGCGATATTCTCCAAAATCCTGTTCTGCTTTACCTGATAAGGTATAATCTCTCAGCTGTTTGTTCGAATCTTCATTTGGCACATCTGTATGGAGCACATGGTCAATTAATTTTTCCCAAACAATACCAAAATCATTTATACACACTCCTTTACCTTCCTTTAAAGCTTCCATAGAGTCCCCATTTTTGTTATTAATAATTTCTTTAAAAATTTCGACTATATCTGAATTGCATTTCGGTTTTTCTGAATTATGATTAAAAAATCCATCTATTGACAAGTCTTCTATAAATTGATTGGATTCTACCAGCAAATCTGCAAGACTTTTTTTCGTATTACTACCCTCTAAAAGATTACCAAGCATTTGTCTAATGCCTTCTTTATTCACTTTTATCGCCTGAAAAATCGATAATGGATATCCTAACGATTCCGCTCTAAAATCATCAGCAAAACCAAACAATAAAGGCATAATCATAGAGCCTTTATTTCCTTTATAAATCGCACCAGCTTCAAACAACAACCAAGGGGAATTATAATTATCTGGCGTTAAGCAAAGTATCGCAACATCGCTACTTCTCAAATGTTCGACTAACTGATCTAACCAAGGTTTACCAGCCTCTATATCTTCTTCAGAAAATTTACAAGTATTTTTGCCAATTATAGGCGCTAAATACTTATAAAGTAATGTCGCGTATTTTTTACTTTCATCTTTTGACCAACAGATAAAAACCTTCATAAGTAGACCTCAATAATATTGTTATGATTCATAGTCAACAGGATAAAAATGGCTATAACCTGAATGTAGAATATAGGGATGGTCAGCTAAAAAAATCTCAATGGCTTTTTTGACTTTACCGTGAACAAGATCAATTTGATCATCAAAGAAATGCTTGCGGTGATCTTCACAATCAAAAATGCCGATCACTGAACCAAACGGATCAAAGATAGGACAGCACAACTCCGATTGGACGCTCGCATCACACTGGTAATAGGCCCCATTGTAATTAGCTATATCAGGAATATAATGATATCGACGCTCTAACATCACACGAGTATTAATTGATTTTTCGAGATACTCTTTGGCGATAGGAAATTCCGCTTTTGACATTGATCCGGTATAAACATATTTAACCAACTTGTCTCCATTACACAAATAAATACCAAACCAATCCACGTTTGTCTGTAAATGAACCCAACGCACCAATCGAGTCAAGCGGATCAGCATATCCGTCAAATTAGCCAACTGCTCAGGAGACTCGGCATACTGGGTTAAATCATAAACATCACCGGGCACTTTGATGGTAGGGCAACTACCATCCTCATTAAGCCTCGGCTGAACATAACTGAGCAAATGGCTATAGTCATCCAAGGGGTTAATTGACTCATAAAGTACCGTTAAAATATCAAATAATTGCATAATGAACTTCTCCTAGCTGTCTCTATCACCTTGATTTATATTATATTTTTTAAACTGTTTATTGTGTAGCAATATTAATTTTAACCATGGCAATCGCAGGTACAATCAAGCAATAACATCACACGGAACCTAACAGTATTTCTTTTTTATTTGTGTTCCCAGACTTAATATGTACTAAATAAAGAAATTAAGATGTAGGATATATGCCTATTTTAATAACGAAAATATCTGAAAAAGCTGCATGATTACAGATACAATCATCATCGACAATATCTTCAACACATCAAAAAAACCGATAATAAAACAACCCTGTATCGCTTTATTTATATAGGTTTAACAGTGATATAAGCCTCTGGCGTAGCGTGTAGATTTAAGCGTTTAATGACCTCAATAAAATCAATAATCAATTATTCCAGATTGAAACAACAGTAATGGTCAATATACTTAAATCCACTCGTTGCATTATCCACTAATTATTTATTCAATATTAAACCAAGGAGATATAACATGCCTAAATCCGGTATGATACGTGATCCTCTCTCAGCAGACGAAATTATCGACGCCCTTAAAAAATTGTTAAAAAACCATAAAGGATGGGAGAATTTATTATCAAACTCTCTTAGTGAAGCTAAAGAAAACGCCGAAACACACCTTAACGAAGTATACAAAATACGCTATGACCCAGGAGCAATTTCAAATTTAGAAGAATATTATAGTTACCTGAAAAAATTCATAAAATGGACACCTCATGAGCTGAATGAAGGATATGACAGCCAAAAACGCACAAGACCAGAATTTGAAAATCACATCTATTTTACCTTAGTTAAATTCTACTGGTTAATTGATCAACCTAGTGGCCGAACACTACAAAATGAACTCGATCCTACAAGAACCGATCATGGCAATGATTTCACCGATTGGATGTATGACGTTGCCAATAGCTGGGGAAAATTTCTAAGTTCTACTGAATCAATTACTAAACAAACGCTTAGATCTTTTGTTAAAGATCCTGAATACAAAATGTTTCAGTATGAGATAAAAAACACTTACCCTCGCAATACGAAGAAAAAAAAGGAGGAGGATGAGGAGGAACTAGAATTCATCCCTAATGCCCCGAGCGGTTGGCTAACATTCAATCAATTTTTCGCTCGCCAAATGAACCCCGGTCTACGGCCTGTAGCAGGCATGTTCGATGACAGTATCATTAATTCACCTGCTGACTCGACTGTTAAAGCTAAATATAAAATCAGCAGTGACTCAATAGTCGAGATAAAACACATTCATAGATATCATATTGAGACGCTCCTAAACGGTAGCCCTTTTCAAGGTCGGTTTAACAGCGGTCTTTTTTATCATGCCTTTTTAGGACCTCATGATTACCATCGATTTCATACCCCGGTGAGAGGCACAGTGGTAGAATCCCGAATCATTCATCAAAAGGTGTTTTTGGATGTTTGTATTAAAGACGGTAAACTCCATGCTCCGGATAGTGCTAAAAACGGATATGAATTTTACCAGACAAGGGGGATCTTAGTTCTTGAGTCTCCGATTGGGTTAGTTGCCGTTATACCCGTAGGCATGTGTCAGGTTTCGTCAGTCAACATCACCGCAGACGTTGGTACCTATCTTAATAAAGGAGACGAGTTTGGTTATTTCCAATTTGGTGGTTCAGATATCATTTTGCTTTTTGAAGCCAGCAGCAACGTCACCATTAATGCCGCACCAAAAATTCATTACAATACCGGGATGTGCATCGGTCAAGCCATTCCTAAAAACATGTAAAGTCATCATTTACTAGAAGATACAGACCTCTTCTATGCAATTTAATATCAACAGCAAAAAAGCGCGAATAAATTCGCGCCTTCCCTCGTAGTGTGCATTCTATGCACAACAAACTCCGATATGTTTTTAGCTCAAAGATAGCTCACCCCTGAAACAACTAAAGCAGTCGCGAATTCGTCTACGCTTGGCTATACTGCCACTAGACCAAGAAGCATATAAAAAAACGGACTTTCAAATGAACGAAAACCAACCGCCGCTGAAAAAGCCCTCAGCAACCTCATTGTTACTACGCGAAAAAGCCTGGGAAGAGTTTTGCGCCCAGCCGGAGCGCATGGACGCACTGGCTCGCCAGCTGATAGTGCTTGAATTAACCTTGCCCAGCCTTTACCTAGCCTTGCTCAAACTGCTGTTAGTCAAAGGCCAAAATTTACAGCTCAGCTACCTATTATATAACGCATTCATTTGCTGGTTTGTGGCTTTGCTGTTGACTCTGCTTAGCCTTTTCCCCAAATTTTATCAGGTCGATTATGGCAAACCCTCGACAGTGAAGCGGCATTAACCGAAGCTAAAAAAACCGCTGCAATGCAAATATTACCCATCGTCATTTCAAGCGATAATGCCGCCATTCAACAGCTGCCGTGGGAAACTTTATGTCATCCCGACAGTGGTTTTTTTACCATCTCACCTCGCTACACTTGGAACCGGGCTATTCCCAATCAACAGCCATTACCTGAGATAACCTCAGGACCGCTAAGAATATTACTGTTCACCGCCTTGCCAGAATCGACTGAAACTGACATAACTAAAATTACGACAAAAGATCAGGCAAGATTAAATATCGAAGAAGAGCAAGCACAAGTGCTAGCCGCCTTATTACCCTTGATAAGACAAGGTAAAGTGGTGCTAGAAATGCCAGACGATAGTCGTTACCGCGCCTTTTGTCAAAACATCAAAGATTTTCAGCCCCAGCTGGTATTTTTAAGTGGTCACGGTATTTTTCACGACGAGCCCATTGATGATAGCCCCGCAACCGCTTGGTTTCAGTTTGAAGATGACTTAGGTCGACCCGACAGCCAACCTGCGGCCAAGATTGCCGATGCGTTTTTCGGCGCAACGGTACAATGTGTGGTACTGTCGGCCTGCGAATCTGGCAAAACCTCATCAGAACAAATTAACGCGGGTTTAGTACAACACCTAGCAGAGCTGGGTTTGCCCTATGTGCTGGGAATGCGAGAATCAGTGCTAGATGCTGCCGGGCACCGCTTCGCCCATCGTTTATGTGGCGAAATTGGTAATGCGGCCACAGTCGTCAATGCTTTGCAAAGCGCCCGGCAAGCACTCGCCGAGCCACCTAAATCAAGTGGCAAAACCGCACTGGCTGATTTAATTGAATTGATCAAAAGTCAATGGTCATTACCCCTGCTGGTCGCCAAACACCCCCATCATTCGCTAATAGACTGGCGCTTTACCCCAGTGCCAAAGCAATATAAACCGCTCAATCAAAGCATCAACAACATCTCCCTGCCCGCCCGTTTTATTGGCCACCGCACAGAGTTACGCACACTCAACAGTCAATTAAACGGCCAATACCAACAGCTGCTCATTACGGGTCCCGGTGGTCAAGGCAAAACCGCCTTAGCAGGTAAAATCGCGCAAAACTTCGAACATCAAGGCATCCCGATTTATGCCTATTCAGCCCGAGCCAATCAAAAGCATCTTTTGAACAAACCTTAAAAACGGTGACAGAAGAACTGCAAACCGATATGGCCTTAAGCACTATCACTGAATATTTAGACGACAACGAAATCACCCTGTTATGCCGCATGACCGCTTATGCTAGCCCAGTGCCGATTGATGGGGTGATTAAAATTGCCATCGGAGCTGATATTGCAGTTGAAGAAAGATCTGATGTGACTGCTGCCACCGCAGAAAAAAGCCTGCAACGATTACTGCATTGCTCGTAATTAGAGCAACACTATTCTCATCGATTACAATGTGATGAATACCGCTGCTCACCGATTGTCGCCGATTGGTTGGCTCAAACAGACAACCCCCTTGATGGTGCCGCCTTATCTGATGCCATTTTACGCTAGCAGCCGCTTATCAGCGGTATTTGTTTAATCATGACAAACACACCCTCGAACAAGCCATTGTGGTTTATCACGCCCTTGTTCGAGCAAAACAGACAGAGGAGGCTTATGATTTTGCGTTGGAGTATATAGTGGGGCATTTAACCATGGCAGGCTTTTATCAAACCCTGCTGAGTGATTGGCTGCCTGACATCAGACAAGCGCAAACGGTAAAAATAAAAGGCGAGGCGTTAAATCAAACGAGCAATTTACATCTCCACTTAGGGCAGTTCGACAGCGCACTAGACTATCTCAAACGCGCTTTGACCATTGCACAAGACATAGGCGACAAAGCTGGCGAAGGCAGCAGACTAAATAATATTGCCACTGTATACCTTGCCCAAGGCGACTACGACAGCGCACTAGACTACTTCAAACCCGCTTTGACCATTGCACAAAACATAGGCGACAAAGCTGGCGAAGGCACCAGACTCAATAATATTGCCACTGCATATCATGCCAAAGGCGACTACGACAGCGCACTAGACTATCTCAAACGCGCTTTGAGCATTGCACAAGACATAGGCGACACAGCCAGGTTTTGTGCCAGCTTGTTTAATATCGGCCATATCCATTTACAAAATAATCAACAACAAGAGGCAATGGCTGCTTGGATTAAAGCTTATCAATTGGCCAAATCTATGGGGTTAGCGCAAGTATCAAATGAGCTTAAAAATTTGGCAGGGCAGTTTGATTTTGTCACAAACGGTTTACCACCCGGACTTGAGGGCTGGGAGGCGTTGAGCCGGTCACACAGTAGTGAATAATTGGAGACGACCAAATGTGTCCAATATGGCAGTGGTTAAAGTGTAGTTTTTCCATTAAAATGAGAACCAAACATATGTAGCAATGAAGGTTAAAGTCCTTTCTGTCAATAAAACCAGTTTACAACAGGCTTATCAGTATCTCATCAATGAACCTGTTACCCTTCAGGGTGATCAAGGTGATTGCGTTGCTTATACCGACAGTACCTTGCAAAACCTTATCGAAGATCTCACAGACGGCTTAACGATGAGTGCCATTTTAGAGCAAAATGATTTCGTTGGCGCAGATGAATCGGCAGCGTTTTTACAATCATTGACATGAGAAAAATCAACCTTGCAAGGCAAGCCGTATACAAATCATTAGAAGCAAAAATTGCCACAACATTTTCATCATTATAATTGCCAAACCGCTCTATCCAATTTGATATCAACAGCAACAAAAAAGCGCGATGGTCCGACACTTCGGTTAATTCGCGTCTACCCCCTACCCGTTCTGCCGTAGACGAGGTTTCAACCTCGAAGGATAACTGTAACCTTAATTTGTTCTATATGGTCGAAGTGTTTATTCTTAAGGATTAAACACCTCAGCCAGCATACAGCGCATACTGCCACCGCCGACGGTTTCTATAGTGCTAATATCTGGTGCACAGATTTTCATTCGCGCATTAAAAAACGCCTGCTGCTGGGGAGTAAAACCATTCCAAGCTTGTTGTGACAGGGCTAAGATTCGATCATCACTTTGGCTTTTCAATTCGAGGATATTGCCGCAAAAGAATTGTTCCATTTGCGCCATGCTAATGTCGATTAGTTGCTTACCAGATTGCTCGACGCTGGCAATAAATGCTGGCCTGTCTGCGGCAACAATGCTCTGCATACAAGCCACCACAAAATCTTCGCCAACACTCATCAACACATTGGTATGATAAACCGGATAACCGCTAGATGAGCGGGTATTAAAACTCACTGGTTGATAACCAATCTGCTGGCAGAAATGATCTAACAATGGCTCATGACAACGCTCAGACAACGCCGCATAAGCCAATTGATGTTGATGGTCAAAAACAATCGCTCCGGTCCCTTCAAGAATGTGCTCATCCAGTGATACCGTGATCGTGCCTGCCACCAACAAACCTTGCTGCTGCAACAACTGCTGCACTGCTGCGGGCCTAACTTCCCATTGTCGATTGAGGGTTTTCATTGGAAAAAGCAGGATATGACCTTGTGCATCGGTGGCAAACCAATTGTTGGGAAACACCGCATCGGGGGTTTTATCCATGCTCAAATCTTTTTCAACAATCATCACAGTGACACCAAACGATTGTAACAATGCCACCGCCTGATCAAACTCCAGCAACGCTTGCTGTTGTACAACCTGCTCATCAAGAGGTAACTGCTGCTGGAACTCATTGTCTTCACCGGTTTGACTATTAAAGGCAAAATCAACCGGACGCACCATCAATACTTTATTCGTTGCCATCACAAAAACCCAAAAATCAATCCTGAGACATCAGTACATATTTAAGAATTTCAACCACTTGAGCGGTGGTTTCAGTGGTCGCCATGGCTGCGGCATCAACTTCTTTGAGTGGATGAATAATTGCTTCACCATGCAAGGTGACATAAGGCTTGCCTAATGCCGCACAATAACCTGCATCAAATGCCGCATTCCACTGTTTGTACTTATCGCCAAACCGGACAACGACCAAATCACTTTTTTCAATTAGGGTCTTGGTACGAATAGCATTCACTTTAGCTGATTTGTGATCACGCCAAAACGGATTAGGCTCAGCACCGAGGTGATCCGCTGCCGCATCACTGCTCTCATGGTCGGTCACCGCTGAGGTAAACTCAATATCCAAGCCATGCTCAGCCGCACCTTGTTTGATTTCATCACGCCAGTCGGTATGGATCTCACCAGACAAATAAACACTAAAACTCATTGTAAACTCCATCGGCTTAATCGCCGTTGATTAGATTATGATAACGAGAAACCTCGTCTACACTGTACTACGTCGATAGCCATCATTTTGTTGATTAAACGCTTCTTCGGAATACTCTTCTGGTTGCTCTTTGACCACCTCAGCTGGCTCCTCTACAACCACATTATCTGGTTTCAAAGTAACAGGAAACAACAACTTAAATTCAACACCGGCATCAATATTTGGATCCATCGCGATAGTACCACCAAGCCCACCGGTGGCGAGGTTATAGACCAAATGCATCCCTAAACCCGTACCGCTAGTGCCCTTTTTACCGGTCACAAACGGTTCAAAAATTTGCTTCTCAATATCGCTCGGCACACCATTACCATTATCTCGGTAAATTAATTCACAGTTGTGACCTATAACTGATACATTAATGGTCATCAAACCATGTTCAACCCCATCAAAGGCGTGGATCAACGAGTTGTTGATCAGGTTAACCAATATTTGACTGAGCAAGCCCGGTTTGCTATTGAGCCTAACCGCATCATCACAAGCCACCTCAACCTGATGACGCACTTTCTTCAAATCTGACTGCATTGAAAACAACACTTCATTAATCAATTGCGAGAGGCCAAAATTGCGTACTTCTTCTGTCGATTTGTCTGCCGAAACCTGTTTAAAGCTGCGGATCATATCTGCTGCTTTTTCGAGATTACGATAAATAATCTCCAGGCTTTGCTCGCCTTCTTTTAAATAACTGCCCAACTGTTTGGCACTGAGCTTGCCATCGTCAAACGCCAACTTGAGCGCTTCCATCCGATCTTGCATTAATGATGTTGCGGTGATCCCCAGGCCGATAGGCGTATTAATTTCGTGAGAAATACCCGCCACCATGTTGCCCAAAGCAGCCATTTTTTGCTCTTCCATCTGCTGTTGCTGATATTGTTCAGTTTTAGCCAGATGCTGACTCAGCTCTTCATTGGTGGTTTCAAGGGATTTAGTGTGCACATTGAGTCGTTGCAATGCCTCTGTCAGTTCATCTTTTTGCAGATTAACCTCAGCCGTTCTGACCACCACTTCAACCTCTAGTAATTTCTCCCGCCCAGCAATAGTCACGCGGCGGAATCGATACCACAGATAAGCAAAGATCAATAAACCAACGCCCACAGCAGCTTTAAACCATAACAAAGTCCACCAAGGCGGGGTGATCACAAAAACCAGATTACGCGCCACTGGATTCCATTGATTAGAATTATTACTACCAGTCACCGAGAAGGTATAAGAGCCCGGTGGCAGATGACGATAAGTCACAATCCGGCTTTCATCGGGCTGTTGCCAATCTTCCTCCACCCCCTGTAATTTATACGAATAGCGGTTTTTACCTGGAGCCTGAAAATCCAGCGCCGCAAACCGCAGTGCAATACTGCTTACCTCATGACTCACAACCAAGGTTTCAGAAGAGCGAAAAGCCAATTGTTCCAACGGTTTATCGTCCAGCCAAATATCAGTGATCGCCACCTTAGGAATATGCTTATTAACAGTAACTCGGGTCGGCACTATCTCGTGGATCCCCGCATTACCGCCAAAATAAATCCGCCCACGACTTTTCGCCACCGAGGTTAATAAAAACTCGTTGCTATGCAAACTATCTTTATCACTGAAATTAGAGAAATGGTTGCGTTTGTATTTAAATTGAGACAAGCCCTTATCTGTACTGATCCACAAGTCACTCTGATCATCTTCAATCATGCCCTTGATGTTACTGTTAACCAAGCCATTTTTGATACCAAAGTGGGTAAACTCAGCCGATACTTCATCTAATTTATCGAGGCTCTTAGGGGTACCAAACCACATTTGTCCATCACGGGTCTGGTAAATCACTTTAACCACGTTATCACTAATACTGGTCGGTTGACGGCTATCGGCGAGATATTTAACAAAGCCATTATTACGCGGATCAAAACGATTAAGACCGCCACCTTCAGTACCAACCCAAATCCTGCCTTGCTGGTCTTCAAACAACACATCAATCGCATCACTGCTGAGTGAATTGGGATCGCTGTCATCACGCCTAAAATGCTGCCAATCGCCATCGCTATTGGTATCACCATCGTATTTGAGCAAACCTTCATGGGCGGTACCAATCCATAAACTCCCCTGACGATCCACCAATAAGCTCTTCACCTGTTTGATTTTAACCGGTGACAATAGCGCCATCTCATCACTAAATTGCCGGGTTTTAGTATCAAAAGACGACAGCCCAAACGAACTGCCCAGCCATAATTTACTGTTCAATGATCCGGCAATCACCTTAACCCGCGTCACCGATAAATCAACCGGAGCATCAAAGCGTTCAATCTTCTGGGTTTGCATATCCATCCGCAACAAACCGTTGGCCACGCCCATCCATAAGTCATTTTGCTCACCTTCAAGGCTATGACTGGCGTACAGGGAATGGACTTTATTGATCAACCGTTCATCACCATCAGCGCCAATATACGATTGATAATAGCCAAAGCGGTTAAGGGTCAAATTGATTTTGATTAATCCGGCATAGCGGGTTGCAACCCACAACACGCCAGACTCATCAATTAACAAATCGCGAATATCATTATCACGAAACAACTGAAATTCTGGCCTATCAGTCAACTCCGTCAGCTGTTTATTCTTCGGCTCGTAGCGTAATAATCCACCTTGTGTGCCAATCCAGATACCACCTTTATGATCTTCAATCATCCGAGTGATGGCTTCAACATTGCCTGCTTTTTCAAAAGGGATCGCGGTAAACACTTCGCTTTTGATATCAAAGTGGCCAAAACCTTTTTCAGTACCCACCCATAATTCACCTTTCTTGCTGACCAGCAGACTACGTACCAGCACGTGGTTTATCGAAGTCGAGACCGCTGGATCATGCATAAATCGGGTGAACCTGACGGATTTATTCTTTTCTAACCGATTCAAACCATCACTGGTTGCGACCCAAATAATGCCTTTATCTGTTTCCGCAATACTCCAGACCCGATTGTGGCTAAGACTGGTGGGATCAGCCGCGTCAAATTGATAACTGATAAACGATTGTCTGTCTGGCTGATACAAGGCTAAACCCCCACCATTGGTGCCAATCCAAATATCGCCTTCACTATCTTCGAAAATCTCCTGTACCATATTACTCCCAATGGACCAGGGATCACGTTTATCATGGCGAAAATGCGCGACTAACTTCATATCTTGATCATATAAAACCAAACCTTCGCCCCATGTTCCGACCCACATCCGTTGCTGACTATCAATAAAAATATTGCCCGCACTATCGACCGCCAGCTTATTAATATCGGCATTGCTGTGACTGAAGGTATGAAATAAATAGCCGTCATAACGGGCGAGGGCGGTTGACATGCCAAACCATAAAAAGCCGCTGTCGTCTGTGGCAATGGAATAAACAGTAGAATCGGGCAGACCATCATCAACTGAAATTTTTTCTACTGAGCCGTAATAAGGTTTAGCCTGAGTGAAGCCAGCGACCTGTAGTAACCAAACAGTAAAGAGCACCGTGATCAGCTGTTTCATTTTAGCAAAAACAGTGATATCAACTGCTGGGATCGCGTTGTAATAAGCGTTAGCTAACCACTGTTTTAATTTCGTTTTTAGCATTACCGAGTAACCTCAAAAATCAACCACACCATTTTAACTTTAAAAAGATGTTAATAACTATAGCCTTTTCTTTCCTATTTACACTGTCTTTTTAACTGTCCCGACGGCATCAGGCGAAGAAGCCCCCGCCTCTTGTTGCTGAACTTGCCACAACTTAGCGTAACGCCCCTGTTGTGCCAATAACTGTTGATGACTACCCTGCTCTACAACTTCTCCTGCTGCCAAGACAATGATTTTATCAGCATCGACTATCGTTGATAAGCGATGAGCAATGACTAAACTGGTATAACCCTGAGCAATCTCTCTGATTGCTGCTAAAATCGCCTGTTCGGAGTGACTATCTAGCGATGAAGTGGCTTCATCAAACAACAAAATTGGCGGTCGCTTTAAAATTGTTCGAGCAATCGCTACTCGTTGTTTTTCACCACCGGACAATTTCAGTCCCCGCTCACCGACGGTAGTACTTGCGCCATCAGGCAAAGCCGCAATAAAATCAGCTAAATGAGCCAAAGCAATTGCCTCATTCACTTCATCATCACTCGCCTCGGGACGACCATAACGCACGTTTTCAAAAATACTGTCATTAAACAGCACCGTATCTTGGGGCACAATGCCAATGGCTTCACGTAACGAAGACTGGGTGATTTGCTTAATTTTTTGCCCATCAATGAGGATATCGCCACCGCTGCTATCATAAAAACGAAACAGCAACTTCACCAGCGTGGATTTACCTGCACCGCTCGCCCCGACCACGGCGACTTTTTCACCGGCACCGATGGTAAAACTCACATTCTTTAAAATTGGCCTATCGGGACGATAGTGAAAGCTAATATTATCAAAACGAATTTCTCCACTGCCAACCGTCAATTCAGTCGCATCTGGCACATCAACCACGGTAGGATGTTTATCGAGCAAACCGAATAATCGTTCGATATTAGCCAGCGATCCTTTGATTTCACGATAGACAAAACCGAGAAAATTCAATGGCAAAAAGATTTGCATCATAAACGCATTAATCAACACAAAATCGCCCAGTGTCATGGTTTCTTCAGAGACGCCCTGCGCAGCCAGACCCACCATTGCGGTAATAGAGGCGGCGATAATAAAGGCTTGACCGCCATTGAGGGTGAGTAATGACAAACGGTTTTTGCGTTTGGCCTGTTCTAGCTCCGCCAATTCTTTATCATAACGACTCGCTTCAAACTGTTCATTATTGAAGTATTTGACGGTTTCATAGTTGAGCAAACTGTCGATGGCCAAACTGGTACTGCTAGAATCCGCTTTATTGGCCTCGCGAACATAACGGGTTCGCCATTCGGTTGCGATCACCGAATAAGTCACATAAGCCGTCACAGAAACCAAAGTGATCAGGGCAAAACCAATGCCGTAGTTATAAAACAGCACACCCACCACCATAGTGATTTCGAGCAAGGTGGGTACGATGTTGAAGATCATAAAACGCATGAGAAAACTGATACCAGTGGTACCGCGCTCAATATCCCGGGATAAACCGCCGGTTTTGCGGTCGAGGTGAAAATCGAGATCAAGATGATGCAGATGATTAAACACATTCAGCGCGATCTTGCGAATAATTCGCTCAGTGACCCGACCAAACAAGGTATCGCGGATTTCGCCAAACATCACATTAGCAAACCGCACCATACCATAAGCCGCGATCAGACCAATCGGCACCACCAGCATCGTACCCATATCTGATAAGTTCGGAGTTAAATCGTCAACAATATACTTAAGAATAAACGGCATACCGACGCTGGCCATTTTGGCGAACAGCATAAAAACAATCGCCAAAGACACTCGACCACGATGGTTGTTGAGGTAAGGTAAAATCAGTTTTACTACCGACAAATCTAACTTGGCACCAGGTTCAAGAGTACCCGCACTATGACGCATAGAAAGTCCCCAAAGACTAAAAAACAGCTGTGATCACTACAGGGAGCCTAGCATACAGGGTTTGTGGGGATTTTGCATAGGCTTTGTAATATGGTGACGTTTGAAAAATAATGTGTATCAATAAGTAGTCAAGCCATAGTGTACCTGCTATAATTCATTGGCCGAAAAACAGAGCGTTGACGTTTGTCAACAAACATGTTGACAGACGTCAACAAATTTATTATATTTCAATTAATGCAAGGTGGTAGATATAAAAAAACATCCTAATAAGGAAATTCGAGCCGCAATCGAGTACGCGAAATCCGAAGGTTGGATATTTGAAGAAAGTTCGGGGCACCCATTCGGACGTTTAAGGTGTGGTACATCAGATGATGAACATAAAACACACCAATTAAGCGTTTGGTCTACACCGAAATCTGCCGAGGTGCACGCCCGGCAGATCCGTAAAAAAGTAGATCAATGCAGTTAGTCTCTATCCATAATAATTAATGCTTTGGAGACAAACCTGTTAGTCAAACAAGGCGGCTTAACAGCCGCCTTATTTAAAGAGAGAAATAGCATGAAATTGTATAGTTTTTCGTTAGTTTTGGGGGGGATCACTACAGATACTCCTGAATTGGAAAATAAGCTATTTGAAGCGGGTTGTGATGATGGCCTTATCTGTTTTTATGGTTCTACTGTATACATAGAATTCGACCGTGAATCTGATAATTTAAAATCAGCGATAATGTCAGCCATAAAAGACGTTGAAAGTACTGATTTAGACGTCAAAGTAATATCTGTTGACGCCGGTGATTACGTTGGTCTCAGCGATGTTTCCCAATTGACTGAAATCAGTAAACAGTCCATTGCGCTTTTAAAAGATGGAAAACGGGGCCCCGGGACATTTCCTAACCCCGTACTACGATTGACCAGCCATCAACCATTATGGCGTTGGGGTGATATAGCACAATGGTTGGCGAAAAATAATAAAATTGATCAACAATTGGCGGAAAATGCCAGAGTGATAGAGTTTTTCAATATGGCCCTTGAGTTGAGAAATATTGAAAAATATGATGCTATTATGACTTTGACTCATGCATTAAACGAAAAATCAGTAGCTTCCCGGCAGCCCCTTTTATAAACCTTAATCTCGACTTTGACGAGGCTAAAACCCCACCTACGGAGCAAAAAGCACCGTGCGAATAGTTTCAGTCATTTCTTTAAACCAAGGATTAAAGGTCAATCGCGCATGAGCCTTATCGTTTTCTGTGTGACCCCAAGCCGAATACCACACTTCTCCGCGCTTGACACAAACCCGATAATGTTCATTGGTTTGACCATTATTACAAATGCGCTGACTACCGTTAATTCCGTAGTAAGGATTATCAGCGCTGAACAGCGGCCCCATGTGTGAGTAATTGCTCACTCTCATCGCAGGCACTTTACCCGCATAGGTGATAACCCGGGGATCATCGGTATCAGGGTGACTACCATACCAAATCAACCGACTAGCTGGATTGCTCATCTGATGCTGAAATAACGACAGTGTGGTTTCAACATCCAACACACTGTCATTTTCACTCACTGCAATAAACACCGGGCGGGTATATTGCTGCTGCTCAAAACGTTCGAGCAAATCGTTACTGGTATGATAAAACTGAGCAAAGCCATTGCTCGGAGAATGATGATAACGCACGTAATTGGTCTGCCGCATCAACGACGGGGTATATAACCAATCTTTGAAAAAAGACACCAATGGCGCATATTTAGCAATATCCCGCCGAGCTTTAAAGCCCGGCGAAAACAACACTAAACCCTGAATATCCGGGTCATCCAAAGCAAAATGAGTCACCAAGTTAGCGCCGGTTGAAAAGCCACCCAAATAAAGCTTGTCGACTTCTTGCTTAAAAATCGCCACTTGCTGTGCCACCAGCAACCGCCAGTTTTCATGATCAGCATTAATCAAATCCGCAGGCCGTGAACCATGCCCTTCAAGCAGCACAGTTCGCACATGAAAACCCATTTTGGCCAACATCGGTGCCACATCAACAAAGCTGTAAGGAGAATCTGAAAGCCCGTGCACCAGCAAAATACCATGGCGTTGCGCCAATGGTTTATGCGGAGGCGATAGTTGCGGCAAAATTTCAAACGGACTGTTAGCTAGCAATTCAGCCTCGGTATCGGCAGATAAAAACCAGCGGTTTTGGCTCAACCACGAGCGGGTACTAGCAACATAATCAGCAAAAGTGTTTTGCCCAATCGGTAAGCGGGAATTTGAAGTTTTATAACCGGGCTCATCAGGGATATTGCTACAACCAATCAATAGCTGTAGCAAAATAAACGGCAGGATGAATTTTTTTAACATTGACGAAATCACGGTCGCTAAGGCTCCCTTATCACGAGCTGGAGCTCGTTCCGACATTGCTACGATGTGCCTTTGAGCCACACCGCCGCACGTTTGGCAAAATAGGTCAAAATACCATCGGCACCGGCCCGCTTAAATGCCAACAATGACTCCATAATACAGGCTTCTTCTGCCAGCCAGCCATTTTGGATCGCCGCCATATGCATCGCATATTCACCACTAACCTGATAAGCATAAGTTGGCACCCCAAATTCATCTTTGACCCGGCGTACCACGTCCAAATAAGGCATTCCTGGCTTAACCATCACCATGTCAGCACCCTCTTGCAAATCCAGCGCAACTTCACGTAACGCCTCATCGCTATTAGCCGGATCCATTTGATAGTTCTTTTTATTACCGCCTTTGAGATTGCCCGCCGAACCAACCGCATCTCTAAAAGGACCATAATAATTCGAGGCGTATTTGGCCGAATAAGCCAAAATCCGAGTGTTAACATGGCCTTTAACTTCAAGTGCTTGACGAATGGCTCCAATTCGACCGTCCATCATATCTGATGGTGCGACCACATCGGCACCGGCTTCGGCATGTGAAATAGCCTGAGCAACTAATGCTTCAACCGTGACATCATTGAGCACATAGCCGTCATCATCAATGATCCCGTCTTGACCATGAACAGTGAACGGATCCAATGCAACATCGGTGATCACGCCCAACTGAGGAAAAGCCGCTTTAACCGCTCTAACGGTTTTTTGCGCCAAACCTTCGGGGTTATAAGCTTCCTCAGCGCCAAGCGATTTTTTATCCGGAGCCGTCACCGGAAAAATAGCAATCGCCGGCACACCTAACGCCACCAGCTCTTCGGCTTCTTTTAACAACAAGTCAATCGACAAACGCTCAACACCGGGCATCGATTCAATCGATTCACGACGCGACGTGCCTTCCAAGACAAAAACCGGGTAAATCAAATCATTTACCGTCAATGTCGTTTCAGCCATTAAGCGACGAGAAAAATCATCTTTACGCATTCTGCGCATCCGGGTATGGGGAAAACCGGTCAAACGGGTCTGAGGCATTATCACTCCTATTAAATTGTAACTTTTGGTTATTAAGTATAACTATTGATTTAAAGCCTTTTCTTTTAACACTATCGTTATACGGGCTGCTGGGCTGTTCTGGTATCTGGAGCGCTTTGTTCTTTACAATCAAAAGCACTCAGCACGGAGACACGGAAGCACGGAGAAGATAAAAAGCAAAACGGTTAAAATCTTTAGTTTTTGACGTTGTTTTTCTCCGTATCTCCGTGGTCAACATGTTTTTATTTTTTAAGAACGAAGCGCTCCAGTGACTTGAAAAGCTCGTCAAACCCTTAAGGCATTCACAATTAGATTGTTAATTATATCAACCCGTCAACTCGTCGGCGCTGATTTCAGTATGATGAACCACGCAATTGCGGCCTCGCTCCTTAGCGGCATAAAGTGATTTATCAGCCATATCAACATAATGGTTTTCGTTCATATCATTTTGTGCCACGTCGGTGCAAATACCACAACTGATAGTGATCGACAGGATTCCTGCCGGGGTTTCAATTTTAGCCGACTCAATCGCCTGACGAATGGTTTCGCCAAGCTGACGGGCACCGTCGGCATCGGTGCTCGGCAATATTACAGTAAACTCTTCGCCGCCATAACGGCAAACGTCATCAGAAGGACGTTTAACAATATCTTCAATCGTCCGGCCGACATAACGTATCACATCATCACCAGCCAGATGACCATAGGTATCATTCACGGCTTTAAAGTGATCAATGTCGAGCATCAGCAGACTCAGCTCAGTTTGCTCTCGTCGTGAGCGCCTAAATTCTGCAAGGTATTTTTTATCAAAGAAGCGACGGTTGCGGATCCCCGTCAATGCATCTTGAGTATTTTTTTGTTCCAACTCCAGATTTTTCTCTTGCAGCTCACGTAACGTCACTTCAAGCTCAAAAGTACGCTCCTGAATACTTATTTCTAACTCTTCACGAGATTGCTCTTCTACTGCCAGCATCTGTTGCTGCATTTTTTCATGACTGCTGATCTCGGCTATCGCCTGCTGCTGAGCCCTGATTTGATGACTTTTCTCACCAATATATTGCTTGATCAACGCCGCCGATAACAACACCGTAGAGATGACCGCGTTAAACACAAACACATCCAAGGTTTGCATCGGTAACTCAATGCCCAGCCCGGCCCAAAAAGCCACATAAACAAAACATAAAGAACTCACCGCCCAAGAAATCGTAAACAATTCAGCGGCGTTCACCTTGCGCTGCCAGCACCACACGCCCACCGCCATCATCACCAATGACAATACCATCGCATACAACAACAAAATCACAATAGAAACATGCACCGCAACCAGCAAGCTCAGTAATACCAGCACACCACCAATGGCAATCAGTGCTCTGACGGTTTGCAGTATACGTACACTCAAACGCCTAACATTCAACAAAGACAGACCAAACACTGCCGCGCAAATTAAGGTTGATGCCATTAACATCGACACGATATGTTGTTGCAACCACGGCCAATCAGGCCAAAAATAACGATTGGCGATACCAAATAGTGTCATCAACGCCATCATTTCAACGCTTAACGTAATCCCCAGCAGGGCAAACTTACGTGCTCGGGTGATCACAAATAACAAAAAAGACGTCGCAATAGTGGCAAGTAAAAAACCAAACAACAACCCCGACAACAGGCTGCTCTGACTGTTGGATTCGATATAACTCTCCTCCTGCCACAATTCCAACGGCACAGAAAACAAACCATCATTAATCACTTTGAGATAAATCATGCTGCTTTGTTGCGCCGCTAACTTAATCGGAAAAAGCAGGCTCTCATGGGCAATTTGACGCTTGCCAAACGGCTGTAAGTCGCCAAGCAACCAGACGTTAGTGACTGCTCCCTGATCAACCTGATGCAATTGAACATAATCAAGCAGTGGATTATCAATTTCGAGGATCAGCGTCACATCAGTATCCATCTTGTTGCTCAAGGCAAAACGAAACCAATAGGCTGAGGCAATGTTACCCATATCAATGCTATTTTTTTCATAAGGTTGCCATTGGCTCGCCGCACCAGGTAACTCATCTGAACCGGCTGAGGTGCTAGATATATGCGGCAAATACTCAATCCCCTTGCCAATCACTACATCACGAAAGTCATCAGTAATGGCAATATGAACAGTCTCTGCGCTAGCAACAAAACAGACAAACATTAACAACCATAACGATAAGCGCTTCATAGGGTATCTATACCAAAGAATCGACAGCTATTTTGGTAGGTCGCATCATTGAATTGCTGTTCATCAAGACCAAGCAGTTGCGCGATGGTTTGTGCGATGTGAGGTAAAAAGGCCGGTTCATTGCGGCGGGATTTTTGTTTGGCTGATTTAAGTTTTAAATTTCGGGGGAATAAAAAAGGCGCATCGGTTTCAATCATCAAACGGTCAAGGGGAATATATTGCACTAGTTCTCGTAAATCCAGCCCTCGTCGTTCATCGCAAATCCAACCGGTAATACCAATCGACAATCCCAAATCAAGATACCGTGTCAGCGTTTGTTTATCACCGGTAAAGCAATGCACCACCCCATTCGACAGCCGAGCAATAAACGGAGTAATAATATCAATAAAACGACTGGCGGCATCACGCTCATGCATATAGACCGGTTTATTTAACTGACAAGCCAATTCGAGTTGTTCAGCAAAAACCTGTTCTTGTTTGGGTCGCGGAGAAAAATCACGATTGAAATCTAACCCACATTCACCAACGGCAACCACCTGAGGCTGCTGATGCAACTCGGTTAATTGGCCAATATAATCGTCGCTTACCGACTTAGCATCATGAGGATGAACACCCGCAGTACAAAACAAGTGCTGACCTTGTGTGTCTGTACGACTCATTTGCAATACTTGACGGCTTTGCTCAACATCGCAACCCACCATCAACCATTTATCGACGCCAGCACTAAGGCTGCGGTCGAATATTTCGGCAAAATCACCGACTAGCTGTTTATTCGATGCATTAACCGCGATATCAAACAATGGCATCAGCAAGCCCGTTTTCAATATTCGATATAATGCCTGTCTTAACCTGCTTAAGGGGTATGTACGTCTTCACCATCGTGCTCTCCTGTTTCATCGCCTTCTTTTTTAGTATAAAAACGAGAGAAAAACAAGCCGACTTCAAACAGCAACCACATCGGTATCGCTAACAAAGTTTGTGAAATCACATCTGGCGGGGTCAAAAACATACCTACCACAAATGCGCCAACCACCACAAAAGGGCGTTTCTTTTTTAAACTTTCGGCATCGGTGATCCCGGTCCAACACAACAATAAAATCACTACGGGAATTTCAAACGCCACACCAAAAGCAAAAAACAAGGTCAGCACAAAATCCAGATAACTGCTGATATCCGGCATGTAATTCATCATCTCAGGACCAATATTGCTAAAGAAGGTAAATACCAGTGGAAAAACAATTAAATAAACAAATGCAATACCGCCGTAAAACAGCAAGGTGCTGGAAATCAACAACGGCAAGATCAAACGCTTTTCATTTTGATATAAACCCGGCGCAATGAACGACCAAATTTGATGCAAAATGTAAGGAATAGCGGCAAAAATCGACAACATAAAGGTTAATTTAAACGGAGCCAAAAACGGTGCTGTAATATCTTTGGCGATCATCGTTGAGCCCTCTGGCAACACATCGGTCAAGGGTTTGGAGACCCATTGATAGATATCATTGGCAAAATAGGCGGATGAAATAAAGATGACCAAAATAGCGATGACTACGTGTAATAGTCTGCTGCGCAATTCAACCAAATGGCCGATGAGTGAATTAGCGGGTTGTTCTGTTTGACTCATTGGTAGGGGTTGCCTGCTACTGCCTGGAGTTATCTGAGGGGTTAGAGTTTTGCTGCGATGCTGAGCTATCGGTAGGCGCTTCATATTGACGAGTGACCGATGCGGCAGCGTCTTTAAGCTCCTGCACCGACTGACTCAATTCGGGAGATAAGTCAGCCAAACCTTTCTGTTCAGCTTTTTTCAGATTTTGGTGTAATTCAGTGGCTTTAAGCTCTTGGGTGATCTCGGTAGAGACTGCCGAAGCCATTTGCTTTGCTGATTTAATCCATTGGCTGACAGTGCGAATAGCCACCGGCATTCGTTCTGGTCCTAATACTAACAGGCCAAGAACCGCAATGATAAGAACCTCCCCCATGCCCATAAATCAACCATTTTCCTTATTATTCACAGCACTGGTACTTGCTGTTGTTGTTTCTTGGCTTTTCGCATCAAGTTGTTTTTCGCTATCGCTGCTTTCGCTCTTCTCTGCGCTATTTTTCTCATCTTCAGGGGTCATTGCTTTTTTAAACCCTTTGACCGCCGAACCGAGATCGCCACCGATATTTCGCAGCTTTTTTGTGCCAAATAATAAAAGAATGATCACCAGGACAATAATCAACTGCCACATACTAATACCACCGAATCCCATTACGTTTGTCCTCTTAATCTTGCAATTTTTAAAATTAGCCAATTGACGTTGCGGCGATTATCCTCCTTTGTGGATTATTCAGCAAATAAAACCTGTGAAAAAGCCAATTGATTTGTTCTTTGTCAAAACAAGCCGCAGCTTCTACACTGGTATTAAGCATTAACTAAGTACAGGTAGTCAGCAGTCACCCATGAGCAAATGTCAAAACCATCGTTATACCTCCTCCATTTTAAGTTCTGTTGCAGCTTCTATTGCAACCTCTGTCATAGCTAGCTTATTGCTACTGCTTACCTTAATAACCAATGCGCTAGCTAATGACGAACCCCCTAGCGAGGCCACTGATGATAACCAAACCCTGGCTACCAAAGGCCACTACAACTCAAATGAACTCGGTTGGCTTGACGAATTTCACGACAGTTTTTCGGTCGCACTCGACGATTCAGCGTTATGGCTTAACAATCGTTTTGCCGACGAAGAAGTACAACATACCGGCTCCAAAGCATGGGCTAGAGTGATTATGGGATGGGAGCCCAAAACCGGTGACTTAGCCGATTTCCCGTTAAAGTTTAAAATCAAAGTTAAATTACCCAATCTTAAACACAACATTAATCTGGTTTTTTCTGATAACGAAATCGAAGACTTTAATCGCTTACCGCTCGAAACCTCACGCCCTGCCGATGACAGCCTCAGGTCACGCGATTTCAGTGCGGCGATTCAATTGCTGCATAAAGTGTCAGAACATGCTTATTTTCGCTCTCGTCTGGGTATTGGTAGCAGCCAGATATATGGACGTTCATCTTATCGCTGGAAGAAAAAAATAACAGAAGTGCTTACCCTAACGGTCGAACCTTCACTGGAATACTATGTTGAGGATGGTCTCGGTGCTCGCTTTTTGACCGAACTATCTTATTACCCCAATGACAGCAGTGAGATCAGGGGTTCATACAGCTTGTGGGACAGAGAAGAGTTAGAAGAACCTCGTTGGAAAAAAGCCATTTACCACCTCACCAAATTCGATGAAAAAAGCACCCTGATCTCCGGCGTCCTAGTCAGAGGTGTCACTTCACCAAACTACCGCGATGAAAAAATTACCGTAAGCACCCGCTATCGCAGACATGCCTTACGCAAATGGCTGTTTTTTGAAGTTGAACCGTTTATTGATTATGAAAGAGATGACGACTACAAATCCCGCTGGGGCATCGCCTTACGAGTCGGTGGTTATTTTGGTTATCATTGATCAGCCTTCAGCAAATGAAAGACATTAACGAGGCTGAAACCTCGTCTACGATAAGACTGCAAACGTAGACGAGCCTTCATTCTCGCTTTTTTAACTCCAACGATTATTCAAACCGATAGCTAATACTCGCCCCAATCACCCGGGGGTGGGGACGTAAACGAATACCACTGATACCGAAGTTCTCCTGAGTGCCAGTGTAATATTCTTTATCGGTTAGATTTTGCACATAAACGCCTATTGACCAATTATCCATATCCCAACCCGCTCTGAGGTTGGCAATATCGTAATCAGGACTTAAATAAGGAAATTCATTATCTGGCACAAAACGGACAATGCCAGAATTCGGCGAAGGTCCTCGGGTTTGCTTGTTAGTCAAACCTTCAACATCTGAATATTGACCGTCACGATGGATCAACTCCAACCTTAACCAAATATCCGAGTTGTCCAAAAACCAGCGATATTCACCCACCAAACTACTGGTAAATTGCGGTGCTTTGGGTATTTCAAGCCCCTGTAGTTGCACCACAAAACCGCCAGTGATTTCAGCTGTGGTATTGCTGGTGATTTCAGTATCCTGATAACCCATGCCACCACTGAGCGTAAAATTCTCTGTGATCAAGGCAGTAAATTCCATTTCAATCCCATCAGCCTCGGCATCATCAATATTGATGGTTTGCTCGAAATTCGACGACAAATCGCCCGGGGTTAAAAAGCGGAAGGATTCTAACTGTAAATCACTCCAATCCAAATGATAAACCGAAGCGTTAAAGCGCAAGCGATCATCAAAGAAGTCGCCTTTAATTCCTGCTTCGTAATTCCACAGAGTTTCTTCCTCAAATGGCACGGCAAAAGCAGCATCGCCTTCATTAGTATTATTGCCTAAACTAGTGCCACCCGCTTTATAACCCTTAGAGATGGTGCCATAAAAATTGATATCGTTATTGAGCTTGTATTTGGCCACTAAACGCGGCGAAAAGTCAGTAAACGTGCGTTCATCACTGATGGTTGGACGCGGTGCATTGGTAAAGCTTTGATAAAATTCAAACCCCGGCGGACCGGGAAAACCCTCAGAGTCAGGGAAACAGCAAGTCGGTTGAATGCCTGAGGCAGCCAAATCATTACTGACTTTATCACGGGTATAACGCGCCCCAAAAATCAAATCTAATTTATCGGTGGTATGCCAAGTATAATCAGCAAACAGCGCTATACTATCGACTTCAAATTTGCGACGGTTTAGCAATAAACCCAAATCATCTGGAAATGGCGGTAAGAAACCGATGCCGCCCATGGTTGCAGTGGAGTCGCCCGAAACCGACACCTTATTTTGTTGCTTCTGCTCATCTGCGGCATAAAGCATACCCATAGTGAAATCATAATCTGTTTCAGTAAACTCAGCTCGCAGCTCTGTACTCCAAGAGAACCCCTCATAGAAGTTACTGCGATAGAAAACATCGGTGCCGCCCGCCAAATCGTTATCAAACAGGCGATCTAACTCTGCATCAATAAAACCAGTGACTGATTTGATCACCAGTGAATCACTAACCTCATGACTGATATTGACAATGCCTACGGTTGATTTGTTATTGGTAAACTCGCGTAAATCGTGACTCAAACGGTTTTGATTGTCTGGGTAAAAACCAGTCCCCGGATCAATCGCAATGCCAACACCAAAAGAATCAGCAGAATCCAAATCGAGCACACCGGAAGGCACATTTTCATCGGTGCCCTGATCTTCTTTGGTATAAATCAGCGTGGTGCTGAGCAAGGTTTGATCACTGATATCCCACTCGGTTTTGAGCCGTCCCATATGATAATCATGACCACTATCAGGCGTACCAGTGGCAACTCCACCGTTTTCAGCCAGCCCCGGGCAAGTCGTTGCATCAGCACCGACACCACAGAGGTTTTCGAGCATCCCGCTGCTATCTTCATAATAATACACCGCTCGTGCTCTGAACGTGTCAGACAGTGGCACATTGATTACGCCGGTAAAGTTATACATGCTGCCAGCATCTTTATAGCTTTCACCACCAAAGATAATCTTGCCTTCAAACACATCAACAGGCGATTTAGTGGTAATGTTTAATACTCCACCGAGGGAATTACGACCAAAAAAGGTGCCTTGTGGGCCGCGTAACACTTCGATTCTTTCCATATCGGGCAGTTGCGGGTTAGCCACCTGATTAGGCACTGACGCGACGCTAAATTCATCCAAATACATGCCGATGGAATTAACAAAAGCAGTTTCGCCGGAGACCAAATTATTGACCCCACGAACACTGATACCCATACCCCGGCTACCGGTTTGGCCGTCTTCGGTAAAGCCGATATTAGGGGTTAATGCGAGGTAATCGGTGCCTGAACGAATATTCGATTTTTCAATCAGATCGCCGTCGAATGACGACACACTCAGCGGTACCTCTTGAATATTTTGCACTTTGCGCTGGGCAGTCACCGTAATGGTTTCCAACTTAAGCAATTTATCGAGCGAAGCATCCTTAGCCGGATCCGTTGATTCATCAGCGGCCTGAGCCATCGCGGTGAAGCCAGATAATAGCAAACCCAGTGTCACTGGGCTAAAACGAAATTTATGATCCATATTGTTCTTGTGTCTGTTTTCAGAAGAGACGTTATATATAGCGATTATTGCGGTGAAAGTAAAATCTGTTATTTCTATTGTTCTTTTTATTAAAAATATCCAATCACTCCGGCAACAGCTGATCTTGTCCTTTGACCTTCGGTGGCAATACTTCAAGACGAATTTGCTCACCAAAATATTGCGCCAACCTTAAGGCGGTTTCTGGTGTAATGCTGCGTTTTCCGTTAATAATTGCAGATAAACGAGATGGCGATACCCTAATGGCTAATGCCAGTGCGTTTGCCGTCATTTTCAGCGGGATCAAATAATCCTCTTTTAATATTTCCCCCGGATGTATCGGAGCCTCTTGGCCATCTGAAATATCACTGAAATCCATTTTGCCGATATCATTTATATCAATACTCATTGTATAACCTCGCTTAAATTGTGAGTAACAAACATTTTGACACAGAGGCAACGATCAAGTAAACATTACAATAATAATTAATATAAAATCAATTATTTACTGAATCAGACACAGATTAGACGCATAACCAAAAGTTAGCTAACATGCTGCTCATCAAAGCGGCTTAAATAAACACTTTACAAAAGAAGAGACAAATCATGACACCACAAGCGATGGAAGCTTTTCGCCAGCGATATCGAGCGGATATCAACAGCAATTACAATGGCTGGTTACATATGGGCAGCGTTTTGGCAGTGGGTTTGAGCGTGATTGTTTTTGCTCTATATCTAGTCGAGGCGGCAAGTTTACTGCAATGGGCTGTTTTTCCACTGACCCTGCTAATAGTCAATTTCGCAGAGTACTATGCGCATCGCTGGCTTGGACACCACAAAACCCGTTACGGTAAGCTGTTTTACAGTCGTCATACTGGCGATCATCACAGTTTTTTTCTGGAGCATCATATGCCATATCAATCAGTTCGAGACTGGCGTGTGGTATTGTTTCCCGTCTATCTTATTTTTGCCTTTCTAATGGGGTTAATTTTGCCATTTGGCTATGTGCTTATTGCAGTGTTCTCGCTCAATGTCGCCGCCATTTTTACCGCCGCAGCCATCAGCGGTTATTTGTTTTATGAGGTAATGCATTTTAGTTATCACCTGCCTGACGACACCTTGGCCAAAAAAATCTTCATGCGAATACCCGGCTGGCAGTGGATGCGTCAAACCCATGTACTGCACCACAAACGCGATAAAATGCAGCACAAGAATTTTAATATTACTCTGCCTGTTTTCGATGTTTTGTTGGGGACGATTGAGGTTGAGTAAAGCAGTGACAAAAATATAAGCATTTCCATTTTCATTTTCATTTTCAATAAACAGATGATTTATGGCACCTCTGAGCGGGCACTTATCAGATTAACGTATTTATCATTAACTATTCATTCTTAGTGATTTTAATTTTCAATGACTCCACCCATTGGTTAGGTACACCAGTGAAATGGTCTCGTAGACGATCTTCGACATGTTGTTTCAGTGTCACATCCAAAGACCTGTATATTTATAAGGATTATTATTCGCATACACATAACGATTAAAGCTATGCACATTCCAAAATCCAATCGGATATTTACCTTAATCTACCAGTATTTATAGCTTCATTTATCATTTGAAAGGTGAAAGGCAAGTAGTCTCTTTTTTCTTCGAACATTACTCGTAAACAGGGTAACAAGCTCAAAACAATCCTTTGAAATAGACTTCCCCCAGCAAATTCCGGTGGAAAATAATCATGAAAGTTGAATTGAGATACATCAACGCTGTAATCATCCCTCAATGTTTCAATGCAACTTTCAGCTATATCACCATAAATATTTAGATCGTGATACAGTCTTACCTTTAGGTCGGATTTTCCAGAGTAATATTTGCTTAGACCACACTCTTCAATAAACGCGTTAAAAGAATGGCAAGGGGTCATTATTGTTCCTTTTTACTTTCTAATTGCTCTTGAGTATTTGTGGTGTCATCAGCCGTTTCTGATTCTATTCTATCTAAAGCAGAACAGGGGTCTCAGGTATCTTGTTTAATAATCAAGCTTCAAACCTTTGTATATTGAACAAGACACTTGACCCAATCCTTTCCCCAATTCTTTCATTGTGCCTTTTATACCCATTTCTATTGGGGGAAAATCGAGAATGGAATTTAACTCATCAAGATTAAACACTTCACCGGATATATAGAGCATTGTTTTTAGTAGGGGTGCTGATTGATCGCGCATTTTATTTCTCCAATGGAAAGTCCTCTTCATCATCAATATACACATCTAAATTTAATTTATGTTCTGATAATTTTTTCATTATTTCAGGAGGTAACATTGTAGTTCCTTGTCCATTATTAGATCTCAACATACAGAAAAAATCCATCTCACATTTATGTCTTAAATTAGATATAACCGCTTCTTTAGTCATTAAAAAGTCAAGAAGTTGATTTAAATGAGACTCAAATCAGCATTGTGTAACAGTGACGATTTTAGCGCCCACAATGTCTCTTCCCTTTTTCTTTTTCCTCGTGAATAAACATCACCGATAGAGTAACCGGTTGATGCAGGACCCAGTACGTTTTCTAATTCAGTCAAAGAGCACTCTTTTGACCAAACTCTTAGCCGAGCTTGAAATGTTAGCATTATTGTTGATGCACCTACTCAAGCTGCCTGATTAGCTAAAATACTCAGTTAGTGCTGCATTTAGCTTTTTTTCATCGACTAAATCACCAAAACAAATCTTATATACTGTCTGGTTCGCCATATTTTTTTCTGTGCTGAATGATATGGCAATATTGTGAAAACCACACATGTAATCATCTAAATCATTCATTTCAAATAGATCGGAAACAAAAATATAAGCACTGTCATCTTCAATAAATAGATTATTTAATTTCACGATTATTTATCCTCAAAATCTTTAATAATTTCTTTCTCTACTACTGTTGTTGCCCGTTTGTTCAAATTAAAATGGTTTATCTTTTTCCTCACCAGACCAACCCCAATCCTCTAATAGCTCAGCATAGTCATCCACTGAAAAGTCTTCATTTTCGAAAGGTTCATTTAAAACCGAGTATCCATATCCCAACGAGATAACCTCATCAATATAAGGTTTTATTTTCTCATTTTTACTCAGTACCAACATACCATTGTGCGCTCCAAACTTTCTTACAAGAAATAGCGCCTCTAATTGGTGGTTAGAGCCTAACTGCAACGAAAAAGGCACTTCAAGCTCAAATTTTAATTCCTTTGAAGCCTTTTCCCAAAAACTAAGTAGTTTTGTATACATCAATACGATCCTTATTCATCAATTTTCTTTTCAGGTATATGATTCACCGGTCCAACATGGCCATGAGGTTCTTGTCCGTGAGGTCGATTTGGATGAACTTCGAGGCCACGAACTTTGTTTGATGGAAATGGATCAGGAAGTTCTGAGTTAAGTTCACTATATACATCCATATCACCTTGAGTTACACCATCATTTTTTTTGTCGCTTTTTGCCATATCTACCAATGCTTGCTTTTCTTTACTAAAAATTTTTGCAGGCTTAATAACAGCCATTCCAACAGAGACTGCCGCACCAACTAAATTGCCTTCTTTTATATTATTTACAGCAGACTTTGCCTCGTCGATAGGAATAATCAGCTTGATACCTTCGCTCTGCTGTGCCAGTGAAAGTTTCTCCATCCCGGTAGTTCCAACAGGGGAGCTGGTAGGAGTGAAAGCCAGTACATTTGAGCCACCAGTAGGATCTGTATACTTATAAGGATTATTATTCGCATACACATAACGATTAAAGCTGTGCACATCTCGAAACCCAACCGGATATTTACCTTAATCTACCAGTATTTATAGCTTCATTTATCATTTGAAAGGTGAAAGGCAAGTAGTCTCTTTTTTCTTCGAACATTGCTCGTAAACATGGTAACAAGCTCAAAACAATCCTCTGAAATAGGCTTTCCCCAGCAAATTCCGGTGGAAAATAATCATGAAAGTTGAATTGAGATACATCAACGCTGTAATCATCCCTCAATGTTTCAATGCAACTTTCAGCTATATCACCATAAATATTTAGATCGTGATAGAGCCTAACATCAAGCTCAGACTCCCCTGAGTAATACTTATTCAGACCACACTCATTAATAAACTTTTCAAAAGAATTAATGTAAGCCATCATTATTCCTCTTTTTTATCTAAAGTAATATGTTGAGCTTTGTAACTAAAATTACAGGAGCCATCTATCTGTAACAAAAAGCCGCTCTCTCAAGGCAACTCAATTTTAAATATGTCTATTAGCTCATCAGGAACTTCATTATTAATAAAAGAGTTTTCATCAATCGAAATTGCTTTTTCAACCATCCCATCTCTGCGTATAACCTAAGTGCTTTCCTAAAAAAACCTTCATGGTATCGAAGCAGATATAAATAAGCCATTACGATCTTCACCAATTTTTAAAAATTGGCTACTTGGTTCATGATAATCAAAGTTAATATTTGGTGCTGCCCACTCAGGAAGACCTTTTTTACTCAAGGCATTAATTGATTCAAGAGAAAATCCCTTTGACTGGAGCATCGCACTGTCAAAATGTATAAAATCAACATCTTCCCAGTATGGTTCATCTAAAGTAGGCATATTTGTTACTCCTTTTTTCAAATTCATAGTGAGCCTGTGTACCTTCAATTTTATTAATCTCTAAAATAGATTTTTAAAGCCGTACGTAATTTTGTCTCGTCAAGTAAATCCCCAAAGCATACTTTTAACACTTTTTTATCGTCCAAACGCTCTTCTGTCATCGAGAGTGAAATTCGGTGAAATCCACACATGTAATCATCTAAATCATTCATTGCTTCAATTCCTGCTACGAACATGCAGGCATTATTATCTTCGAAAAATAATGTGTTCAGCGTTTTCATTACTTTTGTTCCTCAAATTCTTTGATTATGGCTTTTTCATCTTGCGTTGGCTGACGTTTGTATTGCTCATTGCCAATCGGGTTTTCTTGCTTTTTCGGCTGGGTGGTGCCGGGTCCTCTATAAACCGTATGCTCAGTTTCCTTGACTCGACGATTTGTCATATCTTTGACGGTGCCATCTGCATTTTTTATTTTGACACGAGTTTCACCGGCTTCATCACCATGTCTGTTTTTTTTCTGTGTTGTGCCTTTAGTCATTTGTGGAGGACCTTGAATTTTACCTGTGAGGTTATCAAGCATTTTTTGCGCAAGTTTCATATCACCGCGATCAATGGCATCTGCTATATCACTACCAGCCGAGCCGCACTTTTTACAAAATAATTTAGCTAGTTGTGTGAATTTTCCTTCTCGTGCTTGTCCATCTGGATCAATATATTTATATGGATTATTTCCCACGTAGGAGTAACGATTAAAGGTCGTAATGTCACTGTTAAACCCAATCGGATCATTATTCATAAACCGACCCAGCACCGGATCCATATACCGCTGCTGCATGTAGCTCAGACCCAAGTCAGTATCAAACTTGTGTCCGGTGAATCCCACGTCATCTTTTGGTGCTTCGATGGTTTCGCCGAAGGGGCGGTAGTGCTGACGGCTGTCGGTGCTACTGACGGGCATGATACCGTATTTGGCAATGAGTTTTTTGCCTAAATGGATATAGTTGACGTCGTTGCCATTCACTTCTCGATAGAGCAATTGACCACTGAGGGTGTAAAAACTGTAGCTGGTGCCTTTGCTGTCGATGGTTTTTACCCGGCGGTTGTGACCATCGTAAACATAGCTATTGCTACCGGAATCGGTGAGCTGATTGGCGCGGTTAAAGCTGAATGTTCGGGTGCCATTGTTGGTGATATTGCCCCGGGTGTCGTAGCCGTTGGTGAAGTTGTAGTTTTTGTTGCCAATTGAATCGGTGACTGAGGTAAGACGATTCAGTGCGGTGTCATAGTGGTAATCGAGGTTCCGCCCTTTACTGGTGTATTTAGTGATATTGCCCAGACCATCATAGGCTAATGTGCTGCTGCCGATACCAGTGCCGCCAACGGTGCTGGTTAGGCGGTCGAGACCATCATATGACAATGTTGTGAGACTGAATGCCGCATTGGTGCCATCAACAATACTGTTGATATTCAATTGGTTATCGTAATCATAACTCAAATTCATGGCGGTGACTGTCGTCGAGGCATCAGTGATATTTGACGGCAATTGACGGTCGTTGAGCGTCATTTTATGCACAATGCCATTGCCGAAAGTGAAGCTTTTTAGCAGTCCATTAGGGTGGTAGGTTGCGGCGGTGGCATAGCTTTGACCGGTCGAAACTGCTTGTGTTGGCTCGCCAAAAGCATTGGGGGCATAGGTGATAACATCGCCGTTAGGGTATGTGGTGTCGCTTAAATCACCTTGTTTGTTGTAACCATATTTCACGTTCAGGGATTTACCGTCGAGTGCCAGCGTTTCGCTGGTGATGGCGTTGAGGCTGTTGTAACTGTACGTTTGCGTCGTGGTACCTGCGGTGAGCGTGGTTAGGTTTCCTTGATTATCTAGGGTGTAAGTGACGTCTGGTGTGCTATCCGCGTAATTTGTTTTTGATAAATTGCCTAAATTGTCATAACTAAAGCTGACTTTATTGCTGGCATCCACGCATGTCTCGCTGTCAGCCACACCTTGTGCCAGCCACAGCACTTCACCAAGGGCATTACGGCTATAAGCCGTGTCGCCGACGTCTTTTCGCTTCACTAGGCAAAGTTGTTTGTTGTCATCATAAAGATGATATTGGGTTTGGCTGACGGTGCCATCACCCGCTTTATTGGGGCCTGATTGGGTGACGCTATCAACCATACCCAAGACATTGACGGCTAAGGTGGTGATGATACTTTCTGGCGAGACGATTTTTGTCGCTTGGTCATAAGCCGGTGAACCAAATGACTGATAAGTCGTGGTGGTACTGTTGCCATTGGCATTTTTCACCGTTCGAGTATTGCCTGCGCCATAAGTGATGGTTTCACTGCCACCGCCATTGGTAGTGGTAATATGCGGGCGTTGCAGGGCGTCGTAAGTTTGGCTGATGCCTTTGGTTTGACCTGCTTTATCGCTGTGATAAGCGCTAAAGGTGAGCTGGCTATTGCTGTCATAAGCGAACTGTTGGTAACGGCTGGTACTGTTGGCGATATCAGTTGATTGAACCTGTATCAGTCGTAATAGATTATCGAAGGTTTCTGTCTTGCTGAACGTTGCACCTGTGGCGTCACAAGCGGTTTTAGCTATATTTAACTGACAGGACTGAGTGGTTCTGACAGGTTGTGTGCTGGCATTGACACTCCAGCTAAACAGCAGGTCTTGAAAGTCGCCAGGAAAATCAATGGTTTGCACCCGGTCCAAATCATCATAGGTGTAACTGGTTTTGTTGCCATTAAGGTCGGTTTCACTGCTGAGCTGTCCTCGCTCGCTCACCGTGCGATTTAACGTCATTGTGCCTGTATCGTTGTCACGCTGCGGTAATGTAATGCTTTGGGCGGTGCCATGTTTGTATGACGACAATTCTTGATAACGTTCGCCGTCGGCATTGAATTCAATGCGCTTGACGTTACCGTCGTTATGGAAACTTTTATATTCGCTCACCCAGCGACCAAATTGGCTGGTTTTGGCCGGTAACCATTGTTTGATAAAACGATTATCCGTAGCGGTGATTTGCTGGTAGGTGGTGGCATTCACCTCAGTAAACGTTTCGTCGTCGGCACTGATAGTCGTGGTGGTCGGCAGGTTAAGCACCCAGTTTGCGGTGTCATGTTTATAGCCATATTTAGTGTGACGGACATTGCTATCAAAAGAATGGCTTTCTTTGATTTTAGTCACCGCATCGTAAGCGTTAAAGCTGATATTTTCAGTGGTATAGCTGTCGCTGCCCAAGGTGATGATGGTCTTTTTTAACAATGACTTACTGTGTATTCGATCCCAGTTGACTTTGGTATCGGTGCGGGTTGAGCTTAAACAACCTGCAAACAGGCAGGCATAACCGGGTAGCGTTTTGTGTTCATACTCGTAAGTTTTAGTCAGTAATGCTGCGCCACCCACTTTATCAAAAATGGCTTCTTTGAGTAAATCGCCACTGCTATTATCGGCAATTTGGCCGTAGGTGTATTGATGAATGTTATCGTTTGAGGTGACTTGAACTGTGCGGGTTTTATTAATAGCAGAGACCAATGCGCCGTCTTCTGTGGTTTCAAAACCGTCGATAATCGCATAATCCCAACGATATACTTCATCGGTCGTCAAGGTGATGGTTTTGCTTTGTATCATCGAAATCGCGTTTCTGGCATAACGCATATTCGATGGATAATGCGGCGAGTTTACCGTGGTGGGGACTAAACAAGTATGCCACCACCACGGGTCATCATAAGGCGGCTCCAAGTCAAATATGCGATTTTGACAGACCGTGCGGTCCGTAGGAGCGAGCTCCAGCTCGCGATGGAATTCATTTCTAATTTCGTGATGAACAATAAGGAGAGTTGGTGGTGACTGGTGGGTCACGGTCGTTGCACTCCCTTATCACGAGCTGGAGCTCGTTCCTACAAGCTTTTAATCCCATAAATTCGCGGGATACCAAAAATAATGGCGTTGTGTTGATCAAAATAACCAAGGCCAAAAACGTCATGGTTGATCAATTTTGCCTGATGTTTGATGCGCACAGGCAAACTTGAGTTGCCGGGAATAGCCAACTCAAGCAGCGAAAAGGTGCCTGTTTGGGTCAAAGGATCGACTTGCTCACCAAAGAGTGACATCGCTGATAGCGGTTTTTCGTCGAGTAAAAAACGGGCTTGTCTGGCGGTCAGATCGTCTTGCTGTAGCAAGGTGCTGTCAGCGGCGGGCGCTGGGTTTGATTCGGTCTGT
>CBDIDQ010000123.1:0-10799 GCA_965277695.1 Alteromonadaceae bacterium
AATATTCTGATCACCCTGCCCGAAATAACCAAACCCGTGGCCGCCCCAAGCATTCGTATTTGGGATTGAAGTTAATTGTGCACCCATATCCACCGTAGGGTGCGCTCCGCGCAGTGCGATCAAGAAATAAACCGGACACCAAACAATGAATACCAGACCTGATTTTAGTATCACCGCCAACAGCAGTGATGTCACCAAAACCTTGATGGACCGGGTATCTTCTGTCGATGTTATTCAACACAGTGGCCACACCGGCGACAGCTGTATTTTGGTGCTTGACGACCATCGCGAGTCGAGAATGCAGCTACCTAAGCCCGGTGACACCATTGGAGTGACATTAGGCTATCAGCAAAGCGAACTGGTCAATCATGGCGAATATGAAGTGGCGGAATACACCCTCACGGGCAACAGAGATACCCTGACAATTTACGCCAACAAACTCAACTGGTCGAGTGGCTTAAAAGCGCCGAAACACCGCAGTTGGCCATCGACAGCAGACGCACCGCTACTGCTGAAAAAAGTCGTCAACGATATTGCCGGGATGCATGGCTTATCAGCCAAAATCAGCCCGCAACTGGGCAGTATTGAACTCCCCGCCATTATGCAAAGCGAAAGCGATATGCAGCTACTGACCAAACTCGCCTCTTATTATGACGCCACCACCAAAGTGGTTGAAGGTTTACTGATATTTGTCCTTCGAGGCAATGGTTTGTCGCGTACAGGCAGTCCATTACCAGTCGTTGATATCACTCATAAACAGCTGATCAAATGGAATATGCTGTCTAGTCAGCAGCCCAACTACCAATCCTGTCGAGCTTATTACCACGATATCATTAATGCCGAACGCAAGATGGAACAAGCGGGTTCAGGCTCACCCTGTTTTGAGCTGAGCTATTCGCTGGCTGATAAAGCCACCGCTAAATGGGCGGCGCAATCGCGGCTCAATGACTTCAAACGAAATACCAACACCTTCACCGCGACGCTAGTCGGTGAGGCCGATTTGATGGCTGGTGGTGTGGTGACTTTAGCCGATGTCAGAGCGGGTATTGATGGCAGCTGGTTTTTGACCAAAGTCCATCATCGCATCGACAGCACAGGTTATGTCAGCACCATTGAATGTGCCACCTTGAGCTGATTAATTTTCACATTTTTCCAACCATCCTTGCATCCTTTTTGGTATTTTCTCTGTCGCTTAAATGAACATTTTTTATGCCGATAACGCCTACATTTTGTCTGGTTCACCAGCAACCTCAGCATCACGTCATTAAAGCACTTAGGCACTCAATCTTAATATCCAACAGGAGATCACTCATGGAACTTGCCGTATTTATTCAAAAACAAACCGATGAAGTTGCCGCGCAATTATTTGGCGTCAAAAAGCGCACTGTCAGCTCATGGCGTCGACTCGAACGGGCACCAGCACCAAGCCAGTCGTTAAACATCATCGAAAAGAGCGAAGGGAAAATCGATTGGGAAGGCATCTATCGTCCCTACGCCAAATACCAGCAGCGACTGGCAAGACAACAGGAATTCAAAACCTCATGATCGACTTTTCATTTATCGCCAGACTCGAAGGCAGCAGCCGTAAAGGTTACGTACCCGACCCTAAAACCAGCCAATCCGGTGTTACCATCGCTGGTGGTTTTGATATCGGACAACGCTCGAACGCCGAAATAGCACAGGCATTTAACCCGAGTCTGGCCAACAAACTGTCACCTTATTGTGGCAAAAAACGCATTGTCGCCCTCACCTTCTTACAGTGTCACCCGCTTGAAATCAGCGCCGAAGAAGAAGTTATCATCAACCAATACAGCCACGCCCAAGCCGAGCAACGTTTACGGCAACAATGGCAAAACAGCCAGGCAAAGGTTGACTTTGATGATTTATCAGCTGAATGCCAGACAGTGGTGGCTTCGGTCGCATTTCAATATGGCAATTTAGCCACTCGCACCCCGTACTTTTGGCAACAAGTCACCGCAGGCGACTGGCAAGGCGCAGTGATTAATTTGCGCTATTTTGGTGATCGGTATCCGACTCGGCGAAATCTCGAAGCGGATTATCTTGAAACGGCCCTTGAAACGACAATGGCTATCGCGTAGACCAAACAAACAGAATCCCTCCTTAATTTCCTAGTTTATCTCCTTCCTTAATCTTGCACGCAGTCGCGTGCCCTTTCCTTGTTTAACCTATTATCATTATGAGAAACCCCTACAAATCCAGCGCCTCCATAAAATGACGCCAGTCGACCTTTGCTGTTGCTGCAATAGTATTGACGCTAAATGACGTGATGCCATTGGGCCAACGTTTTTTTACTTGAAGCAGCGGATTTGCACCCTTTTTAATATCCGTGGGTTTGACTCCCATGACTTGTCCATACGGCACAGACTGAGTGGGTAAAAACACCACTTTGAAATATTCAGTCTGCAATTGTGCAATATCATCAACCTCACTGAGGTCACCATAAGTTTTGGCCAAATTAAGCAAGTAATCGGCGAACACTTTACTCACTTCAAGTTGCGCCGGACATCGCCCACCAACCCCTTTTTCGCTCGATTTCATTTCGCACAAAATAACTCGCAGTACATTTTCTTTTCGATGAAAAATAATGTAATCACATTTTTTGTTGATATCAGGGCATTTTTCGGCCAAAAAATGACTGAATCGAGCAAACAATTCACCTTTTATATCACTGGAAATAATCACCGCATTTTTCAGCTGACCACCGCTGGCAGTGATGAAATTAGTCAGCTTAAACTCCAGTTGTTTCAATCTTGCATCATCACTGTCTTCAAGAAAAATCAGTTTTTTATCAGCATGTTCGAGTTGAACTTCCGGGTTAATTATTTCCCGTAATAGCGCTAACATCAGGACTCATCACCAGCATAAAACGCATGGATAATCTCATTACTGATATCCATACTCGCCAATATTTCTTCGTTAAACAAAGTCAATTCAATGCCCAAATCCGTCACTGGCATCTGATTAGTGTTACCCGTTTGAGAATCAATAACAACCGCTGAGACATCCTCAGGTTTTAACAAAGCAATCGGTTTGATATTTGCTCGTTTTAATAATTCAGCTTTCTTTTGTGCGCTAATTTTGTCACTAGACAGCATGATCAGATTATTGATTTCCCGAACGAAATGATCACTATGAGTGGTTACCACCACCTTCACACCAATATTGGTTAAAGCAGCGAGTAGTTGAGCAATTTTTTTCTGCGCATCAAGATGAAGGTTTAATTCGGGTTCGTCGACGATTAACATACCGTTGCTGCTGGCCAGTTTGTTGACAAAATGGTCGATGAGTAATAATGATTTTGATGCGCCTGATGAAGCCTTCAAAGAGAGGCTGACATCATTTTTACCTATGGGCTTGAATAGTATTTCTTGGTCGTTGCCGGTGTATTCACCGCCTACCAGCTCTTGGAGGATGGTTTTAATCTCAATGACACTAGGGTCGATATCCGATTTTGAAAACCCTCTTGTCAATCCTCTGACTGTCGAGATATTATCTTCAATCGGTTTGACATAGGTTTTATCAGTATCTAATGAAGTAGCACCAACAGCATAGCTTCGCAGAGAATCATCTAAATCTTTATAAAATAATGAAATACCCGTTCTTTCTGAGGTGATAGCCTGATGCAAATGATTTAAACACCCCTGACAAATAAATAATTTTATAAGGTCCTCAAAATCCTGATAAATTTCATTTTTCAGATCATTACTTTTTATCAACAGCTCGATAGTTATTTTGGCGTCATTTTTTTTCTTGATAATCTCAAAACTAAAGTCTCTAGCTACATAACGACGCCTACACTCAGCACGACAAATTTCAGCAAAATACTCATCATTGATAATCGCGTTGACAGTAAGTAATTGAGTCGAATTTTCATACAACTTCAACTCATTTGAAATTAACATTGCACTATCGGACGAATTGACTTCATTGGTGATTTTGTCCAGATCAATATTAATATCTGCTACATCCAGTACAAAATGGGCTTTAACAACATCGGCATCATTAAGATCAATAGATTCACATTGAGCCTCTAACGTTGGAAACGTCAACGCGTCCTCAAACGCCTGATAAAACACGCCCATCAGCAGGTAATGGGTATAACTCAGGTAAGTTTTACCGACACTATTCTTACCACAAATAATGGTCAAATTGGCAAAATCGACACTGGCGTTATTAATCGGCCCCAAGCCTTCAACTTCAAGTTTCTTTATCATGCTATTTTTAATAAACCTACAAGTTAAGCAATCATTATTAGCGCTCACTTTACACGATTTGAGGTGATTAAAACAGCCAAGCCCACATAACACCCCGAAATAACCCCATTCGCACGGGAAACCAAGGCGACCGTGAATACACTCAATTTACAATCATCCTTTTTGTGTCCAAATTGGCATATAAACAATAAAACTCCAATTGTGGATTATTATTACCCCAATAGCCATGCTATATTGAATAGAAATACGCTTCAATGTCAACCTTTTAATACGCCATACGCATTACGTATTGAACATCAATGTCAATCCCGTATAATCAATTTACGTCTTGGAGATTATTTTATAAGCGTTTTATAGGAGTAATAACAATGGAAGAAACCGTATCAATTGAATCAGTCATGCCGATTGTCAGACCACCAAAAGGCGCTGCCGGGTATATGAAAAAATACTTTGAAAACAGTAAACTCAGTGCAAACCAAGCGGCTAAAAAACTCGGCGTAAGCCAACCAACGGTCAGCCGATTCATCAATGGTGGTGCTTTAACCCCTGCGATGGCAGCCAAAATTGAAATTGCCTTTGGTATCAACGTTGAGACTTTATTTAACCTAGAAGCTCAAGCCAATGCCTATCGAGCAAAACAGTTGATGAGTGCGTAACCCCCTATCGCGAGCTGGAGCTCGCTCCTACACAACAAATCGGTAACATGCCAAATTAGACACAAGATAAACATTTAATTTAATTTGTAATACAACAAGCAAACTGTAATAATCAATTTCAATATTATTGATTTGTTATATTACAAGGTGTTGCATCTATGGTTGATTTAACCAAGCGCCACGACGCATATTTTCGTTCATCAATGCAGAACCCGGTAATAGCGCAAGATTTTTTCCAGCACCACTTGCCTGAATCCGTGCGAGACGCCCTAAACATAAACACACTCAAACTTGAAAACAGCAGTTACATTGATGATGAGCTGCAAGAAGCGATCAGCGACCTAGTGTTCACTTGTAATTATAATGATGAGAGCAATAGTGATGATGAGATCGACAGTAGCGAAGCCAAGATTGTGTTACTGCTTGAACATCAATCAACGCCACAGCAATTTATGGCCTTTCGAGTTTATCATTACCTGTTTAATCTGTTAAATAGCGTCTTAAAACAACGGCCAAAAGAACAAGCGAAGGATCTGTTAGCCGCCGTCTATGCACTGGTTTTTTATCATGGTCAGCAAACACCTTATCCGTATTCAATGCGCTTAGGAGACTGCTTCAATGATCGGCTTGGCATGATGCAAAAAATGTTTGAAAACCCGGTTCCACTGATAGATGTAAATCAGATAACAGATGATGAATTGAAACAGCAAGCATTACTCGGCATAATAACAACAGCGCTGAAATACAGTCGCAGCCAAGATGTCGGACCTGACCTGTTATGGATAATGAAAAAGTTAAGTTCAATGGAGTTAGACGAGTATTTAAAGAAAACAGTAACAAAAACAACATTAAATTATATGATTAATGCGGGTAATATCGCCAATATTGAACTGTTTCTTAAAGAGATGTGGCAATTACCTGAACCGGTACGAGGTGAATTTATGACAGCAGCAGAACAATTACGAGATTATTGGGCTAAAGAAGACCTAGAGAAAAGTCGCGAAGAAGGTCTAGAAGAAGGTCTAGAGAAAGGCAAGGAAGAAGTAGCAATAAACTTACTCGAAAACGGATCCGACCCACGATTTATCGCACGTATTACGGGGCTTGAATTAGCCGTCATTCTTAAGTTAAAAACGCAGTTGGAAGACAAAAAATAATCAAAATCAGATTAAAACAATATTTAGCCCCGCTAAACCTTTTAAAATAAGCCACTTAAAAAGTGGCTTATTTGTTTTATGCTCACTCTACCAATTAGGTAACCAACAAAACGAGGTTGAAACCTCGTCTACGATACACCCCTACAACGCCTTAAACCGAATCGCCGCACCACCGCTGGTGGCAAGCGATAAATCCAATACCATCTGGCTATTCACTTCACGCTGTTCAATATTCATTTCATAAGGATGGGTTTTCCAATCGGCTTTTTTGCCATCGGCGTAGATTTGCGCCTGATATTGTTGACCGGGTTGGAGGAAGTCGAGCTTTACCGTCACTTTACGCGCTTGTTCGTCACTGATAGCGCCTAAATACCAGTCTTTACCGTCACGTTCTTGGCGGGCAAAAACCACATATTCGCCAATTTCACCGGCGATGGCTTGGCTTTTTTGCCAGTCGGTGGGCACGTCTTGGATGAATTTAAACGCATCTGGACGAGCCTGGTAGTTTCTTGGTAAATCAGCTGCCATTTGAATCGGGCTATATAACACTACGTATAACGCCAACTGTTTGGCGAGAGTGGTTTGCGGTCTGTTGGCTTGATCAAGCCCTTTAAAACCCATATCGAAAATGCCCGGGGTAAAATCCATTGGACCCGCTAACATTCGGGTGTAAGGCAATATGGTGGTGTGCTCTGGCGGATTTGCCGGGCTGCCCCAAGCATTAAATTCCTGACCTCTAGCCCCTTCACGGGCTAACCAATTGGGGTAGGTTCGACGTAAACCGGTGGCTTTGACTGGCTCGTGGGTATTAATGCTGATGTGATGTTTCGCCGCTTCGGTGACGCTACTGAGATATTCGCCCACCATGAACTGACCGTCGTGCCATTCTTTACGCACGATGCCGTTTTCGTCGATACGTTTAATGTCACCGCCATCGGCGACATAACCGGTTTTGATTTGGCTGACGCCATGTTTGCTGTAAAGTTTCAGCGCGTCATTCATCTGGTTTTTGTAGTTGCTGACATTACCCGAGGTTTCGTGATGACCAATCAGTTTAACCCCTTTGCTTTTGCCATATTGCGTCACCGCTTTGATGTCAAAATCAGCATAAGGTTTAGTGAAATCAAACACATCGCCATTGAAAAACCAGTTGCCATCCCAACCATTATTCCAACCTTCGACCAGCACACCGTCAAAGCCGTTTTGCGCGGCAAAATCCATATAACGTTTGGTTTCGCTGGTGGTTGCACCGTGCTTTTCACCCGATCCCCAAGTGTTCTCGCCAATATGCATTCCCCACCAAATACCGACATATTTACCCGGTTTAACCCAAGAGACATCACCGAGTTTATTCGGTTCGTTGAGATTTAATATCAAGTCAGAATTGAGCAAACCCACTGCATCAGGGCTGATTTGTATGGTCCGCCACGGCGTCTTAAAATCCGTTTGCGTTTTTACCTTGCTGCCATCAGACCAGGGAGCCAAATCAGCGGTGAAAGTACCACCTCTACGCTGATCTAATGACATTGCCGAATAGTTAACCAATGCCGCTTCATGAATACTTAAATGCACACCAGAGGGTATTTTAAACGTAAACGGTGTATGCGCCCGATCAACTTGATGCAAAGGCGTGGTGTTATAAGTATATTCGTAACGATTCCAGCCCCGAGCCGGTATCCACCAAGCGGTGGTTTTAGCGGTATTATCAACGACAAATTCCGTCAGTTCGTCGGTGATCTCGACAAAATCCATTTTCCCCTGTTTAGCCACTTCATAACGAAACCCCAAACCATCATTAAACACCCGCAATCGCAGGGTAAAATGCTGCTGTTGATGGGCAAAATCAACGGTTAGTTGATGATGGTGGTCGCGAACCGTTTTGCGCTCACCCCAAGGTTGTTGCCAACTAGAATCCTGCCGACTCTCGCTATTTGAACGAATTTTAAACCCTTCACCAAACGCCGGATGATGTTTAAACGCCATGCCCAATCGCGAAGGTTTAATCACCGTTTCACCCCGATAACTCACCTGATAACGCACAAAATTATCGTCATCGCTCACCGCAACCGCAATCAAACCATCCGGTGAGGTGATGTTAACGGTTTTGGCAAAAGCAGGGAGAGACAAAAACAGCAAAGGTAACAAGTAAATCGGTTTCATGAGGTTTCCTTGGATTATAAAGCAAACGTAGACGCGAATTCATTCGCGTAGGGAGCCACAGCGACCGTAAACCCACAGCCACCATCAACCCCCAACAATATTACTCCACCGTCAAAACAGGAGCCGAAGGTATACTGGCATCCAAGGTAAAGTGAAAAGATTTCTCTTCACTGACTTCAATGAACAGGTTGTCATCACCGGGTAAAACCAAGGTTTTGCCTTCGCCCAATACCACAGTTCCATCATCTGTAGCGGCACCAACGGTTGAATCGTCAGCCCAATCGACATCAGCAATCTTGAAGTTATAAGGACCAGCCGCAAGCGTTGTGTCCAGCGTGAAAATACCTGATGCAGCATAAGTGAAAGCATAACCTTCAAGCTCGCCACCCCAACCATTCATTTCACCTTTGAGATACATAGTGCGGCCAGCAAACGGCACATGAACATCAACGCTCAGTACAGGTGCATTCTTGTCAGTGGCATCAACATTGATTCTGTACAACGTATCGGCGGCAAATTCAAAGGTAAGATTGGCTTCATCAAGCAAGGTTAAGGTCTTCGCTTCACCCGCAACTATCGCTTCGTCACCAGCCACCGCACCTAAAGTGGCCGCATCATTCCAATCGGCATCAGCGATTTTAAACTGATGTAAACCCGCAGGCACTGTGGTGATCAACGTGTAATTGTTGTCAGCATAAGTAAAGTCGAAACCTTCAAGGTTGCCGCCCCACTCGTTCATCTCACCTTTAAGATATAAAGTCGCACTACCAAATGGAATCGCATTAACAACAGTCAAAACAGGCACATCTGGCACAGACGCATCCAAGCTAAAGGTATAATTACCCGCTTCTGTGATGTTCAGCGTGATGTTCATCGCAATGTCTTCACCAAACACTAGGTTTTTCGGCGTTTCAAGCAACAAGGCTTCATCACCTTGCGCAGCACCAAAGTTAGTGCTTTCTGTCCAATCGGCATCAGCCACTTTAAACTCGTATTCAGCTACAGCCAAAGTGAACTCTGAGGTATAAACACCTTCACCGACATAAACCATCGCTTGGGTATTGCTCCATTCGTTCATGGTGCCTTTAACGTACATCACTTTATCCAGCGGCACTTCAATCACAGTCAAAACAGGCGCTGCCGGGTCGGTGGCATCAAAAGTGAATTGGTAGTTAGCCGCTACGCTGACGCTAATGCTGATATTTTCAGCTTCGGTCACAGTTAAGGTTTTCGCTTCACCCAATACAACGGCTTCTTCGGTGAGCGTAGCACCAAAAGAGGTGGCTTCTGACCAAGCGGCATCGGCAATTTTAAAGTTGTAAGCGTCTACACTTGGCTCTAAACGAGTAACCATAGAGTAAACGTTGTCAGCATAACTGAACAAATAAGTGTCAACATTTTCCCAAGCATTAAAGTCGCCTTTCAAATAAAGGTCAGCTTCGCCAGGCACAAAAGTGTCGATGGCCGGATCAATACAAGCATCACCCGTTTCGTTAAGAATTTGCGGAGCCACACAAGTTAACGCACCGCCACCTGGAATAATAGTTGATGCAAAAGTACGAGGATAAGGGAAAAGAAACGCTTCCCAACCTTCAACAACAAAAAATTGGTTAGTCGGATTTTGCTCAATTGGCGTTAATGTCGCGTGTAAATCAGTAGTTTGGGTCTCAGTATCAAGGTTATGCGGGATAAAGTTGACGCAGTTTGGCGCATCAATCACATTCATTACCCAGTACGCGCCAAAATTGGTATCAATACCAGTAGGCGCTAACGGTACCGTCCATGAAGTGCCGCCATCTGCATCGAAATCACTGTAAGAGTTACATACTGCATCATTCCATGCGTGCAAACCCCAGCCATCATAATTTTCGTCTTCAAGTATGTAATACAGCACCACTTCATTAGCCGCTGGAATATACTCAGGCTCTGGCATAGTGATACCGTTCGAACCATCAATCCAAGCGTTAAGGTCCATCGCACAACCGCCCGCACCATCATCAACTTGTGGATAAACACACGGATTGACGACACAACCATCGCCTGTGGCATTTAATACCGCTGGTGCCTGACACCATAATGGGGTTTGGATAGCACCAACGGCGGTACCATTAGTGTTGCCGCTGTCGCTACTGCCACCGCCGCCTCCGCCACAACCGGCTAACGTGACAGCGATAACGGTCAGCAAAACCTGAGTCAGCTGCTTTATATACTTAGACATAAGTTAAATCTCCAATCGGATCTTTTGTTAAAAGTGATGCTATTTAAAAAATTCGTTTAATTTTGATACTGTCACGTGATCATAAAACTCATTAGTTATCGTTATACGGGTGCTTGTCCATGTATTTACGAAATCATTGCATATTTTGTTGCATATCTGTTTGCATAGTTTATTGCATAAGTTGTTGCGTCGTAATAGCTCGTTGATGCCATATCACCCAACGGCCCGCTATTTATATGCTTTTGCGCCGTCGAGGTGAAGTAAAAATGAACGGCCAAAGTTATGAATACGTATTCAACCTCCCCGCCCACGCGCCCTAAAAACAACGCCAAGCCGTTGAATTGTGGGGCTTTGCACGTTTTTACGCCAGCTT
>CBDIDQ010000124.1:0-30896 GCA_965277695.1 Alteromonadaceae bacterium
AATGGCTTTAACCCCTTTAAGGTGATTGGCCGCATACATCGCTGATAAACTAATGGTTTCTGTGGCTTCGGTAAACTCAATCTCTAAACGATGGTTCGATACCAGTACGCTAGGGTGTGACTCTGCGCCTTCACAAATCCGTACCATGCTTTCGATGGCTTCAACCGGGTAGCTGCCAGCAGCGGTTTCGGCTGACAACATGACCGCATCGGTGCCATCAAGTACGGCGTTGGCTACGTCCATGACTTCTGCGCGTGTTGGCATTGGGCTGTCAATCATCGATTCCATCATTTGGGTGGCTGTGATGACGATTTTATTCAGTGTACGACTACGACCAATAATGCGTTTTTGCTGGACAACTAGCGCAGCATCACCAATCTCAACCCCTAAATCACCTCGGGCAACCATTACTACGTCTGAGGCGTTAATGATCCCGTCGAGCGTTTTATCATCTGCAACCGCTTCTGCGCGTTCAACTTTGGCGACTAAACGGGTATCCAAACCGGCTTCTTCGGCCAGTTTGCGAGCCAGTTTCATGTCATCGCCGCTGCGAGGGAACGAAATGGCCAAAAAGTCAGTGTCGATCAGCGCAGCCGTTTTGATATCTGCCATGTCTTTTTCAGTCAGTGCTGGGGCCGTTAAGCCACCGCCTTGACGGTTAATACCTTTGTTATTAGACAAAGGGCCTGCAACAGTGACTTTGGTGTGAACTTTATCACCATCTTTACTGATGACTTCGAGTTGTACCCGACCATCATCCAATAGTAGGATATCGCCGCTGTCGACGTCATTAGGGAGTTCTTTATAATCAATGCCGACGATTTGGTTGGTTCCTAGCCCCTTGCCTAGTGAGGCATCAAGAATGAAATCTTGACCTAATTCTAATTGCACTTTACCTTCGGCAAAGGTAGAAACACGGATTTTAGGCCCTTGCAGGTCACCTAAAATGGCGGTATAAACGCCAAGTTCTTTGGAAATTTTACGGACTGTTTCAGCTCTTTTGATATGGTCGGCGGCAACACCATGGGAAAAGTTGAGCCGCACAACATTGGCTCCAGCGGCAATGACCCCTCTTAATACATCAATATTGTCCGTTGCCGGACCAAGCGTGGCGACTATTTTCGTTCTGCGAGGCATTTCTCTCTCCCAATGGGTTTATCGTTATCTGTTTCTTGCTAAAAACAGCGCTGTCATTTTGCTGACGACAGCTTAGCAATTTTGACCGAAATTCTAAAGGCCAACAGCGTTATTAAAACGCAAATCGGTGGCTTTTGTGACAAATGATTACTTTTTATGCAATTTAATCGTAGGTTTATTCACATTGATGCAATAATACAATGATTATTGACCAGTAGGTGACAGATTGTCATAACATACGATTGCACTTTGCAAGTTGGTTAGTCATTAACCAAACTGTCGTTGTAAGATAGACGTTATATAATGGTTACATGATAGTACTAATAGGGTGTTCAGTATCTGAGTTTAATTGTAATTTGGGCAGTCATCAATAGTCGCTTTATTCACTGTTTTTACGCTACTGTATTTTACGTTACAATGCTTTTCTAACTGTAAAAATGAACCCCAATTTAGCAATACGATTAACCTGCTAACAATTTTATTAGGAGATCAATGATGACACAAAAAACCGATGAACAATGGCAACAACAACTCACCCCTGAGCAATATCAGGTATGCCGTCAAAAAGGCACTGAGCGGCCTTTTAGTGGTGAGCATTTAAATAATACCGAAGCCGGGGTTTATCATTGTGTTTGCTGTGATGAATTACTGTTTCACTCCGACAGTAAATTTGACGCCGGTTGCGGTTGGCCGAGCTTTTTTGCGGCCGCCAATGAAACCTGTGTACGTTATATCAATGACAGCAGCGCAGGAATGCAAAGAGTCGAGATAGTGTGTAATAACTGCGAGGCCCACCTTGGCCATGTTTTTGATGATGGTCCTGCGCCAACCGGTAAACGTTATTGTCTGAATTCAGTGGCTTTGCGGTTTGACATGTCGACCGCTACTTAGTAGGGGAAAGGGGTTAGCGACAAATGAAAACGATTAATAATGGCACAGTTAAGCGCGGCAACAGCAGCAAAAGCTTAGGTCAATGCCAGTGCGCCAAGGTGACTTTTTCGCTTGAGTTGCCACAACCTTTGGCTGATTACAGTGCAAGAGCCTGTGATTGTGATTTTTGTATGCAGCGAGGCATTGCTTATTTATCCCACCCTGATGGTGCTGTGGTGATTAACTGTGCCGAGCCGCTGGTGGTTAATCGTCAAGGGTCTGAGCAGGCGATGTTTGTGGCTTGTGGTGATTGCGGTACGGTGATTGCTGCTATGGTAAAGACCGATGACGGTTTGATTGGGGCAGTTAATGCCGGGTTGCTCGATGAGGCTGAGCAATTGCAGGCGGCAATTGTGGTTTCACCTAAGTTGCTTGATGCTGAGGATAAATTGGCTCGCTGGAAAAGTGTGTGGTTAGCTGTTGACCTCAATACTCCTAAGTTGGACCTCAGCTAAACAGCGATTATAATCTTCGTTTATCCTCAACCTTCATCAATGCTACGTCTTCGACGTTTTAAGCTGCATTTTAGCTTGGGCAATCATCCAAACCATTCACCGCAACTATGATGCCGTCGAGACTTGCGGGTATGGTGATGGGGCCATGATAGCCGCGAAAGTGACGGTCATAATCTGAGTGGCGGTATATGCCAAGATAAACGCCAAAGGCACGACTGACATTGGCAATAGTGCCATGAGTATGAACCAAATGCGTGGTTACGTCGGCTTCGTGAATGGTCAGTCCATAGTCGTTGAGAAAGGAGCGGACTTGACTGAGATCTTCGGCATCTTGTTCTTCGGTGGTCAGTTCTTCGGTGGTCAGTTCTTCGGTGGTCAGTTCTTCGGTGGTCAGTGAGCTGTCACCAGCGGTTTTGCATCGCAGATGCACACTAAAGTCTATCTCTTGATCAAAGGCCAATGAGTCCACTTGTTGAGCACCGTGCGTTGGCAGTTCGCTGTTGCTAAGTGCGATGCGGGTGATACGGCTTTGCGGTTGATTGTCTAAGGTCTTTTGTATGGTCATAGTTGGCTTCCTGATTTTTGTTACTAATTGAAACGGCAGAGGAAGGGGTTGAAAGGTCTTGTCTGGTGTGACAAGACCACGGTTTTGGTGGTTATTCCCAGGTGTTCAAGTCGGTGGCTTTTTCAAATTCGCCCCGTTGCGGTTCGGCAACACAAAAGTTATGACCGGTAGGGGCGTGCATAACTGTCCAATCTTCGAATTCTTTAACCACTGTGGCTCCTAGGGTTTTGAGTCTTGCCACTTCAGCAGCGATGTTGTCGGTTTCTATATCAAGGTGAACACGGCTGGGATGGTCGACTTTTTGGATCATGATCCCCGGTTGGTCTTCTGGTACGTCTAGGTGAGTGTAGGTGGCAGCGCAAGGTAAATCGGATTCTAGGCAGTCATGCCCTAAGGCTTTGGACCAGAAAGTGGCGGCTTCGTCTAAACTGTCTACTTGACTGTCAATTATTAGTGTGGATAGTCTGCTTCTGTGCATCTTGTGCTCCTGTCAGGGCTTTTTATAAGGTAGTAAGTCGTGAGAATACAAAATTTAGTGTAGTCGTCTTGAGGAATTTGTCCAAAAATTTACAGTTGCTGGTAAAATGTTGGTCAAATCCGCCGATTTCAGGCGGTTTGAGCTCACGGGTTTAAGGCTAAGGTCACGGATTAAGGTTTTGCTGCTGGCTGTCCGTACATTTGTTCAGCAGTGTTATACATCACCCAAGAGGCCAATACGTATTTATCAGATGATACCGGGACGCTACCCCGGTGAGTATGAGTAAAACCACAAGGGGCTAAAACCAGACTGCCTTGGCTGGGGCGTACTTTGGCTTCTTGATAGAAAAACTCGGTTTCGCCACCTGCTTCAACATCATTGAGATAAACCAGCCATAGTAAAACTCGGCGTAATGAGCGTTGTCCGGCATCTGTTGGGTGAGGATAGTGTTCAGAATGCCAGTGATGATAACCGCCTTTGCCTTTGGTATAACGCTGCATATTAATGTCATCAATTGAGTAAATACTGCGCACTAGTTGCTCGATTTGTTCATCGTTCATTTGGCTGATATCTTGGTGAGTGATGGTTCTCAGTTGTTTGGTTTTGGCATCTTGTATCGATGGCGAGATGGCTCCGGTGAGAATAAAGGGATACATACGAGCATATTGTACGGTCGCCTTGAGGATAGTTTGTGAGATAGTGTTGCGCTCATCTTGCCAGTCTGGGGCGCTGGAGAGAAATAAATCGAGGCTGTCTTTTTTGCTGGTATCTACGCCAGCGCCAGTGCGTCCGGGTTGTTTGTGTTGGCTTTGTTCAAATTTGTTGATCAGGTGCTGACATTGCTCGGGCGAAAAAGCTTGTTTGAATTCGATGATGAAATTTTGCATGAATAGGTTTCTTTTGCTGTTGATGTGATCTGTGTTGATTTGATTATCATTGGACACTGGTCAGATTACAAGCCTTAACAGATTCAGTTGAGGCTTGAAACCGTAGATCACCTTTGTTAGACTCAGGCGCTTGATAATTTCCCTCATTTTAAATTTAACAGGAGTATATTCATGATTGTAATCAACCTTTTACGGGCAGTCTGCGAATAATTTAGGGCTAATCGCTCTTCAAACTGATCATTGCTACTGCCCGGTAATTTTGCCGGGGCACTGTGTTGCCTCATCAGCACATTATTTTTTGACGCCTATTTTTTGCGTCAGAGGTGGTTATGACAGATTCAACTTTTAATACAACTTCTAATTCGACTCTTAATAAGACTCTTAATAAGACTCTTAAGATGGAAAGTGGTTGTTCTTTAGCACAACTGGGCTGGAGTCCTTTTTTTCAACAACAGTTATCACTCGATGAGTGGCAACATTTCACCATAGCTCGTGTTGCTGCGCACCACCGAGCTAATATCGAACTCCTTACAGAACAGAGCAATAAGCTTTCATTACCCATTACGTCAGCGATGACGGATTTAACTGTGGGCGATTGGGTATTACTCGACAGCGATGGGCGGGTTGAACGGACGTTAGCGCGTTTATCGTCATTTTCGCGCAAAGCCCCGGGCAGTAAGGTGGCAACTCAGCAGATCGCCGCCAATGTTAATACGGTGTTTGTGGTGTGTTCACTCAATCATAATTTCAGTCTCAGCCGAATTGAACGTTATCTGGCATTGGCCAACGAAGCCGGGGTTGAGCCAGTGGTGGTATTGACCAAAGCCGATTGCTGTGACGATCCACAAAGTGACCCGCAAAAGTACCAACAGCAAGTGCAATCATTAGATCCGATGTTGCTGGTTGAGGCGGTTAATAGTCTCGACTCACAAAGTGTCAAAGTGCTTGAACCTTGGTGTGGCGCGGGTAAAACCGTGGCGTTTGTTGGTTCATCCGGGGTGGGTAAATCAACTCTGGTGAATACCTTATTGGGTGATACTGCACAGGTGACGGCCGCTGAGCGAGCGCAAGATAATAAAGGCCGTCATACCACCACGGCTCGTTCACTACATTTAATGCCAGCGGGTGGTCTGTTGCTGGATACGCCGGGAATGCGAGAGTTGCAGTTGGCTGATTGCGATCAGGGGATCGCCGATACTTTCAGCGAGATCACTGAGCTGGCGGCTCAATGTCAATTCTCTGATTGTCAGCATCAAAGTGAGCCCGGCTGCGCTGTGCAGACAGCGATTGAAAACGGCGAACTCGATCACCGACGATTGGGCAATTACGTGAAGTTATTACGCGAACAAGCGCGAAATGGCGCGACATTAGCTGAAAAAAGAGCCAAGGATAAAAATCTCGGGCGTTATTATCGAACTGTGATAGGTGCTGCGCAAAAGCGCAAGCAAAGAGGGTAAGGGGCTGTTTCGTAACTATGGTTCTAACCATATAGAACAAATTAAGGTTGCAATTATCCCTCAAGATTAACGAGGTTGAAACCTCGTCTACGTTTGCAGAGCTGATACGCCGTAGACGCGAATTCATTCGCGTTTCCAGAAGGTTAAATGTAATCCTGATTTGATTGGAGCCTATATATTGGAGCTGAATTATTTAAATCACCCGCAAATGCATTTATATTGTTTAAATAAGTGCATTTGCACTGGTTTTTATTTTGGCTTGGTTCATACTGAGGTTATTCGCGGGTTTTGGAGTAAAGTGATTGTGACAGCAATACAAAAGGTGAGTGCCAGTGAGACTGAGGTGTTGATGAAAGCCTTTAATAATGTCTGTGTGGCTTTAGGGGTTTCGACATCTCAGGCTAGTCTAATTCTGGGGGTCAATGCGTCAACTTTGTCGCGCAATGCCAACAAAGGGTTTTCGCCCCAAAGTAAAACTGGTGAGTTGCAATTGCACTTTGTTCGGCTTTACCGGGCTTTGTTTGCCATTGCCGGTGGCGATAGCGGATTTATGAACCATTGGTATCGCACTAATAATAAGGTCCTTGGTGGTGTTCCTGCTCAGTTGTGTCAAAGCATTAGTGGGTTGATACGTATCAATGAATATCTTGATGCGATGAGGGGCAAGGTTTAAATCCATGTCGTCAACAATGTTTGAGACCGTGCTCACAGAAGCGGGCACACTGCTTGATTATCATCAACTGGTATTCAGGGTGGTAGAAAGCCAGACCTATGCAGCGACCACTTCACTGGTAGATGATTTGGCAGAGCAAGCGCTGTTGGAGCAACTGCTTGATGACGTTAAGCCACCTTATAAAGAAGGGACCACCGGGCGACATTATTTGATTTCGACACCGTTTCGTTATCCGCCGCTAAAATATGGCTCTAGATTTGGCGACCGCACCTTACCGAGTTATTTCTACGCCAGCGAAAACCCACAAACAGCACTGGCAGAATGCGCCTTTTATCGTTTTGCTTTTCTTGGTGCTATGGATGAACCCTATCAGGCGGCAATCAAATCTGAACATTTAGTCTTTAGCGTAACCGTGAATTCACAAGCGATGATTGATTTAACTCAGGTCACCACACCTGCTGTGGCGATGAGTCTTAAAGCCATTGATCATTATGGTTTTACTCAGGCGTTAGGAAAACGCTTGGTGGAGAAAGAGCAGGCCAAAGTGATCCGCTATTTTTCTGCCAGAATGGCCGATGGGATCAATTTGGCGATAGCAGTTGCCGATGAAATCAGTTCATCACAACCAGATAGTTCAGTGAACTGGATAGGTCATACCACCGAAAAGGTGATTAGTTTTAATGCCCGGGGCGAAACCCCGATTGCTTTCGCCAGAAGCGACTTTTGTGTTGATGGCCAATTTCCTGCTGTGCCATAATTAACCCTCCGAGCGTAACGAAGGGTATTTATGACGCTTATATTAGGCCATTTCAGGCGCTTCTTGGGATTGCTCCGGTAGCACCATTTTTCTGATTTGTGTACCATAATGTTGTGGCTTAACTTCAACACCTTCGAAGCGATCAGCACTGAAAGGGGTTAAATCAACCGTAGTCGGTAATCCCCTGATCAGCTGGTCAATCAATTCGCCAGTGATGGCTGAGGTTAACATGCCAGTACGGAAATGACCGCAAGCGTTAATGTAACCGTCAACGCCTTTCATTGGGCCGAGTATTGGCAGTTCATCCGGTGAGCCTGGACGCAAACCCGCCCAACAACGTTTGATGTTCGACTCCAGTAACACCGGCATACATTTGGTTGCCCCCTGCGAGAGCTCTTTTATTTTATCCAGCGTAGTGGTGGTGTCATAGCCTTTTTCTTCGGTGGTTGAACCAATTAATATCTCACCATTGTCTTTTTGCGCGATATAACAATCACTGGTGCTCAAACAACCATTTAATACTTTTGGCATCCGCTCAGATAACACGATTTGACCTTTGACCGGGAAGACGGGGATCTGCTTGCCAGTGGCCATATTACATAAGTCATTAGCCCAAGCGCCGGCTGCGTTGACTAAGGTGTTACAGCCAATAAAACCACGCTCGGTTTCAATACCTGTCACTCGTTGTCCTTGACGTTTGACTCCGCTGATCTTGGTGTTTAAATACATCTCAACGCCATTTTGTCTGGCCGCTTCAGTATAGGCGTCAACCAGACGATAAGGGTTGATCTGATGGTCACAAGTGAAGTCAATTGCGCCAATGGCCTTAGGGTTTACATAAGGCTCTTCTTCACGCAGTTGTTCGGCTGTGAGCCAGCGGATATGGTCTTTTAAATGTGGGATACCTGCGGTAATTTGCTTGGCATAGGCTTGATCGGCTTGGTCATAAATAATGAATTTAAGCCCGGTAGTTTCGAACTTAAAATCAACATTATGTTTGCTTTTTAGCTCTTCATACAATGCCGGATACATATCGTTTGAGGTTAACGCCAATTCGAAAAAACACTCTGGCAGAATATGCGGGCGCATGGTTGGTATTTCGGCACCCTTGGCTTCACTTTGCAGTTTTGACAGGGTTTTAAAGAAAATAACCCCACAACCCAAACCCACCGATTCGCCGATGGCCCATAAACCGCCAGCCGATGCCCGTGAAGCATTGCCGGGTTTTTTAAAGTCAACCATGGCCACCGATAAGTCTTTTTGACGACTTAAATAATAGGCACAGGCGGCACCAATAACACCACCGCCTGCGATGACTACATCATATTTTTTACTCATTATTCATTTTCCACTTAATTCTTCAGTTATTATTCTTCGGCTTTTAATCTTCAAGGACGGCAAAAGGAATCGGGTCGAGAGGGAAACGAGGACGAATGATACCCATTTCTTCTTGCAAGCCGACCGCTTTGAGGCGGTCATAAGCGTAACTGGCGCAAATTTTACCCTGACAGTCACCCATACACATACGGGTACGCATTTTCAGGCTAGCCATATCACGAACACCTTCGGCTAATGCTTGGTCAACCTGACTGCGTTTGACGTTTTCACAACGACAGACCGTGGTATCAGCTGCGGGTAAATCCAGTAGGCCAATTTGGCGGGTTGAGAAGCGGTCGAAGCCTTCACGGAAACGTTTGATCCGACCGTGATTTTTGATTAGTCGCTGACTGAGCTTGTCGACTTTTGCCAGACTCAGTACCCCGAGTTGCTGAGCAATGCCCAGAGCGGCCAGACGGCCTTCATACATGGCGGCATCAGCACCGAGTAGTCCTGCGCCGTCACCAGCAACGTAGATGCTGTTTTTACTGCTTTGTTGTAACGTTGACGTGGTGGGGGTGATCCCGCTGATTGGCAGGTAATCATGATCTAAACCCATCAACAAACCCAGTTGTGCACGGGAAACAAAACCATAACCGACGCCCAAACAATCAACATCAATGGTTTTGGTACGGGTTAAATCTGCCGACCAGTTTTTATCGTAAGGTGCAACTTCGAGTTGTTCGAGCACTTCATCGCCTTTGGCTGAAACCACACCCCAACCATAATGCACCGGGACCTTTTGGCGTTTGAGGTAGGCCAACATACTCAGACCAGCTAAGGTTAATTGCGGTTTGTTCATCAACGCCACGGCTTCTTTGGCCAAACTGGCAAGCGAACTGGCTTCATAAATACCGACTACATTAATGCCCGCTTTATGCATTTGACAGGCAACTAGCGGCAATAACGCACCAGTACCAACCAGCGCAATTTTACTGCCTGGACGTACCAGATTACTTTTAAGTTGTAATTGAATACCACCCATTAACATCACACCGGGTAATTGCCAGCCCGGGAAGGGCACACTGCGTTCGTGGCAACCTGTGGCTAATAACAGTGCATCGTAGTTTTCTACCGCTAACTTGTCTTTGTGACAGGTCAATAAAGTATTATCAGCTTCTGGTCCTAATACTCGGGTATTTAATTTTAGCTCGATATTATGTCGATGGGTTTTGTAACGAATTTGCATTGATGATAACGAACGTTTTAATTTTTCATCTAAATGCGGTAATGAGGTGGTTTGTCTTAAGGGTCCGCGATAAATGACGCCACCGACTTTGGGGGCTTCATCAATCACGGTTGAACGGATATTGTATTTGGATAATTCAGCAGCGGCGGCAATGCCTGCTGGGCCTGCGCCGACAATAACGACTTTTTTACTTTGGGTGTTGCTGCTTGTTGTATTGTTGTTGGGTGTATTGTTGTTGGGTGTATTGCTGGAGTGAGTCATTTGTTCACTCCAATGTCGTTGAACTTATTCGTCACGGTGTTTATTTGCATATCGGGTTCAACAATGGTTTGACAAGCTCGTTGCTTGTACCTGCCATTGATTTTGACATGACAAGAATGACAAATACCCATGCCGCAATAGGCACCGCAAGTAATTTTGTGGTCATTTTCCATTAATTTTCGGATGCCTGTGGCCATCATGACACTGAGAACGGTTTCGCCATCGGCTGCGGGAATAGAATTGCCGTTTATGTTAACGACAAAGGTGCTTTCTTCGATCGGGGTGATATCGCTAATGCGATGAAATTCACTCATTATAGTACTGCCTTTTGTTAGTCTTTTTGCTATTTGATATCGTTTGTTTTTTGATGCTATCTTTGTATTGTTTTTATCTTATTTTAGGTTTTTTTGGTATTTTATTGTTATCGTATTGTTATTATTGTTTACGTTTGTCAGCTAAATTCTCCTATTTTGTGCGCGTTGTCAAGGGGACGTTCTTATAGAAAGCTAGCACATGACTTTTCATTTTGGTATCTAAATCTTAAAAAATATACGTCAATCATATAGATAGGTAAATAATGCCGAGTATTAGTCGGAATAAAGCGCTAAGCAGGTTTTTTTTCTGTAAACGCTTACAAAACAATTTTGTTACTAAAAACGGCTATTTTTGTTGATAAAATGTTTTGGAATTGTTTAAAAAAATAAATGATAAAAACACAGCAGGGCAATTAAGATCCAGTTGCCAAGAATACCGACAAAACGAAAGGGGGAATAGCCACCAACGGCTTGGGTAAAACCATAAGCATGGGCCAGTCGCAGCAGCACAAAACTACCACCGCACAGATGCACAAATAACCCAGCAGCACCGTTGATTTCTGCCAAAAATATTAGCATCAAACTGATTGGCGCATATTCAATCATATTCGCATGAGCCCTGATGGCCACACTGAAGGCTTTATCACCTTTGTCGCCAACCCCAACTTTGAGCCTACGGCGAAAGACCACAACCCGGTATGCCAGTGCAAGAATTAATAAGCCGCTGAGGGCGGTGTAGATGGTAGTGATTTCTGCATTCATGACTTTTCCTGTTATCTCTATTTGTTTGGGGGCTTAAAGTGATTTGATAACTCTACCCATCTATTAGTGAGTATGCAAGCTCTTGATTTTTCTCTTAATTATTAATTGTGTAAAGTCTTATCGATAGTTCTTTTCTGCCTTGGTGACTTTTTCGAGATAACGGCGGCTTTCTGCCCGGGGATGTTTCTTAGTCAGTTGTTGATATACCTGTTCTGGCGGCAATTTGTTGATCACTGTGCTGGCGTTGCTGCGGTCTCGGCTGAAAGTATTGAAAACATTACCTGCACCGCCGTTGTAAGCGGAGATCATTGCAAAGTGACGACTTATGCTATCGTTGATTTTTTTCAGGTAGTTACTTTGCAGAATGTGTAAGTAGGCGGTGCCGATATCAATATTGTCTTTGGGAGAAAACAGGGTTTGTTGGCTGGGCATACCGGATCGTTTATGAACCTTCTCATAAACATCTTTGCCAGCGGTGGCGGGCACCACTTGCATCAAGCCGTAAGCGTTGGATTGACTGACAGCAAAAGGGTTGAAACTGCTTTCGGTTTCGATGATGGCATAAATCAAATCTGGCTTGATTTGGTATTTATTGGCCGATGCCAGCACATAATTAGCGTATTGGTTTTTGCGTAATTGGGTGTGACTGCTGACCATGGCAATTTCAACATAATGGGCTTGGCGATCACTAACGCGGTGTTTTTTCAGCTGATGGGCAATTAGGTGATCGGCAAAACGGCTGGCCCGCCATTGATAGGCGATGGGCTGATTGTCGTGATCTAATACCTGATTCAACAAATAAGGTTTGCCGCTTAATTGTGGCGACTTGGCACTGAAAATGTCGGTATTGGCAGGGTTATCGTTGGTTAACAGGGTCATCACGATGGCTTCTTTAAGTTGAGCCAGTGGCTGTTTTTGTGCGATGGTTTCGACGGTAATGATGCCTTTGCTAAAGTCGACTTGGGCTTTTGATTGGTAGTTATTGGTATATTTGACGTATTTTTTATTGCTGGAGACAGCGATATTTTTGTTGCCCCAGACGGCTGCCACAGCGGATTTTAATTCGCTGAACAGTTGACTGAATGATTTTAGATCGGTGATCAGCTGCCCGGGGGTTTGTGTGTATTGTTTGCCTTTATCTACAACTAGTTTGCCGAGTTGTTTTTCAGGGGCGTTTGAAGTGATGGCTTTGGCTATTCTGACGCGATCGGTGAGTGTACAACCAGTTAATAGGAAGGCGAAGATGAGTGTCATGATGGTGCGGGTTTTTGGGGTTGTGATCGTGGTCTTGAGCTTGATAATAGGCATCGCGTTATTGGTGGCCATAGATTGTTATTGACTTAGGCTTACACAAAGTGACGATTTATTCAATGATAAACAATTTGTCAAAACGAACCGCGTTAAAAAACTTTTTCATGGTGGCGCTACAACGGGTCAAACGAAAGTTTTCTTTGCTGCAATCAAAGTGTTTTTTCATGCCAATTAATAAGCCGAGGCCACTGCTATCAATGAATTCGGTATGCCTGAAATCGACGATGATTTTTTTCGTTGGTGTGGCGGTTTGATAAAGATGACGAATTTCTAGGGTTAGGCGGCTGTCAAAGTGGCCTTTGACGTTGAGGGTTAATTGGTCATTGTCCTGATTGATGTCAAAGTATATCGGCATAATGCCCCTTAGCGCTAATTTGAGTCCGGCGGCGAGGTCGGCGTAAAGATAACTGTAGTTTACGCCAACTTTGCATATTTCGCTGAGTTTTCCCCTATTTCCCCTAGTTTGTCTGATGAATATGGACATCCCGTTGTGGATAAGGAATGGTAATACCTTCTTTATCAAAGGCTATTTTCACTTGTTCATACAAAGAAAAGTAAACATCCCAGTAATTTGGTGAATCAGTCCAGACTCGCACTAACAGATTGACGCTGCTATCGGCATGGGCAGAGACATAAATCTCTTTGCTTTGATCGCTGAGGACTTGTGTGTTGGCGTCGATGACTTGTTGCAGTACGCCTTTGGCTTTGCTGATGTCGTCGCCATAACCGATGCCAAAAGTGATATCAACTCTGCGAGTGGGTTCAGCAAAAACATTGGTAATGCTGCCGTTAGATAACAGTCCGTTGGGGATGATCACCCGTTGGTTATCCAAAGTGGTCAGAATGGTATTGAACACTTGGATTTCTTTGACGATACCGCCATAACCCTGAGCTTCGATATAGTCACCAATGCGGTAGGGTTTAAATAGTAAAATTAGCACACCGCCAGCAAAGTTCGACAGGCTGCCTTGTAAAGCCAAACCGATGGCTAAACCCGCAGCACCGAGCAAGGCAACAAACGAAGTGGTCGCGATACCAACCATTGACGCCACACTGATTAGTAACAAGGCTTTGAGTAAAATATTGCTGAGGCTTTTGAGGAAGTGAACCAGCGTATCTTCGACTTCACGAAAGTGGAGGATTTTGCCAAGACCATTGGTGAGTCTGTTAATGATCCACAGACCAATCAACAGGGTTAATAAGGCTAATACCAGTTTAGGGGTATAAGTCATCGCCAATTCGACGGCCTGATTGATGAGCTTTTCGGGGTTGATGTTGTCCATTAAATATACCTTTGTTGTTGATGTTTGAGGGTTGTATTAAATTCATCGATAATTATGGGTAGTCATTCAAGTATTAGTCAAATTGGTAACCCAATTATGGCCGATAACTCATGATTTGATCAGACACTTGTTGATTAGCTAACATGCCACCGACGATATAAAGTTGGCCATCGATGGCAATCATCGCACGATGATCCATTGTTGCTTGACTAAAAGGTGCTAGGGTTTGCCAGCTGGCGGATGTTGTATCCCAAGCGAAAACTTGGTTACTTGGTTTGCTAGGGATGCCGTTATAGCCGATGCCATTGTAGTTGTAGGGATTGTCGCTACCATTGGCAAAAATGATTTTGCCTTGGTTGGTGTTGCTATTGGTATCGATAGAAACGCCAGTGGCAGCCATACGGTATTTGGCTTTACCGGGATGGGCAGGCAATTGCTGCCAGTTGATTTTAGTGAAGTTTTGCTGGTCAATCACCCCGAGGTAGGAAGCGGGTGACATCTTATATTGACGTTTGCCGTCGACAACTGCGGCGACTTTCACCCCATCAACCACCACCATTTGGTTACCAACAATACCAGCAGCATGGCCAAACACCGGTTTACCGGGGAAGGGTGTGCCTTTAAACCATTGTCGGGTCAGGGTGTCGAGAATTTGTACATCGGTAATATTGCCGACATCGTGCCAGCCAGAGACCAAATAAATAAAACGGTCTTGATAGACCAATGCCACACTGTCATCTACTGAGGTGGGCATATTGATGAATAACGAAAATTGCCGGGTAGCTGGGTCAAATCGATAAACATCGGCCATGGATTTTTCCTGATGGTCTTTGGCTACGGTATAACCACCAAACAGATAAATTTTATTATTGACGGTTGCCGCAATGCTAGCCAACCGACCGTTTTTGTAAGGTACTGAATTGATCACACTGCTGTGACCAGAGCTGAGATCATATTGCATCGCCAAATTGCTTACCGCTTGCCAATCTTTACCCGGCTGCAAACCATTAAAAGAAAACAACTGCCAGCCGTCAGCGGTTTTAGCCGCAGCAACAGCATTATTGCTGATAGGTTTGGCCAGTTGAGCGTTTTTCTCAGCGCCCTGAGCTTGAGCAATAAACCAACAAAACAGCATGATATTCAGTAGATTAGCAATGGTTTTCATAAGTAACCCTGTGTTTGGATATTTTTATGCCGCCAGCCTACGCAAACCTGACGGCGGAGTAAATGGTTAATTTTAACAAAACCCAGATTGTACAAACCAGCCAACCCATAGTATAAACAGACTCTCTTTCTCTAAACTGTAAGGTTTATTGCCATTCATCCACTAACCAAATTCTTCCTGACCCCCTTGTTCAGCCTATCAGGTTTGCTGGTGGCGTTTTCTATTGCTTGGTTATTACTGGCTCAAGTCAATTTTGGCTATAGCTGGTGGCACAAAGTATTGGCGATACAACAAGTCAGCGAGCAATACGGGCCGCAAAACAGATATCGTAAAGGGTTTGAGCTTACTGATAAAGCGGAGCATGTCCGCCTGTTTGCGGCGATTAATACTGCTGTACATCATCAAGGTCAGGGGTTGATAGAGATCCAATATCATAGCCCCAATGGTGAGATGATTGATAACTTGTTACATCAGGCCGAAATCGTGCATTTACAAGATGTTGCTGATTTGATTGATCGCATGAAAGTGGCGGCGATTGTCGTCAGTTTTTTGTGGTTGGGTTTGGTGGTGATGTATCAGTTAACCTCTATGCCGATGCCCGCGTTGAAACAACAATTGTTGGGGATTGGCGGGTTAGTGTTTGGGGCGAGTATGTTATTGCTGCTCAGTGGTCCAGTTAAGGTATTTTATGCCATGCACGATTGGGTTTTTCCTGCCGGGCATCAATGGTTCTTTTATTATCAGGATTCGTTAATGAGCACGTTGATGAAAGCACCGGACTTGTTTGGTGCTATTGGTGTGTTATTGACCGGATTGGCATTGTTGATTTTTGGGTTGTTGGGGTGGGTGCTGAGGTATCTGTTGGCGGGTAATTTTAAATCTAATAACCCGCCCACTGGCGCAAATTAGCCCAATCTTGCCATGGCAAAAAGTTGAATTGGCTTTGCTCCAACGCCGTTAACAAAGGCGTCAGTGGCGGGGCAAGGTAGATAAGAGCTGCACAAATAATCAGGTGTGAAATGGTGGTGAGCGGGTAGCTCAGTGATAGCGGTTTTAGGGCGCTGCCAAAGGAACGTTTGAATGCCATATTGGACAAATCGACGCTGTATAACTCATCTAGGCTTAAGTGAACCAGCATTCCCATTAGGATAAAAAGCCCCGAACACCAAGCAAAAACGATACTTTTGTCGTTGAGTAAACTCAATTGCACCGCCGCCAAGGCAAATATGGTGCAAGCTAGCAGGCTGTGTACGGTGCCCCGGTGAACGGTGAGGTTTTCAAATAGTGGCATCAAGGCGTAACGAACCAGTGCAAAGGTGAGTCCGGCAAATAACCATAAACTGGTCAGTGATAATACCGAGTAAAGCAGTGTGCCACAGCACAGGGCTGCCGTGAGGCCAAGCAGGTTGAAAATTATTCGTAGTGAGGTGGAATCATCAGAGTCGATATCGGGCAATAAGCCACCCAATGCGCCTAATAACCATAACACTACAATGTCATCGGCGCTGACCAATTGCAAACTCATTACGCTGCTGGCAGCGATACTGCTGACGACTATGGCGGTGCTAAAGTGGGTTTGAAAATTGGCCATTGAATACTCCAGTTTAATTAATACTAATTGCTCTTGCTTTTGACCTTCTCCGTATCTCCGTGCCTCCGTGGTGGTAAAAGGTTTTTGTTTTTAAAGAACAAAGCGCTCCAAAAACCTGAAAGCCCGTCAGCCCGCATAGCGGTAGTATAAAACTGACGGTCAGAAATCAACCTGTACGGCAGCGGCGACTTTATTGGCTTTATCGATGGCTTGTTCGATGTCATCTCCTCTGGCGATGGCAACACCCATACGACGTCGACCGGCAATTTCTGGTTTGCCAAATAAGCGGATTTGAGTATCCGGTTCGGCTAATGCTTCACCAAGGTTAGAAAATTGGCTTTGCGTTGAGTTACCCGTAGGCAAGATCACGCTAGACGCTGAGGGACCATGTTGTTTGATGTTGGGAATTGGCAAGCCAAGGATAGCACGAACATGCAGGGCAAATTGTGATAAGTCTTGTGAAATCAGGGTGACCATGCCGGTATCGTGTGGCCTTGGCGAAACTTCGCTGAAATACACGTTATCACCTTTAATAAACAGCTCGACGCCAAATATGCCACGACCGGTGTCACCGCATAAGGCGTTGGTGATTTTGCTGGCAACATCTTTTGAGGCTTCCAGTGCTGCCGGGCTCATGGCACAAGGTTGCCACGATTGACGGTAATCGCCATCTTCTTGATGATGACCTATGGGTTGGCAAAAGCTGGTGCCGTTAACATGTTTGACCGTTAGCAAGGTGATTTCATAATCAAAGTCGACAAACCCTTCGATAATGACTTTGCCTTTACCTGCTCGACCGCCTTCTTGGGCATAAGTCCAGGCGTTATCGATGTCGGCAGCCGATTTGATCACACTTTGACCTTTACCCGATGAGCTCATAATTGGCTTGATCACGCAGGGCATTCCAATGTTATTTACCGCATCAACAAAAGCTTCTTTGGTGGCGGCAAACGCATAGGGTGAAGTTGGCAGGTTTAGCACTTCGGCGGCTAGGCTGCGAATGCCTTCACGGTTCATGGTGAGTTGGGTGGCACGGGCGGTGGGGATAATCGTTACGCCTTCTTGTTCCAGCGCCGCTAGGGTATCGGTGGCGATAGCTTCAATCTCAGGCACTACGTAATGAGGCTTTTCTAGTTCGATGATTTTGCGCAGGGCATCACCATCGAGCATATCAACAACATGGCTGCGGTCGGCAACTTGCATCCCTGGCGCGTTTTCGTAGCGGTCGGCAGCAATGACTTCAACGCCTAATCGTTGGAGTTCGATGATCACTTCTTTACCAAGTTCTCCGGCTCCGCATAACAATACTCTGGTGGCCGTTGGGCTAAAAGGTGTACCAATGGTCGACATGATGTTTCCTTTGTAATGTGTTTGAATAATAACTGAAAAAGTTGCCGGGATTATACGGCATTTTTGGCTTGTGCGACAATGGCGCTGGCTATTGTCGACAGCTTGAAATATATTGTCGGGCTCAGTTAATTGAAGAATGGAGTTAAAGTGAAGATAGATTCAACACGTCCGGGCATTGGTAAATTGTTACTGCTGTCAGCGACCGCTTTGTTGGCAGGTTGCGTTTCAGATCAATACTCAACCACTGCGGTTGATCAAGCCGCTGCACAAAGTGATTTTGTCCAGGTTTATAACAGTATTCCGATGGATTCGTTCAAATCCCATGTCAAAACATTGGCCTCTGATCAGTTTGCTGGTCGTGCTCCTGCATCGCCCGGTGATAAAATGACCCGAGATTATTTGGTCAATGCCTTTAAAGAAGTGGGTTTACAGCCGGGCAATAATGGCTCATACCTGCAACAGGTTGATTTGCTGGGCATCACCTCAAGCGTGACCAAACCGCTGAGTATTGCTGATATCAGTTTTGAATCAGGCAAGAATTATGTGGTGGGTAGTCGACGTGATAACCAAAGTGCGCAATCGCTGCAAAACTCGCCGTTAGTGTTTGTCGGTTATGGCATTAATGCCCCGGAATATGGCTGGAACGATTATGCCAATGTGGATGTTAAAGGCAAAACTGTGGTGATGCTGGTGAACGATCCGGGTTATGAAACCGCTGATAGCACATTATTTGAAGGCAAAACCATGACCTATTATGGTCGCTGGACTTATAAATATGAAGAAGCCGCCAGACAAGGGGCAGCTGGTGCGATCATCATTCATGAAACCGGTCCGGCGGGTTACGGTTGGAGTGTGGTTGCTAATGGTTGGACCGGCACCCAATTTCATTTGCCTCAAGGTAAAAACGCCGCGCCAGTGGTTGATGTCGAAATGTGGATTGATCTCGATAAAACTACAGCGTTATTTAGCAAAGCCGGTTTGAATTTTGCTGACTATAAACGCAAAGCCAGACAAAAAGGCTTTAAATCCGTTGAATTGGGTTTGAAAGCGTCTGTGGCTATCGAATCTACCCTAGAACAATCGGTGAGTTACAATATTGTCGCGACTTTGCCCGGGGCGACTCATGCTGATGAGCATGTTTTGTATATGGGCCATTTTGATCACTTGGGTCAAAATGAAGCCCTTGAAGGCGACCAAATCTATAATGGTGCCCATGATAACGCTACGGGTACTGCTGGGTTAATTGAAATTGCCAAAATGTTCAATAGTTTAAAACAACGTCCGGCACGCTCTGTGACTTTCATTGGCGCAGCGGCAGAAGAGCAGGGCACCTTGGGTTCAAAGTTTTATGCTGATAATCCGACTATTGCGCTAAAGAATATTGTTGGTTTGATCAATATGGACAGCTTGAATATTACCGGTCGTAAAAAGGATGTGACTGTGGTTGGTTTTGGTAAATCTGCATTAGAAAATGTATTGGCAAAAGCCGCTGCCAGGCAAAACCGAGTATTGGCTCGCGAAGCCCATCCTGAACGAGGTTATTACTATCGTTCAGATCATTTCAGTTTGGCAATTAAAGGTGTACCTGCGTTAAGTGCTGGTGGCGGTAGTGAACCGGTTAATGCAGTTGAGGCTGAAATCAAGTCTCGTATCGGTGCTATTGTTTCGCGTTGTTATCATCAGACCTGTGATGAATACAACGAAGGTTGGGGTTGGGCTGGAGTTGAAGAGAATCTTCAATTGTATTTCGAAACCGGTTATTTGTTAGCAGTGGATGACAGTTGGCCTAATTGGTTTAAAGGAACAGAATTCAGGGCGTTAAGAGATAAAATGCGTCCGTAATAATCTATTCAATACGGGAGTTTCTCTCCCGTATTTGCCCTTTTCATTGTTAATAATGTTACCGCATCTGCTACAAGCCGCTGATTTTTTTGATACAAAACCGCCGGACCTCAATGATCTGCTTTTGTTACTTTTCTATCTAAAGTCGTGCTTTATTTCTAGCTTGTTAATATTAATTTCCCATCATGGTAATGACAAGTAAATCTTGTGTGAATTATAAAATTAATTGCGTTTTATTTCACAAATCGCTTTATTTCGTGTTATTGCCATGTTAAAAATATGTTCGATATGGTGATTAATGCAGCACCATAGGGTTAACAAAGATAGTCAACTTGAAATAGTAACGAAGGGTTCAATTATGAAAAATCTATGGGGTTTATTTTTTTCTTTCATGCTTTCTTCTACCGCTTGGGCAGAAGAGCCGATTCTTATCATTGGTGCGTCATATGCCAATGCCAGCACTCCTTTTAACGATGATCTCAATGCGCCTTTAGGCGGTATTTCTGTGGGATTTGGTAGTTATTTGTCATTAGGCAATGGTTTGGTACGCAACCGTTTATTGTCAGGTTTTGTGATTAATGAAGCACAGGCTGGGGCGACCACTTTTGATCGCCAAGCATGTAATCCGATATGTACGCCAGATGTGATTTGGCAGAGCTATGACAAACAACTAACCAAGGCACTTGCTCGTGTGACCTCGGTAAATTCTCAGACTGGTGAACTAGATATCAATGCCAAATATGTGGTCATCAGTGGTGGCAATGATTGTTTGCACTCGGATGCCTTTGGTATTCCTCAAGATGAGGCGCAGCCTTGTACAACAATCGAGTTTAATGAGCTGGCAGATCGCTTGATTAGTTTGGGTCAGCGAATTGTTGATCTGGGCTTAACCCCCGTGTTTCTTAAAGACCCAGCTTGGGACGATATGGATTTGCCTTTTTTCAGTCAAGCGTTTGGTTTGTTATGGGCGATTAATAAAGCTGACCACGAACAGATGGGGCAGATCCAGCAAGACCGCATTACCGCTGAGCTACCTAATGCCGTAGTGTTAAATGTTTGGAGCCGCTTTGACCATATCGGCGACGGTATTCACCCTGATAGCCACTCTGTAGAACATGCAGCCAGGCATATTGCCCGTTTCATTAAACAACGTGAGCGCACCTTGACGGACAGGTAAGTGGTTAAATAAAAAACAAACGAAACATCACTGTCATTTTTTGCAAATCAAGTCGTTGACAGCCCTATACCACTGGGCTATATTAGCCGCGCACTCAGCCGAGGTGGTGAAATTGGTAGACACGCTAGCTTCAGGTGCTAGTGGGCGAAAGCCCGTGGGGGTTCAAGTCCCCCCCTCGGCACCATTATTAAGTAAAAAAGCCAACACTTTATGTGTTGGCTTTTTTTGTTGGATTTTTTATTATGTTTTTATTATAGGTTCGTAATGATGCCTGTATAGAGCAGCACAGCGCAGTTAAGCTCATCGCTGTAAACAAGCCAAAAATTATCAATAAACCCTCATCTACAACTACCTTAATTGAGGTATATCTCGGAAATCAGAAAACGACGAAAAAGCAACTGTTTTTTAGTGGTTTTTTTTCTGTAAAAAATAGCTTCTCCATTGATTTATCTATGAAAATTCTTTATAACCTTTAGTTATAACTTATGAGTGGGAGTATTCATGTTGGGAAATTTTAATGGTGGGTTGTTTTGGAAGCTGGCAAAGCCAGTCATTGGTTTATTTGTTGTTTCGATTATCATCTTGTTTTTTTACGTTCCTTCGGAATTAAAAGATAGGGCGATTGAAGGGGCAACCACGTCATCCAAACAAACAGTTAAACAATACAAGATTTTACGTAAATATTACGTTGAAAATGTGGTGGGCAAAGTCAAAGCCGGCTCTGATATGAAAGCGACCTTTGATCACAAAAGCGATCCGAAAGCTTTCCCAATGCCAGTGACCATGCTGCATGATTTAAGCGGTTTGCTGAAAAATGAAGATACTTCAATGCAGTTGTTTAGTGCGCATCCATTCCCTTATAGAAAATCTCGACAGATGGATGCATTCCAGCAAGATGCTTGGAATTATCTGAATAAAAACCCCAGCAGTGAATATGTGGTTTACAGTGAGGTTGATGGTAAATCAAGAGTTCGTGTTGCGGTAGCTGATGTGATGGCTCAAGGTTGCGTTAATTGTCATAACGCGCATCCAGATACACCAAGAACGGGCTGGAAAGTGGGTGATGTTCGCGGCGTTTTGGAGGTTAACAGTGATGTGACCGAACAACTGGCTGAGAGTAAATACACTAGTATGATGATTGTATTTATTTTGACCACGGTTTTGTTGGCGATTTTGGGGGCTATTTATTATGTCTTTAAAAATGTTATTGCCACTAAAATTGCTGCGCTGGATAACAGTATTAATGATTTGGCAACTGGTAGCAGTGATTTGACAGTTCGCTTGGATGAATCCGGTGACGATGAGATCTCCAGTCTGGCTCGCGGGTTCAATAAGTTCCTTGAAAACCATCGCTTGTTTATTAAAGATATCTCAGATTCTGCTCATCATTTGTCTGATGCATCGACCAAATTGGCAGGTATATCAGTTCAAGCGAAAGAGGATTCTTCGGAGCAAAAAAGTCAGGTTACCATGGTGGCGACGGCCATTAACGAAATGGCAGAATCAATCAAAGAAGTCGAAAATAATAGCCGTGCTGCTGATAGCTCAGCCAATGAGGCCAAAGATGAAACGATTGCCGGGCAACAGGTGATTGAAGAAAATATCCGTGTGGTCAATCAGCTGTCTGTTGATATCTCTGACGCCGCTGGGGTGATTCAGTCACTTAAAAAGGATAGCGAAGGCATAGGTTCAGTGCTCGATGTTATCCGGGGAGTTTCTGACCAAACCAATTTGCTGGCGTTAAACGCCGCTATCGAAGCCGCCAGAGCCGGGGAACATGGCCGAGGCTTTGCGGTAGTTGCCGATGAGGTGAGAACACTAGCTAGTAAAACTCAAGAGTCGACGATTGAAATTCAAAAAATGATTGAGAAATTACAACGAGGTGCTGACAGTGCGGTAGCTGTTATGGATAAAGGTTTGGAAACGGTTGCAGTTAGTGTCAAGCAAACCACTCAAACTGAGGGGAACCTCCAATCCATTACCTCAGCAGTTAATCATATCTTTGAGTTAAACACGCAAATCGCCAATGCAGTGAACGAGCAAAGCACGGTAGCCGAAGAAATCAATCGTAATGTAGTGACGGTAGATAATTTGGCTCAGCGTAGTGATGAGGCGTCGACTAACATTGCGGTAGCCAATGAGCAATTGAATGTTCAGGCAGAAAACCTTGCCAGCTTAGTGAGTCGGTTTAAATTGCATTAAGGGGTTCTGATAGTATAGAGCCAATTAAGGTTAGGTTATTTCTTAGCGTTAACGAGGTTGAAACCTCGTCTACGCTAGAGCGGGTACGTCGTAGACGCGAATTTATTCGCGTTTTTCAGATGACTAATATGTAAGCCAATTTGGTTGGATATCATTAAGGTGGTGCCCATGGAATGGGCTGTTGGGTGAAATATCAGCAAACGATAATGAAATCAAAATAAAAGGTTGATTTCATCCGGTCAGCTCTTTATTATAGCGCTCCATTGTCGCCAACAGCGTTAAACACTGTTTGTTTACAATCACTTAGATTTACTTAATTAGAATAAACGCCGGCTTAGCTCAGTTGGTAGAGCAACTGACTTGTAATCAGTAGGTCGCCAGTTCGACTCCGGCAGCCGGCACCATTCTAATTGATATAAAACCTTTGGCTGTTTACCAGCATAAGGTGATAGAAAAGATTTGCCCAGATAGCTCAGTCGGTAGAGCAGAGGATTGAAAATCCTCGTGTCCGTGGTTCGATTCCGCGTCTGGGCACCATTATAGGAAAAGCCAACACTATGTGTTGGCTTTTTTCGTTTTAATGGTTTCATACCGGGTGATCTCAATCTTGCTCAATCTTGCTGAAATTTGCCTTTAATGAAATCACAAAATGCTTGGACTCGGGATGTTCGGTGCATTAGCAGGTGGGTCACCAGCCATAGATCAGAATGCCACTGGCCCCAGTCGTCAAATATTCTCACCAAATTGGCATCGGTTGCGGCTATTCGGTCGGCCATCACCCCCATACCAATGCCTAGTCTAATGGCCTGATGACTCTGATAAAAATCAGTGGTGCGAAAGATAATGTTTTGATTGGGAATATTGTTTTCTATCCAACGTAAAAATGGTGCCGGAGAATCTGGCATCCCTGAGACGAATTTGTGGTTGGCTAAATCGTCTTTGTTTTTTGGCAAACCTTGACGACGAATATAATCCTGACTGGCGTATAAACCATGCTTTAATACCCAAAGATGTTGGGCAATATAATCCGGCTCGGTAGGTTGCTTGCCAGGGCGCAAGGCGATATGGGCTTCGCCGTAGTCAAGCCTGAGTTTGCGTTGGTCAAGCAATACCTCTAAGCGCAATTGTGGATAGAGCTGCTGAAATTCACCCAACCAAGGGGTGATGATATCAATGACACCCGTGACTGAGGTGATCACTAAAGCGCCGCTGATTTGCTGATCGCTACCTTGTAAAAAACCGGTCAGTTTATCAACTTGTTCGTTGATACCGCCAGCGACTTGCAATAAGGCTTGACCCGCTTCTGTCGGTTGATAACCCCGGGCATGACGATGGAATAAGCGCGTATTTAAACGGCTTTCGAGTGAGTTGATGCGTCTTAACACGGTAGAATGATGCACGTTTAAGGCGACGGCTGCCGCTGATAAGGTGCCTCGCAACGCCACTTCATAAGCAACGCGGATGTCATCCCAGTGTTCGAGTTGTGTATTCATGCACATTAGTTTTGCGTATATCCCAGTTTATTGCAAGTCTGCACAGTGATATTCTTTTTGCCATCAACGCATCCGAGGAATTATTTATGTCAAACACTACGTCAACTGTCATTTCAAAAACGCCAAAAATCGTCGCCATCGCAGGTAGTTTACGCCAGCAGTCATTTAATGGGGTATTGGCTAAAATCGCCGGAAAATCAGCCATGCTCGCTGGTGCAGAAGTGCAATTATTGAATCTGGCGGATTATGATATTCCGCTATTTAACGAAGACTTAGAAAAGCAGCAAACACCTGAGGGCGTACAACGTCTGAAGCAACAAATCCGTGAAGCCAATGGTTTGTTGGTAGTGAGTCCTGAGTATAACGGTTCAATCAGCGGTGTATTAAAAAATGCATTGGATTGGGTTTCACGCACAGAAGCCGACCAGAAACCAGCTTTCAGGGATACCACGGTTGCACTGTTAAGCACATCTCCCGGCGGTCTTGGTGGTTTGCGCGGATTGAACCATGTTCGTGATATTTTTGTTGGCATGGGCAGCCTAGTATTAAGTAGTCAAGTCGCTATCCCGAGTGCTTATCAGGCGTTTAATGAGGCGGGTGAATTAACCGATGAAGCGGTTGTCGGTCAGGTCGATGGGTTAACCAAAGAGTTGGTCAATACCACGGTTAAATTGATGGGGTGAATCGGTTGGACATTACCTTGTTAATGCAGTAGCGTTAGCGCATTAACTGTAATTTAAAAGAAGTAACCTTATGACCCTTCAAAATGATCACGTCATCGCGACTGTGGATGATCACGTTCTTGCAATTACGCTAAATCGCTTGGACAAAAAAAATGCCTTAACTTTGCAAATGTATCGACAGCTCAGTACGCTGTTGATTGATGCCGGAGGTAATGACGATATTACCGTTGTGACTATCAGTGGTGGTCAGGATTGTTTTTCTGCAGGCAACGATTTGCATGATTTTTTGTCTGCTGGATTGCTCGATGATGACCATCCGGTGGTGCAGTTTCTCCAAGTGATTGCGGCTTTCAAAAAGCCAATTATTGCAGGGGTTTCTGGTTATGCCGTGGGCATTGGTACCACTTTATTGCTGCATTGTGATTTGGTTTATGCCAGCGACACCGCCAAATTCCAGTTGCCTTTTGTTCAGCTCGGATTATGTCCTGAGGGTGCATCCAGCCTAATTTTACCTAATTTGATGGGCTATCATAAAGCGGCAGAGTTGTTGATGTTCGGCGAACCATTTGGTGCGGACAAAGCGAGTGACTGCGGTATTGTCAACGGGGTGATTAGTGATCAGCCAATTAATGATTTTATTGCCCAACGGGCCAGCCAGTTAGCCAAGTTACCGCAACAGTCAGTGGTTGAAACTAAACGTTTGTTGAAATTGAATAATCCTGAGGTGATCGAGCGTATGGATGAAGAAATTATTTCTTTTGGCCGTTTGTTACATTCAGAAGTGTGTCAGGCGATGATTAAAAAGGTGTTGGGGTAGTGCTTCGCGAAATTAATTTTTAAATCAAAAAAGCGCGAATTCGCGCTTTTTTTTGTTTTTAACTATTAATTGTTAATTGTTAATTATTGAACCTACCATTTCTTCTTCGGTGCAAACAGGATATCTAAATCGTCCTGATCTTCTTTTTCTTTGTCTTTGGCGTCTTTGGCGTTAACCGTTTTCAGTTCGCTGGTGATCTCATCAAGGTGATAAGTGACTTCGGCTTTTTTCTTGCTGATGAACTCGTCTGTATAGGTTTGACTTTCGAGTGTGGCATGGGCTTTTTCAAAGTATTGTCGGGCAGAGCCGAGCATATTTGAGTTTTTAGCTTTGAGTCCGCGCTTTATCTGGCTTTCAACATTAATTTGTAGCTGAATGGATTCGAGTCGACGATCTTCGGCCATAAAAATTTGTGAATCAACAAACCCTTTGCTGTGCTCTGCTCGTAATACTATGCGTAGCTTTTTAATACCTTGCACGACATTGATTATTTGTGCTTCGTTTTCGGGGATGACTACTTTGTCTTCGCCAGATTTGTCATTAGGATCGTCACTGTCGAGTCTTTCTTTGGCTTGTTTAAGCCGGGTTTTTATTTCTTTGGAGCCGGGGCTTAATTCGAGCATTGCTTTTAAAGCATCATGTATTCTGCGGTGCAGTACGGTCATTAAACTTCTTGAGATGGGAACATTAGCCGAGTTCATTAACACTTCTTCGGTTTCTTCAATCACGGTTTTAAATCGGGTGAGCTGCTGACGACGCTCTGCTTCGGCTTTTTCTTTGTGCTGCTGCATTGCATTAACGACTACAGCAATGACTACTAAGGCTATAATCAGAACAATCACTATGGTATAAAGCATTGCGACTCCAGTAATTTTAATTGTTTTAAGGCTGTTTAGTAAGGTATTGGTTTTCAACGTATTAGTGTAAGTCTACTCAATTTAACTGGCTTAGGGTAGTACTAAGGTGAAAACACTACCACTATTGCTGTTATTATTGCTGTCATTATTGCTGTCATTCTCATTATCATTCCCAGTGCTGTGGGTAATATTGGCTAGTTTAATATAACCTGTCTTGCCCTTGTTTTTGTGTGCCGAGGCGATTAAGCGAGCAAAAAACAGTCCCAGTCCGGTGCGGTTGTTACTCAAATCAAGCTCTTGCATCATTAAATTGTTATCAGCTAGCATTTGCTCAGGATAACCGCTGCCGTTGTCACGAATTTGAATTTGTAGTTGCTCGTCGACAGTATCAGCACTGATACAAATTGTGCTATCAGTGTAGCGTAAGGCGTTAACAAATACATCATTGAGCAGATTACCAATTAAGTCTTCATCGAGAAACCACAGTAATTCGGGGTCAATGTGGGTTTCTACCACGATGCCTTTGTTTTCACTGTATAAGGCGTTTTTGGCTATTACCTCTTCAATAATATCTTCAATGTAGTGTTCTTCAATCATCACCGGTAGCTGGTTTTGATCAGCCCGGTAAAGCGATAACATTTGTAGCAGATTGGTGTTGAGTCGGGAAGCTTCATAGTGAATTTTGGCCAGCTCTGAGGCTTTTTGCGGGTTTTGATCTTTGGCTTCAATGTCACTGAGGGTGTCAATTGATTGAATTAACATGCACAGTGAGTTTTTCATATCATGTACCGCTGATGCCAGTACTAAAGAAAAATCAATTTGGGTATCTTTTTCCTTTGGTGAACTGTCCGGTGAACTGTCTGATGAATTGTTCATGTATTTGCTCATTGTGCTCGGCTGTTGATTAATGATTAATGATTAGTGGCTTGTTTGCTAACAAGTTGCGATTTAATGTTTTTAAACAGTAATTTAAAGTGGGTGGCTCGTTGATCAGATATATCTAGTAATTTATAGGTTTGGCTGAACATTTCTAGTAACTCGGCAAATTCGCTTTTGATTAAATCTTGATTGATTAATTTAACCATCGCCTGCATTAAATTGAGGGTGATATTAACATTATCCCGAGCATTGAGATAAGCGGTTTTAAACGCCAAAAATGCGGTTTCAAAATCTTTTTGTTGGAATTTATGCATTCCCTGACGATTAAATGAATTGGCTTTATCGGCATTTTCATTGATCACCGGGTTGTTGTTTTCACTATGATATTGTTGATATAACTGCTCGATTAATGGTTGTTCGGAGCAAACCCTGTGGGCAAAGATGATTTCATCAATTAAAAACGCCTTGGGTTCATCAGGTAAATCGTTGAGTCGTGAAATGGCCTGTTTAATTTTGATTTCACCATCGTTGTTATGACCAGTCATTAAATCATAAATCGCTTGATGAATGATGACGGCAATACCTAATTGAATATTAGATTGAAACTCGGTTTGCATCACTTTAAGCAATCGAGCCAGTTCAGTGGGGGCTCGGCGGCTTTGTTGACCCATGTTACCGCCATGGATCAGGCTGAGCGTTTGCGCCAGCTTAAGATAATCATCCGGTTGTTTTTGTGACAGGTGGCGGGTCAGACTGATCACTTTTCGTTGTGCTATTAACGCCGTGTCATAATCATGATAGCGGATCGCTAAGCTGGCAGTGGCTCTTTGGCGATAGGCTGAGTTGGGGCTGATGGCAACGGCTTGCTGTAATACCCGATAGGCGTCTTCGTATTCACCAATTGCCAGTAATGATTCGGCTTTGTGATCATAAGCTTCCAATGAATAGCGGTTGCTTTCGATGATCCGGTCAAAATCCGCAATCGCTTCAATATATAAACTACGGTGTACTTTGCAGCGTGCCCGGCCCAATAAAGCCCAGTCAATTTCTCTGGCGTCTAATATACTTTCATAGATTTTCTGTGCATTGGCTGGTTTACCAATACGCATCAAGCAATCGGCTTTGATTCGGCAACAGCTGGTTAAATATTTATTTCGCCCAGCAATGAGTTGATCACAACATTTAATCGCCTTGAGGTAGCTCTTGGCGTTTAAATATTGATAAACCGGTCTGATGGCATCTTTTTTTACAAAAGCCTTGTCGAGGCGTTTTTTTAAAATGATTTTGGTGAAGGGTTTGGCTAAATAATCATCTGGACGGATGTCAATGGCTCCCATGACCATATCGAGTGAAGTTTCGGCGGTGATGAGGATGATGATGGTGTCTTGACGCAAGACTTCTTTAAAATTAAGTTCGGCTAGTAATTGTAAGCCGTTGATACCATCACCAAAATTAAAATCGAGCAGGATAAAATCATGTCTTTGTTTAGAATACAGTTCGATAGCCTCAGGCCCATTGGCAGCTTGGTCAATATGGGTTGCACCGAGTGCTTCGACCATCATTTTAAGTGAGTGACGAAATTCGATAAAATCGTCAATCAGTAGAAAAGATTTGTTTACATATCGGTTTATAGCGTTCTGCATAAGGGGTAATGCGTACTTGTGCTGATAACTTTAATTTAAATTTAGGCAATTTATCGCACTATTTCATGTTCTATTTCATACAGTTTTACATTTTTCTCGGGGAATTGGCTTTTGATGATTGCAATTTAGCCGACAAAATCTAAAATTAATTCATCAATTGGAATAAATAGAATTCTATTTATAAACATTTAGCATAACTGTTTTATATTAAGGTACAGTGTCCAGACTATTATGAAGCTACAGCAACTCAGGTATATTGTCGAAGTGTTAAATCACAATCTCAATGTTTCGGCCACAGCAGAAAGTTTGTATACCTCGCAACCGGGGATCAGCAAACAAGTTAGAATGCTCGAAGATGAGCTGGGGGTGCAAATTTTTGCCCGCAGTGGTAAGCATTTAACCCATGTCACTCAAGCCGGACAGGAAGTCATTGGCATTGCACAGGAAATCTTAGCAAAAATAGACAGTATTAAAGCCGTTGCCAAAGAATACACTTTGCCCGATCAGGGCAAGTTGAATATTGCCACCACCCATACACAGGCCCGTTATGCATTGCCTGGCGTGATTAGTGATTTTATGAAGAATTACCCTCACGTTTCATTACATATGCATCAGGGAACGCCACAGCAAATCAGTGATGCTGCCGCTAAAGGTGAGGCTGATTTTGCCATCGCCACCGAAGCGATGCACTTATATAGTGATTTGGTGATGTTGCCATGTTATCACTGGAATCGCTGCATTTTACTTAAACCAGATCATCCATTAGCTCAATTATCAGAAAAAGTGACGATTGAAGATTTAGCCAAATTTCCGTTAGTGACCTATGTCTTTGGTTTTACCGGGCGCTCGGCACTGGATAAAGCCTTTCAACGTAAAGGACTTAAACCGCGTATCGTGTTTACGGCTACAGATGCCGATGTCATTAAGACTTATGTGCGCTCAGGTGTTGGGGTTGGGGTATTGGCGTCAATGGCCATTATGGACGAATTAGACAGCGATTTGGTGAAGATTGATGTTAGTCATTTATTTGAAGCGAGCACCACTAAAATAGGTTTTCGTAAAGGGACTTTTTTGCGTAGTTATATGTTTGATTTTATTGAACGTTTTGCGCCGCATTTAACCAAATCAGTGGTTGAGCAAGCTTGTTTGATGCGTAATCAAGAAGAAATTAATGAACTGTTTGAGGCGATTGAGTTGCCCGTACTTTGAGGTTTAAAATCTGAGGTTTACAAGCTGAGGTTTAGAGGTTTTGCTTTTAATTGTTAATTGTTAATTGTTAATTGTTAATTGTTAATTTAGCGAAGCTTAAACAAGGCAGGTGCTGATGACCTGCCTTTTTTACTTCTTGCAGTCTAAACTGG
>CBDIDQ010000125.1:0-18258 GCA_965277695.1 Alteromonadaceae bacterium
TTCGCACAAGTAGCAAGTCATCGGCAATATTGGCTTCATAGTCTGAGCTGTCTGTCAGCAATGAAGGCAAATAAATCGCTTTATCAAAAATACTCGGTAATAGTTGATCGCGTTTAGTCTGGTCAGCCAGCCATTCATCACGTAAATGACGACCACCAATTAAGATAAAGCGGCAGTGTTGAGAGTCGATCACATTTTTCAAATCACTTAACAGTTCTTTGATTTTAATAGAGCGAGCATACTCGAATGAATCACTGGCCAGTGGCTGTGCTTTGTGTTCGGCTAGTTTCTCTTGCTCTTTGGTGGAGCTGCCGAGTTTGTCTAATTCATCAAAGATAATGGTGATATCTGGGGTCGGTACGCTGATAAAACGGCTGATCACACTATTATTGCTTTTACTCAGTGAGGCCAATACATCCAAAAAATGCTGCTCAATGTCTCTGGACCCTAACGGACTATAAATGTGATTTTTAACAAAAGGTATGGGGACTTTCATCATACCAACACTAACCGCATTATCATCACTTTGTGTTGCGGTAAACCGGGTAATGACTTGTTTGAGTTTTCGTTCATTGGCACGGTAAGGCAAAATCGGAATAAAATAATTAATGATAAAATAACATAGAGTCAGTAAGAGAAAAATATAGAGGTGGTAGGCACGTATGCTGTAGTTTAGTGCGGGAGCGTCAGTCAGTGTTATTTCATTCGCAATCGAATCGAACGATCCTCGCTTTTGTGGCAGCTGGTAATGGCTTTGTTCAAATGGAAAAAAACTTTTATCTAGCAATAACTCAAACACATAATAAAAATAACTATTGTGCAATGCGGGTTGATCTTCAATAGTAAGTAAATCTACATATAACCAGTAAAATAACGGCTGATGAGTCATTGTTTCTTTGATTGCCATTGTTTTACATGCATCTGGAGTGTCCGTAGCTTTACATGGTTTTTCACTATGTGTCAGTTGCACATGATAGGTATTCGAGGCGTTTTTATATAATTGAAAACCAAAAAGTGTCGGTATTAATGAACTGCCTTGAACGTTTAAATTTAAACTAGGAGTCAGTGTTACATTGTTGCGATCAGTGAAGGCAAAAAATTTATCGCTCAGAGGAATAGTAATGATAAATAATACAATGAAGATAAAAAATTTGGTTGCTAACACCCGATTATTCTTAATCGTCAGAAAATTGGAGTGGTAGGCTTTATGTAGTTGTTTTAGTAGCCCATAAACAATGTTGGTGTGTTCGATATCATCGAAACCAAGGTTGATTTTAATTTTTATAATCGGTTTCCATACGCTGATATAAGCACTGAGCCAGCTGGTATCGAGCAGGTCACGATAATAGTTTTGATAGGCAGCTTTTTCTTTGATATGAACAAATTCTTCATCATCGCTTCTATTTGTTTTTTCTATTCTACGAGAAAAATATTTAGGTACGTTACCTTCATCTTTTTCTGTAAATAATTTATTTTGGATGAAAAACTGAGCAGGGGAAATTATATTTTTGTATTCAAAAAGTATAACTATAATTAGGGATGCAATAATAATTAATAGGGAAGAAACGTCACTATAAGTATTATGTATTTGTAGATCTTGAAAAAAGTTAGTTCTTAACAATTGATGATCTTTAAAACCATTTACGAGTGTCGTTAAAATTGCACAAATATAAACTTGGCTTAAAAATGTCTTATAGGCGCTTAGTGTGAAAATTTTAAGCCTTATCAAATTCATACTATTTTGAGTGAAAATGAGGGAAAACATATTTGGTATAGTTAAACAGGTATTCCATAGAACAAAACCGAAACCACACAAGTACAAAATAGGGATAACGCCATGTTTAATTATTTCAAACGTTATAATAAACATAATTACCCAAATAATGTATGATATCAGTGTTAGTAGCCATTTAAAGCTATCAGAAAACTTTACTTTGAAAATAGAAAGCGCTGTTTTTAAAGGTGTAAATGAAAACGGTACCAGTACAAGTGTAAACACGAACAATGGAATACCAATCACAATGTTTATTAGGGTATCAGGTTCAGAAAAGCGTAGTAGAGTAGCTAAAAATCCAGGAAACAGTAGCAAGGTCGTGACAAAAATGAAGGACATAATTTTATCAGTCCAAGTTTTAGCCAATGATGAGTTTGAAAACCGCTGGATGGCATCTTGTTCATACATTGTCATACAATGGTCGACAAAACTGGTTTTACCTGTGCCGCGTTGTCCGGTGATTAAATAAGCCCCGCCTTTGCCTGAATTGAGTAGACGACGGGTGAAGGAAGCCCGTTCATTATTGCGTCCAATCAGGATTTCGGTGGCTCTGCCCGGGGCTTTTTTATCAGTGTTGTAGATGCCAAAAGGCATAAAAAATGATTTTCTGTAAAAACGTTCGTTATTTGGTTTTTTGTTGGTTTCTTTATTGTCTTTTTTATCGCAATCTGCGCTCATGGTTTTTTTCTTCCTATTATTGAGTCCTTTCTATGTGTACCGTAATATTTAGGACATTGCAACTATTTATTGCATGAAAAAAAGCTATTTTTAATGGCGAGTATCTGCTAAAAGTTGGGTTGAAGCGCTATCGTGGCATTTTAATTTATTGTTTTGATTCGCGATCATAAATTATATTGGGTAAAAAATGAGCAAAAAAACCATTAATACTAATGTTTCGCAGCACTGTGCTTGGTCTGCTGCTCATTTCACTCATATTGGCAAAGTCAGAAAGGTCAATGAAGATTCCCTGTTGGCAAATACTAAGCAGGGACATTGGGCTGTTGCTGATGGCATGGGTGGGCATGACAGAGGTGATGTTGCGAGTCAGGCGATTGTCGAAGCGCTTGATTTACTTGATAAATTGCCCGAATTCAGTCCGTTTTCGGAGGTTATTGGTGACTGTTTGACAGAGGTTAATCAGCAATTGCTGCAACTGGGCAGCGTTAGCAATTCAGTGATTGGCAGCACGGTTGCGGGTTTGGTTATTCAACAACAGCATGTGTTTTGTTATTGGGCGGGAGATAGCCGGGTTTATCGTTTAAGGGATAAAAAATTACAACAATTGACGGTTGATCATACGTTAACTCAGCAGTTGGTTGAGCAGGGTAAGCTCAATGCGGATGAGGCTCGACATCATCGTGATCGAAACGTGGTGACGCGGGCGGTAGGGGCATATCATAGCTTGTCGCTTGATTTTAAAACGACGCCTTTGGAGCCCAATGATTGGTATTTAGTTTGTAGTGATGGGATTGAAAAAGAAATGTCAGATGAGGAGGTTGAAACCCTATTGAATGAGCATGGCCACGATATCGAGCTTGCCGGGCAGCAATTATTGGATGAGGTGCTCAAACGAGGTGCTCGCGATAATGTCGCCTTTGTGCTTATTGCGCTATTTCCACTAACCTAAGGCTAACTCAATATTAGCCCAGTATAATCTCTTTTTCTCCTGACAATAATAAGCAACAAGGCTAAGTGACAAAATTATGAAAACACCCGCTACATCCTCCACTTTTAGACAACATTTACACCAGCACCCTGAACTCTCAAACGCAGAAACCGCTACAGCTGCCACAGTACTTAACCAATTTACTGAATTTGCCGCAGATGAAATCTATCAAGGTATCGGTGGCACCGGGATTGCCTTTGTTTTTAATGGCAAGCTTTTTAACGATAAACAACCCGGACCGACGATTTTGTTGCGCTGTGAGTTAGATGCACTGCCAATCCAAGAAACCAACACCTTCAACCATCGCTCTGAGCATGATGGTGTGTCGCATAAGTGTGGCCATGATGGACATATGGCGATCATCACTGCTGTCGGTGAAAAGTTAGGGCGAACTCGGCCTCAATCGGGCAGGGTGGTATTGTTGTTTCAGCCGGCCGAAGAGACGGGCGCAGGGGCCATTCAAGTGGTTGAAGACTCGCAATTTGGCTTGATTAAACCCGATTATGCTTTTGCTTTACATAATATTCCCGGTCATCCTTTGGGCCAAGTTTTTGTTAAACCGGGCAGTTTTAATTGTGCTTCGCGGGGCATGACAGTCAAATTAGGTGGTAAAACCTCTCATGCGGCGCATCCAGAGAACGGCGTTAGCCCGGCGCAGGCATTGAGCCAAATTATTCAGCAGTTACCGCCAATGACTGAGCAGATTGATGAATTCAGTTTAGTCACTGTGATTGCTGCAACCCTCGGTGTGCTTGATGTGGCTGCCGATGGTAGCCCACAGGCGGCGTTTGGTACTGCACCGGGTGAAGCGACAGTGATGGCGACTTTGCGCACTGCCAGTAATAGGGCGATGGAAACCTTGGTTGAATTGACTGTGCACAAAGTGGAGCAAATTGCCGCTGAATTTAACTTGTCGGTTGAGTTGGCTTGGGACGATATTTTTTACGCTTGTAGCAATAGTCAAATCGGTTATGAGCAGGTTGTTTCAGCTTGTAATACGTTGAATATTCCCTGTACCACATTAACCGAAGCTTATCGTTGGTCGGAAGATTTTGGCAAGTTACGAGATGCCGCCAATGAAGGGGCGATGTTTACGCTGGGGGCGGGGCTTGATACGCCACAATTACATAATCCGGATTATGATTTTCCTGATGCCTTGATAGCGGTAGGGCAAGGTATTTTTATTGAAATTATTAATCAAATCAATGGGTTTTAAAATGAACAAAAATAAACACAAAGTCATCATAGTTACCGGCAGCAGTAGAGGCATAGGTGCTGCCACTGCAATTGAAGCGGCCAAACAAGGTTACGCGGTTTGCGTTAATTACCTCAACAACGAAAAAGCGGCGCAGCAGGTGTGTGACGAAATCACGACAATCGGCGGAAAATGTATCGCCATCAAAGCGGATGTTAGCCAAGAAGCCGAAGCGGTGGCCTTGTTTGCAGCCGTTGAACAGCGTTTGGGTCCGGTGACCGCGCTGGTCAATAATGTCGGCATATTGCAACAGAAAATGAAGCTGGTGGATATGACGGCGGACCGCATCAATAAAATTCTCACCACCAATGTCACCAGTAGTTTTTTGTGCTGTCGTGAAGCGGTGAAACGCATGGCCCTTTCAACAGGCGGTAACGGCGGTGCTATCGTCAATGTTTCATCGGCGGCTTCTCGTTCGGGGGCGGCTAATGAATATATTGATTATGCGGCGTCAAAAGGGGCGATGGATACCCTGACTATTGGCTTGTCTAACGAAGTCGCAGGGGATGGCATTCGGGTTAATTGTGTCCGTCCGGGGCTGATTTTCACTGATATTCATGCTGATGGTGGAGAGCCAGAGCGGGTCAAAAGGCTTGAAAGCGGATTACCGATGGGTCGGGGTGGTCAGCCGCAAGAAGTCGCCAATGCGATACTGTGGTTGTTAAGTGATGAGGCGTCTTTTGTCACTGGCAGTTTTATTGATTTGGCCGGGGGCAAATAGATTCATGTCACAATCCCAAGCGATGATCGACACCCTCAAAGTAGTGCTTCGTCAACAAGGCAAAACCTATCAGGATGTTGCCGAAGCATTGCAATTATCACAAGCCAGCATTAAACGATTATTCTCCGAAAAGACCTTTAGTTTGGCGCGGTTTGAGCAGGTGTGTGCTTTTGTTGACCTAACGCTGAGTGACTTGATCCGGTTGATGGAAAAGCAAGCGGCGCTTATTACTCATTTAACCCATGAGCAAGAAAAAGAATTGGTTGGCGATGTGCACTTATTGTTGATGGCAAATTGTTTGCTCAATCACTGGTCTTTCAGCGATGTCATTCAAACTTACACTATTGACGAATTACCCGGCATTCAATTACTGGCCAAGTTAGACCGAATGAAAATCATTGCGTTATTGCCGGGCAACCGAGTAAAACTGAGAGTATCTAGGGAGTTTAGTTGGTTGTCTGATGGCCCAATTCAGCGATTTTATGAACGCAGTGTGCAAACCGATTTTCTTGGCAGTTCATTTAATGGACCGGGAGAATTGAGGGTGTTTACCAGCGGTATGTTATCTCGCCAATCAAATCAACAAGTGATGACAAAAGCCCAGCGACTGGCGCAGGAATTTAATCAACTGCACCGCGAGGATGAAACCCTGCCACTGGATGAACGTTTTGGTACCAGTTTGGTACTGGCAATGCGACCTTGGGAGCTGGCCATTTTTGCCGATTTGCGTCGGGGTGAGGATGAGAAGGTGTTTTAGGGTTTTGCGGCATCCGGAACTAGCGAAATAACATGTTTGGCCTCTTCGTTAAAGCGGTTACGAGTATCCCAAAGATTAACCGCATGTTGAATATTCAACCAAAACTCTGGGGTATTGCCCAATGCCGCCGCCAGTTTAATTGCTACTGGTGCGGTTAAAGCCCCACCATTGAGCAAAGCACTAATAGTATTGCGGTGAACCGCCATGGCATCTGCCAGTGTTTTAGAGCTGATGCCCATAGGTTCAAGAAATTCGATTTTGAGCATTTCACCGACACTCACCGGACGACGTTTTGTTTGGCGCATCATGATTTTTTTCCTTAATATTTATGAGGGTCAAGGTAGGTGTTGTGTGCAACGCCGTTAACCCATTGAAATATTAATCGATATTGTTTATTTACCCGAATTGAACAGTGCTCTTTGAGTTTACCCGAAAGGTGTTCAAATCGATTACCCGGCGGTAGCCTGAGATCAGCTTCCTCTTTTGCGGCATCTAAAATTTGTATTTTACGATACAGCGTACTCTCTATTGAGCGAGGAATTAATCTGTGACGAGTATCATTTTCATAAAATGACTCTAACCATTTATCTTTAAATGCTACTGACATAGGATCCTGCCTAAAGCACAGTATTACTGTGCAAGTTAATGAAGTATACTGCACAGCTATACTGTGCGCAAATGATAGTTGGTTTTTTCTAGAGAAAAAGCGCAAAAATTGATAGTGTTTAAACTAATGGACATTATATTTTTATATTATAGAGTGATTTGGCTAAAAGGTTGGATTTTATATTGTTTGGTTTTCTTAAAAACACCACAAGTCTTGTTTTATGATGGGAATTAGATTTTATCAATTGTTAGTATGTTTATCGCTTATGATTTACATTTATTATAGGTTATCTTTAATGTAAACCACTGAATTATTCGTAAAAAACATCGAATGTATAGTATTTATTCAACAACCACTCCCTGAAACTTAAGCAAGTCATTATCCTGCAAATACTGCGCAATCGTCGTAAACGTCGCTGTCTGCACCTTGCCTTGATGATCATCCAATGACAAATCTTTCATAAACCAGTCGGCCATTTTTAATTTAAATCCGCTGGCTTTGACTTTTTGCGCATTAAAGTGTGCTTGGCTGTTGGCTTTTAACTGCTTGATATTGTCGGTTTGATAAATCGCTGCATTGATAATATCTAGAGTAAATTCAGTACAATTTTGAAACTGGCTGTTATAGGGGTTGGCTAATAGCGAATAGTCGGGATTATGCAGTGGTTTGAAACCTGCTGTGGCGATCAGCGCCAATAACTTCTTTTGCAATGCCATGGTGGGGATGATTATCCCGGCTTTGAGTTGATGGGCACCAGCAAAAAAATTCACCGGATAATCAATCACTAACTCACTTTTAGCCGGGTTTTCGTTATTTTGATAAAGGTTATAAATGGTATAACCGGGCACTTGTTTACTGCCAGTATACTTGTCATCAATAGTGATTAGTGAATAAACCGCGATGCCGGTATGGGTATACTTTATTCCCTCGGGTAAGTCAGCCGACGAGCGGCCGACTCTGCCGAGTAAAAATACTCGTGCGCCTTGTTTCGCCGCAGCACGTTCAACTTTCTTACTGAAATCAAATAATTGCTGCTGATCAAACGCTGGGTTGACGGCTCCTTGCCTGCTGCCTGCTATGGTGTTGAAAGAGCTAAAAGCGCTTGCTAACAAAACTAAGATAAAACAAAGACGCGTCAACATTACAATTCTCCTTCGCTAGCTAATACTGTTTTTGGTGAAGGATCGGCAACGATAATGTCATCAGCAATTGGCAAAGGTTGGTCATCCTTACCCGTGGCAAAATTTATCAACGCTTCACCGGTTTGCAAACTGACGGTGCCTGCAACGCCGACACTGACCAAAGGAATTGCCACTGAGCCTGCGGCGATTTTCACCGCTCCACTGGCTAAATGGGCGGCACTGACAACCGAATGTTTACTGCCTTGACTGGTGTGTTGTGCACTGTCTGCGGCATGGCTACCGGGAGCCACTAATAGGGCTAATAAGGCGGTAATGATAGGGTTGATTTTAAGGTTCATGTTGTTTACTCCTGCACAAAGATGCGCTTACTATCTGCTATTAAATCAAATTTCACAACCTCACTGTGTTTTGCATTGAATTAAACACTACATGGTATTAAATTCCAATACCTTAAGGTTGTCAGTATGATTTTGCATACGTATTCAGTTTGACGGTCTTTATGCAGCTGCATGATATTGAAGCACTATTTGCACCTGATGGGATACATGATCATGACAATAAAAAAATCACTAGTGGCAGTGGCGCTGGTTTTGGGGCTTGGCAGCCAAGCGCCTATTGCACTCGCCGATGGCTGGTTAAACAATGATGCCGATGCTATTTGGCAGCGCTCGCCGGGAGTCTATAAAGAAGGCAGTGATTGGTACGTGATTTTTCATGCGGCCCCAGGTGATAGCAATGTCAAATTGCAAGGCGATTTTACCAATGGTGCTACCCACTCGATTGCCTTAACGCGTACGCCGGATGGTCATTTTTGGTGGTTTAAGGGCACCGACGCCAGTTTCAGCCGTGCCCCTAAGCATGGCGATCATTATCGTTTTTCAGTGCTACGGGATGGGGTTACGCAGACTTTTCAAGACCCGGCAGCGCGTTGGGTGACTAGCTCAATGTTAGATACTGGTATGTCTCGGATTCATTTATCTGATGACTATCAATGGCAAAGTAATAGTTGGCAGCGACCAACTCAAGACAAGCTGAATATTTATCAGCTGCATCCGCTGCGTTTTACCAATCGCAACGGCGGTACCCCACTGCAAGAAGTCACCGAAGAGTTGGATAATGACGGCACTAATGATTACATCAATCACTTGGGGGTGACCGCGATTGAGTTGTTGCCAGTGAATGAATTTGCCGGGGATTTGAGTTGGGGTTATAACCCGTCATTTTTTCTATGCGGTTGAAGCGTCATTTGGCGGTCCAGATCATCTTAAAGCGATGGTCGACAAAGCCCATCAAAATGGTATTGCGGTGATCCTCGATTTGGAGTTTAACCATGTTGCTACTGGCGATAACATTCTTTGGTCGCTGGATAACACCACTTATATAGATGGTGATACGGTGTGGGGCGGTTTGTATAATTTTGATGATCCGGTAGCCAAACATTTCATGATCCAAAACGTGTTGTATTTGGCCCAAGAATTTCGCATCGACGGTTTTCGGTTTGATCACACCACCACACCATTCACAATACCAGCAGGCGGATTTGTTACTCAGCCGGGCAGTGGCGGCGGTTGGGAATTGTTAAGGGAGTTATACGGCAAAACCAAAGCGTTGGATGACAATATTTGGTTTACCGCCGAAGAATTGCCAGATTGGTGGGGCATTACTGCTGATGATGCAGGCAGCACAGTGGAAGGCAGCAGTCACGGTCCGATGGACAGCCAGTGGACGGACACCTTTCACGACAATTTCAAAGCGGTGCTAACGGGCGGGGCATTTAGACGACTTATGGCCGGTGTTTGGTCATTTTGGTGACGGTTGGCAAGATGCCACGGTTTATACCGAATCTCATGATGAAGTAGGCAACACCGATGATCGCATCGCTAAACGAGGTCGCGACGGTAAAGGTTGGCAAATGAGTCAAGTCTCACTGGCAGGCACGATTTTAGCCCGAGGCACACCTATGGCCTTTATGGGACAAGAAGCGGGAGAAACCACCCAGTTCCATATTGACTGGTGGGATGATCGTTTACCGCTGAGCGAATATGAACAAGACCCGGGTCGTCAAAAAGTGCTCAACTGGTATCAAAAAATGAATGAAATTCGCGGCAATGACCTGACCACTTTAGCTACAGGCGACAGCTGGGTATCACATATTCATAACGATAATGGTATTGCCGCCTTTCACCCGAGCCGACGGAAAATACGCTATCGTGATGAACTTTAAAGCCACCACTCGGTTTGATTATGACGTGGGTATCTCAGGCAATTACCGTGAATTAGCCAACACTAGCTGGCCCCAATACAACCTCAACAATACCCCATTGGCCAGTCGTGGCGTAGATAAAGCCTTTGCTATCAACAACGTGCATATCCCGGCGTATGGTGCAGTGGTTTTGGTTAAAGAGGAAATCAGTAGCGGTAGTGTTGATTTCAGCTGTCTGAATGGCACAACGTCGTGGGGACAAAGTGTCTACGTTGTCGGCAGTACGCCGGCACTCGGCAGTTGGGACACCACCAAAGCGGTGAAGTTGTCACCATCAAATTATCCCACTTGGACAGGCAATGTCGCCGCATTACCGGGTAATACCACTATTGAATGGAAATGCATTAAACGTGATGTCGGCCCAGTGGTATGGCAGGGTGGTGGCAATAATTCGGTGACCACGGTTGTTGGTGCTAGTGTTGCTAGCAGTGGGGCGTTTTAATTGTATTGATGTCGGGGGGGCAGTGTGGTATATACCTACTTGTAATTTTTACCATCTCATAGGCGGGCATTTATGCCCGCTTTTTGTCGAAGCCACAACCATGCGGGGATAAATCCTCCGCCTACTATTAGCCTTCAAAAATATCCCTCAGAGGAATAACCATGAAAATCACTGCCATTCATACCAAAGGTGTCGGTCCCATCGACGATGGGACGATTTCGCTGATCAATGATTGGACAGAAGAAGTTGAAAATAAAGTGTTATTCACGGGTCCCAATGGTTGTGGTAAATCGACTTTGCTGCGAGCTGTCGCCATGTTGTGGGAAGTTGCGGGTTACTGGTTGGATTGGCGTAAAGTATTACCTGATGACCACGAGGCAAAAGCATGGTTAGGTCGCTGGGAAGGGATTGCGGTGGTATTTGATGGCATACAACCTTTTACTGATCAATCGGTTGGGATTTTTTATGGTTCTGAGCAGTGGTTTAAACGATTGGAAAAAGAAAAACCGGATGTTTATTGGTTAGGTGAAATCGTCGGTGAGAAAATCATACCCAATTCAACTTCAACAACGATTAAGTTTCTGCGTGATGGGGAACGTAGCTATGTTTTACATTTGCCTGCCGAGCAGTGGTTGGACAAATGGTCTGAACATCGTCAACGGATGATCCGGGTGCACGATAAAATCGATGGTCCAAATATGGTTTATCTGGATGCTGAGGAACGTCGCTGGGTTTCGCCAAAAAAACATATCGGTGAATATACGGCTGACGACTTGTCACTACGCTGGTTGACCAAGTACATCGCCTCAGAAGAATGGCAGGGGCAGCTTGAAACCTCGTTAATTTCGCTGAAAATTACCCAGCTCCATCGTTTTCATAAAATCATCAAAAACCTTAATGAGTTTTTGTTTGATAAAGTCATTGAGACAGAGGTTAAACCGGGTCAAAACCGTTTGCGGGTCAGACTTAAAAACAAGCGTGGGGTGGGGCACTTAATGGATGAGCTTAGTGCCGGAGAGCATCAGGTGCTGATTTTGATTTATCTAGTCAGCCGCTGGATGCAGCCAGGTGGTATTGTACTGATTGACGAACCTGATATGTATTTGCATCCGTCATTGGTGGAGCCGTTGTTGGCAACGCTTGAACTGATAGTGCAAGACAATGGTGGCCAACTTATTATTACTTCCCATGCAGTTGATGTATGGGAAAGTTACGAAAGCCAGGGAATACGTATTGAAATGAATACGCGGGATGAGGATGATTGCTGATGAAAGGTGTAGTTAAAGCGATTAAAAAGATAGAACAGCAGCAATTGGGTAATAAAGCTCGTAGAGTGCTGGTGGTCGAAGGAGCGGATGATGTTCACGCCATCACTTCTTTTTTGAATAATAAAAAGGCGTTTAAAGGGTGGAAAAAGGATTGGCACATTGCACCTGCGGGTAATAAAAAGCTGGTGATTGAAGTTCTGGCACAAAAAAACGATTGGTTGGGAATTATTGACCCGGATGAATGGGATGAAGAAAAGCTGGAGACGACAAAACAAGCACTTGACAACCTTTGGATATTACCGCGTTTTTGTATCGAGAATTATCTAGTGATCCCAAGTGAAATCTATCGTGCTATACCTGAGGCGAAGCGAAGTAATGTTCAGGAATCTGTGCTGATGAATAAGATCACCGCTGAACTGGACAAATGGGTTGCCCATGGTGTGCTTTGGCATGTGATTAATCCATTATGGGCAGGTTTGCGGGTGTTGGGGTTTAAAGAAGATTTGCTTGATCCACAGATCGCCTTGGATGAGCAGGCTATTCAAAATAAATTGTCGCAATGGCATGATTATCTAGAACCCGAAGTCTTGTATCAACGTTATCAGCAAATATTAGACAAAGTGAGAGAAATGTCAGTGGAACAGCAATTGTTGCGCTGGGTGCATGGGAAACAGTTTTATGAAAATGTAGTTGATCGTGTATTGCATGAGTTAATCGGTCAGGAAAATGCCGATGAGCGGCAAAGAGTATTTTTTCGGCAGTGCCCCGTCCCCGCCGATTTCGACCCACTTTGGCAGAAAATGGGTCTGAGTAATAATTAAATCGCCTCAAAACCCCCAACGCAGCGCAACCTGCCAGTGACGCCCTCGGTGCGGGCTGCCTTGCTCAAGTCCGTTGACTGGGCTGTAACCGCTATAGTCCTCGTCGAGCAAATTGTTGATAGTGGCAGAAAATGTTAACGATTCAGACCAATGATAAACCCAGTGGCTTTTCAGCAACCAATAACTATCAATGGTTATTTCATTGGGTTGGGTGTCGCTGATTTGGCGAGAAAGTACGCTTGAATGCCAGACGGCACTGAGGTTGGCATTCCAGTTTTGTTGTTGATAATTGAGAGCTATGGAACCGTTTTGTTGTGGCGAGCCTAATTTAACAAATTGATTGGCTTGGGCGAAGCCCAGCCGGGTTGACCAGTTATCACCTAATTGGGCGGCTAGCTCTAGCTCCCAACCGGATAAATCCAATGTGCCGAGGTTTTGTGGCTGAAAACTGGCAAAACCGGCGACAATATCATCGACAAGTACGGTGTCGATCACATTATCAAATCTGGATTTATAATAGGTTAAACTGCTTTGCATCCGCCCCCAATCTTGTAACCAAACAATATCTAGAGTATCGACCGTTTCTGGTTTTAATTCAGCATTGCCGATTAAACCGGTGGCGATCAGGGCATTGAGTTCAAATAGTGTCGGTGCTCTGAAAGCCTCACCAAACAATAGTTTTAAAGTGCTTTGCGGGTTGAATTGATAGACCAATCCGCTGCGCAAACTTAAATTACTGCCTACATCGTCATAATCATCATAATGGGCACCGAGGGTTAGAGACCAGTCTTCACTTGGTTGCCAGCTATTTTGCAAATAGGCGCTGTTGACTTGCCGTTCTGATTGCGGCACTAGCGGTTGGAGTTGACCGAACCACCACAGCTCTCGGGTATAAGGTCCCTCTTTTGGCACAAAAATAAAGCCAAGGCTTTCACGGCTGATATCAGGGTCCCAATTGCCCTGAAAAGTAATTTCGTCGTTGTGCTCACGGCGGACTTCTAGCCCCATTTGCCACAGCATGTTGTCACTTTGCTGCCATGATGAGTCGATAAATAGTCGCTTGGCGCGAACTTCGCGATAATTACCGCCAATAAATGGCACTTCATCACCGTTAGTCCAAATCGCCGCTGCGGCTACTGCTGGGGGCATTTGAACTAGTATCGTCGATTGTTGGCTATCGACTTGTTCATAGGCCAATTTTAAGTCGGTATTGCCGGAGATCAAATAATCGTAGCCGAGTTGGATAAAGCGGCTAGTGAGATCATAGGCATTAATGCCATTGCCTTGGCTGGCCCAGACAAAATCTTCGCTCAGGCGGCTGTGTTGGCCAACGCGAATATAAGCATTATGGTAATGGGCGGTGAGATTAATGTGGCTGCCACTTTGTGGGTCTTGTGTCGGGTCTAGTTGGCCAAAAAAGTCAAAAAAAGCGGAGTAGTGCTGGCCTTCATCGGCAAAACGTTCGGCGTTAATATCAAACTGCCAGCCTTCACCGCCTTGATGATAGGCCACTTGTCCGCGCCAGCGATTAAATCGTCCGGCACTCACAGCAAGCTCATTGTCATTTTTCCGTGAAGTCAGTGAGATCACGCCATTATAGGCATTTGAACCATATAAAGCGGAGCCGGGGCCTTTGATAACTTCGACTTTCTCAATCAAAAATAATGAGATGTTCTGGAATGAAGTGAACGCACTGGCAGATACTGGGTCGTTCAATCGTATGCCATCGAGCAATACCAGAATATCATTGCCCAATGAACGCCGCCCCCTAAAAGTGACTTCCGATCCAAGCCCTTCTCGGTGATATTCAACCCCTGAAACATAGTTGAGTAGTTCTTCAAGATTGGTCACGCCAAGCCGATCAAAATCACGCAAGGTAAAAACAGTAATACTGGCCGGGGCCTGTTGTAATGGCTGTTTATGTTTTGATGGCAGGTTAACTTTGACTTTAAGCAGCTGTTCTAGCGTCATGTCAAAGTATTGCTCCTCGGCGCAGGCGTTAGGGATAAAAGCAATAAATAAGCAGAGGCTGGTGAGTTGAGAAGTGTGTCGGTCTAACATGATGTTTGGTTTCTACAGATGATACATGATAATAAGTATAATCGACGGTCCACAACCGTTACGGGCGAATCAATGTTTCCTTGCTTTTATGTGATTTGGAGTTAATACTCAATTTTCAGGACCGAATAAGGTCGTCTTATAATAATAGTAAAGTGGACACAACCAATGACAATATCAAGAAAAATCAGCGTTTGGCTGATGTTTATATTGTGCAGCTTGCCTGTGCAAAGCGATGAATCTGCGATACCCAAGACTCAACCCGCAATGACACCTCAGTTTACAGCGCAAATTGATCAGCTTAATGAGTTGTCAGCGCGTCGACGCATTAATACATTTTTTAATAACGAACAGTCAATATTTTATGGGCTGAAAAAAGGGTTTGTTAATGTCGGCAAAGGTAATATGACTTTTGTGCGGCGGGATTTGGTGGCTCCAGGACGGATGCCGATTGTGATTGCCCGGGTTTATGATTCGAATCTGGTCGATGATACCATGAATACTGATTTTAGCCCCGGTTGGCAATTATCCTTGGCTGAAACTATTGCCATTAAAGATGGTGGTACGCTGTTGTATCGAGATGACAGCGGCGTTATGAATACATTTGACCCTGCTACGGTGGGATTTAAAGTTAATCCGGCACAAAATAGCGACGTTAAGGCGGTTGGTTTTAATGCGCAGGGGTTGATTCAAATAGACTATCTAACAGGGTGGTCAAAACATTTTCAGCAATTCGGTGATCTATACCGCTTGGTGAATATTGCCGACAACAATGGTAATCAACTTCATCTGACATACACTGATAATCGGTTGAGTGGTATTTCAGCAGCAAACCATCGTCAGGTTGATATTAAGCGAGATCAATCAGGGCGGATCATCAGGGTAACAGACGATAGTCACCGAGCGGTGAATTATCACTATGATAAAAATGCCTTGCTGAGCCGCGTTGATGATTTGGCGAGTCACCAGTGGCGCTACACCTACCATCGCAATAAACTGTTGGCAAAAGTGATTGATCCGCTCGGTCAGGCAACGGCCAAATTCAGCTTTCATCAAAGCCAAAAAACCTAAACAGTTAACATTCGTGGGCAAAAATATAGTTACCACTATAAAGACCGCGTGACGACGGTTAAGGATGCTAACAACAATACGCCACCTTTGTTCACAATGTGCTGGGTATTACTACGTCTATGACGAATGCTGAGGGTTTTACCAGCGCCATTGTATTGAGTGATCGTAATCAAATAACTGAGTTATGGCATAACCAACAACGACAGGCGCAGATTGTTTATGACGATAACGGGTGGCCGAGTCGTTATGACATTAATGGCCAACCTACTGCATTGGAAACATTGACACAAAACGATTATCAACAATACCGTTATCAATATGATGAAGCGGGGCGGATCATCGCCATTGATGGCAGTGATCAGACTCAAATCCGCTATGTTTATGATGTGCGAGGGAATTTAACAAATCGTCAAATTGGCTCAAATAGCCTTGCTTATACCTATGCCGCCAATGGCGACATTATCAGTGAAAAAAAGACACAAGCAGGTGAAGCAACAGTCATGACATATGGCTATAGTCCTGATGGTCTATTGGCAACCCTGAGTGAAAAACAACACACCACGCATCTTGGTTATAATAATATGGGCAAACTTGCCAGCATTGTGTTTCCAGATGGTGCTCATCATCAATACCGTTATGATCAGTTAGGCTTTAGGGTTGAAACGCAACGTAGTGATACCAGTCACATTGGCTATCGTTATGATAGTTTAGGTAATCTCAGCCAGTTAACTGAAACTGACATTAACCAACAGTGCTATAGTCAAACATTGACCCTGAATGAACACAATCAACTCACTGCATTGGCGATCACTGATCAGCCATTATTGACGGTAAAATACACCAGCAAAGGCAACCCCAAAACGGTGGTTCGCGGCCATCAAACTACTGTGCATCGTTATGATAAATTAGGTCGATTGACCCAAGTTAATGATAGTGAAATGGGTCAATCAAGTTATGAATATCAACCGGATGAGGTGGATATTCGAGTGCAACTGGATGATCGCACACGTACAGTCAACAGCAATCTCAGTAAAATCAGCAGTCACAATCAAAGTCAGTCTTCGCTATTTTATGCGCGACAGTTAGGGTCGCCGTGGCAAGCGGTGATTTGGCATCAATCGTTGGGAAAATTTGTGCTGCCATCGCCGCAAGAGTTTCATTCTTCTGACAGTGGCTACCAATCGTCTAAGCAGCGTCGACGTCTTTATGATGCAGTGGCAGTCACACAAGCGGGTCAATATCATTTTGATAAAGCGTCAAATAGCTTCTTTTTACCTGCTGAATATCAGGCTGCTAATTGTTATCCGACACAAACTTGTTTCCTTGCCGATGTCACCATGACTGCGCCATTTAGTGCGCAGGTGGGTGTGTCAGTGACAGTTGATGTGAATATTGGCAGAAAAGCCACCTTGTGCAAACCCAAGTATACTTTTCAAATTGATGGTGCATGGCCCGGCATACAAAATAGCACAGGGGTTTTTACACCTATTTTTAATAGTACGGGGCTAAAACAGGTCAGAGTTTTAGTGAATTGTGAGGATTGCCCGGGCGATGCGCCGATTGAGTCGGTAAGTCAATATGTTGATGTATCTGCGTCTTCAGCTTCGTGTCCGGGGTCAGTCGATGGTATTGTTGATAGCAGTGTTAAAGCTGTATTAAGTAATTATCCGAGAAAACCGTTTGAATACGGTGTTGCTTTTGTTTGTGTTGGTCTTAATAATGTACCTGATGTTGTTGAAGCACAACATTTGACTAATTCATTTGCATTTGGTCAACCACTAATGGATCCGTGTAAAGTTCAACTCTGGAATGATAAAAGTAGTTCGATTGTGGGTTTGGCACATACACACCCTTTGTTTAATACGACGTTAGAATACAATCGGTTTGATGGCTGTGGGGGTGATAAGCTCCCTAAGTCAGATTTTTTTCTTCGAGAGCGTAATGAAGCCGGTAAGTATTTTAGTATTGGGGATAAAAGTGTGCACCCTCAGGCAGGCACCAATTCATACTTAGGTACGCCATTTCGTGATAATGTTAAAGTAATGCGAGAAGGTTCAACAGTGACGGAGATATTGCCATGAAAACAAATATCATTTTTTGGTTGTGTGGCTATTTATTGTCGACTTCTTTTGTCAGTGCTGATGCAGCCAAATTTTATCCTCAAGTAAAAAAATTGTGCATGACTGATTTGCCTGCATCTCGGTCACAATGTGATGCGCTTATTGAAGATTTACAAGACAAAAATGATATTCCTAGTATGTTACGTTTGGCCAATGCTTATGTGAATTTAGGTTTTAATGCTCAAGATCGGGCGAACTCTGATTTGTTGAACGAGAAAGTGGTTGATGTACTCAATAAAGTGCTGATAATTGACCCTCAAAATTTAACGGCGTTATACGGTCGTTCAACTTAT